>CAYXVR010000020.1:4488-161053 GCA_964468635.1 uncultured Nannocystaceae bacterium
GAGCTCCAACTCGGCCGGCCGTCGACTTCGACCTCCGACAGACCGCTGTCCGAGCTCCAATCCGGCGCTCGGATGTCCGACGCGCGACGCAAAACGAGGTCGAAGATCGTCAGGGCAGTGTCGCGCACGCCCAGCCGTCGGGGCATACGTCGTCGGACTCGCAGATGCAGGCGCCGGTGTCGACGTCGCACACTCCGAAGCCCTGGCAGTCGTCGTCGGACGTGCACAGAAACACGTAGAGGCAGTGGTGCTGACCGTCTTCGGTCACGCCCGTACACGTTGCACCGCCGTCGCAGTCGTCGTCGTCGTCGCACAACGATACGCAGCCGGCGAAGTCTCCGAGGTCTTCGCACGTGATCCCGACGAGACCGCAGTCGGCATCGCTTGCGCAGCCGCCGTACTCGCACAGCCCGTCGACGCACGAGACGTTCCACGGGAACGCGCCGGGGCAGTCGGGCACGCCGTCGGGGCAGCAGTCCGCGTCCTCGTCGCAGGCCTGCACGCAGTACTCCGGCTCGTCGCCGTCGGTGTCGGTCTCCGATTCGCCGGTGCTCGACGACTCGCTCGAGCTCGCGGTGGTGGGCATCGTCGCTTCGGTCGTGCCCGACTCGGATTCGCTGCTCGAGCTCGATGACTCGCCGCTCGACGACCCGGTCGACGACGAGCTCGACGACTCGGTCGACGACGAGCTCGACGACTCGGTCGACGACGAGCTCGACGAGCCCGGCGATCCGCTCGTGTCCACCATCGGACCACTCGACTCCGTCGTCGGCGACGGATCGCCGGACGACGAGTCGGCACCCGACGACGACGACGACGCGCCATTCGTTCCCGCTTCGGTCTCGTCACCGCCACAGGCCAGCGACAGCACGCACCAACACGACCACCCGACGACTCGACGCCGCATCTCTCGCCTCCATTCGGGCTCCTCCGCGGGATACCGCGCCCGCGCGCCCAGAGAAGACTATGGACGCAGAGGTCCGGATCCAGCAAGCCGATTCGCATCGTTCCAGCGCGGGATCGGCAGCCCGACCTCGGCCTCGCCGGGTAGCGTGGTCTCGGGTGGCCAGTCGACGAAACAGTCGATGAGGACCGGCTGGACCCTCGTCGTGATCCAGCCGCCGGGCGCGAGCATCGCGAGGTACGTCATCGAGCGACCGCACGAGATCGACGGATGCCCCGGCAGATCGTCGTAGTCGTAGAAGTCGACGCAGAGCTGCGCTTCCACCATTCCGGATGCATCGATGGTCACCTGATCGACGCGCACCCGCTGGTCGCCGCCGGTCTCGCGCGCCGCGAGCTCGGCGGCCATCTGCCACGCCGCGTGTCGATGGCCGCAGCCAGCGGACAGCGCAGCCGCGAGCCACAGCACCCCAATCCGTCCCCGCCCGCCGCGCATGACGGCGAGAACGCGCGACACCGGCTCGGCCCTTACGCACGCTCACGCGCGGCGCCGACGGAGGCCGAGCGCGACGAGGCCGAGCAGCCACCACGCACCGCCGCGCGGTGTCGTCGTGCATCCGCACCCTCCCCCGTCGTCGCCGGTGGCTCCGCCGTCGCCGCTGCTGGTGTCCTCGTTCGTGTCGGACGCATCCGCACCCGCATCCGCGTCCGCATCCGCATCCGCGTCGGCATCGGTCGCCGTCGCGTCGGGATCCGTCGCGTCCGCGCCGGTCGTGTCGGCGCCCGTGTCCGCTCCGGTGGTGTCGGCGCCCGTGTCCGCGCCGGTGTCGTTGCCGGTGTCACTGGCGTTGCCGCCGACCTCGTACTCGAGATCGTCGGTGCATCCCTCGTTCGCGTTCCAGTCGACCGCGCACAGCCGGTACGTCACCACCGTGCCCAGCGCCTCGCCCGGCAGCTCGGCGCGGAAGATGTCGCCGCCGACGAAGCGCGCGTCGATCTGCGTCGCCGCACCGGACGGATCGACCAGCGCGTACACGGCCGACAGTCGCGGCCCGTGATCCGACAGCGCGTCGTCGCTCACCGCGAAGCGCACGATCGCCGGCTCGCCGTCGGCCGTGACGGGCTCCTCCGACGTGATGATGCGCGGCGCCGTGCCGTCCTCCGGCACGAGGTCGGTGCCGAGGAACACGCGATCGATGAACGAGCCGCTCTCGCCCTGCCCCGTCGCGATGTCGAGCCGGTGATCGCCGTTCAGATCGCCCATCTCGGCCCACAGGCTCGAGTCCGTGGGGCCCGAGAACGCGCCGGCCTGGTACTCGAAGTTGCCGTCGCCGTCGTTCACGAGCAGGCGCTCGGGTGTGCCGAGCGCGACGACGACGGCATCGAGATCGCCGTCGCTGTCCGTGTCGGCGCAGATGATCCCGTTGTCGTCGGCGCCCGGGTTGCCCGACACCTGCGCGACGGTGACGTCCTCGAACGTCGCGTCGCCTTGGTTCTGCCACAACCGTTCGGTGTAGTTCGGCCCCTGGTTGTCGATCCAGACGTCGAGATCCGTGTCGCCGTCGATGTCGCACACGCCCGGGCCGTAGTGGAGCCCGCCGCCCGAGGAGAAGTCGGTGGCCTCGAACGTGCCCGCACCGTCGTTGAGCCAGATCCGGTTGTTGCCGCCGTGATCGTTCGTGAGCAAATCGAGGTCCCAGTCGCGATCCGCATCGAACAGATCGATGTCGTTCACGTCGTTGCCGGCCCCGTTGGGGATCGCGCCGTCGAGCTCGTCGAACACGCCGTCGCCATCGTTGAGGTAGACCGCCGCGCCCACGCCCGCAATGACGATGTCGAGGTCGCCGTCGGCGTCGAGATCGCCGAAGCGCGTGGACTCGATCGAGATCGGATCGGCGGGGAGTCGTGCATCGGCCTCGTCGTCGAACACGCCCGTGCCGTCGTTGACGAACATCGCGCCCACACCGTCGACGTCCGGCGCGTAGACGTCGAGATCACCGTCGGCATCGATGTCGCCCACCGCGAGCTGCCATGTCTGCGCCGTGTAGCCGCCCACCGCCGTGGCCGACACGTTGGTGAAGCCGGCCTCGCCGTCGTTCTCGTACACCACGAGCGGCTCGTTCACGCCGCCGCCGTTCGCGAGCAGCACGTCGAGATCCTGATCGCCGTCGATGTCCGCGAGCTGGAGGTAGCGCGTGTAGCACCCGCCGCCGCTGCACGGCTGGGTGCCGAACGCGTTGGGCAGCTCCTGGAACAGCACCGCCCCGGCCTTCGCGTCGTCGCTCGCTGCCAGCACGGCAGACAACCCCAGCATCACCAAGCCAATCCGTCTCACGTTCACCTCGTCGTCCCCTCGATGGATCTCGCCACGGGGTTCCATCGCGAACATTAGCCTTCTTTCACGGAGCTTTCATCGCGACCGACGGTCCGCGACGCTATGCTCGAAAGCCGAGTGATCGCGCCTCGCCGCAGTGTCCGTTGGGTGGTCGGGCTCGCCCTGATCGCCCTGCTCGCCGTCTGCGTGGCGCGACCGGCCTGCATCCTCGGGCGCACGGCGGTCGCCGACAAGCGGGCGGGACCCGAGCCGCCGCCGGCCGGCGTGCTCGAGGACGCGAGCCGCCTGTATCGCGTGCGCGTCGCGGAGCTCGTCGCCGCGCCCACCGACCCCGCGCGGGTCGAGATCGAGCTCGCCGCCGTGCTCGCGCGGGCGCGCACCGCGGGCACGCCCGTCGCGATCGCCGGCGCGCGTCACAGCATGGGAGGTCAGTCACTCGTGGAGGACGGCATCGTGATCGACACGACGCCGATGGCGTGGATCGAGATCGACGAGGAGCGGCGCACCGCTCGCGTGGGCGCCGGCAGGACGTGGGACGCCTTGCTGGCCGAGCTCGATCCGCGCGGCTTGTCGGTCGCCATCATGCAGTCGAACGACAGCTTCACCGTCGGCGGCTCGATCAGCGTGGACTGCCACGGCTGGCAGACGGGGCGACCCCCGATCGCCTCGAGCGTGAACGCGTTGCGCGTGATGACGGCCGACGGCGTCGTGCACGACGTGTCGCGCGATCGCGAGGCCGAGCTGTTCTCGCTCGTGCTCGGCGGCTACGGGCTCTTCGGCATCGTGCTCGAGGTGGAGCTCGCGCTCGTGCCCAACGCGCGCTACGACGTCGCGCGGTTCGTGGTGCCCACGCACGAGTACCCCGACGCCTTCGCGCGCGAGGTGGCCGGCGATGCCCGCAGCGCGATGGCGTTCGGTCGGCTGTCGATCGTGCCGGGCGACGACTTCCTCGGCGAGGCGATCCTCACCGTGTTCCGGCCCGCCGCGGATCAGAGCGCGTTGCCCCCGATGGAGGGCGCCGGGCTCGAGCGCATGCGCAGGCTGGTGTTTCGCGCGTCGGCCGACGGCCCGTCGGGCAAGGCGTTGCGCTGGCAGGCCGAGCGTCGCGTGGGCGAGCTACTCGCGTCGAGCGAGGTCACGCGCAACTCGCTCTTGTCCGAGAGCGTCGACGTGTACGCGAATCGATCCGCCGCGAGCACCGACGTGCTGCACGAGTACTTCGTGCCACGCGAGCACTTCGCGGCCTTCGTGCCCGAGCTGGCGCGCATCGTCCGCGAGCACGACGGCAATCTGCTCAACGTGACCGTCCGCGACGTCGGCAGGGACGACGATGCATTCCTGCGCTACGCCGACCGCGACATGTTCGCGCTGGTCATGCTGTTCCAGCAACCCTTCGGCAGCGAGCACGAATCCTCGATGGAGAGGATGACGCGCGCCATCATCGACGCGGCGATCGAGCACGGCGGCCGCCACTACCTGCCCTACCGTCTACACGCGACGCCGGAGCAGATGCGTCGCGCGTATCCGCGACTCGACGACCTCTTCGCGAGAAAGCGTGCGCTCGATCCGCAGCTGCTCTTCCAGAACGGGCTCTGGCGCCGATATGCGCAGTGACGCCGTCGGGTCCACCTGTTAGCATGCGATCGGGGTGTTTCGCGTTCTCGCACTGGCGAGCGTGCTCGCGATGTCGTCGTGCGGCAGCGACATGTTCGCGTGCAGCGACGACGAGGACTGCGCCGGCGGAGGCATGACCGGCACGTGTGCCATCGGGGGCGCGTGCGCGTTCCCGGACGCGGACTGCGAATCGGGCCAGCGCTACGGCGATCATGCGGGGGCGATGTCCGGCGAGTGCGTGCCGCCAGCGGATACGACGTCGGGCAGCGACGGCGGGAGCACGAGCGCGGGCTCGCCGACCACGCTCGATCCGAGCATGCCGTCCATCAGCCTCGAGGACAGCGCGACGTCGCCAGACGCGACCACGCTCCCGCTCGACACGTCGACCACCGACGTCGATCCCACGAGTCCCGTGACGATGAACGTCGAGTCGAGCTCGAGCGACGGCGGCTCCACCGGCGAGCCGAACGACGACCCGGACTTGCTGCTGTGGCTGCGCTTCGACGCGATCGACGACGAAGGCGTCGTGAACGACGGCGTGCTCGGCGGCTACGCGACGTGCTCGGGCGGTTGTCCCAGCGTGGCGGGCGGGCTCGGCAACTACGACGGGACGAGTTGCCTCGCGTTCCCCCACGACGACCAGCTCTCGAGCACGACGTGGAGCCTCGCGACGTGGGTCCGCGTCGACGAGGTCGGCGGCTACAACCTCGTGAGCAAGGCCTACCTCGACGAGTCGGACAACAGCTGGGAGCTCTTCGTCCTCGACGACCTCGTGCTCGGCTACCACTCGTGGATCGAGGTGGCCCCCGGCGGGACCGTCAGCGGGCCGCCCCCGGAGATCGGCGCGTGGATGCACCTCGCCGCGACCTACGACGGCGGCACGCTCGCGCTCTACGCGAACGGCGAGCTCGCCGGCGAGCTCGCCGTGGACATCGTGGTCTTCGACGAGCACGACGTGCGCATCGGCTGCGACTCGGACGCCGGCCTCGACGCGTACCTCCTCGTCGGTGCGCTCGCGGACGTGCGGGTCTACAAGCGGGCGCTCGACGAGACGGAGATCGACGCGCTGGTCGACGCCGAGCCGCCAGATCCGTGACTACGCGGGGGTCTCGATGCAGAGCACGTGCAGGCCGGTGAGCGAGTCGGTCACGAGCACCTTGCCCGACGGCAGCGACAGGTCGACGTTGAGCGCCCCGTTCCACTCCGACAGGGGCGGGTCGGGCCACGTCGCGTAGCGCAGCGCCTCGAACGGCGCGGTCGGATCGTGCACGTCGACGAGCACGAAGCCGGCCTCGTACCACGCGACGTAGAGGTAGTTGCCGCGCAGGTAGCCGTTGTGCGGGATCTCGGGACCGATCTGGAACGTCGTGACGAGCGACGGCGCGCCCGGATTCGAGACGTCGTACACGAGCATGTCGTGCACGTGGAACTCGTCGAAGCCGAAGAAGTAGTTGCCCGACGCATCGAGCGCGCCGCTGTGCCCGTACACGCCCTTCTCCGGCGCGGTGACGCCGAGCACCATCGGCGCGCTGAGATCGGTGATGTCGACGATGTCCCAGTGCGACGTGTATCCACCGCCCACGTAGAGTCGGTTGCCGGACGCGAGCGCGTCGTGGCAGTCGTTGCCCTGGTAGGCGCCGATCGGCGTGGGCGTGGCGGGCACGCCGAGGTCGAGGAACCGGCAGGCGCCGAATCCGTTGTTGAGATAGAGCGTGCCGTCGGCGACGCCGATCGTGTGGATCTCCTGCGTGTACTCGGTGCGCTCCGCGACGAGCATCGGCACCGCGGGGTCGGAGACGTCGACGATCCGCAGGTACGCGCCCTCGGGACCCTGCCCGCCGACGTAGACGTGATCGCCGAAGCCGGTCACGGCGCGGCCGGGCACGTAGCCGGGGAATTGGAGGTAGCCGACCTCGACGAGCGGCGTCTCGGTGACGTCGACGATCGACAGCCCGTAGGTGTTGCCGAGCGCCGCGTACTCGCGGCCGCCCGATTCGAAGCCCCACACGTCGCCGTAGCGATCGCCGTAGATGTCGTAGGTGGCCGGCGGGCGGGGATCGAGCACGCCGCATGGCTCGATCGACGGCTCCGTCACCACGTACACGTCCGGCACCGGCGCTCCGCTGGACGACGCCGACGACGTCTCGCTGGGCTCGCCGGTGGTGCCGGGCTCGCCGCTGCTGCCGTCCGGCGAGGGCTCGGTCATCGAGTCCGGATCCGGCGTGGTCGCACCGCCGGTCGTGCCCGCGGCGCCCGACGACGACGTGTCGTCGCCGGTCGACGAAGGACCGCCGCCACCGCACGCGATCACGGCGCACACCGGGATGGAGAGGGCCGCGACGGACGTTCCGCGCATGTCGCCATGCTTGCACGGACCGCGCGAGGAGACCATCATGCGGTGACGCGTGAAGTCATGACGCGCGCGAGGAACTCGTTCGGTTGCGTCGTCGTGGGGTCGGTGGTCGCGCTCGCGTCCGCGGACGCCGCCGCCGGCGACGGCATCCGCCCGCGCACGCCGGTGGTGTGGACGGACGACACGCCGTGCTCGATCGCCGTCGATCGCTCTGCCGATCCGGTCGTGCACCTGCCGTACACGATCGCGGTGGAGGATCCGCCCGCCGGCGAGACGGTCACCGACGACGAGGTCGCGGACGGGCGCAGGCACCAGTTCTTCGCGTTCTCGAGCGACATCGATCCGCGCATCGCGATGCCCGACTGGATCACGGACGCCGACGTGCTCGCGGCGGCTGCACTCGACCTCGCCGAGCCCGAGACGATCGAGCCCGACGCCGTGCTCGAGAGCCATTCGGTGCTGGCGGATACGTTCGTGCGCATCGATGCCGACGACGCGCGACGCCCCATCACGTTCGCAGTCGCTGACGCAGGTGTGGACTGGGACACGAGCGGGCTCGCCACCGGCGCGTGGATCGTGCGCGCGTACACGTGGGATCCATGGCCGAGCCTGTGGGCCGCACCGCGACCGGGGGTCGTCGCCGTCGCCGACGACGACGACCCGGGGTCGCATGCCCCCGCGCATGCGGTGCACACGACGAGCGAGGTGCTCTATCGCGACGAGGTCGGATCGATCGTCGGCTGCCTCGTCGCGATGGACGGCACGCAGGTCACGGGCGAGTGGACGTTCTTCGACGAGCCGGACGGCGCGTGGACTCCGTTCGTGCAGGACGAGCCCGTCGTCGGCGACGCGTTCGAGCTCGCGTTCGCCCCGCCCGAGCCGCTGTGGGGGCGCTTCGCGGTGATCCGCGTAACCGCGATCGATCCGCTGGATCGCAGCTCGATCGCGTTCGTGCCGGTGCGCATCACCGTGCTCGCGAGCGATGCACCGCCGGACTGCGCGAGCGAGCCCGACGCTTGCACCACGTCGAGCTCGGGGGCGGGCACCAGCGGTGGCGACGACGATGCGGCCGTCGAGTCGACGACGTCGGTCGTGGGCGACGAGGGCACCACCGACGTGGACACCGACACCGGCGCCGATCCGCGCGCCGACGCCGACGATCCCGGTCGCGACGGCTGCAGTTGTGCGGCGGACCACCGAGTGGACGCGAGCGCGTGGCTCGTGCTCGTCGCGATCACCGGCGTGCGCCTGCGACGGCGACGCCCACGCGCGATCCATCCCAGACGCGAGTCGTGATCCCGATGGAACTTTCGGGCCTCGACCATGGACATGGATCGAGGGCTACGTGGACGGTGGCTTGGAGAGCACGATGGTCGACGAGCTCCGGCCGCCCGGCGCCGACGATCGGTCGACGCTCGCGGCCGGCGAGGCCGTCGGCCGCTATCGGGTGCTCGCCCACGTCGGCGGTGGCGCGATGGGGATCGTGTACGCAGCCCACGATCCCCAGCTCGATCGCAAGGTGGCCCTCAAGCTGGTCCGCGCGGGGCCCGACGCCGGCTCGCTCGGGCGCTCGCGACTCCAGCGCGAGGCCCTCGCACTCGCGCGGCTGAGCCATCCCAACGTCGTCGCCATCCACGACGTCGGTCTGCGCGGCGACGAGGTGTGGCTCGCCATGGAGTACGTCGAGGGGCGCACCGTGACGCGCTGGCTCGCCGAGGCGCCGCGCGGCTGGTCCGAGGTGCTCGAGGTGATGATCCGCGTGGGCCGCGGCCTCGAGGCGGCGCACGCCGGCGGCATCGTGCACCGCGACGTGAAGCCCGACAACGTGCTCATCGGCGATCCTCCGCCCGGCCGCGCCGGCATCGGCCGCATCGTCGTCGGCGACTTCGGGCTCGCGCGTGCGAGCGGCGACAGCCTCGACCTGCTTCAGGCGACGAGCGAGCCGTCGCTGCTCGGTTCGGACGTCACGCACGCCGGCGCATTGCTCGGCACGCCCGCGTACATGTCGCCGGAGCAACTCACCGGCCGCACCGCGGATGCGAAGAGCGATCAGTTCGGCTTCGCGGTGATGATGTGGGAGGCGTTCCACGGGCGGCGGCCGTTCGCGGGCGACACCGCGTACGAGCTCGCGGCCGCGATCCTCGCCGGCGAGATCGAGGCGCCGCGGCGGCGCGTGCCGGCGGGCCTGCGGCGGGTGGTGGAGCGCGGGCTGGCCCGCGATCCGGCGCGGAGGCACGCGTCGGTCGGCGCGATGGTCGACGCGCTCGAGCGCGAAGCGGCCCGCCTGCGTCGTCGACCGCGGATGATCGCGACGGTCGCCGCCGCGATCACGGTGGTCGCGGTGCTCGGCCTGCGGCAGTTCGACATGCACCGCAACGGATCGTGCGCGAGCCGAGCCGCCGAGATCGATGCTGTCTGGAACGACGAGGTCGCGGCCCGGATCCGGAGCGCGATGACGGAGGTGGATCCGTCGGGCGTCGCGCTCTCCTCCGCGACGCCGTGGATCGACGGCTGGACCGCGCAGTGGAAGCAAGCGCGGCTCGGCGCCTGCGATGCCGCGTCGGCGTATGCGAGCGAGCGCGTCGCGAGCCCAGTGCGCGTGCGCGAGTGCTTCGACGCGCGCAAGGACGAGCTCGCGTCGTTGCTCGAGCTGTGGTCCGTGCCGGATGCGGCGATGGTGCCCCACCTCGTCAGTGGAGCCGCCGCGCTCGGAAGCGTGCAGACGTGCACCGAGCCGGCTCGCCTCGCGGCCCCGATCGACCCCGCGGTGCTCGGAGTCGATCCGGAGATCCGCGATCGACTGCGCCACGACCTGCAGCACGCGCGCGCACAGATGCTGGTCGGTCGGCCCGACACCGCCGCGGACGAGGCGGCGGTCGTCGCCGCTTCCGCGAGCGCGCGTGGACTCGACGAGCTGGCCGCCGAAGCCCACGCGCACGCCGGCGTCGCGCTCGAGCGCGCGTCGCGGTGGGTCGAGGCGGAGGCGCATCTGCATCGCGCGACCGTCGACGCGACCGCGCTCGGCCTCGACGACGTCGCGGCCGACTCCGCGTCGGCGTTGGCACTCGTCGTCGGTGCGCGGCTCGGTCGCGGCGACGAAGGCCTCATGTGGGCCGAGGTCGCCGAGATGCTGCTGCGGCGGCACGATGCCGCCGACGGGCTCGGCGGGGCGACGCTGCACCTTCGCATCGCGGCCATCGAAGCGCGACGCGGCGAGATCGACGAGGCCGAGCGCCACGGCCGCGAAGCGCTGCGGATCCGCGAGGCGCTGCTCGGGCCCGAGCATCCCGACGTCGCCACGGTGCTCGACGATCTCGCGCTCGTCCACGAGACGAAGGGCGCATTCGAGGTGGCCACGGAGCTGCGCGTACGTGCACTCGCGATCCGCACCGCGGCGTTCGGCACCGATCACCCGCTCGTCGCGAGCTCGCGCCGTGACCTCGTGTGGCGCCTCGGTCCGGCCGCCCGGACGTGGTGATGGCGCGCCCCGAAGCCTGCACGCGCGAACGACGGTGACGCGCGCGCCCTCGCCGGGTAAGGATCGGACGGCAGAGGCGAGCGATGGACGGTCCGCCGACGAGCAGCGACGAATTCCAGGGGCGTGCGGCCGCACTGCTCGAGCCGATCCCCGGACCCGAGCCCGCCGGGCAGGTCGCGACGTTCGACGGGCGCTACGAGGCGATCCGCGCCGAGATCGGCAAGCTCGATGCGCCGACCGGCGGCGAGATCGACTGGAAGCAGCTCGCGCGTGGCAGTCGCGAGCTGCTCACGTCGACGACGAAGGACTTCCTGCTCGCGAGCTACCACGCGTACGCGCTCGTGCAGCTCGAGCGCTGGGCCGGGCTCGCCGTCGGGCTCGCCGTGCTCGAGGGCATGATCGATCGCTTCTGGGAGAAGGGCTTTCCGCCGGCCGAGCGTCCGCGCGGGCGCGGCAATGCGCTCGACTGGCTCGTCGCGCGGCTGGAGATCCTCGTGCCCGAGCTGCGCCCGAACGCGGACGAGGTGCCGGCGTTCGAGTCCGTGCGCGCGCGATGGACCGCACTCGCGACCTCGATGCGCGATCGACTCGGCGAGCACTGCCCCGGCATGGGCGGCGTGGCCGATGCGCTCGAGCGCCATCGTCTGTCGCTGCCGACCGTCGACGCGCCTGCGGCGGCCGCACCCGCACCGAGCGAGCCCGCGCCGACGCCCGCACCCGAGCCCGCCGCGTCCCCGCAGGTCGCTGCGCCCGCGCCGAGCGAGCCCGCGCCCGCAGCCGCACCGTCCGATCCACTCGCGGAGATCGCCGCGAAGGCCGACAAGTGGCTGCAACCGATCCCCGGCGCGACGCCGGCGGGCATCGACGCCCGCTTCGAGCCCGCGTACGAGGCGGCTCGCACCGAGGTGAGCAAGCTCGACGCCGTGAACGCGGCGCCGCCCGAGTGGAAGATCGTCGCGGAGCAAGCGGGCGCGATCCTCGAGACGAAGTCGAAGGACCTGCTGATGGCGGGCTACCTCGCGTTCGCCGGCCTCAAGCGCGGCGGGCTGCGCGAGCTCGCGATCGGCGTCGCGGTCGTCACGGGCGTGATCGATCGCTACTGGGACGATCTGCAGCCCACGCGCGTGCGCGGTCGCGCCAACGCGCTCGCGTGGTTCATCGATCAGACCGAGCTCGCGCTCGCCGAAGTGCAGCTCGAGCCGAAAATGAGAGCGGACGTCCTCGTGCTCGAGGCCGCGATCGCGAAGCTCGTCGCCGTCACGCGCGATCGCTTCGGGGCCGACGCGCCGGGCACGAGCCCGCTCGGCGATCGCATGAAGCGGATGGTGCTCGCGGTGCCCGAGCCCAAGCCGCAAGCTCCCGCGCCGCCGCCACCGACCCCGAGCGCGTCCGCGCCGACGCCGACGGCCGCGCCCGCCGCGACGCCGGCGGTCGCGAGCGCAGCGGCGCCCGCCAACGCGGATGGCGTCGCGACGTTCCTGCAGGAGACGGGACGCGCGCTCGTGCAGGCCGCTCACCTCGCGCGCGCTGCCGCGCCGTCGAGCGGCACGGGCTATCGATTGCTGCGCGTCGGCCTGTACTTGCACATCGTCCAGGCGCCGCCCGCCGACGCCGGTGGCAAGACGCAGATCCCGGCGCTGCCGGCCGCGCGTCGCGAGCAGTTCGCCCTGATGGAGCAGCACGCGAAGTGGGCCGCGCTCATCGACGAAGCCGAAGGCGCGCTCTCTCAGTTCCGCTTCTGCCTCGACCTGCATCGCATCACCCATCGCGCGCTCGAGCGCCTGGGCGAGTCCCATGCAGCGGCCCGCACCGCGGTGGTCGCCGAGCTCGGCGCGTTCTTGCGACGCAATCCGACCCTCGTGGATCTGCGAGCGGTCGACGGCTCGGCGCTCGCGGATGCGGAGACGAAGGCGTGGATCGGCGAGGTCGTGCTCGCGGGCAGTGGAGGCGCGGTCGCGAGCACGGCCGGCAAGGAGGACGAAGCCGCCGGCTTCGCGGAGATCCGCGGCATGATGACGTCGGGCAAGCAAGGCGACGCGATGAAGCTCGCCACCGCTCGCATCGACGCCTCGACGAGCCTGCAGCAGCGCTTCGAACGGCGCCTCCAGCTGGCGCAACTGTGCCTCGACGGTGGTCAGGCCGTGCTGGCACGGGGCCTCTTCGCGGCGCTCGATCGAGAGCTCGCACAGCGTGGGCTCGACGAGTGGGACCCGCGGCTCGCCGCGCGCGTGCTCGAGGGTTTCGTGCGGAGCATCCGCGTGACGGCCAAGGCGGGTGCGCGCTACGAAGCAGCGGATCTCGTCTACGAGCGGCTCTGCCTGCTCGATCCCGCCGCCGCGGCCCGACTCTCCGGCTGATCGAAAGCTTAAGGTCGAACGCTCGACCGTCGACGTTGACGTCCGGGCGGTCCTTGGCAAGACTCCGCAGCATGCCAAGCGATCCTTCGTCGGCGCGGTCGCGTGCCGCCTGCCTGCGCCTGCCCCAGCGGGGGCTCGCCCGCCTCGCCTCGGCCGCGCTCGCGTGCACCCTGGCGTTCGGGGCGGTCCCGGCCCAGGCCGCGTCGGCGCCCGACTCGAACGAGATCGAGCGGCTGTACAACGAAGGCGCCGACCGCAACGCGGCGAAGAACTACTCCGGTGCGGCCGAGTCGTGGACCGAGCTGCTCGTGCTGCTCCCCGAACAGTCCGCGAACCAGTCCACGCGTGAGAACGTCCTGCTCAACGTGCTCGACGCGTACATGAACGCGTACAACGGCATGCGCAAGGCGGACAACACGAAGGACATCACGTATCTGCGCAATGCGCAGAAGGTGCTCGCGCAGTACCTCGGCGCGTTCCAGAGCGCGTACGGCCGCGGCAAGGGCGTGAGCGCCCAGGTCCAGCAGAAGGCCAACGAGCTCGACGAGATGGTGAAGAAGGCCGAGGAGGAGTCGCGTTCGACGACGACGACGACCACTCCCGACGACGGCAAGACCCCGCCCGACGACGGCGGCACCAAGGACGATCCGCCGCCGCCGCCCCCGATCCAGCTGCCGCCGGAGAACAACGGCATCGGTCTCATCGCCGGCGGTGCGGTGCTCATCGGCGTCGGGCTCGGCTCGCTCGCGCTCGTCATCGTGGGGGGCGTGAACGGTCCGAAGTGGGAGAAGGAATACGAGACGAAGGACGCGTCGATCGGCAACATCTGCGGCGACATGGACGAGGATGCGTGCGCGATGAACGGCAGCATCCCGAACAGCGAGGCCGTGCCGGGGCTCGTCGAGGATCGCGACTACGCGCAGAAGAAGGGCAAGCAGGCCAACGCGCTCACGATCGCGGGTGCCGTGATCGCGCCGCTCTTCGTCGCCGGCGGCGCGGTCATGCTGGCGTTCGGCATCAAGCGCAACCGCGAAGCGAAGGCCGCTGCGCGCCCCTCCGCCCGCTTCAGCCCCAGCGTCGGCCGCAACTACGCCGGCTTCGTGATCCAGGGCCGATTTTAGCTCGATGGCGGGACGTCGCCGTCCCGCCCTCGCGCCGGCGGAGCCGTCGCGAGCCTCCCACCCTCACGGCGCTGGCGCGCTGGTTGTCGACGTCCTGTCGACAACTGGTTGTGAGATGCTCATCGACCTCATGGCCGATCGATTCCGCGATCGCGTCGTCGTCGTCACCGGTGCGTCGGCGGGCATCGGCGCGGCCGCGGCCCGTGGGTTCGCGCGCGAGGGCGGCAAGGTCGTGCTCGCGGCCCGCGGTGCGGCCGAGCTCGAGGCGGTCGCGCAGTCGATCGTCGCAGACGGCGGCCAGGCGCTCGCGGTGCCCACCGACGTCGCCGATCTCGCGGCGCTGCGCGTCCTGTTCGCGCGCGCGGCCGAGCGCTTCGGCGGCGTCGATGTCGTCGTGAACAATGCGGGCGCGAACAAGCGCGGCGAGATCGAGCGCTACACGGCCGAGGAGCTCGCGCACATCGTGCACGTGAACCTCACGGCGCCCATCGCCGCGTGCCGGCTCGCCCTGCCGTGGCTGCAGCAATCGAGCACGCCGGCGATCGTGAACGTCGCCTCGCTCGCGGGCCGCATTCCCGTGACCCACGAGGCCACCTACTCGGCCACGAAGTTCGGCCTGCGCGCGTTCAGCTTCGCGCTCGCGGAGGAGCTGCGCGCGTCCGGCATCAAGGTGTCGGTGGTCTCTCCGGGTCCGGTCGACACGGGCTTCATCATGGAGACGCTCGACGAGGTGCCGGACATCGTGTTCTCGCAGCCGATGAGCACGGCCGAGGAGATCGCCGCGCTCATCCTCGACTGCGCGGCCGACGGCCGGCGCGAGCGCATGCGGCCGCGGATGGGCGGTCACCTCGCGACGATGGGCTACCTGTTCCCGCAGCTGCGCAAGTTCCTCGAGCCGATGCTCGAACGTCGCGGCAAGCGGGCGAAGGATCGCTTCCGGGCGCGCGGTCGGGCGTAGGATCCCCCCAAATGCGCAAGCGCAGCTTCGGTCCCACCGGTGTCGACGTCGCGATCGTCGGCGAGGGCACCTGGCAGATGGAGCGCGATCGCGAGGACGACGTCGTCGCGGCGATCCGGGCGGCCGTGGATCTCGGCATGGACCACGTCGACACCGCCGAGCTGTACGGCAGCGGGCGCGTGGAGACGATGGTCGGCCGCGCGCTCGAGGGCATCCGTGAGCGCGTGTACCTCGTGTCGAAGGTGCTGCCCACCAACGCGTCGAAGCGCGGCACCATCGCGGCGTGCGAGCGCTCGCTCGCGCGACTGAAGACGGATCGCCTCGACCTGTATCTGCTCCACTGGCCCGGCGAGCATCCACTCGCCGACACGGTCGCGGCGTTCCAGCAGCTCGTGCAGGACGGCAAGATCCGCGCGTGGGGGGTCAGCAACTTCGACGTGGACGATCTCGAAGCGCTCGCCCGCATCGTCGACGTCGGCGAGATCGCGTGCAACCAGGTGCTCTACCACCTGCAAGAGCGCGCGGTGGAGCACCGCGTGGTGCCGTGGTGTCGCGCGCGGGGCATCGCCACGGTCGCGTACAGCCCACTCGGCAGCGGCAGCTTCGTCGCGCCCACGAGCGCGGCTGGTCGCGTGCTCGCCGACGTGGCGAAGAAGCACGGCAGCACGCCCGAGGCGGTCGCACTCGCCTGGCTCGCGCGCGAGCCCGACGTGTTCGTCATCCCGAAGGCGACCGGCCTCGCGCACGTGCGCGCGAATGCGACGGCCGGCGATCTGGGGCTCGGCGACGACGACGTGGGGGCGATCGACCGCGCCTTCCCGCGGGGCCGGTCGCGCGCTCTACCGACCCTGTGATCAGGCGGTCGCGTGCTGCGGCGCCGCGCGGTTCACCTGCGCACGCGGCTCGGTCTCGTCGGAATCGGTGTCTTCGTCCTCGAGCAGCTCCGCCAATTCCGTCACATCGATCGCGTCGGTCTCGGGTGCCATGGTCGGACCCCTTTCGAGTCGAGCGTTCGACACCGCTGCACCGCCGGATTTCGACCGACACCGACGATTCCTCGTCGAATGGGGCTCGGATGTGCGACAGCGTGCGCCTCAGCGGATCGAGGCCTGCCACGCCTCGACCTCGCGGAGATCCTCCGCCGACGGCTCGCCGTCGGTCGCGAGCGTCGCCCGAGCCTGCTCCGCGAGTCCACGCGCACGCGCGTTGGGGCCGTCCTTCGCCCAGCTCGCGCGCGCCCATCCGAACCGCGCGCGCGCGAGCAGGATCTCATCGCCGTCGGCCCGCTCGAGCATCGCGATCGCCTCGTCGAAGCGTTGCACCGCGTCGCCGAGATCGTCCGTGCGACGCGACACCTCCGCCAGCTCGACGATGCACTGGACGATGTCGTCGTGGTTGGCCGACAGCGTCTTCTTGCGCAGCGCGAGCGCGGCCTCGAAGCCGGCGCGCGCCTCGATGAATCGGCCGAGGTTCGTCTGCACGCGCGCGATGTTGAAGAGCACGCGCGCGTACTCGGGGTGCTCCTCGCCGAGCGTGTCGCGCTCGCGGTCGCGACAGCGCTCGAATTCGGCGAGCGCGGCCGCGAGCTCGCCGCGTCCCTCGTGCAGCACACCGAAGTTGCACTGCACCGTGACGACGAACGGATGGTCCTCGCCCATCGCCTCGCGGAAGATCGACAGCGCGTCGTTCAGGTGCGTCTCGGCGTCGTCGTAGCGCTTCAGCTCGACCAGCACGTTCGACATACCCACCGCCGCGACACCCGTGATCGGATGGCGCGCGCCGAACTCGGCAGCCGCGAGCGTGCCGGCGCGCTCGAACGTCGTGAGGGCGGCCGTGCGCTCGCGCTGTCCGAGCAGCACGTTGCCGAGGTTCACGAGCTGCGTGGCCAACCGCGCGTCGTCGGGACCGTACGCGCGCTCGATGGTCGCCACGGCGCCCTCGTACGACTCGCGCGCGAGTTCGAGCTCGCCCTTGCGGTAGAGCACGTTGCCGCGCGTCGTGTCGAGCGACGCGAACACCATCTCGCCGAGCCCGAGCCGCTCGTAGAGGCTGCGCGCAACGGTGGCCCAGCGCAGGCCCTCGTCGTAGCGCCCCAGCCGATCGCCGACGACGCCGGCGAGCTCGTGCGCTGCACTGGCCGCGATCTCGTCGTGCCCCACGCGCAGCGCCATGCTCATCGCGTCGAGCAGCGTCGCCTGGGCGAGCTCGTACTGGCCGAGCGTCTCCTGCACGGAGCCGAGTCGAAGCTGGGCTTCGGCCTGCAGGGGTGGATAGTCGATCGTGCGCGCGCGATCGCGGGCGTCCTGCGAGCGCACGCCGGACTCCTGCAGTCGCCCGGCGGTCTGCAGCGCGCGCGCTTCGGCCACGCGCTCGCGCACGTCCTGCACCTCCGCCGCCTGCTCGGGAGGCGGGGGCTCGATCGTCGCGAGCAGGTAGTCCGCATTGCTGCACGCGTCGAGGCGCGGCAGCGCGTGCACGGCCTGCGTCGCGCGCTGCACGACGCTGGCATCGGGCTCGGCGAGCACTGCGACGAGCGACTGCAGCGCGAGCTTGCGCTGATCGAGGCAGCGCATGCGCCGATCGAGCAGCGCCTCCGACTGCTCGCGGCGCACGTGCGTCGCGGTGCACGCCTCCACGCGGTTGGAGGCCCAGGTGCTCGCGTACTCGTCGAGCGCGGCCTCGACGTGCTCCCACGTCTGGGCCGCGTACGGCACCGGCACCGCGCGCATCGCCGCGCCCAGCTCCGTGCGCCGGGTCTCGTCCCACACGCCGGCGAGGTGCTCCTCCGCGTCGACGCACGGGTCTTCGCGGCGCCCGACGAAGTGCACGACGCCGCCGGTCATCGCGGCCGCGAGCCCGGCCCCCGCGAAGAAGCGCACGGCGCGTCGACGCGCGGCGGCGGGGTCGTGGACGATCGCGCTCACGAGCGCGCGCATGTCCGGCCAGCGATCGTTCGGATCGGGGGCGAGCCCGCGCAGCACGGCCGCCTCGAGATGCGGCGACACGCGCGAGTCCCCGGGTGGCCGACGGACGTCGCCCTTCTGCTTCGCGAGCGCGAGCCGTTCGAGCGTCGGGGCCGAGTACGCCTCTTGGCGGAAGAGCGCGCCGTACAGCGCGACGCAGAAGCCGAACTGATCGGAGCGGCCGTCCGCCGCCACGCCCGCGTGCTGCTCCGGCGCCATGTAGCGCGGCGTGCCGACCACGGCGCCGTCCTGCGTGAGCGGCGACGACAGCACGTCGGAGAGCTCGGCGCTCGCCCGCACGTCGTCGGGTCGCGCGGTCGTGTCGCGTACGTCGTGCGTCTCGGGATCGCTCAGTGACGGCGACAGCGCGGGGTCGGTGCGCGCGAGCCCGAAGTCGAGCACGCGCGCGTGGCCATCGCTGCCGATGAGCACGTTGTCGGGCTTGAAGTCGCGGTGCACGAGGCCGGCCTCGTGCGCGGCCGCGAGCCCGCGCCCCGCCTGGGCGAACATCGCCGCGATCTCCGGCACCGCGCGGCGCTCCTGTTGCAGCCACCGCGTCAGCGTGGGCCCGTCGACGAACTCCATCGCGACGAAGACGGAATCGCCCAGCGTGCCCACGTCGAACACCGAGATGACATTGGGATGGGACACGCGGGCCATCGCCTGCGCCTCCCGCATCAGCCGGGTGCGCGCGGCCGTGGTGGTGCGTCCATTCTTCCCGCGCCGCGTCGCGTGCAGGATCTTGAGCGCGACGCGGCGGTTGAGCTCGGGATCGAACGCCGCGTACACGACGCCCATGCCGCCCTGGCCCACGCGCTCGAGGATGACGTAGCGCCCGACCTTCGTGCCTGCGGGATGCGGCTCGTCGACGGGGTCGTAGTCCTCGCCCCCGACGACCGTCTCCGACATCGAGGCTTCCCCAGGCCCCGAGGGCCGTGAAGACACGTCGGGCCGGAACTCCGAATCACCGGCGCCCGTCGTCAGCAAGCGATCCATGCGAGCCGAGCACGATCATGCCAAAGCGGCACGCTCGGCGCACGCCGGGACGACGCCATCGCGCTCGATCCCGCGCCGGCTCAGCGGAGGAACCAGAACAGGTGTTCGACGAAGTGATCGTGCCAGGGCGGACAGTGACCCACGTCGATGCGGTGGATCCAGCCCTTGTCCGCGGCGACGCACGCCCTGCTCTCGCCCTGATGATGGAAGATCGTCGCACCGCGACACGCGACCGCGATCGACTCCTTCGTGGCGTCGTCGAAGTGACTCTTGAGGCCGAGGTTGAGCCGCGACTCGCAGCGCGGGAACTTCCACCGGTTCTCGTCGGTGCGCTCCTGACCCACGAGTGCGAAGTCGGTCTCGCCGTTCTTGCCGACGCACACCTCGATGTGTCCGCGCCGGCCGTACAACCAGAACTCGATGAGCAGCGCGGCGATCAGAAACCACCACCACTTGAGCTTGAAGCGCGACTTCCTCGGCTCGACCGGTGGCGTGCTCTTCGGCGCGGCCTCGCTCGCGCTCTCGCTCGCGGGCTCGCTCGCGGTCTCCTTCGCGCTCTCCGCGGGGGCGGGCTCCGGCTCGTGGGGCTCCGTCATGGGCGCTCGTCCCTCCGCTGGAGTGTCCCCGACGGGGCCGCGCGCGTCGATCGTGCCCATGCGTTCGGGGGTTCCGCGGTTCGCGGCACGGGCGGGCTTCCCGGGAAATCACCGCGAGTAGGCCTCCGGCGCGCGATCGCTCTTTTTCCGGCGACTCCGGCGTGAGGTTCGTTCACGGTTCCCCGGCGCGTCGACACCGCTTCGGAACCCTTTCGTGGACGCGCACGTCTTGTATAGTCGACCGTGGCATTCGACCGGGGTGCGCGCCCCTTCGTCTGCCGACGCGAACGACAGGACGAGGACGAACGAACCATGAGCGCTGCCAACGAGGCGTGGATCCAGGACTCGCTCGCACGACTCGAGCAACTCGAAGCCCATCGCCAGCGACTCGCGGCGACGGGGCGACCCGACGAGCTCGCGGAGATCGACGAGGAGATCAAGAGCCTGTACGAGGTGCTCGAGGCGGCGGCCGCCGAGGACGCCACCGCGGCGAACCAGATGCCCGCGAGCGCGGTGGCGCAGGCGGCCTGGGGCGACGTCCCACATCCCGCGTTCGGGCCGGCGCCGGGCATGTCGCCGCAGGCACCGGTCGCAGCGCCCGTCGCAGCGCCGTTCGAATCCCCGTTCGCCGCGCCTCCGCCCGCAGCCCCGTCGTTCGCCGCGCCGGCGCAGCCGAGCTTCGCGCCCGCGTCGTTCGAGTCGTCCGCGATGATGGACGACGAGCCGAAGAAGGGATCGGGAGCGTTCATCGCGATCGCCATCGTGGCGCTGCTCGCCGGTGGCGGTGCGGGGTGGTGGTTCCTCGCGCGGCCGAAGCCGGTCGAGGCGCCGCCGCCCGCTGCACCGACGGAGGTGCAGGTCTTCAAGGCGGGTGCGATTCCCGACGACACGCAGGAACCGCAGGTCGCCAAGGGTGGTGATGCGAGTCGGACGCCGCTGCAGAAGATCACGGTGCCCGACGACAACGACAGGCGTCCGCGCGCGTCGTCGAGCAGCGGGAATTCGCGCCCCGCAGCGCGGCCCGATCCGGCGCCGTCGCCGGGGAAGAAGATCAAGGTCGACGCGTCGAACGATCCGCTCGCCGGCGTGAAGTAGCCTACGCCTGCTACGCTGAGAGCGTGGCCGAGTCTGCGCTGACCACGGAACGCCGCGCGTCGGGGCTCGCCGCCGGCGATGTCCTCGCGCAGCGCTATCGCGTGGTCGAGCGGCTCGGCGTCGGTGGGATGGGCGAGGTCTGGCGCGCGGACGATCTCGTGGTCGAGGGACCGGTCGCGATCAAGGCGCTGGTGCTCGACGGTCGGCGCGACGATGCGACGCGCGTCGAGCGACTGCTCCGCGAGGCGAAGTTCATCTCGCGCATCCAGCACGCGAACGTCGTCGGCATCACGGACTTCGGGCAGACCGACAACGGCGTGCCGTGGTTCGTGATGGAGCTGCTGCACGGCCGTCCGCTGCACGAGGTCCTGCGGGTCCACGGGCCGATGTCGTGGCCGCGCGCCGCATCGCTCGCCACCGGCATCGCGAACGGGCTGGCGGCCGCGCACGCGATCGGCGTGGTGCACCGCGATCTCAAGCCGGCGAACGTGTTCGTGCTCGACGATGCCTCGCGCACGACGACCTGCAAGGTGATCGACTTCGGCATCGCGAAGGCGACGGCGGTGGAAGACCGCGATCGCACGCTCACGCGCACGGGGCTCGTGTTCGGCACGCCGGCGTACATGAGCCCGGAGCAGGCGCGCGGCGAGCCGCTCGATCCGCGAGCGGACGTCTACAACCTCGGCATCATCCTGCACGAGGCGCTCACGGGAAAGCGACTGTTCACCGCGCGCACGCCCGCGGAGATCCTGTACCGCCAGCTGTTCGAGGCCCCGCCGCCGCCGAGCGCCCTCGCCCCGCTCGCCGCGATCCCGACGAGCATCGACGCGATCGTGCTGCGCTGCCTCGCGAAGTCGCCGGCCTCGCGCTTCCAGTCGATGCAGGAGGTCGCAGACGCGCTCGCAGCCGCGCTGCGCGGCGAAGACATCCCGATGCCGCCGCGCGAGATGCTGCCGATCCCGCCCGCGGCCCTGCGCGCCCGCTACGGCTCGGGCCGCCGCGAGTCGTCGGGCACGACGGCGGTGGAGGAGATCGAGGAATCACTGCCCGAGCCGCGGAGGTCGAGCTCGCGCAAGGTGCTGCACGCGGTCGCGTGGATCACCGGCGGCGTGGTGCTCGGCCTCGCCCTCGTCGTCGCCGCGCTGCTCGGCCACCGCGCACTGCGAGCCACCAGCGCAGTGCCGCCCGCGATCGCCGAGCCCATCGAAGTCCCGCCGCCCGCTTCGGCGGCGTACATCGACGATCTCCCGCGCCTGCCGGCAACGACCGACGAGCCGCCCGCGAAGGGCCTCAGTCGTCGGCGCTGATCGAGCCCATCCCGAGATCGGCGAAGTCGATCGTGTGCTCGAGCGCTCGTTCGCCGTGCTCGAGCACGAGCATGAAGGCGATCTTGCGCGCGTCCCAGTCGATGTCGACGCGGCCGAAGTTCGACGGGTCGACGACGGGGCCCACGCGGAAGCGGTTGGGATCGCCGCCGCGGATCGGCAGGTTCAGGCTGCTCGAGGTCAGATCGAAGATCGGGTGGCCGTCGGTGTCGAGGCGCGAGAGCTCGGCGCGGTGGCGGTCGCCCGACAGCACGAACGCGCCCGGCGTCTGGGCCAGGAGCGCGACGAGGCGCGCGTGCTCGTGGGGGAAGCGGCTCCACGACTCGAAGTAGTGCTCGTCGGCGACGACCTGGATGCTCGACACCACGATGTGCAGCTCCGCCGGATCCTTCAGGCGATCCTCGAGCCAGTTCCACTGCGCCTCGCCGAGGATGGTGGCGCTCGGATCCAGCGTGGGGGTGTAACGGAAGCCGCCGGGGCGGATCGGGTTCATCGGATCGCGGAACGATCGCGTGTCGAGCAGGATGATCTGCACGCGGCGCCCTTCGGGTCCGAGGATGCGGGCGTCGTAGAGCCCGTCGCGAGTCCAGCGCGCCGACGTGCGCGGCTCCGCGAAGAACTCGAGCATGAGCCGCTGCGCCATCGCGCGATCGGGATGATCCGCACCACCGTCGTTGATGCCGTAGTCGTGATCGTCCCAGATCGCGTACATCGGCACCGCTTCGCGCAACGCGGCGAACTCGGAGCGCTTCGCGAGCGTGTCGTAGGCCGCACGCAGCCTTCGTTCGTCGGGCCCGTCGGCGTACACGTTGTCGCCGATCAGGAGGAACAGCTCGGGCTTCGCCGCGACGATGTCGGCGAGGATCGGCATCGGCAGGTCCTGCTTCAGGCACGAGCCGAACGCGAGGTGCTCGAGGGCGGGACCCGAATCGATCGCGGGCGCCGCGGGCGGCGTCGCGGTGTGCACCGGCGTCGGATCGCCGACCGTGCGCTCGCCTCGACACGCGCTCGCGGCGGCGAGCGCCGCCCCGAGCATCCACGCCTTGCGCTCCGGCAGACGCATGGTCGTTCAGTCGGTCACGCCGGCGCGCGGAAGCTGAGTGCCCCGAGGTAGTCGCGCTTGCCCAGCCCGACGCCGTTACTACGGAGGATCGCGTAGACATGTGAGAGGTGGAAATAGAAGTTCGGCACGGCGTGCTCGACGAAGTAGTCGGCGCCCGACAGCGTCTTGCCTTCCCAGCGCGGCTGGGTGATCGAGCGCGAGGCGGCCTCGGCGAAGTCCTTCGCGGTGAAGCCGTCGAGGTACGCGATCACGTCGTGGACCCGCGTGCGTAGCTCGTCGAGGGTCTTCTCCGTGTCGGCGTGGGTCGGTGCGTCCCTGCCCGACAGGCGCGACGTCGCGAGCTTCGCCGTGTCGCACGCGATCTGGACCTGCCGCGCGAACGCGAACTGATCGGGCGCGAGCCGACACTCGAGGAACATGTCGGGGTTGAACGAGCGCGTCTTGGCGGCGGCCGCGGCGGCGTCGAACCACACGTCGAGCTGCGCGAGCTGCTTCCTCATCTGGCGGACGATCTCGAAGTACATGCCGGGCACCTTACCCGTTCGCGCCGCCGGCTGGCTGGGTCCCGCGGCGCATGGTATGCAGTCCGCGCGGCCCTATGCGCCAAGGGCGAGCTGGCAAGCGGCGCCGGCTTTGGTCCTGCCCCGCTCGCCGGGCACCGTGCCGTGAACATCTCCCTTCGGGGAGTGGTGATCGGCCCGCCCCCCCAACGCTCGTCGGCGGGGGGTTTTTTCGTTGGGGCCGATCTATCTCTTCGCTCAGCGCCGCGGCGGCTATCCTCTCGCGCCACGTGCTCGTCGCGGTGCAGTTCCCGATCTGTGACCTGAGGGCGCTGTTGCCGGCAGAGACCGGCCGGCTGTGCGTGCCGACGTGGCCGCTGCCCGAAGCGGGCCGCGACTTCGTGCGTGGGTTCGGGCCGGTGGAACGAAGGCGTCGCGGTGGACTCGACGCGTGGATCGGCGAGGAGAGCTACTGCGAGGCCGCCCGCGCGCTGCGGTTCCCGAGCCGCTTCCGCCCGGCCGTCGACGCGCGCGCGAAACGGGTCGCGGTGCGTTGCGCCTTCCGGCGATTGCTGTGCCCCGCAGGCCCGAGCGTGCGCGTCGAGGTCGGCGTGTCGCTGCGGTTCACGTCACCCGATCATCCGGTCCTCGATGCGTCGACGTTGCTGGGTTGGCTCGCGGCCCAGCCGGTGATCGTGCCGAGCGGCGTGCAACCGGAGCCCGTGCGACCGCTCGTCGGCGCCGGCCCGGCGCTCGCGTCGATGTTCCTGCGCTCGACCACCGCGACGCGCTTCGGCGCGCCGAATCCCGAGTGGATCTCCGCGGGCGAGCCGCTCGTGTTCGTCGACGTCGAGCCCGGCGAGCTCGCCGAGCTGCCGGCCGGCACGCGCACGGTGGCCGGACTGGAATCGGCCAAGCTCGCGCTGCACCATGCGCGGCTGCGCGCGCACGGCCGCACGTTCCGCGCGTGGTTCCTCGTCGGCGGCGCGCGAGGCGATCGCGACGTCGCGCGTCGCTTGCGATTGCACCTCTTGCGTCTGCACGCCGAGCGCGAAGGCCTGCGCGCGGTGATGCGAGCCGTCGCGATCGGTCGGATCCCCGTCGTGCCACGCACGCCCGGCACCGACGCGCTGCAGCGCTACCTGCAGGACGGCGTGCGCCTGCTCGAGCGCAAGAACCCGTACGGGTTGCGCCACGTCGAGCTGTCGGCGGCGGCGCACGACTACGAGGAGCTCGTCGAGCCCGGGCTGCGCGCGAGCCTGTGGGGCCACCTCGAGACCGTGCGGCGCACCGTGTTCGAATCGGTGCGTCGTGCGACCATGAAGCCGCCACCCGAGCCCACCACCGTCTTCGTCCTGTCCAAGGAGGTCACCATGAACCAGTACGTCATCAAGTTCGGCGATCACAACGTGGTGCACGGCGACGTCGTCGCGGCCGAGCGCATCCAGGACAGCTTCAACCGCGCGTCGGAGGGCGAGGGCAACAAGGAGCTCAAGGTGCAGCTGCAGCAGCTCGCGCGCGAGGTCGCCGAGATGACGAAGGCGCTGCCGCCCGCGCAGGCGCAGGAAGCCGCGCGCGACCTCGACGTGCTCACGCAAGAAGCGCTGTCGCCCACGCCGCGCAAGAAGTGGTACCAGCTCGCCGCCGACGGCCTCATCGGCGCCGCGACCACGGTGGGCGACTTCGCGAGCGGCGTCGTGAAGGTCGTGAGGGCCGTCCTGTCGCTGCTCGGCGGGTAGCGGCTACTCCATCACGTCGAACGGTACGCGCCCGACGAGCTGGCCGTCCTCGGTGAACACGTCGACGGTCCAGTGGCCCGTCTTCTGCTCGGGCAGGCGCGCCGCGTCGATCTTCGAGCGCAGCCGGATCACGCCGTGCTCGCCCTGCGTCGTCGGATCGAGGTCGCTCGTCTCCTGCACGAGCTCGCCATCGCGGTACCACTTGTGCAGCAACCGATCGCCGCGGCCGCCCGGCACCATGATGTCCGTGACCGCGTTGAGCTCGTGCACGAGCGAGTGATGCAATGCACTCGCCTCCACGGCGAGCCGGCCGTCGTCGAGGAGCTTGGGCCCCACGGCTCCCTTCGCGAGCGACATCGCGACCGGTGGTACCGCGGCACGGGCCGAGTAGGCCAAGAGCAGCGAGCCCACCGTCCACCCCACGAGCAGCGTCACGCCGAGCGGCTTCTTCAGCGCCCGAAACGGCATGTGCATCGTCCAGAAGGCGAGCGCGGAGAACACCGCGGCCATGCACAGGGTCAGCGCCGAGCGCAGGTTCGGCGCGATCGCGGGGATGACCAGGTTGAGGCACGCGAACAGCGTGAAGAAGTAGAACGTCGACGCCGCCCACTTCCACTTCATCAGCATGCGATCGAACACCACGTCCATCGTGGACAGGAACGCACAGAGCCCCAGCCCGAACAGGAACCACTGGTTCTCGGTGCCGAACGTCACCGAGCGCCAGTAGAAGGGCAAGAGGAAGAACAACATGCCCTGGTACATGTTCTTGAGCACATACGTCATGACGAAGAAGCGGACCTTCGCGCCCCTCGTCTCCACCTGTTGTTGGGCACCGCTGCCGAACAGGCGGAAGAACACGATCACGCCGATCCACGCGACCGCGAGCGAGATCGTCAGGAAGCGCGCGTGCGCGAAGCCCTTGCTCGCGAACAGCACCACCGAAGCACCGAGCGCGAGCGCGTACAACGAGTGCGCCCACCACAGCATGCGGCCGTACTTCGCCGCGACGGCCTTCAGCTTCGCGAGCGGCGTCTCCACCCGCATCGTGTCGCCCGGTCGCGGCGGCGGTGCGCCTGCATTCGGCGGCTGCGGCCAGCCACCCTGGGGCGCCTGTTGAGGCCACGGCGGCGCCGCGTGTCCGCTGGGCGGCGTGGGGTTCACGTCCCCATCGTAGTCTTTTTTCACTCGGCCGCGCCGCCGCCGGTTCGTTCCTCGACGACGAGGCACTGGAGGCAACGGCCGAGCTCGCCGTCGCGATCGTGAAGATCGCTCTGCGCCAGCCCGAGCCCGCCCGCGTCGGCCGTCGAGCGCGCATCGAATGCGAACCACTCGCCGATGGGCGCGCGATCGAGGTGGATCGAGAGATCGGCGTTCACGAACGTGTACTGCCGTGGGTCGAGCACGGTGCACACGCCGTTCGTCGCGTCGGCGAGGGTGACGAGCGCCGCGAGCGGCGACGTCGGCTCCCCCTGGACCAGCGGGACCCGCAGTTTCATCCACGCAGTGGTCGGCCCGCGTCCCCAGATGCCCCGTGCGATCCGGAGCTCGACGGCGGTGTGATAGGCGACGCGATCGCGGAAGAACGGAAACGTGAACGGCTCGAGCCCGGCGGGTCCGATGGGCGCCGATCGCCGGGGACACCGTGGCGGGGGCAGATGCACCTGGGCTCGCCGGATCCGCAATGCGTGCACACGGACGAGCTCCACACCGTCGTGCAGGAGCGATCCCTCGAAACGCTGCGCTTGCCGCCCAGCACGAAGCACCTCGGTGCGCAGCTCGAACGCGCCGAGCGGCACCGGCCGCAGGAACTCGAAGGTGAGCCGAGCGACGGTGAAGCGGTCCGGCTCCGGCTCGGCGCGCTCGATGGCCTGGGCCAGCAGTGCCGCAGGCGGGCCGCCGTGCTGCAGCGCCCTGCTCCACGGTCCACGCGTGAGCTCGGTCGCCAACCAGCGATCTCCGTCGCGCGAGTAGAAGGCCTCCGGCATCACCACAACGCTGCCACAGCAAAGGCCGCGCGGGTATGCTCCGATGTCGGTCGCCCGGAGCTCCGATCCCGATGCCGAGGTTCACCCCGTTCGCGCCGCGCACGACGCCGCTGATGGAAGGCCAGCACTGGCGCCGCTGGGCCGGCTACTTCACCGCGAGCGCGTACGAGCTCACGCACGATCGCGAGTACGCCGCCATTCGCAGCGCCGCCGCACTCGTCGACATCACGCCGCTCTACAAGTACATGGTCACGGGACCGGACTCCGCACGCCTGCTCGATCGCGTGGTCACGCGCGACGTCGGCAAGTGCAAGACCGGACAGGTCATGTACACGCCGTGGTGCGACACCGACGGCAAGGTCATCGACGACGGCACGATCTCGCGCCTGGGCGAGCGGTCCTTCCGCATGACGTCGGCGTCGCCGAGCCTGCGCTGGCTCGCGATGAACGCGGTGGGCATGGACGTGCAGGTCGAGGACATCTCCGACTCCACCGCCGCGCTCGCGCTGCAGGGGCCGAACGCGCGCGAGATCCTGCGCAGCGTCGGCGCGGATGCGGCCGTGTCGCTGCCCTACTTCCGCTTCGCGTCGTCGAGCATCCGCGGCGTCGACGTGGCGATCTCGCGCACGGGGTACACCGGCGACCTCGGCTACGAGCTGTGGATCCCCGCCGGGCATGCCGTCGCCGTGTGGGATGCGCTCGTGCACGCCGGCACCGACTGGGGCCTCGCGCCGTGCGGCATCTGGGCGCTCGACGTCGCGCGGATCGAGGCGGGCCTCATCATGGCCGACGTCGACTACGTCTCGTCGCATCACGCGCTCGCCCTGTCGCAGAAGTCGTCGCCGTTCGAGCTCGGGCTCGGTTGGGCGGTGAGCACGGGCGGCGCGCCGTTCGTGGGCAAGCGCGCCTTGCTGGCCGAGAAGGAGCGCGCGCCGTCGTGGCGCTTCGTCGGCATCGACGTCGACTGGGAATCGCTCGAGGCGTGCTACCGCGAGGTCGATCTGCCGCCGTCGCTGCCGAGCGTCGCGTGGCGCACGAGCGTGCCGCTGTACGCCGGCAACAAGCAGTGCGGCTACGCCACGAGCGGGTGTTGGTCCCCGCTGCTCAAGAAGTACATCGCGCTCGCCCACGTCGAGGCCGCGTGGGGCAAGCCGGGCACCGAGCTGCAGATCGAGGTCACGGTGGAGCACCGCCGCAAGCAGGCGCTCGCGCGCGTCGCCGCGCTTCCGTTCTTCGAGCCCGAGCGCAAGAAGGGAGCGCCACCATGAGCGCGTACGACGTCGTGGTGATCGGCGGCGGCCACAACGGCCTCGTCGCGGCTTCCTATCTCGCGCGCGCCGGCAAGAAGGTGCTCGTCCTCGAGTCGCGCCACCTCGTGGGCGGGGCCGCGGTCACCGAGGAGGTGTTCCCCGGCTTCAAGTTCTCGGTCTACTCGTATGTCGTGTCGCTCCTGCGGCCCGAGATCATCCGCGACCTCGAGCTGCCGCGACACGGCCTGCAGATCCTCCCGCTCGAGAGCACGCTGACGCCGCTGCCGAACGGCGACTACCTCGCGAGCTGGGCGGATCCCGACAAGTCGCGCGAGGAGCTCGTGCGCCACTCGCCGCGCGACGCCGAGGCGATCGTCGAGTTCGGTCGGCTCATGCACCACATGGCGATGGCGGTGAAGCCGATCCTCGGCATGCTGCCGCCCGATCCCACGTCGCTGTCGCCCCGCGAGCTCTTCGCGATGGCGCGCTTCGGCAAGCACTTCCGCGGGCTGGAGGAAGAGCACTTCCACGCGCTCTTCAAGCTCATGACGATGAGCTCGAGCGACTTCCTCGACGAGTGGTTCGAGTGCGAGCCGCTCAAGGCCACGAAGGCCGCGAGCGGCATCATCGGCACGTTCCTCGGGCCACGCTCGCCGGGCACCGCGTACGTGCTCTTGCACCACTACATGGGCGAGATCGACGGGGCCTTCCGCGCGTGGGGCTTCGCCAAGGGCGGCACCGGAGCGATCAGCGAGTCGATCGCCGGCGCGGCGCGGCGGCTCGGCGCGGAGATCCGGCTGAACGCCCGGGTCGCGCACGTGATCGTGAAGAACGGGCGCGCGACCGGCGTGGCACTCGCCAACGGCGACGAGATCGCAGCGAAGGTCGTGATCTCGGGGCTCGATCCCAACCAGACGTTCCTGCGCTTGGTGGACGCGAAGGAGCTGCCGAGCGACTTGGTCGAGACGATCGGGCGCTTCAAGTACAGGGGATCGTCCGGCAAGGTGAACCTCGCGCTGTCCGAGCTGCCCGACTTCACGTGCATGCCGGGCATAGGCCCGCACCTGCGCGGCGCGGTGTCGATCAGCCCGAGCGTCGACTACCTGGAGCGCGCGTACGACGACGCGAAGTACGGCGAGTTCTCGCGCGAGCCGTACATGGACATCATCATCCCCTCGATGATCGACCCGGGCATGGCGCCGCCCGGCAAGCACGTGATGTCGATCTTCGTGCAGTACTGCCCGTATCGCTTGAACGGGGGCTGGACCGACGCGAAGCGCGAGGCGTTCGGCGACACGGTGGTGGACACGCTGTCGAAGTACGCACCGAACCTGAAACGCGCGATCCTCCATCGTCAGGTGATCACGCCGAAGGACATCGAGGACACGATCGGGCTCACCGAGGGCAACATCTTCCAGGGCGAGCTCGCGCTCAACCAGCTGTTCTTCCTGCGTCCGTTGCCGGAATGGGCGAAGTACCGCACGCCGATCCACGGGTACTGGCAGTGCGGCGCGGGCACGCATCCGGGCGGCGGCATCATGGGCGCATCGGGGCGGTTGGCCGCGCTGCGGATCCTCGAGGAGTGGAGCTGACGCGATGGAACCCACGGACGTCGTCGTCGTCGGCAGCGGGCCCAACGAGCTCGTGGCCGCGTGCTACCTCGCGAAGGCCGGACGCAAGGTCGTCGTCGTCGAGGGGCGGGCGCGCTTCGGCGGCGTCGCCGGGCTCGATGACGTGATCCCGGGCTTCCGCGTGGAGCCGTGCCCGCCGGGTGCGGGCTGGGTGGCGCCGAAGACCGCGAAGGACCTCGGCCTCGCCGCGCACGGGCTCGAGCTCGAGTGGGCCGATGCGAACGTGTTCGCGCCGCGGGTCGACGCACCGCCGCTCGTGCTGTGGCGCGACATGGCGCGCGCGCGCGAGTCGATCGCGCAGCACTCGAGCGCCGACGCCGGCAAGTGGGACGCGTTCTGCACCCGGATGGGCCGGCTCGCCGGCTTCCTCGAGACGCTGTACGTCCAGGAACCGCCGCGCTTGATGAGCGACGAGGTCGGCGATCTCGTGTCGCTCGTCGGGCTCGGCCTGCGGCTGCGCCGACTCGGCAAGGTCGACATGATCGAGCTGCTGCGCACGCTGCCGATGAGCGTGCAGGACCTGCTCGACGACTGGTTCGAGAGCCACCTGTTGAAGGCGGCGATCGGGGCCGGTGGCATCGCGAACATCCAGCAGGGGCCGCGCTCCGCCGGCACGTGCTTCGTGCTGCTGCACCACCTCGTCGGGCGTCCGCTCGGTGGGTTCCGCGCGCGCACGATCGTGCGCAACGAGCGAGGGCACCTCGTCGACGTGCTCGTGCGCACTGCGGAGAAGCTCGGCGTGGAGCTGCGCGCGTCCGCTGCGGTCGCGCGGATCCGGGTGGACGACGGACGTGCGACCGTGGTGGTGCTCGAGTCGGGCGAGGAGATCGCGGCGCGGGCGATCGTGTCCGGCGCCGACCCGCGCCGCACGTTCCTCGATCTCGTCGATCCGATCGAGCTCGAGCCCGAGTTCGCGCGCGCGGTGCGGAACGTGAAGCTCCGCGGCGTGCGTGCCGTGGTGAACCTCGCGCTCGATGGCTTGCCGGCGTTCGCTCCGGCGCCACCGGAGGGCGCGCTGTCCGGCGTCATCTCGATCGGTCCCGACCTCGTGGCGCTCGAGCGCGCGTACGACGACGCGAAGCACGGCCGTATCTCGAAGACACCGGTGCTCGAGGCGACCATTCCGTCGCTCACCGATCCGAGCCTCGCGCCGGCGGGCAAGCACGTGATGTCGGTCGCCGTGCAGTACGCACCCTATCGTCTCCGCGGGGATGCGCAGTGGAGCGAGGCCACGCGCGAAGCACTCGCGGACCGCGTGGTCGCGCTGCTCTCGGAGTACGCGCCGGGCTTCGATGGTCTCGTGCTCGGTCGCAAGGTGTGGACGCCACCGGATCTCGAGCGCGACTTCGGGCTCGTCGAGGGGCACGTGCACGGCGGCGAGGCCACGCTCGACCAGATCCTCTTCATGCGGCCGGTGCCCGGCTGCGCGCACTACCGCACGCCGATCGCGGGGCTGTTCCTGTGCGGCGACTCGACCCATCCCGGCGGCGCGCTGCCCGGGCTGGCCGGCGCGAACGCGGCGCGCGAGATCGGGAAGGACGCGTGACGGATCTCGACGAGGTATTGGCGAGCTACGACGTCGGGGCTCCGCTCGCGGAGGCGTGGACGTTGCCGGGGCCGTTCTACACGGACGCGCGCATCGCCGAGCTCGAGGCGCGCGCGGTGTTCGGGCGTTCGTGGCAGCTGGTCGGGCGCGTGGATCAGGTCGCAGAGCCCGGTGCGTTCGTCACGGCGGTGATCGGCGGCGAGCCGATCGTCGTCGTGCGCGGACAGGACGGGGTGTTGCGCGGGTTCTTCAACGTGTGTCGCCACCACGCAGCGGCGGTCGTCACCGAGTGCGCGGGCAAGGCGGATCGACTGCGCTGCCCCTACCACGGCTGGACCTACGCCCTCGACGGCCGACTGCGCTCGCCCACCGAGTGGGGGGGAGTCGAGCGTTTCGATGTCGACCGGTTCGGGCTCGTGCCGGTCGGCGGCGTCGCGACGTGGGAGCAGTTCGTGCTCGTGCACCTCGATCCCGATCCGCCCGCAGTGGAGGAGTGGCTCGGCGCGCGCATGGTGCAGTCGATCGCGAAGCTCGATCTCGGCTCGCTGAAGTTCGTGCAGCGACGGGAGTGGATCCTCGAGTGCAACTGGAAGGTGTTCGTCGACAACTACCTCGACGGCGGCTACCACGTGCCGTTCCTGCACCGTGGGCTCAACAGCATCCTGTCGTTCAAGGACTACACGATCGAGTGCTTCGACCGCGTGTGCCTGCAGGCGAGCCCCATCGACCCGGCCGGCGGCGAGGCGATGACGGCGTCGGTGCGCAAGGGCGACGCGCAGTACTGGTGGCTGTACCCGAACCTCATGCTGAACTGGTACGAGGGCTACCTCGACACCAACCTCGTGGTGCCGCTCGGCGTCGATCGCATGAAGGTGATCTTCGACTTCTGGTTCGCCGACCCGGCCGACGTCGCGACGAACGAGCAGAGCATCGACGTGAGCGATCGGATCCAGGACGAAGACCACGCGATCTGCGAGTCGGTGCAACGCGGCTTGAAGTCGCGCGCGTACGGGGCGGGTCGGTTGTCGGTGCGCCGCGAAGCGGGCGAGCACCTGTTCCACCGGCTGCTCGCCGCGGATCTCCGCGCAGCGCGACGGTGACTCAGCAGGCCGTCTCGTCCACGGTACACACGCCGAACGGCCCGAGCCCGGAGCTCGTGTCGACGTCGCACGGCCAGCAGGTGGTGCCATCGTCGCAGTCTGGCGCCTCGGGATTGCAGGTGGGGACGCATCGAGTCTCTCCGTTCGAGTCGGCCGCGCAGAATCCCTGGCCGCACGTGTCGGACCACGGGCCCCCGAGCTGCTTGCACACCCAACCGATCTGGGGCGCGAGGTCACCCATGTCGATGCACCTGCTGCCCGTCCACGGCGGCGTGCCGGGCGGATAGGCGACGGGCTTGCATCGCTCGTACGACGCACAGTCTTGCAGCGCGACGTCGCACTCGACCGTGGGACACAGATCCTCGACGTCACCGCACGTGGCCGGGTCGGGCTCGCCGACGCAGTCGGACCGACACGGGCCCTCGACGATCGTGCCCTGCAGCTCGTACGCGTAGCCGCCGAGGTGTCCGTACTGCCCGGGCCCGCACAGGCGGCCCTCGACGGTGATCCACAGGTCGGCGCACTGGATGCCGTACAGCCCGCCCTCTTCGAACCACCAGCGCTCACCGCTCTGGCACGACTCGAACTCCGAGACCTCGGCCCCACTCAGGTACTGCCCGACGAAGGTGCCGTCGACGCACTCCTCGACGTCGCCGCTGTCGACGTCGCTCGTGGGACCCATCGACGACACCGTGCTGGGGTCGGTCGTCGGCATCGGCATCGTTCCACCGGTATCCGCGACGCTCGTCGCCCCGACGCTCGTCATCGATCCGGTGGTGTCCGCACCGGTGTCGCCCTCGCCGTCACCGGTGCCGACGGACGGCCCACACGCGAGGGCGAGCACCAACCAAGCCCACGAGCTCCGCACCATCGGGCGATCCTATCATCACGGCGACCGGCCGCGGCGCTCGCGGGTGGCGGTGTCCTGGCGGTAGAAGTCGCGCAGGACCTCGTACATCGCGGTGTGATCGCGTTGCATTCGCAGCGGCTGCTCGAAGAAGTGCTCCGTCGCCACCGCGAAGAACTCCGCGCCGTTCGTCAGCGCGTAGTCCCCCAGGTACGTGCGCTGGCCTCGATCCGTGCGGCGCTGCAGGTCGTCGTACTCGCGCTGGAACACCTCGATCCAGCGGCGGTACGTCGCGTCGTCCGCCAGCGGCGGCACGCCGTCGGCGCCGCCGTCGAGCATGTCGAGCTTGTGGGCGAACTCGTGCATCACGACGTTGTGTCCGTCGCGGGCGTTCGCGCTGTCGCGCCGCACCGCGTCCCACACGAGCACCACCGGGCCGCGCTGCATCGCCTGGCCGAGCACCGGCATGCCGCCGTGCACGGGCTCGCGCGAGATCCCGAAGAAGCTCTGCGGTTGCGGCGGCGCGACGACGGTCTTCGGATACACGAGGATGCTCTCCACCTGGCGGTACAGCGAGTGCTCGAGCCCGAGGATCAACAGGCACGCCTCGGCCGCGATCGTCACGCGGATCTCGTCGGTGATCTCGAGCCCGCCGAGCCCCTCCCACTCCTTCTCGGCGACGAACACCTGCACGAGCTGCCGCAGGTGATCGCGCTCCGCGTCGTCGAGGTACGCCCAGTGGGCGACGCGCTTGTCCAGGATTCCCAGCCACTCGGCGGGGAACGGATGCTCGAGGATCTTCTTGCGCCGCCGATCCTCGAGCCAACCGAAGATCACGATGCGGGCCGTTCGCCGACGAGCGTGGACGCCTTCGACGCGAGCCACTGCGGGTTGAGCACGCGGGCCGACCAGGTTCGTGCGCGCGGCGACCGCATCAGCCGCACGAGCCCTTCACCGATCCAGAACTTCGGCAGCATGCTCTTCGCCACCTTCGCGCGATAGATCGCAGCGCCCGCGCGCGACAGGCCGCGCTCCGCGTCGAAGTGCTTCGCGATGACGTCGGCCGCGACGACGCCGCTCTCCATCGCGAACGAGATGCCCTCGACGGTCGCCGGTGACACGAGCCGCGCGGCCTCGCCGATCCACATCGCGCGCTTCTCCGCCATCTCGCCGACGGACGTCGTGAGCGTCGCGGGATGCCCCATCCACTTGCCGACCCGCTCGGCGCCGTGCAAGAGCGAGCCGAACTGCTCGTCGAGCACCTCTTGGAACAGCTCCTTGAGCCGACCCGCTTGCGGCGAGCCTTCGGGGATCGTGATGCCGTAGTTCGCGACGCCGTGCGGCTCGGGGAACGCCCACGCGTAGTAGCCGTCGAGGCGCTTGTCCCACGCCATGATCCCCTGGTCGCTCGGCAGCGTGGAGCCCTTGTACCAGCCCATGATCGTGCGGATGGAGTACGGCTCGCTCGTCTCCCGCGAGAACCGCGAGGGCGATCCGTTCGCGCACACGACGAGGTCGGCCTCGATGTCGCCCTGCGTGGTCTTCACGCCGTGGACCTGACCGTTGCGGAGCAGCTCGACGACCTTCGTGTCGTCCTGAAACGTGACACCGTGCTCGATCGCCGCGCGCACGATGCCGTGATCGAAGTCGACGCGCGGCACGACCCACGCGCCCTTCTGTCCATTGAGGAACACCTCGAGCCCGTCGGGGCCGCGCGCGAGGAGCTTCGGCATGTGCACCGCGTTCTTGGAGAAGCGATCCTTGATGCCGAGTCGATCGAGCAGGTGCAGGCAGTGCGGCGACAATCCGCTGCCGCACACCTTCACGCGCGGGTAGGTCGACTTGTCGAGCAGCACGACCTCGGTGGCGCCGCGTTGGGCGAGCGCGAGGGCACACGACGCGCCGGCCGGCCCCGCACCGACGACCACGACCTTCGTCTTGCGCATGACAGGGGGATAGCGCACTCCGGTGGGTCTGCGCACCACGACCGTCGGTCGCGAGCGTGACGGGCATCACCGAAACACGCGTCCATGCGGCGGCGTGGGCGAGTTTGCGCACGGGATCGCGCTCCGAGGGGGGTCAATCGGCCCGCGGCTGGAGCTTGGCGATGCCCATGCGGAAGCGGGTGTTGAGGTCGCCGAATTCCTTCTGAGCGTTCGTGTCCGTCGGATCGGTGTGCTTGGAGAGGATCTGCGCCATCTCGCTGCCGCGTTTGTAGATCGCCACCCACTCGGCCTGCGCCATGGTCTCGCCGCGATCGGCCTTCGCCTCGATGTCCTCGACGAGCGTCTTCAACATCAAGCGCGCCGTCTCCGGCGGCATCTCGGGCGGCTCGTTCGCGGGGTCGGGACCACCCGTGTCCCCTCCGCTCGGGCGCGAACGTGCGGGGGTCGCCACCGGTTTCGGGCGCGCGGGCTTCTTCGCGTCGTCGGCGTCGGGTGAATCGCGTCGCGGGGTCTTCGCCGACTTGGGCACGTCGACCTTCTCGGGCTTTTCGGATTCGCCACCGACGAGCAGCCAGCCGGCGTAGCCGACGAGGACGACGACGAGGGCGGCGAGCGCGATGCGGGCCCAGGACGGCACGACGACGTTGGCATAGCACGAGCGGCGGCGATCGGGGTACACCGGACGGACATTCGGCGAGAGGCGGACATGGGCACGATCTTCGACAAGATCCTGGACGGCGAGCTCCCTTGCCATCGCGTGTACGAGGACGATCGGGTGCTCGCGTTCCTCGACATCTTCCCGCTCGCGGATGGACACACGCTGGTGATCCCGAAGGAGCGCGTGGCGCAGCTGGACCAGCTCTCGGACGATTCGGCGGCCGCCATCGGTCGCGTGCTGCCGCGGATCGCTCGCGCGGTGATGGCTGCGACGGGCGCGACGGCGTACAACGTGCTGCAGAACAACGGCGCGGCGGCACACCAGGCGGTGTTCCACGTGCACTTCCACATCATCCCCAAGCTGGGCGATCGAGGGCTGGGGATCGGGTGGCACCCGAGCCAGCTGGATGCGTCGAGCGGTGCGGAGCTCGCGGCGCGCATCGCCGAGCGCCTGTCCGACTGAGGCGGCCGTGCGCCGCGTCGCCTATCCACACGGCGCTTCGCGCCTGATGATCGTGGGCTCGGGCGGCGCGGGCAAGTCGACGCTCGCGATCCGGTTGGGCGCGGTGACGGGGTTGCCGGTGGTCCATCTCGATGTCGAGTTCTGGCGCCCGGGCTGGGTGCGGACGCCCCGTGACGAGTGGTTCGCGCGGGTGGACGAGCTGCTCGCGCGCGACAGGTGGATCATGGACGGCAACTTCGACAACACGATGGAGCGGCGCTGCGCGGCGGCGGACACCGTGGTGCTGTTGGATCTGCCGACGTGGGTGTGTCTCGCTCGCGCGTTGCGGCGATCGTTGCTCGGTCGTCGGCGCCGTCGTCCGGATCTCGCGGAGGGCTGCGACGAGCGCATCGATCTCGAGTTCCTGCGCTGGGTGTGGCGCTTCCGGCGGGATCAGCTGCCGAAGATCGAGCGACGGTTGGCGGCGCTCGATGCCTCGAAGCGCGTGGTGGTGCTGCGCTCGGATGCGGACGTCGAAGCGTTCCTGCGTTCCGCCACTTGAAAGGGCGATCCTCTACGCGGCGCACGGCGTCTCGTCGAGTGCGACGAGACCGTGGCGGCGCCAGCCGGTCGTGAGCAGCCAGGTGCGCGCGGGCGCGGTGCCGTAGTCGAAGTCGGTGAAGGGGGAGTGCGGCGGCGTGCGCCAACCGTCGAATTTCGGGGCGGTGCTGAACGGATCGATCCACGACGGTGCGAGGCGCTGGCCGTCAGTGCTCACGTGTTTTCGGTAGTTGAGCAGGACGTAGGCGATCGCGCGACGAACCTCGAGCGGCGTCGTGAGAGCTCGGGCGTGGTAGCGATCGGCGAGCAGCGGGCCCGTGCGGTGGAACAGCACGTTGAGCCGCGCCGCGAGCATCGTGCACAGCGCTCGCAGACCGCGGCACAGGCCGTCGCCGCCCTCGTGCTCGACGATCAGATGCAGGTGGTTTCCCAGCACCGAGTACAGATTCACGGTCATGCCGTGGCGCTTGCGAGCGGATCGCATCACGCGGACAATCACCGCCCACGCGTCGCGCGTGCGCAGGCTCGGAACGTCGCCGCGCATGCGCAGGGTGACGTGTACGGGGTGCGCCTTGTCGAACCGCTCGCGCTTCCGATGGCGCACGCGCTTCTTCGCGGATACACGCTTGCGCCCTGCCCCCTTGCGAGCTCCACCCCATGTCGGCAGATCGAGCTCGAGCTGCTTCGGTCGCGCGCGCTTGCGCGATCGCTTCACGACATCTACCGGTTCCATCGGCGCTTCTTATCACTCGATCACCGAAGCGCAACTCGATTCCGATCCGCGATTGCGATCAGGTTCGAAATCTTGAAAGGGCGATCCTCGATCACAGCTCGTTCAGTGCGAACTTCACCGCTTCGATGATCGTGAACTGAGCAGGATCCTGGACGAGCTCGCTCGTGTCGGGCGACTCCAGTCCTTCGGAGTGCCAGCGCACGATCCCACGTGAGTCGAGGATCACGATCGCTGGACTCTGCCCGAGGTTGTCGAGCAGTCGCGTCGCACGAGCGAGGCCGACCTCGCGCGCACGATCGTGCTGCGACGGCGGCGGCGCGTGAAAGCGAGGAATCATCGGGAGATCGAGGGCCCAACGCTCCGTCCATGCGCGCAGCTCGTCCGCACTCATCGATGCGCGGCGGCTCGTGCCGAACTGCACGTGCGCGAAGACGATGTCGACACCGCTCTCGTGCAGATCCTCCTGCGCCTTCTGCAGCACCTGCATGAACGAGATCGCGGCCGCCTCCTCGATTCGGTCGCCGTAGTCCCAATACACGAAGAGCCGAGCCCGACCGACGACCGAGCGCCCATCGAGGCGCGGGCCGTCGAGCCCGACGAGCTGCACGATCGGGCTCGCATGCGCGAACAAGCGCCGCCGCGCGAAGTCGGGCGCCGCGGCGAGCTCCGCGGCATCGGCGGCGACGAGCGGCTCACCGTGAGCCGCAAACGCGACGATCTCGATCGGCCGCCCACAGCTCTCGTCCCGACCACGCACGACGAGCTCGTGCGGCCATCCATCGGCGAGCCGACGCGCCTCCACGTCGGCGACGCTGCGGATCGGCGCGCCGTCGACGAACAGAATCCGCGTCAGAGGCCCGATCCCGTCGCACCCACGCACGCAGCCCCGGTTCTCCGCGACGAACACCCCGAGCTCGCCCTGCGGCGGACACGTGTCCGGATCCGCTCGACACGAGCAGAGCGCGAGAATCGCGACGACGCGCCACATAGAGGAGACCAACGCGCGACCCACCGCGCGATTTCAGGATGCCGCGCGTTTGCGACAGCCACACGCGGGTACTCGATCCCACGAGGCATCACGGCCGCTCGAACGAGAAGAGGTATTCGACGCCGTCCTCGCGCCAGATCCCGACGAAGTCGTTGCCGACCGCAGCCCATCGCGCCTCCACGGGTCGGGCGTCGGGCGCCTTGCTGTGATTGGTGCCGCGCCAGTGCTGGCCGACCAACTCGCCGACGACCAGATAGTGCTCGTTGTCGTCGCTCGCGGCGATGTCGATCACCATGTCGCTCTCGCGCACGAGCACGTCCGCATCGACCTCGGTCGCGGCGTCCTCGGAGAGGAATCGGATCGACGTCTCGAATCGTTCGGGCATGAGCAGGGCGTCCCGGATCAGGGCATCAACCGCGTCACGAAGCCGCGCTTGCGGTAGTCCTCGCTCTCGTCGAGGTAGTCCGATCCACCCGCGACGAGCCCCAGGGCGGGCGACCACGCGAGGCCGCCGGCGTTCGCGTAGTCGTTCGCCGAGGGGTTCGCGTGCGTCCACTCCCACGCCACCGCGCCGTCGCAGTCGAGCTCCTGCACGAACCGCAGCGTGCTTTCGACGCCGTTCGAACGCACACCCGCGACGAAGATCCGTCCGTCGTCGGGCACCTCGATCGCGTCGAAGTAGTGCGACCCTGGCTCCACGACCCGGTACGCCACCGACAGCTCCTCCCGTCCGCCGCGAACGAAGCGGCCCAGCCACAGCGTCGGCCACTGGCCGCCGGTGTACTCGCTCCCGACGACCAAGATTTCACCGTCGAACGAGATCGCGAGATCCTCGACGGAACGATCGATGCCCTCTCCGGCAACCACGGTCGTCGACCACGCCACGGCACCGTCGGCCTCGATCCACCCGAGCCACAGCTCCGAGTCCGTGTACCCCGCGAGCGCGAGCTCGCCCGCGCCCGCCGAGACCACCTCGCTCACCGAGCCGAATCCCACGCCGAGGTCGGCGGCGTCGAGCTCCCACGCGACGCTCCCATCCGAGGCGTGCGCGCTTGCGAAGCCCTCGTACGAGACCGGCCCGTCGTTCACGCCACCCACCACGACGATCGTTCCGTCGTCCGCGAACACAGTGTCCATGCCGACGACCGAGCGCCTCTCGTCGCCGAGCACGGCTGTCCAATCGGCCGAGCCATCGGCGGCGCGCACGTCGAGTGTGGTGAGAAACCGGAACTCGCCCACCCGTTCGGTTCGCAGGATCGCGATGGCCCCATCCGTTCCGACCTCGAGCGCCGCCACGACCGGCTGATCGACGCCCTCTTCGTGGATCGCGGACTCGAACGACGCCGATCCATCCGCGTCGAGCACCTGCAACCACTGATTCAGGCCTTCCGGCCCTCCCTCGCGCGCCACGATCGTCACGATCGCACCGTCGGGCGCAATCGCGACGTGCTCGATCGACGTGGGCAGCCGCCCTTCGACGATCGTCTCCCATTGCACGCAGTCGTCGCACGCACCCGGAGTCTCGCACGCCGGCATCACCTCACCCGTGGTCGTCGACGTCGTCGCATCCATCCCCGTCGTCGATCCCGGCGCACCCGTATCGGGGGCACCTTCGTCGGACGTCGTGTCACCGCCGCCGTCGCTGCTCGTCGTGCTCGTCGACGACGAGCCGTCATCGGCGTCCACGGCCGCGTCCGGCCCACACGCGATCGCGATCACGACCCAGAGCGACGGTCCTCGGCGCACACCCACGCTTCGATCCTAGCAGCTCACGGAGTCGCGAGCTCGGGCGTGCGCGCGTCGACGCATTCCGGCTCGCACGGGCCGCAGGCGAAGCGCACGTGCAGGTGCAGGTCGTGGCCGTCCGCATGACGCACGAGTGCTCGCGACGCGCGCCCCATCGGGTACTGCAGCAGCTTCGATACGCGCGCACGCTCCACGCCGGCCTTCAGCGCCGCTTCGTACACGCGCTTCTGCTGCTCGTAGTCCAGCCACACCACGTCCGCTTCCACCGCGTCGAACGCCTCGATCAACTTCCACACGCCGACCCAGTCCACGCGCTTGTTCGTCAGCGGGATCTTGCGCGAGAAGCCGACCCGTCGCGGCAACCCCACGTCCACGTCGCGACCCGTCTGGTGCGAGCGGTGATCGCCGATCTCCCCGCCCCGCAGCTTGCTCATCGCGCCGATCTCCACCAACGGCCCGCCCGCCTCGCGATACGCCGTCAACGCGCGCACGAGCTCTCGCACCGCATGCGTCGTGCCGTACGACCACGCCGGTTGGTGCAGCACCCAACCCTCGCCCTCCGGGATCCGCATGCCGCCGAGCAGCCAGCCCGAGTCCGGCGAGCCCACGCCCGCACCACCGTCCGCCACGCCGAGCTCGTCGGCGCCATCGAGCGCAATCCATCCGCGCACGACCGGATCGCTCCACACCACGATCGTCGTGCCCGGCCTCATCTTGTCGCGATGCGGCCAGTTGTACGCCTTCAGATCGCCGACGTCGGCCCCGTGCGCCCGCGCGATGCTCCACCAGTCGTCGCCCTCGGCCACCACGTAGTCGATGCGCTCACGCGGCGGCGGTGTCCTGCGCGCGCGCAGCTTCAAGCGCGTGCCCTTCTTCAGCCGCAGCGTGCTCGTGGACATGCCGTTCCACGTGCGGAGATCCTCGAGCGTGACGTCGTAGCGCGCCGCGATCTGATCCACCCGCTCGCGCGGCACGATCACGTGACGGATCCACTCGCGTCGCGCCAGCGGGGCGACGGTGTTCGCGTCGGGGCACTTTGGTTCCGCGGAATCCGAACGATCGACGGCGGGGATCTCCGAGGGCGGCTCGGCGGGTGCCGAAACCGGGTCCTGCCCGACGAGCCAAGCAGCGAGCACGCGAGCCGCTGCGCACCAGACGACCGCCATGTCGAAGCAGCATGGCACACCTTTCGAGCCGCGGCGCCGGCGCGTGCCCGCGACGCGTCCGAAGCACGCGATCGAAAGCACTGAGCGACTTGCCCAATCCCGCGCGGGCAGGAAAGGTTCCCGTCTGCGCATGCGTACGCATGCGCATCGGCATTCGCCGTCGATCGCACGTCAGGGCGGTCTGCCCACGTTTTGACTCGATGCACAAAAGCTCGTGAGTTCGCGAACCTTTCACCTCGCGGTGCTACATGTCGCAAGGATGGATGCACTCGATCGGGGAGTGGGGGGGCCGTTCGAGCAGGACCCGTCGACGGACGGATGGCCGGAGGCGCGCCCGCGCGCGCGACCTCCGAAGCCACGCCGACCGTCCGACTGGCCGGGCCCGGGTCCCATCGACCTGGCGGTCCACGACCTGCCGCACGCGTCGTCGACGACGGAGTGGTGGTACCTCAAGGCCCACGTGCGCACGCTGGACGGGCGCCCGTTGTCCTTGTTCGCCGCGTTCTTCCGCGTGCTCAAGGGCCGCGACGAGACGACCGGCGAGCTGCAGTGGGCCCACTCGTTGACGTGGGCGCTGTCGGATCCGCAACGAAAGCGCTACGTCGCGGAGTCGCTCGTGGATCGCGATGCGCCCCGGCTGGGCATCGAGAAGATCGACCGCGGCGAGGGCACCGGTGACGCCCGCATCCGTCGCGCGATGCGAGAGGTGTGCGCGCGCGGCAAGGTGCCGTATCCGGATCGCCTCTTCGAGCGCGAGCCGTTCGTCGCGAAGCGACGACTCGAGCTGCAGTACGACGACGCGAAGCTGACCAAGACCGAGGACGGCCGCTACGAGCTCGAGCTCCGCCACGGGCGCGAGAAGGTCGCGTGCAAGCTCGCCTTCACGCCGCGCAAGCCGGCGGTGCGCCACGGCGACGACGGCGTCGTCAAGGGCACCCAGGGCGAGGACATGTTCTACTACTTCGTCCCGCGCTGCGACGTGCAGGGCGAGATCGATCTCGACGGATCGGTCATCCCGATCGGCACCGGCGACGGATGGTTCGATCACGAGTTCGGCCGCCACCCCGAGGGCGAGCACAGCGCCCAGAAGGGCAAGCGCGACGACATCGCATGGAACTGGTGCGGTCTGCAGCTCGACGACGGCAGCGAGCTCTCGGCCTATCGCATCGTCGATCTCGCGACCCAGGAGCTGCTCGGTGAGCGCGTGCTCCTGGTCGACAGCGACGGCACGCGCCACGACCTGAAGGGCGGCACGTTCGAGCCCCAGAACATGTGGCGCAGCACGCGGTCGTTCAACGAGTACCCGACGCGGTGGCTGCTGCGCGTGCCCGAGGCCCACCTCGATCTGCGGCTCGAGGCGAGCTTCGCCGATCAGGAGTTCGTCACCGTCATCTCGAAGCCGGCGTTCTGGGAGGGTCGCGTGGAGGCGACCGGCACCCGGCGCGGTCGGCCCGTGTCCGGGGTCGGCTACGTCGAGCGCAGCGGCTTCTGCAGCATCGACGATCTCGAGGGCTTCTTCTCCGCCGTGGGCAAGGAGGTGCGGCGCTCGGTCGCCGATCTCTATCCGCACGAGCCCACCCACGAGCAGGCGCGCGATCTCATCGCGAGCAAGGATCGCACGACCTGGATGGACGGCGTGGACGTCGACCGCTTCGCGCGCACGATGATCCATCCGGTCCGCGAGATCACCGATCGCGGCGGCAAGTCGTGGCGGAGCTACGCGGCCCTCGCCTGCTGCGACATCGTGGGCGGCGACTCGCGCGACTTCGTGAAGTGGCTCGCGATGCCGGAGTTCATGCACGTCGGCTCGCTGATCGTCGACGACGTGCAGGACAAGAGCGACGTGCGGCGCGGCGGGCCCTGCGTCCACCTGATGTACGGCGATGCCCATGCGATCAACGCGGGCACCGCGTGCTACTTCATGGGCCAGAAGCTGCTGAACTCGGACAAGGTGTCGGCCAACGATCGCCTGCGCCTGTACGACCTCTACTTCGAGGCGCTACGCGCCGGCCATGCCGGCCAGGCGCTCGACCTCGAGGGCTTCGACGACGTGCTCGACGACGCGGTGGAGCGCGGCGACGGCGAGTCCCTCGAGCACCGCATCCTCGCGATCCATCGGCTCAAGACGGCCGCGCCCGCGGCTGCACTCGCGCGGATGGGCGCGGTGGTCGGCGGCGGCAGCCAGCAGCAGATCGACGCGGTCGGCGACTTCTTCGAGGGACTCGGCCTCGCGTTCCAGATCATCGACGACGTGCTGAACCTGCGCGGCTTCGGGCGCGGCCTGAAGTCCACCGGCGAGGACATCATGCACGGCAAGGTGACGCTGCCGGTGGCGAAGGCGATCGCTCGTCTGCCGCTCGAGGAGCGCCGCTTGCTGTGGTCGGAGCTGCGCGACCGGCCGACCGAGCCCGCTCGCGTGGCGGCGTGCATCGAGCTCATCGAACGGTGCGGTGCGCTCGACGCCTGCGTCGAGCAAGCCCACGAACTGGTGGAGTCCGCGTGGCAGCGGTTCGATCCGCTCGTCGAAGACTCGTTCCCCAAACTCATCCTGCGGGCCTTCGGTTGGTATGTACTCGAGCGTCATTACTGATGCGGCACGCTGCGTGATCGCGGCGACGGGCGGAGAAGAGCGCTGCAGCGAGGACCTCCCGGTCGGCATCGCCGAGCTCGCGAATCGCCCGCCGTGGTCCGCGGAGCGCGTCGCCGCGCTGCCCGGGCGCTGTCGGGGCAGCGTGCTCTCGCGCTGGGCCGGCCTCGTGCGCCGGCACGTCGGCGACTTCGCGGTGCAGCGCGTGCGTGCCGGCCTCGGTGCGCTCGCGATCGATCTGCCCGACGACCCACCCGACGACGAGTGGTTCCCCGTCGCCGTGCAGATCCGGCTCACCGACGTGTTCGTCGCCGAGTTCCTCGGTGGCGACGCGCGCCTGCTCCAGCCTCTGCTCGCCGACGACGTGAGCAGCCAGGTCGGCCGCGCCGCGGGCCTGTTCCTTCGCACGGTCGGACCCGGTCCGATCCTCGCACGCGCGCACCACATCCATCCCAGCCTCTACGACGTGGGGCAGGCCCGCGCCGACGTCGGCAACGGCCACGCGGTGACCGAGTGCACCGGCGCGGAGCTGTTCGCGAACCCCACGTGGCAGCTCCTGCAGCTGATGGCGCACGCCGGCTTCGTCGAGCTCACCGGGCGTCGTGTCGCGTCGCTCACGGCCGCGATGCCGCACGAGGACGCGTTGCGCGTCGATTTGCGCTGGAGCTGACGCGTCACTGCCCCGAATAGAACTGCGCGTACCACTTGCGCAGCTCGTAGAGCGGGCCGTCGCCGTCGCACAGCACCGGCGATCTCAGGTGGCGCTTGTTCTCCCAGATCGGTGTGTCCTGCTCGAACAGCCGCGCGACGTCGAGCATGATCGCGTGGGCCACCACGCGACGCAGAAGTGGGTTGCCGCGACGGCGCACGGCGAACGCGAAGCGCTGCTCGACGTGATCCTCGTCGATCGGCGTGGTCGTGGCCGCGACGGTGATGTCGACGAGTGCCTCGACGCGCACGACCGTGAGCCCGGGGTTGTGGATGGTCACGTCGAGTCGACTGGTGTGCTCGCGGCCGAATCGACGCGTCCGCAGCTCGTTGCGCACGCGAAACGCCTCGGGCCGCACGTCGATCTCGCACGTCGGCACCGTGATCGACCCGTGCAGGTGCTTGAAGTGGGCGACGTCCACGGAGTTCTCCGCCATCTCCTGCCCGTGGCTCCGCACCTTCCACCGCCGCCGTCCGTAGCGCGTCCACTCCGACGACTCGTGCTCTGCGACACGCGGCGCCTCGCCGTCGGGCGGATCGCCGGCGGCGTGGTGCCACACGAACACCATGCCGTTCTTCTCGCACACGGGCCAGGTGGGCACGCGCGCGCGCGGGAGCTTGCGCGCGTACGGCACGTCGACGCACGAGCCGTCGCCCGCGAAGCGCCACCCGTGGAACGGGCACTGCACGGTGCCCGCGACCACGCAGCCGCCGACGCCGAGGTGCGTGCCCATGTGTGGGCAGTAGGCATCGAGCACGTGCACCTGTCCGGTGGGCCCGCGGAACGCGATCATCTCGCGGCCGAGGAAGAACAGGCGCGTGATCTTGCCGGCCACGACCTCGTCGCTGAACGCGACGTGGTACCAGCTGTTCGGGTACGGCGGCATCGGAAATCGAGCCATCGTGGATCTCGGATCAGAGCCGGGGCTCGGCGGCACCGAGCAGGCGACCGACGCGATGCCGCATCGATCGCGCCGGAAACATCTGCTCGAAGAACCACCCGTGCATCGCCCATGCGAGCGACCCACGCTCGAACGGGTACTTCACGCCGGCGAAACGCGCCGCGACGATCATCGCGGACAACAGCGCACCCTCTTCGGAGTCGACCGTGGTGTTGTTGCCGGCGAACCAGAGGTTGCCCACGCCTTGGGCACGATGCAGGCGCCGCTTCGCCTCGCGGAAGAACGACGCGACCCACCGACCATGTCGCCACGTGCGACGGAACACGGTGAGGGCGGGATCGGGTACGCGCGCCGTCGTGTCCTCGGCATACATCGACACGTAGCAGGGCGCCGGAGTGCCCATGATGTTGTCCATGAAGTAGGTCTGGAAGCTCGACGCGAGCCCATACGGCAGGTCGTACAGCTGCGCGCCCTCGTCGCGCTCGCCCCACGCGAAGTACGACGTGAACTGCCCGTCCTCGCGCCCGTCGGCGAGCGACGGCGCGAGCAGGCTCGGGTCCTGGTGAATGTAGCAGACGCCCGGCAACAGCTTGAACTTGTCGGTCGAGAGGAACTCGCGGTGCATGCTGCGCCACGGGTTGTCGTCGTGATCGAGCAGCTCGCTGTTCACCTGCATGTCGGTGGTGAAGACGACGGCGTCGAATGCCTCCTCGTGCACCACCGATCCCGGCGGCAGCTCGCGACCGCCCTCGCCCCAGCTCGCGCCCTCGCGGAAGCGCACGATCCACTGCGCACCGCGTCGCGCGACCCGCTCCACGTACGTGCCGAGCCGCACGACCGCACCGCGAGCCTCGGCGTAGTCGCCCATCGTCTTCACCCACGTCGTCGCGCCGTCGGTGAAGCGGTCCCAGCCGTGGCCCGGATCCGTGAAGCGCGTGTACGGCCCCGCTTCCTGCACGAGGGGCAGCCGTGCGAAGATCGGATACAGGTCCATCACGGTGGTCTCGAGCAGATCCACCGTGCCGTATCCGTTGATGATGCACAGGTACGGGATCAGCATGTAGCGGAAGAAGTGGCCGTCGCGCCGATATCCCGCGCGCGCGAGGTACTCGCCCACGCTCATGTTCGCGATGCGATCGCCGCCGATCCGCACCAGCGGCGCGCGCTGCATGTCGCGCTGGAATCGCAGCGCCTCCATGCGCGTCGTCGAGTCCCAGCAGCGCGCGAATCTATCGCCGCGCTGGTAGTCCGCGAAGTTGCCCCACACGATGTCGTCGTTGAACGCGCCCGACAGCCGCAGGCTCGGATGCCGCGTGAGCCGCACGTCCGCGAACTCGGGCAGTCGCAGCTGGCGGTACAGGTTCGGGTAGAGCGTGGAGCACACGAACTGCACGCCGATGTCGACGGGATGCACGGGGCCCGGATCACCCGGTTTCGCGACATGGGCCTTGCCGCTGTCGTCGAACCGGATCGGGATCGTGCGCGAATGGCCGCCGAGCTCGTCCTCGTCGTGGAAGAGCGTCGCCTTCCACGCGTCGCGCGAGCGCGGCTGGCGGGTGAGACACCAGAGCAGGGATGCACCCGAGGCACCCCCGCCGATGACGGCGACCTTTCGCGAGCGGTTCTCCACGCCGGGACCGAGTCGCGTCGTCGCACGATGTGACGCGTTCCGAAGCTGTGGAACGCGCGCGCGACTACGAGCCGGTGGTCGAGTCCTCGGCGGTCATGACGAAGCCGCCGCAGTCCGCCGTTTCGTCGGCGGTGGTCGTGCTCGACCCGCCGCCGGTGGTCGTGCTGCTGCCGCCGTCGGACGAGCCGCCCGTGTCGGCGCCGCCCGGCATCGCGCGCTGGATCGTGATCGTCTCGTACACGGCCGTGCACTCGTCCGGTCCGTCGCCGCAGTAGGCGTCGTGGTTCGTCTTCACGAGCAGCGCCGCGAGCTCCACCGTCTCCACCGTGGTCGCGGGGAGATCGAGCGGCGTGGCAACGCTCGTGACCACCTCGTTCGTGGGCGCCAGGTCCCTCACGTAGTCGCAGCCGGGATCGGCCGCGCAGTCGGGGAACGACTGGTCGAGGAAGAGATGGACGTGCCCGATGTCGCCGGGCTGCGCAGTGGCCTCGGCCGGCGCGAGATCGAAGTTGAGCGCGGCGACGATCACCTGGATCTCCACGGCCGCGTCCGTGAACACGTCGCCGTCCCACGGCGCCTTGAAGCCCACGCGCACGCGGCCGTCGTCGAACCAGAAGAAGCGATTCGCGATCGCCCCTTCGGTGTCGTAGTCGCGCCCGTCGGTGAGTCGCGCGATGGCGCGGATCCGGTGGCCGCCCGCGTCGGTGGGGATCGGAACCTCGACGTCCACGCCCTCGGCGAGGTCGCCCATGTCGACCACCGTCGTCTCGGTGCCGTCCACGAACACCGCGATCTGCCCCTTGCCGCGATCGGTGGACGGATCCATCTCGGTCGGCACGAGCTCGAGCCCGGTGCCCTGGATCCGCACCGTCACGTCGGTGCTGTCGTCCTCGTTGTCCCAGTCGACGCGCTCTTCGTCCTCGGGCGAAATGATCTCGAGCATCGGCAGATCGCCGCCGTAGCACTCGCCCACGACGCACGCCTCGCCGCCGGGACACGGCGTCTCCGGATCGCACGGCGTCGGCTCGGGCTCGCCGGTCGTCGACGAGCCACCACCGTCGCCCTTGCCGCCACCACAGGCGATTCCGAGGACGAAGAACGAGGACGAAAGCAGCACGCGCCGCGCACGCGAGGACATGCGAGCGATGATAGTGGGTTTTCGCGAGGCCCGTCAGCCGAGCAGCCCCGGCAGCGGGCCGCTGTCCGGCTCCGCGTCGCCGAAGCTGGTGTCCGACAGGCCGAACGCCTGCAGCAAGCTCACGAGCAACGCGTTGTGCGGGATCTGCTGGGGCATCTGCAGGTAGCGGCCGGTCGGTAGCGCGCCGGCGCCGCTGCCCGCGAGCAGATACGGCATGTCCTCCCACGTGTGATGCCCGGTCGCCACGTCGGAGCCCTGGAAGAGGATCACGCTGTCGAAGAGCGTGCCCGTGCCCTCGGGCACCGCCTTCAGCTTCCCGATGAGCTGGGCCGTGAGGCCGCAGTACCACTGGGCGGCGAGGATCAGCGCCGGGTCCCACGCGGGATCCATGTAGCGATGCGACATCTCGTGGTGCTCGCCCGTGTCGTAGTCCTCGCTGAAACCGAGCCAAGGGAGATAACTACTGCCGCCTCCGCAGTAGCGATACGACAGGGTCGCGACGCGCGTGACGTCGCACGACAGCGCGAGCACGAGCAGGTCCTGCATGAGGTCGGCCCACTGGCGCAGGTTCGCGCCCTGAAAGCCGTCGACCGGATCGGGGAACATGGCGGCGTCGGGCGCGTCGCAGACGATCTCGGTGTCGATGCGCTCTTCCACCTTGCGTAGCGCGTCGAGGTGCTCCTCCAGCCTGGCTTTGTCTCCCGTGCCGAGTCGGCCCTGCAGCTTCGTGTAGTTGCCGAGCACCGAGTCGAGCACGCTGTGTCGACGCAGTCGCAGCGCTTCCTTCTCGGCGGCCGACAGCTCGGTGAGCCCGAAGAGCTCGTCGAAGAGGCCCGTCACGGACGAGACGACGGGAATCGCGGTGCCCTGCGCGTCGTACGACAGGCTGCCGTTGAACGACGCGCCGGGCACGATCGGCAGCGACTTCTTCGCGAACGGTGCGCCGGCGATCTCTTCCAACCGCGTCGCGAGGTACTGATCGAGGCTCGGCCCGACGAGCGTCCAGCCGGCATCGACGGTGGTGCCGGGCGGGCCCTGCATGATCGTGCCGGTGAGCGTGCACGAGTGGCCCTCGTTGTGGCTCTTTTCCGGGCCGAGCGATGCGGCCTTGTGCCACACGCCCCGAAGGATCACGAGGTCGTCGCGGTGATCGGCGAGCCCGGGCAGGTCGTACTCGGGCAGCGGCGCCATGATCTGCTTGGTCGTGAAGTCGGTGACGCCGCCGTCGGGGAACCACGCGGATGGCACCACGCCGTTGGGGATCGAGGTTGCGATGAAGCGCTGCAGCGGCTGGGCTGCGAGCGGTCGGCGCGGATCGGCGAGCGGCGCGGCGCGGGCGTCGATCGTGCCGTCGCCGCGATCGCAGCCCATCGCCTCGAGCAAGGGCAGTCCGATCGCGATCGAGCCCATGCCGCGCAACAGCGCGCGACGGCCCATCGGTCGCCGGAATCGCGGGATCACGAAGATCATGGATCCGTCCTCCGGTAGCGGAAGCCGTCGGACAGCGCGAGCGCGACGACGAGATCGGCGAGGCCGTAGTCGGCCGCGGCGAACTCCTCGCGTAGCGCGTTCGTGGTGCACACGTCGGCGTCCGGATCGACGAGTCGGCCGCTCGCGAACGCGAACAGGTGATCGACGTAGCAGCCGCGGACCTGCTCGCTGTCGGCCAGCTTCGCCGCGAGTGAGGGCGCACCGTCGAACGCACCGTCGACGTCGGTGCCGATGAGCTCGCCGCTCGCGTCGATGGGGAATCCGTTGTCGAGATCGCGCCAGCGACCGGCCGCGTCGAAGTGCTCGAACGCGAAGCCGATCGGATCGAAGAGCGTGTGACACGCGGAGCACGTCGGATCGGACACGTGGGCCTCGAAGCGCTCGCGCGTCGTCGTGTCCGGTGTGGGCGCGGGCACCGAGCCCATCACGTCCGGCGGCGGCGGGGCCGGCTCGCCGCACAACACCTGTCGCAGCACCGTCACGCCGCGGCGGACCGGTGACGACGACGCCTGGTTGCCGCCTACCGCCATGAACGCGCCCTTGGTGAGCAGGCCGGCGTGACCGTCTTCGGGCAGCTGCACCTCGACGAAGTCGGCTCCGCTGCCCGGCGCCGGCAGGCCGTAGAACGCCGCGAGCTCGTCGTTCACGTACGTGGTGGGCGAGCCCAGCAGCTCGCCGAGGTCGCCGCCGCCGAGCACCACGGCCTCGACGAAGCGCGCGGCCTCGGTGCGCATCGCGAGGCGGGCCGTCGCGAACTCCGGGAACAGCATCGGATCCTTCGCCGTGCTCTCGATCGCCGTGATGCCGAGCCACTGCTCGTGGAACCACACGATCTGCGCGGCGGCGCGCGGGTGTTCGAGCATGCGATCGATCTGCGCGGTGATGCCGTCCACGTCGCGCAGCGAATCCGCTGCGGCGGCGGCGAACAGCGCGTCGTCGGGCATCGAGCCCCACAAGAGATACGACAGCCGCGTCGCCATCTCCCACGAGTCGAGCGGCACGACGCCGTCGGCCTCGGCCGCGATGTCGCCCACCTCGGGGCGATAGAGGAAGTCCGCCGACTGGAGCACGACCTCGATCACTCGCTTCACGCCGTCGGCGAAGTCGTCGCCGCTCGCCCACACGCCGACGAGCTCGTCCGCCTCGGCCCCGCTGCACGGCCGTCGCCACGCGCGCGTGCACAACGACGTGATGAACTCGCGCGCGCACGTCTCCCCGGTGGCGACGTCGCACTGCACGAGCGCCGCGACGTCGGCGGTCGCAGCGACGGAGACGTCCTCGGCGAGCCGCATGTACGCGTACGCGAGCTCTTCGGTGATGCCGTGGCTCGCGATGTCCGTGTCGAAGATCCGCGGCTGCACGTCGCCCGGCAGCATCGCGGCCGCGAGCGCAGCCTCGGGCCCGAGCAGATCCGTCAACGTGTTGTCGAGCTCGCGGCGGGTGAGCCGGCGAATCGGCGCAGGCCCGGGCTGCGGCGACTCGCAGTCGAGCACGCTCGGTCCGTCGTCGGCGCTCTCGCTCGCACCGTCGTCGGCGGTGTCGCCCGCATCGTCGTCCGCGCTCGCGCTGCCGCTCGGATTGCCGCGGGCTCCCTCGTAGCACCCGCCGACGAGGAGCACAGCGATGCCGAACGCCGTGCCACAGCGCGTCGCCACCATGCTCCGATCTTGCGCCCCCGATGCCCAGAGACGCAACGAGGGCGCCGGAGTTCGTTGCGTAAGCCAGCGAGCCGAGCCGGCATGCGAGCGGCGACTACGCGCTGGCTCGGCGCAGCCCGGGCAGCCACCAGCGCCACACGATGAGCGAGAAGAACACGACCGCGGCGACGATCGCCGGCACGGTGTCGAACAGGAGCGACGTGACCAGGTAGATCACGCCGGTGAACGCGAGCCCGATCAGCACCGAGCCCGCGATGGCGTCGCGGTTGCCCTTGCGCATGATCCTCTCCTTGTCGCCCTCGCGGAAGCGAAGCCGGTGGTGGGCGGCGGGCGACATCAAGAGGACGAGTGCGGAGCCCGTGAGCAGGAGCGTCGCGTAGTACACCCAGCACTGCACCCGCGTGAGGCTCGCGAACTCGCTCGTGAAGCAGATCGCGAGCAGGAACCCGAACTGCACCTCGGCGCCCGGGATGAGCGCGCGCAGCTCTTCCATCATCTCGCCGTGCTCGCGTTCGAGCCGCTCTTTGAGGCTCTCGGCCTGCTCCTCGCGCTCCAGCTCTTCGCGGACCCGGTCGGGATCGGTCACGGCGACGGACTAGCAACTCCGAGTCGGCCGCGCTCGTCGGCCGCCGCGGCCAGGGCTTTCGCCACGTCGAACCCGGGCAGGGTCTCCCGACCACCGACTGGCGGAGGGCTCCACGGCGCGAAGCCGAGCACGTCCCAGCGCAGCCACACGAGCGAAGGATCGTCGAGGTCCACCGCGAAGTCGAAGCGCACCCGCTGCGGACGGCCGTCGCTCGTGGTCGCTTCCACCGTCGCGACCATGCCGGGCAGCGTCACGCGATCGCCGACGGCGAACGGCAGGCTCGGGCTGCGCAGCATGCGTTCTGCGGTCGTCGACAGCATGCCGCCTTCGGGCTCCACCACGAGCGAGCGCGCATCGATGCGCTCGACGAGCGTCGGCGTCGTCGAGCTCGCCAGCAAGCGCATGTGCGCGGGCGCGGGACGCTGCGTCACCGCGCGGATCACCGGGAGGTACGACACGAGCCCCTCGTTCGGCGCGAGCACGACGACGACGGTGCGCTCGACGATCGACGGATCTCCTGGCACCGCGCGATCGAACATCGCGAGCGACTCCTCCACCGTCACCATCGAGCGCGAGCGAATCGGCAAGAGCAGCGGCGCCGCCACCAGGTGGACGAACACCGTCGACCACGCGAGCACGCGCGCGACGGTGCCGCGCCTCGCCGTCGTCTCGTCGCCCGCGAGCGTGCCGTGCAGTGCCATCGCGACGAGCCCCATCGCGCCGAGCCCGACGAACGCGAGGAGGCGATCGGCGGGGAACGTGCCCGCGATCGGTACGCACGCGAGCACCATGCCGAGCGCCCACATGCGCGCCACCGGGCTCGCGCGCACGATCGGGGCGACCCACCACGCGAACCCGCCGAGCACGACCCACGCGAAGCCGTACACGACGCGCGCGACGTCGGCGGGATAGCCGAGCCAGAAATCCGACCAGGGAAGGCCCAGCTGGCCGAGCAGGAGCACCGGGATCCGCTCGATCGCCGTGCGTGCGAACAACACCGGATCGTCGGCCGGCTCGATGTAGATGCCCGAGCCGTGCGAGCCGTAGCCGAGCGACTTGTATGTGACGGCCCAGATCGCGAGCACGACCGCATACGGCACGAGCGTACGCACGCGTGCACCGAGCGATCCGCGATCGACGAAGCACGCGTGCGCGAACACGTAGCCGAGCGTCGCGACCGTGCCCTCGCCGGCGAGCATCCCCACCGCGAACAGACCCGGTCCGAGCGCCGCGCCGGGCCGCCACGCGTCGCGGCGCCAGCGATCGTGGGCCCAGAGCGCCGTGAAGCCGAAGCTCGCCATCACGAGCGCGTTGCGGTTCGCGATGTATCCGACCGCGGGCCCGCGCGCGTCGTCCACGGCGTAGAGCAGCAGCATCAAGCCCGCGATCGCGGGCGCGTGGAAGCGCCGCGCGAGCGCGTGCACGCAGGCGAGCACGATCACGAGCCACGCGATGGAGTGGATCATCATGAGCGCGGGCACGCGTGGCCACAGCGCGAAGTCGAGCACGTGGGTCGCCGCGCTGACGGGTCGCCAGAACGCGAGCTTGTAGTCGGGCGCGACCCACCACGCGAACGTGCCCCCGTCGAGCAATTGCTCGCGCTGCGCGGCGCTGCCGTCGACGAACACGAAGAGATCCCACCGTGTGGCAGGAAACCCCGCGAAGACCGTGCTGTCCCCGATGCGCGCGCGCAGCACGTGATCGTCAGCGGTGAAACCGATGTTCACGGCGGGGACCACCAGCAGGATCGCGAGCAACGCGACCCATATCACGACGCGCGGCGACTCGAGCCGTCGCAGCAAGCGCTCGATCGATGATGCGCGGCCCGGCGACGTCGTCACGCGGCGTCCTCGTACCACAGCATACGTGCGGTCGCCGCCCTACAGAACGTTTGCGACGGGGGCTTTCCATCGGCGTCGTTCCTGCGAAGGTCCGCCGGCCCCGGCGCGCCGGACCTCGGAAGCGAACCCATGTCGATCATCACCACGCTCTTCGCCACGTGGGCGGTTGCCTCGAGCTCGATCGCCCTCTCCCCTGCTCCCGCTCCGACTCCCGTCGAAGACACCCTCGTCGTCGACGACGAGGATGCGGAGGAGCCCGTCGCCGAGCCCGCCGACGCGCTCCCGCCCGACCCTGGTGCGATCCCTGCGCCGGTCGAGCCCGTCGACGTCGCACCACCCGCGCCGGTCGAGCCCGTCGACGCCCAGGGCGACACGCTCGACGAAGCGCATCCCGGCATGGATCCGCAGGAATACCTCGCGCTGTTGAAGGAGATCCTCGCCGCGCAGCGCGAGAAGGTGGCCGAGCGACTCGAGGAGAAGATCGCCGCGAAGCAGGAGGCGAAGATGGCGACCCTGTCGTCGATCCTCGGCTGGTTCGCGCTCACCGGCATCCTCCTCCTGCTGTTGCCGCTGCACCTGCGCAAGAAGTACCCGGGGCAGGACGAGCTGCTGTTCAAGTACTCCGCGCTCGCGGCCGGCACGTTCATCGTCGCGGTGTGGCTGTTCTCGCAGGTGGTGCTGCTGCTCAAGGCCATCCAGGGCGCGCTGTCGTCGCTGACGAATCCGCAGGTCGCCGTCATCGACGCGACGTTCACGGTGCTCGAGAACAACGCGGAGGAGCTCGTCGACGTCGGACCGGTGCTCATCGAGGCGCCGCTCGCCGAGGTCGCCAGCGGCGAGCAGGACAGCCTGCCCATGGCGATCCTCGACAACATCTCACGCATCAACGAGGACATCACCATCTTCAAGAACATCGCGCGCCAGTTCGAGGGCGTGTTCGCGCTGTTCGGCTACCTGCCGATCGTGCTGACGATCGTCGCGGTGGTGCTGTTCGTGCTGTCGATCAAGCCGGTGATCACGTCGATCATCGCGATGCCGGGCCGCGTCGCGTCGGGGGAGGCGAAGGCCGCCGACGTCGTGAAGGAGGTGTTCCGCACGGTGGGCCGCGAGCTGCTCGCCACGCTCTGCCTCATCGGCGCTCTCGTCGTGGTCACGATCTTCTCCGGCATCATGCTGTCGCTCGCCGTCGAGCCGGCCATCGAGGCGTTCCTCGCCTACGTGTTCACGTCGGTCATCTACACGATGGCGGCGCCGGAGTTCTCGAAGGTCGCGGTGTACCTCTCCGTGATGGGAGCCCTGCTCTTCCTCGTGCTCAACGTGGCGATCGTGCTGGTCGCCAACGTGCTCTTTCTCGGCAAGATGCAGAAGATCTTCAAGCGCCGCTTCCACGACAAGGTGCCCGTGCGCGCGCACAAGCGCTTCTGGGGCTGGGGCACGCTCTCGCTCGTGTGGGCGCACGTGCTGCCGGTCGTGTTCGTCGCGATCGCGCAGGAGGGCATCGGCAAGCTCGTCGACTCGATGACCTCGGGCGAGGACGTTTCGTGGACGGCGCTCTTGGTCTCCGGTCCCGCCATCCTGGTGTTCGGTTTCATCCTCGTCTTCTGGGCCGCGCGCGGTCTGAAGGCGATCAGCTTCATCATGAAGTACCGGCCCCAGGACGTGCAGGCGCCCAACGGCCGCGTGCCCACCCAGCGCTATCGCTCGCCGCGCGCGGCATAGCCTCGCGGCGCGACCGGGCTCGCATGCACCGCGCGTGCGGACCCGGTCGCTTTGCGTCATGCTCTTTCGCGTGTCGCTCCGCCTGACTTGGATTTCCACGCTCTGTCTCTCGATCGCCTGCGCCTCCGACGGCAACCCCGGCGGCAGCGGCGACGACGACGACGACGGCTCGGGCTCCACCGCCGACGACAGCGGCGGCACCACCGGCATCGACGATCCGGACCCCGTCGTCGACTGGCCCACGCTCGAGTGCGATCCGATCGCGCCGACGTTCTGCGGGCTGCCGTTTCCCTCGAACGTCTACACCGAGGCGGATGCGGACTCGCCCACGGGCCGCCGGGTCGCGTTCAGTTCGGCGATGATGCCGACGAGCTACTACGACGTCACCGCCGATCCCACGCCGTGGCTGCGCGGGGACGGCTTCTCGCCGGGCGTGGGCATCATGGTCCACTTCGAAGGTGCGACGACGACGGGGCTCCCGCGCGTCGACGACATCGGGGCCTCGCTCGCCGACGACTCGCCCACGGTGCTGCTCGACGCCGAGACCGGCGAGCGCGTGCCCCACTTCGCCGAGCTGGACCTCAGCACCGACGACGCGGCGCAGCGCGTGCTCTTCATCCGCCCGGCCGTGCGGCTGCACGACGGCACGCGCTACATCGTCGCGCTCCGCGGCGTCGCCGATGCGAGCGGGGGTCCCCTGCCCGCCTCGCCGGCCTTCGCAGCGCTGCGCGACGGCACTGCGCTGCCGGACGAGCCGTCGGTCGACATACGCCGGCCGCTGTACGCCGACATCTTCACGCGGTTGGAAGGAGCCGGTGTCGCGCGCGAGGACCTGCAGCTCGCGTGGGACTTCACGACCGCGAGCGACACGAACAACACCGCGTGGCTCGTGCACATGCGCGACGAGGCGCTCGCGATGGTGGGCGACTCCCCGGTCTACGAGCTCACCGTCGAGCCGTTCGGCGACGACGGCACGCAGCTCGTCACCGGCACGTTCGAGGTGCCGCTCTTCCTCGACAAGCCCGAGTTCGGCGCCGTGATGAACCTCGGCGACGACGGCTTGCCCGAGCCCACCGGCGTGCACGCGTTCGACTTCGAGATGATCATCCCCGCGTCGGCGACGGCCACGCCCGCGAAGCTGCTGCACTTCGGCCACGGCCTGCTCGGCACCGCTGCGGAGATCGAGCGCGACGAGCTCGTGGCGCTCGCCAACACGCACGGCTACGCGCTGTACTCGTGCGACTGGATCGGCCTGGCGGGCGACGACCAGGCCGACATCGCGAACATCCTGCAGACCGGCCAGCTCGAGGACTTCGACGGCATGTTCGCGCGTCTGCAGCAGTCGGTGGTGAACGCGATGGTGCTCGACCGCGTCGTCGCGCTCGCCGTCGCGAACGACCCGATGGTCGGCACGATGCTCGACCCGTCGCAGCAGCACTACTACGGCATCAGCCTGGGCGGCATCATGGGCGCGCTCTTCATGAGCGTGTCGCCCGACGTCGAGCGCGGCGTGCTCGAGGTGATGGGCATGCCGTTCGGGATCCTGCTCAACCGCAGCGCCCAGTTCGACACGTTCTTCCAGGTGGCGAAGTCGACCTACCAGGACGGGCGCGACGTGCAGCTCACGCTCGCGCTCGTGCAGATGCTGTGGGATCGCGTCGAGCCTACCGGCTACATCGAGCACATGCGCGACGATCCGCTGCCCGACACGCCGCGCCACGAGGTGCTCATGCGCGCGGCGGTGGGCGACCACTCGGTGTCCACCGTGGGCGCGCACATCATGGCGCGCACGCTCGACGTCCCGCTCATGGACACCGGCGTGCGCGAGGTGTGGGGCCTCGAGTCGACCGCGGAGCCGCCGGCCGGCAGCGCGTACACCGAGTACGACTTCGGCCTGCCGCCCGAGCCCGCGTGCGCGGTGCCGCAGCGCGCGTGCGCCGATCCGCACGGCAACATCCGCCAGCTGCCCGAGGCGGCCGAACAGCTCGATCACTTCCTGCAGACGGGCGAGGTGCGCAACTTCTGTCCGGACGGGGTGTGCTCGTATCCGGAGCTGTCGGGCTGCGGCGCGGACGACCCGCCGCCGGATCCGTGCTGAGCGCGTTCGTCAATCTGTCACGCACACCTCCACGTTCCGCGACAAGCGGGCCCTGCCCGCGCGCGCCGCGTTTCGCAATGCCGCGGAAGCGTGACCGATCTGGTTTGGAGGGCCGCTTGCTCTTCTCCAGGGCGTGCTCTCCTCGCTCCTGCACCGACGTTTCTGGATCGTAAAGCTCGCGGGCGTCGCCATTGCCGCTCAGTTCCTGGGCAGCACGGCGAGCGCGGTGCTCGGCCTGTGGTTGATGCGCTCGGCGGACGACGTGCTCGCGTCGGACGACGCGGCGCTCGACGACGAAGAGGCCGAGGAAGACGCACTCGACCAAGAGGTGCCCGATTCTGCCGCCGTGATGGCTGCGCGCGCGGACGGACGCACGACGAAGCGCGCGCTCGCGAAGCGCCAGCTCGAGACCTACAACCCGTTCTGCCCGGGCTGCTCGCCCGAAGTGCCCGTGACCGAGCCCGGCGTGCCGCCCAGCGCCGTGCTGGCATCGGCGAGCCCGCTTCCGCTCCGGCTCAATGCCACGATGGAAGCGCTCGATCCCACGCGCTCGCTCGCGACGATCGACGACCTCGAGCGCGGCATCGTCGGCGTCTACATGACCGGTGACGAGATCCGTCCGGGCGTCGTGCTCGCGTCGGTGCAGAGCGGTCGCGTGCTCGTGCAGCGCGGCAACGCGGTCGAGCGCATCGACATGGGTGCGCCCGTGCAAGCCCCCGCTGCGCCGGCACCTGAAGCGAAGCCGAAGACGAAGTCGGCGACGAAGCCGGCACTCGCCGCCGACGATCGCATCGAGTGCAACGGCGACGCGCACTGCATCGTGCAGCGCGAGCTCGTCGAGGAAGTGTTCGCGAACCCGGGCGGCTTCGCCGGCCAGGCGCCGCGCATGCTTCCCGCCCCCGCCGGCGGCTACAAGATCTCGAGCGTCAAGAGCGGATCGCTCGTGAAGCAGCTCGGTTTCAAGAGCGGCGACGTCCTGCTCGCGGTGAACGGTGAAGAGCTCGGAGGCATGGACGCCATCTTCGGGCTCGCCCAGAAGCTGCGCCGCGCGTCGAGCGTGACGGTCACCCTGGATCGCAAGGGCAAGACGATCGACAAGCAGATCGAGATCCGCGGCTGATCCTACGCAGGCGGGCCTCCCGGGGATCGGGCGGACCGGATCGATCCGGTCCGCCTCGCGGCGCGTACCCCCCATCGACGTCGGGCTGGCGCGATTCCGCGGGCCGACGCGGGAGGCATGACGATGCACAAGACTCTGACGCTATTGGGGATGCTCGCCATGGTCGTGGCGTGCGCCGAGGGGGACGACGATCGCGACGACGGGGCGGGCAGCGAGACCGGCACGGTCGGCGACGACTCGAGCGGCGACATGGGCATGACGGTGACGGATCCGACGGATCCCACGGTCACGACGGATCCCACGGTCACGACGGATCCCACGGTCACCACCGATCCGACCGACCCGACCGGCGACCCGGAGACCAGCGGCAACCCCGAGGACACCGGCGAGCCCGAGAGCACCGGCGGAGACGATGCCGCGTGCTTGGAGTACTGCGGCGTCTACCTCGCGGCGTGCGTCGACTTCACCGAGTATGCGAACGAGGACGACTGCCTGGCCAACTGCGCGCAGTGGCCCCTCGGCGAGACGACCGACACGGAAGAGGACAGCATCGGCTGCCGCCTCTACCACGCAACGGTCGCCGCCGACACCGACCCGGAGATGCACTGCCCACACGCGGGCCCGAGCGGCGCCGGACAGTGCGTCACCGACGACGAGGACGTGCCGACCTGCGCCGAGTACTGCAGCACGTTCTTCGACAACTGCACCGGCGAGCTCAACGTCTTCGCCGACGAGGCCGACTGCATGACGCAGTGCGGCACGTGGTATCCCGGCACCGACGCCGACACGCTCGGCCACACGGTCGGCTGCCACACGTACCACGCGATGGCGGCGATGGGCGACGCCGAGGTGCACTGCCCGCACGCCGCGCCCGGCGGTGGTGGCATGTGCGTGCTCTGAAGTCGCTTCGCGACCAGTCACGCCTTGCGCCGGCGGCGACGGATCGCCGCCTGCGCGCCGAGGCCGATCGGTAGGCCGATGATCGCGAGCGGCAGGATCGCGCCGAGGAAGCGGATCATGCCGGTGAGCACGAGGATCGACGCATCACCGGCGTCGTCGAGCGCGCGGTCGAATCGGCTCAGGGTCGATTCGGCCTCGCGCGCGTTCTGACGCGTGGGCGCGAGCACGACCAGGTCGATGGTGGCGAACGCGATGCGGTCGTTCATCGCGCGCAGGCTGCCTTCGACGCGCTCGATCTCGATGCGGACGTCCACGAGCTTCGCCTCGACGTCGAGCAGGTCCTTCACGGCGGTGGTCTGCGCGAGGATCCCGAGCAAGCGCTCCTCGAGCGCCTTCTGCGAGCGCAGCCGGGCATCGAGATCGATGTACTCGTCCGTCACGTCCTCGCCCTGCAGCGCCTCGACCAGCACCTCGCCGTCGTCGCGCAGGTCGCCGAGCACCGCCTCGAAGCGCTCGGCCGGCACGCGCAGCTTCATGTCGACGCGCTCGATGTCCTCGCCGACGCCGGTCGCGTTCGACGACGCGACGAAGCCACCGGCCTGGGCCGTCAGCGCGGTCGCGATGGCGGCGGCGGCCGCGGGATCCTCCACGCGCAGCTCCATCCGCGCGGTGCGGATCACCTTGCGCTCCGCGACGTCGGGTGCCTCGAGCTGGTTCTTCGCCTCGGGCGCCGGCGCGTCGGCGGCTTCGCCCGCGAGCTCGGTCACCGGACCGCGCGCTGCCATCGGGGCATCCTCTTTCTTCGAGCAGCCGGCGAGGGTGCTCGAGGCGGCGAGGGCGAGGACGACGACGCGAAGGCTTCGGCAGTGGGCGCTGTGCATGGAGGGTTCGACGCGCACGCGCGAGCGAAGGCCTGCATGAAGCCGTCCGCGGGTGGTCATGGTTCGGTCATCCCGGACGCGCGCGCCCGCGCGCGGCCGTCTACACTGGAGAAAGTGTTCGGGCGGATCGCCGCGCTCGTGCTCCGCCGACCGGGCGTGGTCGGGCTCACCACCGCGATCGTGCTCGCCGTCGCGCTCGCGGGCGCGCTGCGGCTGCGGATCGATCTGTCGCCGACGGCGTTCTATCGGGCGGACGACGAGACCGCGCTCGCGGCCCAGCGCCTCGCCGCGCGCTGGGGCCCGGACGACGCGACGATCGCGGTGCTCGCGACCGCGCAGGACGGACGCGTGCTCGCGCCCGAGCGCCTCGCGGTGCTTCGCGCGGTCGCACGAGACGCGCGCGGTCTCGATCGCGTCGCGCGCGTGGACACGGTGGCGGAGCATCCCGCGGCCACGCGGGGTCCCGACGATGCCGGCCTGCGCGCGCTGCAGCCGTTGCTGGTGTCCGAGGATCTGCGCACCGCCGTCATCGCGATCGATCTCGACTTCGTCAGCGGTGACGACCTGCCCACCACGGTCGCTGCGGTCGATCGTGTGCGCACGCTCGTGCGATCGCACGAGGGCGAGGCCGGGCTCGCGTTCGAGCTCGCGGGCGTGCCCGTCGTGCGGGCTTCGTTCGCGTCGACCGTCGTGGCCGATCAGCGCGTGCTCGTGCCGCTGTGCCTCGGCACGATCGCGTTCCTGCTCTATGTGCTGCACCGCTCACGCCACGCCGTGGTGATCCCGGCCGTGTGCGCCGCGTTGCCGACGTTCGTGCTGCTCGGTCTCATGGGCTGGGTGGGCGCGCCCATCGGTCTGCTCAGCCAGGGCTACTTCACGCTCTTGCCCATCATCGCGGTCGCGGAGGCCGTGCACCTCGTGTCGCGGGCGGGCGAGGAGGCCACGCGGCTCGCCCCCGATGCGCCGCCGACGGTCGCGCAACGCCACGCGGCGATCGTCGCGACCACGCGGCACGTCGGTTTCTCCGCGCTGCTCACGACCTCGACGACCGCGGTCGGGTTCGGCTCGCTCGCGCTGTCGGAGATGCCGATGCTGCGCGCCTTCGGAGGCTGGGCCGCGTTGGGCGTGATGATCGGCTACGCGACGCTGTTGTTCGTCGGTCCTCTGCTGCTCGCGCGCGTCGCCGATCCGCGACCTCCCCCGCGCGCGGCGGGCGTGCTCGCCGGGCCACTCGTGCGGCTCACCGCGATCTCGGTGCGTCGGCCGTGGCTCGTGCTCGCGATCGCGGGCGTACTCGGCACGATCGCCGTCATCGGTGCGCGCGACATCCCGGTGGACAACTACCTCTCCGACCTCGTCGACGCCGACGACCCGGTGGCGCGTGCAGGCGCGCGGCTCGATCGCGAGCTGGGCGGCACGCTGTCGCTGCAGGTCGAGCTCGCGGGCGAGCCCGGCACGTTCGACGACGACGCCATGCTCGCCCGCGTCGCCGCGCTCGAAGCGTGGGCGAGCGAGCAGCCCGAGGTCCGCGCGGTGCTCGGTCCGGCGAAGCTCGCGGCCATCGAGGCGGCCGCGCTGCCGTTCGGCTCGGCCGGGCTCGCACCACGAGTGCCGGCCGTGCGCGCGCGTGTGATCGATGCCGAGGCCGCGCGCGCACGCGTGGTGATCCATCTGCCCGATCTCGGCGGCCGCGCGTTCGCGAAGCTGCAGGCGCGCGTGCAGGCCCGCGTGGCGGAGATCCCGGGCACCACGGCGACGGTCTCCAGCGCCACCGCGATCGCGTACGCCGGCATCAACCGGATCTCGACCGAGCTCGGCACGAGCCTGCTCGGCGTCTTCGCGGTCGTCACCACGGCGATCGCGATCGCGTTCCGGAGCGCGCGGCTCGGCATCACGAGCGCGCCACCGAATCTGTTGCCCCTCGTGCTCGGCTACGGCGCGCTCGCGCTGATCTTCGGCCGGTTGGATCCGCTCGGCGCGATCGTACTCGTCGTCGCGCTCGGCATCGCGGTCGACGACACGATCCACCTCATCGCCCGCACGCTCGAGGGACTGCGCGCGGGCGCCACCCGCAACGACGCGGTGACCGAGGCGATCCGCAGCACTGGCTGGGCGTGCGCCGTGTCGTCCACCGTGCTGTGCAGCGGGCTCGCGCTGTTCGGGGTGTCCTCGTTTCCGCCGCTGCGGTTGCTCGGTCAGCTCGGCGCGACCGTCATCGCGATCGCGCTCATCTGCGATCTGTGGGTGCTGCCGGCGATGCTGGTGCTGGTGCTGCCGAGGCGGCCGCGCGCAGCGCAGCGACCTCGCACGGGATCCTGACCCCGAGGAGGATCACCGCGTTGAGGAGCGACGCGACGATCGCCGTGCCCCACGCGCCGAAGAGCAGCGGCACGGCGGCGAGCTCGACGACGACCGCGACGTAGTTGGGATGCGCGAGGAAGCGGTACGGTCCCCGGCGGATCGGCGCGGCGCCGGCGAGCACGAGCACGCGCGTGTTCCAGCGCTCGCCGAGCGTCGAGATCGCCCAGTAGCGCAGGAGCTGCGCGCCGGCGAACGCGAGGAACCAGAGCGGCCAGCCGGGCGCGAGCGCAGGACCTCGCATCATCGCCTCGATGGGCCACACGAGCAGCCATCCGCCGTGGAGCAGGAAGAAGAGCGGATAGTGGGCGGCGCCGTGCTCGATCGCGCCCTTGCGACGCAGCGCGGCTTCGTTCTTCTTCGCGACGCGCAGCTCGAGCATGCGCTGTACGACCAGCGCGGCGATCGTCGCGGCGAGCAGCCCCTCCGTGCTCACCACTTGAGCACGACTCCCTCGGCGCAGAAGCCGGGGCCGAGGCCGATGAGCAAGCCGTGGGCGCCGCACGGCGCCGTCGTGCGCAGGAACTCGTCGAGCACGAACAGTGCCGTGGGGCTCGACATGTTGCCGTAGCGACGCAGCACCGTGTGCGCGCTCTCGATGCGCGCGCGCGGGATGTCGAGCGCGAGCTCGTAGGCCGCCAACACCTTCGCACCGCCGGGATGCACGACGAGGTGGTGGATCGCGCCCTCGCGCAGATCGGCGGCACGTGCGGCGTCGGCGACGAAGCCAGGCACGACGTCGCGCACGATCTTCGGGATCGAGCGCGCGAAGCGGACCTGCAGCCCGTCGGGGCGCAGCGTCCAGCCCATCACGTCCTCGCTGTCGTCGATGAGCTGGCTGTGCCCCGCGAGCAACGAGGGTCCGCGTCCGCTCGGCGCGACCACGGCCGCGGCGGCACCATCGGCGAACAGCGCGGTGGCGACGAGGTTCGCCTTGCTGCGATCGCTCGGCACGAACGTCGCGCTGCATACCTCGGAGGCGACGAGCAGCACAGGGCGCTCGAGTCCGCGGCACAGCGCGGCCGCGCGCGCGAGGCCGGCCGCACCGCCGGCGCAGCCGAGGCCCCAGAGCGGCACGCGCGCGATGCTGCGCGACAGATCGAGCATCTGCACGAGGTGGCTGTCGAGGCTCGGCGTCGCGACACCGGTGGTGGACACGAACACGATCGCGCCGAGATCGCGGCGCTCGAGGCCCGACGCGACGATCGCCTTTTCCGCGGCGGCGTGACCGAGCGCGAGCGCGGTGCGGCTCCACAGCGCGTTCTTGCCGGGGAAGTCGTGGTCCTCTTCGTACCAGGCGATGGGCGCCGCGATCCAACGCTCCGCGATGCCCGTGTTGTCGAACACCCCGATGAGTCGATCGAGCCCGGGCAGCTCGGCGAACCGCCGCCGCGCGAACGCCCGCGCCTCGATCTGCGTGAGGCGATGCGGCGGCACCTCCGTCGCCAGCGCGACGACGCGCGGCGCCTCGATCACCTCTCGCCCTCGGGCTCGGGGTCGGTCTCGGGACGATCGCAGCGATCGCGGAACACGTACTGCGAGAGGCGTTTGCGATGCGCGCTGGTCCAGTCGATGCTCGGCCGCTGCTTGTCGGCCGGCAGATAGCCGAGGCGGTACATCGCGACGAGCCGTAGGTCCGGCGGCACGCGAAGGAGCGCCGTGAGCTCGGTCCACGCCTCGGGGAATTCCATCGGCGTCGAGATGAACTGGATGCCCATGCCGAGATCGACGGTGGTGAGCCAGATGTTCTCGATCGCCATGCCGAGCCCGAGCAGGCTGTAGAGCCCGCTGAGCTCGCCGTCGATGTACTCCTCGGCGGTGAGCATGGCCGCGAGCATGAGCGGCGAGCCGCCCACGAGCTTCTCGTTGTCCTTGCCGAGCGTCTTGGGCACGCCGAGCCCGTTGACGATCTTCTGTCCGGTGTTCGAGAAGACGTGCTTCACGAACGGCCGCAGCGCCATCGGCAACTGATCGATCCAGATGCCGTCGCGCCGCTCCTTCATCTCCGCCTCGGAGAACCGGAAGTAGCGCTTGTAACGGGTGAAGAACTTCCCGCCCGCCATCAGGTCTTCCATCGTGCGACCGGCGATCTTCGCGACCGCGGCGCGCGTGTCCGGGTCCGTGATCAGCACGAAACGCCACGGCTGCGAGTTGAAGTGGCTGGGAGCACGCGACGCCGCCTCCATCAGCCGGTGCTGGTGCTCGAGGGAGACCGGGTCGGGCAGGAAGTGCCCGTTGGTCGTGCAGCGGCGGAGGATGGCGTCTCGCAGTTCCATGGTGGTCACGTGAACAGGGCGAAGAGGTAGCCGGCGAGGCCTATCACGGCGAGGGCCGGATGCGAGGGGGTGCGCGGGCGGGCGCGCGGGAACACGGCGAGCGCGAGCACCGTGACGACGAGCGCGGGATGGAACGCGAACACGAGCGCAGCGATCGCGCCGGCGAACACGAACGCGTACATCACGTGGTGCCAGATCCCGAGTCGCACGAGGCCGAGCTGGGCGGCGAGCCCGGCGGCGCAGTTCACGAGGTAGAGGGCGAGTCCGACGACGAGCATCGCGCCGCCGCAGCATAGCGCGGTGCAGCGCGGTTCGACGGCGGGTGCGGCGTGAGCATGCCGTGCCGACCGGAAGCGATCCGACGCGCGCGTCGGCGCGTACGATGGACCCGTGCGACGTGCGATCGTCGGGGCGCTCCTCGTCGTGCTGGGCTGCGCGCCGCTGGACTCGCGGAGCCGGGTCCCGGCGCCGGTGACCGCGCGTACGATCGAGTGGGCGCCGTGGCAGCGCGCGACGTTCGAGCGCGCGCGGGCGGAGAACCGCATCATCCTCGTCAACGTCGTCGCGACGTGGTGCCACTGGTGCCACGTGATGGAGGAGACGACGTATCGCGACCCCGCCGTCGCGGAGTTGCTCGCGACGCACTTCGTCGTCGTGCGCGTGGACTCCGACGCGCGTCCCGACGTCGCGGAGCGCTACCGCGAGTGGGGATGGCCGGCCACCGCGTTCCTGTCGCCCGATGCCCGCCCCGTGCTCGAGCTGCGCGGCTATCGGAACCCGCAGGCCTTCGCCGCGATCCTGCGAGCGCTCGTCGCCGATCGCGATGCGGGCACGCTCGCCCGCCGGACCGAGCCCGCGCCGCCGCGTCCGGCCTCGGAGCTCGCGCCGGTGCGGCGTCTCGTCACCGCGCAGCTCGATCGATTCTTCGAGCCCGAGCTCGGGGGATGGGGCACGCGCCAGCGCTATCCGTGGCCGGCACCGGTGGAGCACGCATTCTTCCGCGCGCGCGTGCACGACGAGGTCGCGTGGCGCGAGCGTGCGTTGCTGACGCTCGAGTCCTCCCGCGCGCTCGTCGATCCCGTGTGGGGTGGCATGTACCAGTACTCGCTCGGCGACTGGAAGCACCCGCACTACGAGAAGATCACCGCGATCCAGGCAGGAGCCATCGCGACGTACGCGATCGCAGCGCGCGTCACCGGTGACGACCGGTGGCTCGCACCGGCGCGCGCCGTGACGACGTACATGCGCGACCACATGCGGGTCGAGGGCGGCGGCTTCGCGGCCAGCCAGGACGCCGACCTCCGTCGACCGCACGCCAGCCCGGTGCTCGGCGCGGAGTATTACGCGCTGGGCGACGCGGAACGCCGCGCGCTCGGCATCCCGCGGATCGATCGGGCGGTGTACGCCGACCTGAACGGGCTCGTGATCGACGCGCTGTGCGAGCTGTACGTGGCGACGCTCGATCCCGAGGTGCTCGCGCTCGCAGTCGCAGCGGCGCGCCACGTGCTCGCGGAGCACGGCACGCAGAGCGGCCTATTCACGCACGCGGCGAACGACGATCCGCGAGGTGTGCTGTACCTGCGCGATCAGGCCGCGATGGGTCGCGCGCTCTTGCAGCTGTATCGCGTCACCGGCGAGCGCGAGTGGCTGGCCCACGCCGAGCGGGTCGGCAAGGCCGTGCTCGACCGCTTCGAGGACCGCGAACACGGTGGCTTCTTCGCCCAGACCGAGGACCCGCAGGCCGTCGGTGCGCTCGCCCAGCGCCGCAAGCCGCACGAGGAGATCGGGCTCGCCGCGCGGTTCCTGTTGCGACTGCACCGTCACCTCGACGGCGACGGCGCGATCGCGACGCCGTACGCGAGCGCGGCCGAGCGCGCGCTCGCGGCGGTCGGCGATCCCTCGCTCGTCGAGCCGGAGGGCCGCGTCGTCGGCACCTACCTGCTCGCGCTCGAAGAAGCGCTCGCACCCGTCGTCGACGTGACCGTGGTGGGCGATGCGACGGATGCACGCACGCAGGCGCTGTGGGGCGCCGCGCTGCGCTGGTACGAGCCGCGCGCCGTGCTGGAAGCGAGCGCACCGGGCGAGCGCTACCCCGATCGCGGAGCGCCGGCGGTGTACCTGTGTACGCCGTCGGCATGCAGCTCGCCCATCGTCGACGCGAGCGCGTTCGCGAAGACGGCCGACGCCTTCGTCGCCACGAGCGTTCCATAGCTCCGGTGCCGTCGCCGCCGATTGCGAGTCGGGCGCGCGTTGGTAGCCCGTGGGAGAACGGGAGAAGTGCCATGACCATGCCGCGCTATCGCCAGTGGGACGACGACCGCTTCATCGAGAGCGACAGCAGGGGCGGAGGATTCGCCGGCTTCGACGAGCCGCCCCGCGATCCCCAGGGTCCGCGCTACCTGGGCGCGCAGTTCCGCCGCGCACGCCGGATCTCGGACGCCGTGCACGGGGGCGACGACTACGGCTACGGCGGCTACGGCCACATGGGACAGAGCGACCTCTACAGCCCGCGCGGCGTCGGCGGTCGCGGCGGCGACGCGCTCGAGTATCGTCGCATGGCGGCGCCGCACACCGTCGCGCACGCCTTCGACGGCGAACGGCTGCCGCACCACGATCTGCGTGACCCGGGCACGAGCGGTCGGTTCCGCGGCATGGGTCCGAAGAACTACGCGCGGTCCGACGAGCGCATCTTCGAGGAGGTCTGCGAGCTGCTCGCGGACGCCGACGTCGACGCCAGCGAGATCGACGTGAAGGTGGAGGACGGTGAAGTCACGCTCGAGGGCTCGGTGCACGATCGTTGGTCGAAGCGCGAGGCGGAGAACGTCGCGTGCCAGGCGCGGGGCGTGAAGGACTGCCACAACCGCCTGCGCATCGCGGCGTGATCGGATCGTCGACGCGCCCGCGATCGCTGTGCCAAGATCCGGCGATGCCACGCGCATTCGCTCTGTTGCTCTTCGCCGCTTGCACCGTGGGACCCACGAGCACCGACGCGACGACGCCGAGTCCGCCCGACACACGCCCGGTCGACCCCGTGCCCGCGGACGGCGGCGTCGTCGAGCAACCGAACGGAGCCGGTGGCGCGCGAGCGTGCAACACCGACGCGGACTGTCCCGACGGCGTATGCGAAGGCGAGGGTTGCGGCGACATGCAAGGCCGCTGCGCCCCGAAGACCGGACGCATGTGCACGCGTGATCTCCGGACGTACTGCGGCTGCGACGGGCAGACGTTCCGGTCGTCGGGCAGCTGTCCCGGCAAGCGGTTCTCGACGCACGGCGAGTGCACGGCGAGCGCCCTGCCCGACGGAAGCAAGTGCACGAGCGCGACGCAGTGCGTGAGCGGGATCTGCGAGGGCGAAGGCTGCAGCGACGATCAGCCCGGCACCTGCATGTCGAAGCAGCGCCAGTGCACGATGGACCTGCGTCAATACTGCGGCTGCGACGGCAAGACCCACCAGGGCTCCGGCAGCTGCCCGAGCCTGCGGTTTTCCAAGCGCGGGGCCTGCTAAGCTCTGCCCGGGTGACGGACGACGAGCAGGGCAACCCGCTGGGCTCGCTGCTCGAGCGCGCGCGCCCCGAGGCCAGCTTCCTCGCGCAGCAGTCCCTCGCGAACCTGCAGTCGAAGCTGTTCGGACGAGCGCAGCGCGTCGTCATGGTGGGTCGCTACATCATCCACGAGCGCCTCGGCGCCGGTGGTGGTGGCACCGTCTACCGCGCGCACGATCCCCAGCTCGATCGACCCATCGCGGTGAAGCTGCTCGTGTCCGAGGGACGCGGGGGCTCGGCGCGCGCGCGACTCGTGCGCGAGGCGCAGTCGCTCGCCAAGCTGCGCCATCCGAACATCGTCGAGTTCCTCGAGGTCGGCACGTTCGACCCGTCGATCCTCGACGCCGACGTGCCGATGGATCGCCGCCAGGAGAACGGCGTGTTCCTGGCGATGGAATTCGTCGAGGGCTTCAACCTCGCGTCGTGGTCCGAGGCCCAGCCCCGCACGTGGCGGCAGGTGCTCGACACGATGCTCGCGGCAGGCCGCGGGCTCGCGTATGCGCACGCGCGTGGGTTCGTGCATCGCGACTTCAAGCCGACCAACGTGCTCGTCGGCAAGGACGGCCGCGTGCGCGTGGCGGACTTCGGGCTCGCCCGCGTCACGCGCGAGCTGACGGCGCCGATGCCCGGCATGAACGTGCGCATCCCCGGCGAGACGTCGGTGCACGCGTTGCATCTCTCGCTCACGAAGCCGGGCACCGTGATCGGCACGCCGGCCTACATGGCACCCGAGCAACACCTCAGCTCGCGCGCCGACGCACGCAGCGATCAGTTCAGCTTCTGCCTCACCCTGTTCGAGCTGCTGCACGGGCAGAGCCCGTTCCAGGGCCCGACGGCCGGCAAGATCCTCGAGGCGAAGCTCCGCGGCGTCGTAGGGCCGCCTCCGCGCGACAGCAAGGTGCCGGCGTCGATCCACCGCGCGATGGTGAAGGGGCTCGCGCCCGATCCGATGGATCGCCACCCGTCGATGGATGCGCTGCTCGAGGTGCTCACGAGCCCGCACGACGATCGCCGCATGCTCGCGATCGTCGTCGCTTCGGTCGCGACGCTCGCGGCGGCCGGCGGCGTGGCGGCGCTGATGGCTCCGCGGCTCTTCCCCGACGCGTGCGCCGACATGCCCGAGCAAGCGGCCGCGTGGAACGATGCGGCCGCCGATCGCATGCACGCCGCCGCGGTCGCGCTGTCGCTCGGCTTCGGTGAGACCACGTTCGTGCACCTGCGGCGCGAGCTCGATCGATGGGCGTCGTCGTGGGCGGCCGTGCGGACCGACGCGTGCGCGGGCCCGGTCGAAGAGCTCGCCACGCGTCGTGCGTGTCTCGATCTCGCGGAGCGCCGGGTCGCGGCGCTCGTGGAAGCGATGGCGCGACCGAGCCCGGCGATGCTCGAGCGCGCGATCGATGCCGTGACCGCGTTGCCCGATCCGCAGCGCTGTCTCGCGGCCGCGCGCACGAGCGACGCGTCGGCGCTCGAGCGCCCCGAGGTCGGTGCGCTGCGCACGGAGGTGGCGCGGGCGCAGACGCTCGCCCTGCTCGGACAGCGCGACGAGGCCGAGACGGCGTCGATCGCCGCGGTCGAGCACGCGCGTCAGGTCTCCGATCCGTGGAGCGAGCTGCACGCGTCGGCGCTCGTCGCCGAGCTCACCGCGACCCGCGATCCCGTGGCGGGTGGGCCGTTGCTCGTCGACGCGATCCTGCGAGCCGAGGCGTTCGGTGACGACGAGCTCGCGCGGCGGCTCGCGCTCGCGGCGTTGACCGCCGCCGTGGATCGCGGCGACCAGGACACCATCGCCGGCGCGAGCGCGCGGCTGGAAGACGGCAGCCCGTCGGCCGCCGTGCGCGTGCGCGTGCTCGGCGAGCTCGCGCGCGCCGCTGCGTCACGCGATCGCACGGACGAGAGCACGACGCTGTGCAAGACGGCACTCGCCACCGCGCGCGAGATCGATCCACCGCCTCCGCCGGTGCTCGCGTCGCTCGCGTGGTGCGCCGAGCAGGCGATCGAAGGCGGGCTCGTCGAGGACGCGCTCGCGCTCGGCGAGTGGCTCGTGTCCGCGACGGATCGCGTGTTCGGCAGCGATCATCCCGCGGCCGCGCTCGCACGCGAGCGCTATGGTCGTGCGTTGATCGGCGCAGCGCGTCCCGAGGAGGCGCGCGGCCACCTGCAGTCGGCGCTCGTGCTGCTCGAGCACGGCACGTCCACGTACGATCTCCGACGGCTCGCCCCGCTCGTCGCGCTCGCCGAGCTCGATCGCCAGCGCGGACCCGTCGCCGCCGATCGCTGGAAGGCGCAGATCACCGCGATCTCGTCGACCGACACGGGCCACCGCGTCGCAGCGTTGCGGGCGACGTTCGACCTCACGCGCGCGATGTACAGCTACGACCGCATCCGCGCCCGCGCGCTCGCCCAGTCGACGCTGACGGAGACGGAACAGATCGGCACGCAGGCGCAGCCGCTCGCGGCCTCGATCCGCGCCTGGCTCGGCGGACATTCGAGCTGACTCGTTCGGGACCTACGCGGACGGCTCACGGGGCCCGACGTTCGCGCGCAGGGCCCGGGCCCAGTGCTCGAGCCCCTCGATCGTCGTGCGCTGCAGCTGCGCGGGCACGTTCATGCCGGACAGCTGCTCGCGCAGGGCATCGCGCGCGCGGAAGAGCCGCGACTTCACGGTGCCGGGTGGGACCTCGAGGATCGCCGCGATCTCGCCGACCGGCAGCTGCTCCCAGTAGTACAGCTCGACGATCGTCTGCAGATCGATGGGGATCTGCCGCAGCGCCTGCAGGAGCAGCTTCTCTTCCTCGCGGTCGGCGAGCACGCGGCTCGGCGAGCCGTACACGGCGGCGACGGACATGTCGCCCTGGCCGTACGGCGTCTCGCGACGCTCGCGGCGACGCATGTGCATGAGCAGCTGGTTGCGCGCGATGCCGAGGATGTACGCCTTGAGGCTCGTGTCGTCGCGCAGCCGATCGCGGCCCTCGACGCACGCGAGGAACGTGCGCTGGATGAGGTCGTCCACGTCGTCGCTCGCCTTGTTGACGAAGAACCGGTAGACGCTCATGAAGTTGCGGCGCACGAGCTCGTTGCCGGCCTCGTTGTCGCCGCCACGCCATGCGGCCAAGAGCTCGACATCGGACGGCTCGCTCACCCGTCACGAGGATAGCACGCGTCAGCCTGCGCCGAAGCCGGCGCGAAGAAACCCGAGCAGATCCGCAATGGCGTGGTCGTCGAGCACTTCACCCCACGCGGGCATGCCACCCTTGCCCTGAAGGAGCGTCTGCACGAGCGACGCATCGTCGCGCAACGGCACGCGCTCGAACAGCGAAGGCGCGAGCCCGCTGCCGCTGCCATCCGCACCGTGACACGCGGCACAGCGCGCGGCGAACGTGGTCGCCCCCTCTTCCGCGTTGCGCTCCAGCGCGACGATCGCGTCCACGCGTGGCCGAACCGCCTGGCCGTCGCGCGCGTCGAAGAAGTCCACCTCGGCCTTCACGACGTGGGCGAGGTCGTCCACGCGATTGAACGAGTACATGTAATCGGCCGGGAACACGTCGCGCTGCTGCAGCCGACCGTGCGCGGGGAAGCGAGTCTCGTCGGCGATGACCGCCTCGAGATCGACGCTCGCGCCGCCGTGCTGGTGGCACCCGATGCAGTTCGTCGCCGCGTTGCCCTTGCCGTGCTCGAGGTACGGATTGCTGCACCACGTGGGCTTGCCCGCGCCGGTGGTCGCGAGGGCGTCGGCGAGCGACGGATGGTCGGCGAAGCGCGCGGCCGGGTCGGCGTCGCCCTCCTCGTAGAAGATCGTCGTGCACATCTTGTAGTGGCTGAACACGGGTGGCAGCGCGTCGCGGATCGCCGCGGGCCTGTCGGCGCCGAAGTCGTCGTCGGGCGCATCGCTCCACCACAGCGTCGTCCACTGCCAATGACGCAGCTCCTTCGTCATGATGTGCAGGCCCGCGAGCCGATACACGGAGCCGTTGCGCAGCGCGATCGTGTAGATCTCGTCGGGACCGGGATCCACGCGACGGTCGCCCGCCTCGCTCCACTCGGCCGCACCGGCCATGCGCGCCGCGAGGGCGGCCGCGTCGGTGTCGAACGCCGGCAGGTCGCGCCCGAAGTCGGCCCGCTCCCACTGCGCCTTCACGAGCACCGCGTCCACCGGCAGCTCGTCGTCGAAGCAGTGCGTGAAGTTGTCCTCGTCCGCCGGCTTCGCATCCATCGGCAGGGCGTCGAGCTGCGTCAGGCACTCGAGCGTCGCGCCGTAGTTCGCGAGCGCGTGCTCCATCGTGGCGGGCGCGTACACGATGCGCGCGATGCCACCCGCCGCGCCCGCCGTGTTGCGCTGGAACAAGGCGTCGCACTCCGCGTCGTCGAGCTCGGCCGGACACTCGCCGAGCTCCTCCACCTCGCGGATGTACCGCTCGAGCGGCCAGCTCTTCGAGCGGTCGAGCGCGTCGGCGTTCCACACGAAGGCCGCCTCGATCGCATCGGGCGCGAACGGAGCACGTACGCGTCGATCGGCCACGCCCAGATCCTCGTACAGGAACTGGAACATGCGCTTGAAATCGTCGGCGCCGTACCACGTCTGGAATCGCGGCACGCGGGGGATGTCGGCCGGCAGCTCGATCTCCGGGTGGGCACCGGCGCCCTCGACGAGCCCGAGCAGCGGCACGGGCTCGAGCACCTCGAGCACGGTGCCCCACGCGGCGTCCCGACGCATCCGCATGTCGGCCCGCAGCTCGCTCTCGACGGCTGCGAGATCGCGATCGGGTCGGTACGGATCCGCGACGCCGCTCAGCTTGCGCCCGAACACGTCGGTCTTGCCGCCGACGTCTCCGTCCCACGGGAACGCCTCGGGCTCGCCGTGCGCCGGCTCGCCGCACGCGACGAGCGCCAGCGCGAGCAAGAGGACGGCGCGGGTCATCCCGCCACCTGCAACGCGGCGTCGGACGCCGCGAGCACACGCTCGCCGTTCGCTCCACGGACGAGGAAGTAGATCCAGCCGCTCGACACGAAGTGGGGGAAGAGCGCACGCGCGCCGTCCTTCATGTCGGTGATCTGGTGGCGCGTACCGTCTGCGAGATCCACGAGGTAGAGGTTCGCTACCCCGTCCTCGTAGTGATGCGTCACCATGAAGCGCTCGTCGAACGAGATGTTCGCCTTCGCGCCCGGCATACAGATCGTCGCGAGCTCGCGCTGCACGTCGATGACGTAGGTGTCACCCGACGGCACCGCGTTCACGCGCCGCACGACGTAGCCCAGGCTCGTGCCCCCCGCACCCGCGAGACGACTGACGACGAGCCGCGACGACGGCGAGAGCACGGCATCGCCCTCGTACGGGGAGTCGACGATGATGGCGTCGGCCGGCTCGTACTTCGTGCCGGTGTACACCATCGGCGTCACCTTCATCGTGGACGTCGCCGTGAAGAACGCGGCCGGGTCCGTGCTCGTGGTGCCGGGGTCGCTCGTGAACTGGCTGTTGATCACGAAGTAGTCGCCGCCGTCGAGGCCACGCGCGACGTGCTGGTACAGGTTGATGCCACCCGCCGTCGTGCACTTCTCCTCGCTGAAGTCGATGAGCGTGTCGCCGCTCTCGAGCACGCTCTGCGCACACATGCCGGTGCCACCGGGCGCCCCCTGGAACACGAAGCCGCTGTTGTCGGGGAAGAACCCGGGGTCGTACAGCGCATCGATGCCGATGTTCGTGCCGGTCTGCAGATCCGTGATCGTCGCGCCTTCCGGCCCGCCGCCGTTGCCGACGAAGCGACCGTCGGCGGAGCTGCGCGTCCAGAAGCTGGTCGCGAAGTCGAGCTTTCTGAGCTCGCGCACCGTGCCGACCTCGCCGCCCCACTGCATCGTGCGATCGGCGAACGAACCGTCGGCGAAGCACTCGCGCATGTCGCCCTCGGTGGGGCAGCCGTACATGCGCACGCCGGCGTCGCGGTTCACCGCGCCCCAGCCCTCGAATTCCATCGTCTCGAAGTGATCGGCGAGCGCGCCCGCATCGATCCTGTCCTCGCACGACGCGGGCGGCGGCGCCTCCTCGAGCACGTGATCGAGACCCACCAAATCCTGCTCGAACCATGCGAGCAGCACGGCGTACTCCTCGAGCGTCATCTTCGGATGGCTGCCCTTCGGCATGCCCACGCGGCGCTTGAACTGCGAGTACGGCTTGGTCCAGTCGTCGCCGTACGCGGCCTCGAACAGCTTGCGGAAGCCGCTGTACTGCACACCGGTCGCCGTGATGCCGAGACGCTCGGTCGCGAACACGGAGCTCGGGTCCGACGGATCCACCTTCAGGCAGTCGATGGCCGCGCGCGCCTCCTCGGGCGTCATCTCGGCCGGGTCGCGGGCCAGCCCGCACACCTTCCACGCGTGCTCCGTGAGCTCGTGCCACGTGCGTACCGATGCGCGCGACACGGCATGGCACTCCGCGCACCGGCGCGTCGCGCAGTCGCCCGCCGGGCAGCTCGGATCCTTCACGTCGGCACCGAGGCTCGCGAGCGCGGCGCGAGCGAGCGCGTCGCCCTCGAGCTCCACGACGGGCAGGCCGTCATCGGTGGCCGTCTCCTCGCTCGGCAGCGGCGCCCACTTGCACGACTCGGGCTCGTCCGCGCACTTCTTGATGAACGCGATCGCGCGCCCGTACTCGGACTCCGCCCACGTGGGCTCGCTCAGCCCCTCGAGCTCCGGCGGCATCCAGAACACGTCGTCGAATCCGCGATGCGACTCGGAGACGTTGTCGGTCCATGCGCGATCGGTGCCGTCGAGGCGATCGATCCAGTCGTCCATCCACCGCCCGTCGCCGATGCGGTGACAGCTCGTGCACGCGCTCGCTTCCTCGGACACGAGCTGCTGATGCATGCTCCACCCCTGCCCTTCGAGGTTCACGATGCTGTACGGTGCATCGTTGAAGCCGAGCACGAAGTCCTCGTTCTCGCCCATCTTCGGCACCACCGGCTGGCCGTCGTCGCGCTTGGCCTGATCGATCCACGGCGTGTGGATGAACGGATCCGCGTCGTGGCAGTTCGCGCACTGGATGCCCGAGCCGACGCCGCCGTGGATACCGGACCACAGCGACGTCGACGTCTGCGGCGAGTCGGTGGACGCGTTGCGGTCGGCCGGGTGCGGCACGTGCACGCCGTCCGTGCGGGAGTAGAGCGCGTTCTGGAAGAAGCACGTCTTGCCCGTGTACGGGTTGTGCCCGATCATCGCGATGTCGTTGTACGCGCCCTCTTCCTCACGGGCCTTGCGACACAACAGCACCCAGTGCGTGCCCTCGTCGTTCGCCGCACTCGTCACGCGCGGACCGTTGGTCTCGCCGTCGACCGCGTTCGGCTCGCATAGGTCGTAGATGTACTGGGGCTCGTCGCACTGCGACACCTCGGTGGAGGGGTGCGTCACCTTGCCGCTCGCGTCGGTCACCGTCGTGGGCAGCACCGTCGCCTCCGTGCAGTCGAACGTGCCCCAGTCGCCGTCGGCCAACCTCGGGAAGAACGGGATGTCGCCGAGCTCGGCCACGCACAGATCCGCGTAGGCCTCGGTGCTCGCGATCATCTCGCCGGGTCCGCCGTCGAACTTGCCGTCGCTGCCGGCGCGATCGAGCGCGCGGCTGACGTGCAGCTCCGCTTGCGCCACCACGGTGGCCCCGTGCATCACGCAGACGTCGACGATGTCCTCGCCCGCTTCGACGCGCGCGAGCATCTCCGCGGTCGGCTCTTCGGTGAGCCACGACTCGTCGTAGACCGGCGCGAAGGCCGAGGGCTCCACGCGCGGGCCGGCATACGTCGGCGACTCCATGCCACGCACTCGCTCGCCGTCGATGCGCCCGATGCCGTCGGCCTCGCTCGCGCAGTCGAGCTCGCCCACGAATCCCCGGCGCACGCGCACGTGCAGCGTCTCGTCGCCGTCCACCGCGCGTGTCAGCACGGCCTGGATGCGTTGCGAGCGCTCGTCCCACGATACGTCGACGCCGACGGAGCGACCTCCATCGGAGCCACACGCCGCGAGTGTCGGAGCGAGCACGAGCAGGGACGAGAGCCACGGCGACGATGGATGCGGCATGAACGAGACCTCGACCGCTCGCGCTTCGCACGAAGCGTGCCAGCGGTCCGGGATCCCAGGCCGTGCTCGTCGGCAGCGTCGCGGCTCACGATTCGATCACCGGTCGACCTCGATCGAGCACATCAGCGTGCGATCGTTCGCGCCGGCCTCTCCGAGAATTCGTCCGCAGGCGCGAACCTTCTGGATCGCCCGCGAACACCACCCTGCGAACGCGATCCGGCCACTCGCGACCGCGATGGCGACACTTGAAGCCCGTAAAGGTCGCAACCGCGAGCGGCGGTCACGGCAAGTCGACGGACTGCCCGAGGCTCAGCACGATGCGTGGGAACTCGGGGCGCACCACCATCATCAGCGCGACGAGGTCACCGACCGTGACGGTGTCGTCGGGCACCAGGATGATGGCTTCCTTGCCGGGGTGCTTCTTCTTCACCGCCGCGAGCACCGCAGTCACGCGCTTCAGGTCGCTGACGCTCGTCGCCTGGACGTAGCGAGTGTCGGCCGCGTCGAACTGGAACCGATCGCGCCCGAACTCGATGCGCAGGCCCAGCACCGCCGACCCCTGCGAGAGCTCGAGGCCCTCGGGCGGCAGCACGTAGAAAGGCTGCGACTGCAGGCCGCGGCCCTCGGTCGCGAGCACGAGCGCGAGGTCGGGCGGGCGCACGGGCCGGGAGGCCGCGGCCGCGTAGGTGGCCTGCAACATCGTGCGCGCCGGGATCTCGCGATGGGCGAGCACGGCGATGCGGGCGGGAATCTCGACGCTGCGCTGCGTGGACTCGATCGCGAGCGAGAGCCACATCGAGCGCATCGCGAGGAAGAGCGATGCAGGGCAGTGCCCTCGGCACTCGGGCGCGCCGTCGCGTTCCGCGAACATGCGGTTCTGCAGCGCGCCGATCTCACGCTCGAACGCCCACACGCGATCCGTGCCGATCGCGAGCAGCAGCCCACGCTCGAGCGCAGAGCCGGTGCCGCGCGGCAAGCCGTCGACGCCGACCGTCGCATCCGCATAGGCACCCACGAGCTCGGTGAAACCGGGCAGTCGATCGAAGCCACGCTCGGTGGTGGGCGCCGCCTCGCGCGAGGGCGCGGGCGCGAGCAGGGAGAGCAGAGCCGCGAGCGCCGGGCCGAGCATCAGAAGTCCTCCACGGGAAAGCGGAGCCACTCGTCGATCGCATCGACCTGGATCGGCGCCTGCGAGGCGGCGAGCCCGAACGTGGGGCTCTCGAGCCGGACTTGCACGGAGCGAGGATCGAGATCGTCGCCGCCGAACACCGGAGCGAGCGTCGTGGTCATGCCGAGCACGTGGATCCGCCCGTCGCGTGGACGCGTGACGAGATAGACGCGATAGGGGTCGTGGCCGCAGTCGAGCCGGACGAGGTGCCCTTCGTCGAGATCCTCGTGGGCTTCCTGCGCCAGTCCGGCGACGACCGTCTGCATGTCCTGGCGCCAGAGGCCGACGCGCTGGAGGCGAGCAGACGCGACGCGGGCGGCTTGATCGATGAGCGCGGGCAAGGGCCGCGTCGCCACCGACTGACACTCGGCGCCGCGCAGCACTTCGGCGTAGCGCTCGACCTCGCGCACGAACGAACCCTGGACCGCGAGCGGATCCGTGTGCGCGTCGAGCTCGCGCGGGAGCACGTCGAGGATCGCGAGCGGCGAGCCGCTCGCCAGCCAGAGCAGCAGGTGCAGCGCATCCCAGCCGCCATGGTTCTGGCCGGCCTCGACGCAGTTGCTCGTGCCCCCCTCGACGCAGTGCACGAACGAGTCGGCGGCCCGAGCCGCGGGAGTGGTGCGAGAGAGCGAGCTGTCGACGACGCGCCCGCGATTGCAGCCGCCGCCCATGGCGACGCCGACGAGGACCATCGCCGCCGTCAGGCGATCGCGCGCCCACCGAAGGCGTGAATGCATCTCGGGGGCGAGCATGGCAGAGCCGGCAGGCGCCGAGCAAACATCCCGCAAGCGTCGGGGCCGGCCGGGCGCGCACCGACGTCCTCGGCGAAATTTTGTGCCTGGACCGCGAATTCTCCACTCTGCCGGGACTTTGGCCGTCGGCGTCGCAATCGCCCCTTCCCTCGCATCGAGCGTGTTCTGGACGAGCCCCGACGGGCGCGCGACGCTCGTCAACGACGACTGTCTGCGTGCGCTCGCGGGCCTACCCGAGGCGTCGATCGACGTCGTGTTCGCCGATCCGCCCTACTTCCTGTCCAACGGCGGCACGACGTGCAAGTCGGGCAAGCGCGTGAGCGTCGACAAGGGCGCGTGGGACCGCAGCCTGGGCGTCGACGACAACCACGAGTTCAACCGCACGTGGCTCGCCGCGTGCCGCCGCGTGCTCCGCCCCGACGGCACCATCTGGGTGTCGGGCACGAGCCACGTGATCTACAGCGTGGGCTTCGCGATGCAGCAGCTCGGCTTCAAGCTGCTCAACGAGATCGTGTGGGAGAAACCCAACCCGCCGCCGAACCTGTCGTGCCGGTACTTCACGCACTCCACCGAGACGGTGTTGTGGGCCGCACGCGACCGCAAGAGCAAGCATCACTTCGACTACTCGGCGATGCGGGTCGAGAACGGCGGCAAGCAGATGAAGTCGGTATGGCGCATGACCGCGCCCGGCAAGCAGGAGAAGCTGCACGGCAACCATCCGACCCAGAAGCCACTCGAGCTCCTGACCCGGATCGTGCGTGCAGCGTGTCCCGCCGGCGGCATCGTGCTCGACCCGTTCAACGGCAGCGGCACGACCGGAGTCGCAGCGCTGCGACTCGGTCGTTCCTACGTGGGCATCGATCTCGACGCCGGCTACCTCACACTCACGCGCAAGCGCATCGAGGCCGCGCTGCCCGCCGAGCGCCCGCGCGCGACGCTGCGCGTGGCATCGCGCTAACCCGACAGGCTCTTGCAGAACGCCACGGCGTTCGCCGACTGCTCGGGCGTCGACTGCATCGTCGTGCACGACCAGGCCTTGCCGGCGATCTCGCGGCGCACCTGCACGTGGTAGTTCTTGCCCATGCTGCCTTCGTTCTCGAAGGTGAGCACCCAGCCGTCGGCGAGCTTCTCCTCCTTGATGTTCTTGGGCGTGAACATCTCGGCTTCCTTCTTCGCGTCCTCGATCGTCTTGGGCGTGGAGTCGGTCGCCGCGTCGACGCCGACGACGAGGTTTTCGCCCATCACCATCGCGCCGCTGCCTCCGATGCCGTCGGACACGTTGGTCCCGGCGGGCGCGTCGGCCTTCAGTCCGAGCTTGGGCAGGTCGAGCTTCGCTGGGGCCGCGGGCTCCGCCTTCTTGTCCGCGGTCTTCCCGTCGGACTTCGTCTCGGCGGGCTTCGCCTCGGATTTCGCGTCACAGCCGAACGCGGCGGGGAGGAGGGCGCAGAAGAGCAGGGTGCGAACGTGCATGGACACCTCGCCCCCACGAGACGAGCGCCCGCCGACTTGTCGCACGAGGGTGGTGGAGCCAAAGCTCAGATCGCGACGAGCCCGTCGGCGGTCTGCGCGAGCCGGGCATCGATCTCGGCCTCGAGCGCCTCGATGGCGTGCGTCGGCGCCACGTCGGCGATGGCGGCGGTCGCTCGAACGCGCACCGGACCCGATCGGGTCTCGACGGTGACGTCCGAGATGGCCCGACGCAGCGCGTCGACGTAGGGATAGCGCGCGTCGAGGTTGCCCTCGAGCAGCACGGTGAGCTCCGCGGCGCACGTGCGACCGAGCGGACGATCGCCCAGCGTCGAGCGCAGTCGATCGGCGATGGCCCGCAGCAGGCGGTGCGTCGCGATCGGCCCGTGGGCGGCCCAGACGTCGGAGATGCCGAGGAGCCGGAACGTGGCGACGCTGAGCGGCACCGCCGTCCGCTCCGCGCGCACGCGATCGCGAGCGACGAGCTCGTGGAACCAGCGATGGGTGGCGAGCGCGGTGACGCCGTCGAGCGTCGACACGCGGAACATGACGTCCTCGTACGCTTCGATGGAGCGCGGCACGAGCCGCAGGATCGTGGAGTCGACCCACAGCTCCCCGTCCATCTCTACGCAGTCGCGCGAGACTTCCACGCTGCCGCGCGAGTTCTCGACGCGGCCGCGCGAGATCGGGGTGCCGTCGATCGCGACGTCGAGCGTGTCGGCCAGCACGGTGACACCCCAGCCGGTGAGCGAGCGATCGAGCCGCAGGACGCACGGGGCCAAGCCATCCAGCCGAACGCTGTCCCCCGCCCCGCCGCCCACCGTCAGCTGCCGACGGCGGAGCTCGAACTTGCAGCCCACTGCGCGTCCGTGCACGACCACGAGCGCGCCGGGATCGGCTTCGACCACCGGAATGCCGTCGGGGGATGCCGCGGTGGTCATGGCCGGTGATCGTAGGATCGACGGGCCGGCCTGCCAAGCGGGATCGCCCGTTCGTGCTACGAGTCGCCGTCGTCCGCCTTGGGCAGCGACCTGGCCCAGGCCTCGAAGTCGGTCCACGTGGACTCGAGCAGGTTCGCCGACCGAGCGACGTCGGCGACGGCCTCGCGCAACGCCGCCTTCGCGCGATGCAATCGACTGCGAACCGCGTGCTCACCGATGCCGAGCACCTGCGCGATCTCGCCGGCGGTGAGGTCCTGCCAGTGATAGAGCTCGAGCAACACCTGCGTTTCCACCGGCAGGTGGCGCAGCGCTTCGAGCAGCACCTTGCGCTCCGTCTTGTCGGCGACGACCTCGCTCGGCGTGGGACCGATCTCTCGCAGGCTGCTCGACTCGAGGTCGAGCTCGACCGCACCGCGATGGCGCGCGCGCAGCTGCGCGTAGAGCACGTGACGCGCGATGCCGAAGACGTAGCTGCGAAAGCCCGCCTCGCGGCGGAATCGATCGCGCCCCTGCAGCGCGCCGACGAGCGTGTCCTGGACCATGTCCTCGATCGGCCCGTCGACCTTGCGATGGAAGAAGCGGTAGAGCGGTCTCGTGTACCGCGCGAGCAGGTCGCGCGCAGCCGAGGCGTCGCCGCCGGCCCAGGCATCGAGCAGCTCGAAGTCGTCCCTCATCGTGCGGCGGTCGCACCTGGACCACCGGGCCCGATGCTAGCCGGGATCGATTTCCCCCGCGAGCACACTCCGCCGTCGAGATGACCTTCGCCGCCGTTCGAACCGAGCCCGTCGCCCCACCCCTCGCACGCGACGATGCTTCGCCCGACGAGGCCGAGCGGATCTGGGCGCGCATCGAGCCCACCTTGCGGGGTTTCAAGCAGCTCGTGGCCGCCGTGGATCGGAACGCGATCCGCAGCGGAGCCGTGGCGCCCGAGCAGATCGCGGAGCTCGAGCGCGCCTTCGCGGGGATCGAACGGCTGCTGCACGCCGAGCTCGACCGCGGAGCACACGATCCGTCGACGTGCGCGACCGTGGGCGCGCGCGTGCAGGCCGAGCTGCTCCCACTCATGCTGCTCGGCGACAACGCGGAGCGCTGGTACGCGAAGCCTCGCGGTTACGCCGGCGACTACCTGAGCATCGATCGCATGTACGACGACGTGCCGCGCGGCCACGGGCGGGTCGGGCCGGCGATCGACCGCTGCTTCCTCGATCTCGCGGCGGTGCGGGCCGTGCAGAACCGGCGCGCCCTCGTGGCCGCCGAGATCACGGCCACGGTCGCGGCCAGCCCCGGTCGCGCGCGCGTGACGAGCCTCGCCTGCGGTCCCGCACGCGAGCTGTTCGACGTCTACGCCGCGCTGCCGGACCCCGCGAAGCTCGCGTCCACGCTCGTCGACATCGATCTCCACGCGCTCGCGCACGTGGGTGATCGACGCGACCGCGCCGGCTTGAAGCGCCACATGTCGCTCGTGCACGAGAACCTCGTGTACCTCGCGACCGGCCGCGCACGCGCGACGTTCGAGGAGCAGGACCTCGTGTACAGCGTGGGCCTGGTCGACTACTTCGAGGACGCGTTCGTCGTGAAGCTGCTCGACTTCGTGTACGGCACGCTGCGGCCGGGCGGCCGGGTCGTGATCGGCAACTTCCATCCGCGCAACGGATCGCGCGCGGTGATGGACCACGTGCTCGACTGGAAGCTCCACCACCGCACGGAGGAGGACATGGACCGTTTGTTCCGCGAATCGGCGTTCGGACGGCCGTGCACGCTCGTCGTGTACGAGGAACAGGGCATCAACCTGTTCGCGGAGTGCATCCGCCGCTGACACGCGGGTATGCTCGGTGGGATCGTGGCCGCCGGGACGCGCACGCACGACGACTCGCTGGGTCTCTCGGGGGCCGCGCTCGACGCGAGCCGGGAGCCGGACGTCGAGCGCGTGCAGGCGCTGCTCGAGTCGCGGTTCCTCGGCACGCCACTCGTGTCGACGAAGATCGGCCGCTTCGTCGTGCTCGATCGCATCGGCGCGGGTGCGATGGGCGCGGTGTACTCCGCGTACGACGCCCAGCTCGATCGCCGGGTGGCGCTCAAGGTGCTGCACGCGCGCCGCGAGGCCGACGAGCACGAGCGCCGACTCGTGCGCGAGGCCCAGGCGATGGCTCGCCTGTCGCATCCCAACGTGGTGACGATCCACGACGTCGGCGAGCACGCCGATCGCCTGTACCTCGCGATGGAGCTCGTGGAAGGCGTAACCCTGCGCCGCTGGCTGCAAGCCGACGCGCGCACGTGGAGGGAAATCGTCGCCGTGTTCGTGCAAGCGGGCCGCGGCCTGGCAGCCGCCCACGAGGCGGGCCTCGTGCATCGCGACTTCAAGCCCGACAACCTGCTCGTCGATCGACGAGGGCGAGCGAAGGTCGCCGACTTCGGGCTCGCGCACACGGGCACCGGCGAGCCGTCGGGCGCCGACGCGAGTGCGAGTGCGAGCGGGAGCTCCGATGCGAGCAGCGATCGACTCACGCGCTCGGGCACGATCGTCGGCACGCCCGCGTACATGTCTCCCGAGCAGGCGGGTGGCGAAGAGCCCGGGCCCGCCGACGATCAGTTCAGCTTCTGCGTCGCGCTGTACGAGGCGCTCTACGGCGTGCGTCCGTTCGCGGGCACGCGCCTCGTCGAGCTCGTCGCGAACGTCCGCACGGGCACCTTCGCCGAGACCTCGCGCGGCGACGCGGTGCCCCCCCGGATCCGCGCCATCGTCCGCCGTGGTCTCGCATTCCACCGCGCCGACCGTTGGCCCTCGCTCGGCGCGCTGGTGGACGCACTGGAACGCGACCCGACCCGCGGCCGCCGACGATGGCTCGCCGCGTCCGCCTTGGTCGCGCTCGTCGCCGTCGGTTCGGGCGCCTACTTCGTGCTGCGACACCGGGCGTTGCAGCGATGCGACGACGCGGAGGCCCAGACGCGCGCGCTCTGGAACGATGACGCGCGGGAACGGACGCGCACCTCGTTCGAGCGCACCGCGCTTCCCTTCGCCGCCGCGACGTGGGAGCTCGCCGATCCGATCGCCGGCGCTGCAGTGGACGCGCTCGCGGTTGCGCACGGCGACGCCTGCCGTGCGCGCGAGCTCGGGCCGCGGTTCGACGACGAACAGGCGCACGCCGTCGACGAGTGCCTCGCCGAGCACGACGCGCGCCTCGCGGCCCTCGTCGAGCTGTGGTCCGACGCGGATCAGCGCATCCTCGAGCGCGCGGTGTCGGCGGCTACGCAGTTGCCTGAACCGAGCCGCTGCCTCGATCCCGAGTGGCTGCGTGATCGACCGGCCCCGCCCGATGTCGAGACACGCGACGCGGTTCAGGCCGTGCGACTGCGGCTCGCTCACGCCTCGGCGCTGCAGCGCAGCGGCCGGAGCTCCGACGCGGCCGATGTCACGCGCGCTGCCCTCGAGGAGGCCGACGCAATCGGGTACGAGCCGGTCCGCGCGGAGGCGCTGCGCGCCCTCGGACAGTGCGAGTCGAACCTCGGGCATCCGCGCGAGGCCTTGACGCTCCTGCGCTCAGCCTTCGTCGCCGCAACGCGCTCGCGTCACGACGAGATGGCCGCCGAGGCCGCGGTGAGCTCCGTCTTCTCGGCGCAGATGGCCGGCGAGCTCGACGCGGCGGACGAGTGGGCAGAGGTCGCGGAAGCCGTGCTCGACCGGACTGGCCAGCTGGAGACGCCGTTGCACGCAGTGCTCCTCGGCTTCCGAGGCTCGGTCGCGGCACGTCGCACTCGACTCGACGATGCCGCCCGACTCTTCGCCGAAGCCGACGCGATGCTCGCGCGCATCGAGCCCGATCCGAACAGCCTCGCGCGCTCGTCGATCCTCGAGAACTGGGGACTCGCGGACGCTTCGCGCGGCGCGTACGACGATGCGGAGGCCCACCATCGAGAAGCCTACGAGATCAATCTCGCGCGACTCGGTCCCGGGCACCCGGATGTCGCGCTGTCGCTCAACAACCTCGGACTCGTGCAGATGCACCGCGGCGACTTCCCGGGTGCAGCGCGGCTCTACGAGGAGTCCATCGCGCTGACGGAGCGCGCGAGCGGGCCGAACGCGCCGCGGCTCTTCGCGGCGCTCGACAACCTCGGACTCGCGGAGAGCCGGATGGGCCACCTCGATGCCGCGCTACGGCTGCACACGCGCGCGCTCGTGATCGGTGAAGCCTCGCTCGGCCGCGATCACCTCGATATCGCGACGACGCTGACGAACATCTCCCTCGTGCAAGCCGCGAAGGACGACTACCCCGCGTCCGACGAGACGCTGCATCGAGCGCTGGCGATCCTCGAGGCCCACGGGCTCGGCGAAAGCGCACAGGCCGCGGCGCTGATCGACAACCTGGGCCTCGTCGCGGTTGCGACCGGTGATCTCGATCTCGCGATCCAGCGTCACGAGAGCAGCCTGGCGATGCGGCAGCGCGTGCTCGGGCCCGACCACGCGGACCTGACGTGGTCGCTCAGCAACCTCGGCGAGGCCGAGCTCCGCGCGGGGCGGCACGACGATGCCATCGAGCACTCGATGCGCGCGATCGAGGTCGCGGAAGCGACGGTCGGTCGCGATCACTTCGTGATCGCGTTTCCCCTCTGCGTGCAGGCCGAGGCGAGGATCGAGCAAGGCCGGCTCGCCGAGGCCGAACCTCTCGCTGCACGCGCGGTCGAGATCCGGACGAAGGCCCGCATGTCGCCGCCGGACATCGCGACCGCGCGGGTCTTGCTCGCGCGTGCGTTGCGGGGGCGCGACGATGCGCGCGCCGAGGAAGAGCTCGCGCGCGCAAGGCAGGAATGCGGGAGTGCCGAGGCGCGCGCGACGTCGACGTGTCGACAGCTCGCGCCGCACCTCGGTCCGTGAGTCGCGATTACAGGCACGCCGCTTCCGCGGCGGCACAGTCGATCTCGGCGGGGTCGCCCGTCCACGGGTAGTCGATGAAGCACACCGCGTAGTCGACCTCCGCGATGCACTGATCGTAGAACTCCGTCCACTGCTCCGTCGTGCACGGGATCGCGAAGTCGACCTCGGCGCAGTAGCACAGGCCCAGCGAGCCGTCGGCGCACGGCTGGTCGATGAAGCCCTCGCACGTGCAACCGTCCGTGCTCGCGCATCCGGGCGAGTCGTAGCCGAGCGGCTCGCAGTACTCCTGGCACGTCGAGTACTGCCACTGCCTCTCGACGCACGTCTGGAACTCGCCCTCGGCGCAGTAGTTGTCGCCCTCGAGGCACTCGGGCTCCGGCTCCGTCGTCGAGCTCTCCTCGGTGGACGCGGGCGCGGTCGTCGAGCTCTCCTCCTCGTCGGACGACGTCGTCGATTCCTCCCCGACGGTGAGCGGCGCGCTCGTGCTCTCCTCGCCGTCCTCGGTGCTCTCTTCCACCGGCGTCGTGTCCTCGCCCGTGGTCGTCCCCTCGAGCGGCCCCGCGTCCACGCACAGCCCCGAGAAGCACTGCAGCCCCGCGAGGCACGTGTCCATCGCGCACGCACAGCCCTCGTAGCCGGGCGTGCACACCCCGTCGTCGGCCGCCGACCCACTCGTGCCCGAGTCGTCGTCGTCCTGCGCAGGGTCGTCGTCGCCCCCGCAAGCGAAGAGCGCGAGAACGAACACGGAAAGGAAGCGAGGCGTCGTCGGCATCACCGACGTGGTGGGATCCGCCGGGAAATCGATCCCTGGCCCACCGAAGAAATCGAGGGAGGGCCCTCAGCCCTCCATGATCTCGCTTTCCTTCTTCGCGATCGTCTCGTCGACGCTCTTGATCTCCGCGTCGGTGAGCTTCTGGATCTGGTCGAGGCCGCGCTTCATGTCGTCCTCGCTGATCGTGCCTTCCTTCTCGGCATCCTTGATCAGCTCGTTCGCGTCGCGCCGCGCCTGACGGATCGCGATCTTCGCGTCCTCGCCGGCGTCCTTCACCTGCTTCACCAGCTGCTTGCGCCGCTCTTCCGTCAACGCCGGGATCGGCACCCGCACGACCACGCCGTCGTTGTTCGGGTTCAGCCCGAGCTGCGAGTTGTTGATGGCCTTCTCGATCGCCGCGATCGTGTTGCGGTCGTACGGCTTCACGATGAGCAGCCGCGCATCCGCGACGCTCACCGTCGCGACCTGCTTGAGCGGCGACTGCGTGCCGTAGCTGTCGACGCGGATGTCGTCGAGCAGGGCGGGGTTCGCCCGGCCGGCGCGGACGCGCCCCAGCTCGCGCTTGAGCCGCTCGATCGCCTTGTCCATGCCGTCCTTCGCGAGCTCGACTGCCTCGTTCATGTGTTCGCTCCTTCGACCGCTTGCACGATGGTACCCAACGGCTCGCCACAGACCACTCTTCGCACGTTGCCCCGCTCGAGCATGCGGAACACGATGACCGGCAGCCCGTTGTCGCGACACAGCGCGATTGCAGCGCCGTCCATGACGTTCAAGCCCCGCGACAGCACCTCGGTGTAGTCGAGCCGCTCGTAGCGCCGCGCATCCGGGTGCTTCTTCGGATCCTTGTCGTAGATGCCGTCGACCTTCGTGGCCTTGAGCAGCACCTCGGCGTGGACCTCGAGCGCGCGCAGGGCCGCGGCGCTGTCGGTGGTGAAGTACGGATTGCCCGTGCCCGCCGCGAACAGCACGACCTGCTTCTGCGCCAGGTGGTTCACCGCGCGGCGCTGGATGTACGTCTCGCAGATGCCCTGCATCGGGATCGCCGACAACACGCGCGCCTTCGTGCCGCGCCGTTCGAGCGCGTCCTGCATCGCGAGCGCGTTGATGACGGTCGCGAGCATGCCCATGTGATCCGCGCCTGCGCGGTCCATGCCGCCGGCCGCGACGTTCACGCCGCGCAGGATGTTGCCGCCACCGATGACGACACCGACCTCGACCCCGAGCTCGACGAGATCGCGGACGTCCTCCGCGATCGTGCCGAGCACCTCGGGATCGATGCCGTAGCCGTTGCCCGCCAGCGCCTCACCGGACAGCTTGAGCAGGACGCGTCGCCACCGGGGTTGCGCGGACATGGGTCAGCCTTTCACTTGCGCAGCGACCTCGGCGGCGAAGTCGTTGCTGCGCTTCTCCAGGCCCTCGCCGAGCTCGTAGCGCACGAAGCGACGGATCTGCACGTTCTCGCCGACCTTCGCGACGAGCTCCTTGAGGAGCTGCTCGATGGTCTTCTTGCTCTCCTTCACGAACTCTTGTTCCAAGAGCACGCGCTCGGAGAGGATCTTGTTGACCTGGCCCTCGACGATGCGATCGAGGATCTTCTCGGGCTTGCCCTCGGCGACCGCCTTCTCGCGCGCGATCTGCTTCTCCTTCTCGAGGATGGCAGGATCGAACTCCTCTCGCCTGACGCAGTCCGGATTCATGGCCGCGATCTGCATGGCCACGTCCGCCGCGAAGCGCTTGAAGTCGTCCGTCTTCGCGACGAAGTCCGTCTCGCAGTTGATCTCGAGCAGCACGCCCACCCGGAAGTTCGAGTGGATGTAGCTCGTGACCACGCCCTCGCTCGCGATGCGCCCGGCCTTCTTCGCCGCCGCCGCGAGCCCCTTCTTGCGCAGGTACTCCGTGGCCTTACCGAGGTCGCCGTCGGTCTCCTTCAGCGCCGTCTTGCAGTCCATGAGCCCGGCTCCGGTCTGCTCCCGGAGCGTCTTCACCATCTCTGCCGTGATGTCCGCCATCTTCGTGTCTCCGTCGCCGAAAGGCTAGTTCGCCGGCTCGGCGGGCTTGTCCTCGTCCTCGTCCATCTCGGGGGTCGCGGCCGCCTCGGGCGGCGGCAACGCGCCACGGCGCGACACGACCTCGACCTTCGGTCCGTCGCCGCCGGTCATCACGCGGATCGTCTCGGTCGCTTCTTCGTCGTTCGCGTTCGCGACCGCGCGCGCCTTGCCGATGCGCGAGCCCTCGAGGCACGCGTCGGCGATCTTCGTGCAGAACAGCTTGATCGAGCGGATCGCGTCGTCGTTGCCCGGGATCACGTACTGGATCAGATTCGGATCCGCGTTGGTGTCGGCCACGGCGACGACCGGGATGTGCAGGCGGTTCGCCTCGGCCACGGCGATGTGCTCCTTGGCCGGATCGACCACGAAGATCGCGCCCGGCAGCCGCGGCATGTCCTTGATGCCGCCGAGGTTGCGCTCGAGCTTCGCCCGCGCGCGATCCATCTGCAGCACTTCCTTCTTGGTGAGCTTGCCGAACGTGCCGTCCTCGGCCATGCGCTCGAGGCCGCGCAGCTTGTCGACCGACTGGCGGATCGTCTTCCAGTTCGTGAGCGTGCCGCCCAGCCAGCGCGAGGTGACGAAGTACTGCCCGGCGCGGGCGGCCTCGCTGACCATCACGTCCTGGGCCTGCTTCTTCGTGCCCACGAACAACACGGGGTTGCCGTCGGCGGCGACGCTGCGCACGAACGCGTAGGCGCGGCGGAAGAGCACCGCGGTCTGCTGTAGATCGATGATGTGGATCCCGTTGCGCGCGCCGTAGATGAACGGCTGCATCCGCGGGTTCCAGCGATCGGTGCGGTGACCGAAGTGGACCCCGGCCTCGAGGAGCTGGCGGATGGTGATGACGCGCTGCGCCTCGTCGAGCGGATGGGATGCCGGGGCTGCGTCGCCGCCGGTCTCGGTGGTCGTCTCCATGTCGTCTCTGGGCGTTGGGCCTCTGCCTCCGTCGTCGTTCGCCGCTTCAACCGCGTCGCGGTCACGCCCCGGCGTCCTCGGGTGGCATGGGAAATGATGAGAACTGAGAGTCGCGGGGTGGTAGCACGCGGCCGAAGGCGGAAGCAAGCCGCGCCCGGGCCCACCCCGAGGTGGCCCGCGCGTGCGCGACGGGGGGTGCCGCGCAGCGCCCGCGCCGTACATGCTGGACGTGGACGCTCTGCGCCGCGCCGTCGCCGTCGCCCGTAGTCTCCACGGCCCTCCGGGCCTGGGTCGGCGGCACCCGTCCCGGGCGTGGGCCGGGTGGGAGACCGGACCCTGGCTCACGTTGGGCCTGGTGGTGCCGGCGCTCGTGCTCTTCGTCTGTGCGAGCCGCGGCTGGGCGCCGGACGCGATGCGCGAGGCCGCGCCGCTCGATCTGTCCCGCGCGCTGCACGTGGTCGGCCTCGGTGCACGCAGCACTGCGCTCGTCGGTGACGCGGGCGAGTGGTGGCGTCTGCTCACCTCGCACTTCGTGCACACGAGCTGGGTGCACCTCGCGTTCAACGTCGCGTTCGTGTTCCCGGTCGGTGGCGCGCTCGAGCAGGTCGTTCGGCGCAGCGACTACGCGGTGCTCGTCGTCGTCATCATGGTGGGCTCCGGCCTCACGAGCCTGCTCGCGACGCCGCAGGTGTCCGCGGGCATGTCGGGCGTCGTGTTCGGACTGCTGGGTGCGGCCGTCGTGATCGGCGTGCGGCATCGACCGCGGCTCGGACCGCGGATCCGCCATCACTTCGGGCTGTGGGTGCTACCGTTCCTCCTCGTGACGCTCGCGATCACGTTCGGCAATCCGTCGGTCGATCACGGCAGCCACCTCGGTGGCCTGCTGTTCGGCACCGCGTTCGCACCGTGGATGCGACTGCGCCTGCCCGAGCCGATCGAGCGTGGCTCTCGGGCGAACGTGCTCGCGTTGGCGATGTCGTGCATCGTGATGATCGCCGCACCGACGATCGCGCGTGGCGGTGCCGCGGTGCGCGTGCCGGTGGATGCGGAGTGGACGATGAACGTGCCCCGCACGTGGAACGCGAGCTACGGTCCGCTCGGCGAGCTCGAGTGGTCGACGGGCGGCGGGTTCGTCGTGCTCACGGTCGGGCACGCGCCGTGGAAGTCTCCGTCGGGACTGCGTGACTGGTATCTCGCCCAGCGTCTGCGTCCGCTCGGCGACGCGGGCCGCACGATCGACCCGATCGCGCACGAGCCGACCGACGATCCCGCGGCCTTGCCGCACGGGGCGCAGCACGTGCGCTTCGAGCTCGTGCGCGAGGGGATCCCGATGGTCCGTGACGTGTACTTCCTGCCGGGCGCGATCGGCAGCGGGCGGGCGCTCGTGATGAGCCTCGAATGCCCGCGTTGGTGGGCGGATCGCTACGTCGAAACCCGTCGAGCCCTGGTGGGGTCCCTGCGCTTGCAACGGCCCGGGGCGCCTTCAAATGGGGTAACTCGGGTGTCGGTCGCTGCGATAGAGTAGCGCCGCCGACCAGGGCCCCTGTCTCCTTCATGGCTCGACCTCTTCCGCTCCTCCTCGCCGTCTTGGCTGGATTCACCGTGGCCGCCGCGTGCTACGGCGAGCGCCAGCCGCCTCCGACCTTCCGCTACGCGTGCAACTCCGACGCGGACTGCGAGAACCCGGAGCGGTGCATGCACGGGCTCTGTCAGGTCCCGTGCTCGATGATGACCGCCGAGGACGTGTGCACGGCGGACAACCATCTCGCGTGCTTCAACGGCGCGTGCAGCACGGGGTGCAATCCGGACGACTCCGACGTTTGTCCGAAGACGCAGACGTGCGTCGACATCGGTCTGATGCTGATGCAGGGCGGGCAGTTCGGGGCCACCGAGGATCAGAAGCTCGGGGTCTGCGGCACCGCGTGCACCGAAGGCTCGTGCCCGACCGGCGAGGTGTGCGTCGAGGGCTTCTGTTTGCAGCCGTGCGGTGACGAGGGCGAGTGCGGCATCGGCTTCTCGTGCGTGATGGGCTTCTGCATCCTCGGCGTCGGCGGGTCGAGCAGCGGCGACGATGCGGCGACCGACGACGAGGGCGAGAGCACCGACGCGGCCGAGAGCGGAGATTCCACCGCATCGACCGGAGGTGGCACGTGATCGCGCGCCGCCTCGTCGCGCTCGTGCTCGCGCCGACGCTCGCGTGCGCGTCGTTCGAGCCCGAGATCATCGAGCCCGTGGATCCGTCGCTGGCCGTCGGCGCGGTCGAGGCGACGAGCTTCGAGCTGCAGCCCTCCGGGTCGACGGGCACCGCCGGCACGACGCAACCGACCACCGGCACGACGACGCCGACCACCGGCACGACGGGCTCCACCGGCACGACGACGACCGGCACCGGGACGAGCGCCAGCGTGTCGGGCCCGCCCGCGGGCGCCGCTCCGGCCGACGAGGTCGGCGGCGAGGTCACGATCGATCGCGTCGAAGGCCAGCCCGAGCCGGACAAGAGCCAGCGCGCGCGCAGCGGTGTGTTCTGGACGGGGGTCGTGCTCGCGGCCGCCGGCGGCGCGGGCCTCCTGGGCTTCGGCATCGCCGGACGCGTGACGCAGGGCCAGATCAACAAGGGCTACGAGGACGGCAACTTCACGCACGAGGAAGAGCAGACGCTGCGTGACCGCGGTGAGGCGATGAACATCGGCGCCGCGACGACCGGTGCGTTGGCGTTCGTCGGCATCGCGATGCTGTCGATCGCACTGGGCGTCGACTACGTCCGGTGCGGCAAGCTCACCACGCGGAAGCGCAAGGACTGCGTACCGCGCAAGCGCAGGTAGTCCGTACTACGATGGCCGGCGCGTGACGCCGAGCCCCGAAGCCGATCTCGAGCCGTGGTCGACGGTGTCGCCGCGGCTGTTGCGGCTCGGCGTGCTCGTGCTCGCGGCGCTGGTGTTCCTGCCGACGCTCGGCTTCGGCTTCGTCTACGACGATCACTGGACGCTGCTCGGCAACGGCTTCCTGCGCTGCCCCGAGGACATCGGCGTCCTCTTCGATCGGCGCGCGGTGGAGCTGCACGTGCCCGATCCCGCGCGCCCCGTGGCCGTGGTGTTCGACATGCTCACGTACCAGCTGCTCGGCGCGCACGCGCACTGGCACCACGCGGTGTCGATCGCGTTGCACGTGCTCGTGTGCGCTCTGCTGTGGGCGTGGCTCGTGCGACTCGCGGTGCCGCTGCCGATCGTGGTGGGTGCGACGTCGGTGTTCGCGGTGCTCGGCCTCCACGCCGAGGCCGTCGCGGTCGTGTCGTATCGCGAGGACCTGCTCGCGGCCGCGCTCGGGCTCGCCGCGCGCCTCGCGGCCGAGCGCGCGCTGTCGCGATCCGCAGGCGTGCGCTGGCTCGTCGCCGCGGCGCTCGTGCAGGCGCTCGCATGCGCGGCCAAGACGAGTGCGGTGCCGCTGCCGCTCGTCTGGCTCGCGGCGCATCGGTGGTTGCCATGGCGCGCGTGGCCCGGACAGCGCGCGTGGATCGTGGGTGCGGCGCTCGGCGTCGGCACCCTCGTGGTGCTCGCGCACCAGGGGCTCGTGCTCGGCGAGCTCTCTCCGTATGCGGACGAGGCCGGGATCCATGCGGCCGCGTGGGACACGAGCGCCGTGCTCGCGCAGAGCGTGCAGATCCACCTCGGCTACGTGCAGCAGATGCTCGTGCCGCTGGGCCTGTCGCCCGAGTACGTCGATCGGGCCGCGTCGTGGTCGGAGCCCGCGACGATGCTCGGGGCCGCGGGATTCGGGCTCGCGATCGCGTGGGCGGTCGTGCAGGTGTCGCGCGGCCGTCGGGGGCTCGCGGCCTTCGTCGTCGTCGCGACTGCGCTGTTGTGGTTGCCGACCGCGAACCTCGTGCCGATGCCGAACATGCGCGCCGATCGCTTCGCGTACCTCGCGAGCGTGCCGGTGTGCCTCGGGCTCGGCGCGGTGCTGGTGGAGATCGGCACGCGGCTGCCCGGTCCGCCGCTCGTGCGGACGACGCCGCTGCTCGCGATGATCGTCGTGCAGGGGGGACTCCTGCAGGCGGGGACGACCGCGTACAAGAGCGACGCGCGGCTGTGGGAGGTCGCGCTCGTGCGCGCGCCCGCGTCGGCTCGCGCCCACGCGCTGCTCGGTGAGCTCGTGGTCGCGACGCTGCGTGGCGACGAGACGAGGGCCGGCGATCCGGCCCTGCTCGCGCGCGCCCACGGGCACTGCCGCCGCGCGCTCGAGCTCGGCCCCGACGACGCGCTGCCACATCTGTGCGCGGCGCGGCTCGCCGATCACGAGAAGCGCTGGGCCGCGGCGGAGCAGCACTTCGAGGCCGCCCTCGCGCGGGCCCGGGCGCGCGAGGATCGGATCCTCGTCGCGCTCGCGAGCGTGACGCTCGACGTGCCGGGCCGTCCGTACGCCGCGCGCAAGGCCCGTGCGCTGGCCTTCGTGGACCGCGGACTTCGTGAGTTCCCCTACGCGGCGGAGGTGGCCGCCTCTGCGGGCCGGATCGTGCACCGGCTGGGGGACCCGGGGCGAGCGCTCGAGCTCTACCGACGTGCAAGGAAGCTGCGCCCCGAGCGTTGGGACGTCGTCCTGTGGGGGCTGGAACTCGCCCTCGACCTCGGCCATTCTTCCGCCGCCCGAGCCATCTGGGAGTCCGCCGAGGATCTCCTGCCCGACGCCGACCCGCGGGAGGTCGACGCCGCCCGTCGCCGGCTCCTCGACGCACAACGACTCTTCCCCACGCCGCCCGCGACCGATGCCCTACCGCTCGGAGACCTCGCCGATGATCCGTAACTTCGCCGCCCTGCTCGTCTTCATCGCGCTGTCGATCGCCGCTTTCGGCATGGCCTGCGTCAGCACGGTCGCCGAGCTCGACACCGAAGACGAGACCGATGGTGCGACCTAGGCGCTCTCGGCCGGGAAGAGCTCGCTCGTGAGCACCGAGACGAACGCGGGGCGTTCTTCCGGATCGAGCTGACACTGCGCTGCACAGCCGCAGGCGTCGATGCGCAGGCCGAGGTGATCGGCGAGGCGCTCCGCCGCGCGGCGCAGCGCGAGGTTGGCCGGTGCGGGAAGACGGACGCCTTGATCGTCGAGTGCGGGCGCCGTCGGATCGATGCCGAACGCGCGCGCCATCGCGGCGATCGTCGGCCACGGCAACGCGTCGGACAGCGCGGCGAAACGAGCCGCGCCGAGCCGACCGATCGTGACGTGCACGTCGACGAGATCCGCCGCGCGGACGTGCTGCAACAACGCCGCGATCACGCGCTCGTCGTGCACTGCGGGCACGAGCGGCCCGACGACGGCGGCGACCTCGATGCCGCGCGCCCGCAGGTGCTGGGCGTGGAAGAGCAGCGCGGCCGCCGACTCCGCCGACGGCCCGAGCAGCGCCCGCTGCACCGCGAGATCCGGGTGGGCGATCTCCAAGAGGACCGTGGCGCCGCACGATCTCACGGCGTCGACGACACCGCGCGGCAGCGGCACGGCGGTCCGCACGAGGGGCCGCCGGCCCCGGGCGGCGAGCCAGCCGACGGCGTCCGCGACCCATCCCGCGTCGTCGCGGTCGCTCAACCGCAGGACCACCACCCGCGGCGCGGGACCGCTCGCATCGAGCTCCGCGACCACGGTGGCCAGCGCCAATTCGCCGCGACCGAGCGCAGGATCCCCTTGCCGACGGCCGAGGACGACCGCAGGACCAGAACAGGCACGGAATGCCTGCAGAGCTTGGAGCCCGGAACCCATGCGCAGCCTGTACATCTGTATAGCTCGCCAGCGGGCGCCGTCAAGCCGACTCCTGCATGATGGTGTGGTAGACGGGCGAAGAACGCGTCCATGACACAACCCGGGACCCCCGAGTTCACAGAGGCCATCGACCCCGATGCCAACAAGGTCGTTCGGCGGCTGCTGGCGGCGGGGCACGAGGCGTACCTCGTCGGGGGCTGTGTCCGTGACCTGTTCCTCGGGCGGCGCCCGAAGGACTTCGACATCGCGACGTCGGCGACCCCCGAGGCCATTCGCCGGCTCTTCCGCAACAGCCGCGTGATCGGCCGCCGCTTCAAGCTGGCCCACGTGTTCTTCGGTCCGAAGATCATCGAGACCAGCACGTTCCGCACGGCGCCCCAGCCCAACGCGAACGAGGAAGACCCGCTCATCACCCACGACAACGAGTGGGGCAGCGTGGAAGACGACGCGCGCCGGCGCGACTTCACGATCAACGGGCTCTTCTACGACGTCGAGACCGAGCGCATCGTCGACTTCGTCGACGGCATCGACGACCTCGAGGCCCGCCTGATCCGCACCATCGGCGATCCGACGACGCGTTTCAAAGAGGATCCCGTGCGGATGATCCGGGCGGTGAAATTCGCTGCGCGGCTGTCGTTCTCGTTCGAGCCCGACACCTGGAGCGCGCTCCTCGACGTGGCGCCCGACATCGTCAAGTGCAGCCGGGCGCGGCTCTTGGAGGAGATCTACAAGCTCATGCGCGGCGGCGCGGCGCGGCGCAGCTTCGAGCTGTTGCTCGAGACCGGGCTGTTCGAGAGCGTGCTCGGCCCCTACCTGCGCCTGTTCGGGCCCGATGCCGCCGAGCGCCTGCTCGCGGCCGCGAAGCCGGGCACCCACCCCGAGGGCTCGCTCGAGCCCACGCACCTCCTGTGGAAGCTGCTCGCGGGGCTCGACGCCTACGTCGCCCAGACCGACGAGCTCGTGCACAACGGCGTCCTGTTGGCCGTGATGTTCGCGCCGCTCGTCGGTCGCGATCTCGCCGGCGGGTCGCGTCAGGGCCTCGATCGCACGCTCGACTCGATGATGAGCGGCGTGGGGGGCACGGTGGGGCTGGCGCGTCGCGATCGCGAGCTCGCGCGCCAGATCCTCATGGCGCATCGCCGCCTGCTCGAGCCCGGCACGCGTCGGCGCCGACCCGCCACCGCGCATCGCCAGTACTTCCACGATGCGCTCGTGTTCCTCGGCCTGTGGGTCGAGGCGCTCGGCGACGGCGGCAGCGAGCTCGCGCTGTGGCGCAAGCTCGCGACCACGCGCGACGATCCGGAAACGGCGGCCCAGGGCCAGCGCAAGCGCAAGCGCCGGCCGAACCGCCGGCGCGGCGGTGGCGGTGGCAAGGAGCGGACCGAGGCGGCGCAAGAAAGCGTGGCGTCCGCTCGTCCGAGCGAGACGTGAAGCGCCGCGCGGGCGAGCCACGCGAGCACGCCGACGATCTGCTCGCGAGCGGCACGACGGATCACTACGTCGATACCGCGCTGTACGACTTCGAGTACGCCGATCGCGTCGAGGACATCCGCTGGTATCGCACGCTCGCGCGCGATCGCGGCGACGCGCTCGACATCCTCGAGCTCGGCGCCGGTACGGGGCGCATCTCATGCCCGCTCGCGGCCGACGGCCACCGCGTGATCGCGCTGGACTCGATGCCGACGATGCTCGAGGCGCTCGGCCAGCGCGCGCGCGACGAAGGCGTCGCGGATCGCATCCGCACGGTTCACGCGGACATGCGCGAGCTGCCGATCGATTCCAACAGTGTCGAGGTCGTGATCGCGCCGTTCAACGCGCTCATGCACCTGTACGACTGGCACTCGCTGCTCCGCTGCTTCCGCGAGGTCGAGCGGGTGCTCGTGCCGGGCGGTGCGTTCGCGTTCGACGTGCAGATCCCCGACCTCGAGTGGCTTCGGTGGGATCCCGACACGCGGCACGCGATCACGCGGTTCGTACACCCGCGCACGGGCGAGAAGCTGGTCTACTCCACCAATCACACCTACGACCAAGCGACTCAGATCTGTCACATCCGCATCTACTACGACGATGCACCGCCGAGCGGCCGCAAGTTCGTCGCGCCGGCGAAGCCGAAGAAGCTCGTGCACCTCGCGCATCGCCAGATCTTCCCCGAGGAGGTGCGCATGCTCGTGGCGACCGCGGGCCTGACCCTGTTGGCCCTCAACGCCGACTTCACCGACCGGGCCTTGAGCCACGCGAAGGAATCGCAGGTCGCCGTCTGCGGCAAACCACGGGCACGCCCGGGCCGTCCGGGCGCGTGAGCCGCGGTCGCACGAACGCGCGCGAGCGGGAACTCCGGGCGCCCTCACCCGTCTCACGAACTCGTGACGACCCGACGCGACACGGACGGGCCGCCTGCGAGATCATGGGCTAGCCTGGGAATCGTGACGATGGCGTCCTCGTGCGCGCGCGGGCTCCTGGCGGGGGCGTGCGCCGTGCTCCTCCTCGCCTCGCCGTCGTCGGCCCGCGCCGACCAGCTCGACGTCGAGGTCCGCGAGGACGAGCCCGGGTACCAACCGGTGCAGGAGCTCTCGTACGAGGTCTTCGTCGAGACCGGCTCCGAGCACGGCTACGCGGCCCAGCTCAAGCTGCGCCTCGCGCTGCACAACGGGGCGGCGAGCGAGCGCGATGCGGTGCACACCGTCGCGTTGCCGCGCACCGCGGAGATCGTGGGGCTGGCGGTCGCGACCGGCGGCGAGTGGAAATCCGGAGGGGCGACGGTCGTGCACGACGAGCCGGGGCGCCGCGATCCGGGCACCGTCTGGGTGCGGCCGATCGAGCCCGATCGCCTCGGCGGCCTGCCCGGCGCGGAGATCGTGGCGTACGGCCTGCGGCCGGACTCGACCGTGCAGGTCGAGCTGACGATGCGCGTGGTGCCGAGCCTGCGCGCGGGTCGATGGGAGATCGAGCTGCCGGCCCGCGGCAACGATCTGTCGCGACTCGCGGCGGAGCGGCGCGTGCTCGTGCGGGGTTTGGCGCACGGGCAATCGTTCTGGGTCGACGACGCACCGAACGGCGACCAGCCGGTGATGCTCACGGCGCCGTCCGACACGGTGACGGTCGCGTGGCCGGCTCGCTTCGCCGAACGCGGCGCGCTGGTGGGCCGCTACGACACGATGCCCGGACCCGCGGGCTTCGACGACGGTCGCTTCCGCGTGGTGCTGCGGCTCGGCGAGAGCGCCACCGCGATCCCGGATCACGTCGTGTTCGTGCTCGATCGGTCGAAGAGCACGGCGCCGCGGATGCATCGCGAGGCGTTGCGCGTGATCGAGAAGATGCTCGACGCGTTGCCGGCCACCACGACGTGGGATGCGATCGGGTTCGCGCGCACGACCGAGCCGCTGCTCGCCCCGCGCACGGCCCCGATCAAGGCGCGCGATGCCGCGGCGCGCCGCGAGCTCGCGACGGCACTCGATGCGAATCGCCGCCATCAAGGCACCGATCTCGCCGCCGCGCTCGCGGAGGCCAGCGCGCGCGCGCAGCCCCGCGGGAAGAAGAAGCGGCCGCTCGTCGTCGTGATCACCGACGGCATGCTGCCGTCGTCGACCACGCCCGCGTCCGTGCGGAAGGGCTTCGACGAGCTGCACGCGCGCTCACGACTCAAGCGGCCCGACGTGCTGTTCATCGTCGACGACCCGCTGTTCGAACGCGGGTTGTCGGTCGATCATCCCGTCTCCGCCGTGGCCGCGGAGCTCGGTGCCCGCATCGGATTGAAGACGCTGTCCGAGGTGCCCGACGACGGAGTGCTCGAGCTCCTCGCGGCGCCGCGCGTGCTCGGAGATCTCGACGTCGCGCTGCCGGCGAACATGGTGCTCGATCGCGATCCTCCGTCCGGGCTGGTCGCCGGCAGCGTGGTCGTGCTCTCGGGCCACTACCTCGGCAAGGCGGCGCCGCGTGTCGTCGTGCGCGGGCGCGCCGGCGGCAAGAAGCTGCAGCAGAAGCTCAAGGCGCACGCGGGCTCGGCGGAGCCCGCCGCGCTCGTGGCCGTCACGGCGGGCACGCTGACGGATGCGGTCGCGGAGGGATTCGTGCGGCCGTCGTGGCACCGCGCGCGGCAGCAGAGGATCGCGCGCCAAGGCATCGCGCAGAGCGGTCGTCGATCGCAGCAGCGCGGGTACCTCGACGACAAGATCTTCCGCAACTACCTCACCACGCGCGTCTTGCCGCGCGCACGTGTCTGCTACAACCACGCGGTCACGCGCGACCTCACCCAGGGCGGTCGCGTGGTGCTCGAGATGGAAGTCGGCAAGGGCGAGGTGATGGCGGCGCGCGTGAAGAGCTCGACGCTGCTCTTCGCCGATCCGACGCTCGTCTCGTGCCTCACGGAGGCCGCGTGGGCCCTCGACGTGCCGGCCGGCAAGCTCGACGACAGCGTGTACGTGATCCGTTACCCGCTCGTGCTGACGCCGCCGAAGAGCGATCGCGCGCCGGGCAAGGTCGAGCGCAATCAGGACGAAGTGTTGCAGATCCTGTTGGGCGACGACGCGCGCAAAGAGAACGCGGGCTGACATCCTGCTGTGATGGTCGCGCTCGAGGGCGGTCAGCCGCCGACGACCTCGAACGCGACGATCCGTCGCGCTCGACCTCCGTCTGCGCGCCGACCACCTCCGAACGCGACGCATCCTCGCACTCGGGCCTCGTCGGCGGCTGACGAGCCTCGAACGCGGCGGGCGGTGACCGACAGTCGTCGGAGGATTGCCGAGGCGCGCGTCGGAATCCCCGCGTGGATCCGGGTGGTGGGCTCCTGCGATCGCCGTCAAGCTGGAGGTGCCTTGTCGCGCTCACTCGCCATCGCCGCCGCCGCCCTCGCGTGCTCGATGCCGCGGGTCGTCGCGGCCGCGTGTCCGTGGGGCTTTCCCGTCGGTGACGATCCGAGCAGCCCCGCGCCGCTCGCCGACAACCATCCCGTCGGCGGGATGAACCTGCCGGACTACGGTGCGCACCTCGGTGCGGACTTCTGGAGCGGGGGCGGCTGCACGGATCTCGGACGCACGGTGTACGCGGTGGCCGACGGCGAGATCGTGGAGATCGTCGACGCGCTCGGCAGCTACCTCGACGTCGTGGTCATCCGACACGACGAGCCGACGATCGGGCCGATCTACTCGATGTACGGGCACATCGCGCGCGACGACGCGCTCGCCGAGGGCGACATGGTCGCGATGCGGCAGCCGATCGGCACGATCGCGGACGTGCTGGCGTACTTCAGTCCGTGCCACCTGCACTTCGAGCTGCTGAACGAGGTCGCGTTCCAAGATGGACCGTTCTGCAACGGGTGCGCGAACGCGGGCTACCACGTGTCGCCCGGCTACGATCAGCAGCAGGGGATCACGCCGGGCATGGCGGTCACGGGCGATCCGTACATCGAGGTGAACGATGCGATCGCGGACAACCGCTGGTATCGGGTCGACGAGTTCATCCAGGCGCGGCTCGACGCCGACTGTGCGCCGTGCGAGGTGATCCCGCCCGCCGGCGCGACGCTCGACGAGACCGGCTCGTGCTTCGGCTACGGCGGCGATCCGACGTACTGGCACGTCGAAGCGGTGGGGTGGGAGGACTCGCTGCGCTGGACCCACACGACGGACTCGCGGCTCGTCGACAACTACGGCGTCTGGTCGTTCACGTTCGCGGAGGCCGGCGAGTACCGGCTCGAGGTGTACGTGGAGGATGCATTCGGCGCGAGCACGCTCGCGAGCTACGACCTCGCGCACGCGGGCACCACAGAGTCGATCGCGCTCGATCAGGCCGCCGCGTCGGGCTGGGCGGAGCTCGGCACGTTCGACTTCGCCGAGGGCGGCGCGCAGTCGCTGCGCCTCGACGACAACACGGGCGAGCCCTTCGCAACGATGACGATGCTCGCCTTCGACGCGGTGCGACTGACCCGCACGGACGGCCCGACGACGACCACCGGCGGCGCGGACACGACGACCGCGACCGACGACGACGCGAGCGCGACCGCGACCGACGACGACGACGACGCCGATCCGTCGGCCGCGAACGACGACGACACGACGCCAACCACCAGCGCCGACACGGGCTCGCTCCCCGGCACGGCCGCCCAGGAGATCGGTGAAGACGGCTGCACATGCACGACGAACCAACGACGAACGGCGAGCCTCGCCTTCGCGCTGCTCGCCGTCGTGCTCCGCCGCCGCCCTGCTTAGTCGTTCGCGGCGCCGGCCTCGATCCACGCCTCGATGAGGGCGAGGTCGTCTTCGGGAAGACCATCGCCGGACGCTTGCGGCATCGCCGCGCCGTACTTCGGATCGAGATCGAGCTGGAGCTTCAGCCAGAGGAAGCTCCGGGCCGCATCTCCTGCGACCACGCGTTGCATGCCCTCCGCACTCGCTGCGGCCTGGAACACGGCCCCCTCCGTGAGGCCCGCGTAGGCCTGCGCCGGTTCCAGCACGAGCTCACCGGCGTGGAAGGTCGCGCTGTGGCACGACGACAGCGTGCACTTGGGCGTGAAGATCTCCTCCTGGAGGACGGAGAAGCGCGGCTCGAGTCCACCGTCGTCGTCCGAACCGTCGTCGCAGCCGGAGGTGGCCAACGCGAGGCACACGAAAGCGATGGTCGAGCGCTGCTGAGCTGTGTAGTGCATCGTCAGAGGACGAGGTCGAAGCGGACGACGAGCTCCGCCGTCGCTCCGGTCTCGATGGTGACCTTGTTGGCGCTGGGCAGGGTCACGGGGTCGCCTTCTTCGGGATCCTTCTCTTCGGTCGCGGAGCTGCTCCCGTCGACGTCGAAGAAACCGAGGAACGTGTACGAGTCGGGCGGGAGAGGCTCGCTCGTCCACGACGCGGTGCTGACCATCGCGCTCGTCAGATCGACCCCCATCGCCTCGGCGTACGCCACCTGCTCCGCGCCTTCACGCGGGCCCGTCGCCCCGACGTCGGCCGTGCGATAGATGCCGCCGTAGCAGGATCCCATGAGCGGGTCGACCAGGTTGGGGCTGCCGGCCACCGATCCGCCGACGCTGAAGGTGACACGCATCATCCCGCCATCGGCCGGCGCGTCGTCTCCGCTGCTTCCGTCGTCGTCGGCGTCGTCCGCGGCGTCGTCGGCAGTATCTTCGCCGTCGCCCTCGTCATCGCCGTCGGCACAGCCGACGGCGGTGAGCGCGAGAGTGACGATGATCGCTCGGGTCCACTCAGGGCGTGTAGCGGCAGTCATAGGCTTCCTTCGAGCCCGCAAGGACGCCGAACGACACGCACATCTCCTGCGGGAACTGCAACGTCCCGCTGGTGTCGTTCTTCCACCGGCAGGTCGTGCGCAGAACGGTGCCCTGGGTGATCGTCAGCGGGTCCTCCGCGTAGATCTCGATGGGCGGGAGGTCGCGGTAGTCGGGGACCCACGCATCGACCGTATAGATGTTGGCGAGCTCTTCGACCGACGGACCGAGATCGATGTCGTAGCTCGATCCCCACTCGTGCATGTGGCCACCGACGTAGAGGAGATCGACGTCGCGATCGAGCTCGCAATCGAACGCGAGCTCGGTCTCCTGGCCACCCGCCGGGATCTCGAACTCGAGCGCCGTCGCCGTGAACGGGGCCATCCAGCGCTCGACCTTCTCCGCCGCCATCATCTTCGCGCGGACGACGTCGCGGGTGAGGATGGGCTCGTCCGAGGCGTTGACATAGTGCGACTGCAGCACGACCGACGTGCCCTTGGTCAGCCAATAGGCGTGGTTCGGCGGCGGATCCACCGGAATCAACAGCGCCTTGTACTTCGCGTAGCTCGTCTGGTCCGTGCAGTCCTCGACCGTTCCATCGGGCTTGGGCTCGTTCGACGACACGATCACCGCGTGGTGACCGAAGTCGCCCTGCAGCATGTCGATGCTGCTGACCGCCATGTCGTGCGGCACGACCATGTGGAAGCACGTCGTGCGCTCCTCGCCAGGTGCGATCACCATCTCGCCGCCGACGAAGTTGTAGTGCTCGCTGTCCTCCTCGGGAATCGCGACGCGAACGTCGCGCACATCCTCATCGGCACCGTCGTCGTTCACGCCGTCGTCCGAGGGATCCCCCTCCTGACACGAAGCAGTGAGCGCGACCACCACGATCGAGCTCGCGAAGAATCCTGCTGTCTTCATCGGAACCTCATCTCCCCTTGGCGCCCCCCCGAGGGCTGCGAATCCCGCATCGCTTGTAGTCCCGCGCCTCGCGGGGGGTCAAGCCACGCGTTGCTAGAGGTTCGTATCGCGGGGTCGCAGGTTCATCGCGGTTACCTGCGGCGACCGAAGGTTCCCGTGGCAATTCGCACGTACCTCGGGTCAGCGTTCCAGGACGATGCGCGGCGCTACGAAGATCGCAACCAACGCCACGATCGCGGCGCCCAGCAGCATCGGGGCGCCGTGGGCGACGTGCTCGAAGAGCACGCCTGCGATGGCGGGGCCGACGATGCGGGCGAGCGCCGAGGCGGATTGGACGATGCCGAGGTTCAGGCCCTGATCCTCCGCCGTCGAGACCCGACTCACGATTGCGCTCGTGCTCGGTGACACGAGTCCGTTGCCGCACGCCACACACGTGGCCGCCACGACCATCGCCGCCACGCTGCCGCCCAGCCCCGTGAACACCAACCCGGTGCCCTGCACCACGAGCCCGATCACCAGCGTGCGCCGCTCGCCGAACCGTCGCACCAATCGCGGCAAGATGACCGCCTGCGACGCGGCCAGGCACACGCCGATCCACGAGAAGATGTACCCGTTGTGGCGCGCGTCCCAGCCGAGACGCGCCTCGGTCAAGAGCGCGAACGTCGACTCCATCGCCGCGAACGCGAAGAAGAACCCGAACGCGACCACCACCATCGCCGCGAGCGGTGTGCCGCGCACCGACGCGAGCCGACCGAACGCCTTCCACGGCGCGATCGCGGGCCGAGCCGTCGTCGCCGCGCCGCCCGGCCTGTGGCTCTCGGGCAACAGGAAGAACGCCATCACCCAGTTCACCGCCGCGAGCGCGGCCGCGAAGAGGAACGGCCGCTCGGGATGATCCGCCGACGACAGGAGCCCACCGAGCGCGGGCCCGAAGACGAACCCCATCCCGATCGCCGAGCCCATCATCCCCATGTAGCGGGCACGCTCGCGCGGCGCGACGCGATCGGCCACGTATGCGTTCGCCGTGGACACGTTCGCGTTGCACATGCCGCTCACGAGCCGCGCGACGAACACCATCCACAGCGCACCGGCGAAGCCGAGCACGAGCATCGACGCGCACGAGCCCGCGATCGACACGAGCATCACCGGCCGGCGTCCATACTGATCGGAGATCCGCCCGAGCACCGGCGACATCACGAACTGCGACAGCGAGAACGTCGTCGACAGGAGCGACACGACCGCCGGCGACGCGCCGTGGTGCGTCGCGTAGAACGGCAACACCGGGATGATGATCCCGAACGCGAGCAGGTCGAGGAACAGCGCGAGCCAGATCGTCGCGAACGCACCGGCGCTCACGCCCTGCGAGGGCGGCTCACCGGAGCCGGTCGGTGGCACCGGCACCATGGGTTGGACCGCGCTCGAGTCCATTCGGAAGCTTCGCCCGCCCGAACGTCCGCCGACCCGCGCGCGTTACGTCGCGCCGCCGGGCGGCAGCTGGCCCGGCGGCCGCTTGGGCGGCACGGGCTTCGCGCCGGCCGGCCGCTTGGGCGGGGCCATCAGCTTGGCCATCAGCCCGCGCCACCACGCGACGATGCCCCCGCCGCCGCCGTCACGGCGGGAGGGATTGCCCGCGCTCGAGTTCAACAGGAGCCCGGGGCGAGTGGGCATGTACGCGCCGAAGCCTCCGTACAGGCTGCGCAGGTCGTTCACGAACGCGCTGATGCCCGTGGTGGAGACGTCCCACGCCTGGCAGTAGCTGTCGACCTTGTTGCGGATCATCGCCTTCGCGATGACCTTGAGGATCTCCTTGTCGATCAGCTCGCCGTTGCCGTCGAGATAGTGCTTGTAGCTGAAGAAGCGATCGGCCGGCGCGAGCACGGGTTGGTTGTGCTCGTCGACCTTCGGCGCGCGCAGGCTCTGGATCACCGAGTACTCGTGCTCGATGTACGCGTCGACCGTGTTCTGGTTGCCCGCATCGCCCTCGCTCGGGCCGTCGTACTCCACGAACTTGTAGAACGCGTCGTACAGCGTCTTCGGATTGCCGTGCGTGCCGGAGATCAGATAGTAGAACAGCGCGCCGAGGGAGTAGATGTCCGCCGGACGGTCGACGCTCTTGATGATCTTCGCGCGCACGTTGTGCTCGGTGGGCTCGTCCCACGGCCGCGAGAGCAACAGCTTGCGTTTCGACAGGTCGGCCCCCGCCACCGCGTAGCGGCGCCCGCGATTGAAGAGCTCGAACGTGTCGTTCTGCGCGATCGAGATGTAGAAGTCCTCGAAGTACGAGACCTCTTTCGAGCCGTGCTGCACGTTGACGAGGATCTCGAACGCGTTCGTCTCCTGCTCGGGCGCCTGGAAGAACAGGGTGCCCGGCACGCCGTGCAACCGCGTGACCGACAGGTCCTGGGCCTCGTCGCGGATCTTGCCGACGTTGAAGTCCGCCAGCCGCACGTCGAGCGAAGAGCCCTGCAGCTTCGGATTCGGCAGACGCAACAGGATGTTGCCGGGCTTGATGTCGCGGTGGCAGACGTTGCACTCGAGGTGCGCGTACTCGACTGCCGTCGCGATCGGCATGAGGTACTCGAGCACGCGGAACAGGCGATCGCGCTGCGGATACGCCAGCAGATCCTCGCGCTGGCCGCCCCGCGAGCCCTTGAGCCGCTCCTCGAGCGACAGGTCGCACAGCTCGAGGATCATGAAGTCGTCCTCGACCTTGTCGCGGATCGAATGCGGGATGAACTCGCGGTTGTCGGACTCGCCCGACGCGAACAGCGTGATGATGTTCGCGTGGCCCTGCACGCGCTCGAGGACTTCCTTCTCCATCTGGAAGCGCAGCGCGTCCTCGGGCCCCACGCCCTTCTGCAGGATCTTGATCGCGACCTTGCGGCGGAACGCGGTCTTCGACTCGACCCACGCCTCCTCGCCGAGATACGCCTTGCCCGAGCGTCCCGAGCCGAGCTCGACGGGGTGGCCGTTCTCGTCGCGCGTGAACGTGTACGCGCGCGAGCGGACGATGTGCGTCGCGACCTGCTGTTGAGCGGGCTGCGGCGGGATCGGCATCGCCATGGGCCCGCTGCCGCCCATCGCGACGTGGCCGGGCAGCGTCGGACCCGGCATCGGACCCGGCATCGGCATCGACGGACCCGGCATCGGTCCGACGGTGGAGCCCGCCGGATCGGGGGCGGGATAGGGCGCGTCGCCGCGCGGCGGCGGGCTCGGGGGAGCACCGACCGCATGCACCGGCCCGGTCTGGTGGCGCACCGAAGGGGGCGGCGGCATGCCACCCGGACGTGGCGGCTTGTTCACGGCAGGCCTCCAGCGCTGCGATAGAGCAGGATCGTCTCGCGCCCCGGACCGAAGTCGAGCAACGCCGACCAGCGTGCGAGGCGAACCGGCACCGCCAGCGCGGCGCCGTGGAGCTGGAACGTGCGCGAGGTGCCGTCGAAGGCACCGAGGTGGATCCCGACGCGATCGAGCAGCTCCCGCGCGGGGGACATGAGGACCGCCTCGACGTCGCGATCCACGTCGATGCCGATCGACGGCCGCGTGCCGTCGCGCACCACGAAGCAGTTGAGCCCCTTCACGTGCATGCGAACGTCGCCGAGCTCGCGCGGCAGGATGCGCATGCGCGCCCGCGTGCCGACGATGCCGGCCTCGGCCCCGAGCGACAGCTCTTCGCCGACCGCGACGGAGCGGATCCGGCGGCCACCCACGACGATCTCGGGGCTCGCGAAGCTGTCCACGGTGAGCACGCGGACGCTCGAATTCGGGGGGAACGACGGGTTCAGCGGCAGCGCCGACGACGACTGCGACGCGCTCGCGACCGCGGCGACGTGCGTATGCGTGGGCTGCATCGTGGGCGGCTCGCTCGGGGTGGAGCGGGCCGGCTCGATCGCGAGCTCCGTGCGCGTGGCCGGATTGCTCGGAGGCGCCGCCGCGATGGGCTGGGCCGGACGCGGCGGCACGTAGCGCTCCTGCTTCGTCGTGATGTTGCGCCACGACTCGTGCACCGACTCGCGCAGCGCCTCGAGGTACTCCTCGATCGTCTGGAAGCGCTCGTCCGCGTTCTCGCGGCACGCGTGACAGATCGTGCGCAGCAGCTCGTCGTCGAGCCCGTTCTCGCCGATCACGCGGCGCAGATACGTGTCACCGAGCCGGCGCAGCTCGAACAGCTGCAGCACGTCGTCGCCCGGGTACACCATCTTGCACGTGAGCATGTACGCGGTGGTGAGGCCCAGCGCGAACACGTCGGCGGAGGGTCCGACGGATTCCGAGCGGAGCTGCTCGGGCGCGGCCCATCCCAGCGAGTACAGCCCGACCTTGTCGCTGTTGTTGATGTTCGTGTCGTCGGCACGGTTCGGGATCGCGTCCTCGATCGCCTTGGCGATGGAGAAGTCGGCGAGCTTCACCACGAGCGACGGGCCCGCGCGCGTGAACAGGATGTTCGACGGCTTGATGTCCCGATGGATGATGCCGGCGGCATGGGCCTCGCGCAGCGCCTCCGCGATGGGCTCGAGGATCTCGAACGTCTCGTGGGCGGACAGCGGTCCGTGCTTGCGCACGAACTCCTTGAGCGTGCCGCCGTCGGCGTACTCGACGACGAAGAACGGCGTGGCGAGCTCGTCCTCGAGGTACCCGAAGTCGTAGATCCGGATGGTGTTCGGGTGCCGCAAGGTCGACAGCGCGAACGCCTCTTGCACGAAGTGCTCGTGCACGGTGCGGTACCCCGGACGCGAGGGGTCGAGCCCACAGAACACCTTCACGCACACGGGGCGGCGCAGGCGCTCGTCCTCCCCGCGGTACACGACACTCATTCCGCCACGCGCGACGCGTTCGGAGATGCGGTAGCGATCCATGATCCGCTGCCCGACGAGCTCCGTCGAGACGAGCGCCCGGTCCTGCCCCGCATCCCCCACGGACGCTCACGATCGTTGGAAAGCCGGGCACTTGTCAACGCGGCACGGGCGTATACCCCTGCCGATGCGGCAGATTCGGGGATGCGTCGCCCGATGCCATGCGGCGTGTTGGTCGAGCGCGCTGCCATCCACCCGCGCGCGCCGATCGTCGGAACGCCGCTCTACCCCGGCGTTGCGGGCATCGTGGGGGTCGACACGCAATGCGCTGCCGTCGATCGCGAGCGGCTGCCGTGGCGGCGCCCGGGGCGACGGCAGCAATCCGGGGATCCGAGCGGGTTGCCCAGCGCGCTCCCGCGCGACGCTGCCGGGTGGGACCCCGTGTGGGGATCCGGAAACGCGTAGGCGGATGGTGTCGAAGCTGAGCGCGCCCCCCCCGTCGTCGATCAGGGCAGACCTCGTGGTGGCGCGGGATCGGGGCACCACCATGCGATCGACCACCGCATTCGGGTTCATCTCGGCGATTTCGCTCGGCGCGTGCGGCGGGAACGGCAACGGCCGCGGCGGCGGGGGTGCCGACGACGGGATCGGCGGCGTCTCGCTCTCGGCCGGCACCGGGGACGACGGGGGCACGGCCGCAGAGGGCGACGGTGGCACGGGGCAGCAGAGCGGATCGGCCGACGACGACGCGGACGGCTCCGACGAGGGATCGGCGAAGTTCGATCTCGGCCAGCAGCCGGATGCGTCACTCGGCTGTGACGGTGGTGGAGGCGGCGGCGGCGGGACGGCCGACTTCTCCTATATCTGGATCGCGAACAGTGCGGAGAGCACCGTCTCGAAGATCAACACCGAGTCGTTGATCGAAGAGGGTCGGTACATCACCCGGCCCGACAGCAACGGCAATCCATCGCGCACGTCGGTGAACCTCAACGGCGATGCCGTCATCGCGAACCGCTCCGGTGGTGTCACGATGATCTTCGCGCGCCACGAGGACTGTCCGAACGCGGCGAACACCTCGAGTGGTCCGGGCGACGTGAAGGCGTGGCAGGACGGGTGCATCGGTTGGCACACGCCGATGGCGTACGCGAGCCAGCGCCCGGTCGCGTGGACGGCGGGCACGTGGGACGAAGGCACCTGCCGCTACGACGAGACCAAGGTGTGGACGAGCGGCGCGAACGGGTCGATCGACGTGATCTTGCTCGACGGCGAGACCGGCGTGATCGAGCAGACGGTGCCGATCGCCGGCGTGCAGCCCAACTTCTACGGCATCTACGGCGGTGCGGTGGACTCGGGTGACAACTTCTGGGGCACGCAGCTCGGCGGTGGGCAGCTGGTCCGCGTCGACCGGCTCGCGTTCACGTTCCAGACGTGGCAGACGCCGGCGGGCGGCTACGGCATGGCCGTCGACCGCAACGATCGCGTGTGGACGTGCAGCTCGCAGGTGGGGCGCTTCGACTATCCGTCGCAGACATGGCAGACCGGCCAGGCCGGCGGCAGCGGTGGGTGCATGCCGGACGGTGGCGATCTGTTGTGGCTCGCGAACGATCCGATGGTGGCGGTCGACATCGACACGCTCGCGGTGGTGCAGACGCTCGACGTGCCGAGCTACGTGCACGGCGTGAGCATCGACTTCAACGGCTACGTGTGGGGGCCGGCGATCAACAACAACGAGGCGTACCGCGTCGATCCGGCCTCCGGCCAGGTGGACACGGTGACGGGCCTCAACCTGCCGTACACGTACAGCGACATGACCGGCTTCGGGCTGTCGCAAGTCGGCGGACCTTCGGGCTGAGCTCCTTCACTCGCCTGCGATCGCGCGGGCGGCTGCTTCGGCGGCGCGGGCCGTGGCTTCGCGGCCCGCGTTGAGCTGACGGACCATCGTGTCGACTTCCTGCTCGAAGCGGTGGCGCGCGGACTTCTCCTCGGCGTCCTTCTGGAACTGCACGTAGTGGGCGATGAGGTCGCGCACCGTGGCGGCGCCGATGCGGCGCGACAGGCTCTGCACGAGCTTCGCGCGCGTCTCGAAGTCCGCGCGGAAGTACTCGTCGGGGTACTCGAAGTCCTGGATGATCGAGCGGATGTTGCCGGCGATCGACTCGATCGCGCGTCCGCTCAGGTCCGCGTCGACGCACGCCTTGCCGATGTCCAGCCACTGCGCGTCGTCGGCCGCGATGAACTGCAGCTGTTGACGGAGCAGTACGTCGCGCAGGAGCTTCACGTAGTCCTCGGGCACGCTCGGCCCCTTCACCTGGAACGGGTTCTGGGCGATGCGCGACACCGTGGCCTCGTCCATCTGCATGAAGTTGGCGTCGCAGATCATGAACCACTTGCCGTCCTTGGGGATGAGCGTGCCGTCGAAGATCCCGAACACGGCGCCGAGCGTGTTCTTCTCCTCGGAGCGGAGATCGCCGCTGTCGCGGCTCGCGAACGCGGTGTCGATGTCGGGCCAGTACACGCCGCACACGCCGTCGAAGCCGTAGACCTCCTCGCGGAAGATCCGCACGAGCTCGTTCGCGCTCGCGTTCTGGTACGCGCTCGCCCAGTCGGTGCGGCGGATGACCTTGAAGCGCGCGGGCACGTCGCGCTGGCGACAGTAGTCGAGGAAGTAGTTGCCGATCGCGTGCGCGGTGATCGTCTTGCCGCAGCCGGGCCGACCGAGCGCGAACAGCACGGGGTTCACCTGCTTGGGGCTCTTGCCGCGCGCGAGGTCGTAGGCCGCGACGTCGCGTGCGAGCCGGAGGCCGGCCTGCAGGAACTCCTGGTTGCCGACGATGTCGGTGGTCTGCACGGGCTTGAGATCGGTGACGGGATCGCCGATGGGGCGCGCGCGGAATCCCTCGTAGCGAGTGGCGCCGACGATCACCTTGCGCTGCGCGAGCGCGAGGCCGAACGGGCGCAGACGACCGGCGTGGGTGAGGCGCTCGATCGCGGCGCGCAGCTGCAGCACGCCCGCGTGCAACGTCGTGGTGATCCACAGCTCGCGCTCGGCGACGCCTTGCGCGGCGGCGCCGGACTTGAGGCCGGCCTGCACCTCGAGGTAGCGGCCCGCGAGCTTGAGCACGCGCGCGACGACCTCGCGCGGCGGCTGCTCGAGCAGCTCCTCGAGCCCCTCGGCCTCGAGGCTGCCGTCGACGACGGGCGTGGGCGCGAGCTCGGCGAGCAGCGTCTGGGCGGTGTCGCACCACACCGTGGCCGCGAAGGCGCCGATGAAGAGCTTCTGATCGCGCGTGGGCTCGGGGATCGCGAAGCTGCCGGTGCGCGCGATGTCCTCCATCAACGCGGCGTGGAGCGCCTCGCCGGACGCGAGCGCGAGATCGCCGGCGTCGACGATGGCCTCGAGCACGCGCAGCGTCGTGACGGTGTGACCGAACGGCGCGCGCACGATCTTGTGCAGGTTCTTCGCGAGCGGGCCCTCGGAGACGATCGCGCGGATCCCCGCGCGATCGAAACCGCCGGCGGGTGGAGTCACGGCAATGGGCGCGCGGTCCGGCTCGGGCGGCATCGCGGGTTACCTTATCAGTCGCGCTCGCGGGCGCGGTATCATGCCGCGATGCGCTCGTCCGCCGCGCTCGCGTGTGTGCTCGCCCTGGTCGCGGCGTGCGACCCGGACGACGACGAGCCGACGAGCGACGGCGCGTCGACGCAGGGCGACGCGACGTCGGCGAGCGCCGACGACGACGCCACCACCGAGAGCGCGACCGATCCGGGCACGACCACCGCCGCGAGCGCCGACGAGGCGTCGACCACCGCGTCGGGCATCGAGTGCGTCGACGACGAGGACTGCCGGCTCGTGAACGACTGCTGCACGTGCGAGGCGATCCTCGTCGGCGAAGAGCCGCCCACCTGCGACCTCGATTGCGCGCGCCCGCTCTGTGACCTCTGGGGCACCACCGCGCTGTGCTCGCACACGTGCCGGCTGCGCCTCGTGAAGTGCGACCCGGCGCTCATCATGTGCGCCGACGAGCCGCCCACCTGCGAGGACGGCTTCCAGCCCGCGATCGAAGACCGCTGCTGGACGCAGCAGTGCGTGCCCGTCGAGCTGTGCACGCCGTATTGAGTCTTTGAGGAGGAAGCTCCGCTTCCTCCTCGCGCGCCGGCAGAGCCGTCGCGCTCACCTCCTTCCGGTCGCTCCGCGACTCGAGATCGCCTACGCTGCGACCATGACCGATGCCGCCGTCACCACCACGCTCGACGATCGCGTGCTCGTCGTCGCGTTCGCGCGCCTCAGCAAGAAAAATGCGCTCACGTTGTCGATGTACGAGGAGCTGGTCGCGGCACTCGAGCGGGCGCAGAGCGATCCGAGGATCCGCGTCGTGCTGATCCGCGGCGAGGGCGGCATCTTCACGGCCGGCAACGACCTGCAGGACTTCATGCAGCGCCCGCCGACGTCGGCCGACTCGCCGGTCGGGCGGTTCCTCGAGCTGCTCGTGAGGTTCGGCAAGCCGATGATCGCGGCGGTCGAAGGCCCCGCAATCGGCGTGGGCACGACGATGCTGCTGCACTGCGATCTCGTGTACGCCGCCGAGGGCACGCGGTTCCAGCTGCCGTTCGTGCCGCTCGGGCTGTGCCCCGAGGCGGCCTCGAGTGCGCTGTTGCCCGCGCTCGCCGGGCGGGCGATCGCGAGCGAGCTGCTGTTCTTCGGCGAACCGTTCGGCCCCGACGTCGCCCAGCGCATCGGGCTGGTGAACCGCGTGCTCGCGCCGGCCGAGCTGCACCCGTTCGCGCTCGCGCGGGCGCACGCGCTCGCTGCAATGCCGCCCGCGTCGGTGCGCCTGACGAAGTCGCTGATGCTCGAAGCGGAGCGCGAGCGCATGGAGGCCGCGCTCGCGCGCGAGAGCGAAGCGTTCTTCGAGCGCCTGCGCTCGCCCGAGGCCGCCGAAGCGCTGCAGTCGTTCTTCCTCAAGAAGAAGCCCGACTTCTCGCGCTTCGAGTAGGACGGCGACGTCGCGCCATCCAACCTCGAGTGCACCGCCCTCGAGACAGGGTCGACGGCGGTGCACCAGTCATCGGCGACGCTGCGCGTCTGCGAGCAGCGCGGTCGCTTCGCGACGCAGCTCCTCGTCGGCCTCGTCGGGGAGATCGGCGACGCACGACTCGAGCAGCTGGGCGGCATCCTTCGCGCGTCCCTGTTGCATGCGCGCGCGGCCGAGGGGCAGGCAGGCGACCGCCGGCTGGTAGCCCAGGGCACGCGCCTCGGGCCTGCGCAAGACAGAGAGCGCGCGCTCGAGCTGATCGACGGCCGCGTCGAGATCGCCCGACGCGACGAGATCCGAGCCGAGTCCCGCACGCACGTCGGCCGTCTCGGGGTCGTCGGAGGGCAGCGTGCGCTCGGCGATCGCGAGCGCGCGACGGCGCAACGCCAGGGCCTCTACAGGCTCGCCCCGCTCGGCCGCGAGATCGGCGAGCGCGTCGAGGGGGCCCACGAGCTCGCGATACTCCGTTCCCATCGCCGTCTCGAACACCTCGACGACCTCGCGCAGCTTCGTCTCGGCGTCCGCCTCGCGGCCGGCGTTCTGCAGACTCAGCGCCACGCCGTACAGCGCCCGTCCGTGCGCCGGATGTCCGCTCACGTAGCCGCGCTCGAACAGCTCGGCCGCGCGCTCGAACGCCGCCATCGCCTGCGTCCAGCGCCCGCCGCGGTACTCGATGATCGCACGGTTCAACCAGATGTTGCCGAGCCGCGTGGGACGCGGAGTCGGCAGGGCTTCCTCGAGTGCCCGAGCCCGTTCGAGCACTGCGAGCCCTTCGGCGAGCTCGCCGTTGTTCACGTGGGCGGCCGACAGGTTGACGTCGACCTCGACGAGCGCGGGATGATCGGCGCCGTAGCGCTCCAGGACGAGCCGACGGTCGCGCTCGAACACCTCGATCGCGGCTGCGAGGTCGCCGGACTTCCCCATCACGACGCCGAGATTCGACAAGACGACGTGCAGTCCTTCGTCGTCTCCGCGCTCGGCCTCGCCGGCGGCGTGCTCGAGTTGCGCCCGCGCACCGGCGAGATCGCCCTCGAGCTCCAGCGCGCGCGCGCGTACGATCGCGAGGCCGGTGGCGAGCTCGATGGACGTACCAGCGCGCTGCACGGCCGTCTCCGCGTGACGCAGCCACGTCTGGACTGCGCGCCGCTCCGGCTTCCACTTCGAGAGCAGCGACACGCCGCGGATGGCGGCGCGCGCGGCCGTGGCGTCGTCACCCGCCTGTTCCGCGCGGTGATGCGCTTCCTCGACGGCGGCCATCGCCTCGGACCACGCGTCGAGATCCTCGAGCACGGCGGCCTGCTCGAGCGAGAGCCGGGCGATGGCCGGCACATCGCCGCCTTCTCGCGCACGGGCGACGGCGACCTCGCTCTCTTCGCGCGCCTGCTGGAGCTCGCCGAGATCGGCGAGCGTGCGCACGCGCGCGAGCGCGACCTCGGTGTGCTCGTCGAGGCGACCGTCCGGCGCGTCCACGCAGTCGCGGGGATCGCCGAGCCGAGCGAGCACGTCCGTGGGCCGAGCCGTCGCGGTCGAGCTCGCGTCGCGCACGAGCTCGAGCACGGCGGCAAGACCGGCTCGGCGCGCGGCGAGGCAGGCGAGCTCGCGATCGTCTCCGTTCGCGCAAGCGAGCGCGTGCGCGCCGACCCAGCCCTGCGTCCACGCGTCGATGCCCGCGAGCGCCTTCGCGGTCGCGTCCGTGGGTAGGCCGCGCCGGAGCGCGCGGTCGAGCGCATCGCGATCGTCGACGCCCCACCCCACGGCGTCGAGCGACCCGGCCGCATCGCAGCCCTCGCGGGTCTCGCTCGCTCCGCGCGAGCCGAGCGCCACGATCGTCGTGCCCACGGCGAGCGCGGCAACGACGAGCAGACGACGGCGCGGAGGCTCCAGCGCGCGCTGCACGTCCTCCATCGTCACGAAACGCTCGTCGGGATCCGACGCGAGTCCGCGCAAGAGCACGCGCCGCAACCAGGCCGGCACAGCACTCGACGCCGGAAACTCGACGCGGGCCGAGCGCTTCGCGGCAAACAGATCGTCGCTGTCGCGCTGCGCGAACGGGCGCACGCCACAGACGGCCTCGAACAGCGCGATGCAGAACGCGTACTGATCGCTGCGTGGATCGGCCACGCCGTCCGTGAGCTGCTCCGGGGCCATGTACGCCGGCGTTCCCACGAGCGTGCCCGTCCACGTCAAGCGATCGTCCGCCTCGGCATCCAGTGTCGCGCCCTGCTCCACACGCGTGCCGCCGAGGCGTGCGAGCCCGAAGTCCATGACCTTCGCCACACCGGCACGATCGATCATCACGTTGTCGGGTTTGAAGTCGCGGTGGACGATCCCATGCGCGTGCGCGGCCGCGAGCCCCGCTGCGGCGCCGCGGAACACCGCGAGGATCTCCGCGAGTGGTCGTCGAGTCGCCAGCCATTCTCGCAGCGTGGTGCCGTCGATGCGCTCCATCACGATGAAAACCGTGTCGCGCACGTCGTCGAGCACGCCGGTGCCGAATACCTTCACGACGTTCTCGTGGGACACGCGTGCGATCGCCTGCGCCTCCCGGACGAGCCGAGCGGTGCCGCCCTGCGCTTCGCGGTGCAACAGCTTGATCGCGACGACGCGTCCGAGTCGCTCGTCGAACGCCGAGTGCACGACGCCCATGCCGCCTCGCCCGAGACACTCGCGCACGACGAATCGACCGATGCGATCACCGGGGCGCAGCACCGGTGGCCCGACCGGTCCGCGATCGGCCACGCTGAAGAGATCGGCGACGAGATCGCGGCACGACCCACACCCGTCGAGGTGGTGCTCGAGCGCGTCGCGCTGCGCCCCCGTCGCGCGGCCGGCCGCGAAGTCGAGCAGCGCGTTCGCGTCCGGACAGCTCACGACGGGCTTCCCGGCCCGCCTCGCGGAGCGCCTGCACTCGGGCGTGCGAGCGCGACGCTGAGGTCGACCTCGAAGCGGCTCCGGACGACGCGCAGGAAGCTCGTGAGCTCGGCATCGGGGATCTGCAGACGCGTCTGAACGGTGTCGCGGATCGTCTGCAGCATCTGCTCGCGCGCCGCCGCGATCCACCGCGTCACCGTGCGCCGCGACACGCGGTACATGCCGGCGACTTCCTCGACCTTGAGCCCGTGCACGAGGTGATGGCGCAGGACGTTGCGCTCGCGCCTGTCGAGCGCCGCGAGGGCGGCCGTGAACGCGTCGTGGAAGACCTCGCCATACGTGCGCTTGACGTAGTCGATGTCGAGGCTGCCGGCCTGGAGATCCGCCACGAGCTGCTCGTCCCCCGCGGGCACCACCTCGCGACCGCGCGCGCGTGCGAAGTCCAGCCCCGCTCGCCGCACGCACACGCGCAGCCACTTCCGCAGCGGGCCGCGCCCAGCATACTCGGCGATGCGCGCGTCTCTACGCGTGCCGAACAGCTTCTCGCGCACGCCCTGCACGATCTCGTCGGCGCCCGCCCGATCGTCCGCGAACTTCTCCGCGATCTCCGTCATCGTCGCCGCGTAGTCGCGCTCGAAGGCCCGCAGCGCGGCGGGCCGACCCGCCGCACACGCGAAAGCGAGCGCGAGATCCTCCACGTGGAGCTCCGCGACGCCCGCGATCGGCGTGCCCGCTTCGGCGAGCCGCCTGCCGAGATAGCCCGCGAACGCCGGCGGATCGTCGACGAGCTCCGGCCACGTCTCCTGCGCGCGCGCGATCGCGTCGGCGAGTGCCTGCATCGCCGCGCGATCGGTGCCTTCGTGCCCCGCGGCGCCGACGAACGCGGCCCACGTGGAAGCATCGACGGCGCCCATCGCTTCATGGTAGCGGCGGATTCGCAGCGCCAGCAAAGCGGTCCCGAGGGGAGACGAGCGCGCGCTCGCCCTGCGACGTCACCCGCCGAGATTGCCGGTCAGCCGCACGCCAGGCCGGTCCACGACCCCGATCTCGCGGCGCGCCGACGGCGCACGACGATTTGCGTGTCTCACCCGCGCCGACGCGTCGTCCTTCGGGCGATGGGCGACTTGGCATCGAGAGGGTGGGTGCTCGCGGTGATGTTCGCGGGTTGTGCGGCCGACGACGCAGAACCACGCGCGGTGATCGTGTCCGGCGTCGAGCAAGCGTTTCCGCACCTGACGCCCGACGAGACGCGACGCGGATGGTTCGAGATCGACGGCAGCGATCGCGAGCAGGAGTACGTCGTGATGGATGGCTGGGCGATCGTCGACGGCGACATCCTCGCCGGACCCGTGGACGAGCTCACCGCGGAGCAGCTCGGCGAGCGCGAGCCCGACCGTTCCGCAGTGCGGCCGAACAAGAAGTGGAAGAACGGCGTGGTGCCCTACCAGATCCATCCCGCGATGCCGAAGGCGCGCCGAGAGATGCTGATGAAAGCGATCGCGCACTGGCACAACCAGACGCGCGTGCGCCTGGTCGAGCGCAAGTCACAGGCGGACTTCGTGTTGTTCTTGCCCTCGGACCTCGTCGCGCTCGAGCAGGGCGAGAACCCGCCCTACGGCTGCTGGTCGACCCACGTCGGTCGCGCGGGCGGCGTGCAGCTGGTCGGCCTCGAGGGCGGCTGCGATCGCGGTGCGGCGATCCACGAGATCGGTCACGTCGTGGGCCTCTACCACGAGCAGTCGCGCACCGATCGCCACGAGCACATCGTGATCCATAGCGACAACATCCAGAAGGACAAGCGCCCCAACTTCTGGACGTACAAGCAGATGAACCAGTTCTGGGGCGGATTCAAGGGCGCCAACATCGGCGCGTACGACTTCGACTCGATCATGCACTACCCATCGAGCGCGTTCTCGAAGGACCCGGAGTGGGATCCGTTCGAGAACGATCGACCCACGATCACTCGCAAGAAGAACGGCGGCCGCATCGCCGGACAGCGCAACGGTCTCAGCGCGGGCGACAAGAAGGGAGTCGCGTTCCTCTACGGCAGCCCCGGCCAGAACGACGCGCCCGGCGACGGCGACGGCGGTGGCGATGCGCCGCTGCCCGAGCCGGCCGGGCCGGATCGCGCCGCGATCGAGTGCTGGCTGACGGATCTCTACATGCACGTGCTCGGCCGCGAGCCCGACGAGGCCGGCCTCGCCGACTGGGTCGCCGCGATCGAGAACGGCCTCGCGCCCGGCGAGGCGGTGGGCTCGTTCGTGCGCTCGCGCGAGTCGATGACGCGATTCCTGAGCGGCCTCTACACGGCTCTGTTGCGCCGCGCGCCCGACGACGCCGGGCTCGAGGACTGGATCGCTGCGATGGAGAACGGGCTCGCGCAGACCGACGCGAGCGCCGGCTTCCTGGGCAGCAACGAGTATTTCGTCGTCGCGGCCGGATCCGATCGACGTCGCTTCGTCGAGATGCTGTACGCCGACGTACTCGGTCGCACGCCCGCCGCCGCGGAGGTCGACGGCTGGGTCGCCGCGATCGGGCCGCTCGACGACGCGGAGGAGCGCCGCGCGCTCGCGTACGAGTTCCTGCGCTCTGCCGAGGCGCGCGGGCGCGTCGTCGATGCGGCATATCGCCAGTACCTCGAGCGCGAGTCGGATCCCGACGGCCGTGCGGCGTATGTCGCCGCCATGGAGAACGGGCTCGTCGAGGAGGTGCTCGCGATCGAGCTGATGACGAGCAGCGAGTACCAGGGCCGCTGCGGTTGGTGAGGATGTCGGCACCACGACATGCGTGCGTGCTCGTGCTCTGCATCGGGTGCTCCGTCGGCGTCGGCGACGAGCCGTTCGGCACCGCCGGGGTCGAGCCGGCGAGCTCCGACGACGAGTCGCCGTTCCCCGACTGGGACATCCCGCCCGACGCGGGCGACGCGTCGAGCGACGACGGCGAGCCGAACGAGAGCTCGACCGGCGACGAGGATCCGCAGGGATGCGCCGCGATCGACGTGCTCGTCGTCGTCGAGTCGCCCGCGAGCGACGACTGGACCTCCGACGTCTGGGCGTACGCCGGCTACGCGGCCTACTACGAGCGACTGGCGGAAGGGCTCGCGACGCTCGTCGACGGGCTCGCGATCGAGGCCGGTGTCGTCGACGTGCGCGTGCTCGTCACCGGCAGCATGCCGGCCGATGCGCTGTGCGAGCTGAACTCGTGCGGCGCGGGTTGCCTCGGCGTGGAGGCCGATGCGTGCGACACGGCGCTCGGTGCCGGTCGCAACGGATTCGTGATCCCGGAGTACGGCGTCACCGAGTGCGCGGCGGGTCGCTTCGTCGAGCCCGGCCAGCTCGACGCCGGCTCGTTGCAGTGCCTCGTGCGCGGCACGGGGCTCGAGTGCGGCCCCGCGAACTACAACAGCGCGGGCCCCGACACGCTGTGGGACGCGCTCGCGCTCGCCGTCGACGCGCAGGCGCAGCCCGGGGGCTGCAACGCGGGCTTCCTGCGCGACGACGCGCTGCTCGTGACCGTGTTGGTCGCGCCCGCGCAGGATCCGATCGTCGACGCCTCGGTGACCACGGCAGCGGCCGCGCACGAGCGCGTCGTGGCGGCGAAGGGCGGCGACGAGTCGCGCGTCGTCACGCTCGCGCTGGGCGGCAACGTGGCGGGCGAGTATGCGTGGTGCGAGAGCGAGGTGGACGCCGAGCTCCCGGAGGCGATGCGCGACGTCGTCGAGACCTCGACGTACGGCGCGTGGGACTCCGCGTGCCTCGACGATTTCGGCTCGTTCTTCGCCGCGGGAGCGACGACCGTCGCGACCGCGTGCGCGGCGTTCGATCCGTGACTACCGCCCCGCGATCGCGGCCAGCACCTCGGGCAGCACGTGTCCGTTCGTCGCGAGCGCTTCCTTCGCTTTGTGCGTGGCGTTGCCGGCGAAGTCCGTGAAAGTGCCGCCGGCCTCCACCACCACCGGCATGACCGCGGCGTTGTCCCAGATCTGCATGAGCGGATCCATGACCACCTCGGCGCGCCCGGTGGCGACGAGCGCGTAGGCGTAGCCGTCGGACCAGCCGCGATCGAGCAGACAGCGATCGCGCACGCGCTCGTACTCGCGCCCGCGACCGTGATCGACGAGCAACTTGCTGCCGCACGTGCACAGCCGCGACTCGCCGAGCGTGCGCGCGTCCGACACGCGCGCGCGTCGACCGTTCCACCAGCACCCGAGTCCGCGCGCGGCGTACACCGTCTCGCCGAGCGCCGGCATGTGGATCACGCCCGCGACCATCTCGCCGGCGTACTCGAGCCCGACGAGGACGCAGTAGAGCGGCACGCCGCTGATGAACGAGACGGTGCCGTCGATCGGATCGAGGATCCACCGCGCCGGGCTCGTGCCCTTGGTCTCGCCGAACTCCTCCCCGAGGATCCCGTGATCGGGATACGCGGCCTCGATGCGCTTGCGCAGCCGCTCCTCGGCGCCGCGATCCGCGGCGGTCACGGGCGAGCGATCGGCCTTGAGCTCGTGCGGCGTGCCGCAGTTGTAGTAGCCGAGCGTGAACGCGCCGGCGAGCTGTGCACTCTCGACGGCGAAGTCGAGCACCTCGCGGAGCTGGATTGCATCCATGGCGACATGGTAGCGCGTCCTGCTACGCTGCCGCGTGCGCGCGCCGAAGCGCCGTCAGAAATCCAGATCGAGCTGCCAGCCCGTGATGCTGGTCTCGTACAGGCACGTCTCCACGCGCAGCGTCCACTGGCCGTCGGCGTCCTTGCCGTTCAGCACCGCGAGGCTCTGCTCGGGCGCGAAGCAGCCGTGGAAGGGGCCGGGTGCCGTCGACACCGGCATCGCGGATTGATCGTCGAACCGTGTGCCGACGAAGTCGTCGGTGAGGAACGTGCCGCGGTGATCGAAGAGCAGCACCGTCGTCTGGTCGGGCGCCACGAGCCAGACGCGGTTCTGCGACGTGTTGGCCGCGATGGCGTCGATCGACACGTCGACGTCCGCGATCGGACCCGGCGAGCCCGCCACCATCACGGCGAAGTCGGTCTGCGGACAGTTCTGGCTCGCCGGCACCGCGCCGCCCGGGCCCGGCATCGACAGATCGCCCGCGCCGGCGCACGCGAGGCCCGGATCGCCGCCGTCGTCGTCGCCCGGCGCACCGTCGCTCGAGCTCGCGCCCTCGCTCGAGTCGACGGCGCCGCCCTCGTCGCTCGTCTCGCCGCCATCGTCGTCGTCGTCGCCCTCCTCGTCCTCCTCTTCCTCCGCCTCGGACTCGTCGTCGCCGTCGTCACCCGTGGACTCGCCCGTCTCGCCGGGCGCCGGTGCTCCACTCGCGGCGCCGGACAGCGTCGACCATCCGTCGCCGGGATCCGTCGCACACCCGAGCACAACGACTCCGATTCCGAGCACCGCGCTTCGCATGGACCCTCGCCCACCGGGCCTTCCGACGAGGCCCGCCGAAGTTCACGGCGCCAAAATATTCCTTGACAGACATATTCTCATCGGGCCATATACTGGAGGTGCACGCGACGTTCGCCGCCCTCGCGGAGCCGAGCCGGTTCCGCATCGTCGAGCTGTTGCTCGCCGGACCTCGTCCGGTGAACGACATCGTCGAGCGACTGCAGCTCGCACAACCGCAGGTGTCGAAGCACCTGCGCGTGCTCAAGGAGGCCGGCCTCGTCGACGTGCAGCCGCGCGCGCAGCAGCGACTGTACGAGCTGCGCGCGCAGCCGCTCCGACAGATCCACGAGTGGCTCGAGCGCTACCGGCGGATCTGGGACGAGCGCTTCGCGGAGATGGACGAGCTCCTCGCCGAGCTCCAACGAAAGGAGAAACGCAGTGAACGCAGCCCCTCCAGACGCAAGAAGTGACGCACCCGTGGCCGACACGAAGATGGAGCTCCACGGAGATCGCGAGATCGTCATCTCTCGCACCTTTCGCGCGCCGCCGCGCATCGTCTTCGAGGCCTGGACCGACGCACGCCACGTCCGAAGGTGGTGGGCACCGAAGTCGCGCGCCGAGATCGTCGAGGTGACCGCGGATGTGCGCGTGGGCGGTGAGTACCGCTACGTGTTGCGCGCCCACGGCAACGAGTTCGCGTTCTCCGGGGAGTACCGCGAGGTCACGCCACCCACACGTCTCGTGTACACGCAGGTGTTCGAGGCCTTCCCGGACTCGCCCGCGATCATCACCGTCACCTTCGAGGACGCACCGGGTGGCCACACGCGGCTCGTGTCACGCGAGCTGTACCCGTCGCCGGAGGCGCGCGAAGCCGCGCTCTCGTCCGGGATGGAGGACGGCATGCGCGAAGCGCTGGACCAGCTCGACGAGCTCGTCGCGGCCCAGCGCTGACGAACGTACAATCGTGGGCGCCGCCCCCGATGGACGAGGCCGATGCACACCGCGAACGCTCGAGCCCCCGCGGCCGTGTGACCCTCTGTCGCATCGGCACGCGCCGGCTCTCGATCGTCCTGCACGGCCAGCTCGTCGACGAGGATGGGGAGTTCATCGCCGCGTGGCTCGACGAGTTGTTGCCGGTGTGCGAGCACGCCGTCGTCGACTTCCGCCTCGACGAGCTCGACTCGTACACGCCCGCGGTTCGCATCCTGACGCAGCAGGCGCTGTTGCGACACCCGGAGCGCTGGACCTCGGCGATCACGCTGGTGCGCTCGCGCATCGTGGCGATGGGGGTGGCGGTCGCGAAGGTCGCCCTCGGCGGGCGCATCGAGGGGTTCACGAACCGCGACGAGTACGAAAAGGCGATCGCCGCAGCATTGCGGCGATCGCCTTGATTCGCGCGGCCCGTCCCTACGGGGCGCAGTCCGTGTCGACGTCGCGGCGGAACGTGCGGCCGTCCTCGAACGTGAGCAGGTGGGTCTGCCCGGCGTACAAGCCGTACGTATAGAGGTTGCTGCCGTCGACCAGCGTGGTGCCGGACGGCTGCGGGCAGCCGCCGAGGCACGTCCAGTTGCCGCCGTCGAACACGCTGCTCTGCGTCGGCACCGGGAAGTACTGGGTCGTGATGCTGCGCGTGCCCATGCCCTGCGGATCGAGCATGTCCGTCTCGGCCATCAGATCCGCGAAGTAGTAGTCGCGCACGATCGTCACGGGATCGTCCTCGCCCGCCGGGATCGCCTGCAGCTCGGCCTCGCCGTGCCAGTCGCCGCCGAGGTAGAGGCCCTCGACCTCGGTGCGGACGTACGACTCGCCGGTGTACGCCTCGGTCTCGACGATGCGCGAGGGCGCACCGAACGTGAGGTACGCGTCGCCGCCTCCGCCCTGCAGCGAGAAGCTCATGCGCAGGCGGAACGGCGGCGGGAACGTCTCGCCGAGCACCGGCTCGGTGTCCCACGGCAGGGGGCGCTCCCACTCCTCGACGTGCATCACGACCTGCAGACCTTCGACCCACACGAAGCCCGTGGCGACGGTGGACGTCGAGCAGTCCGCGCTCGACTCGGTCCAGATGAAGTTGCCCGAGGCGTCGACGTCGAGCACCGAGTCGAAGCCGCTCTCCGGCACCCAGTTGAGGCTCCACGTGCCGACCAGGTCGAGCTCCTGCACGTCGTCGCCGAAGGGCGGCGGCGGATCGAAGCCACCGCCGGTGGGATCGGTGTCGGTCTCGCTGTCGGTGGGATCCGTGTCGGTCGGATCCGTGTCGGTGGGGTCCGTCGTCGTCGTCGTCGTCGACGGATCGCTGTCCGAGGGATCGGTCATCGACGGGTCGCTGTCGGAGGGATCCGTCGTGGTCGTCGTGGAGTCGGTGGTCGTGGTCTCGAACGTGTCGGACTCCTCGAAGCTGTCCGACTCCTCGAAGCTGTCCGACTCCTCGAACGTGTCGGATTCCTCGAAGCTGTCCGACTCCTCGAAGCTGTCCGACTCGTCGAACGTGTCCGAGGAGACGTCGAAGCTGTCCGACTCGTCGAACGGCCCCTCGTCGTCGAACTCGTCGTTCGAGTCGTCCGACGGGTCGAACGTCGCCTCGTCGTCGTCGTCGTCGTCGTCGTCGTCGTCGTCGTCGTCGTCGTCGTCCTCGGTCGTGATGCCGAACTCGGCCGACGCGGTGGAGTCGTCGCCGCACGCCGCGAGCGAACAGGAAAGCGCCGTGATTGCCAGGGTTCTACGCATGTCCAACGCCATGGTCCGAGTGTCGCCGATTCGTGAACGATCCGTCTTCGCGGAGCGCATGGCTGGTACGTGCAATCGTCGAGCGCGATGCGCCCGCCCCAATCGGGCCGGTCGTGCCCGCGGCGCCCCGCCCGCGAACCGTCGCCCCACGGCCGGTCCCCGCGTGGGTCGCAACCGCGCGGAGAGCCCCCTCCGACCCGGATCGCCGGATCGCGTCGGTCGGGCGCCGGCGACTGCGAGCGCGGCATTGCCCGGGACCGAGCCGTGACACTACGCTCGGCGCGCATGACCCAGGGCGCGCCACCGTCCCCCGCGACTCCGCTGTTCTCGCGGGTCGCCGACGCCGTGCTCGCGGCGCTGCCCGCCGAGTCGGGCGCGACGCGCGAGTCGATCGCCGAGATGCTGGCAGCCCCGCCCGATCCGACGCTCGGCGACCTCGCGTTCCCCTGCTTCAAGCTCGCGAAGGCGCTGAAGAAGGCACCACCCGCGATCGCCACCGAGCTCGCGGGCGAGCTCGATGGTCGCGGACCGTTCGCCGCCGCCCAGCCGAGCGGCGCGTACGTGAACCTGAAGCTGCAGCCCGGCGTGCTCGCGCAGCTCGTGCTGCCCGGGCTCGCGCGCGGATTGTCGGAGCCGCGTGCCCGCGAGGGGGGCGACCGCGTGATGGTCGAGTTCTCGCAGCCGAACACGCACAAGGCGTTCCACGTCGGCCACATGCGTACGCTCTTCCTCGGCGACGCCCTCGTGAGGCTGTTGCGTGCCGAGGGGCACGACGTGATCGCGGCGAACTACCTCGGTGACGTCGGGGCTCACATCGCGAAGTGTCTGTGGTGGTACCTCGACGTGCTCGCGCCCGAAGAGCGCAAGGCGCCGGCCGAGGGCCGCGGCGAGTGGCTCGGCGAGCTGTACAGCGCCGCTTCGAATCGCATCGACGAGCTGGAGGACGCGGCGAAGCACGGAAACGAGGCCGCCGTCGCCGAGCTCGCGACCGTCCGCGCGCGCTTCACCGATATCCTCAAGCAGCTCGAGGCGCGCGACCCCGAGCTCACGGCCGTGTGGATGGAGACGCGGTCGTGGTCGCTCACGGAGTTCGACGAGATCTATCGCTGGTCGATGGTCGACTTCGATCGCGTGTTCTACGAGAGCGAGGTCGACGAGCCCTCGCACCACATCGTCGACGAGTTCCTGGCGAAGGGCGTCTTCCACGAGAGCGACGGCGCGATCGGCATCGTCAACGCCGAGGTGAAGCACATGCCGTTCTTCATGCTGCGCAAGCGCGACGGCACGTCGCTCTACGCCACGAAGGACCTCGCGCTCGCGCGGCTGAAGTTCGAGGAGCACCGCATCGACCGCTCCATCTACGTGGTCGACACGCGCCAGAGCGATCACTTCCGTCACGTGTTCCTCACGCTCGCGAAGATGGGATTCGCGCAGGCCAAGCGGTGCGAGCACGTGCCCTACGAGATGGTCGAGCTCCCGAGCGGCGCGATGGCGACGCGCAAGGGCAACGTCATCCTGTTCCGCGCGTTGCGAGAAGCGATGCTCGCCCACCTGCAGGCGCGCTATCTCGCGAAGTACCGCGGCGACTGGCCCGACGACGAGATCGATCGCTGCGCGCACCTGCTCGCGCTCGGTGCGATCCGCTACGGCATGCTCTCGCGCGACGTGAACCAGAAGATCGTCTTCGACATGGACGCGTGGCTCGAGCTCGAGGGCAACACCGGTCCTTACCTTCAGTACGCGACCGCCCGCCTGGGATCGATCCTCCGCAAGGGCGCGGAGACCGGAGTCGTGCCCGACCTCGGCGTCCTGGACAACGCCGAGCGCGCCGATGCGGTGCTCGGTGCGCTCGCGCATGCCGAGGAACGCGAGCTCGTCCTCGCGCTCGACGGCCTGCCGCGCGCGGTGTCGCAAGCAGCGGCGAGCCTACGCCCGTCGGTGCTGTGCGCGTACCTGCACGAGCTCGCGAAGCTCGCGAATCGGTTCGTCAACGCGAAGCACTGTCGGGTGCTGCAATCGGAGGGCGACGTACGCACCGCCCGCGTGTTGCTCGTGCAGGCGACGGCGAATGCGATGCGGTGGGGGCTGGCGCGCCTGGGCATCCTCGCACCGCCGCGGCTGTGAGCGTGAGATCGCGCAATCGCGAGCGCGGGCGGACGACGCGGCCGTCGTGCTAGTCGAACTACGAATGGACGACTCCCGCACGCCCGTCATCGTCGACGCACTGCGCACTCCCATCGGCCGACTGCGCGGCACGTTGGCGACCGTCCGACCCGACGACCTCGCCGCGACGGTCGTGCGTCGCATCGTCGAGCGCCATCCCGCAGCGATCGAGCAGCTCGAGGACGTGATCTTCGGCGCGGCGAACCAAGCCGGCGAGGACAACCGCAACGTCGGACGCATGGCCGCGCTGCTCGCCGGATTGCCGGTGGAGATCCCGGGCGCCACGGTGAACCGCCTGTGCGGCTCCGGCATGGAGGCGGTGCTGCAGGCCGCGAAGGGCGTCATCGCCGGCGAAGGTCACGTCTACATCGCCGGTGGCGTCGAGAGCATGACGCGCGCGCCGTTCGTGACGCCCAAGGCCGACGAGGCGTGGGCGCGCAAGATGGAGAGCTTCGACACGTCGCTCGGCTGGCGCATGGTGAACCCCGCGATGCAGCGGCTCTATCCGATCGAGACGCTCGGCGAGACGGCCGAGAACGTCGCCGAGCGCTACGACATCTCGCGCCAGGATCAGGACGAGTGGGCGTACGCATCGCATCAGAAGGCCGCAACGGCCCAGGACGAGGGTTGGTTCGCCGACGAGATCGTGCCGGTGGAAATCCCGCGTGGGCGCGACGAGGATCCGATCCGCTTCGTCTCCGACGAGAGCGTGCGACGCGACAGCACGCTCGAGAAGCTCGCGAAGCTGCAGCCCGTGTTCCGCAAGGGCGGCACCGTCACCGCCGGCAACTCCTCTCCACTCAACGACGGAGCGGCGGCGCTCCTCGTCACGAGCCTCGCGCGGGCGCGGGCGCTCGACGTGAAACCGCTCGCGCGCATCGTGTCGTGGGGCCACGCCGGCGTGCACCCCGGTGTGATGGGGATCGGTCCGGTGCCCGCGAGCCGCAAGGCGCTCGATCGCGCCGGAATCTCGCCCGCGGATCTCGATCTCGCCGAGCTCAACGAAGCGTTCGCGTCACAGGTGCTCGCGTCCCTGCGCAGCCTCGAGATCGATCCCGCCAAGGTCAACGTGCAGGGCGGCGCGATCGCGTTGGGCCACCCGCTCGGGTGCTCGGGCGCGCGGATCCTCGGCACGCTCGTGCACGGCCTGCAACGCACCCGGGGTCGCTGGGGCCTCGCGACGATGTGCATCGGCGTGGGCCAGGGCATCGCCTGCGTGGTCGAGCGGATGTAAGATGGCGGCGTGAACCGCTACGCCTCCATCTTCATCTCCATGCTGATCGCGCTCGGCTGCCCCGCCGACGAAGACGACGAGGACACGGGAGCCGACGACGGCTCGGGCGACGACGCGACCGATCCCGAGGCGGGTACGATGCCGTCGGACTCGAGCGGAGGAGACGACGGCGCGGCCCTCGGCTGCGCGGCCGATCTGCCGGAGGACGCGATGGACGATCCGGCGAGCGGCATCATGGAGAAGTGGGGCGCGCCGTGTCAGACCGATGCCGACTGCACGCCGCTCATCGGCGAGGGCGCCGTGTGCCTCTTCACCGCGGTGATCTACTCGCTGCCGGGCGGCTACTGCAGCAAGGCTTGCCCGCTGCCGGAGGGCGTGACGTACGTGGCCGACGATGCCACGTGCGATCCGGCTGGCGGTGTGTCGTGCATCGGAAACACGGGCGTCGGGTTCAACTACTGCGACGTGCCTTGCACCGAGAACGCGCAGTGCGAGCGTGCGGGCTACTTCTGTCGACTGCTGCCGCAGCTCGGCGCCGAAGGTGATCCGATGTTCTGTCTGATGCCGGACTGCTGCATGGAGGAAGGCACACCGGGCGAGGGTTGCCTCGAATGACGCACGTGCAGGGGACGCCATCGTGGCTGCCGCGTGAAGCGCTCGCGCATCCGCTGTTCGCCGCGATTCCGGACGGCCACGCGATGACCGTCGTCGTGGGATTCGTCGAGCCGCTCGAGGACGATCGCGCGCAGGCGTTGCAGCAGACGGTCGAGGACTGGGCGGGCGCCGCGAGCTGGGGCGGCGGTGAGCCCGGCTTCGCCGTCGACTTCAACGGACAATTCCTGTCGGTGGGCTGGGTGGGTGTCTCGACGGCGCGCGAGCCCACCGAGCAGCTGCTCGCCCGCCTCGACGAGGCGGGCTTCGACGTCCGCGAGGTCGCGCTCGGCGTGCGCGAGGTGGACGATGACGGCAATCCCGGTGCGTTCCTGCCGGACACGCGCATCGACCTCGGCGCCGACGGATATGCGGACCTGCTCGGTGCAGACGAAGCGCTGCCGGACGAAGACGACGAGGACGAAGAGGGCGATGGCTCGGAGCGCCAGCGCTCGCTGATGAACGCGTTCTGGCGCGCGAGCTTCGACGTCGACAGGCCCACACCGCCGGTGCTCGACCCGGCTGGCATGTTCAGCATGATCCAGCTCGACGACGGCTCGATGCTCAGCGAGCGCCGCTGCGTGATGCCGCTGTTGCCCGGCGTACGCGTGGGCTACGGGCTGGTGGACGTGGAGGATCGCGAGGTCGATGCACGCACGCACGAGGTCGGCGAAACGGTGCGACGATGCCTGGACGACGCGTTCCCGGTGGGCGCGCGTCCGATGGTGTTCAACCGCGAGGCGGAGCCGGACGGCACGATCGATCCGATCGCGGCGCACGGGCGGCGCGGGTATGCGTTCGCGCTGCAGCGCGAGCAGATGATCGCGCCCTACCCCGGCACGTTTCGCTACCGCGAGTACGAGCTGCTCGACGGTCTCGCGAACGCGGTGGACTCGCTCGGGCTCGCGCCCGTGATCCACTGGTCGCGCGACGAGGTGTACATCGTGAACCTGTGGGAGCGGGAGTGATGCGGCGCGCGGTCGTGCTCTTCGCGCTGTCGTGCGACGGTGGGTCGGCGCCTGCGGCTGCGCCTGCCGAGCCGGCGAAGGCGGCAGAGGACGAGGGTGCGGCCAAGCGCAAGGCCGAGCGCGAGGCGAAGGCGGCGGCCGAAGCGAAGGCGAAGGCCGACGAAGCGGCGAAGCTCGACGCGCTCGCGGTCTTGCCCGCGAAGCTGCCGAAGAACCTCGAGGCGGCGTGCAAGGGCATGCTCGCCGCGTACGACGGCTTCATGAAGAGGGTTCTCGTCGGCGACATGCTCACGAAGTGGTCCACCGGCGGCAACGAGATGCAGCTCGCGGTGTTCCGCAAGGAGTGCCTGAAACGCAACGTCGAGGTCGCCGCGTGCCAGGCGAATGCGCTCGCGGCCGCGGGGCCCGAGCTCGAGCCGCAGCTGGCGGCGATCATGGGCAAGTGCGCGGACAAGTTCGGCGGTGCAGTGGCGCCGTCCGGGCCGCCGCCGAGGTGACGCATGCTGTTGGACGGTGCAGTCGGCACGGAGCTCGCACGGCATGGCTTCGCGCTGCGGGGGCCGCGATGGTCGGCGGCGGCGATCGACGACGCGCCGGCGCTGCTCGAGGAGATCCATCGCGCGTACGTGGATGCGGGTGCGGAGATCGTGACGGCAGCGACGACGTGCGCGCATCCGTCGTACGTGGGCGAGCGCGCGGCTGCGGTGGTCGAGCGCGCGGTGCGGATCGCCCGGGCGGCGACGGCCGACGTGGAGCGGCGCGTGACGATCGCGGGGTCGCTCGCGATGCTGCCGGCGAGCGTCGACGTGGAGACGCGCGTGCGTGAGTACGCCGCGACGGCGGCGGCCTTGCGCGAGGCCGGCGTGGATCTGCTGCTGTTCGAGGCGTTCACGTCGACAGCGGAGCTGTCGCGTGCGGCCGCGGCGGCCTCGAACACCGCGACACCGCGCTGGCTCGCATTGGTGGTGCGCGAGGACGGCGCGACGCTCGGCGGCGACGACCCGTGCGATGCGTTGCGCCTGTCGGCGGACGCGCTCCTCGTGCACTGCTGCTCGGTTCCGGCCGCAGGTGCTGCGCTGGCGCGCCTCCGCGCATCCGCGGTGACGACGACGCTCGGTACCTACCCCGCGCGCGCGGCCGAGGTGCCCGATGCCTCGTTCGCCGACGACGTGCACGCACTGCGCAAGCGCTTCGACCTCGACATCGTGGGCGCCTGCTGCGGCTCGTCGCCCGCCACGATCGCGGCACTCGAACGTGCGCGGTGATATCGTGGTGCGATGGACCTCGTCGCCGATGTCGAGCGGATCGTGGGCAAGCTCGCGCGCGTGCGGGAGAGCGGCGTCGACACGTTCGGGGCGTCTGCGCACGGGTTCGCGCTCGCGCCGACCGTGACCGAGGCGCAGATCGCCGCGGTCGAGGGCAAGCTCGGCATCGAGCTGCCCGCGGAGCTCCGCGCGTTCCTGCTGCATGCGGGGGGCAGCGGTGCGGGGCCCTACTACGGGATCGTGCCGCCGTCGCGGTGGGGCGACGTCGTCATGGGCGACGCGAGGCCGCCGGACTTCTTCTCGCGCGAGTCGCCGTGGACGCCGGAGCTCGCGGCCGACAAGGCCGCGTCGCGCAAGCTCGTCGACGAGCTCGAGGAGCCGTTCGCCGGATCGATCACGCTGTGCGATCAAGGCTGCGGACACTTCGTGGTGTTGATCGTGTCCGGACCTGCGCGCGGCCGCGTGATGTACGTCAGCATCGAGCGCCACCTGCCGTACTTCCCGGAGAACGACGGCTTCCTGTCGTGGTACGAGCGCTGGCTCGACGAGCTGCTGTGGGGCCATCAGCACTCCTGGTTCGGCTTCGGCATGCCGGGTGACGAAGAGGCGCTCGCACGCGCGGCCAGCGACGGTGCACCGCGGCGACTCGAGGCGTTGCAGGCGATGCATCGTCTGCCCGCGGTGTCGCCCACGACTGCGGCGATCATCGGGTCGCGCATGCGTGACGCGGAGGCTGCCGTGAGAACCGCCGCGCTCGCGATCGTGGCGAAGTTCGGGCTCGCGAAGTCCATGGCGGACGACGTGCGCAGTGCGCTCGCGGATCCCGATGCGAAGATCCGCCTCGCGGCGCTCGACGCCTGGATCGCTTCCGGTGCGCCGTGGCACGACGACGCGCGCACGGCCACGCGCGACTCCGACGAGAACATCGCCACAAGGGCCGTGAACGCGCTCGCGAAGGCCGAAGCGCTCGACGTCGACACGGTGGTCGAGCTCCTGCGCTCGCCGACCGATCGGGTGCGCAAGGCCGCGCTCGAAGCGACGGGCAAGCTCGCGTCGTCGCGGCTGGTGGACGAGATCCTCCCGCTCGTGCGCGCGGAGCCGCCCGATCAATCGAGCGCGCTGCTCGCGTTGGCCTCGCAGATCAAACGCGGGGCCGCGAGCGGCGAGCTCCGCACCACGGCGTGCGACGTCGTGTTGCAGCGCTTCGTGCGTACGCCGACGGAGCACCGCACGCGCGCACTGTTCGGGCTCGCGCCCTTCGTCGCCGACGAGCCGCACGCCCTCGCCGCAGTGATCGAGGCGACCCGCGACCCCGACGCGCCGCTGCGCTACGAGGCCGCGAAGGTGCTCGGCGACAACGCCGGCGCCGAGGCCCTGCCCGCGCTGCGCGAGCTCAGCACCGACGAGACGATGCCGCGCACGAAGAACTGGTCGACGGCATGGAGCGTGGGCGAGAACGCGAAGCGTGCGATCGCGAAGATCGAAGCGCGTACGCCCACGAGCGACGCCGCTCGATCAGCGGCGGCGGCGGGCCGCGGCGAAACCGACTAGCACCGCGAGCGCACCACAGGCGATCCATGCCGACGTCGCGAGCGGTGACGCCGTCGCGGCCGCGGGCTCGGGCGGCGGCGTCGTGCCGCGGGGCAGCGTTTCCAACAAGGCGTCGAGCGGCTCGTGCTTCCAGCGCTGCGCTCGCACGCGATCCTTCAGCTCCGTCACCACCTCGGCGAGCGGGCGCATCTGATGGCCGGTGCCGTACGGCCACTCCACCATGCCGTCCACGATCGCGAGGCGGCCCATGCCGTGGTTCACCGTGACGAGCTCGCCCGTGTCGCGGCCGAGGAACACGAGGTAGTCCTTCGGCACTTCGTACGGCACGCGCGCGCACACGAAGTCCTTGTCCGCGACGATGTCGATGCGCTCCGGCAACGAGCCCTCGAGCACCTCCATCACGCGTGCGTGCACGCGCTGACGGTAGTGCCAGTGATCGCCCTGGAAGCTCTTCGCCTCGTCCGACTCGGCGCGGATGATCGCGATCGCTTCGGCGGTGTACACCACCTCTTCGAGCTCCATGTAGCGCGCCTCCGCGGAGGCATCGCGCGCGAAGAAGAGCGCGACGAGGGCGGTCGCGAGCGATAGGGCCAGGCGAGCGATGGACGCCATGTGGACTCCGAGACAACCCCGACGCGCGGCGGTTCCCTCAGATTCCCAGCTGCAGCGCGACCCCGCCGAGGAGCTGGCGATCTTCGCCGCGCCACGGCGGATACGCGTCGAAGAACCCGATGATCCCCGCGACGTGCCAGTGCAGGCCCGCATGCGTGCGCACGCCCGGCCGCACCGACGGCCACACCTGCACCGGCGCGCCCAGCCCGATCGACGGCGCCGGGAACCAGACCAGCCAGTACGACCAGTTCGGGAAGGTCACCTCGATCGTGGGCACGACCTCGACATGGCTCTTCGCGTCGGACTCGACGACGACCGAGGCGAACATCCACTTCGTCGGGCCGATCTCGTAGCCGCCCCGCAGCTTGAGCTGCGCCTTCTTCTCGCGCACGTCGACGCCGACGCCGACGATCGGGCCGCCGGGGAACACGAGCGGGCGGCGCTCGAACGCGAGCCGCGCGGCCCCCTGCCTCGGCGCGAGCGCGCGACCGAAGCGGCCGTATCCACGCCGACTGCGTCGGTCGATCCGATCCTGCACCCACCAGTCCGGCACGCGCAGCTCGACCTCGCCCGACGATCGCGCCGGCACGTCGCCACGCACGACGGTGACGAAGTGATCCCTCGTCGCCGGCGCGCTCACGATCATGTGCCGCCGCTCCACCTGCACCCAGTTGCACGGCGGGATGTACGTGCCGGGCGTCATCGCGCCCTCGAGCTCGATCACCGCGCTCGCGCCCGGCGCGACGCTGGTCTCGAACGCCATGCCCGTCAGCTCGGGCCGAGAGAAGCGGATCTGCTCGGCGACGATGCCTTCGATGCGACCGTGCATCGACTCGGGCAGCGCCGCGGTCGCGCGCTCACCGGAGAGCGTCGCTCGCAGCTTCGCATCGTCGCTCCAGGCAACCGCGACGTGCCCCTGCCACGGCTCGTCTCCGCGGTTCGCGAGCTCGTAGCGCGCGACGAGCCGACACGTCGTCGCCTTCTTCTTCGCCCCGCACTCCAGCTCGACGTGCTCGTCGACGACGTCGAGCCCCGGCGCATCCGCGAACGGCGTCGTCACGAACCGCGGCTCCTCGAACGGCCGACACGCCTCGGCCTCGTCCGCATGCCCCAGCCCGATCGCGAACGCGATGGCTCCGGGCACGAGGGTGCGCAGTCGACCCACGCAACCCGAGACGTCCGCCGCCCCCGATTGCTTTCACCGAGGAGACGCAAACGCCCGCGCCGGGCTGGGGGCTCGGCGCGGGCGCTGGCGTTGGCTGTGACGAGACGTCTAGACCGGCGCGTGCTCGGTGGAGCTGCCGCTGTCGGTCGCCGAGGTCGGCGTGGCCGGCTCGAGGGCGGCGTCGAGCACTTCCATCATGTCGTGCGCGTAGATGATCTCGAGCTCGTCGCGCACGTTCTCGGGGATGTCGTCCACGTCCCGCTGGTTCTTCGCCGGCAGGATGACGCGCTTGATCCCCGCGCGATGGGCCGCGATCACCTTCTCCTTGATGCCGCCCACCGGCAGCACCCGGCCGCGCAGCGTGCACTCGCCCGTCATCGCCGTGTCGGAGCGGACCCGCCGCGCCGTGAAGAGCGACGTCAACGCGGTGAACATCGTGACGCCCGCCGACGGTCCGTCCTTCGGCACCGCACCCGCCGGCACGTGGATGTGCATGTCGAACCGCTCGAGCATCCCCGGGTCGACACCCAGCACGTCCGCATTGCTGCGCACGTACGTCAGCGCCGCCTTCGCCGACTCCTGCATCACGTCACCGAGCTGCCCGGTGATCTGCAGACCACCCTTCCCCGGCATCTTCGACGACTCGATGAAGAGGATGTCGCCACCCACCGGCGTCCACGCGAGGCCCGTCGCCACGCCCGGCACGCTGGTGCGCTCCGCCACCTCGCTGAAGAACCGCGGCTTGCCGAGGTACTTCGCCAGGTTGTTCGCGTCGATCACCATGTGCGGCTGCTTGCCCGCCGAGCTGCGCACCGTCTCCAGCGCGAGCGCTCGGCACAGCTTGGTGATCTCCCGCGCGAGCTGGCGGACGCCGGCCTCGCGGGTGTAGTCGCGGATCATCGCGTCGAGCGCGTCGTCCGTGATCGTGAGCGACTCGTTGTCCAGCGCGTGCTCTTCCAGCTTGCGCGGCGCGAGGTGCCCGCGGGCGATGTGCCGCTTCTCCTCGGTCGTGTAGCCCGACAGCTCGATGATCTCCAGGCGGTCGCGCAACGGAGCCGACAACGGCTCGAGACTGTTCGCGGTCGCGATGAACATCACCTCGCTCATGTCGAACGGCAGCTCGAGGTAGTGATCCGTGAACGTCTTGTTCTGCTCCGGATCCAACAGCTCGAGCAGCGCCGCTTCGGGCGAGCCCATCCACCCCTGGGTGAGCTTGTCCACCTCGTCGAGCATGAGGATCGGGTTCTTCACCTTGATCTTCCGCATCGCCGAGATGATCCGACCCGGCAGCGCGCCGACGTACGTGCGTCGGTGACCGCGGATCTCCGCCTCGTCGCGCACGCCACCGAGCGCCACGCGGATGAACGGGCGACCCGTCGCGTCCGCGATGGACTGGCCGAGCGACGTCTTGCCCACGCCGGGAGGCCCGACCAGACACAGGATCGTGCCCTTGCGATTGCCGGACAGCTTGAGCACCGCGAGGTGCTCGAGGATCCGCTGCTTCACCTTCTCGAGGCCGAAGTGATCCTCGTCGAGCTTCTTCGCGACGCCGTCGATGTCGTCGTTCGGATCGGCGCGCTTGCCCCACGGCAGGTCCGCGATCCACTCGAGGTAGTTGCGTGTGACGTGGGCGTCGGGCGCGTTCGCGTTCAGCGACTCGAGCTTGCGGAGCTCGCGGTCGACGGCCTTGCGGGCCTCCTCGGGCAGCTGCGCGTCGTCCAAGCGCTTGCGCAGCGCGTCGAGCTCGTTGCCGCCGTCCTCGCCGCGATCGCCGAGCTCGCGCTGGATGGCACGGAGCTGCTGGCGCAGCATCGCCTCGCGCTGCTCCTTGCCGAGCTCGCGGCGGATCTCCTCGCCGATCTTCTGCTTCAGCTCCCAGCGCGCACGCGCTTCGGCGATCAGCTCGGCGGTGAGCCGCAGTCGCTTCTGCACGTCGAGCGTGAGCAGCACCTCGATCTCGCGCTCGCGCTCGAGGTCGAGCCCCGCGACGATGCGGTCGGCCAACAGGCCCGGCTCGCGCGTGGTGTCGATCGCCTCGGAGAGCTGCTGGTTGTTGCCCGCGAGCTCCTTCACGTGCACGCGGATCTCGTCCGCGAGGATCTTCGACTCGACGGCCGCGTCACCGTCGTCGGGCCGCGGGATCGTCCGCACCCGCATGTGCGGATCGGACTGCAAGAGCTCGACGAGCTCGAAGCGCGACAGGCCCTCGAGCAGCACGCGGTACGTGTTCCCGTCGCGCACGCGTTGCACGCGAGCGATGCGGGCGTACGTGCCGATCGTGTGGAGGTCGGCGAGCACCGGATCGTCGATGTCGGGGTCGCGCTGCACGGCGACGCCGACGAGATCGCCGGGCTCGAGACGCTCGACGAGCGCGATGGAGCGTCGACGACCGACGGGCATGCTCATCGAGCTGCCCGGAAGGAGCACGCCGCTGCGCAGCGGCAAGAGCGGGATTTCGCTCGGAAGCTTGGTGTTGGTGGTGGTCATCGTCGGCTCCTCGTTCACGACGGGCGTTGGCCCGCTTGCACTCGAATCTCCAGGGGTTGACCGGCACGGAGCACGGCCAGAGTTACTTCGAGCCCGGCACGATCCACGAGCGCGCCGCGCAGGGTCATCGGCGACGACATCGTCTCGCCGTCGACGGAGAGGATCAGATCACCGAGCTGCAGCCCGGCTGCTTGCGCGGGCGAGCCGTCCTCGATCGCCACGACGGCGACCGCACTCGACTGTCCGTGCTGCTGCGCGAGCGCTTGTCCGAGGCGCGCGGGATAGACTCCGACGCCGATGTACCCGCGCGGCACGTGCCCGTGCGCCGCGAGTTGATCGAGCGCGCGCTTCACCGGTCCGTGGGTCAGCGCGATCGAGGCGCCGCGCACGAGACCGCGCGTCGCGAGGCCGACGATCGCGCCCGTCAGGTCGACCACCAGACCGCCGGAGAAGCCGCGGGGAAGATGGCGGTCGACCTCCACGTAACGGTCGATAGTGCCGCCCGTGGCCGTGCGCAAGGAGGCGCCGACGACACCGAGCACGCCGAACGCGGCGCGCACCGTCTGCCCCGGCCGCGCCAGCGCGAGCACCGGCTCACCCACACGCAGCGTGTCGGGCTCACGCCAGGGCAGCTCGGCCGGCGCGGCCGGGTCCGCAGGAAGTCCGTCGCCACGCAACAGCGCGAGATCCAACCCGGGATCGCGGCCGACGACGTTGGCCTCGACCGAGCGTCCATCGGCGAGACCGACGGTCACCACGTCGGCGTGCTCGACGGCGTGCAGCGGCGTCACGATGGAGCCGTCGCTCCCCCACCGGAAGCCGGTCGCACCGCGATGACGGCGCCCTTGCACGCGGACGAGGTGGGGATCGAGCCGGGCAGCGAGGTCCGGCAGCGCATGGAGATCGGGAGCGGCCATGGGTGCGCATGTTGGCGATCGCGATCGGCCGCCACAATCGCCCGATCGGGCAGCGCGCAGGCCTACCCGATCGGTGGGGGCGGTCACCGCCGAGCTTGACGCCAGCGCGCGCGGCCCCATCTTCCCCAGCTCACGGCCACGTGCTGAAGGACCCTTCCGATCCGATCCTCGACGCGCGCGCGCTCGCCGTCGCCGACGATCCGCTCGTGCGCGATGCCCTGTCCGCGCGCCTCGGCGCCGCGGCGATCGGCGATGCCGCGACCCAGGACGACTTGGTCGACGCGATCGCGCAGGCGCACGCGAACGCGGTGCTGTGGGACCTCGGGCCGCTCGGCGCGATCGATCCCGAGCTCGCGGCGCGCGTGGAGGCGATGGCGGTGCCCGTGGTCGCCCTCGCCGGCGGCACCGCGCGTAACGATCTGCTGGCGCCGGCGTTCGCAGCGGGACTGGCGGGCGTGCTCGCGCGCGACACTCCGGCCGCGGCGCTGCAGCTGGCGCTCGGCTCGGCGGTGCACGGGCTGTTCGTGCTCGATCGCAGCTTCGCGCCCGAGCCGGGCGTGCCGCTCGAGCCCGCGCGTGCGCAGGATGGCGAGACCCTCACGGCGCGCGAGCTCGAGGTCGTGCAGCTGATGGCCGAGGGCCTCGCGAACAAACAGATCGCCGATCGTCTCGGCATCAGCACGCACACCGCGAAGTTCCACGTGAACGCGGTGCTCGGCAAGCTCGGCGCGAGCACACGCACCGAAGCGGTGGTGAAGGCGCTGCAGCGCGGGCTCGTGATGCTGTAGTCGCTACCAGCTCACGATCATCGCGACGCCGCTGACGGCGACCGCGACGACGACGAACCAGCGCACGAGCCCTGCGCCCTTCTTCACCTGCCACGACGCACCGACCCAGCCGCCGACGGCCGAGCCGACCGCGAGCGAGATCGCCTCGGGCCACGCGACTTGATTCGCGGCAGCGAACATCGGCAGCGACACCAGCGTGAACGCGAGCACGAGCGCGACCTTGATCGCATTCGCGCGCACCGGCTCGTGACCGAGCGCCGTGACGAGCAGCGCGAGCAATGGGAAGCCGACGCCGCCCTGCAGGAATCCGCCGTAGAGGCCGATGCCGATCGAGGCCACCTGGGCGCCCCACCCCGGCGCGCGCGGCTCGGGTGGATGATGCAGGAAGCGTCCCGGTCGCACGACCAGCACGATCGCCCACGCGAGCAGCACGAGGCCGAAGAGCGGGCGCAGGATCGCGTCGGACAGACGCGTCGCCGCGAAGGCGCCGACGATCGCACCGGCGATCATCGCCGGCGCGAGCCGCAGCACCAGCTTCGGATCGCCGAAGCCGCCGCGCTTGAACGCTGCCACCGACGTGATGTTCTGGGCGAGCACGCCGAGTCGCGTGGTGCCGTTGGCGACCGACGGCGGCACGCCCAGCGCGATGAGCACCGGCAGCACGAGCAGGCCGCCACCGCCGGCCATCGTGTTGATCACGCTGGCCACGAGCCCGATCACCGCGAGCAGCACCCACGGACCCAGCGCGGCGAGATCGACGTCGGCCACCGGCGCCCACGCTACCAGTCCCGCGGATGCTACGCTCCGGGCGGATGCGGTGGGTCGTCGGCGACGTCCAGGGCTGCGCGCGGGAGCTCGACGATCTGTTGCGCGAGATCCGGTTCGACCCCGCGCACGACGAGCTGTGGAGCACCGGCGACCTGATCAACCGCGGGCCGGATTCACTCGCGGCCGCGCGCACGTGGCGAGATCTCGGCGGGCGCGGCGTGATCGGCAACCACGAGGTCTACGCCCTGCTCGCGCGCTCGGGCCGGTGGCCGCGCAAGAAGGATCAGCTGGCCGAGCTCTACGCCGCGCCCGACGCCGACGATCTGCTCGCCACGCTGCGCGCGCTGCCGGTGCTCGTGCACCTGCCGGCATCCCACGATGGTGCTCGCGACGCGTGGCTCGTGCATGCCGGTTTGCATCCGCACTGGCGTGATCTGCCGTCGGTGGCGCGGTGGATGAACGATGGCACGCACGACGACGACTGGCTCGAGCGCGACGACGTGTCGTTCGCCACGCGCGTGCGCTGCTGCTCGATCGACGGCGTGCGCAGCAAGTACGACCGCGAGCCCACGGGATGCCCCCCGCCCTACCGCCCGTGGGACGAGGCATACGGGGGCGACGCGCTCGTCGTGCACGGCCACTGGGCGTGGCGCGGTCACTACCGCTCGCGCACCGCGATCGGGCTCGACTCCGGCTGCGTGTACGGAGGCCGCCTCACGGCGTGGTGCCAGGACGAGGACCGCATCGTTTCCGTGCCGAGCCGGTAGGAGTCCGTCAGCGCTCGGCCAGCACGTAGGCGAGCAGCGCCATCGCAGCTGCGTTGCGCTGCAGGTGATCGGGATCGATCTTGTCGATCGTGTCCGCCGGGCTGTGGTGCAGGTCGAAGTAGCGGCTGCCGTCGGGACGCACCGCGATGCCGAGCACGCCTTTTTCGGTGAGCGGCGAGATGTCGGCGCCGCCCCAGCCCTTCTCGATCGAGCTCGCGCCGAGGCCCTTGAAGAGCGGCGCGAGGGCGACGACCGAGCGGACCTTCGCGGCGTCCTCGCTCGCGATCGAGAAGCCCTGCGGCGCGCCGGCGCCGGCGTCGGCCTCGATCGCGGCGACGTGGACTTCCTTGCCGTGCGCGTCGTAGTACGCCTTTGCACCGCGCAGCCCGTTCTCCTCGTTCGTGAAGAGCACCACGCGGATCGTGCGGCGCGGCTGCAGGCCGAGCTCCTTCAGCATGAGCGCGGCCTCCATCGCCATCAGGCAGCCCGCGCCGTCGTCGCTCGCACCGTCGCCGACGTCCCACGAATCGATGTGGCCGCCGACGAGCACGATCTCCTCGGGCTTCTCGCGCCCGCGCAGCTCCGCGATCGCGTTGCCGCTCTTCGCATCCTTCAGGTGCCTCGCACCCAGCGCGAGCTTCAGCTCGACGGGCCCGCGCGCAGCGAGCCGCGCGAGCAGATCCGCACCCTCGTGGGTGATCGCCGCGGCGGGGATCTTCGCGACGCCGTCCTCGTAACGCAGCGCGCCCGTGTGCGGCGTGTCGAGGCTGACGGCGGTGACCGAGCGGATGAGCAGCGCCTTCGCGCCGAACTTCGCGGCCCGCGACGCGCCCTCGGATCGCGGCCGCACCGCGGTGCCGTAGCCCGACTCGTCCTTGCCGTGGTCGTAGGCCGGCATCTTCTGGTTCACGAGCACGATCTTGCCGGCGAGATCGTTGCCGCGCTTCTCGATCTCGTCGACGTTGCCGAGCACGACGACCGGTGCGCGCAGCGTGCCCTTCGTGCCCACCGTCATCCCGAGCCCGAGCACCTCGATCTCGCGCTCGATCGGCGCGACGACCTTCAGCGACTCCTTGCCGCGCACCCAGTGCGGCACCATCACCGTCTCGCGGCGCGCGTCGGCGAGCCCATCCTCTTTCATGGTCGCGACGGCCCAGTCGATCGCGCCCTCGAGCGCCTTGCTGCCCGACAACCGCGGACCGAAGCGATCGACCATCGTCGCGAGTCGATCCCACGCGCGTCGCTTGCCGCGCGCGTGCGTCGTGATCTTCTTCGACGCCTCGTGCATCCACTTCGGCAGCGCTGCACTCCCGCCGCCCGCCGGCTTCGCGTCCGCCGGCTTCGCATCGGCCGGCTTCGCATCCGCGGGCTTGGCAGGCGTGGCGTTGAAGTCCTCGTCGCCTTCGGGCTCGAGCGGCTCCTCTTCTTCCTCGCCGTCGCCCATCGCGGCGGTGTCGGGCTGCGTGAGCTCCGCGGGTGCCCCCGGGGGAATTCCTGGAGCGGCGGGCGGGTGCTTGCAGGCCACGACGGCGAGCGCGAAGGCGAACGGGACGAGCGTGCGGTTCACGGGCCGGAGCGTAACAGCCCGGGCGGCCCCGACGGCGGCCGACTCTGCCCCGTTGTAAGCGGGCGCCGGCGCGGGGCGTTCGGGCGCCGACGACCGATGCGGCCCGCTTCGTGGCCGCGGTCGACGGAGCTTCCCATGCATACGATCCGCTCCACCCTCGTCCTCGTCGGCCTCTTCCTGTTCGCCGGAGGCTGCAAGATGAACATGGCGCCCGCATCCGCAGGCGCGCCCGGAGACGACTCGACCGCGCCGCCGCCCGATGCCGGCTACGCCGACGGCATCGAGATGGACGAGGAGGATGCGCCGGCACTGGCGTCGCGATCCGACGAGCGCAAGTCGCCCCGTCGCGAGCGCGACAGCAAGCGGATGGCGAAGGACGTCGCGGCCAGCCCGGCCCCCGCCGAAGCGAAGCCCACGACGACGAAGGCCGAGCCCGCGGTCGAGGACGACACGCAGGACCTCGACACGCGCCACATCATCTACACCGCGAACATGACCGTGTCGGTGTTCAACCTCGAGGAGGCCGTCGCGAAGGCCGAGGCGCTGCCCGAGGCGCTCGGTGGCTACGTGCACTCGATGGACGCGGGCACGCTCGTCCTGCGCGTGCCGGCGAAGCAGCTGCGCAAGGCGCTCGGCGACATCGCCGAGCTCGGTGTCGTCGAGCACCGCTCGCTGTCGGCCCAGGACGTCAGCGCCGAGTTCGTCGACATCGAGTCGCGCATCCGCGCGCTCGAGACGACGCAGAAACAGCTGCTCGAATTGATGGGCAAGGCGCGCACGGTCGACGAGGCGCTGCACGTGCGGCAGGCGCTCGACGGTGTCACCGCGGAGCTCGAGGTCCTCAAGGGCCGCATGCGCCAGCTCGACAACCTCATCGCCTATTCGACGATCACCGTGACGCTGATGGAACGGGGGCCGCACACGCCGATCCCCTCGAGCAACGATCCCTTCCCGTGGGTCGACAACCTCGGCGTCGAAGCGACGGAGTGGAAGTGATCATGCGACGCATCGTCTTCACATCGGTTCTCTTCGCGGCCCTCACCGGCTGCAACGCCTACCGGCTCGAGCCGCCCAAGGGATTCGCCGAGGTCGACCAGGACCGCACCGGCACCCGCATGAAGTCGGGCGACGACGTGGGGCTCAACCTGCGGGTGTTCCCCAACGTGGACGGCGGCACGCTGCAGTTCTGGAGCGAGGATCTCGTGCGCAAGCTCGGGCGCCGCGGCTACCAGCTCGTCGCGCAGTCGGAAGCGCGCTCGAAGAACCGCGTGGCCGGCACGCGCTTCGACTTCGCGTACGCGGTGCCCGGCACCGAGACCGAGAGGAAGTTCTACTCGGTCGTGCTGTTCGTCACCGACGAGCACGTGTTCGCGCTGCAGCTCGCGGGCGACGAGTCGCTGCGCGCCCGCCATCTCGCGTCGTTCGACACGATCGCCAGCGCGACCAAGGTGCGCGGCTGCAAGTCGTGGAAGGACACGTGCGACGGCCCGCAGCCCGGCAAGCTGAAGACGGTCCCACCGGAGACCGCCATCGCCCAGAACGAAGAGCCGAAGCCGACGAGCGAGGAACGCTAATCCGGGCGCAGCTCGAGCTCGAGCATCGTGTCGCCTTCGGCGAGGCGCATGTCGAGCTCGTAGCGGCGCTGCGCGAGCGCTTCGCGTTGACGCGCGAGCGCGGTGCCGCCGAGCGTGGGGGCCGGATCGCCGCCTTCCAGCTCGAGGTGCCACGCCGACAGCGATCCGCCCACCGCGCCCGGATGGGCGGACTCGATCGCGCGCAAGAGCGTGGGCAAGCGCGACAGGCCGTGGATCGCGATCGCATCGGTGTCGGTGCCGCGCAGCGTGAGCTCGAGATCGAGGCCGGGCGGCGGCGTCCACACGGGCGCCGTGTCGGGCAGGCCGAGCGCGTCGAGGTTGGGCAGGAGTGCGGACTTGCCGAGCGTGCCGGCCCACGCGATCCCGTCGGCCGACAGCCGCATGCGCACGACGAGCTCGCGGCCCTCCTCCCCGAACGGCGCCTGCACGAGCACGCGATCGACGAGCGCCGGCGGAGCCTCGTACTTCGCCTTGGCGGGGTCGAACGGCGCACCGAGCAGCGGCGCGGCGGCGAACGACGCGCGATCGATCTCGTCGAGCATCGCGCGATCGATCTCGACGAAGTTGCCCTGAGCCGCGCGTCCGAGCATCGCCTGCGTGGGTACCGGGGCGGCGAGTCGAGCGACGAGCGCGACCGAGCGCGTCTGCTCGAGCCGCTCGACGAGCGGCGCGAGTCGGCCGAGCATCGGCGGTTGCCGGAAGTGATCGAGCACGAGCAGGCCCTCGCGCTCGCGCGCGACCAACATCGCGCGCCCCGAGTCCTGACGCACCACGGCGACGACGTGATCGAGCGCCAGCAGATCGCGCACGAGCGGCTCGACGCGGGTGGACAGCGGCTCGCCACGCACGTAGGCCGTGGAGCCCCCGATGTGGGCCTCGAGCAGATCCGGCAGGTGGGCGACGAACCAGCCGGGTCGATCGGTCGCGCCGACCAGCCGCCAGTGGATCCACGGCAGCTCGGTCTGCTCGAGCGCCTCGCGCAAGGGATCGAGCGCGCGCGCGACCGCCTCGCTCTTGGCCGCGACGTCGCAGCCACCGATCGTCGGCGTCTGCACGCACGCGGCGACCATGTCGCGCTCGCCGTTCTCGCGCGCGATCTCGCAGGTGCAACGCCCGCCCACGCGCAGGGCCTCGCGGCTGACCTGATCGTAGACGTCGACGAGCGCGGGCAAGGACGTGCCCGCCTGCTCGATCGCGTCGGCGGGCGGCGCCTCGAGCACGGCGCAGACCGGTGCGTCGCGCTCGTATCCGAGTCGATCGAGCGCGCTCGGATCGATGCCGTGCGCGAGCAGCCCGCTCGGCGCTGCGGGTGCCGGCAGACCCACGAGCATCGGCGGCATCGCATGCGGGCCCGCGCTCGTACAGCGCACGACCGCCGCGCGCTCGCTGATCCACGCCTCGGGCTTCCCGCCCCTCCCGCATCCCAGGACGGTGAGCATCGCGAGCGCCCACCGGCGCGCTCGCGTCGGCACGCCCGACCCTACCACGATCGCTCCCCGCGTCCGGCGCTACTCTGAGGCCGGTGATCCGATCGAGCGCGCTCTCGTCCGCGATCGTGGCACTCGTGCCCGCGTCGCTCGCTGCGGCCTTCGCACTCGTGCCGCCCATGTCGCTCGTCGTCGCGGGCCTCGCACTCCCGCTCGGCATCGCGACGCGCCCACGCACCGGCGCGGCGTGGATCCCGTGGCTGTTGGGGGTCGTGCTCGCTGCGACGGCCGCGCTGTCGGCCGCGAGCGCACGCCAGCTCCACGACGTCGCGAGCGCGCGCGACTGGCCGACGTGGGATCTCGCGAGCGAGTCGGTGCCACGGACGACGCCGGAGTTCGTCGCGGTGACGGGTGTGCCGCGCATCGGCATCGTGCTCGACGAATATGCGGTGGAGCGCGGGGGCCTGCCGGATCAGTCGCAGGCTGCCGCCGCCGTGCTGGTGCCGATCGCCGCAAGCGCGGACCCGAACGTCGCGACGCGCGAGCTCGTGGTCGCACGCGTGCGACCGCAGGAGCTCGCCGCGTTCGCGGAGGGCGAGCCGACGACGCTGCGCGGCCGCGCCGAGCCGCTGCCGCCCGAGCTGCTCGCGACGATCGTCGACCTCGCCGGCGCCGGGGATCGCCCCGATCACGGACTCCTGGTGGACACGTTGCGCGTGCCCACGGCGCGCGAGGCCTGGACGCGCACGGCGATCGCGATCGCGTTGGCGCTGCTCGCCGTCGTCGCCCACGGCTTCGCCGCGCGCGCTCACCTGGCGACGCAACGACCGAACTCGCACCGCTGATCCGCCGCGCACCCGGCATCGATCACGCACTCGCGCTCGCCCGCGAGGCAGGCACCCAGCTCGCAGCGCGCTCCGTCGGGGCAGTCGTCGTCGATGCGGCAGTGGCGGGCCCCCGCCAGACAGCGGCCGAACTCGCACCGCGCCTCGCCTTCGCAGTCCGCGTCGGCCGCACACTCGCGCTTGCCCTCGATGCAGCGCCCGAGCTCGCAGCGCTCGTCGTCCGGACAGTCGCGATCGACCCCGCACTGACGCTCGCCCTCGGTGCATCGGTTGAACTCGCAGCGCGCGGTGGACGGGCAGTCGACGTCGCGCACGCAGTCGCGCGCGCCCTCGTAGCACTTGCCGAAGATGCAGCGATGCGCGCTGCCGCAGTCCTCGTCCAGCATGCACTCGCCGGCCGCGCTCGCGCACACGCCGAACAAGCAGATGCTGTCGGGCTCCGTGCACTTGCGCTCGGCGTCGCACGTGCGCGCGCCCGCGAGGCACGTGCCGAGCTCGCAGCGTGCATGCGCGCCGCAGTCGTCGTCGACCTTGCAGTTGCTCTGGCCGTCGACGCACCAGTTGAGCAGGCACCGCTCGTGCGCGTTGCAGTCCTCGTCGGCGGCGCAGCGATGCAGCACGATCTCGGGCGTACCGTCCTTGCCGGCCGGCAGCCGGACCTCGCGGTCCACCTCGCCGTGGGGCGTGCGCACGGTGCCGCGCTTCGGGGTGGGCGGCGGCTCGCGACGCAACGAGGACCGCGGATCGGGCTTCGCGACGGGCGCGGTGCGGGGCGCGGGCTCGCACGTCGGCGAGACGACCCACACGGCGACGCCTACGATCGCGACGACGCCGGTGCCGACGAGGATCCGCGCGAGGGCTGCCACGACGTTGCATGCACCGTAGCAGTTTCTCGGGCCCGGAGGGCCGTGGAGCAGAGTTCGCGGGTAGGATCTCGTGCATGAGGATCGCGTGCGCGCTCGCGATGGCCGTGACGCTGGGGTGCCAGGCCACGGAGTCCGACGACGACGGTGACGACTCGACGACGACGACCGGTGGGAGCAGCACGACCACGCTCACCGCGACGAATCCCACGACGCTCGCCGACGAGTCGTCGAGCACCGGCCCGCCGCCGGGCGACGGCATCCTGCAGTGCACCGAGGTGTGCACGGTGCCGCTCGACTGCTGTCTGCCGGGCACGCCCGGATGCCCGGGCGCGTATCCGTTCAACGTCGATTGCGTCGACGGGGTGTGCACGCGTCCCCACTGCGAGGGCGACGAGGACTGCACCGGCGACGTGGAGCGATGCTTGCCGGTGCGCAACGTCGCGACATGCGTGACGCCGTGCGCAGGCGACGGCGATCCCGCCTGCTTGCCGCTCGGCACCTCGTGGACGTGCGAGGGCACGACCGACGAGGGCGAGACGTACTGCGTCGAGCGCTGCGACGCGCCCGGCGTCTTCTGCGGCAACGAGACGTGCGACGCCGCCACGGGCCTGTGCGTGTGCACGGAGAGCGGCGACTGCCCGAGCAACGAAGAGTGCCTCGACTGAATTGCACGTCGCCGCACGCGGGCTGCGAGCCGCTCTCGTGCGCACAGACCCTCACCCCGATCTGCGACGGGGGGGTGTGTGCACGTCGCGAGGAGAGCACGAGCACCGACGGGACCCTCGAGACGAGCATCGTGCGCAACGTCGTGCCGACGCGTTGAGCCGGACGGTCGCCTCGTGCGTTCGTGGCCGCGGTACGATGGCCACGAACATGCGTAGAGCGCTGCCCTTCCTGCTCGCGATCGGTGGATGTGCATCCTCGGTGCCCGGCGCCGATGACGGTAGGACGCCGCCGTCGGGCGACTCGCAGCCCGAAGCCGACGACGAGACGCAACCGGAGTCGGGCGCGTCCGTCACCGCCGCGAAGAAGGGTGACGCGGACGTGTGGCCCCCGTTCGGCAAGCTCGCGATCGAGCCGCTGCCGACGACCGCGGACGGCATCCCGATCCTCCAGGTCGCGACGTCCCGCGGGGCGCGACGCGGCGAGGTCCTGTGGATCCCGAAGGACGCGCTCGCGCTCGACAGCCTGCCGCAGATGGAAGCGAGCGATGGACGGACGAGCTACCTCGTCGTGGACAAGGGCTCGAGCATCCTCGCGCGCAGCAGCGACGTGCACGAGGGGATCCTCGCCCACTACGGCATCGAGTCGGGCGGCTGCGGCGGCATGCGCAACGGCCACATCGTGCTGTCGGGGATCATCACGTCGAATCGCGACGAGAACGTCGTGCGCATCGACGGCAACGGCACGCGCACGCAGACGACGCAGAAGAAGAAGGTGCAGATCACGGTGTCGATCGATCGAGACGGCCGCGAGACGATCCGCGAGCTGCCGGACACCATCGGCATCGACGACGACTGCCGCGTATGGGTGGGCGAAGACGACACGTTCCTGCTCGCGACCTCGAGCTTCGTGCTGTTCGACGGCACGAAGTTCGTGAAGACCGACGGCATGGGGCTCGGATGGTCACCGAGCCGCACGACGCTTGGCTCGATGCACGGCAAGCGCTTCTGCTTCGCCAACTGCAACGGCACCGAGGAGAAGGAGACCGACGCGCTCACGCTGCCGTTGCGCGAGGCGCTGGGCGTGCGCTACGGCGGCAACGACGAGTGGGCCGCCCTCGACGGATGGATCGCCGGCGTCGCGGGCAAGCGAGCGGTGCGCGCGGGCAAGGACGGCAGGATCGAGTCGCTCGACGGGCTGCCCGACTCGAGCATGCTCAACGGCTCGCTCGACCTCGCGCTCCTGCCGGACGGCGGCGTCGTGATCGGCTTGAAGTACCGCTTCCGCGAGTACGTGGTGTGGAAGGCGGGCGAGAGGCGGGCGACCCCCGTGCGCACGCTCGAGCTGGGCGACGTGATCGCGAACGCGAGCCCGACCGTGCTCGTGCGGGGGCTCGCCAATCCGATCCCCGAGGCGAAGGCCTCGGCGGTACTGCTCGGCACGTCGATCGGCGTGGGCGTCGGCGGCTCGACGTACGGCTACCGCGCGCTGCAGTCGAGCAAGGCCGCGCACGCGGCCCGCTTCGCGCGGGCGAAGGCGGTGCTCGGCAAGGGCGGCAAGCTCGTCGGCGCGCACGAGGCCGTCGTCGATCTCGAGTGCGGCGCGTTCGTGCGCAGCCCGCTCGGCTGGGAGGACGTCGGCGTGAAGGACTGGATCCCGCCGAAGCTGCCGGCGCTGCACGCGAAGGCGGTGACGAAGCCGGCGAAGTGCACGCCGCTCGACGAGGTGAGCGCGGTGCCGGGCGTGCCGGATCTGTTGCTCGCGCGCAGCGGCAAGACACTGCTCGCGGCGTGGCTGCCACCCCCGCTGCCGCTGCCGCGTGGCGAGGATCCGCGCAGAGAGTTCGTGCCACCCGCGAAGGCGCCGAAGCCGGAGCCGCAGCGGCCGCGGCCGGGCGTGAGCTGGTTCGAGATCGGAACCGCCGACGACGTCCATGGCGACGACGGGATCGCGGATCCGGGCGGCGACACGGCGATCGCCCACGGCAGCTGGCAATCGGCGGGCGGCGCGATCGTGGAGGTCGACGGCGTGCAGATCCTCTTCTTGCCGCGCGGCGCGGTGACGTTGCCGCCGGGCACGACGCCCATGGCGGTGTCGCACGAGCGGCTGCAGGCCTGGGGCGCCCAGGGCAGCAAGCTGGTGGAGTGCACGACGACGTGCCGTGTGCACGACCCGGGTGTGAAGGACGACATCGTCGCCGTCGTGCCGCGCACCGAGACGACGGTGATCCTCGGCTTCGCCGACGGCCGTCTGGGCGCGTACACGCCACGGGCGACCGGCGGCACCGCAGTGAAACAACACGACCTCGCCGCCGCCCTGACGAAAGCCCTCGAACGCGCCCCCGTGGAATAGCGACGCGACCTCGCGAATCCGCCCACGCAGCGCAATCGTGCGATCGAGGAAGAACGCACAAACCCACCCGAGAGGTCGTCCGAGAGCCTTCAACCAGCACTCGCGGCGAAGGTCGGGACCCAGGGTCCCGACCTTCGCGCGCGTGCCCGGCCGAAGGCCGAGGGTAGCCAGCGTTCGACTCGAGCCCGCAGGGATCGAGTCGAGCGCTGGCGTAGGGACGGAGTCCCTGCGAAAATAACCTCCTGTGCGAACCAGCGCCGCTCTCCTTCTCGCGCTGACGAGCATCACGGGTTGCACGAATCGCCCCCTCGTGTCGGTGGACGAGACGAACGCCGGCGGCGACGACGACGACACGGACAACGGTGACGACGACACCGTGCCCGGCGACGACGACACTCGTCCGAGCGACGGCGACGACGACGACGACGGCGATGCCACCGAGGACGACGGCGACGACGGCGTGGTCACGTGGACCGACGACGGCCCGAGCGACGACGGCGTGGTCACGTGGACCGACAACGGCCCGAGCGACGACGGTCCGTTCGACACGTCGGGCGACGAGACGGACACCGAAGCGCCGGTGGAGTGCCCTGCCCCGGAGATCGGCGACGTGCGCACGACGGTGTGGCCGGGCCAGGATCCGCTGTCGCACGCGCAGATCTTCGTCGAGGCGGACTGCGAGATCGAAGAGCGCCTGCACGCCGGCTCCGGCGTGTCGTTCGAGCTCGCGTGTACCGACGGCAACGGCATGCCGATGTCGGACTCGGTGGTGGTCGGCGTGGAGTCCGACGGCATCGTGGTGCCGGCGAACCTCACCGTCGGCGTCGACGTGCACGTGCGCGCGTACACGGGTCGCGATCTCGACGACATCGCCGAGCTGCCGTGGCGCCGCGCGAATCACTTCGCGATGTACCGCGACGGCGCGCTCGTGCTCGGCGCCGGTGAGGGCGTGTCGTTTCCGTCCACCGGCACGGGCGAACCGTTCACCGACTTCTTCGCGCCGCTGTCGCTCGACGTGCTGCCGGGCGAGTGCCCCGGTGAGACGATGGAGTGCCACGACCCCACGCGCGGCAACTGGGGCGTGTCGGCCGAGGGTGAGCAAGCGACGTCACCGCCGTTCACCCTCGTGCACCTCGGCGCGTTCACGGTGCACCTCGGCGAGCTCGTGGCCGCCGACTCACCGAGCTGCGGCGAGCCGCCCTACGGGTGGGCCGCGTTCGCGATCGCATCGCCGTAGGACGAGAAGGACTCCCGTGGGGCGCGCCATCCAGCGGATCACGATCGCAGCGCTCGTCGCCGGCTGCTCGAACCGCCCGCTCGTGGAGGTGGACGACGGCGACGGCGACTCGTCGGAATCGCTGTCGGGCGCACCGGTGGACGACGACGGCGTCGACGACGATCGACCGCGGCCCGACGACGACGACGAGGCGGGCGACGTCGACGTGGACGATGGAGTCGACGACGACGACGGGACGACCGGGCAGGTGTCCGAGTGCGTGGACGCCGACGGGCCCCACGTCGACGTGGACATCTGGCCCGGCCAGGATCCTGTGACGGCGGACAACGGCATGCTGCGACTCGAGCTCGATTGCACGATCGCCACTCGCTCGAACAGACCGACGTCCGTGCGATTCGACATGGACTGTGTCGACGAGGCCGGTCCGCTCGACGCTCGGGTGAACATCACCGTATCGTCCGAAGCGCTCGTCGTGCCGGCCGAGCTCACGGAGGGCGCGGTGGTGCAGGCGCGCGTGTACACGTTTCGCGATCCCGGACACTTTCCCGAGTTCGCGTGGCGGCGCGCCGACCACTTCGTGCTGTATCGCGATGGCGCACTCGTGTTCGCGGGCGGCAGCGGTCTGAACTTCGCGGCGACCTCGGCGGGCGAGGCGGACCCGGCCTTCTACGCACCGATCATGCTTCCGGACGTGGTGCCGTCGGGGTGTCCCGGAGTGCCGATGGAGTGCCACGATCCGCACCGCTCCGAGTGGCTCGTCACGGTGGGCGACCTCGAGTTCCAGGGGCCGCCGTTCCAGTTCGTGCACCTCGACGACTACGACCTGCAGCTCGGCGAGCTGTCGACCAGCGACTCGGCGGACTGCGGCGAGCCCGGGTTCGGGCGCGTGGGGCTGACGATCGTGGGCGCGGGCGGCTGAATCAGCCGCTGATCAGCACCGGCATGCATTCCGCGTCGACGGAGAACGACTCGCCCTCCGCGAAAGCGACGTCGATGGTGATCGAGACGGCCGCGATGTCCTGCATCGGGTAGGCCATCGCGGGGATCGGATCACTGGCCGCGTCCAGCATGTCGTGGTACGAGCCGGTGCCCGAGGTCGCGAAGCGGCCGTTGGGCGAGAGCATCGCGATCCAGATCGCGTTGCCGACGAGCTCGTCGGAGCGGTCGGGTGCGTAGGTGACGACGAGGTCGGGCTTGCCGTTGCCGCGCATCTCGTCGATCAGCACGCGCAGCTCGGTGGCGAGCATGTCGCGATCACCGCTGTCGCGCGCGGCCTCGATCGACGAGGCGTCGAAGACGGCGACCTCCGTGCCGGGCTGGACGTCGTGCACGGAGAGGTCGAAGAACGCGATGCTGACGTCGTGGCCCATCTTCGGGAGCAGGCCGAAGCCGTCGTAGGAGCCGCTCACGGTCTCCGTGTAGAGGTTGCGCAGCTCGAAGCCCTTGCTGAAGTAGGCGAAGCGCGTGCGATCCTCGGGGTCCTCGGGCGACAGGCCCATCTGCTCCATCAGCTCGAAGTCGACCTGTTCGAAGACGACCTCCTCGAGGCTCACGTTGTAGAAGGTGGTGTCGTGCACGTCCACCGGGAACGCGGCGTCCTCGCCCTCCACGGTGCCGGCGAGCGTGAAGTCCTCGCTGCACTCGAGTGCGTCGCCGCCCGTGACGTCGGCGCCGTCGTCGTCTCCGTCGTCGTCGTCTCCGTCGTCGTCGGGGCCGTCGTCGCCGGTGTCGACGTTCGCGTCGTCGTCGTCGCCGTCGACGGTCCAGAAGCAGCCGGGGGCGGCCATCGCGACCGTGAGCGCGATCGCGCGTGCGAAGGGACAGGTGGTCGAAGTCATGCAGTGATGGTGCGCGGCGCCCGGACCTACGATCATGATCCGCGTCACAGCGAGCCGCGCGATGGAATCACCGACCGACCGATCCCACTGGAGGCTCGCGCTGCTCCTGCCGTTCCTGCTGGCGACCGCGTGCGCGCGCCCGACGGGGCGGTTCGAATTCGTGCGGATCGACAGCGCCGCCGAGCAGCGCTCACTGCAGTACGGCGTGTAGCTGCCGCCCGGATGGGATCGGCGGACGCCGGTGCCGATCGTCGTGCTGCTGCACGGCGCGGGCGACGACTCGACGTCGGCCGATCGACGCGCGCTCGTCCGCCGCCTCGACGCTGCCGTCGCGAGCGGCGAGCTGCCTCCGTTCGTGCTCGTGACGCCAGAGGGCGACTTCGGCTTCTGGGTGGATTGGCACGACGGCAGTCATCGCTGGCGCAGCTGGGTGCTCGACGAGGTGGTGCCCGACGTGCGCCGGCGATTCCCGACGATCGAGGGCACTGCGCTGCACCTCGCCGGCGTGTCGATGGGCGGCGGCGGCGGACTGCAGATGTGGCTGTCCGATCCGGCGCGCTTCGGCTCCGCGGCGATCCTCAGCGCGCCGATCCTCGACGAGGCCGACACGCGCTCGTTCCTCGCGCGCTTCGTCGCGCCCGGCGTGCTGGAGCGCGTGTTCGGTCCGCCGGGCTCGAAGGTGGGGATCGATCCGTACACGGCGCTGGCGTCCGCCGCGGATCTGCGCGGCAGTCGGCTGCTGTTCGGAGCCGCGCGACTGGATCGCGGGGGCATCCTGCGCTCGAACGAGGCGTTCGACCGTCGGCTGCGCGAGGCCGCGGTGCCGCATCGCTTCGTGGTGTTTCCCGGCAATCACTCGTGGCGCACGTGGTCGCGCGTGCTGCCGTGGGCGATCTGCTGGCAGCTGGCTCCGTCGTGCAGCATGCGTGCACCGGATCGGTAGTGTAGGCTTCGCTCGTGATGCGCAGTCGCTCTGCTCTCGTGGGCGTGTTCTCGATCGCGTGTGGCGATGCGACGCCGTCGGAGCCGCCGCCGCCGTCGCCCTCGGCGTCGGAGATCCTCGTGGACGAGCTGGAGACGGCGCGCCGCGACTCGGCCGAGGCGATGGCGCAGTCGATCCGGCAGGCGGCGATGCTGCATGTGGTGTCGAAGGCCTCGTGCCCCGCGAGCGTCGACGCGCTCGTCGAGGCCCAGATGTTGCCGGGACCGCGGCCGGATCCGTGGGGCAAGCCGTTCGTCGTGACGTGCAAGGACGGCGGCGCGACGATCGCGATCACGTCGCCGGGCAAGGACGGCGAGGTCGGCACGGCCGACGACATCACGGTGGATCGCGCCGACGAGTGACGCGTCCGGGCGCGCGCACGGAGATCGGGCGACCGTCCTCGTCCCATCTCGTCACGGCGCCGTCGATCGCTCCGTTTCGATAGGTCATCTGCGCCGCGCGCTGGCCGTTGGGATGAAAATGCACCGCGACGCCGTTCGGCGTGCCGTGCTCGAAATGCACGACCGATTGCAGGGAGCCATCGGGGAAGAGAGTGACCTCGAGGTGCACGGGCTCGCCGTCGATGCGCTCGCCGCTCTTCTCGATCGAGCCGTCACGCCAGTACGTGTAGCGCCCGTGGCGAGTCTCGCCGCGCATGCACTCGACGGCGGCCCCGGGCGGTGGCGATCCTTCGAGCGTCGCGCCCGGCGGGCAGGCCCGATCACCGCGTCGAAACCAGCTCACGCTCTCGCCATCGGGGTGCTTGCACGTGGGCATGTCGATGTCCCCGTAGGGGGTGTACGCCTGCCAGCTCTCGTCGAGGACGCCGTCGCACGGAATCTCCGTGCCGGCGAGCCACCACGACTCCGTGGCGTAGCTGCGCCATGCGTCGATCTGCGCGGGGTCGATCGGCGGCGCATGGTCGTCGTTCGTGGCGCATGCGAGCGCGCAGGTGAAGGCGAGGAGGCGAAGGTGCATGCTGGGCGGGGACGTGGTGTCGTCGGCGTGGTGGTTCCGGCGCGTCGGCGTGATCGATCGCGCGTGCGCGGACGCAGGCTGCGGCGCGTGCAGCTGCGGGGAGCGCGTCGGCGGGGCGGACGCAGCGACCCTTGCCAGCGCAGGGGTGTGGGCCCATACTGGGTGACCGTTCGCGCCCACGCACCCCGCGTGTTCGCGACGGACTTCAGGGGGTGTTCCGGTTTCGACGGGGGTACTGAACGAAGAGATTGCGTGTCGCGGATCCCGATTCCTCCGCGTCAAAACGGACCGGGAAACAAGCAGTTGCCAACAACAGCGACTACGGCCGTCAGGCCCTCGCAGCGTAAGAACCTGCGACGTCCGTGAGTGAGGAGCTCGAGTAGCTCACGGACGTGGACACACGAGCTGGCCCCGAGGAGTGTCTCGGCCGAGGGGCGAGACCAAGAGGCTGGGTGACCGGATCGCTTGCCTTCGGGCGTGCCGGGAGCCGAGATCAAATCCGCAGGCTACACACGTAGACGTCCTTCGAGACGGCTTCCGGACCCGGGTTCGACTCCCGGCGCCTCCACCAAGAGAACGGCATCGTGGGACCTCCTACGGTGCCGTTTTCTTTCATCCGCCGGTCTTGGTCACGCCGGCCTGCGAGGCGACGAGCTCGTAGGGGGGCGAATACCGGTAGAAAACGTCCGCACTTCTTGAAAAGTGCGGACGTTTTCTCCCAAGCGGAGCGTCGTGCGACGCCGGAGTCTCGAGCAGCTGGGGCTGTCATGGCGCGCGATGCAGCGGCTGCTCGACGAGGGGAGCCTCGAACGTGTCGGGCGTGGGCTGTACGTGTGGACGAAGAAGCGCCCGTCGCAACACCGAGCCTCCCGCGAGCGCGCTTGCCGTTCCTTCGTGATCGCCGTCCGCAGTCGGGACGCGAGCGTCGTCTTCGGATTGGATCGGATGCGACATGCGCACGATCAAGAGCCAGAACGACGCGACGTTGCTCGACGTGCTCGTCGACGGATTCGAGAAGAACGAAGTCATCGCTCGGACGCGCGCTGCATCCGAGCCACCACGGCATCTATCCGCCTGCGGCGCGCTGGAGGTGCTCGCTGAAGATGAACACCAGCAAGGGGGAACATTCGGTCATGGGGCGATCGGCTTTCTGGGCGCGGTGCGTCGCGATCGACGGGTTCCGCATCGCAGCTACTACGCCGCGCCGCCGAGCTGTCGCACGCACGCGCGCGGGTCAGTCGACCGGGCTCGCGCAGATGAAGTCGCGCAGCGAGTCACACTCTGCGTCGCCCCAGCCGCCGTCGACGCCGCGGATCTGCCCGCAGTCCTCGCCCGGAGGCCAGTCGTCGGGCTCCGACGCGCGCCAGTCCTCGTACGACGGCGCGGTGCCGTCGGCCCAGGTCCACACGTCCTCCACGTCGGCGTCGGTGAGGCCGATCCAGCGGTCACCGGCGCCGCGCCCCACCACGGCCTGCTGCTCGGCGAGGTCGGCGAACGCGGCGAGGTCGCCGCCCAGCGCCAGGCATCGCGTGCGCGCGTCGTCCCAGCTGGCCTCGTCGGTACACGTCGAGAACGCGACCGCGTCGATGATCACGCTGCTGCAGTCAGCGCAGGCGAGGTTGGTCGGCGCGGGCTCGTCGATGACACCGTCGCAGTCGTTGTCGAAGCCGTCGCAGACCTCCGCGGCATCGCAGCCGGTCGACGATGACTCCGCACTCGACGCGGTCGTGCCGGACGGATCGGTGGTCGCGGGATCGGTGGTCGCGGGATCGGTGGTCGCGGGATCGGTGG
>CAYXVR010000020.1:161153-189008 GCA_964468635.1 uncultured Nannocystaceae bacterium
ATCGGTGGTCGCGGGATCGGTGGTCGCGGGATCGGTGGTCGCGGGATCGGTGGTCACGGGATCGGTGGTCGCGGAATCGGTGGTCGTGCCGGTGCCGCTGGCGCTGGCGGTCACCGGCCCCGAAGCGCTCGCGCCGGCGTCGGCGGTCGCGGTGCCCTCGCCGTCGGCGGTCGAGCTGCTCGCGGCGCCGGCATCCCCGACTCCGGCGCTGTCGAAGCCGCACCCCAGCGCGAACACGATGGCGGGCCACACATGCCTCACGCGCACCTGATCCCTCGGGCTCGGGGTTGCAGATGTCCTCGCCCCGAGCTCGGGTGGGCCGCGCGTCGGTCTCGAAGGAGCACGTTTCATACTGCACCTCGCGCAGCGGATCTGTCCATCGTGTCGGATGTCGAGGCTGGTGCCGATCGGCCCGTCGGCTCTGGCGCGGGCGTGCCCGGCGGCCAGTAGCGCCATGCCGCTCGCTGTGGCGCGACTGCGGTGCGATCAGTGCGGGCTCTTCCCCGAGCCGACGACGATCGCCTGGATCGGTGTCGCGTCGGGAATCTCCGACTCGGGGTGGGGCGCCGCGACGGTGCGCAGTGGGTTGCGCGTCGAGTCCACCAGCACGGCGATCCGCAGCGGTGCGATGCCGGCCGTGCGTGCGCCGAGCTGCAGCGTGCGCAGCAATCGCCACGGCGTCTCGCGATCCGCGAACAGGATCACCGGCGGCTCGTCGGCCCAGGCCTCGAAGATCTCGCCGACGCCGGCGAGGTCGTCGTCGGACGAGAGCCGCACGACCGCCAGCGCCTCGTCGTCGTCCCATCGTGCGAGCTGGATCTCGGTGCTCGTGACATACAGGAGCGTCGAGCTCGACAGCAGTGGATCACCGCGATGCGCCCACGGGAGGCGTTGCTCTCCGAGCAGTGGCCAGCCGCTTCCGGTGGACGGACCTTCGAGCCCCGAGAACGCGAACACGAGCTCGGTCGACAGGACCTTCGCCGCCCACGGATCGACCCCGCTCTCGAGGAGCCAATCGTGCAGCGCGACGGCGTGGATCGACCGTGGCGCAGCGTTGGCCGCGATGAACTCGTCGCGGTCCAACCAGGCCATCCTGGCGAGATCGCAGCGGTCGAACAGCACCGCGGAACGCTGACCGACATCGACGCGGACGACCTCGCGTGCGACGTCGAGAGACCCGGGGCAGACCGCTTCGACACGCTGCAGGAACGCTGCGCCGAGCTCGCGTGCGCCGGCCATGGATCCGGGCTGGTGCAACGACAGATGTCCGGGCAGCACGTCGGCGAGCGGATCCCACACGGCGCCGTCCGGCGCTCGCTTGCCTTCGCGTTCCCATGGCGGACGCGAATGCGGGACCACGAGATCGAGGTACCAGCGGAACTCCTGTGGCATCTCGTCGCCGCACGCCTTCCAGACCGCGCTCGCTGCAGGCGTCAGGAAATCGGGGATCCGGCCGTCGTGCGGCGACCAGCGTTCGATCGCTGCGTCGAGCGCCCGAGCGTCCGCCTCGAGCCGCTCCGCGTCGCACGGGCCCGGATCCCGCTCGTGCAGGACCAGGGTCACCGCCGTCGCGAGACCCACCGCGGCGATGGCCGCAGCGACGACGAGGATTCGTCTGCGCGCCACGATACGTTGGAACGATTGTAGTCCGGGTCTCGAGTGCGTGCCGCGGTCGACGGAGCTCATCCGGCTCAGTCCTCGACGAAGGCGCGCAGTCGGTCGATGGCGGCGTCCCATTGCCGGGAAATCGTCTCGAGGTGCCGTTGGACCTTGTCGAGGCCCTTCGGTTCCAGCTCCCAGATCTGTTGGCGACCGACACGAGCGCTCCGGAGCAAGCCGGCGTCTTTCAGCGCGGTGAGATGCTTGGTCACCGCCTGGCGCGTGATGCCGGTGCCTTCGGTGAGCTCGACGATCGGCATCGGGCCCTGCTCGCTCAGACGGTCCAGGATGCGCAGACGCGTCCCGTCACCGAGGGCGGCGAATACGGGCGCCGCCTCCAGAAGTCGGGCCACAGACCTACGCGGCATCTGCGAGATACTTCTCGATGAGCTCGGTCTGCGCCGCCCATCCGCCGTCGTTCATCTCGAAGACCTTGGCGCGGCGCTCGAGCGGGACGCGGTCGAACCCGGATTCGACGATGGTGAGCAGGACGCCGCCCTCCGCGTCCTCGATCTCGAACGTCACCGTCGTCATCTCCGCGTCCGGGTACTTCGGGTCGGGAACCACATCGCCCGGATGCCAGCGGAAGGAAAAATGCGTCATCGGCTCGATGCGCTCGACGACGACCTCGAACTCCACGCCCGCGTAGGGCTCCTGTGCTTTCGCCACGTCGGGATCGACCTTCGTGGGGACGATCCGTCCATGGACACGAGCGCCAGCCTCGAACGGGTCGTCGAGCTCGCAGCCGAACCACGTGCCGAATTTCTTCGAATCGGTGAGGGCCTCCCAGACGCGGGCGCGGGGGGCCCGCAGGAGAACTCGCTTGCGGACTTCGTCGGTGTTCATACGCAACCTCGAGGTTGTGGTTCTACTACCCCACGCCGAAGCAACATGCAACCGTTTAATTGCACGATGCGGCGCGTCACCTGCGGTACCCGGTGAGCGTGGCATCATCGATGCCGATGACCACGACACGCGGCGGCTGGATCGCTCTGGGGTTCGCGGTGGCCTGCACCTCCACGACCGCGCCGCCGCCGACCCGCGTGGGTGCCGACGAGCCCCCCGAGCGGGCCACCGACTCGCCCACGACGCCGGTTGCTCCCACGCCGACCGATCCGAGCTGGTCGGCGGTCGCGAAGGTATGCAAGTCGGCATGCGCGACGGAGCGCTCCCGCATCACCGTGTTCCGGGCCACCGACGGCGTGGCGAAGCGGCTGCGCTTCGATGGTGATCTCGAGCGCTGCTCGCATCCTCCGCGCCTGTACTTCGACGCGACCGGTCGCGAGACGCTCGCGATCCCGAACAAGCCCGTCGTCCCCGGCTCGGCCGAGGCCGAGCGCTTCGCCGCGCAACAGAGCAAGGAAGTCGATGGGCTGGTCGAGGCCGAGACGATCGGCTGCCCGGAACCGGGCCGCTGCACGCCCACGCGCACGCGCGACTTCGTGTCCGATGCGCCATGCCGCACCGACGATGATTGCCTCGTATGCGCGTGCCGCCCGGTGAACCGCGACGAATGGAATGCCCGCGGCGGCGGGGAGGCATGCACCGTTGCCGGCGAGGAGTGCATCGCCACCAATCCCGCCTGCTGCGACGGCCGCTGCGCGCTCGCCCGCTAGTGTCCGCGACGCCGAGGAGCGACGGTGCGCCATCGCTGACGCGGCGATTCCAGCACCCAATGGAACCCGCCAGGCTCTTCGGTTGGATCGACGGCAGACGATGCTCTCGGCCGCGTCACTGAACGTACCGACCGACGGATGGACGGCCGTCGAGGGCAAACCCCACGAGTGGTTCAACGCCGTCGGCGACAGCCTCGTGCGCAACTACTTCGATGTGCCCCCCGATCTGCCGCCGTGGTCGGGGTCGCTCGACGGCATTCGGGCGACGTATCGTGAGGCGCTCGGCAACCATGGTGGGCTCGTCGAGGTCGAGCGTGTCACGATCGGCGGGCATCAGGCCGTATGTGCGCTGCTGAAGGTGAAGCAGCCGGCGCACGGCATGGCGTACATGCTCGTGCTGACGTTTCCGTTCCGTCACTGCAGCCTCATGGTGACGGTGCAATGCGGCGAGCACGGCATGACCGGCATGCGTGACGCCGCCGTCGCCGCGCAGCTGGGCGTGCAGCCCCGTGGTCCCCATTGGACGTGCGAAGACGGGCAGCCGTGGTTCGGCGATCCGTACGACGCGTCGTACCTCGGCGGTGTGCGTCGCAACCGCGCGGACGACGAGGCCTACGACGCGTCGTTTCCCGATCACCCACTCAGCCGCGTCCGCGCCCACCTCGAGCAGCTGCGCGGCATCACACTGCCGGCCGAGACGCGGACGCTCGCACCGTTCGGGTGATCGTATTCGTCCATCTCGCGCGAGAGCAGCGACCGCAAGTTGGCCGCGTGCTGGTGCACGATCGGCGGCGCCTCGTGGTCGTTCCCCAAGGCGAACGCGAGCTCCGTGATCTGCTGCAGGTCGCCGCCGAGGAGGGCGCCGCGGCCGTCGCCGAGCGCAGCCAGGCTCGCGCTGATCTCCCGCTGCCAGTGCGGCCGGTCGTCGCGCCGCGGGTCGACCGCAGGCGATCGCGGACGGAACGGCGAAGGCACCGACGCTGCGAGCAACCCGAGCGGTAGCTGCAGCACCCAGAGGGTGGGAAGCGGATCGGATGGACCATGCCAGCCCATGCGACAACGGTCGGCGGAACGCGCCACGGACCGCGCCTTGAACGTCAGTTGCGCGGCCACGGTGCGCTGCCGCTGACCTGACCCTGTTGGTCGACACCCCAGCACGCGATCTTGCCGTCGGGATGCAGGCCACACACGTGCCGGCCGCCGACCGCGACCGCGGTGAACGGCCCCGGCGGCGGGGTGTACACGCGGGTCCCCCACAGGACCGGCGCGCCCCAACAGACGATCTCTGCGTGGCTGTCGATCGCGCACGCGGTGTCGCGTCGGGCGGAGAGCTTCGTCCAACCGGAGCCCGTCGGAGGTGGTGCCGTGACCTTCGACATGTCCCCCCAGCACGTGATCGATCCCGCGACGTCGAGCGCACACGCGAAGTCTCCGGCCGCGGCGACCTCCACGAACCGACCCTCGGGCGCGGGCACGCGCGCCGGGCAATCGATCGCGTCGCGGTCCTTGGTGGCCACACAGTGCCCCCAGCACTCGATCGACCCGTCGACGCGCACGGCACAGCCGAGCAGACCGCCGACCGAGACGTGCGTGAACGGACCGGTTCGCGTTTCCGATCTCCCCACGTGCCCGCTGATCGGCCAGCAGTCGACGTCGCGATCCTCTCGGAGCGCGCACGCGTCGTGGCCGGCCGAGATCATCGAGTAGCGTCCAGTCGGTGGTGTGCTCGGGCCCCAGCCGGCGAGTGTGCCGTCCGGCCGCAGCCCGATGCCGGAGCTTCCGTCGATCGCGACATCGCGAAACGGACCCGCCGGTGGCTTGCCGTCCCTCGCGACCCGCCCTTCGCCCCAGCACTCGATCTCGCCCTTCGACGTCACGGCACAGGTCGCCTCGCCGTCGGCCGCGACCGCGCCGAACGGGCCGGGCCACGTCTTGGTCCCGTCGCTGCCACCGCACGCGCCCATGCCGACCGCCGCCACCGTGATCACGGGCCAGCACCACGAAGCTCCACGGAGCCGATGCATGCCTCGACGCTCCACCGGCGCGCTCGACGAGTCAAGCATCGCAGGGCAAGACGCGCGCGATCCGGCCCACGCGTGATGACGCGATCACGTCCGGCATGGACGAGGGTATGAAAGCCTCGAGTGATCCGCGGGTCGCGGTGCGGCGTTCCCCTCCGCATGACCCCCGACGCGTTGCGCTATCCCTGGACCACCCCGACGAACCTCGCGACCGCGCAGGCCGAGCGCGCCGCCGAGCGGTGGGTCGTCAAGCACGGATTGCTGTACGACGAGACGATCGCTGCGCGCTATCGCGGCGTCTCGGTCGGCTTGCTCGCGGGGATGACCCACCCGAGCGTGGAGCCGGCGCTGCTCGAGCTCATCGCCCAGGTGATGGCGTGGATCTTCATCGAGGACGATCACTACGACGCCGGCTCCGCGCGCTCCTCGAGCGAAGCGTTGGACCGACGCTTCCGCGACACCGTTGACCAGCAGGAACGCGTTCACACGCGGAATGTAACGCCAGCGCCCGAACGTCCCCCCCGGTTGCGCGAGCTGTCGAACACCCCGCGGTAGTTGCCCGAGACCGCGTAGCGCGGCCAGTACGGCGGCACGCTGAACTCCGCCACCGACGACCAGGTGTTGGCGGCGGCGTCGTACACCTCGATGCCGTACTCGTAGTGCATGTACACCCGACCGGACACCGGATCGTAGGCGGTCGAGTGCGGCCAGCCACGAGTGGGATCTCGCGGCCACGATCACGGGACCGGATAACCCTGCCACAACCAGCGCAACGTGTCGGGCAGGGTCTGCTGCAGCACGCCGAAGTCGACGTGCTCGGCCTGCAGCGCATAGACGTAGCGATAGGGATAGCCCGCGTCGGCGAGCGCGGCGGCCATGCCGTCGTTCGCGTCCTTCCAGTTCCGCTTCTGATCGGTGTCGGTGTTCCAGTCGAGATCGTATTCACCGACCGCGAGCGCGACACGCAGCGGCTTCGCCGGGACGCTGCCGATGAGGCTCGCGTGGTACGACCACGCCCCGTCGGGATAGTCGTCGTTCGGCTGGAGATCGCAGAACGATCCGGAGTAGGTCAGGATCCGACGGTAGAGATCGGGCCGGAACCACCCCATCGTGAACGCGGCCGCGCCGCCCGAGCTCCCGCCCATCGCCGCGCGCCCCTCGGGATCGCTGGTGAGCACCACGCCGGCGTTCTTCGCGACCGCCGGCAACAGCTCCGTCTCCACGAAGTCGACGTAGCTCGACGACACGCTGTCGTACTCGAAGCTGCGTTGGCCGAGCGGCGTGTCTGCGTTGGGTCCGGGCTCGACGAAGATCGCGATCATCGGCGCGAGCTCGCCGGCAGCGATCATGTTGTCGAGCACCGGAACCATCGTGCTCTCGTAGAACGAGATCCCGTCCTGCACGACCATGAACGGCGCGGCGCTGCCCGGTGCGTATTGCTGGGGCACGTAGACGTCGACGCTGCGATCGAACGGCTCGCCGGTGGCGATGTCGAGCGGATAGATCGCGCTGCCGGTCGAGCTCATCGTGAAGCTCGTGATCGTCCCGTGCGGCACGTTGTCGTCGACCACGGTCTCGGGGGCCGGGACGAACGGCGGCTCGATCGTGGAGTTGCCGTCGCCCTCGTCGCCGACGCCGGTGTCGTCGGTATCGGCGCTCGATGTCGCGTCGGCGGTGTCGAGCGTGTCCGCCCCCTCGTCGGCCGACATGGACGCCGAATCATCGGTCTGGGCGTCTTCGGTGGTGTCTTCGGATGCGTCGCCGGACCCCGTGCTCACGCAGGCGAGGGAGATCGACGCGAGCAGCGACGCGGTCAAGGGGATCGGATGGACCATGCCAGCCCATGCGACAACGGGCGGCGGAACGCGCCACGGACCGCGCCTTAAACGTACCGTCGCACCCGCCGAGTGACCCGCCGGCGCAGCGGTCACCCCGGCTCGTGCTCTCGACGCAACAAGGCGAGGAGCACCGGAACGACCATGCGATCGCGCGCTCGCCCCGTGTTGGACTTGATCTCGATGAGCGTGGGCAGATCCAGCACTCGAAGGCGGAGGGTGCCGTCGGTCATCTCGACGGCGTGCGGAAACAACGCCGAGTAGTCCCGGCCGTCGTGCAACCGGCAAAGGATATCGAGAGGACCCAGGTTCGTCGTCAACTGGATCTGGCCGGTGCCAAGGAGCGCGGGCCGGGACGGCGCGATGTCTCGCCCGGCCAGATCGCGCACGCGCGCCTCCAGACCACCGAGTACCGCCATGAGACGATCGACATTCTCCTCGTCCACCCGAGGCACGATGTCGACGTCCTGCGTCGTCACCGGCGCTCCGTGGAGGACGCATGCGGCTCCGCCCACGACGATGAACTCGACGCGGCCCGCGTCGAGTGCCTCGATGAGGTTCTCGAGGTCAGCCTGCTCGGGGTGTACCGACACGGCGGAATCGCCCCAGCATTCGAGCGGCGCGCGTCGCCGCACGCAGACGTGCCCGGATGGACAGCCCGGTCGACCAACGCAGCAGCGTGGGATCCACCTCGTGACTCGCCCGTTCGATCTCGTCGGCCGTTGCCTCGGGCGCGTTCTCCTGCGCGGAGAACACCGAACAACCTCGCGACGGCACGCTCACGGGGCGATCCTAGCACGCTGACGACGAGCTCGCCCGACTGACTCACCTGGTCGCGTTCCTCGAGGCGCTCGAAGGCGAAGGCCCCCGAGGAGTTGCCGCTGAGAAACCGACGCCGACGTACGGATCGGCGTGGCGTCGTGACGAAGGAATCCTACTCCCCACGGGCGGGGCGACCGATCGGCTTCGACGCCGTGGTCCCTGCCCCGAGATGCCTCCGAACCATCGCCGAGGCAAGCCCGTCGGTCGACATCGTCACCGTGGCGATCGACAAGGTCGCCTCCGACACGCTGTCCACCGCGCCCGCTTCCGGAGCGCGACCGGTGTCGCCGGGATCGACGGCGGCCTCCTCGATCCGTCGGACGTCGCGCCATAGCTCGTCCGCGCGCGCACGGTTGCCGAGCGCGTGGTGGGCAATCGCGAGGTTGCGAAGCACCAACGCGACCGACGGATGCATCGCGCCGCTGTGCTCGGCCGTGAGCTCCGCAGCACGCTCGAACAGCATGATCGCGCTGCCGTGATCCCCGCGAGCACCGTACGTCACCCCCAGGTTGTTGCGCAGGGCTGCGATCTGGCGCCAGTCGCAGGAGTCGCCGCAACGCTCCGCGCGGTGCAGCGCGTTCGCGAGCACACGTGCAGCGAGATCGAGGTCGCCGCGAAGCAGCGACGCGATCGCCGAGACGGAGTCCGCACGGAGCTCGAGCCCCTGGTCGAAGACGTTCGCCATGTCGTGCGGGGAGATCCGCGCCTCGCAGCGCTCGTAGGCGGCGAAGTCGTTGCGACGCGCGGCCGCGTCGGCCATGGCCACCCAACCCGCGACCTCGACCTCGGGCTCCTCGGCTGCTGCCGCCGCCGCAACGGCAGCCGCGAACGCGTCCTGCCCCGCCTCCGGTCGACCCGCCTGCACGAGCGCCTCCGCGAGATCGAGCCGGGCTCGCGCGGCGAGCCGGTCCAGCCCCGGCGCTTGCGCGCGTCGGATCACCGACTCGAGCCGCGCGATCGACTCGGCGCCGCGTCCCACCCGGAGTCGAACGTGCGCCGCCGCGAGCTGGCGCCGGAGATCGATCGCGACATCGCCTCCGAGCGTCGCCAGGGCGGCCGCGGGGATGTGCACGGGCGAGGACGGTCGCGGCAGTGCTGCGAGAGCGACCCTCGCATCGATCGCGAGCGCGTAGTCCGGCTGCGCCAAGAGCTGCAGCGTGGCGTCGAGCTCGAAGAGCGCGTCGAGGAGGTACGCCTCGGTGGCCTCGACTCTCGCGCCCTGGTGCGCGAGCCCGCACGACTGCCGGTGCTCGGCGAGCCACGCTCGCGCGTACTCGTCGACCATGCGCGGCACCGCCTGCGCAGCGTCGGGACCGTGGTAGCCGCCGAGCTCGCGCAGCCGCGCGGCGATCTCGTCGCGCCGTGCCGGCGTCCAGATCGCGCCGAGCTGCGCGTCGGCGTCGGGGCACACCACCTCGGGCCGCGCGGGCGCAGTGCTCGTCCGCCCCCGACACGCGCCGCACGACAGGAGCGACAGCACGAGGACCTCCGCCCACCGTCGCCGCATCGACCGGCCGCTCCCGAATGAGCCCACGCATCTCCAGCGTACTCGAACTCGATCGTCGGAAATGCGCCTACCGACTCGGTTGCTCGAGCAGCTCCTCGGGCGGGCCTTCGCCCTCGAGCGCTTCGAGCCCCATCTGCGCCCCAGGATCGTCGACACCGAACAGGAACGCCGTCGCCACCGTGGCCGGCGCCAAGCCGACGTTGTGGAACGCCTGATCGGAGAAGTACGGCCCGCTGTGGCACGACACGCAGTCGGCCTTGCCGACGAAGAGCGCCGCCCCGCGCTGCTCACTCTCGGAGAGCGCGTCCTCGTCGCCGTGCAATCCTCGCGGGCCCGTGATCCGCGGAGGTCGCTCGGGCGTCTGGGTGATCGATGAAGACCCTCCAACGTTCCATCCTGTCGGTTGTCGCGCTTCAAGCCGCGTGTGCAACCGGTGAAGACACTGAAACACGCTCGCTCAACGACGAGTTCCTCGACCAGGCCCACTTCGACGCCCGCGAGCTTCCCGTCCTCGCGACCGAGGTCGTCGCGCGCTACGAATCCGGAGACACGACGCTGCTCTTCATCGCCCGGCAGCCGCTCGGAGGCGAAGAGGGCGACGTCGTGATCGACATTGCGGAGGTCGGCCCGAGTGACGCCATGACGTTCACCGGGGCTCTGCTCGCTGAAGGTGCGACCCCCTTGGAGGTGCTGCGTCAGCTGTCCCCCGATGCCCCGATTTCGGCGGCGCTGCGGGCCGATCACGAACGAATCGTTCGCTCGCAGGGGCGCGACAGCGACGAAGTGCGCGAGGCGAGCACGTTTCGCAACGGCTGGAACGTGACACACGACGAGGAGGTCTGCGCTCCGCCCAACGAAAGCGGATGGTTCCTCTTCGTCGAGGACATGGAGTCACGCACGTCGGTGGCAGATGTCGAGGCGGTGATCCTCACGGACAGCTTGGCCTGGCAGCATCGTACGGTGACGATCCAGGCACCGACCGACTCGCCGAACAACGTGCCCGTTCGGGTCTGCAATCCCGAGACCATGATCGCCGGTGGGTGCGCGTTCGATCGGTTCTACGCGGCGGTCTTCACCTACGGTCCGGCGGGTGCGGCGACGGTGTGGCAAGACGATCTTCGCGACTGCGACGTCCTCAAGTACTGGTGGGGAAGCCGTGATGAGGATCAGATCTACGGCGTGCAGGTCTCCGACGCGGAGGAGTACTACGCTGGATGGGTCGACTGCGAACAGAATGGCGGCCTTTGCGACGGGCTCCAGGCCTACATCGGCGTCGGCCTCAACGACGAGTGGTGACGAAGGCGCTCGGCCTCGCCCGTACATGCGGTACGAGCGTCGGGAATCGCCCTACTGACTCGGATCGGCGAGCAACTCATCGGGCGGGCCTTCGCCCTCGAGCGCCTCGAGGAATGCGACGAGGTCGCCCTTCTGTCGCTCGCTCAGGCCGAGCGGCTCGAGCTCGCTCTGCCCCGTGAAGCCCGCGACCGCGGGCGCGTCCGGTCGCGCGTGTCCGCCCGCGTCGAAGAAGTCCACCACGTCGCGGAGCGTGCGGAGACTGCCGATGTGCATGAACGACGGCCGCGCAGAGACGCAGCGGAGCATCGGTGTACGAAATGCACCGAGCGTCTCGGCCGCGACCGACTCGGGGATCCGTCCGTCGTTGCCGTCGGAGAATTCCCCGGCGACGTTGAGCGGGTCGGACATCACGGTCTCGAGCCCCATCTGCGCGCCCGGGTCGTCGACCCCGAGCAGGAACGCCGTCGCCACCGTGGCCGGCGCGAGGCCCACGTTGTGGAACGCCTGATCCGAGAAGTACGGACCGCTGTGGCACGACACGCAGTCGGCCTTGCCGACGAAGAGCGCAGCGCCGCGCTGTTCGCTCTCGTCGAGCGCGTCCTCGTCGCCGTGCATGAAGTCGTCGAAGCGACTCGTGCCGCACGAGAGCAAGCGCTCGTAGGCAGCGATCGCCTTGCCCGCGTTCATCGCGATCTGCGTCACCGTGCGCTGCTGCTCCGCCGTCAGAGAATCGTACTCGGCCCCATCGCCCGGCACGCCGTGCAGCGTGCCCTCGCTGCACGCGGCGTCGGGCGTCGTGAAGCTGGTGAGCTCGAGCTGACAGCCCGTCGTGTCGCCGGTGAGCTGCGGATAGTCCTCGCCGAGCACCACCTTCGGATCGCTGCCGAAGATCTCCTCGTACTGCGCGCTGTACCTCCGCGCGATCTCCTGCGCGAAGAACAATCGCGAGCTGTTGGCCTCGAGCGGGGACTCGATCACCCCGAGCACCTGGCGCTGCAGTGAATCGAACCGCCCGTCCCACATCAGGAGCGACGCGTGACCGACGTCGAGGATCGACGGCGTGCGCCGCTCCGTCCAACCCGCTGCGAGCGACACCTGCTGGTGCACCGTCCGCGTGTCGGTGAACGCGTCGCCGGGCACATGGCAGCTCGCACACGAGACGCGGCCGCTCTCGCCCTGATCGCCCACGCTCTTGTGGACGAAGCCCTCCATGTTCTGGGCGGTCCCGTTGTCGCTGTCGAGCAACCTGCCCGAAAAACCGGGATCGAAGAACAGCGCCTGCCCCAGCGCAGCCGCCTTCGCGTCGTCGGCGACCGCGTTGCTCGCATCCGCCGGCGGGGCGAGCGGCGACTCGAGCGAGAGCGTCAGCAGCATCTCCCACGCCGGGCCCTTGCTCTGCGAGGGCTCTTCACACCCCGCACATGCAACGACGAGGAGCGGTGCGAGTGCGCGCCTCATTCGGGCTCCACGATCTGGATCGAGCCCCACTGCGGCTCGTCCATCCGAGGCCAGTCGTTGAGCGTGCACGTGATGTCGTCCGCCGTGATCTCCCCGGCGTCGGCGGGAACGCGCGCGGTCCATCCGATCCACGTGTTCTGGTAGAACGAGATGAGTGGCCCCTCCGCCGCGACCCCGGCGACCGTGCAGCCGGAGACCGCGTGCGCCCGAAAGAGCACGTCCTTCATACCGTCGGGCGTGAGCGAGTTGCGGCCGAGCACCGGTCCGTCGAACGCGATGTTGTCCCACGAGGTCGTGTTCGCCTCTTGGGTGTGCGGGATGCCCTCCTCCTTCATCGCGTTGTACGAGAGCGACGCGAGGTTGACGTACGCGCGATCGAAGCCGATGTCCGCGAGCTCCTTGTCGAGGATCGTCTCGCCGTCCATGTCGAGGCGCACGTGCGTGCGCGACACGTACATGTCGACGTCGTGACGGACCGTGAGGTCGAATCCGATCACGAGCTGGTCGTCGACGTCGGAGGATTGCATCAACTGCCCGCCGTTCCACACCTGCAGGTCGGCCACCGCGCGCCCACCTTGGTCCGCAGTGCGGAACGCCTTCAGTGCGAGGGCCGGAGCGGCATTGACGGCACCGATGGTCGGACCGCCGTCGTACTCCGTGAACCGCCGATTGTCCGGCATCGAGTTCGTGGCGATCGGAGTCAGGATGATGCCCAGGTGCATCCGCCCCCAGGTGTTGAACGTGGTCGTGAACCGCAGGTGGCCTTCGCGACCGGCGAAGTCGAAGGGTTGTTCGGGACGAATCGCGGACCAACCGAAGCTGCTGTCCTCGCCGTTCGTGAACATCTCGCCGCCTTCGAAGTACGGCGCGCAGTCCATGGACACCTCGCAGCTCACGCCGTCGATCTTGCTGTGCCCGTACAGATAGTGGCGAAGGCCGGTCCCCTCGAGATCGAGGGGCTCGGGCCCCGCGTCGCCCAGGCCGTCGAAGTCCTGGCAGAACGCCCACGCGGTGTCGCCCTCGCCGCAGAAGCCGTCCGGCGGATGGGTCGGCTCGCCCGTGTCCTCGGCGCCTTCGCTTCCACCCGGGTCCATCCCGGTGTCTTCGTCCGCGCCGTCGTCGGGGTCGATGCCCGTGTCGCCGCCGCCGGTGTCCACGTCGCCGGCGGTCTCGCCGTCCGACGGGTCGTCCGCATCACCGGTCCACACGCCCGGGCCCTCCCCGGGGGCGCATCCCGCCACGAAGGTTGCTGCGAAGATCTCGATCACCCGGCGGTTGCGATGCATGGTCGTGTTCCTGTTCGTGGTCATGGCGTTTCGAGGATCAGATCGATGTTCAGCACGACGGGCGGATAGCCCATGTCGGCATTCGACGTGGTGAACTGCAAGCGGTTGGTGCCATCGACGAGCGCGGCGACGTCGACGTCGAGCATCAGCGATCGCGTTCCTGCGTTGGGCAGGTCCACCATCATCTGCAGCTCGCTCGCGGTGAGCATGCGGACCTGCCAGGGCCCGTCGTTGACGCGGTAGTTGAGCGCGAAGTCGGCCGGCGGCTCGCTGCCCACCCGGAGGCTCCAGTTCTGCACCGCGAGCCAGGCTCGGCTCGCCCCCTCGAGGTCCACGTCGTGGATCTCGATCGTCTGCGCCGGTCCCATCGACGCGTCGGCGAGGCGATACGCGACGTTGGTCATGCCCGACGCGGTCGGCGTGAGCGCGTCGAGTGCCTCGTACTCGCGGAACGCGTCGGTGATTGCGGGGCCGTCGAAGGCGAGGTTGTCCCAGCGGGCCACCCACGCATCCACCGCGCCGTCGCTGTACTTCAGCGTCGCGTGGTTGTGGGTCGTGAAGTGCACGTAGCCGCGCGAGAACGGCAGCGCGATGTCGGCCGCTGCGATCAGCACCGGCGCCTCGAAGGTCACGCCGTCGGCGGACGCCGGCGTCGCGAGCACCTCGACGCGCGACTCGGAGAGCCGCACCTCGAAGTGGTTGAGCTGGCCCTGCGCCGCGGGGACGCAGCTCTCCCCTGCCGTGAACACGTGGAGCTGCGCGAAGTCGTCGTAGACGAGGATGTCGCTGACGCCGACGTTCTCTCCGCCGCAGATGTGGGCGAACTGGATCTCGATGCCGTTCTGCGGAATGGACCCGTTCTCGTAGTTCTCTTGGAGCGTGAACGACGGCGCCGGCGTCGGCAGCTCGGTGATCTCGACCGAGATCCAGCCGAGCAGTCCGACGTTGTAGCCCTCGGCGTCGAAGACGATGCTCCCGGTTCGGCCCGCGAAGTCGAAGGGCTGCCGTGCGCGATACGAGTGCTGCCCGTAGTTCTGCGCGGCCGCGGCGACGAGCAGATGGTTGCTGTGGATCCGATCGTTGCCGTCGCAGACGAGCGTCGAGAGCTCCACCGGCACACGATCGGGCAGGTCGCCGCGGCACGTGCCGATGGTGGCGAGGCCGACGGCGACCGCTTCATCGTTGTTCGTCGGCCCGCCGATGTTGCACATGCGAGCAGCGCTCCACTTGTGCGGATCGAGCTCGCCCGCCCGCGTGCTCGCGTCCGCGGGTGCATCGAACGTCTCGCAGAACGCCGCCGACTCGAGCCCGCATCCCGGCGGACCCGGCGGATAGCTCGGGCCACCGCTGCTGTCCTCGCCGTCACTCTCGCCCTCGGCCTCGCTCGTGTCCGCACCGGAGACGTCCGTCGTCTCGCTGCCGACGGCGTGACCCGAGCTCTCGACGTCGCCCGTGGTCGCGTCGCCGGCTTGGGGGGACTCGTCCCCGCCGCAGGCCGCGAGCAGCAGCAGCGCGGCCGCCCCTCGATGATCGGTACGTCCCATCGTGCGCTCCTGTCGGGTTCGGCGGAGCGCGGACGTTTCCTTCACGAAATCGTTCGGTTGTTTTTGTCAGCGGCCGTAGCGAAAAAGCAGCGGCTCGTACCAGCCGACGAGATAGATCCCGTCGCACGCAGGTGCGAGTCCGGTGATGCTCCGCTGATCGAGCGCCAGGGCATCGCCGTCCGCCACGCGGATGCGGACGAAGCCGCCCGCACCCGCGACGTAGAGGATCCCGTCGAACTCGGTGACGCCCTTGGGCTCGCCGAGAACGGCCTCGAACACCTGGGGCTCACCGCCCCCGCGCGGGAGCCGGAACGCGCGGTCCCAGGTCGCCCACACGATCGCATCCGCGGTGACGCCGAGCGCGAGTGGATCCTCGAGACCCGACCGGATCACTTCGGCGTCCTCGAGGCTCCCGAGCGGCGCACGCACGAGCTCGCCCGTCGCCGCGCCGGGGAGCCCCTGGTTGATCCAGACGACGTGCTCGGCATCGACGCCGAGATCCACCGGTCGGTCCTGCCCCGCGAGCCGCGTCTCGGCGCCCGTGTGCTTCGACACCATCGCCACCACGCCCTGTTCGGGCAGCGCGACGTACAGCTCGTCGTCGTGCGCAGCGATCGACACCGGGTTGCCGGCGATCGTCTTCACGAGCTCCGCATCCCCGCCCGTCTTCCGCACGCGCAAGATGGTGGCGTTGTGCTCCGTCCAGTAGACGAACTCGTCGTCGAGCGTCATCCGCTCGAGGCCCGGCGCAGCGATCGCGAGATCCTCGATCGGCCCGCCGAGCTTCGGCATGCGCGCGATCACGTCGGTCGAGCGGACGAAGTAGACGTGCTCGGCATCGACCGCGAGCGTCTCCCTGCCCATCTGCGCGGCGGACAGCTCGGCGACGACGCAGTTCTCACCGCTGCACTCGCGAAGCAGCGCGTCGGACGGGCAGCTCTGCGGGGACACCACACCGGACGCTTCGTTGTAGCCGACAGTGACCGCGACATCGCACGCGGTGAGCTGCGCGAAGAACAGCGCCGCGCATCGACGACCCATGCTCATTTCGGCGCCGAGCCTTCGCTCAGCTTCTTGGCCTGCGCCATGAGGACGTCTCGTTCCAGCACGAGCTCACCCTTCGGGTATCGGCGCTCGTGCTTTCGCAGCGATGCGATCGCCGACGCATGATCGCCGCGCAAGAGCGCCGCGTTCGCGGCCTCGAGCAGGATCCGCTCGGCCCGCATCGTGGACTTGCGCGGTGCGGGTGCGTCGCTCGACGTCTTGGGCGCAAGCGCGGGCGCCGACGTGCTCGGGGGCTCGACTGCGATCGGAGGCGGTGGGGCGATCGGCACGGGCTGCGGCTCGGGTGCCGCGGGTGTCGGGGCCGGCGCAGCCGCGGCGGGCACGTACGAGATGATCGTGCGCGGCGGCGCGAGGGTGGCGTATCCGGTGGCGCCGCCCGCCGCTCCGATCACGGCGGCGACGGCCGCGACGAACACCTTGCTCTGCACGATGCCCGCGGTTGCGCTCGTGACCGCCGCCTCTGCACCACCACCTCCGTCGCTCGGCGATCCACCTCCGTCCGATCCGCCTCCCCCGTCGGGCGGGATCATCGGTCCGAGGCGCGCCAACAGCCGCTCCTTCAGCGCCGCGGGCACCGGCTCGCTCTCGCGCGCCGCGGCGACGTACTCGAGCAGGTCGTCGGCGAGGGGCTCGGGCTCCGTCATTCCAGCCTCCCCCTCGCCGCGAGTCTGCGGATCTTGGCGGCGAAGTCCTCGCGCGCGAGTCGGAGCCGGGAGTAGACGGTGCCGAGGGGGATCTCCAACGTGCGCGCGATCTCGTCGCCGGTGAATCCATCGATGTCGTGCAACACGAACACGGCGCGACGATCGAGCTCGATCTCCCCGAGCACCGTCTGCACCATCCACCGCTTGCGCGCGCTCTCGTAGCCGGCGTCCGGTCGCACCGCACCGTCGACGACGCGCTGCGGCGCTTCGAGCGGCTCCACGCGTCCGCGCTTGCGCCGGTACTCGCTCGCGACGCGGAACGCGAAACCGAACAGCCACGGCTTGAGCGGGCGCGTCGGATCGTAGGTGTGCAACCGCTTCAAGACTGCCACGAACACGTTGTGTGCCTCGTCTTCGAGATCTGCGGGCGCCACGCCGAGGCGCCGCAACGCGGAGAGGACGTACGCCAGCTCCCGTTCGAATAGCGTCCGGAAGTCGGGACGGGGAGGGGTCGAGTGGATGGGGCCTCCGAGTGGAGTCGACTTCGGGGGCCGAAAACCATCCCGAAATCGTCATCGCGGTCTAAGGGAGGTGGAGCACGAGCCCCAACCCTGCCACAAATCCCACCCGGCTCGCGACCCACACCTCCCGCGGCTCGCCCTGATCCTCGATCCTCAGATGCGCGCGCGCGAGATTGACCGGCACGTCGAACACGGCGGCGACACCGATCCACGGCTTCGGCATCACCGTGACGCCGGCGCGGGGTCCAACGGTGGCGTACCAGAGCCGCTGCGGATCCGATCGCGTCACGTCCGCGGCGTCCGAGTGCATCGCACCGAGCGATCCGACCGCGCAGAGATCGACGCGCACGATCCGATGCACCGGCAGATGCCCGCACGGCACGAGCGATCCGTAGGCGACGATCGCCGAGACCGAGCCGAACGACGACCCGTGCGAGCTCGGAAAGAAGACCGTGCCTTCGGCGACCACCGACCACACGCCGCCTTGCACCCCGAGGCCGACGCTCGCCCCGCCGCGCGGCGCAGGCGTGAGCCCCACCGGCATCAGTAGCGCAGCGGTGAGTCGCGCCCCGGGCCGCGTCGCTCGCCACAGCGAGCGCGTGTCTTTCTTCGGCGATGCGGGCTCGCGCCGAGGCTCCGTGGGAGGAGGCGCCGCCTTCGGAGCGGGCGTCGGCTCGGGCGGAGGCTCGGGCTCGGGCACTCCGCCCGCACGCATCGCATCCGGATCGACCGCGATGGCAGTCGCGAGCGCCACGCTGGACACGAGCTCGAAGCAGTCCGCGTGACGAAGCGTTCGCTGGGTCTTTGTCTTGCCGCTCTCGTCGAGCAGCAACAGGCTGCCCGCGATCTCGCGTGATCGCGATCGGAGATCCACCCGCAGCGCGAGCGATCCTTCGTCGTCGAACGGATCGTAGCCGAGCCGCGCCTGCACCAACTCATGGAAGGTCGCTTCGTCCGGGCACTCGGCCGCCGCTGCGTCGTCACGCACGTACTCGAGGCGCACCGTTGCGCGCTCGGGCTGCACGGGCTCGCCGTGCATCTCGAGCAATCGCAGAACGAGGAAGGCGGTCGCCCTCACGCGCGCGATGGTAGCGCATGCGCCAGCGCGCGCAGTGCCTCGACACCCCGGGGCTCACGTGCACTCCACGGCACCACGGCCAGCCGTCGCGCCAGCGCACGCACGCGCTCGATCTGCTGGACCTCGATCGACACGCGGCGCGCGAGCACCGGATCGCTCGTCTTCGCGGCCGCCAGGCTGGCGTTCACGACCCACGCCCACGGCTCGATGCCGGCGCGACGGAGATCGTCCTGCAATCGCGACGCCTCCGACACCGGCGTGGTCTCGGGCAGCGTCACGAGCACAATCTTCGTGAACGCCGGGTCGCGCAGGCGCATGAGAGGGGTCGTCAAACGGTGCACGAGGTTGCGGTCGACGCGGCGCAGCATCTCCTTGTGATACGAGCCCGTCGCGTCGAGCAGTAGCAGCGTGTGTCCCGTCGGAGCGGTGTCGAGCACGACGAGCGTCTGGCGAGCGCGGGCGACCGTGCGGGAGAAGGCATGGAAGACCGCGACTTCCTCGGTGCACGGCGATCGCAGATCCTCGAGCAAGAGCTCGCGCCCCTCGTCGTCCAGTTCCTTTCCCTTGGTCGACAGGATGTTCTCGATGTACGCCTTGGTCTCGGCGGCGGGGTCGATCCGGCTCACCTCGAGCCGCGTCACCGCGCCCTCGACGGTCGCCGCGACGTGAGCCGCGGGATCGGTCGTCGACAAGAGCACGTCCATTCCGCGCTCGGCGAGCGCGACTGCGATCGCGGCGGCGATCGTCGTCTTGCCCACGCCGCCCTTGCCCATCACCATGACGAGGCCGTGCGGCTCGCGGACGATCTCCTCGACGAGCGACGAGAGCGACGGCAGAGTCCCCGTGACGCTCACCGGCGCGCGGACGCGAGCCCGCAGCTCGTCGTCGCCGAGCACCGCTCGCAGCGCGTCCAGCCCCACCATCTCGTACGCGCGCAGCGGGACGTCCACGCGCGGAAGCAGTGCGAGTGACGCGGGGATCGACGCGAGCGCCGCGGATCCTCGCTCCTGCAAGGCCATCGCCACGGCGTCGTCGGAGCTCGTCGCCCGGAACACGCCGTTGACGACGAGACGCTGGTTGGCCACTCCGATCGCGCGAAGCTCCGCCGAGGTCCGGTCCGCCTCGCGCAACGCGCCCGTCTCCGGCCGCGTCACGAGGACGACGGTCGTGCGCCCGGCGTCCTCCAACGAACGGCGCGCGTCGAGGAAGCGGTCGCGCCGTGTGGTGAGACCACCGTGGGGTCCCAGGCACGATGCGCCGCGGGTGTTCGCGTCGAGGAAGCTCGTCCACGCCCGCGGCAGATCGAGCAGGCGCAGCGTGTGCCCGGTCGGCGCCGTGTCGAAGACCACGTGGTCGAATCCAGCGTCGTCACCCGCGAGCAGACCTGCGAAGCGATCGAATGCGGCGATCTCCGTCGTGCATGCGCCGGCGAGCTCCTCGCGCATCCGGGCGAGCTCCTCGCTGCTCACGACACCCGCGTACGGCGCGAGCACGCGAGCACGGTAGTCGTCCGCGGCCTGCTCGGGATCGATGTTGGCCGCGAACAGCCCGGGCGCTCCGGCCACGGCGCGTGGCTCCGGTCCGAGCGGCGTGCCGAGCATCTCGTCGAGGTTCGACGCGGGGTCCGTGCTCACGATGAGCACGCGGCGGTGGTCCGAGGCCAGCGCGAGCGCCGTCGCGCACGCGAGCGTCGTCTTTCCGACGCCCCCCTTTCCGGTGAAGAAGAGGTACCGCGTCGAGAGTCCCAGCGGCGCCGCGGGCAGCATGCGAGCTCCAGCCTACGCCGTCCGTGCACGGGCGCGACGCGAATACCTTGCGCGTCGCCGGAGCGGCCGCCGGGGTTGACGGAATTTACGTTTCGATTATCATGGAAACGTTCATGAACGCCAAGCTCGATCGCCATGCGGAGCAGCTCGCCGCGTTGGGCAGCCCGGTCCGCCTCGCGATCCTGCGGCTCGTCGTCCAGGGCGACGCCGCGGGCACGGTCGTCGGCGACCTGCAGGCCAAGCTCGACATCCCGTGGTCGACGCTCAGCCACCATCTCGAGCGGCTGTCGTCCGCCGGCCTGCTGCGCCAGCGGGCCGAGGGCCGGTTCATCCACTACAGCGCCGACTTCAAGGCCCTGCGCGCGCTCACCGACTACCTCTGGGAAGACTGCTGCAAGGGCGGCGGCTCCCGCGAGTGCTGCTGAGCTTCCAAGGAACCGATCCATGCAAGTCCTCAAGCCCCACGTCTCCCTCAACGTCAGCGACATCGACGCGGCCGTGGCCTTCTACGAGAAAGCGTTCGGTGTGCCGCCCACCAAGCGCCGCCCCGGCTACGCGAAGTTCGATCTGGTCGAGCCGGCGCTCAATCTCACGATGCAGGTCGCGCCGCGCACGGGCGTGAACGCGAGCCACTTCGGCGTCCAGGTCGCGAGCACGGCCGACGTGCTCGAGGCAAAAGAGCGCTTCGAACGTGCCGGGCTCGCGACCTTCAGCGAGGACGACGTGTCCTGCTGCTACGCGGTGCAGGACAAGGTCTGGGTCGAGGATCCCGACGGCAACGCGTGGGAGGTGTTCGTGGTCAAGGCCGACGCCGCCGTGATGACCGAGCAAGGCGCGACGCCGCGGGGCATGCCGGCGGTCGCGGGCGGCTGCTGCGTTCCTGCCGGCACCGGGAGCTCCGTGGCGAAGACGTCGGGTTGCTGCTGAGGCGCATGACCGGAACGACCTACGAGGCGACCGGAATCGTGCGCGCGGGCGGCGATGGGCAGCTCGTGGCGCACGGGCTCGCGACGGCGTTCGACGGCACCGCGGGTCGCAAGGACGAGCTGCCCGGTCCGGCGGACGTACTCTGCGCGGCGCTGTGCGCCTGCATCCTGAAGAACGTCGAGCGGTTCTCCCACATGCTGCGGTTCACGTACGAGTCCGCGTCGGTGAAGGTCGTGGCCCGGCGAGAAGAGCCGCCCCCGCGCATCGTTTCCATGCAGTACGAGCTCGAGATCGTCACCGACGAGCCCGCGACGCGCGTGGAGCTGCTCCATCGCAACATCCAGAAGTTCGGCACCATCACGAACACGCTCGGCCGGTCGTGCGAGCTGACCGGAACCATCCGCGCCGCCGCAACGCAGCCGCGCTCACCGTGACCGGCATCGAGGACCTTCCATGCAGCACACCGACGCCGGACTCCTTCGCAAGCTCTCCTTTCTCGACCGCTACCTGACGCTGTGGATCTTCCTCGCGATGGGCATCGGCGTGGGCCTCGGCTTCCTCGTGCCGGGCTTCACGACGGCGCTCGATCGGATGAGCGTGGGCACGACGTCGATCCCGATCGCCTTCGGGCTCGTCCTCATGATGTACCCGCCGCTCGCGAAGGTGCGCTACGAGGAGCTCGGCAAGGTCTTCCGCAACAAGCGGGTCCTGACGCTCTCGCTCGTGCAGAACTGGGTGATCGGCCCGCTGCTCATGTTCACGCTCGCGGTCGTGTTCCTGCGCGACCAGCCCGAGTACATGCTCGGGCTCATCCTCATCGGACTCGCGCGCTGCATCGCGATGGTCATCGTGTGGAACGACCTCGCCAAGGGCGATACCGAGTACTGCGCGGGACTGGTCGCCTTCAACTCGATCTTCCAGGTGCTGTTCTTCTCCGTCTATGCCTACTTCTTCGCGACGCTCCTGCCGACGTGGGTCGGCCTCGAGGGCGCCGTCGTCGACATCGGCATCGGCGAGATCGCGAAGAGCGTGGCGATCTACCTGGGCATCCCCTTCGCAGCGGGCTTCCTCACGCGGCGCGTGCTCGTGCGCGCCAGGGGCCGCGAGTGGTACGAGCACCGCTTCTTGCCGCGCATCGGCCCCGTCACTCTGGTCTTCCTGCTGTTCACCATCGTCGTGATGTTCTCGCTCAAGGGCGAGACGATCGTGCAGCTGCCCTTCGACGTGCTGCGCATCGCCGTGCCGCTGTTGATCTACTTCGTCGTCATGTTCGCGGTGTCGTTCGTCATGAGCAAGCGCGTGGGCGCCGACTACGGCCAGACCGTCACGCTCTCGTTCACCGCGGCCTCGAACAACTTCGAGCTGGCCATCGCCGTCGCGATCGCGAGCTTCGGGATCGAGAGCGGTGCAGCCTTCGCCGCCGTCATCGGTCCGCTCGTCGAGGTCCCCGTGCTCATCGGCCTGGTCAACGTCGCGCTGTGGGCCGGCAAGCGCTGGTTCCCGGGCCAACCGATCGAGCTCGCACCGGCTGCCTGTGCGAGCCCGTCTGCACCGCGCACGAAGGTCTGACGCCGTGAAGGACCGCGACACGATCCTGTTCCTGTGCGTCGCGAACTCGGCCCGCAGCCAGATCGCCGAGGGCCTCGCGCGCAAGCTGTTCGGCACGCGCATCGCGGTGCAGAGCGCGGGCAGCGAGCCCTCGCACGTGAATCCCTACGCCATCGAGGTGATGGGCGAGGTCGGCGTCGACCTCTCCACGCATCGGTCGAAGTCGGTGCAGACGATCGATCCCGCTGCGGTCGGAACCGTCATCACCCTGTGCGCGGAGGAGGTGTGCCCGGTGTTCCTCGGGGGCGCCCGCCGGCTCCACTGGCCCATTGCCGACCCCGCGAGCAAGGAACCGCTGCCGCGCGACGAGATGCTCACGCGCTTTCGGTCCGCGCGCGATCAGATCCAGGGTCGGCTCGAGGTGCTCGACGCACTCCTCGAGATGCCCCAAGGTCCGCGCGCCGACGAGTTCCACGCCAGCGTACGCGTGACGAACCTCGCCGAGAGCACGCGCTTCTACGCCTGGTTGCTCGGCGCATCGCCGAAGGAATGGACCCATCGCTACTCGACGTTCGTCCGTCCCGAGCTGCGCACCAACTTCGTGCTCGTGGTCGCCGACGGCAAGGAGCTCCACCACGACACGCTCTACCACCTCGGCATCGGCGTCGCCGACAAGCACGCCGTGATCCGGGCGTACGAGCTCGCGCGAGCGGCCGGGCTGACCGTGGACAAGCCACCACGTACGACGTGGCGCGGAACGCCGCTGCACGAGCTCTGGCTCGCGGATCCGGACGGCAATCTCGTCGAGATCTACGCGCGCCTCACCGACGAGGAGCTCGCCGCCAAGCCGGCGAGCCTCGAGCCGACTGCGCTGGCGTAGTCGCTCAACCCTGCAGCGAGAGCTCGCAGGGGGGAGCGCAACTCGTCGGGGACACCCGGCGGACACTCTCCGCACGCGCGATTGCCGGGAACGGCGAAGGGCATCCGCTTCGGAGACGGGAGCTCGAGCGCGCCCATGATCGCGACGAACTCGTCCTCGCTCTTGCCCGCCAGCCGAGGGTTTCGCGATCGTTCCTGTGCGACGCTGGAGACGCGGCGGCCCTGATAGTCGTGGCCCGGATAGATCAGCGTGTCGTCGGGCAAGGTGAAGATCTTCTGTGTGATCGAGCGGTAGAGCGTGCGGGCATCGCCGCCTTGAAAATCGGTGCGTCCGCAGCCGTCGATCAGCAGTGCATCTCCCGTGAATACGGCCGAGACCGCCCCGATCTCGACGAGATACGCGTGATGGTGGTCGGTGTGTCCGGGCGTGAAGAGCGGGTGGAGCGTCAAAGTCGCCGAACCGAAGCGGCTCACCTTCTCGCGCGCCGATGTCGGCGCACGGCAGGGCGTCCAGCGCCGGGGCGACGACGCGGCTGCCCACGAGGTGCCGTAGCTTGCGCGCCGAGGTCAGATGATCCGCATGGATGTGCGTCTCGATGGTGTGCGTGAGCGTCAGCCCGAGCTGCTGCACCGACGCGAGGTCACGCTCGACGGTCTCCAACACAGGATCGACCAGGATCGCCACACCGCTCGCGGTGTCCGCGAGCAGGTAGGTGTACGTCGAGGACAGCGGCTCGAACAGCTGATGGACCCGCATGCGTCCCACATCCTACGCGAGCACGCGTCGCATCGGTCCGTCCTGCATGTCACTCCCAGACGAACACCCAGGCCGTGTCGCCTGCGCCGGCATCGGCGGCGCCGATGCCCAGGCGTGTGAGCACGGGGCCTTCGCCGCCGGGGTCGTGATAGTAGATCGCCATGCGCGCGCTGCCGTGGTGATGGCTGAGCGAGCTCTGGCTCTCCACGCCCCACGACGGCGACACCTCGCGGCCCGCGACCGAGTCGTACGAGCTGTCCACTCCGGACTCTGCAGGTCGCCGTCGCAACGAAGCGCCTCCGCCACGCGTGTCGGTTGCCTTGCTGTCACGCTCGCACCCCCCTCCGCGATCATCTTGCCTTGGTGGCTCTCCTGCCCTTGGCTCTCTTGCGGCTCGTGACCTCGGGGGTCGAGGTCACGGCTCCACGCGCAGCCTTGCGCACCGCTGCCGCGATGAGTGGTGCGACCTGCTCGAGTCCTTCGAGCGTGAGCTTGCCCGCCTGGTACATCTCGTACCAACTCCGACGCCAGCGGATCACTCGCTCGCCATGGCGAAGCCCCAGGCGGCGGATCGTGTGCTCCGCTCTCGCCCGCTCGTTGACGGGCACCCGCTCCGTGACCCGGAGCTGCATCGATGGAAGGAGGATCTCGAACCAGTCATCGCCGACGAGATACGGATCGAGCACAGCCTCGTCCGCGTTCTTCTTCGATGCATTCAGGGGTTGCGAAGCGAATCGGAGGTTCGTCCACTCGTACGTGAGATCAGGACGACGTTTGCAGGACAGGTAGTGATCGACCGTGCCCCCCGTCGGATCCAACATCGCCGCGTAACCGCAACGGCCGGAGAAGCCCGCGCTGAGGTCGGGCAGGAATGGCGTCCAATAGTCGCGCGGACGCGTGCTCGACGGGTTCGCCTTCAGCCATGCTCGCCCGGGCTTGCCGGCCTTGGCCTCGAACGTTCGCGGCTTGCGAACGGACTTGACCGGGATCATCGGCGCGATCCTTTGCGGCGGCCGCTAGCCGCGAGAACTCCGCCATCGACGAGCCATCGCGGCCAGAACGGATCATGCGCCGCCAACAGGCGCTGCAGCTCTCGATGGATCGCCGCTTTCGTCGTGGGTCCCGCCTTGGGCTTCTCGCCGCGCATGAAGGCCTCGGCCGCCTCGACCGCGCGTTCGGCCTCGGCGGAGCGCGCTTGGTCGAGGCCGAAGACTTCGGACACCAGCCAGTTCGTCACGTCCCCTTGCTTCGACCAACCCCCGGCCTCTACGACGATCTCTCCCTCGCGCAGGTCGAGGTGGAACAGCTGATCCTGGGCTTCATCGAAGACTGGCTCGAGCGACGCCAGCACCAGGGGCGCGTGGGTCGCCAACACGAGCTGCACCTCTACGGCCGTCTTGCCCGCCAGCTGCTGCACGGCCGTCAGGACGCTCGGCACGACATGTCGTTGCCAGCGGGGATGCAGATGCGTCTCCGGCTCGTCGAACAGCACGACGAATCGGTTCTCCGGCTTGCGTCCGAGCAGCTCGGCCGCAACGCGGTGCTCGTGCCATGCCCATACGAGAAAGTACGCGAGCGCCAGCGCTCGACGAATGCCGGCCGAGGCGAGCGTGACGGGTACGAGCTGACCGCCGATGAGGAGCGTGGGTCGATCGCGACCTTCTCCCAAGCGAAGCCGTCGCGGTGGACCGACGCGGAGCGGCTCCGACGGTGGGGAGAGCAACCGCAGGATCTCCTCGAGCACATCGAACTGCGGCTTCTTGGCTTCCTGCCACGACACCCAGTCGCGCTCCAGGCCCTCGCTCACGCGCTGGCCATGGACATCGAGGCCATCCCACACGTCCGCGTTCGTGAAGTGGTACGCGGGCGGCCGATCTGGATCCGACCGCCAGTAGTTTCGCGCGGGATCCCACACCGAGAAGCCGCCGTCGATCCTGACATACACGACGATGCAGGGCATCGGCGGGCGTTTGGCATCCACCGGCCAGCTCGCGTCCTCGCGACGGTAGATGGACTTCACGGGCTGCGCCACGCCGCTCTTGCCGTGGACGACGTACTCAATGCTGGCCTTCTTCTCCGTCGTGGGGAGCGCTGGGTTGCCGGCCCACGTCCGCGTCAATGCCCACCACGCGACGTCGAGCAGGAACGACTTGCCGAGCCCGTTGTCGCCGGCGATGAGGTTCAGCCGGGGCGTCAGCTCGAGACACATCTCGGGCGCGGGGCCGACGTTGGTGAGGTGGAGGCGCTCGAGCATGGCAGCGTCCGCAGGACGATACCCCAGCTGCGTCCCCGCCGCGCAGCTCGAGCCGCGCGGGACGATGCCTCGCCGATTCGCGCATCACTCCCAGACGAACACCCAGGCGGTATCGCCTGCGCCGGCATCGGCGGCGCCGATGCCCAAGCGCGTGAGCACGGGGCCTTCGCCGCCGGGGTCGTGATAGTAGATCGCCTGGCGCGCGCTGCCGTGGTGATGGCTGAGCGAGCTCTCGTTCTCGACGTCCCACGATTGCGACAGCTCGTAGCCCGAGACCGAGTAGTGCGCGCTGTCCACTCCGGCCACGTAGATCGGCGGCGTCACACCGTCGGTCGCCGGGCTGCCGGTGAACGCCGCACCGGCCGCGATCGCGTCGGCTTCGGCTTGCGCCTGCATCGCGAGCGCATCGTCCCACACGAAGGTCGTCGGCCACGTCATCGTCATGTGGCCCGAGCCGGTCCACGGCAGGCCGCGCCAGCGCTCGTGCGACAGATAGCCCTCGCGCTGCTCGTTGATGTACGCGAACATCTGCATCACGTCGGCGAACGCGGAGCCGGAGCCGAAGCTCGGTCCGCTCTCGTCGCCCGTGCTGCTGCTCGACGCATCCGCATCGGGGCCCGTCGAGGCCGATCCGTCCTGCGAGGTCGCCGGCGCGCCGGATTCCTCCGACGCTGCGCCGCTCGATTCCGAGGTCTCGCCGCTGCCGTCGTCCTGCCCCGAGTCGGCGTCGGTGACTGACGTCGCGTCCCCGAACCCGCCTTCGTCGCGCGTGTCGACGCCACAGGCGACCGCCAGCACGACACCCACGACCGCGAACGGCCCGCCTCGATGGATCATGGCGTGGCAGAGCCGCGCCGCCCCCGAATCGATCACGTTCGCCGCCAGAAACCCCGTACGCGCCACCGTAGCGGCCGAGCGTGATCGATCGAGCTCGCTCGCCACCCCACCACGGCGTGACCCACCGACGCGTGCGCCGACCCATGCTCTTCCTCACGCTCTTGCTGGGCTGCGAGGTCCACAGCGCCGGCGATCCGTTCGGCGCCGACGGATCGGCGGGTGCCGCCACGACGGGCGCCGAGCTGCCGGACGACACGGACGATTCGAGCGAGGGCGAGGGCGAGGGCGACAGCGCCGGCGACGACGCGCAGCTCTTCGACGTGGCATCGGGGGCCGATGGCGAGGGCGACTCGGAGTCCGGATGCAGCAAGGTCGACTTCCTGTTCGTGATCGACGACTCGGCGTCGATGAACCCCAACCAAGACGCTCTGGTCGCGGCGTTCCCCGGATTCATCGACACGATCCAAGCGCAGCTCGACGCCGACGACTTCCACGTGATGGTGGTCGACAGCGACGAGGACCCCACCATCGCGTG
>CAYXVR010000021.1:0-812 GCA_964468635.1 uncultured Nannocystaceae bacterium
CACCGGTCCGCCGCGCGCATCATCGGCAACCTCGTGCAGCAGCCGTCGGGTCGTGCGCTCCACATCGACGGATTCGGTGGCGCGCTCGTCGTCGCCGCGAACGTGTTGGGCTCCGCCGGCGACGACGACCCGGGTCCGATCGCGGCACCTGCGACGCTGCAGGTGCAGGCCGGTCGCGTGAACGACGGGGGCGGCATCGCCGTGCACGTGTTCAACACCGGGATGTCGTACGACCTGCGCTCGTTGCTCCCCGGCGACCCCGCCGCCCCCGCCGAGGAGTCGCTCGACGACGGACGCATCCTCTTCACCGACAACCAGGTGACGCTCGACTGGCCCACGCGCGTGGCACGGGGACCCTTCCTGGCGTCGACGGTGCTGCTCTCGCTCGACGAGACGGCGGTGGTCGGCAACCAGTTCGTCGCGAAGCTCGACGCGCCGCCGGTGTCGACGTCACCCGACGCATGGCCGAGCCAGACGCTGAACCCGGCGTTCGCGATGGGCGACCGGCTCCTCACCCAGCTGCTCGCGGTGGGTAGCACGGTGAAGATCGACGCCAACCGCCTCACCGAGGGGCTCACGGACGCGCTGGTGTCGGCCGTCGGCATCGCGGTCGTCGAGGACTTCTCGGTGATCGCACGACTGAACGACGCCACGCACTGCGTGGTCGCGGGGTACGTCGGTGCCGCCGTGTCGGAGCACTTCCGCGTGCTCAACCATGAGCTCGTCGATCCGCCCGCGCCCAGCGCTCCTTCGTCGGCGAGGTTCTGCGACGCGCGGCGCGTCACGGTGCGCGTGCTGCCGACCCCGGAAGC
>CAYXVR010000021.1:822-44331 GCA_964468635.1 uncultured Nannocystaceae bacterium
CGGCTTCGCCTTCGACGTCCAGCTCGACACGATCCCCTGACGGAGACCCCGATGGCCACTGCATTCGACGACGACATCGCGGCCGCATACCGTCATCGGCTCGATCGAGCTCGCGCGCTGGCGGCCGCGCGGCTGCGCAGGATGGCGCGCGAGCTCGATCGACTCACGCGCGAGCGGGGTGCCGAGGCGGAGGCGACCACGCAGGCTCGCGTGCGTCGCGATCACCAGACGGCGGTGCTCGAGGTGCTCGAGAACCGCATCGCGCTCGTCGCCCCGAGGAGGTCCTGATGCGGTGGGGATGCCGATGGGGCGAGCGTTGGGGTGCGGTGGCGTGCTCTCAGTGCGTGCCGTTCGTCCCCGAGCATCGCGAGCCAGGATTGATCCTCGCGATCCCGCCGTGGATGACGGCGGGCGCGATGTACGACGTGAACGGGTGGACCACCGCGGTCTCGCAGGTGCCCGTGCTCTGGTTCGCCGGCACGACCGTGACGGGCAAGCCGACGGTCGGCAACTGCTGAGCTCCTGTGGAACCGCGAGGAGGACGACGATGCCCACGATCCCGACGCAGCGAATCACCGATCCCGTCACCACGTTCGGCCCGGCGCTGTGGGTGCAACCGGACAAGGAAGACACGGTGCCCGTGCCGGAGAGCCAGCTCGACGAGTTCGTCGGCGAGATCTGGGGCAACGGCGTGTGCCAGGCGTTGCGCGACATCAACCTGACCTACTCGGGGCAGCGCGGCATCATCGGCCCGTGGATCGTCGGCGCGGTGACGTATCCGGCGGTCGACGGCACGGTGGGACAGGTGCTGACCACCGACGGCGCGGGCAATGCATCGTTCCAGGACTCGGACGTGCCGGTGCTGTCGAACGCGAGCCCGCAACCGCTCGGCACGGCGGCGCCGGGCACCTCCGTGCAGGTGTCGCGCGCCGATCACGTGCACGCGCATGGCAATCTCGGCGGTGGATCGTTGCACGCCGTCACCTCGCGGTCGGCGGCGGGCTTCCATCCGCAGAGCGACTTCACCGCCTCGTCGGCGCCGACCGTGAACGACGACGCCGGCGACGGCTTCGTCGTGGGCTCGCGCTGGATCGTCGTGACGACCGATCACGAGTACGTCTGCGTGGACGCGACGGTCGGCGCGGCGGTGTGGCGCCAGACGTCGGGGGTCGAGTCGCTGGGGCCGGTCACGGTCGATCGCCTCGTCACCACGTCGTCGACGAGCGGGCGCAACCTGCAGCAGACCGCGATCGCGGTCGCGGGCACCGCGATGTCCGGCGTCGGCGCGCTGAGCTGTTCGTCCGTTGCTGCCACGGGATCGGTTGCCGCCGCATCGTGTCGCGGCACGCAGTTCGTCGAGCTCGGCGGGCAGTCGAGCATCGCTGCGCCCGCGGCGGGCGACGGGCGACTGGGCGCGCGCGCGACCGACGGTCGTCCGCTGTGGCGCACGTCCACCGCGACGAACGTCGTCGCCTACACGGACATCTTCCGCGAGCTGTTCGCGTTCTCGGTGGTGAGCACGACGATCAGCGGGACGGTCCACAACTGGGATCCCGGCGGTGCGGCGTGGCCGGGCGCGTCGCACGTGCGCGCGCTCGGGGCTCCCGGAGGGAGCCTGACCGTCACCGGGCTGGTGGCGGCACCGAGCGACGGCTACGCCGCCGTGCTCACGAACGCGTTCACAGACGGCTCGGATCTGTTGCTGTCGATCGAGGCGAGCACGAGCCTGGCCGCCAACCGCTTCGCCGGTCCATCGAGCAGCTGGCGGGTGATGGCCGGCCAGTCGGTGCTGCTCGTGTACGACACGGCCTCGTCACGCTGGCGCGTGATCGGAGCGAACCGCTTCCCGTAGCAGGGTGAGGAAGAACGCTTCGCGTGCCTCCGCACCCTGCTAGGCTCGGGCGATGTCGACGGATCGTCGCGTCGTGCGGGTGTGCGCTGCGATCGTGCGCGATGGCGCCATCCTCATGGTTCGGCACGAGCACGATGGGCGCGGCTACTGGACCTTGCCCGGGGGCGCGGTCGAGCCCGGCGAGACGCCGGAGCAGGCGCTCGTGCGCGAGGTCAGAGAGGAGGCCTGCGTCGACGCGCGGGTCGGTGCGCGGTTGTTCGAGGACGCCGTGGGCGAGCGCGGCCTCGACGTCTGCTTCGGTGCCTCGATCGATCCGCACGTCGAGCCCCGACTCGGGCACGACCCGGAGCTCCCGAGCGAGGCGCAGGTGCTGAAGGCCGTCGCGTGGCTCCCGTTCGCGGAGGTCGCCGACGACGTGCAGGTCTCACGAGTGCTCGCTGCCGCGGGGATGCGGTCCGCCTAATCGTCCCAGGTCGCGGCGAGCTGCACCCAGTCGACGAGCTTGCGGTAGTGGTAGTCGCTCACCCAGCGCGGTTGGCAGTAGCCCATGAGATCGTTGTGCGTCGGCGGCACGAGCTCGCCGGTGCGCATGTCCCAGCCCTCGGTGTGCGTCGTGCCATCGATGTACGGGAAGTCGGGATCCTGTAGCTCCGGATCGCCGCACGGCGAGTGCAACAGGCCGTGCAGGTGTCCCATCTCGTGCACGAGCGTGCTCTCGGACAGATCGTCGCCGAACGCGGCCCCGAGCGAGCTGCCGGCGCGTTCGCCGACGCCGGCCTCCGACGTGCCCGTCGGGCACTCGTCGCAGAACTCGTCGCGCGTCGCCGCGCCCGTGACGAGCCCGAACCAGTAGATGTCCGCCTTCGCCGGATCGAAATCGCCGGACGCGAACACGTCCGCCTCCTGTAGCTGCACGATCCGCAGGAGCAATGCATCCATGTCGACGACTCCCGCGTTGTCGTCCGGCTCGACGGCGCCCACGGTGATGACGACGTCGGTGACCGGATAGTGAGCGAGCAGCGCGTCGCGGAATCCATCGAGGACCGGTTGCGACGTGTCGGGCACGAAGCCACCCACCTCGAACGGCACGACGTGCAGGCGCAGGACGCCGGTCGTCTCCGCGCCGAGCTCCGCGGCCGTGGTCGTCGCGAGGACCACGCCGTCACAGGTCTCGACGGACAAGGACCACTGCGTGTCCGCGGCGATCGATGCCGCGGGGATCTCGACGCGGAGATCCGCCGTGGCCGCGCCGGCGTCGACGGCCGTGCACGCGCCCGCGAGGCTCTCGCTGCCGCTCGCGGAGTCGAGATCCACGCGGGCGATCAGTTCGGTCGCGGCGACCTCCGCCTCGAGCGCGATCGCGGCGCGCACCATCGCGACGCGCCCGGCCACGACCGGTGCGACGCGCTCGGCGGCAGGAATCACGTCGCCGTCCTCGACGAGCGGGACACCGATCGTCTGGAACAAGGTCACGTCGCGCACCGCCAGACCCTCGCCGGTCGGATTGCCGGTCGTCGTCTCGTCGTGCCCGTCGTCGTCGTCGTCGTCGTCCTGGTCCTGGTCCTGGTCCTGGTCCTGCTCGTTCGGCGAGCAGCCGAGCGCGACGAGAACGAGCGCCATCGACGAGAGGTGGGGGAGACGATCGAGCGCGATCATTCACCACACATGGCCGCGCACCGGCGCCCTCGTCAGACTATTTTATCCCACGTGGCAGCGCACGTCGCCGTCGTCCTCGCTGCAGTGCTCGCGCCTTCGCCGGGCACCGAGCTCGAGCTGCACTGGGAGTCCCCACCGCAGTGCCCCCGAGCGGAGGCCGTGCGCGCAGCGATCGACGCGAACCTCGGGGAGGGCGCGTTCGATGCGGATCCGAGCTCCATCGTCGCGCGCGGCACCATCACCGCCGAAGCGGGAGGCTGGCAGCTCGACGTCGAGGTGTCGCTGCCGTCCGGTCGCGTCGAGCGACGCGTCGTCGGTCGCACGTGCGAGGACTTCGCGAGCGCGGCGGGGCTCATGATCGCCGTCGCGCTCGATCCGCTGCGCGTCACGAGCACGATCGCCGAGCCGCCCGCGGTGGCACCCGCCGTCGTGCCGCAAGCGGACGAGGCGGAGCGGCCCGAGCTCGCCGCACGCACGAAGCCGGCAGCTCCGACGCATCGCGAACGAGCCCTCGCGATCGAGCCGCGGCTCGGCGGCGTGCTCGAGATCGGATCGTTGGATCGCCTGCGTGGTGGCGTCGCCGCGTCCGTCGGATTCGTCGGGCCGCTGTGGCGCGTCGACCTCGTCGCGCACTACTGGGCGCCGCGGGCCGTGAAGGAGTTCGCCACGGCGCCCGATGCCGGCGTGTCGGTGCAGCAGGTCGGCGGAGGTGCACGCGCGTGCGTGCGGCCGCGCGCGGGCCCGGTCGAGCTGCCGACGTGCGTGGGGTTCGAGGCGGGCGCCTCGATCGCGCGCGGCATCGGGCTCGCCGAGTCCGAGGACTCCGTGCTGCCGTGGGCCGCCGTCGTGATGGGGCAGGAGCTCACCTGGGTCTCGCGCCGCCGGGTCGGCCTGTTCGTCGGCGTCGACGCGATGCTGCACGTCGTGCGACCGCGGTTCCGCGTCGAGGATCTCGGCATCGCCGCCGAGACGGGCTGGGCGGGCGTACGCTTCGTCTTCGGGCCCCTGGTGCGAATCTAGCGGCAAAGCGCGCCCGCGCTCGAAGAAACCCTGACGAGGCGAGCACCGAGCGGCCATGGAAGAGGACGTGCCGTCGACGTCGTCAGAGCTCCGGCTGGACCTGGCCGGCACCGAGCGCGAGCCCGACGCGGGGGTGCGGGCGCAGTACGCCGAGATGTTCCGCCGCCACTACGCACGTGTCGTGCGGTGGCTGTCCGTGCTCGGCGTGTCGCTCGCAGAGGTCGACGACCTCGCGCAGGAGGTGTTCATCATCGCGCACCGCAAGCGCGAACAACTGCGCGCCGACGCGTCGGTCGCGGGGTGGCTGCTCGGGATCAGCCGGCGGGTCGCTGCGACCCATCGCCGCACCGACGCGCGCGGGCGAGCGCGAGACCAGCACGCCGCGCCGCCCGGGGAGACGCCGAGCCCCGAGGCGGTCGTGATCCGCAGCGAGGCCGCGCAGCTGCTCCACGATTTCCTCGCTACGCTGCCCGACGAACAGCGACTGGTGTTCGCGCTGTACGAGATGGACGGCGCGAACGCGAGCGAGATCGCCGAGGCGCTCGCGATCCCGGCGAACACGGTGCACTCGCGGATCCGGATCGTGCGCGAGCGGCTCGCGCGATTCGTGGCGCGCGAGCGCGCGAGAGGGAAGGGGACCCATGGTTGACGACAACGAGGCGTTGCCCGATCTCGATCCCGAGCTCGCTGCGCTGGTCTCCGCGTACGAGACCGAGACGGCCCGCGACGGCGCGCAGATCGACGCGGCGCTCGCCCGCGTGACCGCGAAGCTGGGGCCGTCCGCGGGGGCGGCCGGGCTCTCGGTGGCGACGAAGGTCGGGCTCGTGAGTGCGTTGGTCGCCGTGGTCGCGGTCGCGGGCATCTTGGCCTCCGCTCCGACGCACGAACCCGAGCCGTCGCGCCCCGCGATGGAAACGCCGAGCGCGAGCGTGCCCGTGGCACCGTCGCCCGTCGTCGTCGCGCCGCCGCCGAGCTCGACGGTCGACGCGACGCCGCGGGCATCGACGCGCGAGCCGGAAGTGTCCGCGCCCCGCGTGGCGGAAGAGCGGCGTGCGAAGCAGCGTGCGCCGAAGTCGACACCGACCGAGTCGTCCGACTCGTTGAAGGCGGAGCTCGAGCTGCTCCGCCAGGCCCGCAGCGCGCTGCGGGAGGGTCGAGCGAACGATGCGCTCGAGATCGTGCGACGACACCGACGCGAGTACGCGACGAGTTCAGTTGCAGAAGAGCGCGACGCGACCGAGGTGACCGCCTTGTGTGCGCTGGGGCTGCGCGACGAAGCGAGGGAGAAAGCAGAGGCGATCGAGCGCCGATCCTCGCGAACGGCCGAGGACCTGTTGGGAGGATGCCAGTGAAGGGATCGAGACTTCGAACGACGGCGGTGCTCGCACTCGCAGTGCACGGCTGCGTGGTGACCGGAGATGCCGGCGCACTGACGACGGCTGCCACGGACGGTGCGACCGACGGATCGGCGTCGACGTCGGGCGACACCGGGATCGCGGACGCGACGACCGCCGACGCCGAGAAGCTGGATCTCGCGCTGCCCGACCTCGAGACCAGCGAGTGCGAGTCGGTCACGCAGACGACGGAGATCGAGGAGTCCCCCTCGGACATCGTCATCGTCGTCGCCAATGTGCTGAACCAGACGCAGATCGACTCGATCTTCCAGAACTTCTCTCTGCTGATCGGCAACGACCTGATCGAGGACGTGCAGGTGGCGATGCTCGCGGGTTATCCCCCGGGCGGGGTGTGCATCGAGGAGCCACCGCTCGGCGTGCAGGCGTGCCCCACGACCGACGACAATCCGCCGATGTATCGGCACATCGACGAGAGCATCGAGCCCGACACGCTCTTGCAGCAGCTGCTCGACGCGTACCCGCTGTGGTCGGCGTCGCTGCGCCCCGAGGCGCGCAAGCACGTGTTCGTGGTGAGCAGCGGCGACTCGACGCTCGACACGGATGCGTTCGCCACCGCGTTCGTCGCGCTCGATCCGACGCTCGCCGGCTACGTCTTCCACGCGATGGCGCCCGGACCGGACCCCGGCGACTGCTCGTTCGTCGAGCCCGGCGCGCCGTGGGCGACGGCGAGCGACTACGCCGCGCACGTGGCGAGCACGGGCGGCGTCTTCGAGAACGCGTGCGACTTCAACGTCGGGTTCCTGTTCGAACAGCTGCTCGATCGCATCGTCGCGACCTCGCTGTCGTGCGCGTACGACATCCCCGACCCGCCCGCGGGCCTCGTCTTCGAGCAGGGCAAGGTCAACGTCGACTACGACGACGGCTTCGGCGACCAGACGATCGGCTGGGTCGAGAGCCTCGACGACTGCGCGGACGTGGGCAACGGCTGGTACTACGACGACCTGGCAGACCCGCAGCAGATCCTCATGTGCCCGCAGACCTGCGGGCGCTTCCAGAGCCTGAGCAACGCGAGCATCGAGATCCGCTTCGGCTGCACGACCATCCCCGCGGGCTGATCCTCGAGCGCAGTGACGAGGACCGCCGCTACGTGAAGCAGGCGCAGTTCACTCTTCACCAGGCGTCGCCGTCGCAGTCGTCGTCGACGCCGTCGGGCAGGCGCGCGCGCACGAGGGCGAGCTCTTCGTAGAGCACGACATGGCCGACGAGGATCTCGTCGTCGGAGAAGCCGATGCCGGGAAGCATCACGTTCGCGTCACTGCGGAGTGTCTCCTGCCGCCACTGGCCGCTCGCGTTCGTGAGCAGGTCGAGCACGGCCACCCACATGCGGGTGTGGTCCTCCGCGGCGATGTAGATCGCGCCGTCGGGGCCCACCGCCAGGTCCATGTAGAAGGTGCTGCCGAAGTCGCCGATCTCCTCTTGCACCCATGCGCCGCTCGCGTTCGTGAGGTACGTGATCGTCTGCGTGTACATGCCGAGCGCGACGTGCAGATGGTCGTCGGCGTCGATGTCGACCGCCGCGTAGGCCAGGCTCGGCACGTCGAGCGCTTCGTGTTCCCACACGCCGTCGACCCGGGTGGCGACGCGGGGTTCCGTGGAGTCGTACAGCACCCAAGGTTGGCCGTCGTCGGTCACCTCGAGCACCGCGCCGAGCGCCGGCTCGTCCTCGACCGTCTCGGAGATCCAGTCGCCGTCGTCGTCGCGCATCGCCCAGCGCACCCCGTCCTCGATCACCGGGGTCCACGCGAGGTGCGTGCGGCCGAGACCGTCCACCGCCATGAAGCGGCCCTGCGCGACGTTGCCGGTCGTCACGCCGTCGGGCGGGTACTCGACCATGCCGGGCGACGGACTGTACACGAGCGTGTTCGACCCCATCCCGATCACGTACGCGACGCGGCGGTTGCCGTCGGGATCGATGTGGATGTCGAAGCCCTGGCCGCCGCCGACCTCCTGGTCCATCCACGCGCCGCTCGCATCGTCGGCGAGGTGGGTGTGCGTCGCGTACTCGTGGCCGACGTACACCACGCCGCTCGCGTCGACCCCCACCGTATGCGTCATCACGCCCGACACCGTGTCGGGCACGACGGTCTCGGCCATCGGTCCGTAGTCGATCGCATCGGGATGCACGAGCGGATCGTCGTCGTCGCAGTCGAGCCCACCGCACGCGATCGCGGCGTGTCCGTCGCCGTCGCCGTCGGGCGGATCGCACGCGTCGGTACCCGTCGACGACGACGGATCGCCGCTGTCGCCCGTGCTCTCCGGTGCGTCGGCAGTCGTGTCGGAGTCCGGATCGACATCGCTCGACGTCGATGCCGCGTCGGTCGACGTGCCGCCGTCGTCGTCGTCGTCGTCCGCTTCGGAGCCGCCGCTGCCGTCCGTCGCGTCGCCCGCGGAACCGTCTCCCGATCCGCCGCCGCACCCGACCAACACGCACACCAGAAGCCGACGAGGCGAAGTGATCACAGGCGGACCTCGACGATGTGGCATCGATCGTATTCCATCACGGACGCGGGGATGCGATGCGGGCCACGTCCGGAGCGCTTCCGCCCGAGATGGGCCGCCGCCACCCCTACGCCTTCGCGCGGCGGCCCGCGCGCGCGTGCAGGAGTTCACACGATGTCGCCGTGGCGCGAGCACGGCCGTGACAGCACATAGGCAGTCTCCGCCCGCCGATGGACGCCACTCGACTCCCGCTGCCCCGCATCACGATCGGATGCGATCCCGTTCCTCTCCACGACGACGACGATGCCGGCGCTGCGCTGCGCGACGACCTGGTGGCAAGCCGCGACGCGGTCGTGATCGGCATCGACTACGCGACCATCGGGGCCGAGTTGCAGGCCCTGCTCGCCGGTTCCCCGCGCGACGCGTGCGGTTGACCTCGTCTCGACCCACGCGACGCCCGCTCGCGCGGTGTGTCGGGCGCTATGATGGCCCCGGTGCCCGAGGCGAAGACGAGCGCCTGCCCCGCGGAGGACACGATCGCGGCGTTCGTCGGTGACGAGCTCGACGACGCCGAGCGCGACGCGCTCGAGCACCACATGGACGCCTGTCCGGCGTGTCAGGCCGTCGTCACGGAGATGATCCGCGTGTTCGCAGGCTCGCGGATCCCGACCGCTGTCCCCGACGGCTCGATCACGCCGGAGGCGAGGGGCACGGGCGATCCCGAGCGGTTGCCGACGGGCGCCACGATCGGACGCTACCGCGTGCTCGACGTCGTCGGCATGGGCGGCATGGGCATCGTCTATGCGGCGGAGGATCCCGAGCTCGAGCGCCGCGTCGCGGTGAAGGTGCTGCGCACGCGCGCCGACGGCGATGCGCGGGCGCACAGCCAGCGACTGCTCCGCGAGGCGCGAGCGATGGCGAAGCTGTCGCATCCCAACGTCATCCCGGTGCACGACGTCGGCACGTGGAACGACCGCGTGTTCGTGGCGATGGAGCTCGTCGACGGCTGGACGCTGAAGCAGTGGCTCGCCGCGCACCCGCGCACGTGGGCATCGGTGGGGCCCGTCTTGCGTGCGGTGGGGCGCGGCCTCGCGGCGGCGCACGAGGCCGGCTTCGTGCACCGCGATCTCAAGCCCGACAACGTCCTCGTCGCGCGCAGCGGTCGCGTCTTCGTCACCGACTTCGGGCTCGCGCGCTACGCCGAGGGCTCGGGACTGGAGTCGAGCGCGGCGGGCAACGACGCACTCCTGACCACGAGCCCGAGCGCGCAGGGCTCGGCGGGCTCGCAGCCCGAGCCGTTCACGACGCTGACGAAGAGCGGTGCCTTCGTCGGCACGCCCGCGTACATGGCCCCCGAGCAGTTCGCACGCGACGAGGTCGGACCCGCGTGCGATCAGTTCGCGTTCTGCGTCGTCGTGTGGGAAGCGCTGGTCGGCGAGCGCCCGTTCCAGGGCCGGAGCGTCGCCGCGCTCGCGCACGCGGTGTGTGAGACCGAGCCGCCGCCGTGGCCCGCGAGCGTGCACGTACCGCGGCGCGTGAAGGCTGCGCTCGCGCGCGGCTTGGCGAAGCAGCCGGCGGATCGCCACCCGTCGATGGCGGCGCTTCTCCACGAGCTCGAGCCCACGCGACGCGCGTGGGTGCCATGGGCCGCGGCCGGGCTCGTCGCGGCGGCGAGCGTCGCCGTGATGCTGCAGTCGAAGACGGACGGCGAGGCTCCGGGGGGCGCCCCCGCGCCGTGCAGCAACCTGCCCGGGCTCGCGCAGGTGTGGACCGACGAGCGGCGGGCCGCGATCGCGAGCGCGTTCGCGAAGACCGGGGCGCGCTACGCCGAGCCCACCAGCGCGAAGACGATCGCCGAGCTCGATGCGTACGCGCAGACGTGGGCGGCACGCGAGGTGGAGATCTGCGAGGCGCAGGCGGAGGGCAGCGTCGATCCGGCGCGCGCGATCATGCGACGCGACTGCCTCGATCGCAGCCGCGAGCTCTTCACGAGCATCACCGCCGGGCTCGAGGAGGCCGATCTGCGGCTCGTGGACCGGGCCGTGCGCGTCGTCGGGGGGCTGCCGAACCTCGCGGCGTGCGTCGACGATGCGCGGCTGAGCGCGGAGCTGAAGCCGTCCGCACCGGTGGAGATCGCGACGGACGTCGAGGCCGTGCGCGCCATCCTGCTCGCCGCCGACGGCGAGCTGCAGCTCGGGCGCTACGCCGCGGGGCTCGAGCGCGTGGATCCGTTGGTCGAGCGCGCCGCCGCGCTCGGCTTCCAGCCGCTCGTCGCCGAGGTCGCGTACATGCGCGGACGGCTGCTGTCGAACCTCGCGCGCTTCGACGATGCCGTGACGGAGTTCGAGCGCGCGGAGCTCGAGGGCACGGCGTCGCGCCACGTGCAGGTCGCTGCGAAGGCGGCGATCATGCAGGTGTACGCGACGGGCCGGCGCGGCGCCGACTGGCCGACGCTCGCGTCGATGGTGAAGCGGGCCGAGGCCGCGGGGCAGGCCGCTCGGCTCACGCCGGGCGAGCAGGCGTCGCTGTACACGAACGCGGCGGTGGGTGCGTTCTACGCCGGCGAGATCGAGATCGCCGAGGCGCAGTCGCTGCGCGCGCTCGAGCTGCTCGATCGCGAGACCGAACCGCTGCGCTGGGCGACGGCGTCGTTGAACCTCGCCGACTACCAGCGCAAGCGCGGGGCGGTGGAGACGTCGCTGCCCACGATCCGCACGGTGATCGAGGTGTACACGGAGCACCTGGGTCGCGTGCATCCGGACGTCGCCGAGGCGTATCGCGAGCTCGCGGTGGGCCTGAAGAACCTCGAGCGCTACGACGAGGCGCGCGAGGCCGCTCGCACGTCGCTCGCGATCACGGCCGAAGCGATGGGCGAAGATCACTACACGTACGGCGGCGCCCTCTCGACGCTGTCGGGCATCGAAGGCGCGGCCGGCAGCTACGAGGAAGCGCTGCGACTCGCGGAGCGATCGATCGCGGTGCTCGGGGCCGCGGGCCAGCCCACGTACATCCCCGAGTCGCAGAAGGCCGAGTGGCTGATCCTGTCGGGCCGACCCGACGAAGCGCGGCCGATCGTCGATGCGCTCATGGCCGCCGAGGTGGCGAAGCGCGGCGCGGACAGCCCGTCCACGGCGTGGATCTGGATGGTGCGCTGCACGCTGGAGTCGAAGCGCAAGGACATCGCGGCCACGCGGGCCGCGTGCGATCGCGGCATCGAGCTCACCGGCGCCGAGCCAGGCAGCGACGACGAGCTGTCGCTGCAGCTCGATCGCGCGGTGTTGCTCGTGGAGGCCGGCGCGCGTGAAGAAGCGTTGACGCCGCTCCTGGCGCTCTTGCCTCGGGTGGAGACAGCCACGCCCACGCCGACGACGGCGCGGATCTTCCGCGAGCTCGGCGAGCGCAGCTGGACGTTCACGAAGGAACGCACCCGCGCCCGCGCGTGGGTCGAGCGCGCGCACGATCAGTTCGTGCAGGTCGGCCTGCCGGAGACCGCGGGCGAGGTGAAAGCCTGGCTCGACGCGCATCCACTGTGAGAGCGCGCTACGGGATCACGTGCCCGTGCGTGCCGAGCTGCTCGGCGTACATCCCCTGGAGCTCGCCGTTGTCGTCGACGATGCCGTCGGCCGGGGTGCCGACGAGGTTGTCGTCGAACGTCACGCGCGTCGGGTCGTCCACCGCTTCGAACGTGACGTGGTCCGTCTCCGTCGAGCTGTTCACGATCACGTTGCGCGTGAAGTCGAACGGGCCGTCCGCGCTGTCGGTGTTGCGCACGCGCACCGTGCCGACGAACGTGTTGCGGTAGAGATGGATCTCGGACGCCTGGCCGTCCTGGTTCACGTCCATCGCCCACGTCGTCGGCGAGTCGCCGCAGAGCACGAGGTTGTAGCGGATCTCGCCACTCGCGGTCTCGCCCGTGTCGTCGCTCATCGCGAGGTTGCCGAACAGCCCGCAGTAGCCGTCGGCATTGTGGAGAAAGGCGCAGCCGCGGACCTCGAAGCGGGGGACGTGCGCCTTGAGGTCCGGGCCGCCGCCCGAGTCGCGGAACTGGAGGTCCTCCCACAAGAGCTTGCGGTGCGAGTACTGCTTGATGCCGCCCGACGCGTTGTCGTGGAAGTCGCTGTCCTGATACGCGACGTACCAGCTCGGATCCGCGTAGCTGGACAGCGTCATGATGCCGGCGGAGTTGGACCCGTCGATCGCCTCGGCGATCCCGGAGACGTCGAGCCGGCGAAACACCGCGTAGTCGGTGCCGCTCGTGAACTGCATCCCCTTGTCCCACGCGTTCGTGATCGACAGCCCGTCGAGATACACGGGGTGGTCGTCGGATCCGTAGAATCGCAGGAAGCGGCTGTTCGGCGCGCCGAGCGAGTAGCCGTTGTCGATGACCGGCGTCTCGCCGGGATACGCCAGCCACTGCACCGACTGCGCGACGCCGTTGAACTCCACGCGCACCCAGGTGTCGCTGCCGCCCGTCGGCATGCCCTGCGTCGTGTACGTGCCCGAGCGGAGCACGAGGATCTCGCCGGCCGTGCTGTTCGCGAGCACGCCGGCGAGCGTCTGCCACGGCGCGTCGATCGTGCCCGCCGCACCGTCGTCGCCGGCGTTCGCATCGACGAAGCGGAAGCCGTCGGTGCCGACCTCGACCGTCCACGGCGACGAGATCTCCGTGCCCTCCGCGTCGACGACGGTGAGCGTCGGCGTGACCGTACCGCCGCTCGGATTCAGCCAGACGATCCGGCCAGTGCGCGCGTCGATCGTCATGCCCTCGGGCGCGTCCGCGAGCGAGAACGTGTACGGATACGAGCCGCCGATCACGACCGCACGGATGTCGTACTCGAGCCCGGGATACGCCTTGAAGTGGCGGTGCCCGATGGGCATCGCGGGCGTGCCGGGATCGGATGAGGGCGACGTGCCGGGTGCACGCGGTGCGACCAGCTCGAGGGGATAGCGCGCGGGCTCGGCGTCGTTCGTGGGACCGCCGCTCTCGCTGCCCGCGCTCTCGCTCGTGCCGTCGTCGGGATCCGTCGCATCGGACGAGGCGCTGCCCTCGGTCGCCGTGGCGTCGCTCGCCGACGCATCGCTCGCGCTGTCGTCGTCGTCGCCCTCGGTCCCGCCGCCCGTCGCGGGCGTGTCGTCATCGCCGACGCAGGCCGCGAGTGCGAGCGCGATCACACACGACCCCACCGCGCGTCCGTTCCGCCCGAGCATGTCGTCGTCCTCCGAAAAGACCCGACACGCCTCGCCGCGCCCTGTCGCACGGGGCCGCCACCCGGGGGCTCAGGGGCCGAGCACCGCGGCGATCGAATCCGCCGACAGGATCCGCTCGAGCGCGCGTTCGAGCTCGGCGGCGGTTGCCGCCTCGACGCGCGCCAGCGCGTCGTCGTCGAGCGGACCGAACCTCACCGTGAGCTGCCGAACGAGCGTGGCTCGCTGTCCCTCGGCCCGCCCCCGCTCGAGACCTTGCTCGAGACCTTGCTCGAGACCTTGCTCGAGACCTTGCTCGAGACCTTGCTCGAGACCTTGCTCGCGGCCCTTCGCGATCACGTAGTCGTGGTAGTTCATTGCCGCCTCCTCGGTCGCCGGAGCGAGCCTCGTCATTGTGTCACAGAACGCCTCGAATCGCTCGTGCTCGAGGACGATCGCCAGGTAGCGCACCAGAATCGACAGCGCGCGCAGACCGTCCGGCGCCTGCGCCACAGCGTGGAGCGCGTCTGCCCACGCGGAGAGGTTCTGCAGCAGCGCGTCGGGACTGCGGGCGTCTCGCAGCAACCAGAGCGCGAGGGTGGGAAAGAGCGCGAGCGAGCGGGCGCGCAGCTCCTCGTTGCTCGTGCGCGCGAGATCATCGACGACGATGCGGACGCTCGGCACGAGTGCCGAGAGATCCCCGATCGAGTCGGGCGGCGGTCGGACGAGTGCGTGCAGCTCGGTGGCGGCCGTCCAGCCCCCGAGCGCGTGGCTCATCACCACGGCCATGAGCGCCGGCAACGGCTCGTGCACGTCTCGGTGCTCACGCGCCCAACGCTCCCATACGCGAAGCAGATAGCCGAGCACGCGCAATGGCATGCGTTCGTCGACCGTGCTCTGGTGCTCGAAGAGGATGTACACGAGTGCCTCGCGTTCGCCGAGTTGCGCCGACACGAGGAGATCGCTGTGAGAGCTGGCGAAGTCAGCATCCACGTACGATCCCGGCTCGATGCGCACGGATGTCGGGTCGAGCGATGCCGCGACCGACGGTGGCAGTACGCAGCGCAGCTGGCGTGCTGTGTCCGCGGGGCGTTCGAATGCGCTGCGAAAGAGGGCATCGTGAGGACGCGCGGTGCTGTCGTCACCGCTCGATGGAGTCGATGCACCGCGTCGGGGCACGTCGGATGGCGCTTGCACGGTGCGGACTTCGAGACGAGTCACGCGATCTCGTGGCGTTGCACGAGTGTGGGTGGCCAGGGTGGCCCGTGGGTGGGCCACGAGTGGCCCGTGGGCGGGCCACCCTGGCCGGGAGCGGAGCGGCGCGTTGGCGCTGCGCGGGCCGCCGTTCCGCGGGGGCGGGTGACAACCGCTGAGTCGGCCTCGACAATCGATGTTGGCAGGATCCGTCCGCGTGGCTTCCGACGACGACGACGAGCGGCTCGAACGTGACGACGGCGTCACCGTCGAGCTCGCGCCTGCGAGCGTGTCGCAGCCGGGCGGCGTGCCGGACGAGGACGACCTCGAGACCCGGCTCGCGCTCGCGCGCACCCGCGCGCGGATGACCGGCGTCGAGGAGCCGGTGATGCTCGGGCACTACCGGATCCTCGGCTCGCTCGGGCGCGGCGGCATGGGGGTCGTGTACGAGGCGATCGACGAGAACCTCGGGCGCGTCGTCGCGATCAAGCTCTTGCGCCGCGATCGCGCCGGTGGAACCGCCGGTCGCACGCGACTGCTCCGCGAGGCCCAGGCCGCCGCGCGACTGTCCCATCCCAACGTCGCCCAGGTGCACGAGATCGCCGAGTCCGACGGTCGGCTGTTCCTCGTGATGGAGCGCGTGCACGGCCAGACGCTGCGGCGCTGGTGCGACGAGACCGAGCGCGACTGGCGGTCCGTGCTCGCGATGTTCCTCGACGCGGGCCGGGGCCTGGCCGCGGCGCACGCGGTGGGGCTCGTGCATCGCGACTTCAAGCCCGACAACGTGATCGTCGGCGACGACGGGCGCCCGCGCGTCGTCGACTTCGGCCTCGCGCGCACCGACGGTGCGGCCCACGAGATCCGCGTGACCGCGAGCCACACGTCGCTCGCGGCCTTCGACTCGAACCCCGGCGTGCCGATCACCGCGACGGGAACCGTCATGGGCACGCCCGCATACATGGCCCCCGAGCAGTACGCCGGCGGCCTCGCGGACGCGCGCGCCGATCAGTTCGCGTTCTGCGTCGCGCTGTTCGAGGCGCTCTTCGGCCGTCGTCCCTTCCCTGGCTCGACGATCACCGAGGTCGCGCAGGCGGTGTCGCGCGGAATCCCGGCCGCGCTCGGCAAGCGCGAGCGCGTCGTCGCCCCCGTCGTGCGCGCCGCAATCCTGCGCGGGCTCGCCCGCGAGCCCGACGAGCGCCACGCATCGATGGACGAGCTGCTCGCGCGGCTCGGCAAGGGTCTCGAGCGTCGCCGACGACGATGGCCGCTCGCCGTCGCCGCAACGGCGGCAGGCGTCGGGTTGTTCGCGCTCGCGCAGCGCGGAGGCGACGAGGCCGCGCCGACCGAGGTGCCCGCCGACGATCCGTGGGCGGCGATCGTGGCCGCCTCCGATCCACCCACGATCGTGCCCGAGCCGGTGGCTGGCGATCCCACCGGCGTGACGATCGACCGGCTGCGCAACGGCCTCACCGTGTACATCGCACCGCGACCCGGCGAGCCCCGCATCCTCGCGCAGCTCGTCGTGCGCGCCGGCTACATCGACGAGGCGAAGGGTCAGGAGAGCGCGAGCTACTGCCTGCCGGCGTTGCTGGAGGAGGGCACCGAGCGTCTCGGCAGCCGCGACTTCGCGCTCGAGCGCCCGCAGCTCGTGTTGCAGCACGAGCTGCTCGCGCGCGCCGATGCGGTCGAGGACGAGGCGGCCCGCGACGTGCTCGTGCAGCTCGCCGACGCGGCCTATCACGGCAGTCACGAGCAGATCGTCAGCCACGACGTGCGGCAGGTGTTCGATCGGCTCGGGCCACAGTGGCAGCTGTACACCGACGATCTGCACACGAACTACGCGATCGACATGCCGCGCCACCGCCTCGACGCGTGGGTGCGTCTCATGGGCGAGATGCTGCGCGCGCCCGTCTTCCGGGGAGCGCCGCTCGCGATGGTCCAGTGCGCGCAGCAGCTCGTGTGGGACTTCACCAACGCACGTGCGCGTGCGCTCGTCGTGAAGGAGCTCTACCGCCTGCGTGGTGCGAACCTCGACGGGCAGACGCTCGTCGACAACGCGCGCCGGATCCGACTCGACGCGCTGCGCGAGTTCCATGCCACGTGGTACGTGCCGAACAACATGGCGCTGGTGCTCGTCGGCGACATCTCGGCCGAGGAGGCGATGCCGATCCTCGAGCAGGAGCTCGGCGGCTGGGCCCCGGGCGAGCTCCCGGCGCGCGTGGGGCGAGGCCCCAGCGATCCCGACGCGCCACCCGTGCGCCATCGCGTCGAGGACGGCGGCGGCGAGCGCTTCGACGTCGCGTGGTCGCTCGGACCCGATGCGCCGCCCGAGATGGACACGCTCGGGCCCGCGCTCGCCGGGCCGCACGGCTTGCTCGCGGCGCTCGCCGGTGACGTCGCCGACTACACGCTCGAGGAGTGGTTCGGCATGTTGTGGATCCACGGCCGACCGCGACCGGGTCACACGCTCGAGGAGACCGAGGCCGCGTTCTCGGCCGCGATCCTGGCGATCGCCGAGGATCGCGTGGACGAGGCCGTGTGGGCGGCCGCGCTGCCGAGCGCCGAGCTCGCGCGCCTGTGGTGGGCGCACGATGCCGCTTCGCTCGCGCAGCGGATCGCGGAGTCGTACGCGGTGGGCGAGTCGTGGCCCGCGGTCGCGACCCGCCTCGCCGTCGCGCCGACCCGCGCCGAGGTCGTCGCCGCGGCCCGCTGGGCCCACGCGCGCACGCCCGTGATCGTCCACCAGACCGACGGCGCGTCGTGGTCGCCCACGATGCGACCGATGCCGATCCTCGCGAAGCAGGCGTCCACGGGTCGCCGCAGCGAGTTCGCCGAGTCGCTCTTGGCCGACGATCGCACGCCACTCGAGCCGCGGTTCATGGTCGCGGGCACGCACTTCACGGAGCGCTCGATCGGCGATGGCCGCATCATCGCGGTGGCCGACGACGGCCCACTCTTCCGGCTGCACTGGAACATCCCCGTCGGTGTCGATCGCGACCCGTGGATCTGCGAGGCGGTGCGGGCCAAGGTCGCGTCCGCCGACTTCCCCGGGCTCGAGCTGAAGACGTGGTGCACGACGTCGGAGACGGGCGTGCGCGTGATCGGTCCCGCGCACGAGTGGCCCGCGGTGTGGCCGACGATCTCCACGTGGATCACGAACGAACGGATCGACGCGAGTGCGGTGCGCGACCACGTCGACGCCGTGCTCCGCGATCGCGCGGCACTGCGTTCGAACCCCAGCGTTCGCCTGCTCACGCAGTACACGTGGGCGGTGCGCGGCGAGCATGCCTTCGACTCACGGCTGCCGGACGACGCGACGCTGAAGTCCCGTGCCGCACGCGAGATCCCGCGCGCGCTGCGGGCGTTCGTCGTCGTCCAGCCCGATCTCTGGTTCTCCGGCCCCGATCCCGACGCATTGCAGCTCGCGCCCCGCGACCCCGCGCCCCATGGGCGCGCGCGGGCACCGTTGCGCGTGCGCACGCTCGAGCGTCCGCTCGTCGTGCTCTTCGACGAGCCCGGCCGCGAGACGGTCGAGGTCTGGGTCGCGACGCCGTCACCTGCACGCGACGTGAAGGCGCAGGTCGTCGCGCTCGCCTACAACTATCTGCACAGCGACGAGGGCCAGTCCGGCACGCTGATGCCGTCGTTCATGCCGCACGCGTACGCGCCCGAGCCGAGCTGGGTGCCGATCATCCACGCGTTCGTCTACCGCGGGCTGCCGTACGAGCAGGCCACCGAGGGGATCGACGCGGGCCTCGCGGAGCTCGAGCTCGTCCCGACGTCGCGCGCGTTCGAGACCGCCCGCGCGGCGCTCGAGAACGACTTCCGGTGGTACCGCGTGCCGAAGAACCGCATCGCGCTCGACGTCGCGCGCTGGCGCGATCCCGACCGCGGCGACCCGCGCATCCAGCTCTGGCAGCACCTGCCGTCGCTGTCGTACGAGACGTTCACCGCGTACTCGACCGCGCTCGGGGAGCAACCGGCCCTCGTCGGCGTCGTCGCCGATCTCTCGAAGCTCGATCGCGCCGCGCTCGCGCGCTACGGCACGGTGATCGAGCCCGGGCTCGACATCATCCGCGACCCCGCGCTGTTCGACTCGATCCTGTTCGGCTTCGAGCCGCTCTGATCATGGCCGAGCCCCCGCCATGGGATCGCGTGAAGCAGCTGTTCCATGCTGCGCTCGACGTGGATGCAGCGACGCGCGCGGAGTGGCTGCGCGCGCAAGACGACGATGATCGCGTGATCGCGGAAGTCGACGCGTTGCTCGCGGCCCACGAGGGCGACACGCTGCGGCCGACGCTCGACGAGCCGGGGGCGTGGCACGGGCTCGAACGGATCGGGCCCTATCGCATCGGACGCGAGCTCGCCCACGGGGGCATGGGGCGCGTGTTCGAGGCGACGCGCGAGAACCCGCGGCGACGCGTCGCGCTCAAGGTGTTGAAGCTGTCCGTCCACGATCCGCGGTGGGTGAAGCGCTTCGAGTACGAGTCGCAGATCCTCGCCGACCTCGCGCACCCCAACATCGCCCACGTCTACGAGTCGGGCACGCTCGAGGGGGACACGGTCCCGTGGTACGCGATGGAGCTCATCGACGGCGCGCAGTCGCTCCTCGACGGCACGGCGCACCTCGACCGTGCCGCGCGCATCGCGGTGATGCTGCAGGTGTGCGATGCCGTCCATCACGCGCACCTGCACGGCGTCGTCCATCGCGACCTCAAGCCGGCGAACGTGCTCGTCGATTGCCACGGCACCGTGAAGCTCATCGACTTCGGCGTCGCGAAGGCGATGTCCGGCGTCGACGGGGCGGATCTCACGACCGACGGCGTCGTGCTCGGCACGCTCGCGTACATGAGCCCGGAGCAGGCCGAGGGCCGCGCCGTCGATGGGCGCGTCGACGTGTACGCCCTCGGCGTGATGCTCTACCAGCTCTGCACGGACCAGCCGCCATACGTGCTGCAGGCCGACAAGCTGCGCGATGCGATCCGCACGATCTGCGAGGAGCCGCCCGCCGCCGCGCCGCTGGTGACCGCCCGCGTCCCCGAGGATCTCCGCCTCGTCATCGCGAAGTGCCTGGAGAAGGATCCGTCCCAGCGCTACGCGTCCGTCGCCGCGCTCGCCGGGGATCTCCGCGCCGTGCTCGGTGGGGGCCCCGTGTCGGCGCGCCCGCCGAGCCTCGCGTACCAGCTCGGCCGCTTCGCACGGCGCCATCGCGGGTTCGTCGCGGCGGCGTCGATCGTGGTGGTCACCTCGATCGGGGCCACGGTCGTGTCGACCTGGGGCTTGCTCGAGGCCCGCTCGGCGCGCGCACGGGCAGAGGCCGCGCGCGAGCAGGAGGAGTCCGAGCGACTCGCCGCCGAGCGAGCCCGCAGCGAGGCCGAGGCGGCGCGGCGGTTCGCGACGGAGTTGCTCTACGCGGCCGACCCGTGGCGAACGCCGGGCGGCGACGTGACCGTCGACGACTTGCTCGCGCGGGCGAGTGCCCGGCTCGACGCGACGTCCACCGATCCGCGGCACGAGCTGTGGGCCCGCGAGACGCTCATGGAGATCCATCATCACCTCGGCCGTCATCGCGACGTCGAGCGAGAGGCGCGCCGGGCCATCGTGCTCGCGGCCGAAGAGGCCGATCTCGCGCCGATTCGATTGCACGCGATGCGCGTGCTGGCGCTCGCCGTCGCCGCGCAGGGGCAGGGGCAGGCCGCGCTCGAGCTCGCCCGCGACACGCTGCGCGCTCACGAGGCGGAGTACGGCACCGACGATCCGCGCACCTGGGAGGCGATGGCCGTCGAGGCCACGTGCCTGCAGGGGATCGGTGAGCTGAAGGCCGCGGCCGCGCGTCATCACGACGTCGCGGACCGGCGGCGCGAGCGGTGGGGCGCGGACAACCCCGACACGGTCGAGGCCGAGCTCGCGGTCGCGGAGGTGAACCATGCGCTCGGCGATCTCACCGCGGCGCAGGCCGTGTTCCGCGAGGTGTGGGAGCGGCGACGCGACACACTGGGGCCCGAGCATCCCGAGACGCTCGCGGTGCAGGAGTCGCTCGGGCGCGTCGTGATGGAAGCGGGAGATCCCGCGCAAGGCGAGTCGATCCTCGCGGAGGTCGAGCGCACGTGCGAGCGGATCCTCGGCCCGGATCACGAGCGCACGCTCGCGGCCGGTCTCATGCGCGCGGCGGCGCTGCGCCGGCTCGGACGCGCGGCGGAGGCCGTGCCGCTCGTCGAACGCGCGCTCGCGGTGGCGGAGCCGATCAAGGGCCCGACCCATCCCGACGTGCTGATCGCGAAGAACAACCTCGCGCTCACGCTCGGCGACGCGGGCGAGCTGGAGCGCAGTGAGCGTCTGTACCTCGAGCTCGTCGAGACCTGGCGCACGCAGCCGCCCGACGGCGCGGGCAGCTATCTCGTCGTCGCGGTGAACTACGCGAACGTGGCCAAGAAGCTCCACCACACGAAGCCGGCGGTGGCGGTGCTCGACGAGTTCCTCGCCCGGGCGCGTCTCGATTACCCGGACGATCTGTGGTTGATCGAGCACGCGTCGTCGTTGCGCGCGTCACTCGTGGGCGACGCGGTCGCGGCCGGCCGGTCCGAGCGCGCTCGCGCGTATCGTGCATCGAACTGATATCGTCCTGTGATGGCGGACCGCACGGTCGAGCACGAGCTGTACGAGGAGCTCCGTCGCTTCGCGGCCCGCCGCATGGCCCGCGAGTCTCCGGGCCACACGCTGCAGGCGACGGCGCTCGTGCACGAGGCGTGGCTGCACTTGCAGTCGATGGAGGGCGCGTTCAACGACCGCACGCACTTCTTCGCGTCGGCTGCGATGGCCATGCGGCGGATCCTGATCGATCGCGCGCGCAGAGCCGGGGCGGTGCGACACGGCGGGGATCGGTCGCGCGTGCCGATGGATCTCGAGCCCGCCGCCGACGCGGGCGAGCCGGTCGATCTCGTGGCGCTCGCGACCGTGCTCGAGCAGCTGGAGGCGCGCGATCCCGAGCTGGCCACCGTGATCACGATGCGCTATGCGCTCGGCTGCACGATCGAGGAGACGGCCGACGCGCTCGGGCAGTCGCCCGCGAAGGTGAAGAAGGACGTGGCCTTGGCCCGCGCGTGGCTGCGGCGACGGCTCGCCGAGACTCCGTAGCCGATCCGTGGCGTTTTCTCGCTTGCCCTTCCGGGGGGCGAGCGACGCCCCGGAGGTGTCCCTTGCGACGAACGATTCTCGGAGCCGCGGCCGCACTGGCCGTGGTGGGTGCGTGTGCGGTCGACGTGGACGACCGCGTGCCCGGAGCGGACGGCTCGGTCGGCGCGCCGACGTCGGACACGACCGCGGGGACGAGCGACGGCGGCACGCAGCACGAGGGGGCGCCGGGGCCGACGGACGACGGCAGCGAGGCGGTCGACGACAGCGAGTCCGACGACGATCACGGCCTGATCCTCGACGTCGCCGGCGACGGCGGCGAGACGATCGGGCTGCCCGCCGGGTGCAACGCGGTCGACATCCTGTTCGTGATCGACAGCTCCGCGTCGATGCACGACGAGCAGGTCGCGCTCGCGGAGGCGTTCCCGCAATTCACGGCGACGATCGTCGAGACGCTGCCGACGGCGACGAGCCTGCACATCGGCGTGACGACGATGGAGATGAGCCCCGAGGGCAGCGACTCGATCCAGTACCCGTGCGACTCGCCGAACACGATGTACTACCAGACGCCCGACGTCGATCCGTCGGGAGTCAACGGTGCGCAGGGGCGGCTGTTCCACGTGCCCGACGGACCGGCGTACTTCGAGATCTCCACCGACGCGTCGGCGGCCGAGCTCGCGGAGCTCGATGCGTGGTTCGTACAAGCGGCGGCGGTCGGCATCGAGGGCTCGTCCGAGGAGATGCCGCTCGGCGCCGCCGGCTGGGCGTTCGATCCGGCGAACGCACCGACGAACGACGGCTTCGTGCGCGACCAGGGCGCCGCCCTCGTGCTGTTCTTCGTCACCGACGAGAGCGATCAGACCCCGATCGACGGCGTCGCGCAGGGGCTCGTCGACCGCATCGCGGCGGCGAAGAGCGGCTGCGGCGGGCTCGACTGCGTCGCCGCCGGTGGCACCGTGCGCGAGAGCTGCTTGCCCGAGGATGCGATGGGCACGTTCTTCGCGGCGCTCGACCCGGCGCGCGTGCACACGGCTCCGCTCGAGTACGACTCGGAGACGACGGCGGAGCCCTTCGTCGACGCACTGCGGGACAACCTGACGCCGATCATCGTCGACTTGTGCGAATCGATTCCCGAGGGATGACACGGAGCAATGACATGACCAAGCAAGTACGATCGTTTCTGGGAGCCCTCGCGTGGATCGTCGTCGCCGGATGCGGCGACGACGGGACCGACGACGGATTCCAGGGCGAGAGCGGCCACGCGGCGGAGGATGGCGACGACGACTCGGGCAGCACCGCCTCGGACGCGCCCGTGTCGACCGACACGATCGGCGACGACGGAGCGGAGTCGACCTCGACGAGCGGCGAGAGCGAGAGCGAGGGCGAGGGCGGCACGTCGTCGACGTCCGACGCCTCGTCGACGTCCGACGCCTCGTCGTCGGGCAGCGAGACCCCGGCCGAGAGCAGCGACGGCGGCCCCGTCGTCGACTGCGGCCCCGGCATCGAATGCGACGAGGGCTACTTCTGCAAGGTGCCGGAGGGCGAGTGCGCCGAGGCCGGCGGCCACGGGATGTGCGTCCCCACGTTCACGCCGTGCGAGGCCACCTTCATCCCCGTGTGCGGCTGCGACGGGATGACCTACGCGAACGCGTGCGTGGCGGACGGGGCCGGCGTGTCCATCGAGCATGCCGGGCCCTGCTGATCGCCCGCGGGCGCGTTACGATGCGCCGCCCGCATGACGACGAGCGACGACGAACAGGCACCCGCTGAGGACGGCGGTCGCGAGAGCCATCGCGAGAAGACGGCGCGCATGCGGGCCGTCGCAGCGCTCGCGCGCGCGCTCGTCGGCATGAACCGAGCGCAGCTCGCGACGGTCCCGCTGGAGGAGGATCTCCTCGCGGAGGTCGTCGCGTGCCAGGGCTTTCGCAAGAACGCGCTGGCGCGGCAGCTGCGACGGATCGGATCGCTCCTGCGCACCGTCGATCTCGCGCCCATCGAGCGCGCGGTCGCCGAGGTGCAGAGCGGCCGGGGCGAGCGCTCGCGCCGCGAGCAGCACTACGAGTTCACCCGCACGAAGCTGCTCGAGGGCGGCGATGCGGCGATGACCGCCTTCGTGCAGGCCCATCCGGGCGCCGACGTGCAGTCGCTGCGCCAACACGTGCGCAACGCGCTGCGCGACCCGGACACGGCGCGGGCGAAGACGGCCTCGCGCGAGCTGTTGCGCGCGATCCGAGCGCTCGGCGAAGCCACTCGCGCCAGCGACGCGCCCGGCGAGAACGAGCCCGAAGAGCCGTGAGCGCCCGATCACGGTTTGATCAGGGAATCCTCAGGGGCGCGGCGCCGACGCAGGCGCCAAGGTGGCCGCCATGTCGAACACGCGACGGTCCCTCCTCGTGGGGCTCGGGTCGGTGGTCGGGTGCGCGGTCGCGGCCGCACCCGGACGCCGATCCGAGCCGACCATCTTCGAGCTCGCGCGGACCGGCCGCGCCTCCGAGCTGGGCGCTCGGCTCGGCCGCGATCGGTCGCTCGTGCACGCGCGCGATCCCGAGGGCCGCACGCTCATGACCGTGGCGCTGCTCGCCGAACACCCGGCGGTCGCCCGTCTGTTGCTGGACGGCGGCTACGCGCCCGACCTCGCCGAGAGCGCTTGGCTCGGCGACTGGAAGCGCTTCGACGCGCTCGCCGCCGCGCAGCCGGACGCGATTGACGACGAGCATCCGCTCGGTGGCACACCGATGTACGCGGGCGCGCGCGCGGGCCAGGGCGACGAGATGTGGCGGGTCTTCGCGGTGGGGGCCGTGCCGAATCCGCCGCGATCGCGCCGCGGATCGATGTCGCCGCTGCGCGCCGCCCTCGAGGTCTCCTCGCTGCCGGCCGCCGAGCTCACGGCGGCGACCCTGCTCGCGAACGGAGCGGATCCGAATGCCGCGGAGCCGGGGGGCAGCACCGCACTGCACGCGGCGGCGAGCCGCGGATCGATCGCGCTCGTGGAGATGCTGGTGCGCAAGCGAGCCGACGTCGATGCACGCGACGAACGAGGACACCGTGCGAGCGATCTCGCGACCGAGCCCGCCGTCGTCGCGATGCTCCGATCGCATGCCGACGTCCCGCGCGACCACGTCGAGCTGCGGCGCGCGTTCGACGTGCACGGTCGTCCGTATCGGCCGCCGGCGCTCGACGGCATCACGCCGGCCGAGCAGCGCACCTTCGCGGGCCTGGGCCACCGCGAGCTGCCCGCGTTGCGCGACGGGCTCGCGAAGGAGCCGCGGCTCGTGCACGCGATGGCGACGACGACCGAGCTCGCGATCGAGGCGAGCGCGCACACGGGTCGGCGCGACAACGTCGAGTTCCTGCTCGAGCACGGCGCACCGCTGTCGCTGCCGTCCGCCGTCGTGCTCGGCGATCGCGAGCTCGTCCGCGGCTTGCTCGCAGCGGCGCCGGATCGCATCCACGAACGGGGCGCTCACGACTTCGCGGTGCTCTGGTACGCTGTGCTGGCCGGTGGTGATCTCGACATGACGCGACTCCTGTTGGCGGCCGGTGCCGACGTCGAGCGCCAGCACTACCTGGGCACCACTGCGCTGCACTTCGCCGCGATCGCCGACCAGGCCGACGTCGCCGAGCTCTTGCTCGAGCACGGGGCGGACCCCAACCGCGTCGGACGCAAGTTCGACCCCGCCGGCGAGACGCCGCTGCAGCTCGCGCTCGCCGCGGATTCGCAGCGCGTGGTCGCGCTCCTGCGAGCCCGAGGTGCCCGCGAGCCCGGGTGAATCGCAGCGGCGTCGCGTCGCGTTGGGCTCGCGCGTGCTCGATCGCGAGACCGGCGAGCTGGTGGACGAGGCCGGCGGCCGCACCCGTTTGCCGCCCCAACCGGCGGCGCTGCTCGGCCTGTTGATCGATCACGTCGGCGAGGTCGTGAGCCGCGACGCCATCCGGGCCGCGTTGTGGCCCGACGTCGCGGTGGATTTCGAGGCGGGGCTCCACCAGTGCATCCGCCAGCTCCGTGTCGCGCTCGCCGACGACGCGACGAAGCCGCGCTTCGTCGAGACCATCCCGCGGCGCGGGTATCGTCTGCGTCGCGAAGCACTCGGATCCGCTCCGGACGACGTTCCGACGAAGGAGAGCGAGTCGCGCGAGGTTCCGACACCACGATCGTTCGCGCACGCGCGGATCGCCGTGTTGCTCGCGGTCGTCGTCGTCGCCGTGGCGTGGTGGATGGCGCCGGCACCGATCTCGCGGCCGTGCGTCGCGATCATGTCGTTCGCGGATCCCCGCGGGCTCTCGCCACAGGCCGAATCGATCGGAGAACGCGTCCTCGTCGAGATCGTCGAGCGACTCCCGAGCGCGATCGTCGTCGGTCCTCGCACCACCGAGCCGCTGCGGGCCGACGGCCGCTCGGTCCGCGACATCGCACGGGCGGCGGACGGCGACTACGTGCTGAATGCCCACCACTTTGGCACGCAGGAGGAGCCGTCGATGCTGGTCGAGCTCATCCGCGTCGCGGACGGCGAGCACGTGTGGGTGCGTCGCTACCAGACGCTCGACGACGCGGATGCGATCGCGCAGGAGATCGCCGCCGGCACGGCGGCGACGGTGGGCACGGGGGCTACTTCACCTCGATGAGGATCTGATGGATCTTGCCGGCGAAGGCGTTGTCGCGCTCTTTGTACGCCGGCGTCACGGCGGTGCCGGTGTCCATGCCGACGTCGGCCGACTCGTCGCCCGAGAACACGCCGCTCACGGTGTGCCCGATCGCACCGCGTGCGACCTCCACGTCGTCGACGAACAGGATCGCCGTGCCGCCGCTGCCCGGACCGCCACCGGCGTACTGGAACTCCAGCTTCACCTTCACCTTGCCGACGGGCAGCGCCCTCTTGCTCGCGACGGTGTACGACTCCTTCGCGACCCAGTTGTACGAGAACGCGGGCTTGCCACCCTTCACGTAGAGGCTCCAGCCCGCGAAGCGCCCGCCCTGCGCGAGCAGGACACCGTCGGTCTTGCCCTTCGCGATTTCGACGTCGGCGGTCACGGTGAACGAGTGGTTCTTCACGTTGATGAACGCGTTCTCCATCATCCCCGTCATGCCCTCGAACAAGGTCATCGACGTGCGTCCAGCCATGAGCTCGGGGCGGCCCACCGCCTCGGCGTTGAAGCGCTCGAGGAACCGATCGTCGAGAGGCAGAGCGTAGTAGCGCTCGGCCTCGGTCAAGAAGAGCGCCTTCAGCTCCTCGAGCTTCGCGGGATTCTCGGCCGCGAGGTTCTTGGCCTGCGAGAAGTCCTGGGCGACGTTGTAGAGCTCCCAGACGTCCTCGGCGAGCGGATGCTCCGGATTCCTCAGCCACGGCTGGCGGTGGATCGTGCCGGCGAACCAACCGTCGTGGTAGATGCCGCGGTTGCCGAAGATCTCGAAGTACTGCGTGGTGTGCCGGTCCGCCGCCTTCGCATCGGCGAACGTGTACACCATGCTGGTGCCGTGAATCGGCGATTGGACGATGCCGTCCACCGTCTTCGGCTCGGGTAGTCCCGCCGCCTCGAGCACCGTCGGCGCGATGTCGATGACGTGGTGGAACTGCGAGCGCAGACCGCCACCGTCGGTGATCTTCGCCGGCCAGTGCGCGACCATGCCATTGCGCGTGCCGCCGAAGTTGCCGGCCTCCTGCTTCGCCCAACTGAACGGCGTGTTGCCGGCGATCGCCCACGCCGCAGCGAAGTGGTTGTTGCTCTCGGGACTCCCGAGCTGATCGATGCGCGCCAGCTGCTGATCGATGGTCTCGGGAACGCCGTTGAAGAACGCCGTCTCGTTGAAGAGCCCCTCCAGGCCGCCTTCGGCGCTCGAGCCGTTGTCGCCGACGAGGTAGAGGACGAGCGTGTTGTCGAGCTCCCCCGTGGCCTCGACGGCATCGATGAGGCGACCGATCTCGTGATCGGTGTGCTCCGCGAATCCCGCGAACACCTCCATCTGCCGCGCGAACAGCTTCTTGTGCTCGGCGGGCAGCGAGTCCCAGTCGGGCAGCGATGCGGGCTTGGGCGCCAACGCGGTGCCCTCGGGGATCACACCGAGCTCCAGCTGACGCTTGTGCGTCGCCTCGCGAAGCGCATCCCAGCCGCGGTCGAACTTGCCGCGATAGCGCTCGATGTACTCCTCGGGCGCGTGATGGGGCGCGTGCGTGGCCCCCGTCGCGAAGTACATGAAGAACGGCTTGTCCGGGGTCGTCGCGTGCTGCGAGCGCATCCACGCGATCGCTTTGTCCGTCATGTCGTTCGTGAAGTGGTAGCCCGGCGTGGCCGGTGGCTCGACGCGCCTGGTATCGTCGTAGATCGCCGGCACCCACTGATTCGTCTCGCCGCCGATGAATCCGTAGAACCGCTCGAAGCCCGAACCCGTCGGCCACCGATCGAATGGGCCCGACGTACTCACCTCCCACGGCGCCGTCTCGTGGTACTTGCCGAACGCCGACGTGTTGTAGCCGTTGAGCTTGAGGATCTCGGCCAGTGGCGTGATCGACTGGGGGCGCTTGCCGGTCTGGCCGGGGTACCCCGTGCCGGTCTCCATGATCGAGCCCGTGTTGGTCGCATGGTGATTGCGGCCGGTGAGCAAGGCCATGCGCGTGGGTGAGCAGAGCGCGGTCGTGTGGAACCGGTTGTAGCGCAGGCCCGTCTTGGCGAGCCGCGCGACTGTCGGCATGGCGATCGGGCCGCCGAACGTATCGGAGTGGCCGAAGCCGATGTCGTCGATGAGCACGATGAGGACGTTGGGCGCGCCTTCGGGCGCCTTCACGTCGAAGCGCGGCGGCGCCGGCGGAGCGTCGCGGACGTCCATCACGTTGCTCGTGGGCGCGACGGGCTCTCGGATCGGCAACGACGTGCGGTCGATGGATCCGTCCGCCGGCGTCGGATCGTCTTCGACCGGATCGACCTTCGCGTCGGACTTGCCCGCTTTCGACCCGTCGGCACGCTTCTCGACCTTTGCGTTCTTCTCGGACTTGCCGACCTCGGGGCCGTCGCACGCGAGCGTCGTCCCCGAGAGACCGAGCACCACGATGAGCAGCGTCGTCCTGGCATCCATTCCGGGCTCTATATCACGCGGCGCTCGTCGCGGTAATCTCGCGTCCGACCATGAAGCGCGTGATTGGTGCCCTTTCCGTCGTCGTGGCCCTGGCTTCGGCGTGCCGCGCCGCTCCACGGAGCGACGGATCGTCTGGAAGCTCCACGACTCCGTCGACGACGGCGGCGGCCGACGTCGTCACCGTCGATCCGCTGCCCTCGTGGAAGGACGGCTCGGCGAAGAGATCGATCCTCGACTTCGTCGAGAGGGTCACGACCGAGGGCTCGCCGGATTTCGTGCCGGTGCCGGAGCGCATTGCGACGTTCGACAACGACGGCACGCTATGGGCCGAGAAACCGGTGCCGTTCCAGCTCCTGTTCGCCTTCGACCGCGTAAAAGTGCTGGTACCCCAGCATCCCGAGTGGAAGACCAAGCCGCCGTTCGCGTCCCTGTTGAAGGGCGACATGGCGGGCGTGCTGGCGGCCGGGACCAAGGGCGTGCTCGAGATCGTCCTCGTCACGCACTCGGGTCTCACCACCGACGAGTTCGACGATGTCGTCCGGAAGTGGCTCGGCGGCGCGACGCATCCCGTGACGAAGCGGCCGTACACCGAGATGGTGTATCAACCGATGCTCGAGCTCCTCGTCTACCTGCGCAGCCACGGCTTCAAGACGTTCATCGTCTCGGGTGGCGGCATCGAGTTCATGCGCGTGTGGGCCGAAGGCGTCTATGGAATCCCGCCCGAGCAGGTCATCGGCAGCACCGGCCGGCTGGAGCTCGAGACTCGCGACGGCAAGCCCGTGCTCGTCAAGCTGCCCGAGCTCGAGTTCTTCGACGACAAGAACGGAAAGCCGATCGCGATCCAGAGCCGCATCGGTCGCCGACCGATCGCGGCGTTCGGCAACTCCGACGGCGATCTCGCGATGCTGCAGTGGGTCGCGGCGGGCAGCGGCCCCCGCTTCGCCCTCTTCGTCCACCACGACGACGCGGAGCGCGAGTTCGCGTACGATCGCACCGACGCGCTCGCTCGGCTCGACAAGGGCTGGGACGAGGCGACCGCCAAGGGGTGGACGGTCGTCAGCATGAAGAATGACTGGACGACCGTGTTCCCCTCGGACGCGCCGTGATCACTTGGTCACTTGCACGACGATCTCGTCGATCTTGCCGGTGAACGCGTTCTCGCGCTCTTTGTACGCGGTCGTCACGGCGGTACCCGTGTCCATGCCGACGTCCGCGGACTCGTCCGCCGAGAAGATCATGCCGCAGGTGTGCGCGAGCTCGCCGCGGGCGACCTCGGCCCCGTCGACGAAGAGGATCGCCGTGCCGCCGCTGCCCGGATCCCCGCCCGCGTACTGGAACTCGACCTTCACCTCGACCTTGCCGGTCGGCAGCGCCTTCTTGCTCGCGACCGTGTACGTCTCCTTCGCGACCCAGTTGTACGCGAATGCCGGCTTGCCGCCCTTCACGTAGATCGCCCAGCCCGCGAAGCGGCCCCCCTGCGCGAGGACGACGCCGTCGGACTTGCCCTTCGCGATCTCGAGCTTCGCGGTGACGGTGAACGAGTGGTTCTTCACGTTGATGAAGGCGTTCTCCATCATGCCGGTCATGCCTTCGTACAGCGTCATCGACGAGCGCCCTGCCATCAGCTCGGGTCGACCCGCGATCTCCGCGTTGAAACGCTCCATCGATCGATCGTCGAGCGGCAGCGCGTGGTAGCGCTCCGCCTCCGCCAGAAACAGCGCCTTCAGCTCCTCGAGCTTCGCGGGATTCTCGGCCGCGAGATCCTTCGACTGCGAGAAGTCCTCGGCGACGTTGTAGAGCTCCCAGACGTCGTCGGCGAACCCGCGAGCGGGCGCGGCCTCCCACGGGATGCGATGGATCGTGCCGGCGAACCAGCCGTCGTGATAGATGCCGCGGTTGCCCGTGATCTCGAAGTACTGCGTCGTGTGCCGGTCCGCAGCCTTCGCATCCGCGAACGTATAGAGCATGCTCGTGCCCTCGATCGGCGTCTGCGGGATCCCGTGGACCGTCGTCGGCTCGGGCAACCCCGCGGCCTCGAGCACCGTCGGCGCGATGTCGATGACGTGGTGGAACTGCGCACGCACGCCACCGCCCTCGGTGATCTTCTTCGGCCAGTGCACGACGATGCCGTTGCGGGTGCCACCGAAGTTGCCGGCCTCCTGCTTCGCCCAGGTGAAGGGGGTGTTGCCCGCGATCGCCCAGCCCGCCGAGTAATGGTTGTAGCCCGCCGGGCCGCCCAGCTCGTCGATGCGGGACAGCTGCTGATCGATCGTCTCCGGCACCCTGTTGAAGAAAGCGTTCTCGTTGAAAAGGCCGATCATGCCGCCTTCGGCGCTCGCCCCGTTGTCGCCCACGACGTAGAAGACGAGCGTGTTGTCGAGCTCGCCCGTGGCCTCGACCGCATCGATGAGGCGGCCGACCTCGAAGTCGGTGTACTCGGCGAACCCGGCGAACACCTCCATCTGGTGCGCGAACAGCTTCTTGTGGTCGGCCGGCAGCGTCTCCCAATCGGGGATGTCCTTCGGCTTGGCCGCGAGCGCGGTGCCTTCGGGGATCACGCCGAGCTCGAGCTGACGTGCGTGGGTGGCCGTGCGCAACGCATCCCAGCCCCCGTCGAATTTGCCCTTGTAGCGCTCGATGTACTCCTGCGGCGCGTGATGGGGCGCGTGCGTGCCCCCGGTCGCGAAGTACATGAAGAACGGCTTGTCCGGCGTCGTCGCGTGCTGCGAGCGCATCCATGCGATGGCCTGGTTCGTCATGTCGTTGGTGAAGTGGTAGCCCGGCTTCGTCTCCGGCTCGATGCGCCGCGTGTCGTCGTAGATCGCCGGGACCCACTGGTTGGTCTCGGCGCCGATGAAGCCGTAGAAGCGCTCGAAGCCCGCACCGGTGGGCCAGCGATCCTGCGGGCCGGAGACGCTCACCTCCCACGGCGCGGTCTCGTGCGACTTGCCGAAGGCCGACGTGTTGTAGCCGTTGAGCTTGAGGATCTCGGCGAGCGGCGCGACCGAGGGCGGACGCTGTCCGGTGTTGCCCGGGTATCCGGTGGCGAGCTCGGTGATCGCACCCATGTTGTTGGTGTGGTGATTGCGACCGGTCAAGAGCGCGATGCGCGAGGGCGAGCACAGCGCGGTCGTATGGAATCGGTTGTAGCGCACGCCGGTCTTCGCGAGCTTGGCCAGCGTCGGCATGGCGATCGGGCCGCCGAACGTGTCGGAGTGGCCGAAACCGATGTCATCGATGAGCACGATGATCACGTTGGGCGCACCGTCGGGTGCCTTCACCTCGAAGCGCGGCGGCGGCTTGGGTGCATCGCGGACGTCCATCACATTGCTCGTCGGGGCGATGGGCTCTTTGATCGGCAACGACGTGCGATCGATCGAACCGGCCCGCGGCAAATCCTCGTCGACGACCGGATCGATCTTCGCGTCGGACTTGCCGTCGGCCTTGCCGGCCTTCGAGCCGTCGGCCCGCTTCTCGGCCTTCGCGTTCTTCTCCGACTTGCCCGCTTCCGGGCTGTCGCATGCGATGCTCGCGAGGGCGAGGCAGAGCAACACGAACCGCTGTAGCGTCGTCCTGGCGTCCATGACGGTTGCAATATCACGAATCTCGACGTCGTTCGCCGTCGTGGCCGGGCTGGCCGCTTGCAATCGATCCGAGCCCGCCGACGACGGCGAGGTCACGAATCACGCTTCGCACGGTGACGCAAACGCGTTCGCGCCGACGGTCCCGCGGACCACGACGCCGCCCGGGCCCGCGCCGCCGGGCATGGTGTGGATCCCGGGGGGGGAATTCTCGATGGGCGCCGCCGAGCCCACGGGCACCGATCACAACGCCGTCGGCATGCACGCGACCCAGGACTCGCGGCCCGTGCATCGCGTGGCGGTCGCGGCCTTCTGGATCGATGCGACGGAGGTGACGAACGAACAGTTCGCGCGCTTCGTCGATGCGACGGGGTATCGCACCGTCGCCGAGATTCCGCCGCGCGCCGAGGATTTCCCGGACGCGCCGCCGGAGCTGCTCGTGCCCGGGTCGGCCGTGTTCCGTGCGCCCGCGGGGCGCGTACCGCTCGACGATCACGCGCGCTGGTGGGCGTGGATGCCCGGTGCGAGCTGGCGCCATCCGGAGGGGCCCGGCAGCTCGATCGAAGGGCGTGACGACTATCCCGTCGTGCACGTGGCGTACGCCGACGCCGAAGCGTATGCGCGATGGGCCGGCAAGCGTCTACCGACCGAGGCCGAGTGGGAGTTCGCCGCGCGCGGCGGGCTGGCGGGGAACGTCTATCCGTGGGGCAACGAATTCGCGGTGGACGGCAAGCCGATGACGAACACGTTCCAGGGCGAGTTCCCGAGTCGCGACACCGGTACCGACGGCGTCGTCGGTACGTCGAAGGTCGCGCGGTTCCCCGCGAACGGTTACGGGCTCCACGACGTCGCGGGCAACGTCTGGGAGTGGGTGAGCGATTGGTATCGACCGGACTATTACGTCGTGCTCGCGAGGGAGGGCGGCGTGGCCCACGATCCGCGCGGTCCCGCGGCGTCCCACGATCCCGACGAGCCCGGCGTGCGCAAGCGCGTGCACCGAGGCGGGTCGTGGCTGTGCACGCCGGAGTTCTGCTCGCGCTACATGGTCGGCACGCGCGGCAAGGGCGAGGTGTCGACCGGCACGAACCACCTCGGGTTCCGGCTCGTGATGGACCCGTGAGTCGGCGCTCTACAGCCCCGCGAGCGGATCGCCGAGCGGCGGATAGACGAGCCCCGCCCAGTCGCCGTTCGCACCCAGGTCGCCCGTGTGGCGGAAGTAGCTGAAGCGTGCGCCCGGCGTGGCGGTCTCGAACTCGCTCGCCGGGACCACGAGCACGGCGGTGTCTTCCTGCAGGATCATGCGCGCCTCGGACTCGATCGGCGAAGGCGCGCCGTCGATCAGCCCGAACGCCTGCAACGACCAGCCGTCCGCCGGTGTGTACGACCCCGCGTACCAGCGATCGGTGCCGCCGAAGTAGTCGAACTGCAGCTCGTCGGGCGGCACGTAGTTGTCGCTGGGATCGTTGTCCGAGTCGAATCCGAAGCCGACCACGCGGAAGTTCACCGCGCTGTCGCGCTCGACCGGCCTGTCGGCCTGCACGGCGACGAGGAGGTAGTCGGTGTCGCGGGCCTGGAGGTTCTCCACGGCACACACGGTGAGCGCCTCCTGGCCGAGCCCGCAGGCATAGCGCTCGTTGAGCACGTCGTCCGCGCTCGTCTCGCCCGTGTCGTCGTCGCGATGCACGTAGAGGAACGTGGAGATCCCGACCGAGCTGTCCGAGAGCTTGGCCTGCACGTCCGGCGACGGGTTCGGCGTGACCTGGGCTTCGACCTCGCGATAGGAGACGGGCCGGTATCCGTTCTGCGGCGTGTAGGGCTCGAAGTAGTCGTAGTCGCAGTACGGGTAGCCGTAGGCGTAACCATAGTAGTAGTAGCAGTCGGAGACCGTCGACTCGTAGCAGCCGGCGACCAACGCCGCCGCCACGACGAGGGGCGCGGCTCCGATCCGCGTGTCGATCCGTGAACCCATGCCGTCGGTCTAGCACGCCTTGCGTTTCCGGGGTCGACCCCGTAGCGTCCCAGCACTCTGCTCGCCGCTGCCCCATGCCTCGCCGCCGCGTGGTCGGTGGTCGCGCTCGCGCCGACGCCGGTGGAGTCGCAGCCCGAGCCGACGCCCGTGACCGCGGCGACGCCGAGCTCGGCGCCCGCGCAGCCGGCGACCGCGGTGGCGCCCGCCCGCAAGCGCCCGAAGGTGAGCGGCTTCGCGGAATTCGAGACGCAGCTCGGTCGACTCGATGGCGCGTTCACGACGATCCTCGGCGGGTCCGGAGCCGTCGTCCTGTTCGATCGCCTGATCCTCGGGGGATCGGGCTACGGCATGGCGTACCTCGATCGTTCCTATCCGGGCCTCGACGGCGATCGCAGGCTCGAGCTCGGCTACGGCGGCGCGCTCCTCGGCGTGTTCACGGCGCGCAAGCGGGTGATCAGCTCGTCGTTCAACGTGATGTTGGGGGGCGGACGCGCGTGCCTGCGCTTCACGTCGAACGAGAGGAATTGTGACACGTCCGCGAACATCTTCGTGTCCCAGGTCGAGCTCGCGCTCTACGTGAAGATGTCCTCGTTCGCACGCGTGGGGTTCTCGTTCGGATACCGGTTCGTCGGGGCGGCCGAGGACTGGGCGGGTCCCGGCAATTGGGACCTCGCCGGCGGCTACGGTGCGTTCAAGCTGGCGTTCGGGAAGTTCTGATCCCAGGCCGTTGGCGGCGACCGGCCGGCCTGTGGTAGACGATGGGGCATGCGTTCCACCGCCCTGATGTCGATCGTCGCGCTGTTCATCCTCTCGGGTTGCGAGGAAGACGAGCCGGACATCTGCGACGACACGCGCGTGTCTCGTGCGGAGCCGACCAACGACTTCACGATGTACCAGACGTTCGCGGTCGTGCCGGAGAGCGAGTATCCCACGATGCTCCCGCCCGAGCTCCCGTCCGACACGCGCACGAGTCTCGACGCCGCGAACGATGCGATGCGCGCGGAGCTCGTGGCGCTCGGCCTCACGGAGGTCGACTTCGCGACGGGCATGCCCGACGTCGTCGCGTTCTCGTTGGCGGCCAGCGACACCGACACGGGCATCGTCTACGAGTGCGTCCCCGGCTATTACTGGTACGGATGGTGGGGCTACGTGTGGGATCCGTGCGCATGGCTGGCCCCGGTCGAGGTCGACTACGAGGTCGCCACCGTGATCGTCGGATTGGCGGACCCCGCCGACGAAGAGGTCGTGTTCGGCGGCGCCGTGCAGGGCGTGCTCGAGTGCGGCGACTCGCGAGATCGGCTCGAGGCCGGCATCGCCGACATCTTCGACGACTATCCGGCCGATCAGACCGGCATGTGACGCTCAGAGCGGCGGGCACGGGGGATCGTCCGCGCTGTCGCAGACGAGCTCCCCGTCCGCGCCGCGGATTCGATACTGCGTGAGGCCGAGGTCGGGCGTCTGCTCCAGCACGAGCGTGCCCGACGCTTCGGTCGTGAACAGCACCTGCGCGCGAGCGTTCTCCTCGGTCAGCGCATCGCGCTCGTCGATCGCCGGCAACGCGAGGTGGCCGGCGGCGCCCGTGCGCTCCCACTCGAGGTCGAAGTCCGCGCCCATGAGATCGCGGATGACGTCGTAGAACATCCGCATCTGTCCGTCGAGCGTGTACTCGCCGACGATGCACTCCTCGAGGATGCCCAACATGTCACCTTGCGCGCCCCACGTGTCGATCGTCTCCTTCGACAAGGACGCGCTGTACACCGTCAGCGTGCCGAAGCTGAAGTCGGGGTCCGGCGTCAGTTCGACGGGGCCGGGACACGCGATGCGGATGTAGACCTGCGTACCGGACAGGTTCACGTCGAGGTCGCGAGTCATGACCTCCATGTCGCCCTCGCCACTGGTCTCGACGATCGATCGACCCACCGCCAGCAAGCCCTGGATGAGCTTGATCTCGTCGGTCGGCGTCGCGAGCAGCTCGTCGAGCGTGGCCTCGTTCAACGGGGCCGTCGGGCTCGCCATGTCGTCCTCGAGACCGTCGATGTCGAGCGGGGACCACGAGACCGCCTGGATGTCGCCGTTGCAACCGGCCGCGATCGCACAGAGCAACGTCGTCGCGACGCGAGCGATCATGGTGCCTTCCCCTTCTTCTCTTTCTTCGCCGCTCGCTTCGCCTCGCGCCGCGCCTTGTCCTCGCGGTGCTGGGCCCGGCGCTTCTCCGCGCTCGGGCCGGCGAAGTTCCAGTAGAACCGGATCGCGGGCACGACCGGGAGCGTCGAGAAGGGCTTGAACCGCCCGAACGCCGCCGCGAGCTGCATGTACGTGTTGCGCCCGAATCGCACGTCGATCGCGGTCACGTAGTTGCTGGTGGCGTCGAACGACAGGCGGCGCCATTCCTCGCCGATCACCCCCGCGACGACGCCGGGCTGCACCGTCGTCTCCGTCGCGAGGTTGGCCCGCGCCGACGCCCACGCGGAGAGGTGCGCGCTGAAGCGCAGCGCGACGCGGTGGCCGAGGTAGAAGTCCGCCGTGGGCTGGAAGTACAGATCGCGGGCCGCGAACCCGCCCTTCGCGAGCACGGTCTCCTCGTCGAACTCGCCGAACATGTCGACGTGCTTGTAGCCGAGCGTGAAGTGCAGCCCCATCCATTCGGTGAGCGGAAAGGTCGTGGTGAGCTCGCTCGGGATCACGACGAGGTGGATGTCGCCGAGCGCCTCCTTCACCTGGGAGGGCAACGCCCAGATCACCTTCGGGTTGCTGTAGAGCACGCCGGTGCTGATGCCGATGCCCGCCACGGGGTGGTCGAGCACGTTGGCCTTCGCCGCGGCGTTCAGGATCCCGAAGCCCGCGTGCGCGAGGTTGGCCCCGAGCTGCAGCCACTTCGTCACGCCGCCGTGCAGACCGATGTTGACCCCGAGGTCGTCGACGCCGAGCCCGACGACGTCCACCTCCGCGCGCCCTTCGTGCTTCTGCAGCGTGTACGCCGTGCGGTGGGTGATGCGCTCGTCGGGCGCGCGAAAGTCCCGGGCATGCACGCAGCCTCCGACGAAGAGGGCTGTCGAGAGAACGGCGCGCCGCATCGAGCGGGCGGAGTATGGCACCCCTCGACTACTCCGTCAGCGATTTCCGGTAGGCGCCCGGGGACATCCCGGTCCACCTGCGGAATGCGCGATGGAACGAGGGGGCGTCGGAGTAGTCGAGGAGCATCGCCACGTCGACGGTCGACAGCTCCGCCTCCGCGAGGTAGCGCTTCGCGATCTGCTCGCGGACCCGTTCCACCACCGCACGGAACGTGGTGCCCTCGGCCTGGAGCTGCCGCTGCAGCACGCGCGTGCTGGTGTCGAGCTGCTCGGCGACGGCTTCGAGGGTCGGCTCGCGTCGGGGGACGAGCCCGAGCAGCGCCTCGTGCACGCGCATCGTCGTGGGGGCCGCGTGCGGGAGCTCCGCGATGCGGTGCGCCGCGCACCGCTGCAGGATGTCGTTCAACGTCGGGTCCGCATCGAGCATCGGCACGGCGAGCGTCTGCGGGTCGACGAGCACCCCGGTGTCGGCGCGATCGAAGGCGACGTTCGGGCCCAAGAGTGCGTAGACCTCGTCGGCGCTCGAGCGCGCGTGCTGGAACGTGATCTCCGTGGGTCTGACGTCGACGCCGGTGGCGTCGCGGACGAAGTGCAGGAAGAGCGCGAGCGCGCCCTCGATGCTGGCGATCTCGCTCGGCGTGCGCAGATCGTACTCGCGCTGGAAGACGATCCTGAGCCCGTCGGCCTCCTCGACGAGCGTGTGCACCGAGTAGCTGCGCAGCAGGCGATTGAAGCGAGGCACGATGCGCAGCCCGGAGCCGAGGTTCGGGCTCGTGCGCACGAGGTACTCGAGCACGCGCAGCGACCCGCGCGGGAACCGCTGCGCGACGAGGATCCCGATCGAGGTGTCGCCGCTCTGCTCGAGCATCGCGGACCACAGCGCTCGCTCCGCGGCCTCGGGCACGAGCCGATCCGGATCGGCGAGCGTCTCCTCGTCGAGCTCCGCCGCCGCGACGAGCTTCGCGCGGTCGAGCCCGAGCTCTCGAGCTGCGTTCACGAGTGCGGCGAGCAGCGGTGCAGCCACGAAGACATCGGTCATCGTCGGCGACGAGCGTAGCACTGCTGCGCGCTCGCAGCGGGTGGGGCTGGCCGGACAGGACGAATCGTTGGCAGTTCCCGCCCGCGGCTCGACCGAGCGGACGCCGAAGCTATCGTCCGCGCTGCCCATGGATACGCATGAACTCCGCCCGGACCGCCTCCTGCTGCTGCGCTTCGGCGTCGAGCCGCAGCGCATCCAAATCCTCCAGGTGCTTTCGCGCGCGTCGGAGGAGCTCCGCGGTCGTGACGCGCCGTGCGACGTGCTCGTCGACGCGAAGTGGGTGGGGGGGATCGACCTGACCTTGGACGTCGAGTTCCTGTCGTGGATCGTCGTGCACTACGCACAGCTGCGCCTGTTCGCGATCGTCGTGGACGAGATCGACTGCTGCGAGGCACGTGTGCGCAAGCTCGAGCTGTTGAGCGGCAAGACGTTCGGGATCTTCGTCGCCGAGGCCGAGGCCACCAGCTGGCTCGCGAGCAAGCCCTGGCAGGACGACGCGGGCTGAACGCCGCAGGGCCGTGGCAGCGCGGACGATTTCGTTGGCAGTTCCCGCCGCCGCCTCGACCGAGCGACCCACGTCGCTATCGTTTCGCGAATGGACATTCCTTCCGTGATTCCGCCGGACCGACTGCTGCAACTCCGTCTCGGCGTCGATCCGCGCCGCGCCGACATCTTCGCCTTGATGTCGCGCGCGTCCGGCGAGCTGCGTGATCGCGAGGGGCCCGCCGACGTGCTCCTCGATGCGACGTGGGCGGGAGACGTCGGCCGCGACCTCGACGTCGAGTTCCTGTCGTGGATCGTCCTCCACTATGACCGCGTGCGCATGTTCGCGATCGTGGTGGACGACGTCGCCGCGTGCAGCGACCGGCTGCGCAGGCTCGCGTGGGTGAGCGGCAAGGCCTTCGGGGTCTTCCCGAACGAGCCCGCCGCGCACGACTGGCTGCGCAGTCGGCCGTGGCCCGACGACGCCGAGTGACTCACCGGGCTGCGACGTCGAGCTTCTGCGGGATGTAGCAGTTGACCCGCGTGCCGCGGCCGGGGGTCGCCTGCACGTCGATGCGTCCGCCGCAGGAGCGCACGATCGCGAACGCCATTGCGAGGCCGTGCAGCGGCAGGTTCGTCGTGGGGAGCGTCGATGCCCAGAAGGCCTGGGCGACCTCGAGCTTCGTGACGCCGCGCCCGGTGTCGGCGACCGTGAGGCGCACGCACGGGCGCGGCATGTCGAGCCGGACGCGTGGGATGGTGGCGAGCGCGGTGGCGCTCACCGTGATGCGGCCGTCCCGCGGCTCGGCCGCGCTCGCGTTCACGATGAGGTTGTGCAGGAGCCGCATGAGATAGCCCTCGCCCATGGCGACGCGCGGCGCCTCTTCCACGCCGTGCGCGACGAGCCGATGCGTGTGCGGCAGGGCAGGGCGGAGCAACCGAGCGCAGCGATGGAGCGTCGCCGCGATGTCGCTGCCGCGGCGATGCAGGTCGATGCCGGCGCAGAGATCCTCCAGGAGTTCTTCGCGTCGACCTCGAGTGTGCGTATCGAATGCCGTGGTCATCCACTCAGCATGTGGCGCCGCTGGCGTCCGACAAGGACGCCACGTGACGGCGCGTTGGCAGATCGCGCCGACGCGATCGCGGCGCGACATGACAATGCGATGGCTCGAAGTGCCAGTGGGCAGCGGGGCAGTTCGAGCTACCTTCGAAATCGCGGTCCGAAGAACGGCGGACCCCCGGTGTTGCGAGAGAGCGAGCCCGCTCGCGGGCAAGGGCCGAGGCACGACTCGAGCGCACGCCGGACGTGACGCGCAACGCGGGCCGGGCCCGGGGGAGATTCGTCTCCCCCGGGCCCGGCGCGGGGCGGTGATATCCTCCCCGGGCGCATGGTCGTGAAGCTCGTCGTCGCGTGGTTGCTGCTCGCGCTGTGCGTGGTGCTGCACGCGGGCGGCACGACGCTGCTGCTGCGCGGCGCCGATGCTCGGCTCTCGCGGGCCTACGGCAGCTTCTGGCGCTCGACGTGGCTGCTCGTGCGCATGGCCGGCTGGATCGTGCTCCTGCACCTCGCCGAGATCGCGGTGTGGGCTTGGTTCTACGTGCAGAGCGATGCACTGCCGGACCTGCAGACCGGGCTCTACTTCAGCGCGGTCACGTACACGACCACGGGATACGGCGACGTCTTGTTGCCCAAGGGGTGGAACCTCGTCGGTGGCGTCGAGGCCCTCACCGGCATCCTGATGTGCGGCTGGTCGGCCGCGTTCTTCTTCGCCCTCGTGAGCCGGATCCACCAGGAGCGTTCGCGATGAAGCCGTCGATTCATTGGTTGTTCGCCTTCATTCCCGTCACCGTCGTGCTCGACCACGCAGGCTCGGTGTCGCCACCGGTGATCTTCTTCTCCGCGGCGCTGGCGATCGTGCCGATCGCCGCGCTCATCGTGCACGCGACCGAGCAGGTCGCGAAGCGCACCGGCGACACCATCGGTAGTCTGCTCAATGCGACGTTCGGCAACGCGCCCGAGCTGATCATCTCGCTCGTCGCGCTGCGGGCCGGGTACCTCGACATGGTCCGCGCGTCCATCATCGGGGCGATTCTGGCGAATCTCTTGCTCGCGCTCGGCGTCGCGTTCCTGGTCGGCGGCGTGAAGTTTCCCGTCCAACGATTCAACGCGTCGTCGTCGCGGATCTACAGCTCGATGATGCTGCTCGCCACGATCAGCCTCGCGGTGCCGAGCGCGTTCGATCGCGAGTTCGGGCCGCGCGGGCTGATCCAGGACGAGATGCACCTCAACCTGGGCGTCGCGATCACGCTCTTGTTCCTCTATCTGCTCTACCTCTTGTACTCGCTCAAGACCCATCCGAAGGCCTTCGAGAGCGTGGAGAGCGACGCCGCGGACGTGGCCGATGCCCACGAGGGCCCGCCGTGGAGCGTGGCACGGGCGGTGGGCAGTCTGGTCGGCGCGTCGGTGCTCGCCGCGTGGATGAGCGAGATCCTGGTCGGCGCGGCGGAGGGCACGGGCGAAGCGCTCGGCATGTCGCAGGTCTTCATCGGAATCGTGTTCGTCGCCGTCGTCGGCGGGGCGGCCGAGAGCGGATCGGCCGTCGCGATGGCGCACAAGAACAAGGTCGATCTGACCGTCGGCATCGCGCTCGGCAGCTCGATCCAGATCGCGCTGTTCGTCGCGCCCGTCCTCGTGTTCGCGAGCCACTTCATCGCGCCCGAGCCGCTGGAGCTCGCGTTCGGGCGCGCGGAGATCTGGTCGCTGTTCCTCGCAGCGCTCGTGGGCACCGTCGTGTGCGGCGACGGACAATCCAACTGGTTCAAGGGCTCCCAGCTGCTCGCGCTCTACGTGATCATCGCGATGATGTTCTATTTCCTGCCGCACTGAAGCTCGAACACGTGGCGGCCCCACGCGGGCATGTCGAGGAACATCCCCTCGTCCGCGAGGGCATCGCCGTCGCGCTCGTAGCGGGCGTCGCCGAGCAGATCCACGAGCGTGACGGCGTGGCCGCGCAGCACGTCGAGCGAGACGCGGCACTGCGCCTGCGTGGGACCGTAGTTGACCGCCGACAGCAAGCGGCGCTCGCCGGCCTCCCACGACGCGACGACGAACGATGCGTGCGTGGGATTGCCCGGCCACGCCTCGCGACACTCCCACAGGCGCCACTCTCCTTCGTGTACCTCGGGTCGCGCGAGCACGGCGAAGAGCCGGCCATAGAATGCGCGCAGCGCCTCGTCCACGGGCTCGGCGGGCCGACGTGCGAGCTGCATCGGCACGCGTACGGTGCGACCTTCGAGCTGTCCTTCGTGGACGAAGCGGAGCCCGCGAGCGAGCAACGCGATCACGGCCGCGGCCTCGTGCACAGGCCGAGGAAAGACGGCCGCAGCGCGCGGCTCGTCGTGGTTCTCGAGGAACCGCATCGAACGATCCTGGTACGCGGCGTCCGCCCAGAGATGACGGCGCACCGCGTCCGCAGAGCGCGACGCGAGGCGATCGTACAGGCTCTTGTCGTACGTGAAATCGAAGCCGGCCTGCTGCAGCTCGTATTCCATGTCCCAGTAGACCTCGGCGAGGAACATGAATCTCGGATTGCGCTGCTTCACCCGCGCGATCGCGGTGGGCCAGAACGGAACGCGCACGACCGGTGTGCCGTCCGCGGGCGGTGGTCGATCCGCCCAGGTGCGGGCGAAGATCCGCGGCTGCACGAGCATGGCCATGTCGCATCGGACCCCATCGCAGCGCTCCGCCACGCGCACGAGCTCGCCGAGCATCGCTTCACGCAGACCGGCGTGGCGGTAGTCCAGCTGCAGCGTATCGGACCAACCGTCGAAGTACGGGTCGCGTCCGTGCGCGAGCACGAGCGATCCCTTCGCGCGCTCCACCCTCGCGTAGTTCCGAGGCTGACGCACGAGATCGTCCTCGTCACCGTGGACGAACCACTCGGGATGCTCGAGCACCCACGGGTGATCGATCGCGACGTGATTCGGCACGAAGTCGAGCAGGAGCGAGATGCCCCGTCCTGCGAGCCGTTCGCGCAGGCGCGCGAGCGCAGCGTCGCCGCCGTACTCGTGGTGCACGTCGTAGCCCACGATGGCGAACGGCGAGCTGCAGATGTCGTCCTCGCGGAGATCCGGCAGTCCGCGTCGCCACGCCTCGATCGCCTTCACGTCGCCACGGGCGAGATCGCGTCCGATCGTCCCCGTCTGCCACACCCCGAGCGGCCACACCCAGGAGAACCCCTTCGCCGCGACGTCGTCGAGGAACGCATCGGAGATGTCGTCGAGCGTGGCGGGCCGACCGAGCTCGACGCTGCGCTCGCTCGCCAGCACCCGGGTGTTGATCTGGTAGATGGACGGATGCCGCATCGGTCGCGGAGGCCGAGCATCGCACGGCCGCTGCGGCCGAC
>CAYXVR010000021.1:44341-185820 GCA_964468635.1 uncultured Nannocystaceae bacterium
GGCTCGCCCGGCGAGCGCGTTCCGACCTCGACGCGGCCGCTGCGGCCGACTCGCGCACATGCCGCGGAATTCGACGGGGGCTTGCCGCCGCGCGGCAGAAGAAGGACCGTTTCGTCGTGGCCGGCCATCCCATGTCGCGACGACGCATCCTCGCCACAGGCGGGATTGTGGCGCTCGGTCTGCACGCGGCCGCGTCGTGTGGAGATTCGCCGGAGTCCGCCGAGCCCCGCCCGCACGATGCGGAGACGGCCCGCCGCGCGCTCGAGGCGGGCAATCGACGCTTCGTCGACGGACGCACGCGCCACGCCCATGCGAGCGCCGACTGGCGCAAGATGCTGGCGAAGGATCAGCATCCCTTCGCGACGCTCCTGTGCTGCAGCGACTCGCGGGTGCCGCCCGAGCTCGTGTTCGATCAGGGCTTCGGTGATCTGTTCGTGATCCGCATCGCGGGCAACGTCATCGCCGACGACATCGTCGGCAGCATCGAGTACGCGGTGCGCCACCTGCAGACGCCGCTCGTCGTCGTGATGGGGCACGAGCGCTGCGGGGCGGTGACGGCCGCGCTCGCCGCATTGGACGGCGCGACCGAGGAACCCCGCGAGCTGCTCTCGCTCGTCGAGCGGATCGAGCCGAGCGTGGCCGAGCTCCGCAAGACGCTCGTCGGCGACGAGCTGCTGGACGCCGCCGTGGAGGCCAACGTGCGTTGGTCGATCCAGCAGCTCGCCGAGCTGCCGCAGGCCCGAGCTGCGGTGGAGGCGAACGTCGTCACGCTCGTGGGCGCGGTGTACGGGCTCGCGACGGGAACGGTTCGATTCCTGACATGATCACCCCGATGCAACGAAGGTAGCGCGATGAAGTTTCGCCGTGATGCATCCCTGCTCCTCGTCGGTGCGGCGGTCGTCGTGTTGCTCGTGACCGCCATGGTCTCCCAGCAGCTGTTCGGGCGCCTCATCGAGGCGGTCGAGCGCAGCGAGCACGACTCGATGGAGGCCGTCGTCACCTACAACCTCGAGGCCGCCCAGAAGCGCGCGCTCTCCCGGGCGGAGATGATCGCGGGCCTGCCCGCCACTCGGGAGTTGTTCGCGAGCCAGGACCGTGCACGCCTCACCGCCGAGTACCTCGAGATGTTCGAGGTGCAGCGGGACAAGCACGGCATCGATCAGATGCACTTCTTCGTCCCGCCGGCGACCTCGTTCCTGCGGCTGCACGCGCCCCCCACCTACGGCGACGACCTCTCGGCGACGCGCCCGATGATCGTGCTCGCGAACCGAGATCACGTGACGAGCCGCGGCGCCGGAATCGGACGCGCCGGTCCGGCCCTGTTCGGCGCCGCGCCGGTGACCGATCCCGCCGGCACCCACGTCGGCGCGTTCGAGGTCGGCATCGCGATCGGTCCGCTGCTCGACGATCTCAAGGTCGCCCACGGTCTCGAGTTCGCGCTGTTCATCCAGGAGGACCTCCTGGATCACGAGCGCGTCGGCAACGAGATCTTCACGGAGGAGAACCGGCTCGGCGCCTACGTCAAGTACCACTCGACGCACTGGGAGCTCATGCGGGCGCTCGTGAGCGCCGACGATCTCGCGCGGCTCGAGGAGACCGTGCGATTCGCCCGCGACGCGCAGCACGTCCCCCACGGCGTGGTGCTGGTGCCGTTGCGCGGCAGTACCGGCGTGCGCATCGGCGTCGTGGCGGTGGCGAAGAACTTCGAGGCCTCGCGCGCCGCGGTCGGGCGATCCATCGTCTGGCAGGGCCTGCTCGCGCTGTTCGGCATCGTCGCGCTGGCGGGCGTGATCCAGGTCGTCGTCCGCGGCCTGCTCGTGAAGCCGGTCGAAGCGATCGCCGGGGGATTCGCACGGCTCGCCGACGGCGATCCGAGCAAGCCGATCGAGGAGACCGAGCACCTCTGTGACGAGCTGCGGGCGCTCGCGCAGCAGCACGAGCGATTGCGCGTCCAGGCGCAGAGCCGCGTGGGCTCGTCGCACGACGCAGGGGGGAGCTCGTGACCGCGCGGCTTCTCGTGTTGCTCGTCCTCGTCCTCGGCTCGTGCTCGTTGCGCCTGCTGCCCAACGCGAATGCGGGGCCCGCCACGGAGACGCACACCGGCGTCGATGCAGCCAGTCTCCACGTTCCGCTCGGCAAGGGCTTGCCCGTGATGGTGCGCGCGGGGGTCTACTTCGTCGAGATCGAGGAAATCGACGAGGACGCGAGCGACTTCGTCGCGACGATCGACCTGCGCCTGCGATGGGAGGACTCGCGGCTGCGGTATGCGGCCGAGCAGGCGCCCCGTGGGTTCATCGATCTGCGCGACGAGGCCGCCGACGCGCGCATCGCCGAGATCTGGACGCCGGATGTGTCGCTCGCGAACATCGAGGGCGAGCCGGCGGAGCAGCGGCACGGATTGCGCGTGTACCCCGACGGACGCGTCGAGCTCATGCGGCGGGTCCGTGGCCGCTTCAAGATGACCTTCGACTTCGAACGATTCCCGTTCGATCGACAGAAGCTCCAGGTCGAGCTCGTGGCCAGGCGCGACACCACCGACGTCGTGGTGCTCGATCACCGCCAGGACGACCTCAGCTTCACGCGCGTCGCGGAGGATCTCGAGCTGCAGGGCTGGACGGCCGGCTTGATGGACTTCCGCCGCGCGCCGCTCATCGGATGGCACGGCGAATCCCACTCGCGCCTGTGGGTCTCCCTCGAGGTCGCGCGAAATCCGGGCAAGAGCATCGCGGCGATCTTCATCCCGCTGTTCGCGTCGTTGTGCATTCCGGTGCTGGCCATCTGGCTCAACAAGATCCACGACGGCGTCTTCGAGATCCCCGCGTTCGAGCTCGCGAACATGGTGATCGGCGGCCTGTTCGCGGTGATCGCCCTCAACTTCACCGTGAGCGCCGACTATCCCGCGCTCGCGGCCGCGGACAACACGGTCGCACGTCTGTTCGTGCTCGATTATCTGCTGCTCGGGGTGAGCCTCGTCGTCAATCTCGTGCTGTTCCGCTTCAACGTGATGCACAAGCTGTTCGGGCGTCACGTCCAGCAACAGGTCTATCTGTACCTGGTCTGGGCGCTGCCCGTGCTCGCGCTCGGCACGGCGGTGGCCATCGTGTTGGTCGCGATGGTCTGACGCGCGCCCCCGGCCGACTCAGGTGCCCTGCAGCGGAGCGCCGAGCGGCGGATACACGAGCCCGCTCCAGTCGCCGTTCGCACCTTGGTCGCCCGTGTGGCGGAACAGCGAGATGCGGCTGCCCGGCACCTCGGCGGTGAACTCCGAGGCCGGCGCGAGCAGGCCCGCGGAGCTCTGGTCGAGGATGAGGCGCGCCGTCGTGGGGACGCTCTCGATCGCGGTGCCGTTCCAGTGGAACGCGCCGAGGTTCCAGCCGTCGGTCGGCGTGTAGCTCGCGGCGTACCACGTGTCCGTGTCGCCGAAGTAGTCGTTGGCCGTCTCGGCCGGCGGCGTGAAGTTGTTGCTCGGGTCGCCATCGGCGTCGAACGAGAAGCCCACGACGAAGAAGTTGGTCGCGTCGTCCTGCGGCAGGGGATTGTCGAGTTCGAACGCGACGACGACGTAGTCCTCGTCCTGTGCGAACTTCTGCCCGTTCTCCGAGCAGAGCGCGAGCGACTCCTCCTGCGCCTCGTTGCACGGGTAGTGGTCGTCGATCTCGGACAGGTCGGGCTGGTCGTCCGCGGGGACGCTCGGATCGCGCGCCAGGTACGTGTAGCTCGACACCGCGACCGTGGAGTCCGGCGCCACGGCGGCGATCATCGGATCCGGATTCGGCGTCTCTTCGACCGCGACCTCGTTGTAGCTGACGGACCGGTACATGTCCGACGTCGTGTACGGGTCGTAGTACGCGTAGTTGCAGTAAGGATCGTAGTACCCGTAATAGTAGTAGCAGTCGTACGCGGGATCCGAGTAGTAGCAACTCGCGAGCGCCACGAGGGCGAGCAGACCGGTCTTCGAGGCGTTCATTCGGTCGCGAGCGTAGCAGAAAGCCATCCGCACGCCCCCGCGGTCTCGTGAGGCCGCGCACCGCGGGTCAACGTGTCGGCAAGGGGAGAGCCGACAGCGCACGCGCGCGCTCGGTCTGCAGCTCGCTGCCGGCAGCATCGCGCGAAGCACCGTGGAGCATCGCGAGCCGAGCCGCCGCGACCTCCAGCAGCCAGAACCCGGGCGGGTAATCCGTGCGTGCACGCGCCAACGAAGCATCGAGCACCGTGACCGCCTCGTCGCGGCGGTCGAGTCGGTCGAGCAGGTGCGCGTAGTTGATGGCCACGACGAGGTAGCTCGCTTCCCCGTCCGGTGCGCGTCCCTGCCACGAGCGCGTCAGCTCGCCGTAGATCCGCTCCGCGTCCGCGAGATCCCCGGCGTCCGTCATGAGGAGCGCGAGGTTGTTGCGCGCGCGTAGCGTGTCGAGGTGGTCCTCGCCCTTCACGGTGCGTGCGACCTCCAGGGCGGTGGTGGCCAGCGCGACGGCCTCGTCGGGCCGGTCGAGCCGACGCAGGACTTTCGCACGCAGCGCCATTGCGCTCGCCGTCTGTTCGTGTCGTGGCCCCAGCACCTCGTCGTAGGTCGCGATCAACTCCGCGAGCGCCGCATCCGCCTCGGCCAGCCGGCCGTGCTCCGCGATCACCTCGACGACGGACTGCCGGGCCATCAACGTCTCCGGATGACGTGGGCCGAGGGTCTCCGCGCGGCGCTCCCACACGGAACGAAATGCGGCCTCCGACGCGGTCAGCTCGCCCAACGCGTGCTGCACCTGGGCCAGCGCGCTCTGGGCCTCCAGCGTCTCGTCGGCCGCCGGCCCGAAGCGTGCCGCGTAGCGATCGACGAGGGCTTCGCGCGCCGCGCGAGCATCCTCGAGCTGGCCGCGGTTCGCGAGCACCGTCGCGTGGAGTGCCTCCGCCTTCCACGTCCGCGGGTCGTCGTCGCCGAAGCGCTCGCGATGGGCGCGCACGCACTCGTCGATCACCACCGCGGCGTCGTCGATCCGATCACGGCCCAGGAGCGCTCCGCCGAGCCCCGCGAGCAGCTCGAGCCGCGACGCTTCGAGCTCCGGATCGGCCGCCGCGATCTCGATCCCCCGTCTCGCCTCCCGCTCCGCAGCGGCGTGGTCGCCCAGGTGCGCGAAGATCTCGCGCAGGGTCGCGCGCAGACGCAGCTCCGTCCGCGGATCGACGTCGCCGCGATCGAGCCGCGTGGACGCGCGCGCGAGCGCCTCGCGGACGGTGAGCGCAGGCGTCTGCGACTGCCATGGATCGGCCTCGAAGAGCACGCTGCTCGCGAGCTCACCGGCCTGCACGGTCTCCGCCATCGCCCGTTCCGCACGCGTGCGCTCGGCCTCCGCGTGCTCCTGCGCGAGCACGGCGCGATCACGGGCAGCGCGGGCCTGCAAGAGGCCCCACGTCGCAAGCGTCGCGCCGAGCACGAGCGCGAAGAGCAGCGCCGCGCACAGCGTTACGATCGCGCGGTTGCGGCCGGCGAGCCGCTGCAACTGGTAGAGCAGGCTGGGCGGGCGTGCCTCGACGGGCTCGCCGCGCATGAACCTGCGCACGTCGGCCCCGAGCGCGCCCGCGGAGTCGTAGCGTGCGTCGGCGTCCTTCGCGAGCGCCTTCGAGATGATCACGCGCAGGTCCGTCGGGACCGCCGCGCGGGCGAGCGGTCCCTCGGCGGGCGGTGATTCGCAGATCACTTTCACCGCCTCGGCGAGCTTGCGATCGTCGAGACGGTACGGCATCGCATCGGTACACGCGTGGTAGAGCATGATCCCGAGCGCGTACACGTCGATGCGCACGTCGAGCGCGGGCCGACCGCTCAGCTGCTCCGGGCTCATGTACGCGAGCGTGCCCACGACGATGCCGTGCTCCGTGTGCGCGTTCGAGGCGAGATCGGGGGTCGTCGCCTTCGCGAGGCCGAAGTCGATCAGCTTGACGCGGCCGTCCTCGTCGACGAGGACGTTGCCGGGCTTGAGGTCGCGGTGGATCACGCCGCGCTGATGGGCGTGGTGCACTCCGTCGCAGACCTGCAGGAACAGCTCGAGTCGGGGGCCGAGCTCGGGGCCCATCGACGCGGTGACCGAGGAGAGCGGACGGCCGCCGGTGACGAGCTCCATCGCGTACCACGGCACGGGCTCGCCCAGGACGTCGACCGTGCCGCTGTCGTAGACGACCGCGATGTTGGGATGGTGCAGGTGCGCGAGGATCCGCGACTCGTACTCGAAGCGCCGCACGAGCTGAGGATCGGCGAGTGCCGCGTTCATCACCTTCAGCGCCACGGCGCGCGGCGGCGTCTGGCCCATCGCCCGGAACACGCGGCCCATGCCGCCGCGACCGAGGAGAGCGTCGATGCGATAGCCGCCGATCTCCGGCGGCGGCGGGAGCTCGTCCATCGTGGCGGCGGCCTGCTCGACCAGGCCGAGCGGCTCGCGATCGTGGGCGGCGAGCAGTGCGATCACCTCGCGGGCGAGCGCGGGATCGTCGGGGGCCTGCGAATCCACCCACGCCCTGCGCTCCGCGGCGGGCCGGTCGAGCGCGCCCTGGAACACGGCCTTGAGCCGTCCCCAGCGGTCGACGTCCGCGCTTGCCTCCGCCACGATCGACGAGATTACACTCGATTCGGATGCCCTCGGCCCCGATCGACCGCAAGCTCTACGACGAGCTCCGCCGACTGGCGGCGCGCCGCATGGCGACCGAGCCGGCCGACCTCACGCTGCAGCCCACGGCGCTCGTGCACGAGGCGTGGATGCGCCTGCAATCGCTCGAGGCAGAGTTCACGGATCGCACCCATTTCTTCGCCGCGGCGGCCACCGCCATGCGGCACATCCTCATCGATCGCGCGCGACGGGTGAGGCGGGTGCGGCACGGCGGCGATCTGGTGCGCGCGACCCTCGACGCGGAGCCGGCCGACACGAGCGATCAGCCCATCGACATGCTCGGCGTCGCCGCGCTGCTCGAGCGCCTCGAAGAGCGCGACCCCGAGCTCGCGACCATCTTCACGATGCGCTACGTGCTCGGTTGCACGGTGGAGGAGACGGCGGACGCGCTGGGCGTTTCCGCCGGCAAGGTGAAGAAAGACGTCGCATTTGCGCGGGCTTGGCTGCGCCAGCAGCTCGACGAGAGCTAGCTCGCACCGCGCGCGAACGCGCCATGAAGAAAATTCGGGGCCGTTTCTCCGGGAAAGATCGCGAGTGGGGGTATGCGACTGCGAAACTCCCCTGCCAAGGCCCTCTTTCCCCTCTCCGTGACGATGCTCGTCGCGCTCGGCGCGTGCGGCTCGTCCGATGGTGACGACGGCGCGGAAGAAGCGACCGATCCCTCGAGCGAAGACGAAGGCACCGAAGACGATGCGACGGCGACCGATGCCGAAGCCACGGCCGACGAGGCCGAAGGCACCGGCTCCGAGGACGCCGAGGACACGGCCGTCGACGAGGCGGAAGGCACGGGCTCGGAGGATGCGGAGGACACGGGCGCGGAGGAGACCGGCGAGGACACCGGTGAGGACACCGGTGTCGACGAGTCCGGCACCGACGACGGCACCGACACGGGCGCGGATCTCGAGCCCAGCTTCGAGATCCTCGACTTCTCGCGCCCGATCGACATCACGCCCGACGGCCGCGTCGCGCTGCTCGAGAACCCGACCGAGGTCGTCGACGCGTACTTCTACGACACGGTGACGGGCGAGCTCTCGTTCGCGGCGACGATCGGCGATCCCACGAAGGACTTCTCGACCGGCATCTCGCAGGACCTCGAGATCTCCGCGAACCACGCGATCCCGGTGCAGGCCGGTGTGTGGAGCCCGGAGGGCGGCTGGCACGACCTCGCGAGCCCGTACGCGGTCGGCTGCGACATCGACATCGGCAGCGCATGGGATCTCAGCGCCGACGGCAGCGTCGTCGTCGGGCTCATGTGGGACGGCTGCACGACCGGTGCGTTCCGTTGGGTCGACGACGGCGGCGCGGGGACGATGACGGTCCTCGAGCGGCTCGGCCAGGGCTGGGACGGTGGGGATCCCGTGAACCGTGCGACGGTGGTGTCGGCGGACGGCCAGGTCGCCGCGGGCTTCGCCCAGCTCGGCGGCTTCGTGGACCGTTCGTCGGCCGTGTGGCAGGCCGACGGCAGCGGCATCGTGCTGATGCCCGACGAGGAGTGGCCGAACGAGATCCACTCGATCAGCGCAGACGGCCACATGGTGGCGGGCGCTCGCGGCTACGACGGCTTCTACTGGACGGCCGAGGAAGGCGTCGTCAGCCTCGGCAAGCTGCCGGAGGCCGAGGCGCCCACGAAGACGTTCCCCAGCGCGATCGCCCAGAACGGCGAGCTGATCGTCGGTGGATTCGGCGACCCGTGGTGGGTCGTGCCGACCGCGTTCGTGTGGACGCGCGACCAGGGCATGCGCGCGCTGCAGCCCATCATCGAGGAGAACGGCCTCGACGTGCCCGAGGGGTACACGCTCTTCAACGTGATGGCCGCGTCCGAGGATGGATCGGTCCTGCTCGGAATCGCCTACGATCCGCAGTACGCCGTGAAGACATTCGTGCTGCGGCTCGACCCGGCCGCCTACGGCCTGTGAGCCCGGGGGGACGATTTCCGGGGCCGTTTCTCCGCGGGGCGTCGTTTGTATCTGTATGCGCCTGCAGAACCGCTGGACCTCGGCACTCGTCCCCCTTTCGCTCACGATGACCGCCGCCCTCGCCGCCTGCGGCGACTCGTCCGACGGGGAGGGCGGCGACGAGTCCTCGAGTGCATCGACCGAGGACGACGGCGTCGACGATGATGGCGACACCTCGACTGCGCCCGGCACCGAGGACGAGGGCACCGAGGACGGGGCCGACACGAGCTCCGAGGACGGGGCCGACACGAGCACCGACGACGCCGGCACGGACGACAGCGGCACGGACGACGGCTCGACCACCGACACCGGCGGGGAGGTCGAGCCCAGCTTCGAGATCGTCGACATCAGTCGGCCGATCGACGTCACACCCGACGGCACCGTCGCGCTGTTCGAGGAGCCGGCGGAGCTGCTGCTCGAGTCGTTCTTCTACGACACCGTCACCGGCGAGATCACGCCGGCGGCGACGATCGGCGATGCGGCGTTCGACTTCTCGACCGGCGTGTCCGACACGCTCCGCATCAGCGCGCTGCACGGCGTCCCCGTGCAGGCAGGTTTGTGGACCGAGGCGGGCGGCTGGCTCGACCTCGCGAGCCCGTACGAGACGGGCTGCGACGACGTCGCGAGCGCGTGGGACATCAGCGCGGACGGCAGCGTCGCCGTCGGCATGGCGTGGAACGGATGCAGCCCGCACGCGTTCCGCTGGGTCGACGACGGGGGCGCGGGAACGACGACGGAGCTGGACGTGATCGGCACGGGCTTCGACGGGAATGCGCCGTCGAACCGTGCCACGGTGGTGTCCGACGACGGCATGGTGGTCGCGGGCTTCGCCCAGAACGGTGCGATCGATCGCGCCGCGGCGGTGTGGCAGGCCGACGGCACGGGCGTGTTGCTCGCGCCGGACGAGGAGTGGCCGCAGGAGGTGTTGTCCATCAGTGCCGACGGGCAGATGGTCGCCGGCACGCGCGGCTACGACGGATTCTATTGGACCGAAGCCGACGGCATGACGAGCCTCGGGCAGCCGGCCGAGGCGAAGGGGCCGGCGAACACGTTCCCCAATGCGATCGCGGCCGGGGGAGAGCTCGTGGCGGGAGGGTTCGGCGATCCATGGGGCTTCTCGGTGCCGCTCGCGTTCGTGTGGACGCGCGACGAGGGTATGCGTTCGCTGCAGCCGATCGTCGAGGCGAACGGGCTGGTCGTCCCCGAGGGGATCGCGCTCACGAATGTGATCGCAGCGTCGGCCGACGGCTCCGTCCTGATCGGCAGCGCGTACGATGCCGAGGGCTACCCGAAGTCGTGGGTGCTGCGGCTCGCGCCGTCCGCCTACGGACTGTAGGGCGCGCGGGCGACTCTGGTCGGCGAGCCCGACTCGCGATACGTTGGGCGTGTGCTGCGAGTCGCCCGGTCGAGCATCGCCGCGTCCCTCGCTCTGGCCGTCGCGCTGCCGGCGAGCGCCGCGGCGGCACCGCGTACGGCTCCGGCGGAATCGACCGTGCATTCTCCCGACCCCGTGGCCGCGGATTCGAGTGCCGCGCCCCAGGACGTTCGCGCGCTCGTGAAGCGGGCAGACCTCCGGCGGGCCGTCGGAGACGATGCCGGCGCGATCGCATTGTTGACCGACGCGCTCGAGCTCGGGATCGACACTCGACTCGAGCCGCGCACCGAGGCGGCGATTCGACTGCAACTGCTCGACATCCACGAGAGCGCTGGACACCACGAGACCGCCGATCGGGTCCGCGCCGCGCTGCTGCGAGAGCGCGATCTGCTCGAGCTCACGCCCGAGGAAGTCGAGCGGCTGCGCGCCGGCGACCGATCGAAGCCCGCGGCTCGCCCACCCGGGCCCACGCCACCGAGTGCTGCCGCGGCGCCCGCTGGTCGCGGCTCGTCGGTCGTCGAGGAGAAGGTACTCGAGTCCGAGGTGTTCAGCGATCGCAAGATGATCGGCAGCGGCATCGGCCTCGTCACGGTGGGCCTGGGCTTCGGGCTCGGCGGCGCCGTGCTGCTGATCTATGCGCGCTCGACCGAGAACAGCCTCGACGAGTACGAGATCCCCGAGCAGGAGGACGAGCGCAATCGTGCGATCAGCGACGGCACCGCGGAGAACGGGGCCGGCATCGCCTTCATCGCCGTCGGCGGCGTGCTCGTGCTGACGGGTGTCACCCTCATCGGCGTGGGCTACGCGCGCAAGCGCAATCGACTCGGCAAGAACCGCAAGCACGAGAAGCCGAAGCAGGCGCGCGTCCTCCCGTCGCCATTCGGGATCGAGGTGAGGTTTTGAGCCGCTCGACGATCCAGCGCGTCGTGCTCGGCGCGGGGGCGCTGGCGTCGACCCCCGCGTGTTTCGATCAAGAAGCGACGCTGGGCCTGCCGTGTGCGACCGCCCGTGGCTGCGGCCGTCGGCAGGCGTGCATCGACGGCACCTGCCAGAAGACGGGGGAGGAGCCGCGCTACTGCCCGATGCAGGACGACGTCGTGATGCTGGAGAGCACGCTCCCCACCGTCACGACCGAGCTCGTGCCCACGAGCGCGCTCGACGTGCTCGGCGAGTGCGGCAGCCTCGGCGGCGAGCAGGCGGTCTACATCTGGCGACCGCCGGTGTCGGGCAGCTTCTCGGTCCGATTGCAGGCCAACTCGGCATTCTTCGAGACCGTCGACGTCCTACCGCCGCTGCACCTGCGCACTGGCGGCTGCGAGGGCGAGCTCGGCACCTGTGCCGATGCCGACGGCGGTGCTCGCAGCTTCTCCGCGAATCGCGACGACGTCGTCGTGCTGACGATCGACAATCTGCCCGCCGACGTCGACGCGACGGCCGCTGGGTTCAGGATGGCCATCGACGTCGCGGAGTACTGCCTGACGGGCGGTGAGCTCGCGCCCACCGTGCCGATCGCGTTGCAGGGCAGCACCGTCGGCAGCGAGAACCTCCTGCAACCCGCGACCTGCGACGGTGCGCGCGGCACCGGGCTCGGGCGCGACGTCGCGTTCTCGTGGACTGCCCCGCGCGACGGGCTGTTCGCATTCACCGCGTCGTCCACCGAGGCGGACGTCCTCTTGTACGTGCTCGGTGAGGATTGCGGTGGTCCACAGCTCGCGTGCTCGACCGATCGCGGCTACAGCGGCACGGCCTCGAGCGCCGTCGAGCTCGCGCGCAATCAGACGGTGGTGATCGTCGTCGACACGCTCACCGAGGAATCGGACGCGACGTTCTCGCTCACGATCGACGAGGCCTTCGGCTGCGTGCCCGCCAAGAACGACCTCGGCTTCCAGTTCCCGCCCGGCGGTCTGATGGCGAACGCGGTCTCGGCGGAGCCGACCCCCATCATCACGTGTGCGGCCGACGACGCGCCGCAGCTCCTGTATCGGTGGACCGCACCCGCAGCCGCCTTCTACACGTTCGGGACGGCCGGCTCGGCGATGCCGGTGACGCTCAGCGTGCTGGAGAACAGCTGCAGCGGTGCGGTCGTCGGCTGCGACGGTGGGCTCGTGCCCGCGACGCAGATCACGATGGACGGCGAGGTGACGCTGCCGCTCGACACCGGTGAGAGCGTCGTGCTCGCAGCGGCGCCGGCGGAGCCGACCGGTGCCGTCGTCATCACGCTCGAGCAGACGCCGTGCGGCTCGCAGCTGCTCGCGACGCCGCTGCCGATCTCCGAGTCGGGCACCGTCGACCCGCGCGAGCAGGGCCCGCTCGTGTGCGACGGCAATCGACCGAGCCCCGAGGACGCGGTCTTCAGCTGGCGCGCGCCGGCGGACGGCGTGTATCGATTCGATGCCACCGGCGACGGAGCAACCGAGCTGCTCCTGTACGTGCAGAGCCAGTCATGCGCGGGGCCCACGCTCGGCTGCGAGATCTCGGCGGCGCCGAGCATCACGCTGGATCTGCGTTCGCAGGAGACGGTCGCCGTCGGTATTGCGGCGACGCCTGGGGCGTCCACTGCCTATACTCTGACGATCAGCGACGCCTCGTAGCTCGACCCGCCATGCTCACGAAGACCTGGCTCGACGTCCTCCCCCTGTGGGCATTCCTCGTCGTCACCGTGCTGCTCGTGCTCGGCGCGATCGAGGTCGGGTATCGCTACGCGCTGCGCCGCAAGGCGCGACTGCAGCAGGAGATCGATTCGCCCGTCAGCTCGGTCGTCGGCGGCATGCTGGGCCTGCTCGCGTTCCTGCTCGCGTTCACCTTCGCGATGACGGCGTCGCGCTTCGACAAGCGCAAGGAGTTGCTGCTCGAGGACGTCACCGCGATCCAGACGTGTCACCTGCGCGCCGGCATGACGCCCGCGCCCGTGCGCGACGAGATCCGCGAGCGCCTGCGCGAGTACGTCCACATCCGGGCGCAGGTCGCGGTCGATCCCGGTGCGTTCGCGGCCGGAGTCGCGCGCTCCGACGAGCTCCTCGACGAGCTGTGGGCGCGCGCGGAGATCGTGGGGCAGAGGGACAGCGAGATGAACGCGCTGTTCGTCGAGTCGGTGGGGGCGGTCATCGAGCTCCACCGCAAACGCATGGTCGTCAGTCAGGACCGGATCCCGAATGCGATCTGGGTGGCGCTGTACGTGCTGTCCGCGCTCGCCATGGTCGGCGTCGGCTACCAGTTCGGATTGTCCGGGGTGCGCGAGCTCGCGGTCGGCTTCGCGCTGGCGCTGTCGTTCGCGATCGTGATCTGGCTTATCGCCGGGCTCGAGCGCAGCTACGAGGGCGCGCTGCAGGTGAACCAGCGGGCGATGGTCGAGCTCGACCACCGCCTCGGCGGGGGGCCGTGACGGCTACTTGCCCTTGGCGGCCTTGCGCTCGTCCTTCTTCTTCTGCTTGGCGTCCTTCTTCGCGTCCTTCTTGTCGCCCTTGATGACCTCTTCCTGGACGTCGGCGAAGATGGCGTTGTACTCGTCGAGCGTGAGCGCCTCCTTGAGCTCGAATCGGCGCTCCATGCCGGCGACCTCGACCGCGTGCACGTCGTCCATGAGGGCCGCGACGGCGGTCTCGTAGTCCGCCAGCGTCGACTCGTGGCGCCGATGGACCTCGTAGGCCTCGTTGAAGTGGCCGACGAGACCCTGGCGCGTCTTGATCATGTCGGCGTCGGCCGCCTCGAGGATCGCGAGCGCCTTCTCCCGGCGGTCCTTGTCCTTGACGTTCGCCTTGATCGCCTTGCGGAAGGTGTGGATGAGCTCCTTCCAGTGGTCGGGCCCCGCTTGGGAGGCCGCGATCGCGATGGCAATGGCCGCGGCGAGTGCTGCCCAGATCATGCTGCCCCCTTCTTCTTCTTCGGTGCGTTGCGGTCCGGGAAGACGAGCGGCCACTCCTGCGCGTTGATCACCTCGCGCATCTTCACCGCGATCTCGCACGCGGCGTGGAGCTCGGCCTTCATCTTGCCGTCGTATTCCACGATGATCGCCAGCAGCTCCTCACGGGTCTGGCGCTCCGGTGGGAGCAGGCCGCGCGCGTCGCGAGAATCGTCGACGAGCCGCGACATCACCTTGATCTTGCCGCGCGCCTGCTCCAAGAGCGCGAGCGCCTGCTTCTTTCGGCCCTTGTCGGCGACGTGCTTCTTGATGCGCTTCTCGACGTGGTCCGCGCCCGTCACGAGCACGGTGCCGGGATTCTTCGGCTTCTTCTTCTGCTTGTCGCCGCAGCCGACGAGGCCGAGCATCGCCGCGGCAGCGCCGAGCGCGAGAAAGCGCCGTCGCTCGAGCGACTCCCACATCTGTTCGGTCTCGTCGTCCATCGTTCGTGTCCCGTCGGGCCGCTCCACGGCCTGCCGCACTCTACCCGGTCGCGGGTGCGACGGCGCGTGCGGGGTTTCCGCGACAGCTCACGCCCCGGTCTGGTCCGCCGGATAGTCCTCGAACACCTCTTCGACCGCGTCGTCGATGCGGTGCTCGGTGTCCACGCCGTTCGCGATGCCCTGCATCAGCGCGTTGAACACGATTTCGTCGCGGGCCGCGTCGCCGATGCCGATCATGATTGTGCCGACCGTGACGTTGTGCTGCTCGACCTCGATGAGCGCGCAGCTGTTGTATCCACCGGTGCTGCCGTACCAGTAGATGCCGGGAACGCAGTCCAGCTCCAGCGACGACGCGGTCTGGGTCTCGGTGAGGATGATGACCTCGACGTCGGCGTCCTCCGGCACCTCGGCCTCGACGACGCCCAGCAGCTCGTACTGCGTCCGAATCGCGTTGCGGGTGCGCGTCACATTGAGCGTGACCGACTCCGGCGCGTCCTCGTCGTCGTCCTCCACGAAGGTGAACGACGTGAACGCGGTGAAGTCCACCGAGTGCACCCATTCCGTGAACACCTCGTCGGTCGAGCCGGGCTGGCTCGGGTCGTCTTGGAGCTCGGTGCAGGCGGCGGGGGCGAGCAGCGAGAGGACGAGGGCGGCGCGTCTCACGGCGGGAGTGTAGCCGTCCGACCCGCACGAGCGCCAGGCGCGTTAGGATCTCCCCCATGGCGCTGCTCCACCGGCTGCGGGAAGAGGTGTCGAAGGTCGCCCTCGCGACGCTCTATTTCTTCGTCGCGTTCTCGATCGTGATGACGCTCAAGATGCTCTACCTCGCGGAGTACGCCGTGGAGATCTCCGCGATCGCGAAGGCGACGTTCGGGGCGCTCGTGGTCGGCAAGGTGGTCGTCGTGCTGGGCGCGACGTCGTTCGGCACGCGATTCCGGCGGCGGACCATCGCGCTCTACATCGTCTATCGCGCGTTCCTGTACACGTTGGCCGTGTTCGCCGTGATGGTGGTCGAGCGAGTCGTGCACGGATACATCGAGGCGCGCAGCTGGTCCGGGGCGTGGGAACACGCGATGGAGAGCGCGAATCTCATGCGACTGCTCGGCAACACGCTCGGGATCTACCTCGCCTTCGTGGGCTACAACATTCTCGGCGTGTTCGCGCTGTGGCTGGGGCGCGATCGCGTGCTGAGGTTCCTCTTCACCCGCGACGGGGCGGTGGAGCTGGAACGCGTGGAGACGACGGCGCGCACCCCCGCGACGGGTCACTGAGCGAGCCAGGCCCGCGCCTTCGCCTCGTCGGCGAAGTACTCGATCGGGAACGGCCGCATCCCCTGGGCCGTGAACATGAGCGCGAGCTCCTTCCACTTCGTGGCGCCGACGATCGCCATGCGCTCGATCCGGGCGTCGTTCTCGACCTGGAACGACACGTCGCCCCAATCGGCGCCACCCCCTCGTTGCCACCCGCCGAATCGCGGCGCGAGCACGAGAATGGCCAGCTTGCCGTGCGTGCGCAGGTGCTCCGCGGTCGCGGCCTGCATCGCCGCGAGCTCGGGCTGGGTCAGCGCACCGTCGATGCGCACTGTCAGCACGCCGTCGACGACGCTCACGATCTCCGCGCTCATGCGATCGACTCTACTCCGAACCGGACTCCGAACCGGGCTGTTCGCGTATCCCCGGCCACAAAGGGCCTCGCGCGTCCCCGCGGGTTGCGCTCGCCGAGGGCACCGGCTACGAATGTCGCCGGTGGATCCCTTCGCAGCGGCGGCGTGGCTCGTGCTCGCCGCGCACGCGCCCGCGACCAGCGAGGAGACCGCGACTCCGATCACGCGCGAGGCGTCCGGTCCGACCGAGGTCCCGGCGCCGGCCGATGCGGAGGTCGTGGAGCCCGCGACCGCGGCCACGATCACGGCTGCGCCCGCGACCGCGGCTCCGGCGAGCGCGACGAAGCCGGCACCCGCCGCCGCGCCCGCATCGACCCCGACCGATCGCTACGCGCCGTGGGAGAAGCGGTTCGGTGGCTTCGCCGAGCTCGATCTGGGGCTCACGACGATGGACGACGCGTTCGCGACGCTCGTGGGCGGCGGGGCGGGGTTCATCCTGCTCGATCGCATCATCGTGGGCGCGAGCGGTTACGGCGTCGTCTATCACGACCGAAACTATCCCAGCGCGGTCACGTCGGACGGCGATCGCCGGCTCCGCATGGCGTGGGGCGGAGCGAGCATCGGCGTGTATGCGGTGCGGCGCAAGGTCATCGAGTCGTCCGCGACGTGGCTGCTCGCGGGCGGACGCGCATGCCTCAACTTCACCAACGACGATCCGCTGTGCGACGAGAGCACGGACGTGTTCGTCAGCCAGGTCGAGATCGACGTCTACGTGAAGATCGCGAGGATCCTGCGGCTCGGGGTCGGCATCGGCTACCGGTTCGTGGGCGCGACCGACTGGTCCGGACCGGGCGACTGGGATCTCGCCGGCGGCTACGGGTCCTTCAAGATCGCGTTCGGTCGATTCGACCCGCCGGCGCCGAAGAAGCCGCGGCGCGCACGGAAGCGTTAGCGCCGATCCTCGACGACGACCGGCTCCTTCGGCCGCTTGGCGATGCGCGGGGCGTTCTCGTCGCCCGCACAGCGAGCGAGCGCCGCGGCGACCTGCGCGGCCGCGGCCTTCGACTTCAGGATGCCCGTGTGCGTCGCGCGAAACCCGAGCACGACCTCCGCCTCGGCCTGCGCCTCGACCCGCAGCTGCGAGAGCAGCTCGACGACCCCGTCGGAATGGCCTTCGTCGTCGAAGCCGAACAACAGGTGATACTCGATGTCGCCGCGCAACGGCGTGTCGTAGAGCGTCTGGATGAAGTTGCCCTTCGGATCGAGGTCGTACCACGACGGCACGACGGCGGGGGCGACCTTGGTGCCGACCGCAGCCGAGTGCATGCCGCCGAGCGGCGAGTCGAGCGTGACGAACCCCCGGACCGTGTGGCCGGTCTTGCGCTTGGCCTGCTCGTTCAGGAACTGCCGCGAGACCAATCCGCCCATGCTGTGGGCCACGACGCACATGCGCTCGAAGCCGTGCTTGGCCGCGAGGCCGTCGACGATGCGATCGAGCACGCTCGCGATCGTGTTCAGCGGATAGCCCGACGGATACAGGAAGACCCACGGCTGGAATCGCTCGCGGTCGAGCCCCGAGATCAGCGTCTGGAACTCCGCGGGATAGCCGACCATCCCGTGCACGTACAGCACGGGGATCTTGTTCGGCACGTAGGGCTCGAGCATGTACACACCCGGGTGCTCCTCGTGCACGTACTTCGAGGGCTCCCACATGCCCTTGTACGTGATCTCAGCGCCGAACTTCCTGTCGCCGAGGGCGAGCACGGTGCCCTCGGCGAGCACGGACGCATCGATCACGCTGTATTTCTTGCGGAAGGCTTCCTTGTCGAACACCTGGTTCACGGTGACGTTCGACACAGTGGTCCTGCCGGTCTCGACCTTCACCGTGGCGCTGACGATGGCACGCTCACCGTGGTCCACTTGCTCGTTGCGGTTCGTATCCTCGACCGCGCCGATCAGGTACGAGCCCGGCACGAGCATGAACGAATATACGTCGGGCTCGCGCAGCGTCAGCTTGCGGACGATCTGCAGCGTCTCTCCCTGCTTCTCCGGCAGGCGGCCGGCCGCGACGACGATCGGGCTCCCGTTCCAGTTCTGCACGGCGACCGTGCCCTTCAGCTCCCCGGCCGTCTGACGGATCTTCTCGTCGCGACGCAGCTTGCCGAAGCAGCCGGTCGCGAGGAGAAGGGAGAGGGCGAGGCAACCGCGAATGCTGGGGCGACCGAGCATCCGCGGAGTCTACCAGCGGTCAGCTCTTGCCGGCGACGCGGTGCACGATGTTCTGGATCAGCACGTACAGGCGCGGCACCAGCAACAGCGTGAACGCGATACCGGTGAACATGCCGCCCGTGACCGCGTTCCCCAGCGAGATTCGCGATTCCGCTCCGGCTCCGGTGGCGATGAGCATGGGCACCATGCCGAGGATGAACACGGCCGCCGTCATGACCACGGCCCGGAAGCGCAACTGGGCGGCCGTCTCGGCGGCCTCGTTGACGTCGTGGCCCGAGTCGACCTGTTGCTTGGCGAACTCCACGAGCAGGATCGCCGTCTTGGCGGTGAGGCCGACGAGGAGGACGAGGCCGACCTGCGTGTAGAGGTCGATCGGCAGGCCCAGGATGAACTGGGCGAGGAACGCTCCGAAGACCGCCATCGGGACCATCAAGAGCACGGAGATCGGCGTCGTGAAGCTCTCGTACTGGGCGGTGAGGAACAGGAACACGAACACGATCGACAGCGCGAACACGGCCGTGCTGCCGCCCGCGGCGAGCCGCTCCTCGCGGGCCTGGCCGGACCACTCGTAGCCGAAGTCCGGGCCCAGCGTGGCCGCGGCGACGGCCTCCATCGACGCCATCGCCTCGGACGAGGAGAAGCCGGGGGCAGGCACGAGGGTGATGCGCGCGCTCGGATAGAGGTTGTAACGCGTGATGAAGGTGGGGCCGCCGTTCAGCTCGACGTCCGCGACGGCGCCGAGCGGCACGAGGCTCCCGTCCGCCGCCCTCGTCGTGAGGTCGAGCAGCTCGTAGGGCGACGAGACCCGGTCCGCGCGCGCCGACACCATCACGCGGAAGGTCCGTCCGAAGAGCACGAGGTCGTCGACGTAGCGCGCCGACAGGTTGCTCGCGAGCGTGTCCTGCACGCTGGACAAGGGCACGCCCAGGCGCTGCAGCTGCTCGCGATCGAACGACAGGCCGACCTGCGGCACCGCGGCGGTGAACGTGACCACCGCGCGCCCGATCGACTCCTGCGCCGTGGCGTTCGCGGCCATCTCTTGCGCGATCTCGGCGAGCGTCTGCGAGTCGACGCCGCCGCGGTTCTGGAGCTCGAAGTCGAGGCCCGACGTGGCCCCGAGGCCGGAGATCGGCGGCAGCTGGAACGAGAACACCGACGCGTCGACGAGCTCGGCCACCCGCTTGTCGAGTCGGCCCTTGATCGCGTTCAGCGTCTGATCGGGATCTTCGCGCTCGTGCCACTCCTTCAGCGTGACGACGAACAGCGCCTTGTTCGGCGTGACGGCGTCGGCGAGCTGGTCGTGGCCGGAGAACGAGATGACGTTGTCGACGTATTCCTCCTCCAGCACGAACTTCGTGATCTCGTCGCAGATGGCTTGCGTGCGATTGGTCGACGCCGCGTCGGGCAGCGCGACCTGCATCATGAACATGCCGTCGTCCTCGAGCGGCACGAAGCCGCCGGGCACGGTACGACCGAGCAGCACCGTGGCGCCACAAACGAGCAGCAGGATCGCCGGGGCGATGAGCTTGCGGGCGAGCGTGATCTTGACGAGTCCGACGTAGCGCTTGCGAATCGGGTTGAACCCGCGATTGAACGCCTTGGCGAGCCGGGTCTCCGGAGTGCCCGGCTTGGGCAGGATGAGCGACGCGAGCGCGGGCGACATCGTCAGCGCGTTGATCATCGAGATGAACACGGACGCGGAGATCGTGATCGCGAACTGCTGGAACATGCGCCCGCTGAGGCCGGGGATGAACGCCACGGGCACGAACACCGCCATGAGCACGAGCGTGCTCGCGATGACGGCACCGCCGACCTCCTTCATCGCTTCGATGGCAGCCTCCTTCGGCTGCATGTGGTGCTCCTCGATGTTCCGCATGGCGGCCTCGACGACGAGAATCGCGTCGTCGACCACGATGCCGATGGCGAGGATCAGGCCGAAGAGGCTGAGCGTGTTGAACGAGAAGCCGAATGCGGCCATCAGTGCGAGCGTGCCGATGAGCGACACGGGCACCGCGATGGCGGGCACGATGGTGGGGCGGACGCCACCGAGGAAGACGAACACGACCAGCACGACGAGCACGACCGCGATGACGAGCGTCTCGACCATCTCGGCGACCGATTCCTCGATGACGTTCGTGGTGTCGTAGCTCGTCTTCCAGTGGATGCCCTCGGGGAAGCTGGTCGAGAGCCGCTCCATCTCGGCCTCGACGCCCTTCACGGCGGCGAGCGCGTTGCTGCCCGGCCGCTGGAACAACATGAGCGCGGCCGTCGGCTTGCCGTCGAGTCGCGCCGTGATGTCGTAGTTCTGGGCGCCGAGCTCGATGTCGGCGACGTCGCGCAATCGCAGGACCGAGCCGTTCGACTCCGTGCGCAGGATGATGTCGCCGAACTCCTCGGTCGTCGCCAGGCGACCCGGCGTGATCACGGAGAACTGATAGCGCTGGTTCTCGGTGGTGGGCGCCGCTCCGATGCGGCCGCCGGCGAGCTGCGCGTTCTGGGCGATGATCGCATCGCTGATCTCCTCGACCGATACGCCGAGGATGCGCAGTCGATCGGGATCGATCCAGATGCGCATGCCGTACTCGCGGGCGCCGAGGATGTCGACGCGGCCGATGCCGGGCACGCGGGCGAGGGCATCTTTGAGGTTGAGCTGCGCATAGTTGCTGAGGAACAGCTCGTTGTGCACCTCGGGATCGTCGGCGGACAGCGTGATGATGCCGAGCATGTCGGGCGATGCCGCCTCGACGACGATGCCCTCGCGACGGACCTCCTGGGGGAGCCGTGATTCGGCCTTCTGCACGCGGTTCTGGACGAGCACGGACGACTCGTCGACGTCGCTGCCGATCTCGAACACCACCTTGATCGTCGCGGTGCCGTCGCCGGTGCTGACGGAATCGATCGCGGTCATTCCGGGGACGCCGTTGATCTCCTCCTCGATGAGCGCCGTGACGGTCTTCTCGACCACCTGCGCGCTCGCGCCGGGATAGGTCGCGGTGACCTCGACGACCGGCGGAGACAGGTTGGGGAATTTCTCGACCGGGATGCCACGCATCGCGACGAGCCCCGCGATCGTGATCACGATCGAGATGACGAGCGAGAGGCGGGGGTGCTCGATGAAGAAGCGGAACATCTCAGCCCTTCACCAGCGTCGCGATGCGCTTCTCGGCCTGGAACTTCTCGTACCAGCCGTCGGGTCCCGGCTTGGGCTCGACGCCCAGCGGATCGGACGCGAGGTCGAGCGCGTCCTGGGGGACGGGATCGACGACGAGGCCTTCGCGACACTTGTGCACACCCTCGCTCACGATCACGTCGCCCTTCTGCAGGCCCTTGGTGATCCGATTGAGGTCACCGATCCGCTGCCCGACCTCGACGGTGCGCTGTTCGATCGTGTCGTTCGCGCCGAGGACGTACGCGACCGTACCCACCTGCTTGAGCACGAGCGCTTGCTGCGGCACGAGCAGCGCGTCGTCTTTCTCGCGTCGGCGCACGACGATCTCGCCATAGAGGCCGGGGAGCAGGGTGTTGTCCGGATTGGGGAACACGGCGCGCATCGGGTAGGTGCCCGTCTTCTCGTCGATCTCGATCGAGACGAGGGTGAGCTTGCCCTGATAGGGATGGATCGAGCCGTCGGCCAGCCGCAGCGCGACGACCAGCCGTTCGTTGATCGCGTCGATGCCCCCCTGCGACGGGGCCTTGTCGCTCGGTTCCTTCGCGGCGGCGGCGGCCTGCCTCGCGCGCACCTGCGCCATGAGATGCAGGAACTCGCGCTCACTCAGCGCGAAGTCGGCATAGATCGGATCGAGGCGGGCGAGCACGGCCATTCGCACGTTGCCGAGCCCGACATTGCTGCCCACGTCGGCCGTCGCCTCGCCGATTCGCCCATCGAACGGCGCGACGACCGTGGCGAAGCCACGCGTGAGCTTGGCGCTCTTGAGCGCGGCCTCGTTGGCCCGCACGAGCGCCTGCGCGGCGTCGCGCGCGGCCACCGACTGATCGAGCTCCTCGCGACCGATGACCGACTTGGCGAACAGGTCCTGGTTCGTCGCCGCGATCTTCGCGGCATCGATCGCGCTGGCCTTCGCGCGCGCGACGTCGGCCTCTGCCAGTGCCACGGCCGCATCGGGATTGCGCGCATCGATCTGGAAGAGCTTGTCTCCGCGCTTGACCTGCTGCCCGTCGTCGAAGAACCGCTCCTTCACGGTGCCGTCGATCTGGGCCCGGATGTCCACGCGCTGCGGCGAGCTCGTGCGTCCCGGGAACACGAGCTCCTCCGCCACCGGAGTGTCGAGGACGGTGACGACGCCGACCTTCGGCGGTGGGATCTCGACGGCGACCGGCTTGTCGCACGCGGATGCGAGGACCAGAACGAGCGGGACGAGGAGCAGCCGCATGCGCGGAGCATACGTGGTTTGGCTCGCGCCGGGGCGGCGACGGGACAGTAACAACTCGACCCCTCGCAGGGTCCATGGTATGCGGGAAGCGTCCATGGCTCGTGCTGCGATCCTCGTGTTGTCGTTCGGTGCCCTGTTCACGGCTGCGGTCGGGTGCGAGCCGAAAGGGGGGACCGTCACGCCGCACGGGGACATCGCGTCGGGAATCAAGGAGATCGGCGCGGGGACGGATTACACCGCGGTGCTCTTCAACGACGGACACGTGCGGGTGATCGGTGCGCACAAGGCGGGCGAGGAGCGTTCCGCGCGCGAGGTCGACTTCGGGGGGAAGGTGGCCCGGATCGCCGCGGGCCGGGATCACGCGTGCGTGCAGCTCGAGTCCGGCAAGGCCAAGTGCGTGGGACGCAATTCGTGGGGCGGGCTGGGCTACGGCGACACCGCCCGCGAGACCGCCGCCACGGCGGGCGAGCTCGAGCTGGCCCGGACGATCGTGGATCTGAGCGCGGGCTTCGGCTACTCGTGCGCGGTGCTCGACGACGGCTCGGTGCGCTGCTGGGGCTCGGCCCAGGGCGGCCGCCTCGGCTACGGCAATCGCGACGACGTGTTGTCCGCGAAGGACGCGGGGCCGGTCCCGGTCGGTGGCCCCGTCCGCGACATCGAGACGGGCCCCGCGGGCGTCACCTGTGCGCTGATGAGCTCGGGCTCGGTGCGCTGCTGGGGGCAGAATCTGCAGGGCGTGCTCGGCTACGCGACCAGTACGGACGTCGGCGCGAACAATACGCCGGCCGACGTCGGTGACGTCGCGCTGCCGGGCAAGGCGGTGCAGCTCGCGATCGGCAACGCGCATGTGTGCGCGCTCATCGAAGGTGGCACCGTTCGCTGCTGGGGGTTCGGCGAGGAGGGCCGCCTCGGCTACAAGCTCGAGGGCAACGTCGGTGACGACGAGACGCCCTTCACCGGCAAGGACGTGGATCTCGGCGGGAAGGCGACCGCGATCGTCGCGGGCGACGCCCATACGTGCGCGCTGCTCGACGCGGGCTCGGTGCGATGCTGGGGCATCGGCCGCAACGGACGGCTCGGCTACGGCGGTGACGAATCCATCGGCGAGACGCGTCCACCCGCGCAAGCGGGCGACGTCGCGATCGGTGGGACCGCGAAGCGGCTCGCCGCCGGCCCGGCGCACACCTGCGCGGCGCTCGAGTCGGGCGACGTCGTGTGCTGGGGCGAGAAGTTCGACGGCGCGACCTCCTCGGCGACGCCGGTGAAGGTCTCGTTCGCGACGAAGTAGTAGCGCGCCGCCTCAGTGCGAGTGCGTTGCCGCCTCGTACGAGGGGTTGATCGCGACGCAGCGTGCGAGCGCTTCGGCGGCGGCCGTCGGGTCGCCCAGGGCGGTGTGGGCATCGGCGGCGACGCGGTGCAGCGCGGCCGTGCGATACGGAGTCGCGAGCGCGCGGGTGGTCTGGGCGAGCGCATCGTTCGGGCGGCCCGCCGCGAGATAGGCCCGCGCGAGCGCGACGGTCGCGTCGCCACCGGGACGCGCGGCGTGGTTCGCCTCGGCGAGCGTCACGGCGCGCGCCGGATCGCCGAGCTCCAGCTCGTGCGCGAGGCCGTGGCCCATCGCCGCCTCGGGCCAGCGCTCGCGCCACTGCGCCCAGATCGCGCCGGCGCGCTCGACGAGATCGCCCGGGTCCTGACCGGCATGGCGACGCGCGAGGGCCAGCGCATCCATGTGTTGCGGCATGCCGTGCGCATCGACGAGCGCCTGCAGGATCTCGATCGCCTGGCCGTGCTGGCCGAGGCGATCGTGGGCCTCGGCGATGTGCTCTTGGACCAGCCACCAGCCGGACAGCTCCGCGTCGGCGTCGTGCAGGTGCTCGAGCGCCTGCAGGTACGCGCCGCGATCGAGCGCGATGAGCCCTCGTTGCACGAGCGTCCACGCGCGGCGTCGGTGGTCGCGGGGGCTCGTGCGCGTGAACGCGTCGGCCAGCAGCTCGTCGGCGCGGTCGGGGGCGCCCGTCTTCGCGAGCACGAGCGCGAGCTCGGCGTTCGCCGCGGCCGGCACGGCGGCGGCGATCTCTTCGAGGCCCGCGAGCGCGTGCTCGTGGTCGCCGCGCTGGAACGCGATCTGGGCCCGCAGGATGCGCGCGGCGATCTCGTCGTCGCGCTTGCGCAGCGGGCGGGCGTCCATGCGATCGAGGTACTGGTCGGCCACCGCGAGGCGATGGATCGCGAAGTTGAAGCGCGCCGCGAGCAACAGCGGTCCGCTGCCCTCGGGCGCGATCGCGAACGACTCGTCGAGCACGTGTTGGATGCGATCGTAGTCGGCGACGTCGTGCGTGAGCCCGGCGCGATCGAGCAGCGCGGTGCCGAGGTGCATGCGCGTGAGCCAGTCGTCGGGACGCTCGGCCGCGCGGGCCTGCAGGCTGTCGATGCGGGCATCGATGTCCGCGAGCGACGACGCATACCCGCTCGTCGCGTGCGTCGCCTCGACCGGGACCGGAGCGACCGGCGCGATGCCGTGGCGCACGGACTGGGCCGCGAGGCCGGACAGGAGCGCCGCGATGGTGGTCGCGAGGATCATCGTCTTGGTGGCCATGGTGCGGTGTCGTTCCTCGTCGAGAAGGACGGCCCCGCGCGGCGGGCACGTGCCGCGCGGAGCCGTGGGTGGTGCACTCGCCTACGGGTCGTGCGGGTCGGCCAGGTACGGGAACTCCTTCTTGAAGGGCACGTCGTTCGCGGGCGGATTGAGGGGAAGGTCCGCGAAGAACGTCAGCGGCTGCTCGGGGCCGAGCTCGAGGAGCACCGCGGCGAGCGTGATGTCGACGACGGGATCCTCGAGGTTGCGGCCGTTCGGATAGCCGGTCGGCATCGACGGGTCGTACTTGATCGTGTCGGGGACGATCACCGGGCCCGCTTGGGCGAGCGCGGTCTCCACCGAGGCGGGGGTGAGCCCGAGACCCTCGATATCGTCGTCGAGCGCGGCGTGGAAGAACGTCACGCTCTGCGAGATCTCGGCGAGCCACTCGCCGGCCGCGTCCTCGGCCGGGTTGCTCGCGTTGTATGCGTCGCGGATCGAGATGTCGGAGCCCGGGTTGAACCCGAGGCCCTCCGCTGCGGCGATGCCCGCCGTGCCGGCCTCGACCGCCGCGTGCCGGTCGATCTGCTCGTACGCGTCGTACGGATCGTCGGCGAACTGGTAGCCCATGTCGTCGCCGCCGCTGCTCTCGCTGTCGTCCGGCCCGTCGCTCGACTCGAGGTCGTCGCCGGTGTCGGGGTCGGTCGGATCCGTGGGATCCGTCGGGTTCGTCGGGTCGGTGGGATCCGTCGGGTCGGTCGGATCCGTCGGGTCGGTTGGATCCTCGTCGCCGCTGTCGCCGCTCTCGTCGTCGTCCTGCGGCTCGTCGTCACCACCGCACGCGGCGAGCGAGAGACCGCCGACCACGAAGGCCATGCCCAGGATGGTTCGCATCGATGTCTTGGTCTTCATCGGTGCACCTCTACTTTCTCGCCGCCGTGGCCCAGAACTGCATCGGCGCGCCGCCTTCCTGCAGGAGCGAGGTATCGATCTCGATCGCCGCGGCCGTGACGTTGAGCCCGGCCAGGAAATCGCGGTCGTTCTGCAGCATCACCGTGCCGCTGTCGAGGGTCTCGAGGTACCCCTGCGCGTCGAAGAAGAACGGGTCGTCGGCGTGACCCGCCCAGACGCGCGCGCCCTTGCCGACGTCGAAGACGTCTTCCACGGGGCCCGCGACGTTCTCGAGCGAGCCGGGCACGTCTTCCCAACGCACGCCGACGAGGCCCTTGTCGTTGCGGCCGAAGCGCCAACGGATCGCGATGTCGCCTTCGTTGTCGCCGTCGTTGTCGACCCAGATCGTGTACAGCGCGTTCTCGTCGTAGACGCCCTCTTCGTCGGGCTGCGGTCGGCTGTCGTTGAAGCCGGCCCAGCAGACGATGATGGTCGTCGTGCCGTTGCCGCTGTCGAACACGTACAGGTCCGTGATGTCCTGCGCTGCGTCTTCTTTGACGAGTGGCGACTCGTCGTGATCGGAGGCGAGCACGGTGGTCGCCCACCAGCCCCCTCCGCAGAGGGCGGCTGCGGCGATGGCCGCCAGCCGTCCGTTTCGTTGCAAGTAGTTTCGCATTCTCGGTCCTCCCACGATTCCCGCGGCATCGAAGTCCATCGGCGCCGCAAGCCGAGCCGCGTGTGCTTGCCGCCTTGGTTCGGAGCCACTACGTGACGGACCGGCGAGTCGGATCGCCCGCGATTGGGCGAACCGCGCTGGGGTGCGGTAGCGGGCGGCTCCGCGCGCCGAAAACGGCCGTATCGGCGCGCCGCTACGGACGTGCGCGCGCACAGGGCGGCGCGCTGCCGACTTGCGCGTTCCGATGGATGCGCTAATACTGAACTGCGTGGTTCAGTATCATGGCCACATCGATGCCGGGTTCGCGGCGCTCGCCGACGGGACCCGTCGCGGCATCCTCGAACGGCTCGGGCGCAGCGATGCGTCCATCGGCGAGCTCGCCGCGAAGTTCGAGATGACGCTGACCGGCATGAAGAAGCACGTGCAGGTGCTGGAAGACGCCGGTCTCGTCACCACCGAGAAGATCGGCCGGGTGCGAACGTGCCGGCTCGGCCCGCGGCGGCTCGAGGACGAGGCCGCCTTCATCGACAAGTACCGCCGCATGCTCGAAGCGCGCCTGGATCGACTGGGCGCGTTCCTCCAGCGCACGAGAGGACGAAGCTCATGACACACTCCGCGAAGATCACGACGCCTTCCGACCGAGAGATCCGCATCGAGCGGATCTTCGACGCTCCACGCGAGCAGGTGTGGCGAGCCATGACGGATCGCAAACTCGTCGCGCAGTGGTGGGGCCGAGGGAATCGGCTCGTGGTGGAGCGCATGGACGTCGAGCGCGGTGGCCACTGGCGGTTCGTCGAGCACGGGCCCGACGGCGTACACGGCTTCGAAGGCCGCTATCGTGAGGTCCTGGCGCCCGAGCGCATCGTGCAGACCTTCGAGTGGGACGGCATGCCGGGGCACGTCGCAGTGGAGACGATGACGCTCGAGGATCTCGGCGACGGGCGCACGAAGCTCGTCACGATCTCGCAGTTCCACACGGCCGAGGAGCGCGACGGGATGCTGCACTCGGGCATGGAGCAGGGCATGGCGCAGAGCCACGCGGCCCTCGACGCGGTGCTGGGCTCGATGCCGAGGGACACGGCGAGCTCGGTGCAGCGCGCGCGCGGGATCATGGTGAGGAAGGTGGCGTTCACGATGGTGCCGGTCACGGACGTGGTGCGAGCGCGGCGGTTCTACGAGGAGACGCTCGGGCTCGTGGCTGGACTGGCGGGGAGTCGGGGGGACATGCACTGGATCGAGTACGACCTGCCCGGTGGCGGCTGCGTCGCGATCACGAACACCTCGGGCAACCAGCCGAGCCAGAGCGCGGGCGTGACGCTCGCGCTCGAAGTGCACGACCTCGCGAGCCTCGTCGCGCACCTGCGCGAGCAAGGTGTCACGCTGCTCGGCGAGCCCATCCGGGGCCCGCGCTGTCGGATGGCGACGTGCGTGGATCCGGAGGGCAACGCGATCCTGCTGCATCAGCTCGATCGCGGCGACGGGTCAATGCCATAGACCGCGCAGCACCACGACCACGACGATCGCGAGGCCCCCGAACGGCGCGTACGCGACGGTCTCGGGTCACCGGACGCGCCGCACGGGCTCGGGCGCGGCGGCTTCGGGCTCGGGTGGCGGCGCCTCTTCACCCTGCAGCACGGCGTCGACGACGTGCTCGGCATCGGGGGCGGCCTCGAGCGCCTCGTGATCGGCGAGCACCTCGGGTGCGAGATAGTCCTCGAGCCAGATCCGCTCGATGATCGGATACGCCGCGACGATCGGGAGCACGAGCACCGCGCCCACGATTCCCTGCAGCGTACCGCCGACGAGCAGTGCGAGCAGCACGGCGAGCGTCGAGAGCCGCAGCGTGCTCCCGTACACGCGGGGCACGATCACGTAGGCCTCGATCATGTGATAGGCCCCGTAGAGTCCGACCACCGCGAGCGCGGTGCCCGGCGACACCGTGAGCCCGAGCACCGCGGCGGGCAGGGTGGCGAGGATGATGCCGACGACGGGAATGACGTCGCACAGGCCGGCGAGCAGGGCGAGGGGCAGCACGGCGGGCACGCCGAGTAGCTGCAGGACGGCGGCGCAGAAGACGGAGAACATCGCGGAGGTGAGCAGCTGGCCGCGCACGTACGCGCAGACCACTCGCGACACCTCGGGCACCGTGCGGCCCATCTTCTCGCGGTGACGGCGGGGCACGTACGCCAGCAGCCACGCGTAGAGGCGCTTGCCGTCGAGCAACAGGTAGAGCGTCGTGACGAGCACGAACACCGTCGTGAACGCGCCCGAGGCGGCGAGCTGGCCCCACACGAGCGGGCGATCGAGTTGCTCGGCGACCTCGGGGGACTGGGGCAGGCGGAAGATCTGATCCACGATGGTGCGGGTGAGCCGATCGTCCGCGGGCAGGCGCGTCGCGACGCGCTCGCGGAACGACGAGAAGTCCGCCGCGAGCGCGACGGTCTGCTCCGCGAGCGGTGGCAAGACGAACGCGACGACGCCACCGATCATCACCACCAACACGACGGCGAGCAGGGCGACGGCGGACGTTCGCGAGAACCTCCAGCGCACGAGCATCGCGACGAACGGCTCCAGCGCGATCGCGAGCAGCACCGCGATGAACACGGAGACGAGCTCCGGCCACAGCTTCACGAGCGCCCATACGACCAGCGCCGCCACGCACGCCCGCACGATCGTCGCGGTCGGCAGGTGGATCTCGTGGCGTTGCACCGCGGGTCGCACGAAGGCGGGCTAGCAACCGGCGGCGTCGCCGGCAACGGGGCGCCCACGGGACGTCATCGCGCGCAGACGCACTGGCTGGACGAACTCTGGTCCTGTACGTCCTCGCACGCGCCGGTGGTCATCGGCATCTCGGGCATGCACGCCCCGAGGCTCGCCGACGAGCGACAGATGTGGCCACGTCCAAGCGAGACGGCGACGGGTCGGATGTGACGCCACGCGCCGCACCGACCCCGTCGTCCCCGTGAGCAGCTCAACGCTCGGCCGACACGTCCTTCTTCACGCGGATGTCGACGCGGCGCTCGAGCGGCCAGTCGAACGAGCTGTCGGACGCGCCCTCTTCGCCCTCCGACTGGATCTCGATCTGCGACGCGGCGACGCCCTGATCGCGCAGGTAGGCGGCGACCGACTCCGCGCGCGACATGCCGAGCTCTTCGTTGTACGCGTCCGACCCCCGCGGATCGGTGTGGCCGACGAGCTCGAGCTCCTTGCCCTTCAGGGCGCCGTCGTTCACGCAGCTCGCGACCTTCGCGAGGATGTCGCGGGTCATCGGCGTGATCTCGGCCGAGTCGAACGCGAAGAAAGTGTCGTTCTCGCCGAGCTTGCACGTGGTGACCAGGTCGCGATCGATGCCGACGCCGGTGCGGCGCGTCTTCGCAGCGTCGTACTCGCGCTCGTCCGTATCGCCGTGCGCCTCGGCGTGGGCCGTGTCGTCGGTGACCCTGGCCTCCGCATGTGCGCCGTGCTTGCAGCCGGCGAGCGGCAGGGTGAGCAACGCGGCGAGACCCATCGAGATCGTGCGTGCAGTGTGCATGGGGGCGGGTGTTGCAAGTCGGGCGCCCGTCCCGGGGAACCCTGGTGGCGTCCATGCTGGCTTCGGCGGCCGGGCCGCGCACGGGCGCCTTCGCCCCACCGTGGCGCGGACGCCTCAGCAGGTCTCGCCGCCGGGGCAGCACGCGGAGGTGTCGAGCGTGCACTGGCCCGAGCAGGCGAGCATGCCGGTCATGAATCCCTCGCTCACGCAGTCGGCTCCGCCGAGATCGTCTCCGTCGCACACCTCGGCGTCCGCATGACGGACGCCGTCGCCGCACGATGCTTCGACGCAATCCGACAGGCAGTCGTCGTCTTCCGCGTCGTTGCCGTCGTCGCACTGCTCGCGCGCGTGCACGAAGCCATCCCCGCAGTACGCGGTCTCGCACGCGACGCAGTCGTCCGCATCGCTCTCGTTGCCGTCGTCGCACTGCTCGCCGTCCTGCAGCACACCGTCGCCGCACGCGGGTAGCGTGCATGCGTTCGTGCAGGCGTCGTGGGCGATGAGGTTCGCGTCGTCGCACTCCTCGGTGCCCTCGACGAAGCCGTCGCCGCACACCGGGCCGCTCGGACCGCTGTCCTCCTCGGCGTCGGTCGTGATCGGGTCGGTGGTGGCGGTGTCCGTGTCCGCGTCGTCGTCGCTCCCCTCACTCGAGGTCGTGGGGGTATCGGCCTCCGACGAGGAGTCCGTGGAGGCGACGGTGGTCGTGGTGTCGTCGTCGGCGGGGGCATCGTCCGATCCGCATCCGGGCACGAGCGCGACCGCCAGAGCGAGCGTCGATCTCACGGTACGTCCTCGACCTGCTCCGGGGCGGAGAACGCCACGAGGGTATCCGACGTGGACCGGAACTGCAGCTCGAGCCACGCCGGCGTGCGGACGATCCGCTCGATCCGCAGCTCGTCGATCCGTCCGTCGAACCATCGATCGGCCACGTCGCTGTTGCCGATCACGACGTCGAGACCGACGTCGCTGACGGGCTCGCCCATCGCGCCTTCGCCGTTCAGGACGACCTCCTGCTCCACGCCGTCGATGAACAGCCGCGGCATCTCGTCGGTGTTCGCGGACCACGTGGCGGCGACGTGGTACCAGCGGTCGAGCACCATGACGTCGCCCTCGGAGCGCCAGATCACCTGGCCCCCGGCGTAGCCCTGACGGAAGCGGATCTCCCCGCCGCTGTCGCTCGACACGTAGAACATCCAGCCGCCCTGCGCACCCCCGCTCTTGTCGGCGATCCGCCCACGCGCCGTGCCGCCCCAGGTGTCCGGGCGCACCCACGCGGAGATCGTCGCGCCCGCGAGGAACGCGTCGTCGAGCACCTCCGTCGCCCGCACGTCGACGCGATCGTCGACCGCGAAGAACTCCTTCGCGCCGCCGATGTGTCCTTCTGCGTCCGCGATGGCGCCCATCGGCTCGCTGTCGTGGTCGTTCGCAGTGGCGTCGGCGAAGCCCGGCTGCATGTGCCACACCGCCGCGTGCTCGCTCGACCACACCGCGTGGGGATCCTGATCGTCGGTCGCACCGGCGTTGCCGTAGTACAGCCACACGCGCGGACCGTCGCCGGGGCCGAGCGTGGGCACCGAGATCCACACGACCGAGACTCCCTCGGCGTCCCAGCGCTCGATCTCGTGGGGCACGCGGGTCCCGTCGGTCGTCACGAAGCGGAGGTCCGCACCGCCCGCCGCCGCGTCGGCCGGATCGATGCGCGGCGCGCCGAGCAGCACGAGCACGGGGACATCCTCGAACGTCTCGGCCGCGGTCGCAGGCAGGTCGAGAGCGACGCGGCGGTGCCACGCGCAATCCCACCAGCCCGGCGCGCACGAGGCCCCGGTCTCGGCGGTCGCGTCGTCGTCCTGTGCGCTCGTGCTCGTCTCGGGGTCCGTCGAGAGCGTGGTCGGATCGGGGCCGGTCTCGGCGAGCGTGTCGCCCGTCGACTCGGTCGTGCCGACGGTCTCGACGCACTCGCCGGCGAGATCACCGGGCGAGCGCTCGCCGTAGCGGCGGCCCGACGGACAGTCGGCGTCGGGGAAGCTGCACGCGCCTTCGGGCTCGCAGACCCCCTCGGCACCGCCGTCCGCACAGTCGCCGTCGTCCTCGCACGCGAACGCGCCCAGGCGGCAGGCCCCGTCGGCCACGACGGTCCCCGCGAGCGCGATGCCGAGCGCACGCCGCCTCACTCCACCATCGTAACAAACGGTGGCCCGGAGGTGGCGCGCCTCAGGTCGAGTACATCACGGCGAGCCGTGTGCCGCCGACGCTGAACTCGTCGTCCTCGGCGAGCTCGACCGGGTGATCGATGACGTGGTCGTTCACCTTCACGAGACCGTCGTCGAGCAAGGGGCGCAGGTGCGGGCGATTCGGCACACCGCTCCATTCGAGCACCGCGTGGATGTGGGGGACCGCGTCGTCGCGCAGCTTGATCTCGCACCGCGCGCCGCTACCGATGCGATAGCTGCCGGGCAGGAACAGGCGGTCGTCGAGCGTGCGATCGGGATGGAGCATGCGCAGCGTCGCCGCGACCGGGATGCCCATGTCGCGGTGCAGCACGAGCCCGAGGATGTTCGCGAGCGCGCCCGCGTCGGGGGGCCGGCGCGCGGGGTCCTTCTCGAGCGCGCGATGGATGCCCTTCACGAGCGAGGGCGGCAGGTCCTCGCAGCCGGGCTGCAGGTCGAGCGAGATGACGGGCGCCGTCGCGTGGGCCTTCAGCCAGTGAGCGGGATCGTTGCGCAGCCGATACTTCACCTCCGGCAGCGTGCCGACGAAGAACGGCGCCCGCGCCGACAACAGCTCGTAGAGGATGAGGCCGAGGCTGTACACGTCGGAGGCCGGCGTGAGCACGCGGGTCTTGAGCTGCTCGGGCTGGCTGTAGTGCGGCGTGCCGACGACGAGGTGGGCATCGCTCGCGTTGCGCCCGAGCACGGGCTTGCCATCGAACGATCGTGCGAGCCCGAAGTCGAGCATCTTGATCTGTCCGTCGTGCTCGATGAAGACGTTCTCCGGCTTCACGTCGCGATGCACGATGCCCATCGCGTGCGCCTCGGCGAGCCCGAGGCACGCCTGGTGCACGATCGTCACCGCCTGGGCCGGATGCAGCGGCTGGCTGAAGTCGTGCCAGCTGTCGAGGCTCGCGCCCTCGAGCAGATCCATCAGCAGGTAGATGTGTCCGTCGGGGCGCAGCCCGCAGTCGAACGTGCGCACGACGTGCGGGTTCGTCAGCGAGCGGAGGATCGTGATCTCGCGGAGGGCTCGTTGCGCCTGATCGCCGGCGGTGACCGGCTCGCGCGTGAGCTTGAGCGCGAGTCGATGGTCGTAGCCGGGGACCTCGACTTCGTACACGCGAGCGAACGATCCGATCCCGAGCACGCGGAGGACCCGGATCGTGCCCGCGTAGACGTCGCCGGGCTCGAGGTCGAGCGGCATGACGGATCGCTCGTGCCACCGTACCACGGCTTTTGCCGGCGCCGATCTGGTACAACGCCCGCGCATGTCGACCTCGCTGCCCGGCCTCGCCAGCGTCGATCCGGCCGAGCGGCGGGCACGTGCCGGGGCGGTGCGGCTCGTCGCGACCGACGTCGACGGCACGCTGACGCGCGAGGGCGCGCTCGCAGCCGAGGTGCTCGGCGCGATCGCGCGGCTGTCGGCGGCCGGCATCGAGGTGATGCCGGTCAGCGGCCGCAGCTCGGGCGAGGTGCTCGGTCTCGTGCGGTACCTGCCCGGGGTGCGGCGCGGCATCGCCGAGAACGGGCTCGTCGAGGTGATCCCCGACGCGCACGTGCGCGTGCTCGAGGCGACGGCCGCCGGCGATCGGCACGAGATCCGGACCACGTCCATGCGCATCGCCGAAGGGCTGGGCCTGCCGCTGTCGCCCACGCCGGACGACGCGTTCCGCATCGTCGACGTCGCGTTCGAGCGCGCGGGTCGAACCGACGAGGCGCTGGCGCGGCTGGGCACGGCGCTCTGCGCTGCATCGCTGCATACGACGTGGTCGAACGTGCACGTGCACGTGACGCGCGTGCCGCCGGACAAGGGGCGCGCGGTGCTCGCGGCCGCGGGGGTGGAGTCTGCCGCGATCGCGACGATCGGCGACGCGCCCAACGACGCCGGCCTGTTCGTCGCGGGCCGCTTCGGCGTGTCGGTGGGGACCGCGGACGTGCCGCGCCAGCTCGCGGCGATGCCCCACCTGCCGGAGTTCGTCACCGCGCGCGCGGAAGCCGACGCCTTCCTCGAGCTGACGGACTGGCTGCTCGCCGATCGGTAGCCGCCCGCGGAGGGCCCGAGCTAGCCGCCCGCGGAGGGCCCGAGCTAGAGAGTTCAGGCACGCACGCGGGCTTGCGCGAGGGTGTATGGTCCCCGCGCAAACCCGTCAGGAGATCGAGTCCGTCATGCGCATCGGCGTCCCCAAGGAGATCAAGACCCACGAGTACCGCGTCGGCATCAGCCCGGCGGGCGTTCAAGCGCTCGTCTCCGGCGGATCGTCGGTGGTGGTCGAGAAGGGCGCAGGCCTGTCGTCGGGCTTCTCCGACGAGATGTACACGAACGCCGGCGCGAAGATCGTCGGCGGCGCGGCCGAGGTGTGGGCGAGCGACATGGTCGTGAAGGTGAAGGAGCCGCTGCCCGCGGAGTTCCAGTACTTCCGCGACGGGCTCGTGCTCTACACGTATCTCCACCTCGCGGCGTTCCCCGAGCTCACGCGCGAGCTGCTCGCGAAGAAGGTGCACGGCGTCGCGTACGAGACGATCACCGACGATCACGGCAGCTTGCCGCTCTTGCGCCCCATGTCCGAGATCGCCGGCCGCATGTCCGCGCAGGTCGGCGCGAGCTGTCTGCAGCGTGAGAACGGCGGCAAGGGCCTGTTGCTCGGCGGCATCCCGGGCACGCGCCGGGGCCAGGTCGTGATCCTCGGCGGCGGGATCGTCGGCACAGCGGCCGCACGCATCGCCATCGGCCTCGGCGGACGCGTCACGGTGCTCGACGTCAACGCCGAGCGGATGCTCTACCTCGAGGACGTGTTCGGCAACCAGATCGAGACGCTGTACTCGAACCCCGAGAACATCATGCGCGAGGTGACGCAGGCCGACCTCGTCATCGGTGCGGTGCTGCTGCCCGGGGGTGCGGCGCCTCGGTTGGTCACGCGCGAGCACCTGCGCGCGATGGAGCCCGGCAGCGTGATCGTCGACGTCGCCGTGGACCAGGGCGGCTGCATCGAGACGTGCCGAGCCACGACGCACGACAAGCCGACCTTCGTGGAGGAGGGCGTCGTGCACTACTGCGTCGCGAACATGCCCGGCGCAGTGCCGCGCACGTCCACGATCGCCCTCACGAATGCGACGCTCCCCTACGCGCTGCTCATCGCGAGGGAGGGCCTGCTGCCCGCCGCGAAGCGGTCGCGTCATCTCGCCGCCGGCATCAACACGCTGGGCGGAGCCTGCGTCTACGAGGCCGTCGCGAAGGCGCACGGCTTGACGTACACGCCGCTCGCTCAGGTGTCCTGAGACCGCGCCGCTCGCGGGCTTCGCGGACCCGTGGGCGGCCCTCAATGGGTCGCTGGGGTCGGTGTGCCGGTGGGATTCTCGCTGGTATCCTGCTCGAACATGGCTCGGGGCCTGGACGCGCAGCCGGTCGATCCCGACGAGCTGGCGCGTGCCCTCGTGGCGACGACGCCGGGCGGGATCGTGCGGGTCCTGCCCGATGGGCGGATCGTCGATGCGAACCCGCAGGCCTGTCTGATGCTCGGGTTGCGGCGCGACGAGCTGACGCAGACGTTCGTTGCCGACTTCGACACGCGCGTCGTCGACGAGCGCGGGCAGACGGTGCCGGTCGAGGCGTATCCGGTGTCGATCACGCTCGGCACAGGCGAGGCGGCCGGCCCGATGACGCTCGGCGTCGTGCGCCCCGACGGCACGACGTCGTGGGCCGTCTACCACGCCGTGCCGCTGGCGACCGCCGAGGGCGGGCTCGCCGGTGCGCTCGTCACGATGATCGACATCGGGGATCGCATCCGCATCGAGGGCGAGCTGCGGCGCAGCGAGGAGCGCTGGCGCTCGCTGCTCGCGAACCTGCCGGACTTCGTCATCACCTACGACCGACGCGGCTACCTGCAGACGATCAACCGCACGATCCCGGACCTGACCGTGGCCGATGCCGAGGGCCGTCACTTCGGGGAGTTCATGCCGCCCGACGCCGCCGCGCACTTTGCCCACGCGTTCGAGCGCGTGCTCGAGACGGGAGAGACCGTCACGTTCGAGCACCGCGGCACCGCCGCGGCCGGCACGGTCGAGTGGTACGAGAGCGTGCTGTGCCCGTCGCGTCGCGAAGGCGTGGTCGACGGCGTCATCGTCATCGCGCGCAACATCGAGGCGCGCAAGCGGCTCGAGGAGGAGCTGGCGCGCTCGCAACGCTTGGCCGCGATCGGCATGCTCGCCGCGGGTATCGCCCACGAGATCAACAACCCGCTCACGTACATCCTCGGCAGCCTCGACTTCGCGCTCGCCCGCCCGCACGACGACGAGGCCGGGGCCGCCCTCGCCGAGGCGCGCTCGGGGGCCGAGCGGGTGCGCTCGATCGTCCGCGACCTCAAGCTGCTCGCGCGCGAGCAGGACGCCACCGAGGGGCCGTCCGATCTGCGCAAGGTGGTGGATGCGGCGCTCGGCATCGTCGACAGCGAGCTGCGCCATCGGGCTCGGGTCGTGCGCAGCGACGTGGGCATGCCGCCGGTGTGCGGCAACGAGGGACGGCTCGTGCAGGTCGTCATCAACTTGCTCGTCAACGCGATGCAGGCGATCGCCGACAGCGATCCGGCCCGCCACGTCGTGCGCGTCACCACGCGGCCCACCGCGGATGGACGCAGTGCGGAGCTCCTCGTCGAGGACGACGGCGAGGGCATCGCCGCCGAGCACCTGCCGCGGATCTTCGACCCGTTCTTCACGACGAAGCCGGCCGGCACCGGCACCGGGCTGGGTCTGCCGATCTGCCACAGCATCGTATCGGCCGCGGGCGGCACGATCGACATCGAGAGCGAGCGCGCCCGCGGCTCCCGGGTGCGCGTCGTGCTGCCGTTCGCTCGCGCGTCCGCCCGCCCGGCCGCGCGCGGTGAGGAGCCCAGCCTACCGCCGCGTCGACGCGTGCTGGTGGTGGACGACGAGCCCGCGGTCGCGCGCGCGCTCGGGCGGATGATCGGCGACGTGCACGACGTTCGGATCGCGAACGACGGCGACGAGGCGCTCGCATTGATCGGGCGCGAGCACTTCGACGTCGTGCTGTGCGACGTCATGATGCCGCGCGTCTCGGGCATCGACGTCTACGAGCGCGTGCGTGCGAGCCACCCGCAGCTGGCCGGCAGGTTCGTGCTCGTCACCGGCGGGGTGTTCGCCCCGGACATCCGGGCTCGGTTGGAAGGCCACGGCGTGCCCTGCCTGTTCAAGCCGTGCGATCGCGCGATCCTGCTCGAGGTCGTCGATCGCGTGACGGGCTGACGCGTCCGCGCCCCGTGCCGACGGGCCGAGCGCCGCACGAAAGGCTTGCGCGCTTCCCGTTCACGCATCTTCGCAAACCGCCCGACGTGGGCGTGCGACCGCTCGTGCGCCGGGCGGAAACGAGACGGCGCGTCCGCGGGTCGAAGCGGTCGACCTCGCTGCACGCCCGCTCCGGCTGCCGCCCGAGCCTGGGCGTGCTACATGGGAAGCCGAGCTCCATCGCCGCGCGCGAACCGATGACCCGCCCCGCGCCACGCCCCACCACGCTCGCCGCCCTGGCGCTCGTGCTCGTCGCCGCCTGCAACGGCGGGCCCTCCATGTTCGCCAAGGATGCGAAGGCCGACGAGGCCGAGACCGAGCGCGCCGCCCCCGTCGTCACGACGACCGTGAAGACGGGAACGATCGCGGCTCGGTTGACCGCCGCGAGCACGATCGAGGCCGAGCGCATGGTCACGGTCCACGCCGAGTCCACCGGGCGCATCGTGGCGCTCGCGTTCGAGGAGGGCGACGCGGTGAAGGAGGGTGCGCTGCTGGGGCGGATCAAGTCCGACATGCAGTCGAGCGGTCTCGATCGCGCATCCACCGGGCTCGACAAGGCCAAGATGGATCTCGACACGGTCGAGGAGCTGTTCGCGCGCAAGGTCGCGAGCAAGCAGGAGCTCGACGCGGCCCGGCTCGCCTACAAGCAGGCGTTGCTCGACGTCGGCGACCGCCGCCGCGACATCCGCAACACCAAGATCGTCGCGCCGCAGGCCGGCACGGTGACGCAGCGGTTCGTCACCGAGGGTGCGTTCGTCACGAGCGGGGCCCAGATCGCGAGCATCGTCGACTTCGACACCCTGGTGGCGCGCGTCTACGTGCCGGAGAAGGAGCTCGACCGCATCCGCGTCGGGCAGATCGCCGACATCGTCGGCAAGGCGGCGGCCGGCCGTCGCGGCGCCGGCGAGGTCGTCCGGATCGCGCCGATCGTGGATTCGGCCACCGGCACGGTGAAGGTCACGGTCGGCCTGCCCAAGGCGCTCGCCGGTGGCGACCAAGGCTTTCTGCCCGGCATGTACGCCGAGGTCACGCTCACCACCGATACGCGCGACGACGCCACGCTCGTGCCCAAGCAGGCGCTCGTGTACGACGAGGACGAGGCGTTCGTGTTCGTCGTCGACGGCGACCGCGTGAAGCGGACGCGGGTCGAGCTCGGCTTGCTCGACGACGACCGGGCCGAGGTCGTCAAGGGCGTCGGCGCCGGCACCGAGATCGTCGAGTCCGGCCACGCCGGGCTGAAGGACGGGGCGCTCGTCACCCGCGTGGACGGCACGGGCCAGCCGATCGAGGCGGGGGCGAGCTCGGCCAGCCTCGTGCAGAACACGGCCGGACACGAGGGCGCATGAGCGAGGCGGGCGACGTCCCGCCGTCGGCGACGCCTCGGGCTGCGCTCGGGGTGACGCCGGGCGCCGGCACGGACGTCGCCGAGCTCGCGCGGAAGATGGACTTCTATCGCGTGACGACCGCGCGCCCGGTCGCGGTGCTGATGGTGTTCCTCGCCGTCATCGTGTTCGGCTGGTTCAGCATCCGCCTGCTGCCGCTGAACCTCATGCCGGACATCAGCTATCCCAAGCTGACCGTCCGCACCGAGTATCCCGGTGCGGCGCCGGCGGAGGTCGAGGACAATGTCTCGCGTCCGCTCGAGGAGCTGCTCGGCGTCGTCACGGGTCTCACGCGCATCGAGAGCATCTCGCGCGCGGGCGCCAGCGACGTCGTACTCGAGTTCGCGTGGAACACCGACATGGACGAGGCGTCGCAGGACGTGCTCGAGAAGCTCGACCTCGTCCAGCCGAACCTGCCCGACGGCGTCGAGCAGCCGCTCATCCTGCGCTACGACCCCACGCTCGATCCGGTGCTCACGCTGTCCTTGTCGGGCGAAGGCGAGCGGTTCGAGGGCGACGCCGGACTCAAGCTCTTGCGGCGCGTCGCCGATCGCGAAGTGCGGCGCCTGCTCGAGCCGGTCGAGGGCGTCGCAGCCGTGAAGGTCAAGGGCGGCCTCGAGGAGGAGATCCAGGTCGAGCTCGACGAAGGCCAGCTGCGCCGCACCGGCATCGCGGTGAAGACGATCACGGATCGACTCGCCGCGGAGAACGTGAACCTCGCGGGCGGCACGATGCGCGACGGCCGGACGCGCTACCTCGTCCGCACCGTCAACGAGTTCAAGGATACCGACGACATCGGCGACATCGTGGTCGTGCGCAAGGACGACCGCGACGTGCGACTGCGCGACCTCGCGACGATCCATTCCGGGTTCAAGGATCGCGACGTCATCACCCGCGTCGACGGTCACGAGGCGGTCGAGATCGAGGTGTACAAGGAAGCCGACGCCAACATCGTCGACATGGCCGCGCTCGTGCGCACGAGGATGGACGAGAAAGTCCAGCCGCGGCTCACCGAGGATTACGGCGCGACGCTGACGATCGCCGCCGACCGCTCGCGCTTCATCCAGTCCAGCATCGACGAGGTGCGCGACACCGCGGTGGTCGGCGGCGGGCTCGCGGTGCTGATCCTGTTCCTGTTCCTGCGCGACGTGCGGAGCACCGTGATCGTCGGCGTCTCGATCCCGGTGTCCGTGCTCGTCACGTTCGCGCCGCTGAACCTCTTCGGCGTGTCGCTGAACATCATGTCGCTCGGCGGCCTGGCGCTCGGCATCGGCATGCTGGTCGACAACTCGATCGTGGTGCTCGAGTCGATCGATCGCTGTCGGCAGGAGGGCGACGACCTCGTGCGCGCGACCGTGCGGGGCACCGCGGAAGTGGGCGGTGCGGTCGTGGCGTCCACGCTGACGACCGTCGCGGTGTTCTTCCCCATGGTGTTCGTCGAGGGCATCGCGGGGCAGATGTTCGGCGACCTCGGCCTCGCCGTCGTCTTCAGCCTGTTGGCTTCGCTCGCGGTCGCGCTCTTCCTCATCCCGATGTTGGCCTCGCGTCGCCGCATCACCGAGCTCGCCGACGGCGTGCGAGCGCAGGGCGGCGTGATCGCGGGGCTGCGGGAACAGGCCACGCGGTGGAACAGCGTGCGCGAGCTGGTCGATGCGCTGCGCGGCGTGGGCCGGCGCAAGTGGACGGTGCTGCTCCTGCCGTGGACGCTGGTGCGGTTCGTCCTGCACCTGGTGTTCGAGCTCATCGGCAAGGTGCTCTTCTTCGCCGTGCTGTTCGTGCTCGCGTTCGCGATCGGCGGATCGCTGTGGGGCGCGGGCAAGGTGCTGATGCTGCTCGCGCGGCCCGTGCTGTGGCTGTTCGGGGTCGGCCTCGAGCTGATCGCGCGTTGGTACCCGCGCGTCATCCGCTGGTGCCTGCGCAACCGGCCGATCGTCTATCTCGGCTTCGCAGGATCGCTCGTCTTCATGGTGTGGGGCATGACGCGGCTCGACACGGAGCTCGTGCCGGAGCTTCACCAGGGCGAGTTCACCATGGAGCTCGCGTTGCCCGTGGGCACGCCGCTGGCCGAGACCGACACGACGATGGCGCCACTCGAGCAGCGCCTGATCGCCGACGTGCCGCACATGCGCTCGCTGACGGCGACGATCGGCAGCGAGCGCGACAACACGGACACGGCCGAGCGGGGCGAGCACACGGCGCGCATGCGCGTCGATCTCGACACCGGCACGCCGCCGACGCTCTTCGAGGCGCTCATCGAGGGCAGCCCGACGGCCCAGGCCGAGCGCATCGAGGCGGTCGCGCGCACGGCCGCCCGCGACATCGTCGGCGTCGTGCCCGACATGCGGGTGAACATCACGCGTCCGGTGCTGTTCTCGTTCAAGGCCCCCGTCGAGGTCGAGGTGCGCGGGCTCGATCTCGACGAGCTGCGGCGAGCCACCGATGCCGTCGCGGAGCGCCTGCGCACCATCGAGGGCCTCCGCGACGTCGAGGCCTCGATCCACCCGGGCAGCCCCGAGATCCACATCGTCTACGACCGCGATCGGCTGGCCCGGTCCGGCCTCGACATCCGCACGGTCGCAGAGCTCGTGCGCGACAAGGTGCAGGGCGCCGAGGCGACGTCGCTGCGCCGGCGCGACCGCAAGGTGCCCATCCGCGTGCGGCTGGCGAACATCCGCGAGGCGAGCGTCGACGAGCTGCGCCAGCTCGTCGTGAACCCGGGCGGCGCGCACCCGGTGCCGTTGTCGGCGATCGCGGAGATCGAAGTGGGGCGCGGCCCCAACGAGATCCGACGGGTCGGCCAGCAGCGGGTCGGGCTCGTCACCGCGAACATCGAGGGGGCGGGGCTCGGCTCGGTATCCTCGCGCATCGGCGAGGCCGTCGACGAGCTCGCGCTGCCGGCCGGCGTCACCACGGCCATCACGGGCCAGAGCCAGGAGTGGGAGACGTCGTCGGGCTCGCTGTGGCTCGCGCTCGGGCTGTCGATCTTCTTGGTCTACGTGATCATGGCGGCGCAGTTCGAGAGCCTGGTCTATCCCTTCATCATCCTCTTCTCGATCCCGCTCGCGCTCGTCGGCGTGATCGGGGCACTCATGCTGCTCGACATGCCGCTGTCGATCATCGTGTTCCTCGGCGCCATCCTGCTCGCGGGCATCGTGGTGAACAACGCGATCGTGCTCGTGGACTACGTCGGCCAGCTGAAGGCGCGCGGCTATCCGACGGAGGAGGCGCTGGCCGTCGCCGGTGGGGTGCGCCTGCGACCTATCCTGATGACGACGCTCACCACCGTGCTCGGCCTCCTGCCGATGGCGCTCGGGCTCGGCGACGGCGCGGAGATCCGCACGCCGTTGGCGGTCACCGTGATGGCGGGCCTGAGCTTGTCGACGTTGCTCACCCTCGTCGTGATCCCCACGCTGTACGCCGGCGTCGACGGCGTCGCCGCTCGGCTCGCGGGCCGCAGCCCGGCCGAGGCGCTGCGCGACGAGCTGGCGAACGTGCGGCCCGAACAGCTCGCGCCCGAGGGCGACGAGGACCTCCACTGAGGCCGCGATGCTGCCGGGGTTCTCCGACAACGCCATCGTGCGCACGAGCCTGCGGCGGCCCGTCGCGATGTTCGTGGCGCTCTTGTCGGCGCTCGTGCTCGGGGCGATCGCCCTGCAGCGGATGCCGCTCGAGCTCATCCCCTCGGGCTTCTCGGCCCCGTTCATGTCGGTGACGGTGTCGTTCCCGGATGCCACGGCGCGCGACGTCGAGGAGAAGATCACGCGCCCGCTCGAGGCGTCGACCTCGACGACGCCCGGGCTCGATCAGATCATCTCCAACTCCACCGCGGGACAGTCCCAGATCACGCTCATCTTCGAGGGCGAGGTCGACATGGACGTCGCCTATCGCCAGGTGCGCGACCGCATCAATCGCGTGCGGGCCGAGCTGCCGACCGAGGTGAAGGAGGTCCGCATCCGCAAGGAGTCGGGCGAGAGCATCCCCGTCGCCTTCTACGGAATCATCTGGGATCCGGACATCTCGGACCCCATGACGGTGATCGACGAGCACCTCTTGCGGCCGATCGAGCGCATCGACGGCGTCGGCCTCGTGAACCTCTGGGGCCGCGTGGATCCGCAGGTGCGGATCGACGTCGATCGGGCGCTCGCCGAGGCGGCCGGGATCAACATGGTCCAGCTGGTCAGTGCGCTCGCGCGGGCGAACTTCACGCTCGCGAGCGGACAGCTGCAGGACGGGGGGCAGACTCTGCTCTTGCGCTCGGTGGGGACGCTGCGCACGCCCGAAGAGATCGGTGACGTCATGGTGCGGGCCGACGGGCTGCGGCTGCGCGACGTCGCCGAGGTCACGCTGGGGCCGCCGGAGCGCACGCGCTACGACCGGTACAACGGCAAGCCATCGATGGTGATGTTCGTCGTGAAGGAGTCGCAGGCGAACACGGTCGAGATCTGCGATCGGATCAAGGCCGCGGTCGCCGAGGCGGCCGCCCACCCCGATCTCGCCGGCGTCGTGGTCGAGCCGGTGTTCATCCAGGGCGACCTCATCCGTTACAGCCTCGAACAAGTGGTCGGCTCGGGCATCCAGGGCGGTTGGCTCGCCCTCGCGGTGCTGCTGTTCTTCCTGCAGCGGCTGCGCATCACGATCGTGATCGCGCTCTCGATTCCCCTGTCCTTGTTCCTCGCGCTGCCGTTCATGTACTTCACGGGGCAGAGCATCAACCTGGTCTCGTTGATCGGGCTGATGATCTGCGTGGGCATGGTCGTGGACAACTCCGTCGTGGTGGCGGAGAACATCTCCCGCTTCCGCCGCCGCGGGCTCGGACCCTATGCGGCCGCGCTGCAGGGGGCCAGCGAGGTGGCGCTCGCGATCACGCTGGCCACCGCGACGACGGTGATAGTGTTCCTGCCGGCCGCGCTGCTCTCGGAGGGCCCGACCCAGTTCTTCATGATCCGGATGGTCACGCCCGTCGGCGTGTCGCTCGTGGCGAGCCTGTTCGTCGCGCTCGTGCTGGTGCCGCTCGCGTCCGCGACGCTGCTCGAGGATGCTCCGGCCGGCACCAACCGTCGCGGTTGGCGGGCCGCGCTCGCGCCCATCGACCGGGCGTGGAAGCGCGCGGTGGGGCGGGCCTACGACGCCACGCTGGGGCGGGCCAACGAGGCGTACGGTCGCCTCTTGCGCCGGATCATCGCCCGGCGCATGGACGTCGTCGTGGGGGCACTCGTCGCGCTGGCCTCCACGGCGATCCCGTTCATGAACGTGCGCTGCGCTTCGGGCCAGCAGTTCGGCTCGCGTCGGATTACGGTCAGCTATTCCATGCCGTCGGACACGACGCTGGAGGACGCGAACGCGTTCTTCCTCGAGATCGAGCACGTGCTCGATCAGATCGGGCCCGAGTACCACGTCAACGGCGAGTACATCGGCTTCGACGAGAACACGGGGCAGGTCCAGGTGTTCTTCGATCCGCCGCAGCCCGACGAGCCGCCGTTCGAGGAGTTCGCCAAGGAGCTCGCGGAGAAGCTCCCCACCAAGCCCGGCTGGCGCAAGTCGTCGCAGTTCGGCGAGAGCGACGGCGGCCGTGACGACTCGTTCCGGGTCGCGATCTACGGCGACGATCACGATCTCGTCGCCGCCACCCGAGAGGACCTCGAGCAACGCCTCCTGCAGATCGAGGGAGTCGTGGGCAAGAAGGGCGGCAACGAGGACACGCGGCGTCGCGACGAGCTGTCGCTGTCGGTGGATCGCGCGATGTCGGAGCGGTACGGCGTCCCGGCCGATGCGCTCGCGAACACCGTGGCGTACGCGATCCGGGGGGCTCCGTTGCCGCGCTTCCACACGCCAGAGAAGGAGCTAGAGGTCCGCATCCGCTATCGCGAGGACGATCGCGAGGACGTCGATCAGCTGCTCGGGTGGACCGTGCCGACGCGCGAGGGCGGGACCGTGCCGTTGCAGGTGCTGGCCGAGAAGGACGTCACGCGCGGCGAAGCGGCACTGCAGCGCGTGAACAAGCGGGTGGGCAGCGCCATCCGGCTCGAGCTCGACGACGACGACCGGATCGCGACGGTCGAGCGCATCCAGGCGTTCATGAAGAGCTACCGCCTGCCCGAGGGGCTGTCGTTCGACGCGGACGCCGAGCGCAAGCGCATCGACGACATGGCCCAGGATCTCATCGGTGCGATGGGGCTGGGCACGATCTTCATCCTGCTCGTGATGGGCTTCCTGTTCGAGTCCTTCGTGCTGCCGCTCGCGGTGCTTCCCTCGATCCCGCTTTCGTTCGTCGGGGTGTGGTGGTCGCTCTTCCTGGCCGGAGAGCACATCGACGCGTTGGCCGGCATCGGCATCGTGCTGCTCCTCGGCGTGGTCGTGAACAATGCGATCGTGCTGATCGACTTCGTCAACGTCGCGCGGGCGCAGGGCTTGTCGCGCGAGGATGCGATCGTCCAGGCCGGGCGCCTGAGGTTTCGGCCGATCATGATGACGTCGCTGACGACGATCGGCGGTCTGCTGCCGCTGGCGTTGACCGAGCCCACGGGTGAAGGCATCGCCTATCAGGCCTTCGGTCAGGCGCTGCTCGGCGGCATGTCGACGGCCACGATCCTCACGCTCGTCGTCGTGCCTGTGACCTACGTGTACCTCGACGACCTGCGCGAGAGCCTCGCCGTGTGGTGGCGCCGGTTGCTCGATCTGTTCGCGCGCCGCGGCTAGCAGCCCGTGGTGGAACTCGGGCTGCTAGGATCATTCGGTGTCGTCCGAGTCGCCCTTGGCCCTCCGCGCGGGTGTGCTCGGGGGGCCGTATCTCGTGCAGGGGCTCGTGTACGGCTTCGCTGCATTCGTGCTGATCCCCACGCTCGCGCAGCGGGGCGTCGCGCTCGAGGCCCAAGCCGGTGTGCTCGCGCTCGCCGGCGCGCCGTGGGTGCTCAAGATCGCGTGGGGTCCACTCGTCGACGCGGTGCCATGGGCTCGCGCGGCCCCGGGTCGCGTCGCGGCGCTCGCGACACTCGTGGTGGCCGGCTGTGCCGCGGGGCTCGCGAGCGGCGTGGAGCGGGAGGCGGACGTGCTCGTGCTCGCGAGCTGCTGGCTCGCGCTCAACATCGCACTCGCGCTGCAGGACGTCGCGACCGATGCGCTCGCCTTCGACGGGGTGCAGCCCCACGAGCGCGGCGTGGCGCAAGCGAGCATGCTGCTCGGTCACCATCTCGGCCACGAGGGGATCGCTGGATTGTGGCTGCCGGGCTACGCGGCGGTGCATGGCCTCGCGGCGCCGCTGTGGATCGTCGCCGGCATCGCAGTGATCCTCGCCGCGCTGCCCTTGTTCGGGGCTCGCGCAGGACGAGCGCGCGCGCGCGAATCGCTGCTCGCGAGCCTGGCAGCCGTCGCCCGCGATGCCCGCAGCCGGCGCGCCGTGGTGCTCGCGATGTTCGTGCTCGCGGCGGACGTCGTCACGTCTACCGTGACGGGTGCGTTCTGGGTGGGGCGGCTCGGGTGGGATGCGAAGGACGTGGGGCCGTTCGTGTCGCCACTGCTGCTCGTGGGCGGCCTGCTCGGGTATGGGCTCGCGGGCTTCGTCGTCGATCGCGTCGGTCATCGGCGCGCTGCCGCGTTCGGGAGCGCCGCGTTGGGCGCGTCCTGGATCGGCTTCGCGCTCGCGGAGTCGTGGTGGAGCTCGACCGCGTTCATGGGGACGTTCGTGATCGTCCAGTCGGTCGCGAGCGCGCTGATGCTCGCGGGTGTGCACGCGCTCTTCATGGACGTGCTGGACGTCCGCGTGCGCGCCACTCAGTACGCGATCTCGACGGCGTGCCTGAACCTGCCGCGCGTGTGGGCCGCCCTGCTGGCGCCGCCCTTGTTCGCGGCGCTCGGATTCGCTCCGCTGTTCCTCGCGTGCGGGCTGTACCAGGTCGCGATCGTGGCGCTCGTGCTCGCGGTGCGCGACCGTTAGGCATCCGGCGCGCTGGTGCGGCCGACCGTGAGCGATGCGACCAGCGCGAGCAGCTCGGCGACGCCGAACGGCTTCGCGATGTGGCGATTGCCGACGAGCGCCAGGAAATCCGCTGCTCGCGGCGTGAATGCGCCGCCCGTCATGAACACCATGCGGTCGGCGAGCTCGGGATGCGTCACGAGCACGTTGTCGTAGACGTCCTTGCCGCTCATGCCGGGCATCATCATGTCGCAGAGCACGAGGTCGAAGGCGCTATCGCTCCGCAGGAGCTTGGCCGCGTCCTGGCCGTTCTCGACGATCGTGACCTCGTGCTCTCGCCGCAACATGCGCGCCAGAGAGCGCACGAACAAGGGGTCGTCGTCGATCACGAGGATGCGTGCACGCCGACGGTCGCTGACCACGGGTGGGGGCGGCGCGCTCTCCGTCGTGACCGGTGCAGCGGGCAACACGACGCGGAAACAGGTGGTGTTCGAGGTCCTCGGCTCGAGCGAGATCCGCCCCCCCATCGACTCGACGATGTTGCGACAGATCGACAGGCCGAGTCCGGTCCCGGTGGTGGGCGGCTTGGTCGTGAAGAACGGCTCGAAGATCCGCTCGGCGACGTCGGTGGGCACACCGGGCCCCGAGTCGTGGACCTCGACGACTGCACGGCCGGCCTCCGTGCGCACGACGATTCGGACCTCGTTGTCCTGCGGCATGCCTCCGATCGCTTGCGCCGCGTTCGCCAACAGGTTCACGAAGACCTGCGAGAGACGCACCTCGTTGCCCATCACCAGCGGCGCGGAACCGATTTCCTTCACCAGGTGAGCTGCGTGGCGCAGCTGGTTGCCGGTCAGCTTGAGTGCCCACTCGACGCACGCGCGCACGTCGATCGGATGCACGGTCTCTTCACGAGACCGCGAGAAGGCGCGGAGGTCCGCGACGATCTTGGCGATGCGCTCGGCGCCGGACTTGGCCTCGTCGAGCGCCTCGAGCACGACCTGGAGGCGGTGGGGCTGATCGATGAACGTGGATCCCTTGGCGAGCTCGCGGAGCTCGCCGAGCGCAAAGCTGATGTTCGTCAGGTTGTACGAAAGTGGGTTGTTGATCTCGTGGCCCACACTCGCGGCGACGGTCCCGAGCGAGGTGACGCGGTCGGTCAACGCGATCTGCTCCGCCATCCGGCGTTGCTCGGTGACATCGCGGAACACCACCACCGCGCCCAGCAGCGTGTCGTCGTGCACGATCGGCGCGACCGAGTCGTCGATGACTCGGCTGCGTCGGCCGTCGCGCTCGACGAGCCAGCTCGGCGACGCGAGCGTCTGCATCGATCGCTCCCGCAGCGCGCGCTCGACGGGTCCCTGGCCATCGTCGGCGGCGGCCGGCTCGACGACGCGGACCACGTCGTGGATCGGCTGTCCGCTGGCTTCCGCTTCGGACCACCCCGTGAGGACCTCGGCGACGGGGTTCATGAAACGAATCCGTCGATCGGAGTCGCATGCGACCACCGCATCTCCGATCGACCGCAGCGTAGTCGAGAACCAGCGCTCGCTGCGAGCCATGCGTCCGTCGATCTCGTGCTTGTAGTGCGCGATCTCGATGGCGCTGCGCACGTCCTTGCCGGTGAACGGCTTCACGATGTAGCCGTACGGCTGCGTCCGAGCCGCGCGTGTGAGCGTCGCGTCGTCCGCATAAGCGGTGAGGAAGACGACCGGTACCGAGTAGTCGCGATGGAGGGCAGCCGCGGTCTCGATACCGTCCTTCGGGCCCTTGATGTTCACGTCCATCAGCACCACGTCTGCCCGTCGGACGCTCATGGCCTTCAGCGCCGACTCGAACGAGTCCACGGCGGCGACGACGTCGTAGCCCATCTCGTTGAGCGTGAATTCGAGGTCGCGGGCCACGAGGGCCTCGTCCTCGACGATGAGAATGCCGAGACGACGGTCTCGACGTTCGGGCTCGAGCAGCGCAGTGGAGTGGGTCATCCTTCACCTCATGGCATGGAACGAGAATCGGAACGCCGTCCCCGCGTTCCGGTCGATCTCGAGCTCGGCGTCGAGCTGACGCAACAGCGTGACGACGAGATCGAAGCCCAACGACTTGGGATTCTTCACCTCGGTGGTTCCGGGAAGACCCACGCCGTCGTCGGCGACGGTGATCTGCACCGTGTCTCCGGGCAGAGTGCGCACCTGTACGTGGATGCAGCCGCTCTCGCGGCCCGAAAACGCGTGCTTCAGCGCATTCGTGACGAGCTCGTTGATCACGAGGCCGCACGGGATCGCCTGATCCAGTGCGAGGCGCATGGCGTCGCAGTCGACGCGCAAGTCGATCTGGTGGCGGCCACCGACCACGTGGATCACGAAGCGGGCGAGGTCGCGGACGTAGCCTGCGAAGTCGACGTGCGCGAGGCTGGGCGATTCGCACAGCTTCTCGTGGATGAGCGCGATCGAGCGCACGCGGTTCTGGGCCTCGTCGATGAGTGCGCGCGCGACCGGGTCGAGCATCCGCGCCTGCAAGTTGAAGATCGTCGAGATGAGCTGCAGGTTGTTCTTCACACGATGGTGGATCTCGCGGAGGAGCACTTCGCGCTCGCGGACGCGCAGCTCGAGCTCGTCCGCCAGCTTGCGGATCTTCTCGGACGCCTCCTTGATCTCGGTGATGTCGATGCACGAGCCGATGAAACCCTCGAACGTGCCGTCGACCTCGAAGCGGGGAACGCCGTGATCCAGGATCCATCGGTAGGCGCCGTCCTTGCGGCGCATGCGGTACTCCATTCGAAAGCTGCGACGGTCGACGAAGGCCTCCATGTACGTGTCGACGCACGCCTGCAGATCCTCGAAGTGCACGCTCTCGGCCCAAGCTGTGCCGAGCTCCTGCTCCATGGTGCGGCCCGTGAACTCCAACCAGCGAGAGTTGAAGAAGTCGCACAGGGAGTCACGGCCGGACTTCCAGAGCATCACTGGGGCGTGATCGGCCATCAGCCGGAAGCGCGCCTCGCTTCGTCGGAGGTCCAGCTCGGCGCTGCGATGCTCGTGGACATCGCGCACGATCGCGAACGCGTGGCCATTGCGCAGGCGCGTGAGGCGGGCCTCGTACCAGCGAAGTGCATCGCTCGCCGGCAAGCGCCCCTCGATCGTGCGCGCGCCGCCGTTCTCGAGCACTTCGACGAGCGTGCGAGCGACGAGCTCCGTGACGTCGGGCGGCAGCAGCTCGCGGATGTGTCGACCGAGCACGCGCTGCGGCGACAGGCCTCGATCCTCGCCGCCTGAGATCGCCACGCAGACGCCGCTGGGTGTGAGCTCGACGAGGACATCGCCGAGCGCGCGTAAGACCTCGGCGGTCTCGTCGAGATGCGCACCGATCGAGGGGCTTCCCATCGTCACGATCGACCTCCTGGGCGCGGCGCGATGTCGCCGACGTCCGTGAACAGCGCGTGGAACGGAGCGACCGCGGCGTCGACCCGCGGAAGCCACGACGCGCGCCACGTCGCGATCGCCGTTGCGTTGTCGCCGCTCTCGGCGACGAGCATCTCCGTGAGCACGGTCGACCACTCGCGGTGCCAGCGGGCGTCCTCGTCGAGGCACCGCAAGAGCTGGGAGAGCGTGCCGTCGCCGGCCGTGGCCGCGAGGACCGCGAAGCGAGCGCCGAACAGCTCGTCGAACGCGGGCTTCACCACGGAGGTGAGCGCGACGAAGGCCTCGCCCCAGTCGTAGGTGACGAGCAGGCGCTCCACCAGCTCTCGCAGCGGCTGCCACAGGGGGTCGCGCTCCCAGATCGACCGACTGTCCGCGCCGACGCGGGCGTGGGAGCGCTGCAGGAGACGCACGCGGTACGCGATGCGCTGGATCCTCCGGACCTCGTCCGCCGCCTGCAGGAGGCACGTGACCACGACCCGTCCGCCCGGCGCCATGGATCCGACGTAGCTCGTGATCATCTGCAGGCCGTGGACCGGATAGCGCAGCGGTGCGAGCACGCGGTCAAGGATGTCGACCCAGCGCTGCGCGAGGCGTGCGTCGTCGTCGCTGCGCTCCGCGAGGTCGAAGAGCCCGTCGACGAACGTCTCGCGATCGCGCTGCAGCTCGGTGTACTTCGCGTAGGTCGTCTGTCGCGGATCGCGAAATGCGTCCCAATCGCGGCAAGCGAGCACGCGTTCGCGTTGGTTCACGCGGATCCACTCGGCCGTGGGCGTGGCGACGGCGAGGCCGCGCGTCGGATACCAGAGCAATCGCGACGTCGCGATCTCGTACGCGTTCGGGCGCCGAGTCTGCCCCTCGAGATGGGACCAGGTGCGGCTGCGGCTCACCGGCGCGCCTCCCATGCCGCGACGTTCTCCGCGAGCGACAGCGCGCCCTTGAATGACGGCATGATCCGTTCGAGATCGCCGGGGAAGACGAACGGCCGGCCCAGCCCGCGCTCGATCGCCTCGCGGGTGACGATGCAGCGATCCGCGACCTCCACACGCAGGTACGCACCCCGGTCGACGACGGTCACATCCGCATTCAGCTCGCGAATCGCGGCGATCACTGCGTCGGTCTCCGGACCTTCGACGAGCACGGGTCCGACGGGCGTGCTCATGGCTCGTCGATCTCCACGGCGATGTCGCCATCCACCAGGCTGACGGGGTAGGGCCGCAGTCGCACGTTTCGTGGGTTGGTGCCTGCACCGGTTGCCACGTCGAACTGGTACTGGTGCGCGCGACAGGTGAGCACGCCGTCTTGCAGCTCGCCTTCGCTGAGAGGCATCCCCAGGTGCGGACAGCGATCCGCGTACGCACGTACCTCGTTCCCGAGGCGTACGAGCAGCACGCACTTGCCTCCGACTCGAACGCCACGCATCTCGCCGTCCCACAGGTCGGCGAGCGCGGCGACGCGCTCACGGGGCATCGGGCACCTCCGCGACGACGTCGACCCGGTCGAGCGCCTGCAGACCGGATTGCAGGATCGTGGCGTCCAGATCGAGCCGACGTCCGTTCGCGACCACGGCGACACGTTCGCGCGTGGCAACGCGGACCGCTGCTGCCCGCTGCAGGCGCCGAGCGATGTCGCGGACGCGATCCGTATCGTGGACGAGCACGACGAGGCCCAACGTGTCTCCCTGCAAGAACCCATAGAGCGGCACGAGCATCGCCCGACTATCCTTCCGTCCCGCTTTCGGGAGCCTTGGCCCATGGGTATGCACCGCGCTGGATGTCCTTGCCCCACGTACTCTCCGACAGACCGAACCAGTGGAGCAGCGCGATCAGATTCGCCGGGGCCTCACCGGCGAGAATGCGAGCGACCACACCGCGGTGAGCCGCGTACCGTTCCGGTTCCTGTTCGAAGATCCAACGACACGGCGCCGAGCAGAACACGTAGCTGCGATTCTGGTAGCGCACGACCTCGGCGGTGTTGTGCCCGGGCGTGCCCCCGCAGAGGACGAGCTGACAGAGCTCGCAGAACCCGACCGGGGTCGCGCCGTGCGTGTGCCATTCCACACCCGGTCCGGCGGCACTGCATCGATCGGCGACCCGCGTCCAGATGGGCTGCAACGATGGCCACGTGCGCGGGTACTTGCGTGCGAGCCACTCCTGTTCGGCTGGCCCAGGCAACGCCATGTCGAACCACACCGTCGCGCGGTGCGTGTACGCGCTGGCGTAGACCATATGGTGATACGTATCGATCGCCGACAGGAACGTGTCCCAGTACCACGGGCGTGCGAGGCCCAGCGCGTCGAGCGATCGCTGGAACTGGTCGAGGATCCACTCCTGCACGAACTCGCCGAACGAGACCTCTCGGCGCTCCACCGGGGTGAGGTAGTCCATCGCGAACCCTGTGACGACCGCGAAGAAGAGCCAGCTGCGCCAGAACCACTTGTCCACGAGGTACTGGGCACGCTCCGGATCGTGCGCCAAGATGGTCTCGAGCACGGGTGATCCGATCTGCGCGTGACGGGCCTCGTCGGTCTGGATGCTCTGCACCATCTTCTCGAACATCCGGTCGCCCACGCGATGGGCGACGGACGCGAGCGCGATGAACTGCAGGTTCGTGAAGCCCGTCTCGAACACGAAATTCGTCCCGATCGCGAACTCGATCGGATCGGAGGCGAGCAGCAGCTCGTCGGCGAAGTGACGCGCCGCGATGGCGACCCAGTCATCGGTGTGGAAGAACCGGTGCGTCCAATCGAGCTGCGGATCCACGTCGAGCCACTCGTGGATCATGAGGAGCGGGATCTGGGTGTGACGGAGCTCGTCGAGCGCGCCGAAGGTCGCCGTCGTCCGCCACGCGCTGTCGCGCCCGAATCGTGCCGCCCGCAGGTTGCCGACCACGGCGGCGAACTCGGCGAGGGGAAGCGTGGCGGCATGGAGCTTCACCGCGTTGCGCCAGGCGGGATCGAGCTGCGCGACGTCCTCGGCCTTTCCGATCGCCTGCCGCAGGGCGAGGAGCGCGGCCTCCTTCGCGTGCTGGTTCGCGACGTACTCGGCGTACGTGGTGCGGTAGGGCTCGTCCCAGCGGGACCATGCCTCGGCGGGGAGCGCTGGCCGACCGGCGATCTCCGGCGGGAACGCCTCGCGTTCCTCGACGTACGAGAGGTCCCAGTCGAGCTTGCGCGCGAGGTCGTGCCAGTCGTCGCGGTTCAACACGCGTTCGACCTCCGGGGCGCGCGTCGATCCGCTGCGCTGCTCGCCGGTCTACAGGGGCGCATCGCTCGACCATCATCGCCCTCGCGATGGACGACGGGCAAGCGATGCGGCCGGCTTCGAGACCCCTCGGAGCCGTCGCGATCTTTCGATCGGCGCCTGCCACGGAGGGCCGCGAACGGGTGAACGGTCGCGTTCCCTCCAGGGGGAATGGAACCCGGGCGCAGTGACGTTGACCTACACCTCCCGGCGATGGCTCGTCGTTCGATGCTGCTCGTGCTCGTGCTCGCGCTCGTGGGGTCGACGGGCTGTGGTGCGGTGGGCGACAGGATCGCGGATCTGCTCGATCGCGTGGGCGCGGATGCGGACGCGCCCGCGCGCGGTGTCGGCTCGGAGCCGGGCGCGTCCGCCGACGGCAGCGTCGTGGAGGGCTCGGACGGCGCGACCGACGACGCGGGGAGCGAGGCGATCCCTGCCGAGGTCGTCGCGTCGGCGAGCGCCGTCGCAGCCACGCCCGACGAGCTCGAAGTGCGCGACGTCGAGGTGGAGTGGATCGAGCGCGGGTCGTGGGGGCACTACGGATCGCACGAGAAACTCCGAGTGCTGCGCGTGCTCGCGACCGGCAAGCTGCGGGCGAGCGTGGGACGGGACGCGAACGTGACGGTGAAGGCCGTGTGCGCCGCCGATCCGGCTCCGCTCGCGGACGCCGACGTCGCATCGATTCGGGGCGGCTACCTCGATCCGCCGCCGCCGGCGCCCGAGGAGTTTCCGATCTCCGTCCATCTGTTCCAGACGTTGCAGCCGAGCGAACCGTCGCGGTGCCGCGTGCAGTTCCTGCTGGTCGACACGAAGGCCACGCCTCCGCGGCGGGGCTCGCTCGAGCTGTGCTGGCAGCGTGGGAGCAAGGCGGCGGCGCCGTGCACGGTCGACGACGTGCTCCCGCCGCACGCCGAGCCGGGCGAGGGGTGGGCCATCGAACGCGCCGAGTTCGCCGCGAGCGGTGAGCTGTTGTTCTCGGTCGTGGGCGGACGGTCGCGGGCGCCCGATCGCATCGCCTTGCGGACGACGTGCTACGTCGGCGACAAGCGGTTCGTCGACTTCGACTTCCTGGTCGGTCGGTGGTACGCGCTCGCGCCGGGCGAAGGCATCCGCCAGAGGATCTACATGAGCGACCTGGCGGACATGTTGCGGTTCGCGGAGTGCGACCTCGCGTTCCAGGACGCCGGGTACGACTTCGAGAAGTTCGCGTTGCGCGGTACCAAGGACCTGCAGCACCTGTGCGTGCGCCCGAGCGGGCTGTCGCGCGGCAGCTGTCGGGTGGAGGCGTCGGAGAACGCATCGTGGGATCCGAAGACCGCGCCCGCGAAGATCGAGCTCACGCACTCGGGCGCGCATGCGTACCGCGGCCACCTGAGTGCGTACATGAATGCCGAGCTGACGGTGGTCGCAGGTCTCGCGAAGGATGCGAAGCTCGAGGCCGTCGTTCGGTGCGGCAAGCGCGAGGCTCGGCAGCAGGTCACGACGCCGGTGGGGCTCGAGCTCGTCTGGCCCGGCCAGACGGTACGCGTGTGGGCCGGAGCCTCGATGGCCGCCAAGACCGCGAAGGGCTGCGAGCTCGAGACGGTGCTCGCGGCCGCGGACCCGGACGGAAAGCCGACGACCTGGTCGCTGTCCCGCACGTGCTTCGACAAGCACGGGACCGGCGTTCCGTGCCCGACGTGAGTCGCGACCACGGGCGAGACCAGACGGCGGGGGTTCGGGGCAGGTCGAGACCAAGCCGAAGGGCCGACGAGGAGGCTTGCGGGCAGGTCGAGACCACGCCGAAGGACCGACGACGAGGCTTCTGCGCCGGTCGGGACCACGCCGAAGGGCCGACGACGACCCTCTCCCGGAGACGACGCGGCCATGCCGTCGCCGACGTCAAGAAAGATGGTCGTGGCGTGCAACGGTTGGAGTCGGTGGTCGAGGGTAGGTGATGCCGGCGGATGACGACCCGGCGAGGATCAACATGAAATCGCTACTTCTATCGGACCTCAAGCTGGGGCTCGCCGATCTGCTCGGTCCCCGAGCCCCGCTCTTGCTCGCCACCGCGGCAGGCAAGCTCTACCACCCCAACCTGGCGCGCCTCCGCACGGAGATCGACGCGTTGCCGCCGTTGGCGATCCAGAGCCGTCCGTTGGCCGAGGAGCTCGCCGTCGCCGACGGCGAGCACGACGCCTTCGGCGCGGCGATGTGGCACTACGTCGAGGCCATCGTGCGTGCGCCGGACATGCCCGCCGAGACCAAGTCGAGGGCCGAACGCATTCGATCGCAGCTCATTCCGTCGCTCTCGATTCTCAAAGAGAGCTACGCGAGCGAAGCGGCGGGTGCCACGGAACGACGCCCGAAGATCGCCGCGCTGCGTGTCGACCTCGAGCAGCTGCCGTTGCCGGGCAATCGTTCGGTCGCGGATTGGGCCGAGGCGTTCGTCGGGAAGGGTGAGGAGCTCTTGGAGCTCCTCACGCGACGCGCGACGCTCACCGTCGAGCAAGAGGCCGCCGCGAGGACCCGGGCCGGAACGTTGCGAAGCGAGACGATCGCGACGCTCACCCGGTTTCGCACCGCGCTCGCGGACGAGCTCGCCGACCGGCCGGCGCTCGCGCGCGAGCGCGATCGAGAGATCTTCGCGTTCATCGATCAGCTCGCCGGGGATCGACTGGTGGCGCAGCGCAATCGATCGGCGCCCGCCGAGCCGGAGCCCGAGCCGGGCGCGCCGGAGATCGAGATCGTCGATCCGACGTCGGCGCGACCGAACGAGATCCTGCCGACGGGGTGACGCGGGCAGGGTGCTACGACGCCGGTTCCTCGAGGATCTGCCAGCGGTCGAACACGTTCGGCAGCCGATCGATCTCCGTCAGGAACCGGCTCGCACGCATGAGCGTCGCGGGGCCGTCACGGCCCTGCTCGAGCGTCGGGTAGCACAGGTACAGCTCGTCGGCGGCTCGCGTGCCCGCGACGTAGAAGAGGCGTCGCTCTTCTTCGAGCTCGGCGGGGGTGCGCAACGCTTGTGCAGTGGGAAAGCGGCCGTCGACGAGCCACAACACGAACGCGACCGGCCACTCGAGTCCCTTGGCCTGATGGATCGAGGACAGGATCAACTTGTCGTCGGTGGGCTCCGCCGCGCCGACGCTCTCCGCGGAGATCCCCTCGAACAGCGCGAGCTCGGCCAGGAACTCCTGCGACGATCCATATCGCTCCGCGTACGCGGCGAGGTGCTCGAGGTCGTCCTTGCGCACGTCCGCGTTGGTGAACGACCGGTCGGCATACTCGGCGTAGTGCGACTCGACGACGCGCCGGATCGCCGCGCCTGGACTGCGCTGATCGGGTCGCTCGAGCAACTCGAAGAGCGTCGCGAGTCGGAGTAGCGCGTCCGTGACGCGGCCCCGGGCCTTCGCCGCGTGCTCGCGCAGCACTGCCGGGACTTCGCTGCGCGGGAGCGAGGCGCCGACGATCTCCGCCTTCGTCGCGTCCACGCCGGACAGGGCGGTCGCCAGCTGCTCGGCGGTCTGCATGCCGATGCCCGGCCATTGCCGCAGGAGTCTGACCCACGCCATGGCATCGCGCGGGTTCTCGTGCGCCCGCAGATACGCGACGACGTCCTTGATGTGCGCCTGCTCGAAGAACCGTGCGCCGCTGCGCACGGAGTAAGGGATCTGCCGGCGCGTCAGCTCGACCTGCAGCTCGAGGCTGTGGCTGTGGTTGCGGTAGAGCACCGCCATCTTGGACAGCGGCAGGTTGTTCTCGTGATGGATCTCGAGCACTCGCTGGGCGACGAACTCGGCCTGCTGGTACACGTCGCGAAGGGGGATGACGGCCGGACGCGCGCCTGCCTGCCGCACCGCGCGCAGCTCCTTTGCATGCGCGACGCGATTGTGTGCGATCGATCGATTACACAGCTCGAGGATGTCCGGCGTGCTGCGGTAGTTGGTGACCAGCGGCAGCACCCGTGCGCCGGGGTGGCGGCTCGTGAACGCGGCGATCTGATCGAAGTCCGCGCCGCGGAAGGAGTAGATCGACTGCGCGTCGTCCCCCACGCACGTGAGGCTGCCGCCGCGGACCGCCATGAGATCGCACAGCGCACCCTGGATCGCGCTCACGTCCTGGTACTCGTCGCACAACACGTGGTCGTAGGAGCTCTGCAGGTCCGCGGCGACCTCCGCGTGCTCGGGCGCCGTGAGCAGCCGGTGCCACAGCACGAGGAGGTCGTCGAAGTCGCACACGTTCATCGCTCGCTTGCGCGCGGCGTATCGCTCGCACACGTCGAGGATCGCCGGCACCTGCGGCACCAATTGCGTCGCCCGTGCAGCGATGACGTCCGCCAGCGGAGTCCCGGTGCCCTGCGCGAGGCCGTGCAGCGCGAACAGCAGCTTCGGCTCCGGGAAGCGCCGAGCGGACAGGGCCTTCAGACCGAGCTCGGCGATCACGCTCGCCAGCATCGCGCGCGCGTCCTCCGAGTCGAGGATGCCGAAGTCGCTGCCGAGCCCCACGTGCTCGCCCCAGCGCCGCAAGATCCGATTGCCCATGTGGTGGAACGTGCCGGCCGAGCACCGCTGCATGTCGATGGCGAGGAGCGCTTCGACGCGCGCGCACATCTCCCGTGCCGCGCGGTTCGTGAACGTGCACAGCAGGATGCGCTCGGGCCGACAGCCGCGCGCGACGAGCTGCGCGACCCGGTACGTCAGCGTGCGGGTCTTGCCGGTTCCGGCGCCGGCGATCACGAGGATCTTCCCGGGCTCGGCCTCCACGACCGCTCGCTGCTCGGGATTGAGGTCCCGGCCGGCGTCGAACGCCGCGCGCCGGGGACCCTCGGTCTTGAGGACGTACTTCACAGGTGCTGGGCGAAGAAGTCGCGGATGCGCTCCTCCATGTAGATGCGATCGCCCTCGCTGCGCGGCATGTGTCGCTCGCTCGGAAAGAGCAGCAGCTCGTAGGGCTTGCGGGCGGTGATCATCGCCTGGACCATCCGCGCCGAGTGGCGGAAGTGCACGTTCTCGTCGATGAGCCCGTGCACGATCATGAGCTGTCCGGTGATCCCGCCGACGTGCGTGAGCACGCTGCTCGACGCATACCCCTCCGGGTTCGACTGGGGCGTGCCCATGTAGCGCTCGGTGTAGTGCGTGTCGTAGCCGTCCCACGACGCGACCATCGCACCAGCGACTCCGACCTTGAACGTCTCCGGCGCACGAGCGAGTGCCATCGCGGCCATGTAGCCGCCGTAGCTCCAGCCGTAGATGCCGACGCGCTTCGGATCGGCGAGCCCCTGCGCGACCAACCAGCGCACGCCGTCGACCTGATCCTGCACCTCGATGTCGCCCATGTCGTGGCGCAGCGGGGCCTCGAACGCGAGGCCACGCCGCGCTGAGCCGCGGTTGTCGAGCTTGAACACGAGGTATCCGAGCCCGCGGAGGTACTGTGCACGCATGTCGACGGTCTGCTCCCAGCCGTTCGTGACGCGCTGCGCGTGCGGTCCTCCGTACACGCTCACGATCACGGGCCATGGCGGCGGACCGGCATCCGGCGGCGGCCGGTACACGGCGGCGTGCAGCTGCACGCCGTCGCGACTCTGGAGCGTCACGAGCTCGGGAGGCGCCAGACCGAGCTCCGCGACCTTCGGATCCGGCTCGATCGCGATCGCTCGCGGAGGCGAGCCCTCGCTGCCCGCCGCGAGCGATCGGATCGCGATCTGCGGTGGCGAAGAGAGGTCGTTCCATGTGTCGATGAACATCGCGAACGAGCGATCCAGCGTGGCGGAGTGCATGCCCGGCTCATGCGTGAGCCGCTCGATCTCGCCGCCCGCGAGCGGCACGCGATAGAGGTGCCGCTCGGTGGGGCCGTCCTTCGTCGCCAGGAAGTACGCGAGGCCGTGCACCTCGTCGACGTCCACCAGGTCGTCGACCATCCACTCGCCCTCGGTCAACGCGCGGACGAGCTTGCCGTCGGGCTCGTACAGGTAGAGGTGGCGGAAGCCCGTGCGCTCCGAGGCCCACACGAAACGGCGTGCGTGCTCGCCGGCCCCGATCGCGTGGAAGGAATCGTGCAGGTTGATCCACACGTCGCTGGTCTCGTCGACGAGGACGGTGCGGGCACCCGTGACGCGATCGAGCTCGACGAGCTGGAGGCGCGTCTGCGTGCGGTTCTCGATCTCGGCCAAGAGGCGACCGGTCGGCGTCCAGTGGACGCGCGCGAGGTAGATCTCGGTCTCCCCCTCCATGGCCAGGTCCATCCATGCGACGTCGGTGGGCTCGCGCGCGACGACGCCGAGCCTCACCTTCGCGTTGGGTGCCCCTGCGAACGGGTAACGGTGGTCCTCGAAGCTCGGCGATTCGGCCCCTTGGTGGACGATGCGCCACACGGGGATGTGGGTCTCGTCGACTTCTTCGAACGCGAGCTGCGAGCCGTCGTGGGACCACCAGAACCCGTGCTGCCGCGCCATCTCTTCCTGCGCGATGTACTCGGCGAGCCCGTGCGTCTTCCCGGTCCCACGGGCGCCCGTCGTGATCTGGCGGGGCTCGCCGCCCTTCGTGGAGACGACGTAGAGCTCGTCGTCACGCACGAACGCGATCCACTCGCCGTTGCGTGTGATCTGCGGATCGAGGGCCGGATGCTCGCTGCCCGCGACGACCTTGCGCGGGGTGCCGTAGACCCCGTCCTGCACCCAGACCTCGCCGCGAACCGGGATCATCACGGTGTTCGCGTCCTTTGCCCACGCGTAGCTCGTCACGCCGAGACCGCGCTCGCGCGTCCGCTCGCGCCGCAGCTTCTCCTCCGGCGAGAGATTCTCCTCGGTCGCACCCTCGCCGGGAGGGGTGAACATCTGCTTGCGATCGCCTCGCTCGGGATCGTGCGCGTACAGCTGCCGCGTGAGCGAGCCCTCGCGGCTCCACAGATACGTCAGCATCGTGCTGCCGGGATCCGGCCGCACGGAGACCGGGACCTTGCCCGTACCGGGCAGTGGGTAGCGCGCGACCTCTTCGATCGGAATGGCGCGTGCGGATGTCGTGGGCTCGCTCATCTCGGTCTCCGATGTCGCCGGCGACGCGTCGCGGTCGGCGGTGGGCGCGGGCTCGTCGGGGCCGCTGCACGCGGCAGCGCCGCTCACCGCGAGCCAACCGCTCATCACCACCGCGATTCCGCGCCTGGGCTGCACGGCCGCCATCATACGGGTGGCGAGCGCGCCGGGCACAGGGGTTGCGGGGCTCGGCGAAATCGGCAAGCGTTCGACCCGCAGATGTCCACGCTCGTCGACAAGCTCACCGCTCCCGAGGTCCGTCCCAAGGTCGTCTCCGCGTGCGTCGATCTCGTCGATCGCGAAGTCGACGGCAAAGGCGGGCTGTCGGGCATGGCGATCAAAGCGGGCTACAAGGTGGTCAAAGCGCTCAAGCCCGGGTTCGTCACGAGCGTCGTCGACACGTTGCTGCCCGAGTTCGCGGAGGCGCTCGCACCGATCCACGCGCGCGAGGCGACCGCGGGCCCGGACTCGTTCGTGCGCTACGTGGAAGGACACTGCGAAGAGGTCGCGGACGCGCTGTTGCAGGTCACCGACGCGCGCGCCGGCAAGGCGAAGAACGCGACCGTCAAGAAGACCTACGAGCGCCTGCGCCCGAGCGCGAAGCAGAACGTGATCGCGGCGGTGCCGAACCTGGCCGCGACGCTGCGCCCGTTCCTGTGAGCGTGGCGTCCGACTCGACGCCGCGGAGATCCATCGCCGCGTCGTGGTGGCCGCTTGCGGCCTCGTGGCTGCTCATGGCGGCCGAGCAGCCCACGATCGCGGCCGTCGTCGCCCGTCTGCCGGCGCCCGAGATCCACCTCGCCGCGTGGGGCGGGGTGGTGTTCGCGTTCGCGCTCGTGATCGAGGCGCCCATCATCATGATGCTCGCGGCTTCCACGGAGCTGGTGCGCGATCGGGCCAGCCACGTCGAGCTGCGCCGCTTCACCCACCGCGCCGGCTTCGTGCTCACCGCAGTCCACGTGCTCGTCGTCGCGACGCCGCTGTTCGATCTCGTGGTCGGCGAGTGGCTCGGTGCGCCGCCGGAGATCCGCGGGCCCGCGCGGGTCGGGCTCGCCATCGTCGTGCCGTGGACGTGGTCCATCGCGTGGCGTCGATTCAACCAGGGCATCCTCATCCGGTTCGGCCACGCGCGCGCGATCGGATTCGGCACCGCCTTGCGGCTCGGAACGACCGCGTCGACGCTCGCGATCGGTGCGCTGCTCGGTGCGCCGGGCGTGGTCGTGGCGGCGAGCGGCCTGGCGAGCGGTGTCGTCGCCGAAGCGGTCTGGGCGGCGATGCGGGTGCGGAGGGTCGTCCACGAGCACCTCCAGGTCGACGACGCCGAGCGACCCCCCCTGCGGGGCCGCGCGTTCTGGGGGTTCTATCTGCCGCTGTCGCTCACGCCGCTCGTCACGCTGATCGTGCAGCCGCTCGGCACGGCCAGCCTCACGCGCATGCCCGAGCCCCTGTCGTCGCTCGCGGTATGGCCGGTCGTCAACGCGATCGCGTTCGTCTTGTCCGCACCCGGGCTCGCGTTCAACGAGGTCGTGGTCGCACGCTGGGCGTCCGGCACGGCGCGTCGCGAGCTGTGGCGCTTCACGCTGCTGCTCGCCGCGGCGACGACGGCGGTGATCTCGTTGCTCGCGTTCACGCCCCTCGCGACCGTCTGGTTCGGTACCGTCGCGGGCCTCTCGCCATCCTTGCAATCGCTCGCGGTGCTCGGGCTCGCGCTCGTCGTCCCCGTGCCCGCGACGAGGGTGCTGCAGAGCTGGTATCAGGGGGTGCTCGTCGCGAACCGGCGGACCGCGGGCGTCAGCGAGTCCGTCGCCGTGTTCGCGATCACGAGCGCCGGCGCGCTCGCGGTCTTCGTGGCGCATCCGGTGGGGCCCGGCCTGCTCGGTGCGCTGATCGCGTTCACCCTGGGCCGCATCGCGCAGACGGCTTACCTCGCGGTGCGCTGCCGTGGCGTGCTCCGCCACGGGAACGCCCCCGCCGCGGCGGACGTGATAGCCTGCACTGGTCGTGTCGCGCCGCGAAGAGGACGAAGCGTTGCTCGAGGCATGGCGCGCCGGTGACAAGGACGCGGGCGACGAGCTCTTGCGTCGCCACTTCGTCGGCGTCTATCGCTTCTTCTCCAAGAACCTGCCCGATTCGGGGCGCGGCGCCGATCCGGAGGATCTCACCCAGCGCACGTTCGAAGCGTGCGTGAGCGGGCGCGATCGGGTCTACGGTGACTTCCGCGGCTACGTGTTCGGCGTCGCGCGCCGGCAGCTCTATCTCGAGTTCAAGCGCCGGCGCTCGCAGGGCGACGTGATCTCGCCCTCGGAAGCGGGCATCCGCGATGTCCACACCTCGCCCTCGGCTGCGGTCGCGCGACTCGACGAACAGAAGATCTTCCTCGTCGCGCTCGGCCAGCTGCCACCCGAGTTCCGCGGCGTCATCGAGCGCTTCTACTGGGAAGAGCGCCCGATCGTGGAGATCGCCGAGGAGCTGGGGATCCCGCCGGGCACGGTGAAGAGCCGGCTGTTCCGCGCGAAGGCACTGCTGCGCGAGCAGCTCGAGCAACTGCGCGCGCCACCCGAGGTCGCCGACTCGGCGACGCGCATCTTCGAAGAAAAGCTCCGCGCCCTCGACCCCGAGTGACCCGCCCGCCCGCTCAAGGGGCGGGCGACGATTCGAACCCCGGCGCAGGGACGGAGTCTGCGAAAAGAAAAACGCCTCGCGATGCTGCGCATCGCGAGGCGTGAGAAAGACTCGTTCGAGGTCGCGGCCCCCGTCCGTGCTCGCGCGCGGCAGGGGTGAGGCGTGTGCCGCTTGCTACGGACGGGGGCGCGACCTCGCTCGAAGAGACGTCCGCCTCGGCCCGAAGGCCGCCTCGACCGTCCCGCCCCGGATGTTCGCCTTCCCCGGGGAAAGGTTCCCGCTGCCGGTCGTCCGGGTTCGCGCGGGGAACCTCTCCGGCGACGCGGTGAACCAACGAATGAGGCGTGGGATCGGCGGGCCGCCGGCGGCGCGAGAGGGGAGGCGACAACATGGCACGGTGGTCAATCGGGCTCGTGGGGCTCGCGATCGGGACGGGCTGCGCAACCGCAGAGACGTCCGACCAGACCGCGTCGTCGCCGTTCTCGAGCGGCTTCTCGAGCGTCGGTGACGGCTCGGGAGCGGACGCGACGGCCGAAGGTGGCGGTGAGGACACCGGCGGCGACGAAGGCGGGACCGAAGGGCCGCCGGGCGACGACCCGACCATCGGACCGGCGGACAGTGGCGACGAGGCCGGCGCCGTGGAGGGCGAGTGCTGCAGCGCGCACGGCGATCCCGGATGTGCAGATGCGGCGATCGAGGCCTGCGTCTGCGCCGAGGATCCGACCTGCTGCGGGCAGGCATGGGACGCCGACTGCGTCGACGCCGTCGGTGCATTCGGCTGCGGCGACTGCGGTGGAGGCCCACCGCCCGGAGGCGACGAAGGCGGTGCGATGCCTCCGCTCGGCGATTGCTGCGAGGCGCAGCCTGGCCCCGGCTGCGTCGACGTCGCCGTCGCGAACTGCGTCTGCGCACAGGATCCGTTCTGCTGCCAGAACACGTGGAACGACGCCTGCGTCGCCGAGGTCGACGAGCTGGGCTGCGGCACCTGCGGGGGCGCGCCACCGCCGGCCGACGACGGTGGCGATGGCGGAGGCAGCCCGTGTTGTGCGCCGACCGGCATGCCCGGCTGCGGCGATCCATTCGTCGAGGCGTGCATCTGCGGCGAGTTCGAAGACCCGTTCTGTTGCTTCGTGGAATGGGACGAGGTCTGTGCCGCCGAGGTCGTCGACTTCGGCTGCGGCCCCTGCTGATCGCCTGCGCTACTCCGGCGGATACTCGAAGACGCGCATGTCGTCGAGCTCGGGATCCCGCAGCAGCGCGTCGATCGGCACGCGAACGATCTCGCCGTGCAGTGCGAGCGTGTCCTCGTCGAGATCGGCGGGATCGGCCAGCACCGACACGATGGGTACGACGCTCGCGAGCTGGCGCGTGTGCTCGACGAAGCTCTCGTAGTCGATGCCACCGAGCGCGAGCCAGGGCTCGAGGCGGGGATCGACCGTGCTGCCGAGCTGCGGCCAGGTGCGGACGTACGCGGGCACCTCGACGGCTGGGATCCGGAAGCCGCGGTACCGCGACTCGAGTCGGTCCCGGGCGATCGCGAAGCCCTCGCGCGTCGGTGAGACTCGCAGCGTCCGCAACGCGACGGCGAGCACGCGGGGCACGTCACGGGATGCACATCGATAGCCGTGCAGGTGGACGCTGCGGCCTTGCACGGACTCGGCATCGATCGGGGCGAGCCCGGAGCGATGCCAGGGCGTGCCATCGGGCTCGGGATCGACGGCGGGGTAGGCATCGAACATCTGACCGAGCAGCCGCGAGCGCGCATCGGTCCCCGGCGGCACGAGAGCCACGCGCACGTCGGCCGACTCTCGACCCGGATCCTCGAGCAGGAAGACCGTCGGGCGCTCGAGCGTGCGAAACGCGAGCGGGGGCGCCGGTGGGGCCGTCTTGCCGCGCGGCGCAGGCAGCAGCTCGCGCAGCCGATCGGGACGCGGTCCGACGTAGAGGACGTCCGGATCGAGCTCGAGCATCTCCGCCCATGCGCGCGGCAACGCGGCCGGTCCCTGCCGCCGCAGCGTCGCGTCGTCGGGCATGCCCCCGTCGACGCCGCCCGTGCCGAAGAGCGCGTGCGAGTGGAGGGCCTCGCTGAGCGCGACACCGTGCGTGCGGACCTGTGCGCGCAATCCCAGCGTCTCGTCGATGTGATCGCGGACGCCGTCACCATCAGGTGCGCCGCTGACGAACAGCACCGCCAGTCCGCGCCACGCCTCGTCCAGGCGCGACGCGACGCCGAGCACGTGCACCGACGTCTCGTGCGGGCGACACGTCGCGTGGATGTCGAGACCGCGGAGGCCTTCATCCCGCTGGTGCGCGCGGATCTGGGCGCGCACTGCATCGCAAGCCCACGGATCGCTCGCGACCCCGGTGGGGAACACCCACTCGAGCCGGAAGAGCGGACCGTCGCCCTTCGTCGTGATCACGCGGCCGCCACCGCGGCGGCGCTCGTCGAAGTGACGGCCGGCGGCGAGGAACTGGGGCTCGAGCGGCGTCACGGGCGAGTCGAGCAGCGCGCGGCCCCATGGGCCGAGCTTCGTGTCGGGACCCGGCGGCGTGAAGGGCAGGGGCTCCACGGCGAGGGTCGAAGGCTCGCCCGACTTCTGGTGGATGACGAGCACGCCACGCGCGAGCAGCTCCTGCGCGGCAGCGACGAGCGCGGTGCGGCTCGCGGCGGGCCGTGCGAGATGGGCCGCGACGTCGGCCCAAGCGCGGCGCTCGCTGAACGAGTCGCTCACGAGGTTGGCGAGCGCGTCGGCGGAGCTCGCCCAGCGGCTGGCCTCGAGCTCCTGGCGGGCGAGCGCGCGTGTCCACGCATCGTCGGGTGCATCGTCGTTCGCGATCACCTGCAGCGCGTCGAACAACGCCGACTCCGCCTGAGCGAGCGAAACGCCGCGGTGCGGGTGCACGATCACCGCGAACAGGTTCGGCCACGATTCGAGCTCGGGCTCGAGCTCGACACCGCGTTCGCGCAAGACGCGGGCGAGCACACCATCCGGTCCGCCGAGCGCCGCGGCGAGGTCGTCGTACGCCGGCCGCTCTGCGCTGGACGGCCGGGGCAAGGGCCACACGAGATGCACCGACGGCGGGCCGCCGTCCTCGACCTCGATGAGTCGCTTGCCGGTGGGCTCGGCCTCCGCGACGACGGGCTTCGGCACCGACGCGGGCTCCCAATCGCCGAACGCGGCCTCGATCACCGGCAGCGCCTCGGCCGGCGTGATGTCGCCGACGAGAACGATCGCCGCGTTGTTCGGCCGGTAGTACGTCTCGTGGAAGCGCCGCACCTCCGCGAGCGGCAGACGGCGGAGCGTCTGGGCGGCGAGCTGCGGGTCCTCGTAGCCGAACCCGCGCGGGAGCAGCTTCGACGCCGTCCGATAGGCGATGTCGTTCTCCGCGAAGTGGCGGTCGATCTCGAGCTTGCTCGCCGCGACGCTCGCGAAGTTGCGGAACACCGGCCGACGCAGCATCTCGGCCGACACCGCGACGAACGCATCGAAACGATTGCGTGGAACGTCCGCGGCGAGGATCGATCGGGTGATCGCCGTGCGTTGGTCGCGGACGCCGAGTTGATCGAGCACCGCATGGAGCTCGCTCGGGTTCGCGACGTCCTTCGCCGCCTCCTGCGCGGCCGCGATCCTGCGCATGATCTCCTCGCGCGCCGGCTCGCTCGTCTCGAGCGCGAGCTCGGCGATGAGCTCGTGCTGGCGCTCCAGGTGCGGGCGCTCGCGCTCGAAGTCGAGCGTGCCGAGCCGCTTCGAGCCCGCTTCGATCGCCCACAGTGCCAGCCCCGACATCCCGTCCTCGCCGGGCGCCTCGTCGTCGATCGTCGCCCGGATCACGAGCTGCGCCTCGATGAACGGTTCGCCGGGTCGTGACGCGACGTAGACGGTGAGACCGTTCGCGAGCCGATGCACCGTCATCGCGGTGGGATCGCCCACGAGTGGCTGCTCGATGACGGGCGGCAGCTCGGAGCTCGCGATGATCTGCTCCCACCCGTCGGTCCGCCCGGCCATCGGTGCGAGTGAGGTCGCGTCGGTGGGCGATGCGGAGGGGAGCAGCTCGAGGGCCACGCCTGCGGCCAGCACGGACACGGCTGCGGCCGCGGCGAACACCGAAGCGCGTCGCGAACGCGGGCGCGCCTCGAGGTTCTGACGCAGGATCGCGAGCAGCTCGTCCATGTTCGCGTGGCGTCGCGTCGGCTCCGGTCGCAGGCCGCGGACGATGGCAGCGTGCACGGCCGCTGGCACACCCGCAGCGCGCACGTCGACGGCGGCCGGGGCCTCGCGCGAGACGACCTCGACGAGGGTCGACACGGTGGAGCCGCGGAACGGACGCTGTCCGTACAGGCACTCGAACAACGCGACGCAGAACGAGAACTGATCCGCACGTGCATCGACGACATTGCCGGCGAGCTGTTCGGGGGCCATATACGCCGGCGTGCCGATCACCGTGCCTGCGCGCGTGATCTCGTCGCTCATGCTGAGCGCCGCGCGCGGGCCGGTGCGTCCGTCGTCCATCGAGCCCGATGACGCCGCGTCGATCGGGATCGTGGGGCCCGTCAAATGCGCATCCGGGCGCGCGAGCCCGAAGTCCAGCACGCGCGGGCGGCCGTCGTCGCCGACCAGCACGTTCTCGCACTTGTAGTCGCGGTGCACGAGTCCGACGGCGTGCGCGGCAGCGAGGCCCTCGCCAGCGGCGACGTGCACACGCAGCACGTCGCGCCACGACTTGCCCGTGCACCACTGCCGCAGCGTGACGCCGGGCACGAGCTCCATCGCGAGGAACACCTGATCGCCGTGGCGACCCACCTCGTAGACGTGGCCGACGTTCGGATGCGACAGGCGAGCCATCGCCTGGGCCTCGCGATGGAGACGGCGGCGACCGTCCTCGGTGCGCGACACCTTCGCGTGCAGGATCTTGATGGCGACGACGCGGTCGAGCTCGTCGTCGTGCGCCGCGTAGACGACGCCCATGCCGCCCCGGCCGCGGCGCTCGAGGATCCGATAGCGACCGACCGTGACGGGGATCGGCTCGCGCCCGACCAAGCGACCCCGTGCACGGGCCAGCGCGACCTCGGACTCCAGCCCGATGGGCTCGCTCGGCTCGCCGCCCGACGGCGTGTCGTCGTCCACGTCGTGCATCGGATCGACGGCATGCTCGCCGGCGGAGCCACCCAGCTCGACCGTCGCCCGCTCGTCGTCACCGTGTTCGGAGCCCACGCGACTCGACCCCCGCCTCACCCTGGGGCCGCGCGCGCGGACGCGCGTCGATCCCAGCCCAGCCTATCCGTTCGCCGAGAGGGCTCGGAGGTTCCCGAATGTGGGTGCTCCGATCCCATTGCAGGGATCGCTCTACGTCGTTTCGGCAACCCCGTGCATCGGGCGCAGGACGGAGCGCGACGGGATCGCTTCCGCCCGCGTCGGAGGTGGGAGCCGCGGCGCCGATGCACGCGCCGTCGTGGTATATGAGGATCGGGGGAACTGGGCATGATCCGACGCGATGGCGTGCGCGTCTCGACGAGCCTCGCGGTCGCGCTCGCGCTGGCCGGCTGCGGCGATGGCTCGGCGGCGCGCGACGGTGGGGACGGCGGATCCGCGGACGACGACGACGGTGGTGACGGCGAGTCGCCCACCGCCGACGACGACGGTGCGGACGACGACGACGGGGGCGAGCTCGGGCCGTTCGTGCCGGGCGAGCTCGTGCTGCCGCGGCTCACGGCCTCGCAGTACCGCCACGCGCTCGTCGATCTGCTGGGTCCCGACCTGCCGCCCACGCCGGTCGAGAGCGACACGAATCCCTACCTCTTCCATGCCATCGGCGCGACCACGACGACGCTGTCCGAGCTCGGCACGCAGCTGTACGAAGAAGCCGCCGACACGGTCACGCACGCGGTGTTCGACGATCCGGCGCGTCGCGTCGCGCTCGTCGGCTGCGAGCCGGTCGCGCCGGGTGATGGATGCGTCGCCGGGTTCCTCGCGCAGTTCGGGCGGCGCGCGTTCCGGCGACCGCTGGACGAGGCGGAGCACGCACGCTGGCTCGCAATGGCGGCCGAGCTCGCGCAGCCGGATCCGTGGGAGGGCCTGCGCCTCGCGGTGTCCGGCATGTTGCAGTCGCCGTACTTCTTGTACCGGGTCGAGATCGGCACGCCGGATCCGGACGATCCCACGCGCCTGCGCTACTCGGGCTACGAGATGGCGAGCCGCATGTCGTTTTTGATCTGGGACACGATCCCCGACGACGCATTGCTCGCCGCCGCCGAGCGCGGCGACCTCGACGATCGCGACGGGATCGAGACCGAAGCGCTGCGGATGCTCGCCGACGAGCGCGCGAGCGCGAGCATCCGGGCGTTCTTCGCCCAGTACCTCGACCTCGGTCGACTCGACGGGCTCACCCGCGATCCCGAGCTCTTCCCGATGTTCACGGACACGATGCCCGACTCGATGCGCACCGAGACGGAGCTCGTGGTGGACGACGTGGTGTTCCGCGAGCGCGGCGACGTGCGCACGATCTTCTCCACGCGCCGGACGTTCGTGAACGACGAGCTCGCGGCGCTCTACGGCGTGGACGCGCCCGGTGCCGGCCCCATCACGTTCGTACCGGTGGAGCTCCCCGGGGACGGCGCGCGGGCGGGCATCCTCACCCTCGGCGCGTTCCTCACGATGAACGCGCGCCAGATCCAGACTTCGCCCACGCTGCGCGGCCGCTATCTGCGTGAGCGCGTGTTGTGCCAGCAGGTGCCCGACCCGCCGCCCGACATCGACACCGATCTCGAGCCGCCCGACGGCGAGCCCAAGACGGTGCGCGAGCAGCTCGAGGAGCACCGCGAGAACCCGGCGTGCGCGGCCTGCCACGCGTTCATCGATCCGCCCGGTCTGCTCTTCGAGAACTTCGACGCGAGCGGCGTCTACCGCACGACCGACAACGGATTGCCCATCGACGCGTCGGGTGATCTCGACGGTGCTCCGCTCGCGAACGCGCGCGAGCTCGCCGACGTGCTCGCGACGGACGAGCGCATCGGGCTCTGCATCGTGCAGCAGCTCTTCCGCCACGCGCAGGGACGGCTCGACACGCCCGACGAGCTGCCCGTCATCCAGGACCTCGACGCGCGCTTCGCCGGGGTCGGCTATCGATTCGACGACTTGTTGGTGGAGCTCGTCACCCACGAAGGCTTCCGCACCGCGGTCGCGCAGGAGGGCGAGTAATGGCACGCAAGCACTTGTCCCGTCGCACGGTGTTGCGCGGAGCGCTCGGCGGCGGCGTCACGGCGGTCGTCGGCCTGCCCGTGCTCGACGCGATGCTCACGTCGTCGGGGGCGCGCGTCGACGGCCTCGAGGACGGTCCGATCGCGGGCGTCTTCTTCTGGGCGAACGGCTTGCCGTGGCACGGTGGCCACGGCACGGTGCAAGCGGGCCAGCCCGACTACTGGACGCCTGCGGCCACCGGGGCCGGCTTCGCCGCGAGCGATCTCCTGAGCCACCTCGGCCCGCACCCCTTCAGCATCGCCACGGGGCTCACCCCGATGACCGAGGTGCCGCCGGATCCACCGGGCCAGGAGGACGGGCACATGCGCGGCTTCATGGTCGCGCTCACCTCGGATCGCCCGCGACCCGAGGGATTCCACCACGCCTCGCACACGCTCACCGCGCTGCGCCCCAGCATCGATCAGTACATCGCGAAGCACGACGAGTTCTACGGCAACGCCGTGCCGCGCTTCCGCTCGCTGCAAGTGGGCGTGAGCGACGCACGGTTCCACGACTACGGCCACTGGAACGCGATCTCGTACAACGGGCCGGACTCGCTGAACACGCCGGTCTCCGACCCGGCCCAGCTCTACGACCTGCTCTTCTCGATCCCCGACGACATCGACTCCGTGGCCCGCCGCGCGCGGCTGCTCGACGCCGTGATGGAGGACGCCGCCGATCTCAAGGCGAAGCTCGGCGCGAAGGACAAGGTCCGGGTGGACGAGCACCTCGCCCACCTCGACGAGATCCAGCGCCGGCTGGAGCTCACGAGCACGCCGTGCATGGGCCCGGCTGCACCGGCGCCGAGCTCCGACGTGCACGCGAAGACGGCGATCATGGCGGACCTGCTCGCGTTCGGGCTCGGCTGCGGCCTCACGCGCGTGTTCTCGTTCATGCTCACGTCGCCGGCGACGACGCACGTGTTCTCGAACCTGGGCGTCGCGAACGACATGCACACGGTCTGTCACTCGGGCGCGTGGCAGTCGATCTACGACATCACGGTCTATCACATGCAGGCGCTGCGCATCGTGCTCGACCGCTTCGCGGCCCAGGTCGATCCCACCGGGACCAACCTGCTCGACCGGCTGTGCATGTTCGGCACGAGCGAGTACGGCGAAGGTTGGCAGCACGGCAATGCGGAGCATCCGGTGCTGATGATCGGCAGGGCCTGCGGCGCGCTCGTGCCCAACGTGCACGTGCGCGAGCCGGGGGGCAACCTCGCGAAGGCCCACGTCACGATGCTGCGGGCGCTCGGCATCGAGACCGCGAGCTACGGATTCAACGGCAGCGAGACGTCCGATGACCTCGCGGACATGCTGGCCTGAGATCGCGCTCGTCTTCGCCGCGCTCGCGGCCTGCTACGGAGGCGGAGCCGCGGACGGCGACGGCGGCACCGCCGACGACGCGGGTGACACCGCGACCACCGACGTGGTCGCGACCGACGAGGCCGGCGAGTCGCCGGGCGACGACGACGGGGTCGACGACGACACGGGCGACGACGACGGCCCCGCGACGTGCATGGCACCCGAGGTCGCGTGCGGCCAGATCTGCGCGGACCTGCAGACCGATCCGAACAACTGCGGCGACTGTGGCATCAGCTGCGTCATCCCGGAGGCCGGTGCCGCGTGCACGGCGGGCGCGTGTGCGCTCGGAGCGTGCGACGTCGGCTTCGCCGACTGCGACGGCGATCTCGGCAACGGCTGCGAGCACACGATCATGTGCGACGACGGCGACGCGTGCACCACGAGCTGCAACAGCACGGGCACGCTCGTGTGCGGCGACCCCTGCACTCCGAGCTGTACGGCCCCCGCGGAGGCCTGCAACGCGCTCGACGACGACTGCGACGGCCAGTGCGATCAAGGCCCGATCGCGGGCTGTCGCCACGGCATCCACCGAGCGATCGGCGGCATCGGCCACTTCTACACGAACAACGCGGGCGAGATCCCGGCGCTCGGTCTCACCACGGAGATCGAGAACTTCTTCTGGGTGTACGCGGCGGACACCGGCGGCCTGCAGCCGCTCTTCCGCTGCTTCAAGGCCGGCAACCGCCGCTTCCTGACGTCGTCGATCGACTGCGAGACGACGGGCGCGCCCGAGACGACGCTGGGCTTCATGTCGAACATGCAGATCTGCGGCTCGATCCCGCTGTATCGCAGCTACGCAGCCGCGAGCGACGACCACTTCTACACGACGAGCCTGCCCGAGCATCAGAACGCGATCGCGATGTACGGCTACGTCGACCAGGGCATCACGGGGTACGTGTGGCCAGGAGCGTGACCCCGCCAGGGGCCACGCTCCTCCGTGCCCGTGCCCGTGCCCGTGCCCGACCCCGACCCATCACGCCGAAGGCGTACGAGCACTCGCACGCTCGTCGTGCGGCAAGAGCCCTCGCAGCATCGGCGTGATGATGTCGTGCCACGCGTCGCCGACCGCCTCGGCGAGCGCGACGTCATCGAGCCGACCGTGCTCGCCCCACGCTCGACCGACGGCCGCTCGCGTCGCCGTGTCCATCGGCTCGACGGGATCGATGCCGGGCGGGCGCTCGAGCAGGCGACGCAGCGCCGACTCGACCGGCGCCCCGCCGGTCTGCACCGCCCACGCGATCGTGCGCCACGCGAGCGCGGCATGGCGCGCTTCGTCCTCGGCAATCACGCGCAGCGTCGCACGCACGGCCGGATCGCGCGTGCGCTCGCCGGCACGCTCGGCCACGAGCGCCGCGATCGTCTCGCCGACGCAACCCTCGACGAACGTGTCGAGCGCGAGCCCGACGATGTCCTTGCCGCGGGGGGCGAGCGCGGGCAGGGGCCCGGGTCCGAGCGGACGACCGGCGTAGGCGGTCGCGAGCGAGAAGCACCGCCGCGCGTGGTCGATCTCGTCGAGCGTCGCGTGCTGACAGGCCTCGACGAGCTCGGGCGGCGCCGCCACGGCGAGCAGCTCGATGGTCGCGCGCGAGAACGCGGCGATGCTCGCATGCTCGCGCAGCGCGTCCTCGAGCCACGCCGCCGCGAGCGCTCGACGAGCGCGATCCGACAGCCCCTCGATCGAGGGCTCGACGTCGTCGGCGAGCCACGCGTTGCTCGACCGCGCGGGTGCCATGACGCCTTCGCCACCGTCGAGCAGCGGGCGACCGCTGCAGTACTCGAACCAGTGGTAGCAGCACACGTCCTCGTCGCCCTTCGCGCGACGGGCCTTCGTGCGCCCCTCGTTGAACGCACCCTGCATCGTCTTCTTCGCCGACAACCCCTCGTATGCCTTGCCCTCGATGGGGCTCGGCTCGTGCGCGCCGACGATGCGGGCGGAACACTTCATCACGGGCGGCGTGGTGTCGCCTTTCGGCATGATTGCGGCCGCGCTCGCGATCGTGCCGCACCAGTTCCCCGACGGGCAGGTCTCCTCCTCGGGGTTGTAGCCGTCGACGTACGGCGGGTCGCCGGGGATCGGCATGAAGCGCGGATCCGTCGGCGCCTGCGGCGTCGCGCTCTCGATGCCCCCCGCGTGATTGGGACCCACGTGACCCGTCGACGGCTGGGCCGGCGGCACGCCGTCGCCTTCGACGTCCGGCGCGTCGGCTTTGTCGTCGGCCTTGTCCGCGTCGGGCAGACGACGCGCCTTCGCGGCGTTGCGCTTGTCGTCCGCGTCCGCGGCCTTCGTCGATCGATCGGCCGTCCCCCGCTTGCCCTCGCGCTTCGCTCCGCTGGCCTTGCCGTCCTTGGCGGAGGCCGTGGGGCTGGGGGGGTCCTGGCAACCGATCGTCACCGCCAACGCGGGCAGGCACGCGAGCATCGCGAGGCGGTGGCGAAGCAACGTGCTGTCGCGCATGGGCCGACGGTAGCACAGCGTGGGGCCGGTGGGCCCCGCGTCCGCGACCGCGAGATATGCTTCGAGCCGAGGTGGACACCGCCGGCGCCGACGGCGTGGACGGGCTCGCGTTCTGGCGGCGGCGGATCGTGTCCGCAATCCTCTCGGGCCTGGCCGCGCTCGGCGTGCTGGCCTACGTGCCCAGCCTCGTCGCGGCAGTCGCCGCCGAGTACTGGGCCATCGCGGTGCTCGACACCGTCGTCTACGCGTGGATCCTCGTGCTGTTGTTCGCGCGCCGCCTGGGGGATACCGCCCGTGCGACGCAGCTCGTCGTGCTGCTGTATGCGTTGGGGATCGCACTGATCGGCCTGCTGGGCCCGCACGGGGCGGGTCTATTGTGGCTCGGCGCCGCGTCCACGCTCACCGCGGTCCTGCTCGGCATGCGCGCGGCCGTCGCAGCGCTCGCGACGAACGCGGTCGTGCTCGCATTCGCGGGTGTCGCGATCGCGTGGGACGCCGTGCCCTGGGCGCATGCCGTGCCGACGCCGCTCGTGCTCTGGATCGTGCTGTCGGCCAACTCGCTGCTCGTCGAGGCCGTCGTCGCGCTGTCGGTGGGGGCGTTGCTCGGCGGCCTCGAGGCCAGCATCGCGCGCGAGCGCGCCGTCGCGGCGCAGCTGCGGCAGTCGCAGAAGCTCGAGGCGATCGGCACGCTCGCCGGCGGCATCGCGCATGAGCTCAACAACATGCTCGCCCCCATCCTCGCGGACACCGAGGCGCTGCGTACGACGCTGCCGACCGATGCGTCCGCGCAGCGCGAGCTCGGTCGCATCGCGGGCGCGGCCGGACGCGCTCGCGATCTCGTGCGCCGGATCCTGGTGTTCGGTCGTCGCGATCGGATCGAGCGACGCGCCCGCGATGTGGGCAAGGCGGTGCGCGAGGCCGCCGAGCTCTTGCGGGCCACCATGCCGGCGCGGATCGAGCTCGCCGTCGAAGTGGAGGCCGACGGACTGCTCGTCGTGGCCGGCGACAGCGAGGTGCAGCAGATCGTGATGAACCTCGGCGGCAACGCGGTGCACGCGATGGCGGCCGCCGGGCGCCTCGTGATCGGCGCTGCACCCACGAGCGATCGCACGGCCGTGCGCATCGTCGTCGCGGACACGGGCGAGGGCATGGACGCCGCCACCGTCGAGCACGCGTTCGAGCCGTTCTTCACGACGAAGAAGCCCGGCGAGGGCACGGGCCTGGGCCTGAGCACGGTGCACGGCATCTCCCGTGCGCTCGGCGGCAAGGTGGAGATCGACAGTGCGCCCGGCCGGGGCACTCGCGTCACCGTCGAGCTGCCGATTGCGGCGGAGGGTGCGTCGCTCGAGACCGAGTCGAGCGACACCATGGGTGCCCCCGCGCTCTCCGACGGCGGCGTGGCGCTGCTCGTCGACGATGACCCGGCCGTGCTGGAGGCGCACGCGCACATGCTCGAACGCCTCGGTCATCGCGTGACGCGGGCACGCTCCGGCGAGGAGGCGCTCGCGCTCCTGCGCAGCGGGTACTCCCCCCACGTGCTCGTCACCGACCTCGCGATGCCGGGCATGGGCGGGCTCGATCTGCTCACGCAGGCGCGCGCCCACGCACCCGAGCTGCCCATCGTGCTCGCGACCGGATTCCTCGATCCGCACGACGAGCTGCGTATCGGTGGGATGGCCGGCGTGGCGGTGCTGCTCAAGCCGTTCGGCATCCGCGAGCTCGCCGAAGTGCTCACTCGCCTCCGGCGTCCGCCGGCGTGATGCGTCACGCGACGACGGGCAGCCGCTTGGGCTCGCGTCCGCGCAGCTCGGGACGATCCTTCGTGCCGCACGACATGGGGACGAGCCCGAGATCGTCCAGCATCGCGAGGTCGTCCTCGACGCTGCGATTGGGCGTCGTGAGGAAGTCGCCGACCATCATGCCCGACGCGCCTGCCGAGAAGAGCAGGGGCACGAGCGCCCCGAGGTGCATGCGCCCCGCCGCGATGAAGATGTTCTGGCGCGGCAGGAACAACCGGTACGCCGCGACGATGCGCAGCATGGCGAGCGGGGCCATCGGCTCGACCTTCGCGAGCCGGGTGCCGTCGATGCTGACGAGGAAGTTGATGGGCACCTCGTCGACGTCGAGCTCGCGCAGCGTCTGCGCCATCTCGACGCGGTCCGCGGGCGTCTCGCCCATGCCGAAGATGCCGCCCACGCACGTGCGCAGGCCCTTGGCCTTCGCGCGGCGGATGGTGTCGATGCGATCGTCGTACGTGTGCGTGGAGACGATGCGCTCGAAGTACGAGCGCCCGGTCTCCAGGTTGTGGTTGAACTCGGTGAGCCCCGCATCGATGAGGCGATCGAACGCCTCGTCGGACAGGAAGCCGAGCGACGCATGCGCCTCGGTGTGCCCGGCGGCCCGCACGGCGCGCACCGCCTCGACGATGTGATCGAGGCCCTTGCTGTCGTCCTCGAGCCCACGCGTCGCGGTGACGAGCCCGAGCGCGCTCGCGTGGCGACCGGCCGCGCGCTCGCTGTGCGCGAGGATCTCCGCGACGGGTGCGAACTTCGTGGGCGCGACGTGAGTCTGGAAGTGCCGCGACTGCGAGCAGAAGCCGCAGTCCTCGGGGCAGCCGCCCTCCTTCGCGTTCACGATCGAGCACAGGTGCACGGTGTTGCCGAACCGGCCCCGTCGCACGCGGTCGGCGGCATGCATCAGATCCCAGACGTCGGGCCCACCGTGATCGGGATGGTCGGGCTCGTGCAGGAACGCGAGCAACCCGTCGGCATCGAGCGCATGCTCATCTCCGGCGAGGATCCGGTCGGCGACGGTCGCGGGTGCGGGCGTAGACGTCACGGGGCCAGGTATACCCGGGGGCACGACCGCCGTGATAGCCTGCCCGCCCGAGCTGCCCACACCGAGGGGCGGGTCGAGGGGGATTCCACGCCGTGAGCCGCGACACAGCCGTGCAGAAGGAGGCCGCACCCGCGTCGGCGTCCGAGACGAGCGCACCCGCCGACCTCGCGCACCTGCGCCACCTCTACACGCAGATGCTGAGGATCCGCCGGTTCGAGGAGACCGCCGCCCGCGCGTACACGCGCGGCAAGATCAGCGGCTTCCTCCACCTCTACATCGGGCAGGAGGCGATCGCGGTGGCGACCGCCGATCTGCTCAAGCCGGGGGACCGCGTCGTCACGACGTACCGCGATCACGGCTTCGCGATCGCGCTCGGCTGCGACAGCGGCGCCTGCATGGCCGAGCTCTTCGGCAAGAAGACCGGCCTCGTCGGCGGCAACGGCGGGTCGATGCACTTCTTCGCGAAGGACAAGGGCCTGTGGGGCGGCTACGCGATCGTCGGCAGCCACGTGCCCGTCGCGGCGGGCCACGCGTTCGCCTCGAAGTACTCGGGGGACGGCGCGGTGACGCTGTGCTTCCTGGGCGAAGGGGCGATGCACATCGGTGCGACGGCGGAGGGCCTCAACCTCGCCGGGCTGTGGCGCCTGCCGATCGTGTTCGTCATCGAGAACAACAAGTACGCGATGGGCACTCCGCTCTCGCGCCAGAGCCCCGTCGAGGATCTCACGCTACGCGCGCCCGGCTACGCGCTCGACAGCGATCGCTGGGTCGTGTCGGACGTGCACGAGACGCGCGCGCGCCTGGCCGCCCTCGTCGATCGCGCTCGCAACGAGCAGCGGCCCGCGCTCGTCGAGCTACTCACGTATCGCTTCCGAGGTCACAGCATGAGCGACCCCGGCAAGTACCGCACGAAGGACGAGATGGAGGAGTGGCGCGGCCGCGACCCGTTGCACCGCGCCGAGCAGGCGCTGCGCGCCGCGGGCCTGGGCGATGAAGAGCTCGGCGCGATCGACGATGCAATCGTCGAGGAGATGGACGCGGCGGAGAAGTTCGCCGACGAGTCGCCGCTGCCGGACCCCGAGCACCGCTTCCGCAATCACTTCGTCGAGGACGATCAGGAATAGACATGGCGACGCTGCAGATCCGGGAGGCCCTCAGGGCGGCACTGGACGAAGAGATGGGCCGGGACGAGCGCGTGTTCGTCATCGGCGAAGAGGTCGGGCACTACGACGGCGCGTACAAGGTCACCGAGGGGCTGCTCGCGAAGTACGGCGAGCGTCGCGTGGTCGACACGCCGATCGCGGAGGCCGGGTTCGCCGGCGTGGGCATCGGCGCGGCGATGTGCGGCCTGCGACCCGTCGTCGAGTTCATGACCTTCAACTTCTCCGCGGTGGCGTTCGATCAGATCCTCAACAACGCGGCCAAGCTGCGGCAGATCAGCAACGGGCAGTTCACGCTGCCGATCGTCTTCCGCGGACCCAACGCGGCGGCGCACATGCTGAGCTCGACGCACAGCCAGGCGTTCGAGAGCTTCTACTGCGGCTTCCCGGGCGTGAAGGTGGTGTCCATCGCGACGCCGTACGACGGCAAGGGCTTGCTCAAGGCGGCGATCCGCGACGAGAACCCCGTCATCTTCTTCGAGAGCGAGGTGATGTACTCGGTCAAGGGCGAGGTGCCCGACGAGGAGTACGTCATCCCGATCGGGCAGGCCGACATCAAGCGTCCCGGCTCGCAGGTCACGGTGATCACGTGGGGGCAGGGCGTATCGATCGCGCTCGCCGCCGCCGCGCTCGCCGCGAAGGAGAACCTCGACTGCGAGGTCATCGACCTCCGCACGCTGCGACCGCTCGACGACGAGGCGGTGCTCGCGAGCGTGCGCAAGACCAACCGCTGCGTGCTCGTCTACCACGGCTGGCCGTACGGAGGCACGGGCGCGGAGATCAGCGATCGCATCCAGCGCCTCGCGTTCGATCACCTCGACGCACCGGTCTTGCGGGTGTGCTACGAGGACGTGAACATGCCGTACGCGGAGAACCTCGAGAAGCTGGTCATCCCCAGCCCGGAGCGGGCGCTCGAAGCGTTCCGCGAGGTCGCGTACAGGTCTCACTAGGCGTCTGTTCCCGAAGGAAGGACCGAAATGGCTACCATCGTCCAGCTGCCGCGGCTCAGCGACACCATGGAAGAGGGCGCGATCGCGAAGTGGCACATCGCGCCCGGCGACAAGGTGAAGCGTGGGCAGGTGATCGCGGAGATCGAGACCGACAAGGCGACGATGGAGTTCGAGTCGTTCGACACGGGCGTCGTGCTCGAGCTCGTGGCGACCGAGGGGCAGACGCTGCCCATCGGCTCGCCGATCGCGGTGTTCGGTCAGCCCGGCGAGGACGCGAAGGCGGCGCTCGGCGCGAAGGCCGACGCGAAGCCACCCGCGGACGCGAAGGCGAAGGACGACGCGAAGGCCGACGCGAAGCCGCCGGCGGACGCGAAGGCGAAGGACGACGCGAAGGCGAAGGACGACGCGAACGCGAAGGACGACGCGAAGACGGAGGACGAGCCCGCCGAGGCAGCGGCACCGAAGGCGAGCAACGGCGCCGCACGGGCGGAGAACGGCCGCGTGCCGGCGTCGCCGCTCGCGCGCCGCATCGCGCACGAGCACGGCGTCGCGCTCGATGCGATCGAGGGATCGGGCCCGCACGGTCGCATCGTGAAGACGGACGTCGACAAGGCGGTGGCCGCCAAGGGGACGAGCACGCCGGGGGCCCGGCCCGCGGTCGACGGCCCGCAGCGGCCCGACCAGCCGATCGTGCTGTCGCAGATGCGCAAGGCGATCGCGCGCCGGATGAGCCAGGCGAACGCCGAGATCCCGCACTTCTACCTCGGCATCGTCGTCGACATGGACAACGTCGTCGCGATGCGCGAGCAGCTCGGCGCGGCGCTGCCCGACGCGAAGATCTCGTTCAACGACTTCGTGGTGCTCGCGTGCGCGCGCGCCCTCGTCGCCCACCCCGACATCAACGCGTACTGGAACGGCGAGACGATCGTGCATCGCGGCGAGGTCCACGTGGGCATCGCCGTCGCGGTGGAGGACGGGCTCGTGGTGCCGGTCATCAAGAACACCGACCGCCGATCGCTGCGCGAGATCGCGGCGATGGCTCGCGATCTCGGCACGCGCGCGCGCGCCAAGAAGCTCGCCCCCCCGGAGATGACCGGCAGCACGTTCTCGGTGTCCAACCTCGGCATGTTCGGCATCGAGACCTTCGCCGCGGTCGTGAACCCGGGCGAGGGAGCGATCCTCGCGGTCGGCTCCATCCTCGACGAAGCCGTCGTGAAGAACGGCGCGATCGCGATGGGCAAGCGCATGCGCGTGACGCTGTCGTGTGATCATCGCGTGATGGACGGCGCGAGCGCGGCTCGCTTTCTCGGCACGTTGCGCCAGCTGCTCGAGCAGCCGCTCGCCATGCTCGCGTAGCCCGGAGATCGCCTCGGGCGCCGAACGCGAGTCACTCCGTGGTCGAAACGCAGACCGACGCGTCGCTCGGCTCACGAAGGTTTCACGACGCGAGCGAATAAATCGTCCGAGGACCCGTGCGGAGCCCGCCGCATGTCGTAGACGTTGGCGCGGAGGAATCATGAACCGGCGCAATCACGTCATCGTCTCGCTCTTCGTCGCACTCGCGTGGACCACGGCCTGCGAGAAGAACAACCAAGACACCGAGTACCCGGACGATCAGACGATGGGCCAGACGCAGCCCACGTCGATGCCGACCGAGACGACGCCACCGGCAGAGCCCGCGACCGAGGAGCCGGCACCCGTGCCCGAGCAGCCCAAGCCGCTCGCGGAAGGCGACAAGAAGTTCGTCGAGACCGCGACCAAGGACGGCAAGGCCGAGGTCGACCTCGGTCAGCTCGCGCTGACGAAGGCCAAGAAGCAGACCGTGAAGGACTTCGCCCAGCTGATGGTCGACGAGCACGGCAAGGCGAACGAGGAGCTCATGGCCCTCGCGAGCACGAAGGGGCTCGACCTCGCTGCGCCCGCGAACGCGGGTGCCACGGATCCGGCCGCGGATCCGGCGATGGCCGACAAGCGAGCAGCGCTCGACAAGCTCACCGGCTCGAAGTTCGAGAAGCAGTACGTCGCGACGATGGTGGAGGCGCACGAGAAGGCGGTCGCGCTCTTCCGCGAGCAGTCGACGAGCGGCACGGACCCGGAGCTGAAGGACTGGGCCGCGCGGACGTTGCCGAAGCTCGAAGAGCACCTCGCCCACGCGAAGGCGCTGAAGGCGGGCAAGCCGTACAAGCCGGCCAACAACGCTGCGCAGGCGTCCACCGGCGACGCGGCCAAGGCCGACGCTGCGGCGCCGGCGGCCACCAAGTAGGGACGCGACCCCGCGCGACGGCTCCTCCACCCCCCCGCATGCCCCGGTGCTACGCTGGTGGCGTGCGGAGGGGCGTCGCGGCGGGGCTCGTCGTGGGGCTGGGGGCGTGTTCGGGCGCGAATCTGCCGAACGCGACCACGGTCTTCGAGACGATCGGCGCGACCGAGGACACCGGCGACGAGGACGACGGCGTCGACGACGACGAGGGCGATGACGACGACGACGGCTCGACGGGCATGGATCCGACGAAGGCCGACGAGGATTCGGGCGAGGTCGACAGCGGCGACGCGACGACCTCGGGCATGGCCGAGTCGACCGGCCCGATCACCGCCGAGGGCGACCCGAGCTCGAGCGGAGACGTCGAGGACGGGCCGATGGAGACGTCGACGACCGAGCCCCCCGACGACGGGCTCGAGTGTGTGGACGAGGATCTCGGCACCGACGTCGGCGACGCGGTCGCGAGCGGCAACAGCAGCGCCGGAGACGACTACGCCATCTCGTGCGCCGGTGGCGGTGGTGCAGACGTGGTGCTCACCTGGACGGCGCCGTCGGCCGGCAGCTGGACGTTCGATCTGTCGGGGTCGAGCTACGACACCGCGCTCGCGCTCGTGCAGCCCGACTGCGACGGCGGCGAGCTCGGCTGCAGCGACGACGCGATCGGCCTCACGTCGATGCTCACGGTCGACCTCTCGGCGGGCGAGGACGTGCTCGTCGTGGTCGACGGCTACGACGGCGCGGTGGGCTCGTACGTGCTCGACGTGAATCCGGCCGCGGATCTGTCGTGCGCCGACGAGGACCTGCTCGACGGATTCGGCGATCCGATCACGAGCGGCACGACCGTCGGCGAGAACGACTCGTTCGCGCTCGGATGCCTGGGTGTCGACGGAGCCGACGTCGCCTTCGCCTGGATCGCACCCTCGGCCGGCACGTGGACGTTCTCGCTCGCGGGCTCGAGCTACGACACCGCACTCTCTCTGCGATCGCCCGACTGCGGCGGAGACGAAATCGCATGCAACGACGACGGTCCGGTCGACCTCACCTCGGTGCTCGACGCCGACCTCGACGCGGGCGAGCGCGTGATCATCGTCGTCGACGGTTACCAGGGCGCGACGGGCAGCTTCAGCCTCGCCATCCAGTGATGCGCTCCTTCGCCCCTTAAACGCGCGGGTGCACCGGTGATCGATCGACGGATCGAAGCATCTGAGGGGATCGATGCGAACGACCTGGCTCACCCCTTCGATGCTCTTGGCCCTACCGTTGTGCGCGTGCACGCTGCCCGGGGTCGGCGACGACGACGGCACCGGCGGTGACGACGACGGCCCCGCGACGTCCGGCGACGACGACGGTCCGTCGACGTCCGGCGACGACGATGGTCCTGCGACGTCCGGCGACGACGGTCCGTCCGACTCGGGCTCCGACGATGGATCGTCGGGCGACGGCGCGGACTCGACCGGCGGCGGCACGCCGCTGCTGTGCACCGACGCGACGCTGTTCGCCGGCAACCCGTACTACGGTGGCGACCTCGAGGGCTGGAACCCGCAAGGGCAGGGATTGCTCGCCGATCCGCCGCTGCGCATGCGCTACCTCGCGGACGTCGGCGGCCGGCTCGCGGTCGACACGCAGCAAGAGCTGTGGCTGCAAGACGGCGCGGACATCCGTCGCATCGCGGGCGACGAGAGCGAGCTCGAGCTGCAGTACCAGCCGAGCGGCGCATGTGTGGACCTGCGCTTCATCATCACGCAGGGCATCGTCGGGCTCCCGAACGGCAACCTCGTGGTCGCCGACGTGCGCGGCAACGGCCTCGTCGAGCTCTCGGATCCGGGCGGTGACTGCACCGCCGCGCCGATCGCCGGCAACCCGGATCCGATCCTCGACGTCGACGTCGAGGACGGCGCGGCCGCGCAGGGCGACATCGACGGTCCGGGTGCCGATGCGCGCTTCTTCGGTGTCGAGCTGCCCGTCGCCGACGAGGACGGCAACGTCTACGTGAACGACAGCGGGAACCTCAAGATCAAGAAGGTCGCCGCGGATGCGGATCGAACCGTGACCACGCTGTTCGACTACGCCGCACCGGACGAGCCGTTCGTGCTCGCGATCACGGCGATGAACGGCATGGTGTACGCGACCGGCCAGAACGCGACCGAAGACATCGTGTGGGCGATCGACGCGGAGACCGGCGAGAACAGCGAGCTCTTCCGCGGGCGCGGTCTGTTCGAGGAGGTCGACAGCTCGCAGCAGACGACGATGTTCGCGCTCGAGAACGACGGCGTGGACCTCTTCGTCGCGTCGAACAAGGGCTACGTCTTCCGCTTGTCGACGAGTGGCGATCCCCTCGGCGTCGTCGCCGGCATGGGCACGATCGTCGACTTCCCGACGGACCTGGACGTCGCGGCCTCGATCGCGCTCGACCAGCTCCCGCTGCGCACGTGGGCGGTCGGCGACGGCGACATGCAGCGCATCGGCGACGACCTCGTCTACGCCGGCAACGCCGCCGGCGTCGGCTTCCACCTGTGGTCGATCCACTGCGGCGGATAGCCGACGCCCCCCGACGTCAGAACTTGTTCCACAGGTACTGGTTCGTGACTTCGTGGTGGAACTGGACCTCGGCGCGCTTGATCAGCGTGCCGAGGCCTCGCGGGCACCGCTCCGCGCTCGACTGCTTCATTTCGGCATAGCGCGCCTGCACGCCCTCACCGAGCAGGTCGGTGACGAAGCGGCTCGACTTGAACAGGCGCAGCGCGTCGTTGATGTTGTCGGGCAGGAAGCGCGTGCGCGCACGCTTGTTCGGATCCGGGTCGCTCTGCGGCCCCTCGATGCCGGTGCGCAGGAGCGAGAAGATCGCCATGTACGGGTTCGCATCGGGCGCGATGGAGCGCACCTCGATGCGCGCCGACTTCTCGTTGCCGAGCGGGATGCGGATCATCGAGCCGCGGTCGGTCGCGCTCGCCTTGATCTGGTTCGGCGCCTCGTAGTGGGGGTCGAGCCGGCGGTATGCGTTGACCGAGGCATTGAGCACGAGGCACAGGTCGCTCGCGCTGTTGAGAACGCGATCGATGAAGTCCCAGCCGAGCGCCGACAGACCGCTGTCGCCCTGCGGATCGAAGAACAGGTTCTTGCCGTCCTTCTGCAGCGAGATGTTCGTGTGCATGCCGCTGCCGTTGATGCCGGTGACGGGCTTCGGCAGGAAGCACGCGGTGAGCCCGAGGTTGCGCGCGATCTGCCGGCACAGGAGCTTGTACAGGAGCACCTGGTCGGCACCGATGCATGCCTCGGTGTGCGTGTAGTTCATCTCGAACTGCGACGGCGCGACCTCGGGATGGTCCTTCTCGTTGCCGAAGCCCATCGCGCGCTGCGCCTCGGCGGCCGCGTCGATGAAGCCGCGCAGCTCGTCACCCGGCAGAGAGTGGTAGTAGCCGCCGGTCGAGATGAACTCGAACTGGTTGGTCTCGTAGTAGTGCTGCTCGGCGTCGCGGTTGCGGAACAGGAAGCCTTCGATCTCGTTGGCCACGTGCGCGACCATGCCGGTGCGATCGAACAGCTCCTTGCCGAACAGCTTGAGCCGCGAGCGCAGATCGGCGGGGTAGGGCGAGCCGTCCTGGCCGAGCACGTCGGCGAACACGAGCACCTTGCCGGGCCCGAACACGTCGGCGGGCATCCACCAGAACGCGGGCCAGTCGACCGACAGCCGCAGGTCCGACTCCTGTTGCTGCGAGAAGCCGCGGATCGACGAGCCGTCGAACGTCAGGTTGTCGGCCGAGCGCAGCAGGAACTTCTTGTCGTAGTCGAGCATGTGCAGCCGACCCTCGAGGTCGGCGAAGCACACGGTCACGGCCTTGATCCGCTTCTCGTCGGTGAGGTACTTGAGGCGCTGCTCCCGCACCTTGTCGACCGGCACCCGCTCGATGCGCTGGCGCTTGGCCTCCAGGTTCATCTCTTCGAGCTGCTCGTAGTGGATCTCGAGGAAGTCGCGGAGGGAGGGGCGGTCGGTTTGCGACTCGGTGCGTGACATGAAGGCTTTCTGCCCCGAGAATTAGGGTAGGTGCAAGGGTGGCTAGCATTATTTTTTCGACGGATGTGATTTCTGGTCAGGGGCGGAAACGGCGTCCCAACCGGGGGTGGGTCGGTGATCGCCCGCGCGACCGCGGCGGTTCTCACGGCGACGCGGGCGCCCGGGCGCGCAGCGGATCCGATCGAGGGTAGGGTCGCGACCCGATGCGTCTGTGGGTCCACGCGGCGTCCATCGAGGGCGAGTCGGTCGCCTGGGGCCCGCGGACGCGCGCCTGCGTGGGGGTCGGCAAGACGGCGGCGGCGATCGGCGTCGCGCGTGCGCTCGCGACGGGCGACGTGGGCTCGGTCGTCGCGATCGGGGTCGCGGGCGCGCATCGCGGTGCGGGACTGTCGGTCGGCGACCGCGTGCTCGTCGGGCGCGACGTGCTCGCGGACGAGGGCGTGCGAACGCCTGCGGGCTTTCTCGATCTTCCCGCACTGGGGCTCGGCGAGATCGGACCATGGAGCGCCGACGAGGGCCTGCTCGCGCTCGCGGCCGGCGTGCTGAGGGCACCGGTCGTCGCGGCGTCGACGGTGTCGACCTGCTCGGGCACCGACGTGCTCGCGACCGAGACGGCCGCGCGCAGCGGCGCCGCGATCGAGACGATGGAAGGCGCCGCGATCGCGGCCGCGTGTGCGAGCTACGGCGTGCCGTGGATCCAGCTGCGCGTCGTCAGCAACCTGACCGGCGATCGCGACCGCGCCGGCTGGGATCTCGCGCGCGCGCTCGAGGAGCTCGGGCGAGCGATCGGCGAGCTGTTCGCGGCGGGGTGGTGACGTGCGGCTCGGGTTCTCCAGCTGTCCCAACGACACGTTCGCCTTCCATGCGCTCGTGCACGGGCGCGTGCCGTACGACGGCGTGCTCGAGCCGGTGATCGAGGACATCGAGGCGCTCAACCTGCGCGCGTTGTCCGACGACGCGACCGTGCGGCTGCCGCTGACGAAGCTGAGCGTCGGCGTGCTGCCGGCCGCGGCGGGTCGCTACGTGGTGATGCGCGCCGGCGCGGCGCTCGGCCGCGGATGCGGACCGCTCGTGGTCGCGAAGACCGAGGGCGTGCTCGCCGATCTCGCAGGCCGTCGCGTCGCGATCCCCGGCGTGCACACGACCGCGTGGCTGCTCCTGCGGGCGTTCGCACCGCAGGTGGAGCCCGTCGCGATGCGCTTCGATCGGATCATGGACGCGGTGGAGCACGGCGACGTGGCGGCCGGTCTCGTGATCCACGAAGGGCGCTTCACCTACGGCGCGCGTGGCCTCGTATGCCTCGCGGATCTCGGCGTGCTGTGGGAGTCCGACACCGGCATGCCGTTGCCGCTCGGCGTGATCGCAGCCGATCGCGGGCTCGACCCGGCGCTCGTCGAGCGCTTCGAAGACGCGCTGTCGGCCTCGGTCGCGGCAGCGATGCGAGACCCGGAGCCGTCACGGCTGTGGATCCGCGAGCACGCCCAGGAGCTGGCCGACGACGTGATCGCGCAGCACATCGCGCTGTACGTGAACGACTTCACCGTCGACCTCGGCGGCGAGGGCCGCCGCGCGATCGACGAGCTGCTCGCGCGCGCTGGCGGCTCGCTCTCGCCCTGGCGCTGACCTACTTCGACCCGGGCAGCGCGCGACCATCGTCGTCGAGCGTCGTCCAGAACGCGGGCCAACGCGGGATCTCGACGAGCGTCGGCATCACCTCGTCGTAGTTGTGCGGATACGTCCGCTTCACGTACTTCACCATCGCGGCGGCGCTCGGCGCCTCGACGTAGTGGGCCTCGAGCGGCGGGAACTCGTAGCGGTACTTCTTCATACCGACTTCGGATCCCACAGCGTCTCCGCGACGCCGAGCCGCTTCGCGGTCGCGCGTGCGAGCACGAAGAAGTAGTCCGACAATCGGTTCACGTACTTCATCACTTCGGGCCGCACGGTCTCCTCCCGCGCGAGCGCGACGAGCTCGCGCTCCGCACGGCGACACACCGTGCGCGCGAGGTGACACGCGACCCCCACGGGTCCACCGCCCGGCAGCACGAAGCTCGTCAACGGCTCCAGCGCCTCGTTGTACCGATCCATCGCCTGCTCGAGCGCATCGACGTGCCGCTGCGCGATGGCGTGCTCGCCGAGCTCGACGCCGGGCGACGCGAGCTCGCCCCCGACGTTGAACAGCTCCTGCTGCAGCCGCCGCAGCTCGACGTCGACCTCGCCGAGGAAGTTGAGCACCGCGAACCCGGCCTGCACCCGCCCGATCTCCGCGCGGATCCACCCGATCGCGCTGTTCAGCTCGTCGAGATCCCCGTAGCTGCGGATCCGCGCGTGGTCCTTGGCGATGCGATCACCGGTCGCGAGCATCGTGCCCCCGTCGTCCCCCGAGCGCGTGTAGACCTTCGAGATGTAGACCATCGCCGCGCGAGGCTATCCCACCGATGCGCCGAGCGGCGCGCGTCGGCCGAATCGCCGCCTGCGGCCGACGCGACGGGGAATTCTCCGCCGATTGCAATCGTTCCCGCCGCCCGTGGATCCACCCACGACAGTGCACGCTCGCGAGGGATCGCCTGCATGCACATCGCGTCGCGTCGCACACCGAACGTGCACGCCGGACGTCCGTCGAACGCGCGCGACGTCGCGCATTCGTCTCGTCATGCGCATCGAGCATTGACGCGCGCCCGTCCCGGGGCGACAAGGAAGATGGGGTGGCGACGAAGCGCACGGCGTTCGTGCTCGCGATGGCGTTCGCGTCGAGCTGCTACGCGGGCCTGTCGGGCGACGGCGACGACGGGGGCGGCGACGACGATGGCACGGCCGGCGACGACGACGACGGCGCCACCGATGCCGGCGACACGGGCGAGCCCAGCGCGTGCACGTCCACCGAGAGCCCCGGTGCGCCCGTGCCGATGCGACGGCTCACCGCCGTGCAGGTCGAGCGCAGCGTCGAGGAGATCCTCGGCGTGCACATCGAGCTCGGCGTGGCCGACGAGAAGCTGTTCACGTTCAAGAGCAACGTGTCGTCCTCCATCGACTTCGTCGGCGCGCGCGGCTACCTCGACTTCGCCGAGTCCACGGTCGCCGCCGCCGACCTGACGGCATGCACCGAGGCCGGCGACGCGTGCGACGCGTGGCTCTTCGACGACGTCGGCCGCCGGCTGTTCCGCCGCGCGCTCACCACCGACGAGCGTACCGGCTACGCTGCCGTGTTCGCCGAGGGCAACACCGAGGGCGGTCCCCTCGAGGGCGCGCGCTGGGTGCTCGAGGCCATGCTGCAGAGCCCGAGCTTCGTCTACATGGACGAGGCCACGCGCGACGACGGCTACCTCGACGATCACGCGATGGCAGCCCGGCTCGCGCTCACGCTGTGGGGCAGCAACCCGGACGCCGCGCTGCTCGATGCCGCGGACGCCGGCGAGCTGGCCACGCCCGAAGGCGTGCGCACGCAGGCCGAGCGCCTGCTCGCCGATCCGCGCAGCCAGGGCGGCCTCACCGACTTCGTCGATCAGTGGCTGCGCCTCGAGAAGCTGAACGACCCCGACGCGCGTCCGGACCTCGAGGCGCTCGGCGCCGACACGCTCGCGGCGATGCGCGCGGAGCCGGTCCAGCTCTTCGGCCTCCTGCTCGCGCAGGAAGGCGACGTGGGCGCGCTGCTCACCACGAACGAGACCGTGCTGTCGCCGCTGGTGGCCGAGCTCTACGGCGCGGACATCGTGGAGAGCGGCGCCGCGACGTCGCAGCTCGACCCGGCGCGGCGCGCCGGTGTGCTGTCGCTGCCGGGCGTGATGGCGGCGCTGTCCCACGCCGAAGGCAGCTCGCCGACGATGCGCGGCTTCGCGGTGCTGTCGAACTTCCTGTGCGCACCGCCGCCTCCGCCCCCGCCCGGTGTGGACGTCACGCTGCCGGACGTGGGCCCGGACGCGACGACCCGCGAGCGGCTCGAGGCCCACTTCAGCGATCCCACCTGCGCGTCGTGCCACAAGCCGATGGACGGCATCGGCTTCGCGTTCGAGAGCATCGACTGGCTCGGGCGCAGCCGCGACGAGGAGAACGGGCTGCCGATCGACGACGAGAGCACGTTCCCGCTGGACGGCGCCGAGGTCACGGTCGACGGCGTCGCCGAGCTCGCCCAGGCGCTGTCCGAGAGCCCGGGCGTCGGCAGCTGCGTCGCGCGCCAGTGGACGAGCTACGGCGCGGGCACTCCCGACAAGGAGGAGACCGCGTGCCTCGTCGAGCACCTCGCCGCGGACGCGCAGGGCCCCGATGGTCTGCGCGCGATGATCCTCGGCTTCGTCGTGTCGGACTGGTACCGCCGCGGACCGGAGGAATCGCCATGACTCGCCCGCTCGCCTCGCGCCGGTTCTTCATGGGCGCGGCCGGAGCGGCTGGCAGTGCCCTCGCGCTGGTCCCGTGGCTGCAGGCGTCCGCGGGCGGGGCCGCCCCGATGCGGTTGCTGCTCTTCTTCACGCCCCACGGCACCGTGTGGGACCAGTGGCGCCCGACGGGCGGCGAGACCGACTTCACGCTGTCGCCGATCCTCCAACCGCTCGAGACCCATCGCGAGCGCATCGTGATCGTCGACGGTGTCGAGCTGAAGGTCGGCACGGACTACTACATCCCGCACACGTACACGATGCCGCTCCTGTGGACCGGCTCGCCCATCGACACGTCGACCTCCGAGTTCTGCCGCGAGGACCACGGGCAGTGCTTCGGGTGGAACACCGGCGTGTCGGTCGATCAGTTCATCGCCGGGCAGCTCGAGGGCACCCCGACGCCGTACTCGACGATCGAGCTCGGCCTGGGCTGCGGCGGCCTGCACCCCGCGACGCGCATGATCTACGCCGGTCCCGCGATGCCGCGTAGCCCGCTCGACTCGCCGGAGCTCGCGTTCTCGACGCTGTTCGGCACGGTGAGCCCCGACCAGGAGCAGGCCGCCAAGGACGCCAAGCGGCGCAAGAGCGTGCTCGATCGCGCGGTCGCCGACTTCGAGTCGCGGCGATCGGTGCTCTCGCCGGGCGACAAGGCGAGGTTGGACGCGCACAGCGACAGCATCCGCGAGCTCGAGCTCTCGCTCACTGCAGTGTGCGATCCACCCGAGGCGCCGGTCGGCGTGGACAGCCAGACCGCCATCGATCGCCAGTCGGACCTGATCTCCGCCGCGCTCGGCTGCGGCCTCACGCGCGTCGCGAGCATGCAGGTCCGCATCGCCGACAACGACAACACGCTCTATCCGTGGGTCGGTCTCGACACGGGCGGTCACCACACGATGTCGCACGACTCCGGCGATCCGGCCCAGGCCACGCTCGCGCAGGTCTATCGCTGGTACGCCGAGCGCTTCGCGTACCTGCTCGATCGCCTCGCGGCGCTGCCCGACAGCGACGGCCGAACCGTGCTCGACAACACGCTCGTCATCTGGGGCTCCGAGCTCGGCACCGCGTGGAACCACGACATCGCGAACGTGCCGTTCGTCTTCGCGGGCGCCACCGACCTGCTCCGCGGCGGCCGCTACCTGTCGGGCTCGACCATCGTGCACGGCCGCGTGCTCGTGTCCGCCTGCCACGCGATGGGCCTCACCGACGTGCAGAGCTACGGCACGCTCGACACCGGCACGGGCCCGCTGCCGGGCCTGTTCATGTAGCGCTCACGCGGGCGGCCGCGTCGTCGCCACGGCTGCGGTCTCTCCGGCATCCGTCGCAGGCGTCGTCTTCGAGCCCGGCTCGGCCGGGCCCGGCGGGCTCGCCTGCGCCGTCGCCGGAGGAGCAGCCTCCGCGGGCTCGACGGTCTCGGGCTCGGCCGTCGGCTCGGGCATCGTCGGCTCGATCGCGGGCATCGGCGACGACGGCTTCAACACCGGCGACGCCGCATCGTCGGCCGGCGCAGCGATCGTTTCGAGCGGTGCGAGCTCGGCCTCGTTCGTGCGCGGCCGTGCTCGCGTGCGTCGCTTGGTCGGCTCGGCCGGCTCACCGCGCGGCATCGCGGGGATGCGCGCCTCGGACGGTGCGGTGTCGCTGTCGGAGCGCGTGCCGTCGCTCGGTGCGACCACGCTCGATCGCTGCGCGCCGTCGACGGGCGACGTCCACTCGCCGGCCGCGAACCAGAGCACGCCGCCGACGAGCCCACAGAGCATCAGCACCGCTGTCGCGGTGGCGACCGTCGCGACGACGCGGCGGCGATGCGCTGACGATCGCGGGGCGTCTTCGGGGATCGTGATCGACGGCCGCGTATCGAGCCGCGGCAGCGACTCGGTCACCTCGAGCTCCGTCGCACGTCGGGCCCAGTCGAGCGCTTCGGCGACCGGCGGCGCTGCGGCCGGCTCGAGCACCGTCGCGAGCGCGAAGACTCCCGTCGGCTCGGTGCCCGCGCTCACGGGCGTGGAGTCGTCGATCACCGGCAGCGGCGTCGCGCCGCTGCGCTCGGCCGCCGGCGTCACACCGCTCTTCTCCCCCATCTTCTCGGCGAACACGAGGACGCCGCTCTTCTCGGCCAGTCCGAGCGTGCCGCTCTTCTCCGAGACCCCGAGCGCACCGCTCTTCTCCGAGAGCGCGAGCGTGCCGCTCTTCTCCGACAACCCGACGACGGGGTACGCGCCCGATCGCGGCCGCACGTCGCGTCCGATCTTCGCCGCGATCTTCACGATCGCGTCCTCCGCCTCCTCGGGCTGCAGCTTCAGCGCGAGCAGCTCCTGCCCGCGCTGCCGATGGCGCGCGAACACGGCCTTGAGCTCGTGCACGCGTGGCAGCGGCAGGTTCTCGCTGCGGAGCACGACGAACAGCCGAGAGCCGCTGTCCGAGAGCGCTTCGATGAGCGGCTCGTCGTCGCGTTCGACGCCGATCACGACCTCGGGCGTGATGCCGTGCTTGCGGGCGGAGTGCACCCACGAGACGAGCTCGAGGTCGTCGTCCTCGGCGCAGAGCAGCACTACACCCTGGCTGGCCATCGGCGATGGTTTCGGAAGCAATCAAGATAGCAGCTCGCGTGCCACTCGACGCACGAATGTGGCGCGCGCGAGTTCGCCAACGTGATCCGTCCCGCCGCGGAACGCTCGCGTCGACGATCGATCGGTCTTCGTGGTGCGCGGCCCTCGATCGATGGAGCGCACGCGGGGCCGCGACGCCCCAACCACCTTCACGGTCGCTCCGCGACCTCGGGGGGCGCCGCTGCGCGCTTTCAGCCGAACGCTTTCTTCATCGTCGCGCCGATGTCGGACGGCGTGTCCGCGATGAACACCCCCGCCTCGCGCAGCGCCGTCAGCTTGGCCGCGGCCGTGCCCTTGCCGCCCGAGATGATGGCGCCCGCATGGCCCATGCGCTTGCCCGGCGGTGCGGTGGTGCCGGCGATGAAGCCCACCACCGGCTTCTTCACGTGGGCGCGGATGAACGCCGCCCCGTCCTCCTCGGCGTTGCCGCCGATCTCGCCGATCATGACGATGCCCTCGGTGGCCGGGTCGTCGTTGAACAGCGTCAGGCAGTCGACGAAGTTGGTGCCGTTGACCGGGTCGCCGCCGATGCCGATGGCCGTGGTCTGGCCGAGCCCGAGCGTCGTGAGCTGGTGGACCGCCTCGTAGGTGAGCGTGCCGGAGCGCGAGACCACGCCGACGCGGCCGGGCTCGTGGATGTAGCCAGGCATGATACCGATGCGGCACTGCTTCGGCGTGATGATGCCCGGGCAATTCGGCCCGATGAGCCGGGTAGGGCGGCCTTCGAGCGCGCGCTTCACCCGGACCATGTCGGCGACGGGGATGCCCTCGGTGATGCAGACGACCAGCGGCACGCCCGCGGCGGCGGCCTCGAGGATCGAGTCGGCCGCGAACGGCGGCGGCACGAAGATCACGCTCGCGTTCGCGCCGGTCTGCTTCACGGCGTCGCCCACCGTGTCGAACACGGGGACCTTGCCCAGGACCGTCTCGCCGCCCTTGCCCGGGGTGACGCCGGCGACGACCGAAGTGCCGTAGGCGAGCGACTGCTCGGCGTGGAACATGCCGGTCTTGCCGGTGATGCCCTGGACCAACAGGCGAGTGTTGCGATCGACCAAGACGCTCATGACGCCAGCTCCACGATCTTCTGGGCGGCCTCGCGGAGCGAGGACGCAGTGGTGACGGCGAGGCCGCTGTCGTCGAGCAGCTTCTTGCCCTTCTCGACGTTGGTGCCCTCGAGGCGGACGACGAGCGGCACGTGCAGCCCGACCTCCTTGACCGCCGCGATGACGCCCTCGGCGATCGTGTCGCACTTCATGATGCCGCCGAAGATGTTGACGAGGATGCCCTTCACCTTCGGGTCGTGCGTGATGATCTTGAACGCCGCAGTGACCTTCTCCGCCGTGGCACCGCCGCCGACGTCGAGGAAGTTCGCGGGCTCCGACCCGAAGTACTTGATGATGTCCATGGTGGCCATCGCCAGGCCGGCACCGTTGACGAGGCAGCCGATCGAGCCGTCGAGCTTGATGTAGCTGAGGTCGTGCTGCTTGGCCTCGAGCTCGCCCTTGTCCTCCTCGTTGGGATCGTGGAGCGTCTCGAGCTCGGGGTGGCGGTACACCGCGTTGTCGTCGAAGTTGACCTTCGCATCGAGCGCGATGACGTCGCCCGCCTTCGTGACGACGAGCGGGTTCACCTCGAGCAGCGAGCAATCGAGCTTGTCGTACGCCGACGCGAGCTTCTCGAGGAACGCGACCATCTTCTTCGCGGTGGCGCCCTCGGCCCCGAGGCCGTACGCGAGCTGGCGCGCTTGGTACGGCATGAGGCCGGTCGCGGGGTCGATGCTCACCCGCAGGATCTTCTCCGGGTGCTTCGCGGCGACCTCCTCGATCTCCATGCCGCCCTCGGTCGACGCCATGATCGTCGTGCGCCCGGTCGCGCGATCGAGCGTGGCGGCCAGGTAGAGCTCGCGGCCGATGTCCATGCCCTGCTCGACGAGCAAGCGGTGCACGACCTTGCCCTCGGCGCCCGTCTGGATCGTGACGAGCGTGCTGCCGAGCATGTGCGCGGCCACGTCCTTCGCGGCCTCCTGACCCTTCACGACCTTCACGCCGCCGAGCTCGGGGTGCTCCTTGAATCGCCCCTTGCCGCGCCCACCGGCGTGGATCTGCGCCTTCACGACGACGACCGGATTGCCGGTCTCCTCGATCAGCGCCTTCGCGGCCTTGAGCGCGTCCTCGGGCGAGAACGCGACCTTCGACTTGGGCACCGGTACGCCTTCGCGGCGCAACAGCTCCTTGCCCTGGTACTCGTGGATCTTCACCGGCTCACTTCTTTCCGTACGGGAGAATTGCCACGACCTCGCGCACCGCCTTTGCGCTCACCTCGAGCATCTCCTTCTCCTTGGCGCCGAGCTTCATCTCGATCACCTTCTCGACACCGCCCTTGCCGAGCACGGCGGGCACGCCGATGAAGAGGTCCTTGTAGCCGTACTCGCCCTGCAGGTAGCAGGCGCACGGCAGCACGCGCTTGCGGTCGCGCACGATGGACTCGACCATCGCGATGCTCGACGCCGCCGGGGCGTAGTAGCCCGAGTACCCGAGCAGACCGACGATCTCGCCGCCGCCGTTGCGCGTGCGGGTGATGATCGCGTCGATCTTGTCCTGCGGCAGCAGCTCGGTGAGCGGGATGCCGCCGATCGACGTGTGGGTGGGCAGCGGCACCATGGTGTCGCCGTGACCGCCGAGCACCTGGCCGTGGATGTCCTCCACGCTGACGCCGAGCGCCTCGGAGATGAAGTACTTGTAGCGCGCCGTGTCGAGCACGCCGGCCATGCCGACGACGCGCGACGACGGGAAGCCGGACTCGGCGAGCATGACGTGGCACATCGCGTCGAGCGGGTTGCTCACGCAGATGAGCACCGCATCGGGCGATCGCTTCGCGACCTCGCGCGTGACCTCGCCGACGATCTGGCGGTTGATCTCGACGAGCTCGTCGCGGCTGGTGAACTTGCCCGTGACCGGGTCCTTCTTGCGCGGCACGCCGGCGGTGATGACGACGACGTCCGAGCCGGCGGTCGCGTCGTAGCCGTTCGCGCCGACGAGCTGGCAGTCGAAGCCCATGACGGGTGCGGACTCGGCGAGGTCGAGCGCCTTGCCCTGCGGCAGGCCTTCCTTGATGTCGACGAGCACCACGTCCCCGAGGTGCTTCTGCACCGCCCAGTGCGCAGCGGTGGCTCCGACGTTTCCGGCTCCGACGATCGTGATCTTGTTGCGGCGTGGCATGGCTCCGTGGGCAGCGAAGGTCGCGCTGCGGCGCCCGTTGTTAGCACGGGCGCCGGCGCGCGTGGGGGCTGCTACGCTGGCGTTCGTGGTGCGGCGGAGCGCACGCGATCGGGCCCGGGCGGCGGCCTTCGTCGGCGGGCTGGCGCTCGGATCCGCGAGCGGTTGCAACGACATCGTGGCGCTCGACTGCGACGCGCCCGCGGTCACTGCGGCGTGCGCCACGGGCTCGAGCGAGGGGTCCTCGGGCGTCGGCGACGCGACGACCGCGACGAGCGGCACGAGCTCGGGCGCGACCGTGGCCGGCTCGGACCTCGAGACGAGCGTGACCGACGCGACCGGTGTCGCGGACACCGGGTCGTTCTGCGGCGACGGCATCGTCGACGGCGACGAGGAGTGCGACGACGGCGACCCCATCGACATCGACGAGTGCAGCAACGAGTGCCGCAGGCCGGTGTGCGGCAACGGCATCGTGCAGATCGGCGAGGACTGCGACCTCGGCGGAGCCAACGACGATCACGGCACGTGCAAGAGCGATTGCCGAGCGGCGATCTGTGGCGACGGCGTCGTGTTGTCGGGCGTCGAGTCGTGCGACGGCGGCGATCTCGACGGCTACTCGTGCGAGATCTTCGGCTACCCCGGCGGCGATCTCGGCTGCGACGCGGCGTGTCAGCTCGACCTGTCGACCTGCTCGCTCTGCCCGGACGGAACGGAGCAGTGCGACGCGTACCAGCCGTGCGACGAGGCGTGCGAGAGCGGGCTGCCCTGCTGGAACGAGACCGGCATCGGCACGTGCCTGCCGACCTGCATGGGGCCGGAGAACTGCAGGCCCTACGCGGGCTTTCCCGCCGAGTGCATCGGCGACATGTGCGTCGTTCCGTGCGAGAAGGAGTGCCCCGACGGACTCACGTGCCAGATGACCCAGCTCCATCCCAGCCCGGTGTGCCTCTGGTGAGCGCGCCGTCGTGGCTCGGCCGGCTCGCGGCCGCGTGGGGCGTGCTCGGCGTGCTCGCGCTGCTCGGTCAGGCGCTCGGCCGGCTCACGCCGCGCGCGATCGAAGCGGTGCAGAGCGGGCTGACCACTACGCAGCTCGTCGTGCTGGCGGGCTGGCTCGTGTTCATGGTGTGGACCGAAGGTGTGCGCGGTTTCCATCGTCGATTCAGCCCCAGGGTGGTGGCGCGTGCGCAGTGGCTCTCGCGCAATCCACGACCGCTGTTCGTGTTGTTCGCGCCGCTCTTCTGCATGTCGCTCTTCCACGCGTCGCGCCGCGGCCTCGTCGTCGCGCGCGTGCTCGTGCTCGCGATCGTCGGGCTCGTCGCGATCGTCTCGCAGATGTCGCAGCCGTGGCGCGGCATCGTGGATGCCGGCGTGGTTGCGGGCCTCGGCGTGGGCGCGGCGAGCATCCTGCTCTTCGCCGTGCGGGCGCTCGGCGGCACGCCGCCGCCCGTGCCGCCCGATCTGCCCGATCCGGACGCGCCTCGCTGACGTCAGCCGACCGGCGCCAGCGTGCAGTCGGCCCTGCAGCTGCTGCCGTCCGCACCGTTGGCGTCGCCGGCGTCGCACTCCTCGTCCTCGCCGTTCGGGATGCCGTCGCCGCAGTGGGGGCCGAGCGTGCAGTCGGCGTTGCATCCGTCGTAGCTGCCGACGTTGAGCTCGCCGAGGTCGCACGCCTCGTGCTCGGGATCCACGACGCCGTCGCCGCAGTAGGGCCCGATGCCGAGGCAGTCGGCGTTGCACATGCCGAAGCCGCCCGTGTTGTTCTCGGTGCCGTCGTCGCACACCTCGAAGCCCGTGACGACGCCGTCCCCACAGACCCAGTCGCACTGCGACGTCTGCGTGACGAAGCCCGACAGCGTCAGGCGGAAGTTGGACTGGTTGGTGTGGCGCTCCGCGTGGAAGACCGCGAGCTCGTAGACCTTGCCGACCTCGAGCCTGTCGACGCAGTCCTGCACGATGGCGCGCTGCGTGGCGTTCGTCTCGGCGGTGGGATCGCCCAGGTTCATCGTCGCGGGCACGGCCGAGTGCAGACCGCCGATGTCGAGGCACAGATGGTCGTCGACGAAGACCCAGACGTCGTCGTCGCCGCGGAACGCGAGCTCCTCGTCACCGGCGAACTCGAACCAGTAGCGGATCTCGGAGGTGAAGTTGAAGTTGTGCCCGTCGTAGAGGGTCTCGGGATCGGTCGACGCCGGGTCCGCGTAGCCGCGATCGTCGATGGGGAAGAACGCGCTCGAGTCGAACTCGTACGCGCCCGAGTCGATCTTCGGCAGGTCGAGCCAGTCGACGACGGCGAGGTTCGTGCCGGGCGTGTCGCGGTACCACTGATGGAAGGAATCCGCGGTGTGATACGAGGCGTTGACGGGCACGAAGGCGGGGTCGGCCACCGGGCGTCCGTCGTCGGCGAGCACGTCGTCCACCATGCCGAACGTGATGCCCGAGCCGCTGCCGTTGTTGAAGTCGATGTGCCGAGGCTCGGCCGGGTGGTTCCATCCCCGCACGTCGCGGAACAGGATCGGAAGGTGAAGCGGGTCGGGGAGCGCGATGTCCTCGAGCGTGCACTCGAACCCCGCCTCGATCGCGCAGCTCGCCGAGCACCCGTCACCGCTGAAGGCGTTGCCGTCGTCGCACTCTTCGGTCGTGCTCGGCAGGATGATGCCGTCGCCGCAGATCGCTTCGCACTCGCCGCCCGAGCAGTCGGGCTCGTTCGCGCACAGCGGGCTGCACCCGTCGTAGGGCAGCACGTTGCCGTCGTCGCAGTGCTCGAGGCCCTGGGCGAGGCCGTCGCCGCACTCCGTCGGTACGCACTGCGCGCCCGGATCGGGGCAGTGGAAGCCGGGCTCGAGCTTGCAGCTCGCGTCGCAGCCGTCGCCCGGCAGCCCGTTGCCGTCGTCGCAGATCTCGAAGCCGGCCACCATGCCGTCGCCACACGCGGCGGCCTGACACTTCGTGCCCGGCAGCAGGCAGGCGTAGCCCGCTTCGACGGCACACGAGGCATCGCAGCCGTCGCCCGGCTCGTCGTTGCCGTCGTCGCACAGCTCCGGCGGCTCGACCTTCTTGTCGCCGCACACGATCGCGACGCACGCTGCGTCGGGCACCGGGCACTTGAACCCGGGCTCGATCGAGCACGTCGCGTCGCAGCCGTCGCCCGCCTCGACGTTGCCGTCGTCGCAGGCCTCGGTCACGCCGCGCTCGCCGTCGCCGCAGACGTCCTCGCCGTCGTCTCCGGTGTCGGCCTCGGTGTCGCTCGCGTCCGTCGACGAGCCGGAGCTCCCATCGTCGGCGGTCGACGACTCGCTGCCGTCGAGCGTCAGCCCGATGCCCCCCGACTCGTCGCTGCCCGCCGAGTCGGGCGCATCCGACGAACACCCCGAGGACACGACGGCGAGGAGCCCCGCCAGTGCGACACACTTTCTGTTCATTCAGCTTACATATTATTCACCAAATTAAAAGACGCTCGCCCGGTGCGGCTGAATGGCCCCAAGGGCGTTTCTGTGGGGTCTACAGGGTTCGCAGGCCGATGTTGCGCATGCTCCGCCGAGATTCCGGCCCGCGCTGAACTCCCAAAGCGGTCGGTGCGCCGCGTCATCGGGAGCCGCGTGCGCGACCATGGTGCCTGGTGCTCGCCGCCTTCCTGCTGCGCGCTCGCTGCGTCGTGCTGCCCGGGCTCGTGCTGACCGCGTGCACGGGCGATCCGTCGGCGGACGACGACCCGAGCACGCCGGGCTCGGTGACCGAGGGCGACGACGACCCGCAGAGCACCAGCGGCAGCCGCGGAGGCAGCACCACCGACACGAGCACGACGACGATCGGCAGCGCCGACACCAGCACGTCGAGCACGACCGCGGCATCGTCGGAGACGAGCGAGAGCAGCAGCACGACGGGCATGCCGAGCTGCGCGAAGACCGTGGTGCTGATGGGCTACTGGCCGCCGACCAACGAGATGCTGCGGCCGTGGAGCCCGAGCGCGGAGCAGAACCCCGACGGGTGGATCGGCTCCGGTTGGGGCGGGCACGGTTACGACGTGTTCTCGTTCTTCCCCGAGTTCCCGCCCGACGGCGATCCGACCAACGACGAGATCGGCAGCGACGGTGCGGTCGGATCGCCGGACTTCGATCTGCGCGTCGACTACCAGGCCACCTCCGCCGACTTCTGGCGCATCGTCGACGAGCACCAGCCCGTCATCCTCCTCACCACGAGCCGCGGTGCGGACATCGGCTGGGAGCTCGAGGCCGTCGAGGGCGGGCACGGGCTGAACAACGACGGCGATGCCTCGGCCGACTGGTACCCCGATGGCTACGGCGACGTCGTGCTGCCCACCGAGGCCACCGTCGACGCGCGCACGTGGGATGCGATCACCACGTATCGCCAAGGCGTGACCTTGCCCTCGCAGCTGCCGCTCGACGACATCTTCGCCGCGACCGATCCGCTCGCGCTCACCAGCGTCGCGATCGACGAGCAGGGCACGAGCGGCAACTTCCTGTCCGGCTTCCTCGGCCTGCACGGCCTCTACTACCACCAGATCTCCGAGCACGCGGTCGCAGCGGGGCACATCCACGTCGGCTTCGGGCTGCCCGTCGAGGACGCGCGGGCGCTCGTCGAAGCGACGCTGCACGCGGTGCTCGAGGCCCATCCCGCCGACGCGATCGCGTGCCCGCGGTAGCGATAGCGTCCGCGAGAGGGTGCGTACAGCGCGAGCTCGCGATCGACGAGATCGAGGAGCTCCTCGCGGAACTCGGGCGATCGGCCACGTCGGCCGGATCGGCGCTCGACCGCAGCCGCAGCCGCCGGCCTTCACCGCACCGCCGCCGCTGCTGCCCTCGCGATAGGCCTGCGCATGCTCTTCGCCCGCGCGCAGATCGGGCTCGCCACTCAGCACACGTCTTCGTGACCGGACCGCTGGCCGAGCTCGAGCTGGGGCCGGTGTCGCGCAACATCGCCGGGGCCCGGCGCGCGGGGGATCGCATCGTCGCCGCCATGCGCGCTCGGTGAGTCACCGAGATGCGCTCGGTCGCTCCCGATCGAGGCGTCACCGCGTGGACCACACCATCCACGACGGGACGGTGCGGCGTCCCGGTCGCGACAGGGGCGAGCGGCCGCGGACCTCGATGGCGAGCGTCCTCGGATCGAAGGTGACGTGCACGAGCTGCTCGTTCTTGCTGTCGGCGAAGAAGAACGCGCGCGCGTCGACCGGATCGGGCACGACCGCGTGCAGATCGGCGCGCGTGCGCTCGCCGACCGACTCGAGGGCGACCGGCAGCTTCGTGAAGGTCTCGCCGTCGAACGCGAAGATCGCGACGAGCTCGTCCTCGATCGTGTCGAGCACGTAGAGGTGATCCCCGGACATGGCGAGCAGGCCGGCATGGCGCTCGCCGAGCGCGAAGGCGCGACCGATGCGGGCGTGATCGGGCATGCGGATCTCGGGGCCGAGCGCAGGGCCGCGGAGGATCCGCTGCACGCTGCCCTCGCCACCCTCGAACGTGCCCGTGTTCAGCACGTACGCGGCATCCGTGAGCGGGTGGCGGAAGAGTCCCGAAGGGTTCGGGTCCGCGGTGCCGAGCCGCGTCGCCTCGCCGCGCGCGAGCGGCACGGCCACGAGGTACGGCTCGGCGAAGTGGCGGTCGCACTCGCGGCCGAAGCACACGTAGCCCGAAGCGGCGACGAACAACGCGTCGCCGGCGACGAGCATGTCCGACAGCCCGAGGCTGCGATCCGCGACGAGCTCGTGCTCGCGCGCGTGCGCGAGCGTGCCGTCCGTCGCGAACGCGTACTCCGACACGCGGTTGCCGTCGAAGTACGAGACGAACACGCGGTCGTCGGCGACGAGGCCCGCGTAGGCCTGACCGCCACCGTGCAGCGGAACGCGCACGCCGGCGCGCTCGCGACAGGGCGCGCTCGAGTCCGCCAAGGCGTCCATCGATACGAGCCGCAGCGACGCGTCGGAGACGTCGAGCACGACGTGATCGTCGCCGTGGACGCCCGCGTGCACCGCCCACGGTGCGAACGACGGGCACTCGATCGCGCTCGTCGTCGCCGCCGACGAGCCCGGACGATCGACGCGCACGAGCGCACCCGTGAGGCCCTGGAAGACGACGAGGGGCGGGCGTGCGACCGCCGCGTCGGTGCCCCACGCGGCGAACGCTTCGGGGTCGCCGTAGTTGAGCGGCGGCAGCTCGGAGCACGAGTGCACGAGCACGCCGGCATCGCCGACGAAGTACGTCTTGGTCTCGTCGACCACGACGTTGTACACGCGGGTCGCCTCGCACGACGCGGGTTCGGCCGCGAGCGAGGCGACGGCCGCGACGCGCTGCATCGTGCCGTCGGCCGTGCGCAGTGCATCTGCGCGCTCGAGCTCGCGGGCACGCACCCAGCCGTCGCCGTCCACCCAGAAGTGGTGATCCGCCGTGACGCCGAGCGTGTGCCCGTCGTCGAGCCGCACCTCCATCAGCTCGCTCGCGTCGTGCGCGTGGATCTCGAGGCGCAGGATGGGCGCGTAGGTCACCGCTCCGGTGACCTGATCGTAGGTCGCCACGCGATCGCCCGCGGCGATCGTCTCGATGGCGCGCGGGCCCTCTTCGGTGTCGACCATGGTGCCGGCGACGAAGCAGGCACAGTTGCCGCCGAGGCACTGGCCCGCGTCCCCGCATGCGCTGAACTCGGGCAGGTTCGTGAACTGGCACACGCCCGGCTCGACGCACGCGTCGCTCGTGCAATCGTTCACGTCGTCGCACACGACGTCGGGGGCGTTGGCACACGCGCCGTCCTGGCAGGTCTCGTCGCCGTTGCAGCCGAACGCGTCGGCGCACGGCGTGTCGTCCGCAACCGGATCGTAGGGACAGCCGCGCACGGCATCGCAGGCGTCGCTCGTGCACGGGTTGCCGTCGTTGCACACGAGCGGCCCGGGATTGGAGCACGCGCCCGACTCGCAGGACGCGGCCCCGTTGCACAGGTTGCCGTCGTCGCAATCGGTGCCGTCGGGCACCGGAGTCCACTGACAACCAGCCACGGGGTCGCAGGTGTCGTCGGTGCACGACTCGGTGTCGTCGCAGTCGAGCGCCGGTCCGTGCGTGCACTCGCCCTCGGTGCACGCGTCGGGGCCGTTGCACACGTCGCCGTCGTCGCAGTCACCACCCTCGTTGATCGCGACCGCGGCGCACATGTCCTCGACGCAGCGCGGCTCGGCGCAGGGCCCGAGATCGGGGAATGCCGCGACGCACTCCCGATCGGTCGTGCAGTCGACCTCCGGCAAGCCCGTGCTCGAGTCCTCGCCGGTGTCGGGCGACGTCGCGCTCACGGACTCGGTGCCCATGTCCTCGCCCGTGTCGGGGTCGGTCATCGAGGCGTCGGTCATCGACCCGTTCGTCATCGACCCGTTCGTCATCGACCCGGCCGTCATGCCATCGCTGTCGCCCGTGTCGCCGTCGTCGTCGCCGCCCGGGCCGTTCGAGACCGGCTCCGGATCGAAGCACGCAGGCGCGATCACGAGGCATGCGACGAGCGTGCGGCGCCGACTTGGCATCGTACGAATCTATCACGCACCACGACCCACACGGCCGCAGCGCCGCGGCCGCGTCGTCTTAAAACTCCGCGAGCGTGTCCGCGCGAGCGCGATGGAATCGCGCTCGCGAGGGGTGACGAGCCGCGTCACTCCGGCGGCGGGGTCAGATGCGTCCACGGGAACATCCCGCCGCATCCGCCCACCGCGGGATCCGTCGCATCGGCGGCGGGCGCCGCCTCGGCGTCGGCCCGGCACGCCTCGCCGAACGCGGTCTGGCAGTAGTAGAACGTGCCGTCCTTCGCCGCGGCCCACTGGAACTTGGACCACGTCGAGTCGGCTTCGTCCTGTGCGACCAGCGTGTCGGCCGCGTTGTCCCACGACGCGACCGCGTAGACGAGCGTGCCGAACTCCGAGGTCTGCGTCCACGACTCCGCCGTGATCGCGTGGGTGCCCATGAAGTCGTCGACCCAGTCGCCTTCGATCTCGAGCGCGTCGGCGGGTGGCCCCGCGCCCTCGTCGGCACACGATGCGGTGTCCGAGCCGCTGTCGTCGGTGGGCGCATCGTCGGCCCCGGAGGAGGAGCCGGTCGAGGCATCGTCGGCCGCGTCGTCGCTGCTCGCGGCGTCGTCGTTCGTGGCATCGTCGCCGTTGGTGGGGTTGCTCGACGAGCCGTCGTCGTCGTTCGACGTGTCGGCACCGTCGTCGTCGCCCCCGTCGTCGCCACACGCGGCGATGCCGAGGGTCGAGAAGAACAGAATGGACGCAAGGGCAGACGCCCCGCGTGCGGGATGATTGGTTCGCATGTGACTCCGGTCCCGTCGCGCGCGGGAGGATGATGGGAGCCCGTGGGCGGCGCGATCCGTCCGCGGGTCCGTCGGCGGGTTCCGGGCTCGCGAGCTCGCGCTCGCTCACCGTTGCGGGACAGCCGCGGATTCGCACCGCGTTCCCCGGATCGACGGCGTGCGCATCGTCGTCGCGGGCCCGGCCGCGCGTCAACCCGGGCCGAGGCCCACCGGCCGCGAGCGCGTGCGCCTGCGCACGGTCATGGTTGCGGACAACTTTGAAAATCGTTTTCAATTTTAAGGTAGAAAGGGGGCTGACCCAGCCCTAGTGACCGTCCCTTGGACGCGCTGTTCATGAAAGTCGCTCTCAATATGCTCGCACTGGCGTCGGCGCCGGCCGAGCCCGCGGGCGACGCGACCGACGAGGACGCGGAGGTCCGCCACGTGCGGGTCGAAGGGCACACGCACACGCCCGACGAGCTCTTCCGACTCGGCGGATCGGCGCAGGTGCTCGACGAACGACAGCTGCGCGCGACGGGCTACGACGATCCGACGTCCGCCGTGCTGCAGGCACCGGGCGTGTACGTGCGCACCGAGGACGGCGTCGGTCTGCGCCCGAACATCGGCATGCGCGGTGTGAATCCGGATCGCAGCTCGAAGTTGACGCTGCTCGAGGACGGCGTGCTCTTCGGACCCGCGCCGTACTCGGCACCTGCCGCCTACTACTTCCCGCTCGTCGGTCGCATGACGTCGATCGAGGTCCTCAAGGGCCCCGCCGCGATCCTCCACGGTCCGCAGACCGTCGCGGGCGCGATCGACTTCATCACCCGCCCGATCCCGCGCGGCTCCGAGGGCATGGTGGACGTGCGGCTGGGTCGCTGGTTCTCGCGCCACCTGCACGCGTTCTGGGGCTGGTCGAACCACCGCGGCGGATTCCTGCTCGAGGCGATCACCGTCGGCAGCCAGGGCTTCAAGGACATCGATCACTCCGATCATCCCACCGGCTTCGATCGGCTCGACCTGATGGCGAAGGGGATGGTGCAGTCGCGGATCGATCGCAGCACGTACCACCGCGTCGACTTCAAGATCGGATTCGGGCTCGAGCGCAGCTTCGAGACCTACCTCGGGTTGTCCGATGCGGATCTCCGCGCCGATCCCACGCGCCGCTACGTGTCGAGCGACCGCGATCGAATGAAGTGGTGGCGCACGCAGGGCTCGGTGAGCTGGACCGTGGGCATCGGACGGCGCACGAGCATCGTCACGACGGCGTACCGCCACGACTTCAGCCGGAGCTGGCTGCGCCTCAATCGCTTCGCGGGCGGCCCGTCGATCCACGACGTCGTCACCGACCCGACGGGCAGCCGCGCGGTCTACCTCGACGTGCTGCGCGGCGAGCTCGACAGCTCCGATCCGTCGCAGACCCTGATGATCGTCGACAACCAGCGGCGCTTCGTCTCGCAGGGCGTGCAGACGCGCGTGGAGACCGACGTCGAGACCGGACCCGTGCGGCACCGGGTCGAGGCGGGCGCGCGGCTGCACTTCGATCGCGTGCGTCGCGATCACGTCGAGTCCGGCTACCTCATGCGCAACGCGGCGCTCGTGCCCGACGGCCTGCCGTCCATCGACGTCACGCGCAACACGGGGCGCAGCCTCGCGGTCTCGGGCCATGCCGCGTACGGCATCGACGTCGCGGGCCTGTCCGCGAACGTGGGCGGACGATTCGAGCGCGTGGGCCAACGCTTCGAGGACGCGCTGGCCGGCGCGGACAGCAGCTCGTTCCAGGCGGCGTTCCTGCCCGGCGGCGGCCTCACGTATGCGTTCGCCGGCCACTGGGCCGTGCTCGCCGGTGTCCACCGGGGCTTCAGCCCGCTCGCGCCCGGCCAGCCCGACGAGATCGAGCCCGAGACCAGCATCAACTACGAGCTCGGGTTCCGCTTCGCCGATCGATCGCGTCGGCGCGTCGTGGAGGCGATCGGCTTCTTCAACGACTACAAGAACCTCACCGGCACGTGCACGTTCTCCACCGGCTGCAGCGACGAGGACCTCGATCGCCAGTTCAACGGCGGTCGCGCGTTCATCTGGGGCGTCGAAGTCGGCGCGGACTGGAGCTTCCGGCTGCCGAAGGAGTTCGAGCTGCCCGTGCGCGCCGCGTACACGTACACGGGCACGCAATTCCGGTCGAGCTTCGAGTCCGCCGATCCGGTGTTCGGCGCCGTGGAGAAGGGCGACGAGATCCCGTTCGTGCCCGAGCACCAGGTCCAGGCACAGCTCGGTGTCGAGCACCCGCGGGCGTCGGGACGCGTCGTCGTCACGTACGTCGGTGAGATGCGCGAGTTCGCCGGCAGCGGCGACGACGACCTCATGACGGACGACTTCGTGAAGCTCGACCTCATGGTGTCCGTGCCCATCCATCGCCAGGTTCGCGTCTATGCGCGCGCAGAGAACCTCCTCAATCGTCAGCCGATCGTCGCGCGGCGCCCCTACGGCGCGCGCTCGCTGCAACCAGTCACCGCACAACTCGGGCTCGAAGCCCGCTTCTGATCGAGAGCAACCGACATGAACAAGCGAATCCTGACCCTTCTCCTCGCCTCCTTCCCGCTCGCCTGCGGCGACGACTCTCCCGCCGACGACGACGAATCGAGCGGCGGCTCCGACGAGGCCGACGACGACGCGGACGACGACAGCGCGACCAATCCCAGCACCGTGGACGACTCCAGCGGCGACGCGGACTCGAGCACGGGCGGCGACGACACGACCGGCACGGACGAGGACTCGAGCGCCGGCGACGACTCGTCGGACTCGACGGGTGGCGAGCCGGTGGAGCCGACGATCCTTCCGCTGCCCATCTCCGCGACGACGCCGGATCAGCTGTTCACCGCCGTGTTCGCGGACGACGACACCGTGTTCGCCGTGGGCGTCGTGGACGACGTCATCGGTGCCGAGGCCAACCGCTCGAGCGTGGTCGTCAAGCTCACGAGCGAGGGCGCGCTCGACGAGTCGTTCGGCGAGGGCGGCGTCGTGGTGCTCGACCTCGCGGACGGCGGCACGCAGGAGTCCGTCCGCGGGGTCGTGGTGCAGTCGAGCGGCCGTGTGGTGGTGGCCGGCGTGGTGGAGCACGATCCCACCGCGCCGGATCTGCTCGCGACCGACACGGACATCGTGATGTTCGCGCTCGACCCGGAGACCGGCGAGCTCGATGCGAGCTTCGGCGACGAAGGCATCCGGATCTTCGACGTGAACTCCGCGGTCGAGGACGTCGACGGCATGGGCAATCCGGTGCTGCTCGGGCGCGACGCGCTCTTCAGTCTCGCGGTGGATGGCGACGACCAACTCTTGCTGCACGGCGGCACGCGCAACGACGGCCCTGATCGCACCGACACGGACTGGCTCGCGATCCGCACCGACGCGGACGGCCAGCTCGTCGACGGCTTCGCCGACGGCGGCATGTTCACGCTCGACATCGACGAGGCCAACGGCTCGGCGCGCGTCGGACGCTTCCTACCGGACGGATCCATCCTCGGTTCCGGATACGCAGCGACGCTCTCGAGCGGCGACATCACGAGCCCGGTGGTCTACAAGCTCACCCCCGACGGCGAGCTCGACGACTCGTTCGGCGTGCTCGGCATCTACCACGAGGTCGTGCTCACCGCGATCGGCGAGGTCTACGACACCGCCATCCAGGGCGACGGCTTCGTCACGACCGGCTACGGCCGCAACGATCCGGACGCGCCGCTCGACGTGCTGTCGCTGCGTCTCACGGAGGACGGCGAGCTCGACCCGGCCTATGGCGACAACGGAGCCGCCGTGGTCGACGTGGCCGGCTTCACCGACCAGGCCCGCACGGTCCTCGTGCTCGACGACGATCGCGTCGTGATGCTCGGCAACTCGCAGGTCGTGGAGGGCGAGGGCGACGCGTTGATCGCCGTGCTGGCCCCCGACGGCCAGCTCGACGATGGGTTCGCGCCCGAAGGCGCGCTCGTGTTCGACATCGGTGGGAACAACGACACGCTGAACGGTGGCGTGAGCTCGCCCGACGGCTCGCACCTCTTCATGGTGGCGCGCAAGGGCTACGCGAACGACTTCCCGCAGACCGAGGACGAGAACCAGGACGCGGCGATCGTGCTGCTCCCGCTCGCGCGATGACGAGGACTCCCATGGACACGTCGGCCCGTCTCTTCGGCGTCATCCTGCTCGCGGCTGCGTGCAGCTCGACATTCGGGCTCGTCGGCAACGACCGCGAGACCACGGCGCAACAGGACGAGAGCACGGGCGACGTGCCCACGGGAACCACCACCGGCGACGAGCCCGATCCGACCGACACGACGGGCGGGCCGCCGCCGGCCCGGGACGAGACCGGCGACGTGGAGGTGGAGTTCACGCGCGCGGCGCTCGTGCGCACGTCCTCGGAGTGCGCCGTGATGCACTACGAGGAGTTCCTCGTGCAGGCCCGAGCGCTGCGCGACGCCACGTCTGCGCTCGTCGATGCGCCGTCCGTGACGACACGCGACGCCGCGCGCCTCGCCTGGCGCGCGGCGATGAAGGCATGGCAACGCGCCGAGCTGTTCCGCTTCGGTCCCGCGGCCTCGAGCATCGAGCCGGGCGGCGCCGATCTGCGCGACGAGATCTACGCGTGGCCGCTCACCGGTCGCTGTCGCATCGACGAGCAGACCGTCGAGCGCACGTACGCCGAGGCGACGTTTCCCGACACGCTCATCACCGGGCGCACGATGGACGCGCTCGACTACCTGCTGTTCTACGAGGGCGCCGACAACGGCTGCGGATCCACATCGGCGATCAACGCGCTCGGCACGTGGGCCGAGCTGAGCGAAGCGCAGCTGCGCCAGCGCAAGGACGAGTACGCGCTCGCGGTGATCGAGGACGTCGTCGCGCGCACGGAGTCGCTCGTGAACGCGTGGGCGCCCGACGGCGGCGACTTCATGGGCGACATCACGAGCGCAGGGGAGGGCGGATCGACGTACGCCGACGTGCAGGCGGCTGCGAACGCGATCTCGAACGGGCTCTTCTACCTGGAGAAGGAGGTGAAGGACCTGAAGATCGGCCGGCCCGTCGGGATCACGATGTGCGAGACGGCGACGTGCCCCGCGGCCCTGGAGTCGCAGTACGCCCACGCATCGACGTCGCACCTCGTCGAGAATCTCGCGGCGTTCCGGCTCGCGTTCACCGGCTGTGGGCTGCCCGAGGGCGCGGGCTTCGACGACTGGCTGCGTGAGGCCGGCGCCGACGACCTCCGCATGCGCATGCTCGCGGCGTTGTCGGAGACCGAAGCCATGGTCGCGACGTTCGACCAGCCGCTGCAAGTGGTGCTGGCAGACGAGCCCGAGCGTCTCGAAGAGCTGCACGCGACGCTCAAGGGCGTCACCGATCTGCTCAAGACCGAGTTCGTGTCGGTGCTCAACCTCGAGCTGCCGATGTCGGCGGAAGGCGACAACGACTGATGTCGCCGTCCATCATGCAACGCCTCGCTCGCCCGGTCGACGCCGCGTGGCTCGTCGCCGCCCGCTTCGTGTTCGGCATGACGATGTTCGTCAGCATGGTGCGCTTCATCGCGTACGGCTGGATCGATCGGTTCTTCGTCGCGCCGCGGTTCCACTTCACGTACTTCGGCTTCGAGTGGGTCGAGCCGCTGTCCGGCCCCGCGATGCACGCGCTGTTCTGGGTGATGGCCGCGCTCGCGCTCGCATTCGCGCTGGGGCTCTGGTTCCGCGCGGTCGCGCTGCTCTTCGCGGTGGGATTCGCCTATCTGCAGCTCGTCGACGTCACGATCTATCTCAACCACTACTACGGCGCGTGGTTGATCGGCCTCGTGCTCGCTGCCTCGCCGGCGGGGACGCACGGCGCGTTGCGCCTGCGCTCGCGCGCGTTCACGCCGATCGGCACGGTGCCCGTCGCCTGGCTCGCGCTGCTGCGCTTCCAGGTCGCTGTGGTCTACGTCTTCGCGGGCATCGCGAAGATGCACGCCGACTGGCTCGTGCACGGACAACCGCTGGGGATCTGGCTCGGCGCCGCGACCGACCTGCCGGTGGTCGGATCGTGGTTTGCGATCCCGGGTGTCCCGCTCGCGATGAGCTGGGCCGGGATGCTGTTCGACACGACGATCGTCGCGTGGCTCCTGTGGCGACGCACGCGGCCCTTCGCGTTCGTCGCGGTCGTCGTGTTCCACGTCCTCACTCGCCTGATCTTCCCCATCGGGATGTTCCCCGTGATCATGATCGGCAGCGCGCTCGTGTTCTTCGAGCCCACGTGGCCGCGCGATCTCCGAGCTCGGATCGTGCGCCGCAGGCCCGCGCCGGCCGCCGAGACCGAGGCCGCGCCTCCGCCGAGCCCGGCGTTCCGCATCGGCGTCGCGATCGCGTGCGTGTACGCGCTCGTGCAGATCGCCCTGCCGTTGCGCTCGCACGCGTACGACGGCAACGTGCTGTGGCACGAGCAGGGCATGCGCTTCTCGTGGCGCGTGATGGTGCGCGAGAAGAACGGCAGCGTGACGTTCACCGTGACGAGCCCGCAGACCGGACGACGCGAAGAGGTCGGACCGGGGCGCTACCTGAACGATCAGCAGACCCGCGAGATGGCCGGGCAGCCCGATCTGATCCTGCAGCTCGCGCACCGGATCCGCGACGACCATGCTCGCCGCTGGGGCACGCCCGTGGAGGTGCGCGTGCGGGCGCTCGTCTCGCTCAACGGTCGGCGCGGCGCACTGCTCGTCGATCCGGAGGTCGACCTCGCGCAGGTCCAGCCTGGGCTCGGCGACGCGTCCTGGATCCTCCCGGCCCCGGACGGCCCTCCACCGCGGATTCGACCCGTGCGATGAGGCTCGGACGCGCCATCGCGAGCTCTCTCGTCGCGTTCGCGACGGCGCTCTCGTCGGTGCAGTCGTCCGCCGCGGACGATCGCACCGTCGCGATCGCACCGTTCGCCGGGGACAGCGACGCCACGGACGACGCCGTGGCGCAACGACTCGTCGACGCCGGCCAACGGCCCACCCTGCTGAAGGCGACGGACGCGGCCCCGGTGGTCGAGTGCGGCGCGCGTCCGACCGACGCGTGTCTCGCGGCCGCGAGCGCACGCCTGCACGCCGCCGGGATCGCATTCGACGTGCTCGTCACCGGCCACGTGCAGCGCGGTGTGCGAGAGGGCGTGCACGTCGTGGTGTTCGACGCGCGTGCCGGCGTGCGACTCGCGTCCGTGTCGACGACTTATGAGGATGGCGATGACGTCACACCGATCGTCGTGCCCGACCGCGTCGTCGCTGCGATCGCCGGGGGCGACGTGCCACCCACCGAGCCGCACGACCTCGCGGCACTCGACGAGCCGGCCAAGTCGTCTGCGCAGCTCGCCCGCGAGTCCGAGCGCATCGCCCTCGCGGAGCGGCGCGCGGAAGCACGCGTGCGCGACGAGCTCGCGCAGACCCTCCAGGTGCCCGTCGACCTGAAGAAGGACTTCCGCAGCGTCTGCCGCACGGGCCCACGGAAGGGTCGTCTGCGCGACGATCCCAGCCCGCGCTGCCAGCTCGGTCCCTTCTTCGGCTACTGGCAGCCGCGCTCGTGGGTGGTCCTGGGGCTCGCATCCGCGGCGCTGGTCACGAGCGGCGTCTTCTACGGGCTCGCCGCGTCGACGCGTGACGAGCACGAGGCGGCGATCGCCGAGGGCGACGACGCCCGCATCGCGGACACGAAATCACAGCTCACGCAGCGCGCCTTGTTCGGCGACATCGCGATCGCCACGGCCGCGTTGCTCGTGGGCGTGCTCGCGATCACGGTCGTCGTCGATCGCCACGAGGCGAAGGGCTTCGTGCGAGAGACCAAGGTGCGACGCTTGCTCGCGAAGATGCCGTTCTCGATCGCGGTGGGCCGCGGCTCGGCCGGCGCGTCCGTGCGACTGCGCTTCTGAGTGAACATGACACTCAGAACCAGTGCCCGTTCGGGCGTGACCGGGGCGCGGAGCCCAGGTTGACGCCTTGTCGGGCCCATGCGATGGATGTACGTCCACCCGGTGAAATCGGTTTTCAATGGCCCGGCCGGGCTCGCCGTCGCGCTCGGGGGCTGCATCGACCTGCCGCCGCCGTCCGGAACCGGGGGGAGCTCGGTCGTCGAGAGCCCGTGCGAGGCTTGCGACGCCCGCGACCTCGAAGGCGAGGTGATGCTGTTCGTGAACGGCCGCCTGTCGAGCGAGGCCGCGGTCTTCCAGGCCAACATCCCGCTCGCGGACGAGGGCACGTACCTCGGTGCAGCCGTCTACCTCTACGACCCGGATGCGGCGTGCGACGACGGCACCACCGACTGTCGGCTCGCGCATCTCGGCAACCTGCGCCTCGACGAGAGCCTCGGCGCCGAGTCGGTCGACGACGACTCGCTCAAGAAGTTCTCGATCCGCGACATCGCGTGGTCGCCGACGCACGGACTGTGGGGCGTGAGCTTCGACGTGCTCAACGACGAGTGGGGCATCGTGCGGATCGACGTGCCCGACTGGCACGCGATCGGCCAGGAGCTGCCGCTCCTGCGCTGGAACATCCGCCCCGGCGAGCCCGGTGAGGGGGACGGCTGCTACTGGCAGGAGAGCGTGAGCGGGCTCGGCTTCTTCGGCGACGAGCTCCTGCTCGGCGTGCGCGGCATGGGCGGCGTCGGCATCACCAACGAGGGCGTCGTGTTCCGCGTCGATCTCGACGTGGTCGGCGGCGACGAGTGGTGCGTGTATCCCGACGATCCCTCGCAGGATCCCCACTACTACGCGTGTGACGTGTTGTGTCGGCCGTACGCGAGCTTCGGGCCGCAGCTCGGGATCGCGGGTGATCTCGAGGTGGTATCGGGAGGCGATGCCGCGCTCGGCATCGTACGCGCGGAGAACGAGGACATCATGCCGCTCGATCGCGCCGAGCTCTTCCGCATCGATGCGCCCGACGGTGACGAGCCCAGCGCGCCGTCGGGGCTCGGCTTCGCGGTCGAAGGCATCGAGACGGGCAAGGACATCGACGGCCTCGCGCGCATCGACGGCGTGCTCTTCGGCATCGACGTGCAAGGACGCGTGTGGCGGCTCGACGAGGCCGAGCACACCGCCACGATGCACGAGGACCTCGGCGCCCACTTCGACACGCCCTCGCAGTCGCTGCGGATCCGCGGCGCGACGCGGGTGGTCGTCGAGGCGCCGCCCGATCCATGATCGCGACCGCTCTCGCTCTCGTGCAGCTCGCGGCGGCACCGGCTCCCGGCGGCGATCCGCGCGGCTACGACGGGGTGGTCGCAGTCACGTCCGACGGCGACGTCGACCTGCCCGAGCCCGCGCCGGAGCCTGCGCCGCCGGTCGCACCGGCGCCCGCGATCGCACCGGCGCCGCGCGAGACGATCGTTGCCGCCGAGAACCCCGAGGTTCGACGCGTGCGCGTGACCACCGACGCGCTCGGCGGCAGCACGCGCGAGGCTGCGTTCCGCCACGCGGGCGGTCGCGAGATCGTCGACGTCGCGCAGCACCAGGCCCGCGGCTCCGCGAGCGTGGGCGAGGTCCTCGATCGCACCGCGGGCGTGCGCGCACCCGAGGGCATCGCCGGCTCGTCGGGCCCCACGCGCCTGAACGTCGCGGTGCGCGGCGCGAACCCGCGGCTGTCCGCGGAGGCGACGGTGCTGCTCGACGAGGTGCCGATCGCGATGGCGCCGTACGGCGAGCCCGAGCTGTCGCTGTTCCCCGTGTCGCTCTTCTCGATCGAGACCATCGACGCCGTGCGCAGCGGAGCCTCCGTTCGCTTCGGTCCCACCACGATGGGCGGTGTGTTCAACCTCGTGACGAAGCCGATCCCACTCGACCCCGAGATCAAGATCGCGTCGCGCGTGGATCACTGGGGCCAGTACCAGGGGGCCGTGTCGTTCGGCGCGACCGCGGGTCGGACGGGCGTCTACGTCGAGTACCTGCCGCAGGCGGGCCGCACGTACCGCGATCACAGCGACATGCAGGCGCACGGCGGGCTGCTCAAGCTCGCGTGGGAGCTGGGCGCGCGTGTGGACCTGCAGTCGACCACGCACGGGTACTGGGAAGAGAGCGAGATTCCCGGGGGGCTCAGCCGCGCCGAGTACGACGAGGATCCGCTCCAGAGCACGAAGACCGAGGATCGGTTCCGAGGCTGGCGCGTCGGTGAAGCGCTGAAGCTGAAGGTGCAGCCGAAGGACGATCACGAGTTCGGCACGATCCTCTTCTACAACCACTCCGACCGGCGCTTCGTGCTGGATCACTACGACAACGACGTCGGCATCGTCGACGTCCCGCGCGTGTACGACGTCGTCGGGCTGGAGCCGCGCTACTCCATGCGGCTGCGCCACCGGAAGGGGCCGTATCACGACCTCGCGTTCGGCATGCGGGGCGTGCTCGAGGTCGCGTCGCAACAGCGCTACGAGTCGGGCACGTCCACCGAGGCCGTGGTCGACGACGATGGTCGGCTCGGTGCGCTCTCGGCCTTCGTGGAGGACGAGCTCCACCTGCTCGAGGATGCGCTCATCCTGCGCGCGGGCGTGCGCGGCGAGGTCGCGCGCCAGTCGTACCGCCAGAACCTGTTCGTGGACCAGGCGAATGCGGTCCACAACCGCACCTTCTGGGCGGTGCTGCCGAGCGCGTCCGTCAACTACGAGGTCCACGAGGGCGTCGCGCTGTTCACGGGCTACTCGCGCTCGTTCGCGGCGCCGACGTATGCCGCGCTCGCGAACGCGGACGAGTCCGAGGGCAAGCGCGACCCGGAGCTCGCCGACACCGTCGAGTTGGGCGTCAAGCTGGAGGAGCTGGGCGGTGTCTACGCAGAGATCTCCGGCTGGTACCGCCACTACGATCTGATCCGCGACGTGGGCTTCACCTCCGTCGACGTGATCGGCGACGCGCACGCGGCCGGCACGGAGGTCGATGTCGAGTGGGAGATCGGCGAGGTGTGGGACGTCGTCACGGACTCGTCGCTGTATGCCGGCTACGCGTTCATGGACAGCCGCATCTACGACTCGGTGAATTTCACGGGCAAGAAGCTGCCGTGGTACCCCGCGCACGAGGCGTGGGGAGGTGGCAAGTACGCGTTCCCGTGGCGGTGCAGCTTCTTCCGCGCATTCCCGGGGCCCGACGATTGCCGCATGCTGAAGGTCGGCGTGGACGTCACGTACTCCGCCGAGCAGTACTCGTACTTCTCGAACGACGAGACGGACGGGCCCGCGAACGGCTCCACCGGGATCATCCCCGCGTACTGGCTCCTCGACGTGTACGTGAAGTTCACCACGCTGTTCCCCAAGGCCTGGGTCGTGAACCTGGCCTTCGGCGTGAAGAACGTCGCGAACGAGCCGTGGTTCTACCGCACGGACGACATCAACCGGGGCATCCTCGCCCAGCGCCCGCGGACGTTCTATGTCGCGCTCGACATCGCGTATACCTTCTTCGGCGCGCATGCCCGCGCCGAGGCCCGCCGCAAGGAACGCAAGGAAAGCCGCCGACGATGACCCGACGACGCACCTTCTTGCAGTGGCATCGCACGGTCGGCATCGGGATCGTCGCGCTCGCGCTCCTCAGTGCGACGACCGGCACGCTGCTCGTCTTCCGCGAGCGCCTCGCGCCGAAGAAGCCCACCGTCGATCCGGTGGCGCACCACGTGTCGCTCGAGACGATCGTCGCGGCCGGCGTCGCGGCCGGCGACGGATCTCCGGCCACCGACATCGGCTTCCCGCAATCGCCCACTGCACCGTACGTCGTGTGGCTCGACGACGACGACGAGACCGAGGTCTATCTCGACGGCAACGCGCGCGTCGTCGGTACGCGCGCGGGGCTGTCGGGCGCCACGCGCACGCTCTTCCGCCTGCACACCGGCGAGCTGCTCGGCCCGCTCGGCACCGCGCTCACGCTGCTCACCGGCCTCGGCATCCTCGTGCTCGGCAGCACCGGCATCGCGATGGTGCTGTGGCGTCGACGCTTCGTTCGCACGGTGGCGCCTGCCGTCACACCCGCCGAGCGGCCAGCGGAGTGAAGGGAACGTCGGGCCGGTGCACGACCTCGATGGGGCCCAGCACGTCGCACGCGACGTCGAGGTAGGCGTCGGTGTCGAGATCCTCCACCACGTGCACGCCCGCACGCCGGCCGAGCTGCATCCAGCCCGCGAGCACCCCGGCCGCCACCTGCAGGAGCGTCGCATTCGTGCCCCACTGCAGCGCGTCGGCCACGGCGGTGTCGAAGCCGCACCACAGCTCGCCGAAGCGCTTGCTGCACAGGAGCACGCCGACGCGGTCGCGACCGGACAGCGCGTGCGTGTGGGGCGGCCACAACCGCGTCCGCGCGAGCTCGCGGTGATCGGCGCCGCGATGGGCGGCGAGGAAGCGGGCGGCCTGGGGTGGCAGCGCGTAGGCGTACGCGAACAGCAGCTCGGGATGGCGGGCACCGAGCGTGACGAGCTCGTCGTGCGGCACGAGATGCGCGAGCACATCGTCGCGTCCGCACGCCACGCGATAGCGCGCCGCGAGTGGCGGGTGATCGAGCGCGAGCACGCGTCCGCCCTCCACCACGAGCGCAGAGGGGACGAACAGCTCGGCGAGGCAGCTCTCGGGCCCCCACGTCATGGCGAACGCGTCGTCGCCCCGCTCGTGCGTGGTGGAGTCCTCTTCGCTCACGAACGCCGCGTACAGCTCGAGCGCGTCGACGGGCACGTCGACCGTCGACGCGAACGTCCGCACCGCGCGATCGAACAACGCGTTGACGATGCCGGGGTTCATGCCGCTGCCGACGAGCTGGCTACCTCCGGTCGTGGTGGGGCGGCGCGCCGGAACGAGCCGCTGCGCGTCCTCGAGCGCGCCGCGAGCCCGATGATCGTCGGGCCAGCGCTCGAGGCTCGTGGTGAGCCAGTTCACTCCTCGCGTCGTGCACACCTCGATGCACTCGAACGTGTCGACCAGCGCGACCTCGAGCACCTCGGTGATGCGGTGGCGATCGAGCAGCTCCGCGAGGTCGCTCGCGCTGGCGATCCGCGCCGGGGGCAGGATGCGTGCCCCGTCGGGCAGCTCCACGTCGTCGCCGTCCTCCGCGTCGAGCAACGACAGCGCGCGGCTCGCCGCGATCTCGCGTCCGCGCGGGTGACCGCGCAGGAGGGCGAGCACGGCCCGCCCGACGCCGCCGCGCCACCCGAGCAGCAACGTGCGACGCTTCGGCTCGTGCATCGGGGGCATCGTCGGAGGCGAGTCAACCACGAACGCCCGTGGCGCGTCGAGCATCGTCGGCGGTCACGGAGAGACACACCGTCATGAGCATCATCTTGCAGGAACCATGGGGCGAGGGCTTCAGCATCCTCTGTCGGCTGGACGAGGTGCACGTGTGGAAGAAGGCGCGCTACCAGGATCTCCTCATCGCCGACACCACGACGTACGGCCGCAGCCTGTTCCTCGACGAGCTGATCCAGTCCACGGAGGCGGACGAGGCGCTCTACCACGAGCCGTTCGTGCATCCGGCGCTCGTCGTGCACGGGGCGCCGCGCGACGTGCTGGTGGGCGGCGCCGGCGAGGGCGCCACGCTGCGCGAGGTGTTGCGTCATCCGAGCGTCCAGCGCGTGCTCGCGATCGACCTGGATCGCGAGGTCGTCGAGGCGTGCCGCGAGCACCTGCCCGGCTGGCACCGCGGCGCGTTCGACGACCCGCGCGTCGAGCTGCGCTACGAGGAGATCCAGACCACGCTCGCCGGCGCGGCGTCCGGATCGTTCGACGCGGTGTTGCTCGACATCACCGATCCCGTCGAGGACGGTCCGGCCGTCGAGCTGTTCACCGTGAAGTTCTATCGGGAGGTCGCGCGAGTGCTGCGTGACGACGGCATCGTCGTGCTGCAGTCCGGCGAGCTCGATCCTCATGATCTCGCGATGGCGCGGACGGTGCGCTCGACGCTGCTCGAGGTATTTCCGTGGGTGCAGTTCATGCACCTGCACGTGCCGTCGTTCCACGGGATCTGGAGCTGCGCGCTCGCGGCCAAGCGCCCGGTCGATCTCGATCCGCCCGATCTCGCGGCGCGCATCGCCAAGCTGCCGCAGGCGGAGCTCAAGGTGTACACGGCCACGGCCCATCGCGGGCTGCTCGAGCTGCCGCCGTTCATGCAGCGCGAGCTCGAGCGCCCCGGCAAGATCGTCACGGGCGGCGACGATGATCGCCACGTCAGCTTCCGCAGGACCCCGCCGTGACGTGGAGCCGCACGAGCCAGCTCATCGAGCGCGCCGCCCGAGCGCTCGGCGTGGCGTGCACCTCGGTCGGATCGGAGCACAGCGACTGGCTGTTGCGGCTGGCCACGGCCGACCGCGCGGTGATCGTGTCGAAGACGCGCTCGCCGTTCCTCACGCAGGTGGCCCAGACGCTCGCGAACCACAAGCTCACGAGCCGCGAGCGGATCGCGGTGGTCGACGTGCCCGTGGTGCCGGGGCTGCTCGTCGACGACACCGACGACCCGCGCGGTCCAGACGTGCGAGAGCAGCTGCGCATGCACGGGCGCGTCACGGTGAAGCCGAATTGGGGCAACCGAGCGCGCGGGGTCGTCACGGATCTCCGCGACCTGGAGACGTGCGCGCGCGCGATCGAGCTCGCACGCGGGCTCGATCTCGACGAGGAGGCGATCGTCGAGCCCCATGTCGATGGCATCAACATGCGGGTCGCGGTGATCGGCGGGCGGTTCGCGGCCGCCTGCGAGATCGCACGACCCCGCATCGTCGGCGACGGCGAGCGCACGTTCGCCCAGCTCCTCGCGCGATTCGGCGACGACCCGCGGCGGAACGACTGGCGTGCACCCACGCTCGCGAGCTTCGATGCGATCGAGCTCGACGAGGACGGGCTCGCGGTGCTCGAGGTGCAGGGCGTGCGTCCGGATCGCGTGCTCGCGGCGGGCGAGGTCGTGGAGCTCGTCGGCGAGGAGTCCGAGACGACCGATCGCACGGACGAGCTCCATCCGAGCTGGGCCGCGGCGGCGTGTCGCGCGTGCGCGCGGCTCGGCGTCGACGTCGGCGGCGTCGATCTGCGCGGGCCCGCGGAGCGCTTCCGCGAGCCCGCGCCCCCGCGGTGGAGTCCCGGCGAGGCGTGCCTGCTCGAGGTCAACGTGCTGCCCGCGCTCCACGTGCACGCGCTGCCGAGTCGCGGCCAGCCGCGGCCGGTGTTCGAGGCCTTCGTCGCGTACTGCTTGTCGCTGCCCGGTGCGCCCGAGCCCTGCGCCGTCGTGCCGGCCGGAGACGACTGACGTGCTCGCGTTCGTCGCGAGTGCCTGGGTGGTTCTCGCGATCGCGATCGCGACGGCCCCCGAGACCGTCCGCGCGATCTGTGCGAAGGAGGGACCGTGCGAGGTCGTCTCGCACGTCGTGCTCGGCGTCGCGGCCGTGGGCTTCGCGAGCGCGTACGTGCGCGCGCGGCTGCCGGTGCGCGCATGGGCGCTCGGGCTCGTCGCGCTCGCGTGTGTCGTGGTGCTCGGCGAGGAGCTCGACTGGGGCGGCACCGGAAACCTGCACAACGCGGCGGGTGGTCACTCGTACGTCGTGTTCGCGCTCGCGGCTCCGCTGCTCGCCGCCGTCGCGCTGGGCCGCGGCGCCTGGGCGCACCGGTGGCAGGCGCGGCTCGGGCCGTGGGCCCCGCGATCGAGCGACGGCGTCGCTGGGCTCGTGGTGCTCGCGGTCGCGCTGGTGGTCGCGATCGCGGCGCCCGGATGGGATGCGGTCGTCGACGAGGTCGCGGAGCTGCTCGGCTACTGCGTGATCGCAGCGATCGCGGCGCGCGGTCACGCGTTCGCGAGCGGGTTCTCGAGCTCGACGTACTCGTAGTCGCTGCTGCGATCGGCGATGCGCATGCGCAACAGCGCCTTCGCTCGACAACGCGGCACGAACAGCGCGGCGCGATCGTGGGCGCACGCGGCGGCCAGCGCGGGCTCGTCGTTCGACCAGCGATCGAGCAGCGAGGACACGAGCGATCCGAGGTATCGCCAGTTCTCGCCGCTCTCCACCCCGAACACGTCCTCGACCCAGCCGAACAGCGTGCTCATGTGCGCGTGCACGAGCGAGTGCACGAGCTTGCCCACGACCTCGTCGAGATCGTCGGTGATCACGAACGACGCCGGATCGAGCTCGATCGCGTGACCGGCCGCCGCGAGCCGACCGCGGTGCAGACGGATCCCGCCGAGGTCGCGCACCACGAAGCGCGCCGGTGTGCCGCGTCCCCATCGCACGAGCGTGTTCTGCAGGTGCACCTCGAGCGCGACGCCGTGCGCGACGAGCATGCGCAGCACCGGTGGCACGAGACCGTTCACGTACGAGCGCACGAGTGCCCGACCCGCCGTGCGCCGGTTGCCCTGGAACCACTCCGCCAGCCGCTCGATCACCACGGTGCCGTCGGGCCACCGGTCGCCGAGCGACGCACACACGTACGCGGGCTCGCCGGCCAGCGCCGCGGCCTCGCGCGCGATGGCGCCGATCCGCCGCGCGTCCGGTCCGAACACCGCGGGATCGAGGCCGGCTGCCGCGGGCTCGCCGAGCACGACGAGCTCCGGCTCGCCGCGCGCGCTCGGATCGCGGTGCGCGATGCGAGCGAGCAACGCGGTCACCGACGGCGCGTTGGCGACGCTCATCGGCGACACGATGCGGCGCGCACTCGTGGTGTGGACATCGAGCGCGAGCTTGAGGTGCAGACCCGAGTCCGGCACGTCGACGGTGCGCACGCTCAAGAGCGCACGTCCGTGCGCGACGACCCCACGCGATCGCAGCGCGCCGGCCCCGAGCTGCGCGACGCGGCGCCACTGCGCGGCGTGGACGGGGATCCGCACGAGACCCGCGGGCGCACGACCGAGGGCGGGCGCGACGACGTCGGTCCACGGACCCGACACGCGCGCGAGCGGCTCGGGCACATCGACCGCGACGATCGGCGCGTCGGCCAACCACTCGGGCGCATGTCGCAGGACCTCGCTCGTGCGCAGGCCCAGCCGCGTCTTCGCCATCGGATGCCACGGATGCCCCTCGACGACGACGTGCTCGCTGTCGACGACGCGTGGATCCATGGGTGCTCGCTCGGCCAGCGACCGGCGCCACCGCACGGCGACGAGCGCGAGCGCGAGGTTGCGGACGCCGTCGGCGAGCTCCGCCGCCACGCGAGCGCGCGCGTCGTCGGCGATGCCGACGCGGACGGCGATCGAGGACCACAGCGCGATCGGATCCTCGAGCGCCGGATGCCGGTCGGCGTCGAGGTCGGGCGTGTGGAGCTCGAGGGCCCGCACGCGCGCGAGCGGCAGCGCGATGCCGTCCTCGAGCACGAGCGCGTCCGCCTGCAGCGTGGCACCCACGATGCGCTCGCGCGCACAGGCGAGCGCGAGCCGGGCCGCGACGCTCCGTCGGGCCCGGATGCACGCGGCCGCGACGAACGCGGGCGACGGTGCGTCGCATCCCGAGAACAGCGGCGCGACCCAGCGCGCGACGAGCTCGGGCGACGTCGCGGACGGACTGTACGCGACGCTCACGGACGCCTCGTCAGCCGGCGCTCAGCTCGAAGCCGACGAGGCAGCGCACGCCGTTGCCCTCGCCCGACGACTTGAAGCGCGGCGTGACGAGCGTGCGGGCGCGGTTGTGGAACGCGCGCTCGAGCATGCCGACCTCCGAGTCGCTGAGCTTCGCGGCGGGGCACGACGACCCGCCCCACTCGTAGAACTCGGTCTTGCCGTTGCTGCGGCGGATCGAGATCCGACCGTGGGCGGTCGCACGATCGTCGCTTCCGGAGGCACGCACCTCGACCTTCACGACACGACCGATGGGTCCGAGCTCGTCGGCTGCGGCGGCGGGCGCGGCGACGAGCACGAGGGACGAGAACGCGAGCACGAGGCCGAAACGGCGCGACATGGTCGTTCGAAGCTTCGCGCAACCGTACCCGCGAGGGAAGGCGGGCGACGTTCGTTTTAAGGCGACGAGCACTGTCGCCCACCCGACGCGCGGCCCGATTTCTTGCGGTGCGATGGAGGGCGTTGCTAGCCTCGTCTGCCGACATGGCACGTCCCGGTCCATCGTGGCTCGCAGTCGCGTTGATCTGCGTGGGCTGCGCGCACACCGGGCGCACGCCGACGGACGCGTCGCCGAACGACGACGCGCTCGATCCCGCCGTGGCCGCGGTGCGTCGCGACAACGCGCAGCTGCGCCGCCAGGTCGCGGAGCTCGAGGATCGCGTCGTCCGCCTCGAGCGGGCCCAACGATCGTCGGACTCCGCGGGCGCGGTGCCGAGCGACCTCGAGCTCCCGGTCGTCAAGCTGGAGCCACCCCCGGTGCCCACGCGCGACGAGGATTCGCCGCCCCCGAAGAAGAAGAAGGTGAACAAGCTCGGAGCGCGCTCGCTCGGCACGGTCCCGAACTCGGGCGCACTCGACGACAGCAGCTTCGACGACGAGTCGAGCGGATTCGTCCCCGTCGATCCGACCCCCCGGGATCCCGGCAAGAGCTACCGGCTCGTCGGCAATCGCCTCGTCGAGCTGACGAAGGCGAATGCGCCGAAGCGACCCGATCGCCCCGCGCGCGACAAGCAGGGCACCGTGCAGCTCACCGAGTACGAGGCCGCGATGGCGCTCTACAAGGCGGGCGAGCTCGCGGGTGCGGAACGAGCGTTCGAGCTCTTCGCCCGCTCGCACCCGAAGCACGACTACGCCGACAACGCGCTCTACTGGAAGGGCGAAGCCGCCTACGACCAGGGCGAGTGGGATGCCGCGCTCACGGCGTTCACCGAGGTCGTCGAGCGCTACGGGGGCGGCAACAAGGCGCCCGATGCGTTGCTGAAGATCGGCCTGTGCTACGGCAAGCTGGGTGATGCCGCCAACGCGCGCGACGTGCTGTCCCAGCTCGTCGCGGCCTACCCCGACGCGCGCGCCAGCGACATCGCACGCGTGCGTCTCTCCGAGCTCGAGGGCTGATCGCCATGCTGTGGCAACCGATCCCGATCCTCGTGCTCTCGATGCACACGGCCCAACCCGCGGGTGAGGAGCCCGCCGACTTCGGTGCGACCGCACCGGCCACGGGTCGTGGCACCCGCGATGCCGCGCTCGATGCCGCGTACGGCGCCCCGCCCGCCGGCGCGCGCGAGGATCCCACGACGACCGACGGTCCCGCGTACTCGGATCAGCGACGCGGCGCGACGCCCGATGCCACGCATCGATCGACGCGGCACGACGTGGCGCCCGACGGCAGCGCGATCGACGGCTACCAGATCTACGGCGACGAGGACGACTCGGGCTACGCGCCACAGGACATCCCCGACGTGCACATCGTCCAGGACGGCGACACGCTGTGGGACATCTCCGGGTCGTACCTGAACGATCCGTATCTGTGGCCGAAGCTGTGGTCGTGGAACGAGCACGTCACGAACGCGCACTGGATCTTCCCCGGTGATCGGATCCGCCTGTACGACCCCCGCGACGACCGCGGTCGTGGGCGGGGGCGCGGTCGCGGCGGCAAGGACTACGAGTTCAGCAAGACGCGCGTGCCGGAAGAGGCGATCGAGGAGACGTACGAGCTCAACCAGACCGCGTTCGTCGATGCCGCGCAGTTCGAGACCTCGATGAAGGTGATCGGCGGCGGGGAGGCGACGGTACTCATGTCCACGCTCGATACCGTGTACATGAGCTACGACAAGGAGCACCCGCCGGTGCCGGGCGAGCGGCTCGTCGCGTATGCGCCGCTCGAGAAGGTCTACGACATCAAGGACCGCAAGGTCATCGGTTACCTCGTGCAGATCGTCGGCGAGGTCGACGTCGAGAGCCTCGCACCGAAGGCAGCCGAGGGCACGATCGCGTTCGCGCAGCACCCGGTCGAGCGCGGCTACCGGGTCGGGCCGCTGCGGCGAACGTTCAAGCGCGTCGACACGAAGCAGGCCGAGAAGTCGAAGGTCGGCGTCATCGCGGCGACCGTCAACGACACGGGTCCAATCGGGCTCAAGAGCCGCAAGCGCCGCAGGTCGCTGCTCGGCGATCACGTGCTCGTCGGCGAGGTCGAGTTCGTCGTGATGGACATCGGGTCGTCGTCGGGCGTCGAGGTCGGCAACGTCCTCGAGGTCACGCGCAAGGGCGACGAGTACACGAAGAAGCGCATCTTCAAGATCCCGTACGAGAAGTGCTGGCCCCGCCGCGTGATCGGTGCGGTGCTCGTGCTGCAGACCCACCCCAACACGTCCTTCGGCGCCGCGGTGTTCACCCGGCGCGAGATCGAGCGCGGCGACCACGTCGAGCTCCGCGGCCGCACGCCGCTGCCCGAGGACAAAGAGAAGTGCGACGACGACAAGAAGTCCAAGCGCAAGGAAAAGCGCAAGGGCAAGGCCAAGGCCGACGCGGACGCCGAGGCCGAGGACGGCAAGGCCGAGGGCTCGTTCTCCGTCGGCGGCGGCAAGTAGCGCCCGCCGTGCAACGAATCGCGGCGGCGGTCGATTAGCCCGTTCGTGATCCCGACGCGGCTGGTCGACGCCACGGTCCTCGACGCGCGCACGAAGGCGTCTCACGAGCTCGCCGGGGCCGTGCCGCCGCGGCCGCGGCTCGCGATCGTGGGCGCTCGGGCGGCGCTGCGGGAGCTGCGATGCGCGGTGGTGCCGATCCTGCTCGAGGCGCGGGCGCGCGGTCACGCGGTCGTGTCGGGTGGCGCGATGGGGATCGACGCGGAAGTGCATGCGCGTGCGCTCGAGCTCGGCGTGCCGCAGATGGTGGTGCTGCCGTGCGGACCGGACCGCGTGTACCCACCGCACCACGAGGACCTCGTGCGGCGCGTCGCGGTGGCGCCGGACAGCGGCGTCGTGTTCGCGCAGCCGCACGGCATCGAGCCCACGCGCGCGATGTTCGTGAGCCGCAACGCCGTGATCGTCGGGCTCGTCGATGCGGTGATCGTCGTGCAGGCGGAGATTCGATCGGGCAGTGCCGTCACGGGCGCGCTCGCGTTGCGAAAGCGGCTGCCGACCGCGGCGATCGTCGGCACGCCGGGCTGCGCCGATCTGATCGCGCGTGGCGCGACCGCGCTGCCGTGGGAGGAGCGCGAGCCCGATGCGTTGCGCGAGCGCGTCGGGGCGTGGCTCGACGGGCGGCCCGCAGCAGCGCCCGTCTGGCCGGAGTCGCTCGCGCGGCTGCGCGATGCGTTCGCGCGCGCGCAGGGGCGCAGCGTCACGCTCGACGATCTGGGCGGGCCCGCGATGGCGACGATGCTGTGGCAGGCGCTCGCGCTCGGGCTCGTCGGGGAGACTGCGCCCGGGCGGTTCGTGGTGGTCGGTTAGGGCTCGTGCCCGACCACGACGCGGATCTTCGGGTACCGCTCGACGAGCGCGCGCAGCTCCGCGAGCCGCAGCGCGTTCGCGGGCCCGTCCATCGTGAACTTCCCCGGCTCCACGTCGTGCTCCCACCCCCAGCGCGTGTGCGACGTGTCGCCCACGAACAGGACGGGCCCGTCCTTGCCGTTCACGAGCCACGCCACGCTGCCGGGCGTGTGACCGGGGCACAGGAGCGCCCAGATCGATCCATCGCCGAACAGATCGATCGCGTTCGGGATCGGGCCGAGTGCCGTGCCCTTCGCCGGTAGCTCGGCGAAGGGCGCCTTGCCCGCGAGCAGACGCTCGAACGTCGGGCGCAACAGCCCGTAGATGCCCGCCTTCGTCGCGGGCTCGCCGTGGCCCACCCAGATCGTCGCGGTCTCGGGCACGTCGGCCAGGCCGAGCACGTGATCGAGGTGCATGTGCGTGAGCAAGACGCCCCGCACGTCGAGCTTCTCGCGCGCGACGAGATCGCCGGTGGACAGGACCGGCTCGAGCTCGCGCAGGTAGTTCTTCACCGCGCCGCGGACCGCTCCCTTGCGACCCGCGGCGAGGTCGCGATCGATGCCGCTGTCGACCAGGAAGTCGCCACGCTCGGGATGCCGAACGACGCCGACCTGCAGGATGATCGGCGCGTCGCCCTTCTCCAGCCCCGCCTTCTTCGCCTTCGGGTGGTCGAGGTTGATGAGCCCGGCGCGATCGACCTTCCACCGCGCCGCGAGCACGACGTCCACCTCGACGTTCGCCGGGCGTGCGAACACGTCGGCCCACGATGCCGGTGCTTCCTTCGCGGCGACGATGGGCGCGGCGACGCTGGGGTGGTCCGTCGCGCGACAGCCGGCCGCGACGAGGGCGAGCGCGACGAGGCATCGTCGGATCATCGCGGCGAGGATCGCAGCCGCCCGCGCACGTGTCCACGCAACGAGCAGGGAGCGAGTGGTGTTAGGCTCTCGCCGTGGTGCAGGCAGGCGAGGGCGAGGCGTTGCGGGTGGCGATGACTGCGTTGCCGCGGCGGCTGCAGATCCCGGCGAAGCGGGCGTGGACCGTGCGGAACGGCGTCGTCCTGGCGGCGGTGCCGTTCTTGTTGTTTCTCGTCGCCCAGGCCGCGTTCGGCGGCATGCAGCTGCCGTTCTGGATCCTGCTCTCGGCGTACGTGCTCGGCTGGATCGTGTGGCCGCTGTTCCGCTTGCGCGGCACCATGAAGGACATGCAGGAGACGACGGCGCTCGTGCGTGCGGGCGAGATGGAGGCCGCACAGCCGAAGCTCGAGGCCGCGATCGCGCGCGCGTCGGGCCCGTTCGCCGCGCAGCTCGCCATCGTCCTCGGCGCCGTCGACATCGAGCTCGGCCAGGTCGAGCGCGGCCTCGCGATCATCGAGTCGGCGCGCCGCTCGAACTGGTTCGACAGCGCGATGATGCGCGACAGCCTCGGCGTGTTGCACGGCGGCATGGCGACCGGGTGGGCGGCGCTCGGCGATCACGACGCGGCCGCGCGCGCGCTCGAGCTCGGCCACCGCCATCTCCCGGCGACGCAGCGCGGCCTCTTGTTGCCCGACGACGTGTTCGTGCACGCGCGGGCGGGCCGGAACGCCGACGTCGAGCGCTGCGTCGCGACCGACCTCGATGCCGCGGAGCAGCTCTTGCCCGCGTGGTCCATCAAGTGGATCCGCGTGCTCCATGCGTTCGCGCGCGCGACGGCGGGTGCGGGCTATCGCGCCGACGTCGACCCGCGCGTGTCCGAAGCGCTGGCCGACGCGCGCGTGCGCCGTTCCATGCTGCGACTCGCGCCGAAGTGGCCGCAGCTCGCGGCCTTCCTCGCCGCGCACGGCCTCGCCGCGCCGAGCTAGCTCTCGCCGAGCTCGGCGAGGAACTCCATCACGTCGGGGTTCTCGGCCTCTTCGTGCTTGGCCTTGCGCGCCCACAGCACGGCGCGTTGGCGATCGCCCTTGCGGTGGGCGATCTTCGCCTGGCGCAGGAACGCCATCGTGCGCGTGATCGGGCACTCGCCGTCGATCAGCGTGATCGTGCGGAGCACCTTCACCGCGAGGTCCCAGTTCTCCACGGCCTCCGCCATGTCGGCGAGCTCGGCCGCGATCCAGCCGTTGTTCTTGTCGTGCGAGAACGCGGTCTGCAGCTCGGTGAGCTGCTCGTCCGGAGCCCCGCGCGCGCCAGCGGCCCGGGCTTTGCGTTGGTGCAACAGCGCGACCTCCGACGGCTTGCGCGTGCGCCCCTCGGCGATCACCGCGTCGATCACCGCCTCCGCCTCGGGCACCTCGCCCGCAGCGAGGTGCGCATCGGCGAGCAGGATCGTCGCGTGGATGTCCGTGGGGTTGGCCTCGACCACCGCACGCACGAGCGGCAGCGCCGTCTCCACGTCGCCCTGCGACAAGAGCAGGTCCGCCGCGCGACGCGTGAGCTCGATCCGCTCGGCAGGATCCGTGGCCTCCTCGGCCTCGGAGACGAGCAGCTTCGCGAGCTCGCGCTCGGCTCCGACGAGCTCGTAGATCCGTCGCAGCTCCACGCGGATCTCCTTCACGTTCGGCTGCTTGCGACGCGCGTGCTCGAGGCCCGCACGCGCATCGCCGGGCCGCTCCATCTTCTGGCACGCATGCGACAGCCGCAGGGCCGCACGCACCTGCGCTTCGCCTTGCTCGATCGCGACGAGCCGTGCAGACGCCTTCGCCACCGCTTCCCAGCGCTCGTCGGCGAGATCGAGCTCCTGCAGCAGCTCGAGCGCCACGGCGTCCTTGCGCTCGCGCTCGACCCACTCCATCAACAGCGAGCGCGCCTCGTTGCGTCGCTCCTGCACCCCGAGCAGCTCGCACATGCGCAGCATCGCCTTGCGCTCGCTCTCGATGTCGAACGTCCCCTGCGCGCTGTGACGCGCGCGGTCGAGCGCGGCGATCAGCGTGGGCTGTACGCCCTCCGGATCGAGCAGGAGCGCGGCCTCGAGATCGGCCACCGCCGTCGTCCAGTCCTCGGCCTGCATCCGCATCTCGGCGCGGGTCGTCAGCAGGTTCAGCCGCGCGCCGTCGTCCTGCGTGATCGCGAGCAGGCTGTCGAGGATGCCGTTCGCGCGATCGAGCCGTCCGGTGGACGCGTACGCGCTGCACAGCTCGAGCCCGAGCTCGGCGTCGTCGGGCCGGATCCCGTAGGCCTGCTCGAGGATGCCGAGCGACGACTCGGCGTCGCCGAGCAAGTCGCGCTCGATCGTCGCCGCCTGGCGCAGCATGGCCACGCGCGCCGCGGGCTCGCCGGTGGTGGCTGCCGCGACGAGCATCTCCGCGAGCCCGCGATAGTCGCCGCGCTCCTCGTAGGTCCGCTCCAGTCGCTGTCGGATGTCGGCGTCGTCGGGTGCTCGCCGATAGCCGGCGACGAGCGCCCGCTGGGCGCCCTCGGCCTCGCCGCGCGCGAGGTAGCTGTCGGCGAGCTCGCGCGCGAGGCGGGCCGCGATGGGCGGATCCTCGGACTCGATCAATCGCTCGGACAGCGCGGCGCGCTCGTCGAAGCCGTCTTCGCCGAGCAGATCGATCGTCGCGACGAGCAGCTCGCGGTTCGACGGCGCGACCCCGATCGCACCGCGCAAGGCCTCGAGCGCGCGCTCGCGATCGACGTCCGCCACGCGCCGCACGAACCCGAGCGTCGCCCCCACGATTGCATCGGCGTCACCGCTCGCCTGGGCGGCGAGCACTCTCTCGTAGAGGAGGTCGGCGATCTCGGCGCCCTGACCGCTCTCCTCCAGGACGCGCACGAGCAGCGCCTGCGCGTCGGCCTGACCGGGATCCTCGCGAAGCGCCTCGCGCAGCATCGCGACCGCCGCATCGGTACGATCGCCCGCATCGAGCAGCGACTGCACGAGCTCGAGCCGTAGCGCGTTGCGCTCGGCCGGGCCCGGCAGCGAGTCGAGCATCTCCTCCACCAAGCGCTGCAGTCGATCCACGTCGCCGAGGCGCCGGTACAGGCGGGCGAGGGGCTCCCACGCCGCGCGCTGCGACGGATCGCGCTCGAGCATCGCTTCGTACACGCGCACCGCGAGCGCGGGGTCCGTGGGCTCGGCCGCTTCGGCGAGCGAGCGTCCGAGCTCCGTGAGGTCCTCCGGCCGGCACACCGGCGCGGCCAGGGCGAACCACTTCACCGCGCCCTCGGCATCGCCCGCGCTGCGCCGTCGCTCCGACAGGCCGACGAGCGCCCAAGCGGTGCGCGCGTCGCCGTCGAGCAGCCCGCTCGCCATCTCGGTGGCACGCAAGAGCAGCGCTTCGGCACGCGCATCCTCGCCGCGCTTCGTCGCGAGCTCGACGGCCTCGCGCAGATCCTCGGGGACCGCCTCGGACAGCTGTGCGCGCCGCTCGAGGGCGAGCAACAGCGCCGTCTCGTCGCTGGCCTTGCGTGCGACCTGCTCGAACAGCGCGAGCAGCTCCGCCTTGGGGGCCGCGAGCTGCGGATCGCTCGCGCGCGCGAGGATCCGCGTGGCGCGTTCGGGTCGCGCATCGGTGCCGAGCGCTTCCTGCAGTGCTGCGAGCCCGCGGTCCGCCGTGTCGGGATCGGCGAGCTGCACCTCCGCCATTCGGTAGAGCACGTCGGCGCGCGTCTCGCTGGCCTGCTCGCCGAGCTCGGAGAGCCGTTCCAACAGTCGCAGGTGCTCGCCCATCTCGCCCTTCGCGGCCGCGAGGCGAGCCATCGCGCGCCACACGTCCACCTCGCGCACGCCGGTGCCCTCGGCCTGCTGGTACGCATCGCCGGCGCCGTCGAGGTCGTTACGGAAGCGCTCGAGGATCTCGCCGCTGCGCAGGAGCAGCTCGCAGCGCACGTGCGCGTCGGAGCTGCGCCGCGACTTGTCGAGGTGGTGCTCGATCACCTCCGCATAGTCGTCGACGCGATCGAGTCCCTCGGCGAGGCCGAGCGCGCGCGCGTGGTGGATCGGGCTGCCGGGATCGGCGTGGACCGCCTGCAGCGCGAGATCGAACGACCCCGCGTCGTCGCCGAACGTGCCGCCGACGAGGTCGGCGAGATCGCCGAGCGCTTCGGCACGCATCCGTCGGTTGTCGACGTGGGTGAGCCGGACCTCGAGCACGCGGCGCAACAGCCCGTAGTCGCCGCGCTCGCGCAACAGCTGCTGCAGCCGCGGCGCAGCGGCGTCGTTGCCGGCGAGGGCCTCGAGCGCCGATTCGACCAGCTCCTGGGCCTGATCGGTCTCGCCGTGCTCCTGTGCGATCGAGGCCAGCTCGATGAGCACCTCGGCCGCCCCGACGGGACTCGGCATCGCCTGCTCGGCGGCCGGACGACGCACGAGCAGCAAGAGCGCGCGATAGGCCCGCTCCGCACGATCGAGCTCGCCGATGGCGCGAGCCGTCTGCGCGAGCATGTGCGCGATCGCGGGATTGCCCGCGTCCATGCCGGCTGCGAGCTCGAGCTGATCGAGCGCCTCGGTGCGGCTGCCCTGGGCGTCGAGCACCTTCGCGAGCTGCAGGTGCACCGCAGCGCGCTCCTGCGAGCGCCGGCGCCCGAAGCCCGCGACGATCTCTTCCAGCAAGGCGCGCGCCTCGTCGAGACGGCCCGCGACGCGCAGGCCCTCGGCGAGCCGGTTCTTGAGCTCGCGGTCGTCGGGCAGGAGGGTCAGTGCGCGCTCCAGCACGGGTACGGCGCGATCGGGTGCGTCGAGACGGTCCGCCCAGATCTCGGCGGCCTCGCGTGCGTGGGCGAGGACGGTCGCGGAGTCGCCGACCGACTCGGCCGCGATCGCGAGCGCGCGCGCCAACGGCTCCCACTGCTCGCGCTGCCGATACAAACGCAGGAGCAGCTTGCGGACCTCCGCGTTCTTCGGCGCCTCGGCGAATGCCGCCTCGAGCGTGCCGATCGCGGCGGTCTCGAGCTCGGCCTGCAGCTGCGCGCGCGCGAGCTTGAGCAGTACCGGGACCCGCTGGGTCGCTTCGGTGGCCTCGAGCCGACGCTCGAGGTACGTCGCGGCCAACAGCGGCTCGTTCTTCGCGGTGTGCAGGCGCGCGAGCGCATCGAGGGCGTCGAGATCGACGACGAGCTCGACCTGACGCGCGAGCGCTTCGATCGCGCGCTGCGGCTCGGCGAGCCGATCCTCGGCGATCTTCGCGGCCATCGCCCACAGCTCGGCTGCGCGCGAACCGTCCTTGCTCTTCTCGAGCAGCGCGGCCTGCTCCTCGAGGATCTCGCAGAGCGTGCCGTGGCGGCCCTTGTCCTCGAGGATCTCGGTGAGCGCGGCGACCGAGGGTCCGTGGCCCGGACGCTCGGCGAGGTTGCGGCGCAGCGCGTCGACTCTGCCGCCCTGCTGCTCGAGCACGCCGACGAGGCGCGACAGCTCGAGCCGCAGCGCGAGGCGGGCCTCGGGCTCGTTCGTGAGCTCGAGCTCGCGGGTGCGCAGCCGGACGAGCTCGAGCACGCGACCCTCGCGCTCGCACAACGAGGCGAGCAACGACAGCACCTCGAGGTCGCTGTCGCGTTCCTCGAGCACGGCACGCAACAGATCGATCGCGCGCGCACGATCGCCCATGTCGATCGCGATCTTCGCCGCGCGCACGCGCAGGTCGAGTACCTCGGCGCGCGGCAACGGCAGGTCGCCCGCGGCCAAGAGGGCCTCGATCGCCTGCAACGCCTCGCCGGCCCCGAGCGCGAGCGCGATGAGACGATCGAGCGACCACGACACCGCGGCCTGCCGTTCGTCGGCGCGCGAGCCCTTCGCACCGTCCTGCACGAGCAGGTGGGCGGCCTTGCGATGCAACGCCTGCACGAGCCCGCGGCCGCGGGCCGCATCGGCGGCGCCTCCGAGCGCGAGCTCGGCGGCCTCGCGCAACGCCGCGACGTCCTCGCTGCGGCGCGCGTCGATCGCCACGAGCGTGTCGACGAGCTGCGGATCGTGGGTGGCGCGCTCCAGCTCGGCGAGCAGCTCCAGCGTCTCGAGGTGGCCCTCGGCCAGCGCGAGGGCCCGCCGCGCGGCGGTGCGCGCTGCCACGGCGTCGTTCAGGCGATCGCGATGGGCGTGCGCCGCCCACAGCTCGAGGTCGCGAGCGATCGACGAAGGCAGCCCAGAGCGACCGAGCGCCGACTCGAGCGCAGGGACCAGCTCGGCCCACGCGCCGCGGCTCTCCGCCGCGGCCGCGAGCGCGTCGATCACCTCGTGATCGAGGATTCCACGCGCGCGGCAGATCGCGAGCGCGCCACTCGCCGCGCCCGGCCATCGACCCGCGAGCGCCGATGCACGCACGAGCGCCTGCTGCACCTCCAGCGCATCGGGCGAGTGCTCTGCGGCGGCCTCGTACGCGCGCGCGGCCCCGTCGGCGTCGCCGAGCTCGCGCTCGCGCACGCGGCCCTCGGCCATGTGCAGGTGCGCGGCACGGGCGGGATGCGCCGCGACCGCGACCGCGGTGTGATACGCGTCCGCGACGGTGCGCGCGTCGCCGGTGAGCTGGCCGAGTCGCACGAGCTCGTGCTCGAGCCCGGAGTCGGTGGGGTCGAGCGTGAACGCGTGGGCGATCGCCTCGAGCGCCGCACCCGGATCGCCCGCGCGTTGCTCGTGCAACGCAGCCGCCTCGCGCAGCACCTCGATCGAGGCGCGCGGCTCGTGGGACAGCCGCACGCGGATGTCGACGAGACCGACCAGCTCCTGCCAGTCGTTGGTCGCGCGCAGGCCTCGCGCGAGCGCGTCGGCGGCCTCGGCCACGGGCGTGGGGCCCTCGAGCAGCGCACGCAGGCCTCGACGCGCGCCCTCGTCCTTCGGCTCGATCGCGAGGGCCTCGGCGTAGGCGCGCGTGGCCGCGGCGGCGTCGCCGAGCTCGGTGCGCCGGATGTCTCCGACGCGCACGAGCAGATCGCACACGCGCGCGCGGATCGAGCCCGCGGCACCGCCGACGATCTGCGCGCGGTCGTTCGCCCGCATGCGCGCCGCGAGCAGGCGATCGAGCGCATCGATCGTCTCCGGCTCGTCGCCGAACTCGGTGCGCGCGGTGGCCCATGTCTCGATGGCGTCGTCGATCGCCTCGAGCTCGTCGGCCTGGATCTTCGCCATGCGCACGAGGTCCGCGCGCCGCTGCGCGGGCAGCTTCGTCGCGTTCGCGCGCCGCTCGAGCGCCTCCACGAGCGGCGCCCACCGCTTGTGGTGCTGCAGCACGTCGATCGTCTCGGCGAGGGCCTCGTGATCGCTCTCGTCCTCCGCGAGGCGGCGGGCGTAGGCCGCGAGCGCGCGATCGGCCTCGCCGAGGCGCGCGGCCAGGCGTCCGACCTCGCCGAGCACGGCTCGGCGCACGCTGCCGGAGGCCTCGAGATCGGCGAGCTGCTCGAGCACCGCGAGGCGATCGGAATCGCGACCCGCGGACGCGAGCAGCTCCTGCAGCTGGTGGGCGGCCCGCAGTGCGAGCTGGCGATCCGCATCGGCCTCGGCGACGACCTCGGCGTACAGCCGGGCGGCCTCGCTCGCGTCGCCGAGCTCCTGCGCGTGGACCTGGGCCGCCTCGTAGACGAGGGCGACCTTCTGCGGCGGCTCGGCGCCGTCGGCCGCGGACACGAGCGCGAGCGCGAGGGCACCGTACTGGTTCGAGCGGCGCGCGATCTGACGCAGCTGACGGCGCGCGTCGGTGTCGCTGGGCTCGCGGCGGAGCAGCTCGGCGTAGTGGGCGAGCGCCTCGGTGTCGCGACCGGCGATCGCGTGGCGCAGGCCGGCCTCGCGATGGAGCGCGAGGCGCTCGGGGCCGTCGGTGAATTGCAGCGCGCGCTCCACCGCCGCGACGGCGGCATCGGGCTTGTCGATCGCGTCGTAGCTGACGCGCAAGAGCCCGAGCGCGGCCATGCGCACGGCATGCGGCGCGCTGTCGAGGGCGAGCACGCGCTCGAGCTGCTTGCAGCCGGCTTCGTGGCCGGGGCTCTCGTCGACGAGCGCCTTCAGCTCCTCGAGCGCCTGCCCCGGTGCATCGAGGTGATCGATGAACATCGTCGCGATGCGCACGCGAGTCGCCCGCGCTTCCGCGGTGGCGAGATCGGGCAGGCGCGCCTGCCACAGCTCGATCAGATCCTCGTATCGATGCTGGCGCTCGAGCAGGCGCTCGATCGCGGCGACGAGCTTGGCGTTGCCGGGATCGAGGTCGAGCTGCAGCAGCATGTAGTCGACCGCGCGGCCGGTGTCGGCGGCGAAGTCCTTCGCGACGTGGGCGGCGTCGTCGAGCAGCAGCTTGCGGCGCTTGGGCTCCGAGGTGTGGGCGAGCGCGCGGTCGTACACGTCGAGCAGCGCGTCCCAGCGCTCCGCCTTCGTGAGCACGACGGTGAGGCGCTCGAACGCCCACGTCGCGTCGTGATCGTGATCGACGATGCGACCGAGCACGCCCGCCATCGCGTCGACGTCGTCGCCGAACCACGTCTCGTGGAATTGCACGGCGCGCTGGGCCAGCTCCGCGCGCAGCGGGCGAGCGAGCGGCTTCTCGAGGACGTCGCGGTAGAGCGCCGCGAGCTCGTCGGGCCGCGACATCGCGTCGGCCTGCGCCTCCGCCTTGGCCCACGTTTCGGGATCGTCGGGCGTCGCGCGGCAGGCCTTCAACGCGGCCGCATGGGCGGCGTCGGGCCCTTCGGTCTCGGTCGTGTCCTTCTTGCCACGCCGTCCGGACTTCGGTGCCGTCGTCTCACCCACAGGTGCCTCCGCCATCGCGCTCGTCTCCCTCGATCCCGCTTCGTGGGGGATCGCAAGGATACAGCGGCTTTGCGCGCGCCGATGCGCGTTTTTCGGGCGGCCCGGAGGAGGACGTCGGGACGATGATCCAGACGACAGATCTTCAGGTGCTGCGATCGGCGAGCATTCGCTCGGTGTGGGCGAGCATCTCCGGCGTGTCGACGTCCTGCCAGAAGCCATCGCCGATCGGCAGGACCTTCATGTCGCCGGCAGCGGCGAGCGCCGCGACGCCCTGGGACAGCGATGCGTCGCCCTTGGCGTCGAGCGTCGCTTGCAGCGCATCCAGCAGCCCGTGGGTGCAGACGAAGACGCCGATGTCGATGCAGTCGTAGTCGGCCAGCTGCTTGCCGATGGCGACGAGCCGGTCGCCCTCGGTGCGCACCTTCGTGGCGTCGTCGAGGTCGAACACCTCGTCGATGCGGCGATCGACGAGCAGCGTGGCGGTGCCCGGCGCCGGCACGTGGGCGGCGGCCAGGGCCATCGTCTCGTCGCCGACGACGTGGTCGGCCATCGCGACGACGAATTCGTCGGCGAGCTCGGACCGCGCGGCGAGCAGAGAAACGCCGTTGGCGAGGTCGTAGCGGTCGTTCGTCACGAACGTGATCGGAGCGTGCGTCGGCTTGCCGGCGGTGATCGCGTTCACCAGGGCCTCGGCGCGGAACCCCACGACGACGACGATGCGATCGCATCCGGCGCGCTCGAGTCCCCGCAGGGCCCGAAAGATGATGGGCACGCCGCCCACCGGGGTGAGCGGCTTGACCGCGGCGTCGTCGACCTCGCGCAGCCGCGATCCGTACCCCGCCGCGAGAATGACCCCCGTCCGTGCGCGCATGTGCAGGTGCCCTACCACAGCCGCGGCGCCGACACTACGCCCGCGCGTGGCCAAGGTGGCCCGCCCGCGGGCCACCGGTGGCCCGTCCACGGGCCAGTCGGGCCACCCCCCGCGACGCAAGCCTGCGAGATCGCGGCGAGGTCGATCGAGTCCGCGACGTGCACCCGCGCACCCACGTCGGCGCGCTCGCGCCGACGATTCGCATGCACCCGCATCCGCACGATGCTCTGTTTCGCAGCGCGTTCGAGACACCCGCCCACGCCGCGGGCGAGCTCCGCAGCGTACTGCCCGCATCGCTCGCGTCTGCGCTCGACATCACCGGGCTCGAGCTCGAGCCCGCGTCGTACGTCGATCCCGACCTCGCGCGACGACACAACGATCTGCTGTTCTCGGCGCGATTCGACCAGGAGCACGTGCTCATCTATGTGCTGTTCGAGCACCAGAGCACGGTCGACGAGCTCATGCCGCTGCGCATGCTCACCTATCTCGGGCGCATCTGGGAACGCTGGCTGCGTGAGCACGGCGGGGCCTCGATCCCTCCGATCATCTCCGTCATCGTCAGCCACGCGCGCGACGGTTGGACGGCGCCGACGGAGCTGCACGCGCTCGTGCGGCCCGTGCCGGCAGCGATCGACGGTCTCGCGGCGCTCGTGCCGAGCTTCCGCGTGCTCGTCGACGACCTCGCTCGCGTCACGAACGACGAGCTGCACGCGCGCGCGCTGGCGCCGTTTCCGAAGATCGCACTGTGGCTCTTGCGAGACGGACGCGATCCCGATGCGCTGCTGGACAACCTGGCCGCGTGGGCAGCGGCGCTCCACGACGTCGCGAGCGCTCCGGACGGAAGTCGCGCCATGCAGCTCGTGCTGTCGTATCTGAACGCGATTCTCGAGCGCGAGCGCTTCGAGCGCTTTCGTGACAAGATGGTCGAGCTCGCTCCGGCGACGGAGGAAGTGACGATGCGCTACAGCGACTACATGATCGAGCAAGGCATCGAGCAAGGCATCGAGCAAGGCATCGAGCAAGGCATCGAGCAAGGCCGCGTCGAGGGCCAGCGCGCGACGTTGGTGAAGCTGCTGACGCTCAAGTTCGGCCCGCTCGACGCCGACACGCTCGCTCGGATCGACGCGGCGCAGCCCGTCGAGCTCGAGCGCGCGGTGGAGCGGATTCTCTCCGCGGAGACGATCACGGCCGTATTCGCGTCCTGACGCCCCTCGGGCGATTGCTCGCGCAGCGGCGCGCCCTGCCCGTGGGGCGCTCGTCGCTGCACCTGTTCGACGAGTGGGAGCGTGGGCCGTGCTCGTCGTCGCGCTGGTGGTGGGGGTCCATGGCTCGGATCGCGTGGGCCGCCACTGGAGCGCGCGCGCCGAGTAAGGTGGCGGCGATGAAACGACAGCGCGTTCAATCAGGGGCGCCCTGGGAGGAGCGGGTCGGGTATTGCCGGGCCATCCGCGCCGGCGATCACGTGTACGTGACGGGCACGGTGGCGGTGGAGCCCGACGGCAGCCCGCATGCGCCGGGCGACGGCTATCGGCAGGCGAAGCGTGCGCTCGAGATCATCGAGGCCGCGATCGTCCAGCTGGGTGCCCGCCGCGAGCACGTCGTGCGCACGCGGATCTTCGTCACCGACATCGCGCGGTGGTCGGAGTTCGGTCGCGCGCACGCGGAGTTCTTCGGCGCGCATCGCCCGGCCACGACGATGGTCGAGATCCGCAAGCTGATCTCGGACGACTTCCTCGTCGAGATCGAGGCCGACGCCGTCGTCGGGTGACGGCGCTGCGCCGCGAGCCGGCACGGGGGTCCAACCGACGTGGCACCGGTCGCAGGCATCGTGGGAGCCATCGCGCTCGGAGTCGTTTTCGTCGCGTTGCGCGACCGCTGGCAGCGGTGGTGGTTCGAGCTCGAGGATCCCCGACCGCTCGCGTGGTTCCGCATCGTGTTCTGCGTGCTGCTGCTCGGGGACGTCGCATCGCTCCACCGGTGGTTCGACTTCCTGTTCGAGCCGAACGGGCTCTTCACCGCCGCCGAGGCCCGCTCGATCTGGGGCGCGCGTGGTGACCGGCTCCTCGATGCCGTCGTCGGATTCGTGAGCGGCCGCTTCTCGATCCTTTACTACTGGGATCACCCTCGCTCATTCGAGCTCGTGCTGGGTGCGTTCGTCGGGAGTGCCGTGCTCTTCATGGTCGGGTTCCGCACCCGCGTGACGGGCGTGCTCACGCTCCTGTTGCTCGACTCGGTCCTCATGCGCAACCGCGTGTTCTGGGAGGGCACCGAGGCCGTGTTCCGCGTGTGGCTCGTCTACCTCGTGTGCTCGCGCTGCGGCGAGACGACGAGCGTCGACGCGTGGCTGCGAAGGCGCCGCGGCGATACGCGGGCACCCGCGCTCGTGCCCGCGTGGCCGCGGCGGCTGATGATGGTGCAGCTGGGCATCCTCATGCTCACGACCGGCCTGCTCAAGCACGAGGGGGCGTGGGTCGAGGGCGACGCCGTCTACTACGCGCTCACCTACGAGCACTACGCGCGCTTCCGCATGGAGTCCGTCTTCGCGCACGTCGGTCCTGCGTGGCTGGCCGTGATCACCGTCGTCGCCCGCAGCGTCGAGGTGTTTTTCTGCTTCGTGCTCGTGGGCATCGTCGGCCGATGGGTGAGGAGCCGCTTCGCGCCGTTGGAAGGGCGGCGCCGCCTCGTCGTGCATGCGGCGCTGCTGGTCGCGCTCGCCGGCACGACTGCCATCGTGCTCGAGACGGGGAAGCCCCGGCTTCTTCCCGTCGAGTCCGCTCCGCTCGCCGCCGCCGTGCTCGTCGTGGTGTGCGTCGGCGTGTTCGTCGTGTGGACCCGCGAGCGCGCGGCCTCGCTGCGGCGCATCTTCGCTCGCCGTCTCTGGCTCATGGCGGCGGCGTTGCTCTTCTGCGGGATGTGGCTGCTCATGAACATCGGCTTCTTCCATCCGGTGATGCTCGCGACGCTCATCCCATTTCTCGGCACCGAGCCACCGCCGTCGACGTCGCTCGCATACTCGTCTCGCACGCGCGCGGTGCTCGGCGTGTTGCTCGCGGTGCACCTGCTCGCCATCGCGGTGACCGTGGTGCCGGCGCGCTCGGTCGCCGACGTCGTGACGCGCCGCTGGATGTGGGCCACGCGCACGGAGCAGGGCTGGGGCATGTGGGCCGACGTCCCGCGCGAGAACGAGTTCCTGAAGGCCGTCGCCATCGACGACAGCGGTCGTGAAATCGATCTGCACACGGACATGTACGCCGAAGAGCTCAGACCGCCGAGTCGGTGGAGCTACGACCGCCGCTGGAAGATCGCGGAGCGCATCGTCCGTGCCCGCGGGGGGAGCCGCTATCCGGGGGCCTATGCGCGCTGGCTGTGCCGCGAGCGCGAGGGCGTGTCGCGCATCGAGCTGTACTCGGTGACTGTTCCGATCCCCACGCCGGAGGAGAACCGCGAGCTCGGCGGCTACGACCCCGGCGAGATCCTGCGTACACGCGCGCTCGAGCGGATCCTGCTCGATCACGCGTGCGAGTGACGCGGCATCGCGGCCGCGGCGTCAGCCCCAGACCGTTCGCGCGACGCGGTGGCCGAGGAAGCCGGTCCACAGGATGTAGTCGTTCCACGACGGATCGTGGTTCGCCGGATCCGCGCCGTGACCGAGGAGCGTGTAGAGGTGCCGCGCTTCGTGCAACAGCAGGATTGCACGCATCTGATCCGCGTTCACCGATGCGATGTCCTTCGCGCTCGCATCGCGGAAGCACACCGCGCGCTTCACCCCGTCGGTGAAGCAGCCCGGTGCGAGCAGGATGGTCTGTCGCGGGGCGAACTTCCGCGTCGGCGTGTTGTAGTAGTCGTTCTCGTCGAGCACCGCGTGGGCGAGCATCGAGTCGCCTGCGGGCGGGGCGAAGCACAGGATCTGGCGCCTGCGGTGGATCACCTGCAGGAGCGTCGCGACGTTGCCGTTGCCCGGCAGCGCGTGCTTGCTCGCGCCCATCCGCCCGAACTGGTTGCGCAGCTCGAAGTTCGCAGTCCAGGCGCGCGCCGCGAGGTCGACGGCGGTCGCGAGCATCGTCTCGATGGTCATCGGCGGACCAAGGGACGTCCCGCGCGCGCAGAAGTTTCAGCTCTGGAGCCGGTGCACGAAGCGGACGACGGTCGTTGCGATCTCCTCCATCACGTCGGCGTCGGTACGACCGCTGCGCTTGAGCACGCCGAATCCGTGGTCGGCGTGCTGCACCACGTGCATGGTCGCGCGTGCACCCAGGCGCGCGACGACCGGCCGCATGAGCTCCAGCTCCGCGAGCTCGTCGCGATCGCCCTGCACGAACAACATCGGCACGTGGACGTCCGCGAGGTGATCGGCGCGATCCGTCGCGGGCTGCTTCAATGGATGCAACGGGAAGCCGAGGAACACGATGCCCGCGACGCCCGGCAACGGTGCGGCCGCGGCCGTGGTCGACGTCATGCGCCCGCCCATCGACTTGCCGCCGGCGATGAGCGGCAGCTCGCCCGCATGCGCGCGCCCGAGCTCCACGGCCGCGCGCACGGTGGACAAGAGGATCGGCTTGGGATCGACCTGACGCGCGCGCCGCTCGGTGTACGGGAACTGGTAGCGCAAGGTCGCGATGCGGGCGAACGCGAGCGCGTCGGCGACGTCCACCATGAACTGATGGTGCATGTCCGCGCCCGCGCCGTGGGCGAGCACGTAGAGCGCGATCGGATCGGCCGGGCGCACCAGCAGCGCGGAGCACTCGCCCGCGGAGTGCGAGGCCGTGAATCGCAGCGGGATCGCGTCGGTCATCCGCGGGAGGCTACGCCGCACTCGCGCGGGGCGATAGACTCCCGGCGTGCGTGACGCGGGTTGGCTCGCGGCCGAGCTCGAAGCGTGGGCGGTGGCCCTTCGTGACCAGGCGGACACCGAGATCGCCCCCGGCGACGACGAGGTCCGCATCCGGATCGCCGCGCATCGCGAGCGCGCGCTGCCCGTCGTCGCGCTCGTGCGCGAGGGCGGCGTCGAGGTCGCGCTCGGCGAGTGGCGCAGGTCGTTCGACCCCGACGACGAGGCCGTGAGCGAGGCCGCCGAGCTCGTCGCCGCCGCGCTCTTCGGCCACGCGCGCGCCGAGCTCGACGTCGTGGGCGGCGACTGGACGCGCTTCGAGCTGCAGTTCCGCACGGGCGATCGCTGGGTCGCGTTCGATGCGATCCGGCGCTCGCGGCTCGCGTTCTGGAAGCGCACGACGCTCGTGCACCTCGCCAACGATCTCGCGCCGCCGCCGGGGCTCGAGCTCGGCGCGTGCGGACGCCTGCCCACCGCGCCGTGGATCGGTCTGTTGCCCGCGCTCGCGGCCGAGCCCGTCGCGCGCGAGCTCGCCGTCGACGGCGAGATCGATCTGCATCCGTTCTCGCCGAAGGAAGTCGCGCAGGTCGTGCGCGCGTACATCGACGCGTGCCTCGAGCGCGGCGTGTACGAGCTGCGCGTCGTCCACGGCAAGGGCATCGGCAACCTGCGTCGCACCGTACACGCGCTCCTCGCCGAGCACCCCGCGGTCGCGTCCTATCGGCTCGGCGGCCATGGCGAGGGCAGCTGGGGCGCGACCATGGTGTCGCTCAAGCGCCGCTAGCAGGGTGCGGAAGAACGCGAAGCGTTCTTCCGGACACCCTGCTCCGTGC
>CAYXVR010000022.1:0-170149 GCA_964468635.1 uncultured Nannocystaceae bacterium
TCGCTGATGTGTGTTGGTGTGTTCCTCGCTGCTTGTCCCGCGAAAGACGGTGACGACACGACGGGTGCGAATCCCGACGACGACGGCGGCACCGAAGAGAACAACGACGACGAGCAGCAAGACGACGACGACGACGACGACGGCAGCGGCGACAACAACGACGACAGCAACGACGACGTCAACGACGACAACAACGACGATGCCGAGACGGGTGAGCCCGGCACGAGCGAAGACGACGGCGCCGACACGGGCAGCGTCTTCATCGAGCGTCCCGATGGTGGTGGTGTCGCGGTCGAGTGCGACGTCTGGGCGCAGGACTGCCCCGTCGGACAGAAGTGCATGCCGTGGGCGAACGACGGCGGCAACGCGTGGAACGCGACGCGTTGCACCGACGTCGACGACAACCCCGGTCAGGTGGGCGACGAGTGTCAGGTCGAGGGCAGCGGCGTGTCGGGCATCGACAACTGCGACGTCTCGTCGATGTGCTACTACGTCGACCCCGAGACGAACGCGGGCATCTGCGTCGGGTTCTGCGAAGGCAGCCAGGCCAACCCCGTCTGCGATCCGGGCTTCGTGTGCTCGATCGTCAACGACGGCGTGCTGATCCTGTGCCGCCCCGAGTGCGATCCGCTGCTGCAGGACTGCGTGGCCCAGGGCACGGCGTGCTTGCCCGCGGGCGGCACCGATCTGTTCACGTGCATCATCGATGCGTCGGGTGAAGCGGGCGCCGCGGGCGATGCCTGCGAGTTCCTCAACGCCTGCGACCCGGGCCTGTGGTGCGGACCGGCCGAGGCCATCCCGGGCTGCGACGTCGGCACCGGGTGCTGCACCGAGTTCTGCGACCTCAGCGAGACCGACCCGAACTCGTTCTGCTCGATCGCGGGCACCGAGTGCGTCCCGTACCACGAGGAAGGCACCGCGCCGCCGATGTACGAAGACGTCGGCATCTGCATCGTGCCCGCCTGAGGCGCCCCTTCGTCGGGGCTCCGCCCCGAGCCCCGGGGCTTCAGTCGCCGCCGTCGAGGAGCGTGTAGCGCTCTTCGGCGGCGGCTTCGATGTCGGCGCGGCGGAATCGCATCGCGTGGTACGTGCCCTCGATCCACGCGTCGTGCAGGTCGTGGGCGTGGGGGCTGTTCGGGTCGGCGACGTTGCCGAGCGGGAACGCGAAGAAGATCTCCGGCGTGCCGTCGTCGGCGAAGCGGCCCGTCATGCGGAAGATCGGGCCGTGGGGTGACACCCACTGGTCGAGCACGCCGCCGGCGGGGTCGAAGAACGTGGAGTCGGCTGCGACGTCGATCGTGCTCGTGCCGCCGTCGGTCGCGACGAGGCCCGGGTCGAGGCCGACGCCGTGCGCACCGTCGAGGTCGGTGAAGCGCACGTCGGAGAGGCGATAGGCGCCGGGATCCACCGTGCCGTAGCGATCGAGCAGCAGGTCTGCGACGTCGGCGAGCGCGAGCAGCAGCACCGCGTCGGTACCTTCCTGCACGACGACATCGCCCATCGGGTAGTCGCCGTGCACGGCCATCACGGCCAGCTTGATCATGAACGACGGCTGCAGCTCGAGCGCCTGCAGGAAGAGCAGCGGTAGATCGTCCTCGAGCGTGCGGCGGGCCACGAAGTACGACCACGCGTGCATGACGAGCGCGGCCGCCGAGTCGCGTCGCATGTCGCCGTCCCAGCTCTCCAACAACGCCACGAGCGTGCCGAGCTCCTCCCGCGCGGCGAGATCGGGATGGTCGGCGCGCCGGCTCCACGCGTCGACGACGAGCGGCACGAGATCGTCGGCGATCGAGTCGTGCACGTCGGTCTGCAGCGCTTGCATGTCCTCGAGCGCGAGCGGGCCCGCGGCGATGCGGCGCTGCAGCTCGGACTCGATCCTCGCGGCGCGCCAGCCCGGATCGAAGAATGCGCCGAAGTACCACGGGTCGCCGTCGATGCGCCCGTCGGCGAGGAAGCCGAACGGGTCGTTGTTCGCGGTCGCGACGAAGCCACGGCCCTCGCCGCGCGAGTGCGGGAGCTGTTCGGGGGGCAGTCGGGCGTCGCTCCACAGCGTCCTCGCGTCGTCGCCGTCCTGCACGAGGTGGGGCGTGCGGCCGTCGGCGATGTCGCGCACGGGCACCTTCGTGCCGACGCGGTAGGTGATGCCGCTGCTGTCGGCCGCGACGAAGTTGAAGTTGCCGTTCCACCCGAGCACTGCCTCGTCGAATTCGTCGATCGACTGCGCGCGGTTGAAGTCGAGCAGCCCGTGGAACGGATTGGGGCGGAAGCCGGTCCAGCCGAGCAGCAGGCGATCGCCCGGATCGCCGAGATGCAGCGGGATCAGATCCTCGGGCAAGAGCACGCCGTAGCCCGGCACGTCGAGGATCTCGAGCGACTGCGTCGCGCCCTCGCCGACCGCGTCGCCGGCCCCGCGCACGGTGATGATCTCTTCGCGCCGCACGATCTCGACGAGTTCGCTGCTGATGCTCACGTGGCCGTCGTCGGGCATCGCCACGGTCCACACGTCCATGACGTCGGCGAACGCGGTGGTCGGCGTCCACACGATGCGATCGGTCTGGCCCACCGAGATGCCGGGCGTGCCGACGAACGAGAAGCCGGCCGCGTCGATCGTGCCGCCCTGGTCCTTGCTGTTGATGTGCTGGGCGTAGAACAGGCCGGGCACGTCGAAGTCGAGGTGCGGATCGCCGGCGATGAGCGGCCGCCCGTCCTGCGTGTGCTCGCCGGACACGACCCAGTTGTTGCTGCCGAGGCCCTGCAGCCCGCGGGTGCGCCGGAGCGCGGCGAGCGTGCGCTGCAGTGCTTCGCGATCGACGTCGGTCGGCGCGAGCGCGGGCTCGCGACGCCGGGGCTCGGCCGGCGCCTGCGTGGTCGCGACCGGCGTGATGAACACGGGGCGGATGGGCCGGAGGATCTCCACCGCCTCGAGGGCGGCGGGCGCGAGCCGGTACGCGATGGTGGCGAACACCTCGCGATCGAACGACAGATCGTTGCCGAAGCCGGTCATCGTCGCGATGACGAGCACGTCCTGCGGCTCCCAGTGCTCGGGCGCGTAGTCGTGCTCGTCGGGCCCGAACCCGTGGGGCAGCGGCGCGTCGCCGGCCAGCACTTCGTCGATGCGCGCGTTGACGCCCCGCGTCCACGACTCGATGAGCGCGAGCGTCTCGGGGTTCTCGGTCGCCATGAGCTCCGCGTGGCGCTGGCCCCAGCCCGGCCAGTCGAACGTGCGCGCGAGCTCGTCGTCCTCGACGCGATCGGTGCCGAGCACTTCCGCTTGGCGCCCGTACGCGCCCCGGCGCGTCATGTCCATGTGATAGAGCCGCGCCGACGCCATCTGGTAGCCGGCGCCGTAGAACGCGTCCTCGTCGGTCGCGCCGTAGACGTGCGGCACGCCGAGGTCGTCCACGATGATCTCGAGCCGCGGAGGATCGACCTCGTCCTCGGCGCACGCGGACGTGCACGCGAGTGCCGTGATCATCGAGCCACGGGAGACGATTCCACGAGCATCCACGGCCCCATCATGCCGGGATCGCGAGCACGAGCAAGCACTCGTTCGCACGCGCGGATGCGATGGGCACGTCGCGCATCGCTGGGCGAACTGCTCAGCCGCGCGGTGCCGACGAGATGGAGGATGCGTCGCGTCACGCTTTCGACTGCGTGATCGACAGCGCTTGGCACGAGCTTCGCTCGGGCGGCTCGTTCGGATGCATCCGATCGGAACGGGGAAGCGATGACGACGACGAAGTGGGGAGCATGGGGGGCGGCGCTCGCGATGGCGAGCGCGTGCGCGAGCGAGGAGGACGACGCGATGGCGTCGGCCAGCGCATCGGCGGCGGACGACTCGGGCTCGGCCGAGGTCGGCGACTTCGGCGAGGCCGGCGAGGCGGGTGAAGCGGGCGAGGCCGGCGAAGCGGGCGAGGCCGGGGAGGCCGGCGACGATACGGGGGCCGACGACGACGGCGTCGACGACGACGACGGCGACGACACGGCCGCCGGCGCGTGCGACTTCGAGATGACCGCGGGCGTGCGCGTCACGGTCGACGTGAGCTGGGGCGGTGGGATCGCGGTGCTCGAGGGCAGCGGTGCGATCGACATCTGGCTCGTCGTGGATCTGGCGCCGGGCGTCGACGACGTGCAGGTGGGCGGTCACGTGTGTCGCGTGGTGTTGCCCGACTTCGCGACGGGCATCCTCGCGGGCAACGAGACCTACGGCACGGAGTTCCCCGATGCGATCTGGGCGAGCCCGACGATGCCGACGATCGACGCGACCGCGACGCTGTCGAGCCACGACCCCGGTGCGGCGCTGCACCTGCAGCCGGGCGCGGTGCTGCTGGGGGGCATGATGGGCGATCCGTTGAACGACCCGTGGCCGACGGACTGGCACCAGCTCCAGCTCGTCGATCACGACGGCGACGGCAAGTCGGGCGTCACGGCGCTCGCGAAGAACGGCAACGGCTACGCGTATCCACGCATCGACATCCTCAACAGCAACGCGCGTGCGCAGGCGATCCAGCTCGTGTCGCGCACCATCCTCGAGCTCGACGGCGTCGCCGACACCTGCGACGAGGCGAGCGGCGAGGCGACGGTGGACATGCAGAACCACGCCGTGGGCTGCGACGTGGTGGGCGGCGGTCAGTGCTCCGATGGACAGACCACCACGCTCGACAACAACCTGCCCGTCTTCGAGATCCCGGGCGGTACCTTCGAGCTCGTGCGCATGGACGACGGCAGCGACTGCGCCGCCGTGCTCGCCGCGCTACCCTGATCGTCATGGGCGCCGTCCTCGATCTCGCGGAGTCGATGTGGAACCGCAACGCCGGCGAGCACGTCATGGGCTCGGCCGGCAGCCTCATGGGCGGCTTCGTCGGCATCGACGAGGTCGCGCGTGGAGTCGCATTCGTGGGCAGCTTCGCCAACGTCACGGTGATCGACACCGATGACGGCCTGGTGCTCGTCGACGTGGGAAGCCCCATGCTCGCGCCGCGCGTGCGCGAGGCGATCCGTTCGTGGACGGACCGCCGCGTGCACACCGGCGTTTACACGCACGGGCACGTCGATCACGTGTTCGGCTTCGGTGCGTACGAGGCCGAGGCGCAGGAGCGCGGCTGGCCGGCGCCCGTCGTGGTCGCGCACGAAGCCGTGCCGCAGCGCTTCGATCGCTATCGCATGACGAACGGGTACAACGCGCACGTGAACATGCGGCAGTTCCAGCTGCCCGCGCCGATGTTCCCCAGCGAGTTCCGCTATCCCGATCGCACGTTCCGCACGCGCGAGGTGCTCGAGCTCGGTGGCGAGCGCATCGAGGTCGAGCACGCCCGCGGCGAGACCGACGATCACGCGTTCGTGTGGGTGCCGTCGCGCCGCGTGCTCGCGACCGGCGATCTCTTCATCTGGGCCGCGCCGAACTGCGGCAACCCGCAGAAGGTCCAGCGCTACCCGCTCGAGTGGGCGCACGCGCTGCGGCGGATGGCGGCGCTCGCACCGACCGTGTTGTGCCCCGGTCACGGTCCACCGATCCTGGGCGAAGCGCGCGTGCGGCAGGCGCTGGCGGAGAGCGCCGAGCTGCTCGAGAGCCTGCATGCGCAGACGATCGCGCTCATGAACTCCGGCGCGCGGCTCGACGACGTGCTCGCGAACGTGCGCGCGCCCGAGCACCTGCTCGCGCGTCCGTATCTGCGGCCCGTCTACGACGAGCCCGAGTTCATCGTGCGAAATCTCTGGCGGCTCTACGGCGGGTGGTACGACGGCAACCCGGCGCACCTCAAGCCCGCGCGCGAGCGGGCGCTGGCGGAAGAGCTCGCGTCGCTGTGCGGCGGTGCGGCCAACCTCGCGGCGCGCGGTGAAGCGCTCGCGGACGCGGGTGAGCTCGCGCTCGCGTGCCACCTCGTCGAGATGGCGAGCCAGGCCGCACCGTCCGATCCCGGGATCGCCGCCGCCCGTGCGTCCGTCTATCGCCGGCGCGCCGCGGCGAGCGAGAGCCTGATGGCGCGCGGCATCTTCGAGGCGGCTGCCCGCGAGTCGAAGCCGCGCTAACATCCCGCGCGCGTGGGGGAGTCCGTGAACCTGGTCGCGCTGATCACATCGGCGACGGCGCGTCGGCGGGCTCGACGGCCGTGGGCACCGTGTCGCCCTTCGGCACCGGCTGCGTGTCGGGCTTCGCCTTCGGCTCGGGCTCCGTCGGCGCCTTCGGGTCGGCGGGCGTGGGCTCTTCGGTCTCGTCCTCGCCCGCTTCGTCGTCCGAAGGCGGGGTCGCGGGCGTCGTGGGTGCGGCGGGCGGCGGGCTGATCGCGTCGAGCTTCGCGAGCTTCGTCTTCGCCTCGGACGCGCCGAGCTCGAGCGCCCGGCGATAGTGCGTGCGCGCATCGTCGTAGCGCTGCTGCTTCATGCACATGTCGCCGACCCGCACGTGGTTCGCGGGGTCGTTCGGTGCGCTGGCGAGCAGCAGATCGGCATGGGCTGCGGCCGCCTTCACGTTGCCGCGGTCGAGGTCGAGCTTGTACATCGCGCGCAAGGCGGTCGCGTTGTTCGGATCGTACGTGAGCGCGAGCCGGAACATCTCCTCGGCATCGGCCTTCTTGCCCTGCTTGAGCAGCTTCGCGCCGGTCTTCGCGAGGTCCTCGGCGCCGGACTGCTCGCTCGCGCCGACGGCCGGCGCCTTCACGGCCACCTGGGGATCGGGCTCCTCGACGGCCTCGTCGTCGTCCTCGCTCGCCGACTCGTCCGGTGCCGTGGTGGGCGGCGCGACGGCCGGGGCCGGCTTCTCGAGCAGCGCGGCCACGGTCGAATCGCCTTGCGCGGCCCGGCGCGCGCGCAGCTCCTTGCGCCGCACGGGATCCGGTTCGGCGAGCTCGACCAACGACTCGGCGGTGGCCAGCTCCTGCGCACTGAACTCACCCACCTCGGCCCGCTGCGCCAGCGCGTCGACTTGATCCACCGCCGTCGCGCCTCCGCGCTCGAGCGCGCGCGCATTGTCGCGCTCGAACACGAGCGCCTGTTTGTAATACTCGACCGCGAACGTCTGGCCGCCGGCGCGATCCCAATACGAGTCGCCGAGCTGCACGAGCGTGGTGGCGAACTCCTCGCGCAGCCCCGCCGCGGCGGCGCGCGCCTCCTCCGTGCCGAGCTTTTCGAGCTCGCGGATCCGCGAGAAGGCCGACTTCGAGTCGGGCTCGTCGGCGGGCGGATACACGAACGCGGTGCGAGCCGCGGCCGCGCGCGCTTCGGCGACGAGCCCGTCGACCTTCGACGGCGCCGCGACGGTGGGCTCGCGCATGCGCGACAGCGCGAAGTAGGTCGCGCCGATGCCGATCGCGAGCGAGAGCGTCGCGATCACCGGCACGAGCCAACGCCGGCGCCGCGGCTCGGTCTCGTGCATGTCCGGCATGTCGCGGAGCAGTCGATCGCGCAGATCGTCGTCGACCTCGTCCGGCAGGGGGAGATCGTCCCAGCTCGTCTGCAGTGTGGCGTCGACCTGCGCGGCGCACAACGACGCCTCGAGCTCGCCCATGTTGCGGAAGCGCTGGTCTGCCTGCTTCGCGAGGCACCGCATGATCACGCGGTCGAGGGCGAGCGGCAGCTTGAGATCGGACCGCACCTGCGACGGGGGGGGCGCGATGTCGGCGAGCTGACTGCCGAGCACCTCGTCCACCTGCTCCCCGCGGTTGCCGAACGGGGTGCGGCCGGTGAGCATCTCGTACGCGGTGCAGCCGACGGCGTAGATGTCCGCGCGGCGATCGAACGACGACCCGGTGACGAGCTCCGGCGCGAGGTAGTGGGGCGTGCCGGCGGACAGTGGCCCGCCCTCTTCGCCCACCATCGACGCGATGCCGAAGTCGAGCAGCTTCACGGCGTCGACTCGACCGTTGCGGCGCTCGAGCACGATGTTGTCGGGCTTCACGTCGCGATGCACGACACCGGCCGCGTGCGCCGCGTGCAGGCCCTTGCAGATCTGACGCAGGATTCCGATCGCGCGGGGCGGCGACAACGGCCCGTGGCGCAGCTCCTCGCGCAGCGTGTCGCCGCGCACGAGATCCATCGTGAACATCACGCGGCCATCGGGCAGCTCCGCGAAGTCGAAGACCTGCACGATCTGCTCGGCGCCCACGCGGCTCGCCGCTCGCGCTTCGCGACGGAACTGTTCGACGATCTCGGGCGAGCGCGTGAATTCGGGCTTGAGTACCTTGAGCGCGCATCGACGCTCGATGTCGACGTGCTCGGCTTCGTACACGGTCCCCATGCCGCCGTCGCCGATGCGACGGATCACGCGATAACGCGTGCCCGGAATCACTCCACCGGGCGCGAACGGATCGAGCGTCGACGTCGATGGCTCGCTGGGGGCCAACGACACCACGGGCTTCGCGAGCGGTGGCGCAACGCGGCGTTGCTCCGGCGTGGGAGCGGGCGCCGGACCGACATGAACGATCGTTCGTTGCCCGTTTCCAGGCGCCGGCGGGGGGACGTCGGGCGATGAAGCGTCTCGGTCGTGCATGCCTGCGGAGGGGGCTCGCGGCCGCTCGAATCCTCTCGTCCCAGCGTGCCAGCGACCCTTCGCGGCCGCTACCCGCGACATGTCGGATGGGAGCGCGCGTCGTCGCGCGCGATCGTGATCGCCTGTCGCGAAGCGACCGGAAGGAGGTGAGCGCGACGGCTTGGCAGGCGCGCGAGGAGGAAGCGGAGCTTCCTCCTCAAAGACTCAGTACCCGCGAAGCTTCTGGATCTGTCGCTGATCTCGCTTGCTCGGGCGGCCCGTGCCGCGCTCGCGGACCACGACGGGAGCCTCGCGCGGCGCAGGCGGCGGCGTGTGATCGAGGAAGAGCTTGCGTGCGACCTCGGCCGGCCCGCGGCGGTCCGACAACGCGATCACCTCGAGCAATCGCAGGCCCCCGGGGGTGACGACTTCGAGCCGATCGCCCGGCCGCACGGACTTCGCCGGCTTTGCTGACGTGCCGTTGAGCTTGACGTGTCCCGCCGCGCACGCTTCGGCCGCGAGGCCCCGCGTCTTGAAGCACCGCGCGGCCCACAGCCACTTGTCGATCCGCACATCCGCAGTCGTGTCGGTCATCTCGGCTGTGGCCTGCCACGGAAGCGCCGCCACGTGCGACGGAACGCGATCGACATGTCCTCGAGCGTCGAGTACGCGGCGGGCAGCACGACGAGCGTGACGATCGTGCTCGTCGTGAGTCCACCCGCCACGACGATCGCGATCGCGTGGTAGTAGACGCCGGCCAGGGTGGGGTGGTGGATCAGCATCGGCACGAGGCCGAGCACCGTGGTGCCCACCGTCATGAGGATGGGCCGCAAGCGATCGCGACCGGCGGCTTCCAGCGCCTCCGCGCGGGACATCCCGCTGGCGCGCAGCTGGATGGTGCGATCGACGAGCATGATGCCGTTGTTCACGACGACGCCGATGAGGATGAACAAGCCGACGATGGCGGTGGCGTCGACGGTGGTGCCCGTGGCCCACATCGCCCACGGCGCGCCGAAGCAGCCGAGCAGGCACGTGAGCAGGATGCCGAACGGCTGCAGGTAGCTCTCGAACAGCGAGGCCATCACCGCGTACACGAGCAGCAGGCACAGCCCGAGGTTCACGAGCATGTTGATGTTGGCCTGCTTCTGCATCTTCCACTGCGTGCCGCGGCCCCACGCGTACCCGGGTGGGAACGTGAACGACTGCATCGCGGCGGACACCGTGTCGAAGTTCGCCTTCGGATCCGGCTGGAAGAAGCGCACCTTGAGGCGGACCTCGGTCTGGCGATCGACGCGCTGGATCCACCACGGGCGGCGCTCGAGCTCGAGCGTGGCGATCGAGCCGAGCTGGATCTCGCGGCCGTCGGCGAGCGGGATCCGCAGGTCGCGGACGTCGTCGACGTTCGGGCCCTTCTCGCCGCGACCCTCGGCCGACAGGCGTAGTCGCACCTCGCCGCGCTCGCCCCGGATGCGGCCGAGCGGCATCCCCTGGAACGCGAGCGAGACGCGGCGCGCGACGTCGTCAGGACCGAGTCCGTACGCGCGCAGACGCGGTCCGTCGAGCACGACGTGGAGCTCGCGCGCGCCGTCGGTCATCGGCGTGATCACGAGGTCGTAGCCGCCCGCGTCGGGATCGCTCGCGTCGCCCTTGGGGAGGTTGGCCTCGAGGTGATCGCCGACCTCTTCTGCGAGGGTCATGAGCGTGCCCATGTCCTCGCCTTTGATCGCGAACTCCACGACGTTGCGGTCGGTGTTCTCGCGCCAGCTGCCCTCGGCCTCGTTGACCCGGTACCTCACGCCGATCTGCTCGGGCAGAACCGCGCGGATTCGGGTCTCGAAGGCCTCGATCTCGCGCTCGCTCTCGAACGCCTCGTCGGGATACACGCGGCAGTTCGACCAGTGATCGGAGTACGAGCACGACACGGACTTGATGCCGAGTGCTTCGGTGTCCTCGAGCAGCGCGGCCTCGAGCACGACGACGTGCTTCTCGATCGTCTCGAACGAACGGCTGCCCGTGAACTCCAGCCGGATGGGCAGGTGATCCGAGCGGCGGTCGGTGTTCTCGAGCTTCACCTGCACGTTCATCGCCGGCCACACGGCGAGCCCGGCGAGCACGAGCCCGAAGCACAGCGTGAGCCGGGGGATCCGCAGCGTGTGGCGGATGAGCCAGCCATAGCCTGCGGCGATGCGATCGAGCACGGGATGACGTGTCGGCTTGGGCGCGACCTTCAGCAAGCGGCCCATGAGCAGCGGCACGGAGGTCTGCGACACGAGCAGGCTCGCGACCAGGCAGATCGCGAACGTGATGCCCAGCACCTGCAGGTAATGGCTCATCTCGTCGGGCTGCTCGTTCGCGATGAGCGGCAGGAAGACGATGACGGTGGACAGCGTGGACGCGATGGTGGCGAAGCCGACCTCGCGCGCGCCGAGCCGGGCGGCCTCGAGCGGCGGATGGCCGGCGCGGCTGTGCGACGCGATGGCCTCGACGATGACGACGGCGTTGTCGATGAGCATGCCGACGCCGAGCACGAGCCCGAGCAGGACGATGCAGTTCAGCTCCTCGCCGCGCACGTAGAGGACGGCGGCGGCGGCCAGCACGGACAGCGGCACGGACAGCGAGGCCGCGAGTGTGGTGGAGCCGCGGTGCAGGAACAGGAACAGCACGATGAACGCGAGCAGGCCGCCGTAGATGCCGGTGTCGCGCAGGTCCGACAGCGTCTGCAGGATGATCTCGCCCTCGTCGTGGAAGACGAGCACTTCGATGCCGCCGAGCGCGGGATCGTCCTGCATGCGATCGACGGCGTCGCGCACCGCCTCGGTGACCTCGACCGTGCTCGCGCCCGCGGTGGCGAACACCTCGAGGTGGATCGCCTTGCGACCGTTGAGGCGATTGCCGCGGCGATCCTCTTCGGGGTGGATCGTGATCTCGGCGAGCTCGTCGAGCGTGGCGAAGCGCGGGTCGTCGGAGCCGCCCGCCTGCGCCGCCGCGATCGCACGCGCGGCCGCGGTGGCTTGCGTCGCGGCCGCGGCTGCCGCGACCGGGTTCGATGCGGACTGCGCCGCGGTGGCGCGCGCGATCGCGTTCGCCTGTGCGGCCTCGGTGCCCGGCGCGACCGCGGCGGCCTGCGTCGCCGCGCTCGCGGCTGCGGCCTCGGCGGCCGCGCCCGATCGCTTCAGCGGGAGCTTGCCGAACCGCTCCGGGCTCGCGGGCTCGGCCGGGCTGCGCACGCCGGAGTTCCTCCGATCGTCGCGCACTTCGCCGAGGCTGTGGCCCTGACGCGCGTCGCGGACGACCGCGCCGAGCTCCGACAGCGACACGCCGGTGCGCTCGATCGCATCGAGATCCACCGCGACCTCCAGCTCGTGCGGGGCGACGCCCTCGAGCTCGACGCGCGCGACGCCCTCGACGCGCTCGATCGGTCGTACGACGTGTTGCTCGATGACGTAGTAGTCCTCGGAGAGATCGGCCCCGCTGGAGATGCGCATCTCCATGATCGGCTCGTCGTTGCGGCTGTAGCTGCCGATCTCGATGTTCTGCACGAACTCGGGCAGCTCGCCGCGCACGCGATCGATGCGGTCGCGCAGCTCGAGCTTGCGCGCGTCGGCATCGCTGCCGGGCTCGAACTCGAGATTCATGCGCACGCCCCACGAACCGGAGCCCACCTGGATCCGCTGCAGCCCGCGCAGGCCCGAGACGCTCTCCTCCAGTGGACGGATGAGCTCGCGCTCGAGCACCTCGGGGCTGGTGCGCGTGATGTCGACGCGCACGAACACGCGCGCTGCATCCTCGCGGGGCAGGAACGACAGCGGCATCTTCGCGAGCCCGATGATCCCGAGCAGGAAGATCGCGACGAGCGTCATCCCGATGGTCACGGGCCGCGCGAGCGCGAGGTCGGAGAGGCTCCACCGATGCATGGGCGAACGAACCGCAGGATAGCGCGCCTCGTGGGTGCGAGGGGTTCGCGCTATCGTGCGCTGGCCCCTTGCCCGCCAACGACATCATCGAACGCTACGGCCCGTGGGGGATCGTCGCCGGCGCCTCCGAGGGGCTCGGCGCTGCGTTCGCGCGGGGGCTCGCGCGGCGTGGGATGAATGTCGTGCTCCTCGCCCGGCGCGCCGATGTGCTCGAGTCGCTCGCCGACGAGCTGCGGGCTGCGTATCGCATCGAGGTGCGCACGGTGGCGGTCGATCTCGCCGATGCGGAGCTCGGCGCGATCGTGCAACGCACCACCGGTACGCTGGAGATCGGCATCGCGATCTACAACGCCGCGTACGCGCCCGTCGGTGACTTCGTCGATCGGTCGGTCGAGGAGCTCATGCGCGTCGTGGACGTGAACGTGCGCGGGCCCGTCGTGTTCGCTCGCATGTTCGCGCCGCCGATGGTCGTGCGCCGTCGTGGTGCGATCGTGCTCGTGTCGTCGCTCGCCGGGTTGCAGGGCTCGCCGCGGCTCGCGAGCTACGCGGCGAGCAAGGCGTTCGGCATGGTGCTCGCCGAAGGGTTGTGGGGCGAGCTGCGCCGCCACGGTGTGGACGTGATCGCGAGCATCGCGGGGGCGATCCGCACGCCGGGGTACGTGCGAGCATCGCGTCGCGATGCACCCGGCACCGTGGACGCCGAGACGTTCGCGGAGACGACGATCGCTTCGCTCGATCGCGGGCCGCGGATCGTCGTGGGTTGGATCAACGCGATCGCCGGTTGGATCGTCGGGCGATTGCTGCCCCGCCGGATCGCCGTCGCGATCATGGGCAAGACGACGAGGGACCTCTCATGATCGACGTCACCGGATTCCTCGCTCCGTTCGTGATCTACGCCGTCGTGCTCGCGCTGCACCTCCTGCTGCCCGCGCAGCGCGTGCGCGGGTACGTGCGCGACGCCACCGGCACGCCGCTCGAGTATCGGCTGAACGGTCTGCCGGTCGCGTTCGCGACGCTCGCGGCGTGGGCGTTCGCGTGCAATCGCGGATGGATCGCGTGGGATTTCCTGTGGATCCACCGGTGGGGCAGCTTCGCCGGCGCTTGCACGATCGGGCTGCTGTTCTCGATCGCGATGTTCGTGACGGCGCCGAGCACCGGCAAGTCCGCGCTCGCGGACTTCTACCTCGGACGGCGAGTGAATCCCCAGGCGGGCGACGGTCGCGTCGACGCGAAGATGTTCCTCTATCTGGTCGGCGCGACGATGCTCGCGCTCAACCTCGCGTCGTTCGCCGCCCACCACGTGCGCACGTATCCGGGCGACGTGTCGCCCGGCGTGCTGCTGCACTGCGCGCTGTTCGGGTGGTTCCTCGTGGACTACCTCTTCTTCGAGCGCGTGCACCTCTACACGTACGACCTGTTCGCCGAGCGCGTCGGCTTCAAGCTCGGCTGGGGCTGCCTGACGTTCTATCCGTACGTCTACGCGGTGGGGTTGTGGTCGGTCGCGGATCGACCGAACCCGCACACGTCGGTGCTCGGGCTGGTGCTCGCGGCCGCGGTGTTCTTCGCGGGCTGGTGCTTCGCCCGCGGCGCGAACATGCAGAAGTTCTTCTTCAAGCTCGACCCGAAGGCGCCGTTCCTCGGCATCACGCCGCAGGTCGTGACCGACGGCGAGCGCACGCTCTTGTGCAGCGGCTTCTGGGGCGTGTCACGCCACGTGAACTACCTCGGCGAGATCCTGATGGCGACCGGCCTCGCGCTCGCGCTCGGCCATCCGGGCGCGCTCGGCCCGTGGCTGTACCCGCTCTATTACCTCGTGCTGCTCGTCCCCCGCGAGCGCGACGACCACCGCCGCTGCGCCGCGAAGTACGGACCGCTGTGGGACGAGTACTGCCGCCGCGTCCGCCATAGGATCGTGCCGGGCGTGTATTGAGATTCACGCGCTACGGCGCGCAGAACCGAGCGCGGTGTCGGGCGTTTCGAGTGGGATGGTTCGCTGCATCGGGTTCGCGGTCGTGGTGCTCGCGGTGCTCTTCGGGTGGGTGGGCGCAGCCCAGGCGTGCAAGAAGCCGCACCAGACCGTGTTCGAGCTGTTCGACGAGGCGGAGACCGTGGCGGTCGTTCGTGTCGCGCGCGTGCCCGCGCCCGGTGGGAACGCGACGCTCGCGGTCACCGAGTCGATCAAGGGCAGGAGCGGCCGGCTGACCACGCCGGTTGGCAACAACTCGTGCAGCGTGCGGTTCCATCGCGGGCGGACGGCGCTCGTGTTCCTCGCGGCCGACGGTCGACTCGTCGGGATCTACGACGGGTACATCGAGCGGCCCGATGCTGCGCTCTTGTCGGCCGTGCGCGCGTGGTCGGCCGTCGGCAACACCTCCGATCGCATCGCCGTGCTCTTCGCCGCGATTGTCGGACCCGCTCGCTCGCGCGTGGTCTTCGACGCCGCGAGTCAGCTCGCGGAAGAACCGCTGCGCGCGGAGCTCGACGGCGCGGCCATCGCTGCGCTCGCGACGATCGCCGACACGCAGATCGAGGCGGCCCTCGCCCTCCGCGCTCCATTCACGGAGAGCGTGCAGCTCGGCCCGCTCGAAGTGCCCGCATGGCGAACGCTCGGGAAGCTCGCGTCCGACGATTTCGCGGGCGTGACCGATCCGGGCACGCTCGCCGATCTCATGATCGAGGCCGAGGGTGAGCGCTACCCGGAGCGCGTCGCGGCGATGGAACGGTGCGACGAGATCCGCGGCGTGCGGGCCGGCGCCTTCGTCCGCGTCACCGACGGCAGCGCGGATCACTACTGGCGCGCCCGCGCGGAGGCCTGTCGCGCGGGCGCACCGTGATCCGGTACCGTCTGGCGCATGCCGGACATCGTGAGCCCCATCGACGGGCGCGTGGCGTACTCGTTCGAACAGCTCGATGACGACGCCGCGTTGCGGCGACTCGAGCACGCCGAAGCGGTGCAACGCGAGTGGCGTCGCACGTCGATGTCCGAGCGCGTCACGCTGTGCCTCGGCATGCTCGACGCCTATGCGAAGCGGGCGAGCGAGTACAGCGAGCAGATCACCCGCATGATGGGCAAGCCGCTCGGGCAGGCGCGCGGCGAGTTCGAGCGCTCCATGACCGAGCGCGTGAAGCACCTGTGCTCGATCGCCGCCGATGCCCTGGCCGACGAGCCCCTGCCCGAGGTGAACAACCTCCGTCGCTGGATCCGCCACGAGCCCGTCGGCGTCGTGCTCGACATCGCCGCGTGGAACTACCCGCTGCTCATCGCCGTCAACGTCATCGTGCCCGCCGTGCTCGCCGGCAACGCCGTGCTCGTGAAGCACGCGAGCCAGACCGCGCTCGTCGCCGATCAATTCGAGGACGCGTTCCTCGCCGCGGGCGCGCCCAACGGGCTCGTGCAGGCCACCCACCTCGATCACGCGACCACGGCGCGGCTCGTGTCCAAGCGCCGCATCGGCTTCGTGTCGTTCACCGGCTCGGTGCGCGGTGGCCACGAGGTGTATCGCGCGGTCGCGAAGGACAACTTCATCGGCGTGGGTCTCGAGCTGGGCGGCAAGGACCCCGCGCTCGTGCTCGACGACTGCAACTTCGACTTCGCGGTGGAGAACCTCGTCGACGGCGCGTTCTACAACGCCGGCCAGTCGTGCTGCGGCATCGAGCGCATCTACGTGCAGGAGTCGATCTTCGATCGCTTCGTCGAGGCGTACGTCGCGAAGACCAAGGAGTACGTCGTGGGCGATCCGCTCGATCCGAAGACGGGCATCGGTCCCATGGTGGACGTGAAGGCCGCCGATCACGTGCGTGCGCAGATCGAGGAGGCCGTGGAGCGCGGCGCGCGTGCGCTGGTGGACCCGAAGCACTTCCGCGTGCCGGATACGTCGCGCGCTTACCTCGCGCCGCAGGTGCTCGTCGACGTCGACCACTCGATGGCGGTGATGAAGGAGGAGAGCTTCGGGCCGGTCATCGGGATCATGAAGGTCAAGGACGCGGCCGAAGGCGTCGCGCTCATGAACGACTCCGACTACGGGCTCACCGCCTCGATCTGGACGAGCGACGAGCGTCGCGCAGAGACGCTCGCGACCTACGTCGAGGCCGGCACCGTGTACATGAACCGGTGCGACTACCTCGATCCCGGCCTCGCGTGGACGGGCGTGAAGGACTCGGGCTTCGGCTGCTCTCTGTCGAAGCTCGGCTTCCTGTCGGTCACGCGGCCGAAGAGCTATCACCTGCGGGTGAAGACCTGAGGCGCCCATGCCGACGTTCCGCCGACCCACCAGCCTCGCGGAGCTCGAGGCGTTCCTCGACGAGCACGGCATCCAGCGCCACAAGATCGGCGTGTTCGACATCGACGGCGTGCTGCGGGGCAAGTACGTCGAGCGCCGCAAGTTCCTGTCCACGATCGAGCACGGCTTCGGCTTCTGCGACGTCGTGCTCGGCTGGGACGTGCACGACGCGATGTACGACAACGGCGTGGTGTCGGGCTATCACACCGGCTATCGCGACGCGCCGGCCAGCCTCGATCTCTCCACGCTGCGCTTTCTCCCGTTCGAAGAGAACACGGTGCTCGTCATCGGCAACTTCCGCGGCGACTACGAGGCCGTGTGCCCGCGCTCGCTCTTGCAGCGCACGGTCGCGAAGGCGCGCGAGCTCGGCTTCGAGCCCATGTCGTCGCTCGAGTACGAGTTCTTCGTGTTCGACGAGACGCCAGAGTCCGTGCGCGCGAAGGGCTATCGCGATCTGAAGCCGTTCACGCCCGGCATGTTCGGCTACTCGGTGCTGCGCAGCAGCGTGCACGCGGACATCTACCACGAGCTGCTCGACACGATGTCCGCGATGGACTGCGACATCGAAGGGCTGCACACGGAGACGGGGCCGGGCGTGCTCGAGGCGGCGATCGGCGTGGACGCGGCCGAGCGCGCCGCCGACAAGGGCGCGCTGTTCAAGACGTTCGCGAAGGTGCTCGCGCAGCGGCGCGGGTTGATGGCCACGTTCATGGCGAAGTGGAACGATCAGCTGCCCGGGCAGAGCGGGCACATCCACATCTCGCTCGGCGACGCGCAGACGGGCAAGAATTGCTTCTGGTCCGCCGACGGCGAGCTCGAGATGAGCGACACGATGCGCCAGTTCGTCGCGGGCCAGGTGAAGTACATGCCCGAAGTGCTGCCGATGGTGTGCGCCACGGTGAACGCGTATCGGCGCATGGTGCCCGGCATGTGGGCACCGATGCACGCGAACTGGGGCGTCGAGAACCGCACGACGTCGGTGCGCGTGATCCCGGGCGGGCCCAAGGGACAACGCAGCGAGTACCGCATCGGACCGGCCGACGCGAATCCCTACCTCGCACTCGCGGCGGCGCTCGCCACCGGACTGCGCGGCATCGAAGAGAAGCTCGAGCTGCCGGCGCGCGTCGACGGCAACGCCTACGAGGCGCCCGAGGGCGCGAACCACGTCCGGCTGCCGTCGACGCTGCGCGACGCCACGCTCGCGTTCGAAAAGAGCGCCGCCGCGCGCGAGATGTTCGGCGACACCTTTGTCGATCACTTCGCCGCGACTCGCCACTGGGAAGACCGTCAGGCCCGCAAGCACGTGTCGGACTGGGACCTCGCCCGCTACTTCGAGATCATCTGATGCTCGCGTCGCTGCCCTGGTACGACCTCGCGGAGATCCGGGGCGCGCTCGACGAGCTGTGGGCCGCGATCGCGCGCACGCTGACGGAGCAGGGCATCGCGCCCGTGCCGGATCGGCTCGATCGCGATCCCGACTACGAGGCGCAGTGGAACGGCGGCGAGCTGCTGCTCGGGCAGGCGTGTGGGTACGACGCGGTGCTCGGTCACGCGGATCGGCTGCGCGTGGTCGCGACGCCGCACTTCTCGTTCGCCGGCTGCGAGGGGCCGCACTACTGCTCGTTCGTGGTCGTTCGAGCCGAGTGCGCGGCGCAGCAGATCGAGGATCTGCGCGGGCTGCGATGCGTCATCAACACGCCCACGTCGCACTCGGGCATGAACGTGCTGCGCTCGCTCGTCGCGCCGCTGCACGTCGAAGGGCGCTTCTTCGGGAGCGTGACGGTGAGTGGCGCGCACGAGCACAGCGTGCGGATGCTGCGGGAGGACATCGCAGACGTTGCCGCGATCGACTGCGTCACGTACGGGCTCTTGCAGCGTCACCGGCCGCACGAGCTCGCCGCCCTGCGTGTGATCCACGAGACGATGCGGGTGCCGGCGCCGCCGTTCGTCACGAGCGCCAGCACGCCAGAGCGGGTGGTCGAGGCGCTCGCGTCGGCGCTCGAGCACGTCGTGCGATCGCACCCGGACCGCGCCGTGCTGGACGCGCTCGGGCTCGTCGGCATCTCGCGCCTCGACACCGCCGCCTATCTCCCGATCGCCGAGCTCGCCGATGCCGCGCGCGCGGCGGAGTACGGCGAGCTGAACTTCGAGAGCGGCTGACGCTATGATGCGCCCGTGACGGCTGCACCCTCGGGCAACTCGAACTACCCCACCGCGTATCGCATCGGCGTCGGGCGCATCGGCGAGCTGCCGGCGGCGTGCGCCGAGCTCGGCTTCGGGAAGCCGTTCGTCGTGACGGATCCGGGCATCGCGAAGCTGTCGTGGTTCGCGGAGAGGATCGTCGCGCCACTGACGAAGGCCGGACTCGCTCCGGTGGTGTGGCACGACGTCGATCCGAACCCCACCGAGGCCAACGTCGATGCCGGTGTCGCGAAGTTCCGGGCCGGCGATCACGACGGCATCGTGCTCGTCGGCGGCGGCTCCGCGCTCGACGCCGGCAAGACCATCGCACTGCTCGCGCGCAATCCGGGCACCGTGTTCGACTACGAGGACGTCGGCGACAACTGGAAGCGTGCCGATCCGGCGAAGATCGTGCGCTCGATCGCGGTGCCCACCACCGCGGGCACGGGCTCCGAGGTGGGGCGCGCGTCGGTGATCGTCGACCCGCGCGATCACGGCAAGAAGATCGTCTTCCACGCGAAGATGCAGCCCGCGCTCGTCATCGCGGATCCCGAGCTCACGTACGGCCTGCCGCCGCGGCTCACCGCCGCGACCGGCATGGACGCGCTCGCGCACTGCTTCGAGGCCTATTGCGCGCCGGGCTATCACCCGATGGCCGACGGCATCGCGCTCGAGGGCATGCGGCTCATCCACGAGCACCTGCGCACCGCATTCGCGAACGGGACCGATCCCGTCGCGCGCACGCACATGCTGATGGCGTCGGCGATGGGCGCGACCGCGTTCCAGAAGGGGCTCGGCCTCGTGCACGCGCTCTCGCATCCGCTCGGCGGCGCGACCGGGCTGCACCACGGCACGGCGAACGCGATCTTCCTGCCCTACGTGATGGTCCACAACAAGGCGCAGATCGGCGACAAGATGACGCGCCTCACCGGCTACCTCGGCTTGTCGAAGCCGGGGTTCGACACCGCGTTGCAGTGGATGCTCGATCTGCGTCGCGAGCTCGGACTGCCGCACACGCTCGCGGAGACCGACGGCGTCGACGAGGCGCTCTTGCGCCGGCTCGTGCCGCTCGCGGCCGCCGATCCGAGCATGGGCGCCAACCCCAAGCCGCTCACGAACGCGGAGATCGAGTCCGTGTTCGTGAAGGCGTTGAAGGGCGACTTGAGCTGATGGCTCACGGCAGGATGCACACGCCGAGCTCTTCCAGTCCCGGCGGTGCCTCGCCCTTCGCGAAGAACGCGGCGCACACCATGTCGAGCTCGGTGCACGCGGTGGGATCCGTGATGTCGCACGTGGTGTCGCAGCACGCGGGGTCGCTGCAATCCGCCACGAGGTCGCCGTCGATGCAGATGAGGCCCGGATCGCAGCCGTTGATGAACATGCAGCCGTCCGCCTGTTGACCGCCGGCACCGGACCCATCGGGTGCGCACACGAGCCCGCCTCCGGTCGGATAGCAGCCCTGTCCCGCCTCGCACTCGTCGAGCAGCGGATTGCAGATCGGCAGACACAGGTTCAGTACGCCGCCGTTGCTGAGCGCGCACGTGGTGCCGTCGTCCGAGCACATCGGATCGTCGATCGTGCCCGTGCACAGGGGTACGCACGTGCCCATCAGCGAGCCGTCGACGTCCCAGCACATCGAGCCGAGATCGCACGAGTCGACGCCGCTCACCGGACTGCCTTCCACGGTGCACGCTTCGCCCGGCTGATCGGGGTCGTCGGTGATCGGGACGCACTTCGCCGCGTTCCACGAGCCGCCGCCATCGTCCGCCCATGCGCTGCACTTCTCGCCGGCCGGGCAGTCCTGCGCGAACACGTCGCAGTCGTCGCCGGGGCCGACCGTGTCGTCGCCCGTGCTGGTGCCGTCGCTGCCGCTCTCCGTGGCCGGCTCGCCCGTCGAGCCCGACGAGCCGCTGTCGCCGGTATCTGGATCGGTCACGCCGCTCGAGTCGGTCGCCGGCGACGCGCTCGAGCTGCCTCCGTCGGACTCCTCGACGACCGGCCCGTCGTCGTCGTCATCGTCGTCGTCGTCATCATCGTCGTCGCCGTCGTCCTCCGACGTGGTGGGATCCGGATCACCCTCGGGATCCCCACCGCACGCGACTCCGAACCACGCACCCACAGCGAGCACACGCCAACGCGAAGCCATCGGACACCCTCCTGCGGCCCACGAAGACCGCGTCACGGGGGGCCGAACGGGGCCATCGCGACGGACTTACAGCAAAGCGCGGCGGGGGTGGGATGGTCTCGCGAGATCAGTCGCGGCTCGGGCACTCGACGGTGGCGCCGAGCGAGGACACGCGCACGTCGAGGTCGAAGAACGCGCGATCGGACTTCGCGAGGATCTGCAGCGACATCGCGCGATGGGGCTCGAGGCGACTCGGCGCGCGCTCGGCCTCGACGATCGCGGGGAAGCTCGCACGCATGCCGGCGCCGACCGGCAACGCGCCGTGCACCTGGCTGCGCTGGGTGGCACCGGGCTTGCCGTGACAGCCTTCGTAGTGGACGACGAGCGTGACGTCGGCGAGCTCGACGGGCACGGGGTTGCGCAGCTCGACGGCGAGCTTGCCGTCGACCTCCGTCGCGGAGAGCTCGGAGAGCGGACGGAGATTGTCGACGCGGACGTGGGGCCCGGCGGTGGACGGCTCGCGCTCGAGCCGGATGCCGCTCGGCGTCTCCATCCAGTCGCTGCGCATCTGCATCTGCGGACACTCGGGCGACACGGCGGATCCCGAGCGCTGACGTGCGGCGTCGAGGATGCCACCGCGCGCGACGACGGCGGTGCCGAACAGCTTGCGCGGCGGTGCCTCGGCGATGGTCACCTTCGTCCACCCGATGACGGGCTCGATCTGCGCCCACTTTCGATCACCACCGTCCGGACACTCGGCGACGCCGTTCTCGTCGAGCACGCCGACGAGGAACACGTCGTCGCCTGCCGGCGCCGCTTGTTGTGGCGCGTCGGCCTGCGCCGCTTTCGCGACCGACTCCTCCGGCGGCGTGGTGGCGGTGCAAGCCGCGGCTAGCAGGAGCACTCGTAGCGGCGTCGCGCAAAGTCGCTGCGCTTCTGACGTACACGTGAACCACCGTTCCACGAGCGCTCGTGGGCGAGTTCGCTTGCTTCTCAGTTGCCGCACTAGGGTCATTTCGTTGCTCGAGCTACTGGGAAGCCCGCGACTCGGTAAGCGCCCGCACCGCATGGTAGAACTCCGAGGAAGCCACGGCCTCAGCGTTCATCCAGGCGTCGTTTCCAATACATCCTTCCGCAGGGCACGATGGTACTCGATGGCACTGATCATCCTCGTCGTAATCGGTTGCTTTTCCACGGTTATTCATGCCGACGACGACACCACTCGACGATAGCAACGGAGATCCCGAGCAGCCGGATGTGCAGTCTATCGTCGTGGCTATCGAGTTGTCCGACCGAGAGACGATGCGGCCCGGCCCCAATACCTTCCGAGTATCACCGAGCGGATAAGCGATGGCGAAGAGCGGCTCTTCAAGTTCCTCTGGGCCATGCTGCGTGACGGCGAGGGGGCTCGCAATGTTTGGGTCTACGCGAGCGTCGAGTTCCAAGATGACCCAGTCAGCCGCGAATGCGCGGCCGTAGTCCACCACGCGTTTGACACGAAACGCGGCTACATCTGCGTTGTGTTTATCGTAGCCAAACACGATCGTCACCGACGCAGTGTGATTGCAATTGCAACTCGCATCACAACAAATCGCGTGTCGCGCGGTCATTACGTGTCGCGGAGAAATCAAGAACGCAGTGAACGCCTCGCTGCGAAAGAAGCCGTCGCGGCGTTGATCTGGGTCGACGCCAGTAGCTTCGATGCCATGCGCGCGATCCGTGGGACAGAAGAACGGGCTGAGGGCGACCTGACGGAGCTGAGAACGCTCGCTGTCAAGGTACCGAATGGGTACCACAACGGCAACGCTCTCAGCCCCGTAACCGAATTCCGAACGAGCGCGCTGGCCTTCCGACGCTCTCGCGAGCGGAACTGAGTTGCCCTGTTCCGAACGTGCTTGTGGCGCACAGTTCAGTACGCCACCGGCAACGGACAGCGCAAGTGCCGCGCGGCCTGTTCGTAACTTCGTGCACATCAAGGCGGACGAATCACGATCGGGATCGGCCTGGTGGGCGTGTAGTTGTCGGCCGGCCAAACGGTGTCCACCGATCCCGTCGAAGGTTCGATGTCGAACGTGCCGGAGACCGTATTCGCGCTTCCGCTGGTTGGCGTCTTAGCGCAGAGATGTGTCGTCGGCGAGACGTTGAAGTAGAGCAGGGGGGCACTGGTTCTGGTGAAGTTCAGCTTCACGCAGTCCGGCAACGGGGTGCCCATCGTGATGTGAACCTCATCCCCGAGGAGAACAGAGCCTTCGTAGATCTGAAGACCCAGGCCGCTACCGGTTACCGTGTAGTTGTGAGTCTCGGTGGTGGTGCAAGAGCAAGCAAATAGGGAGCTTGCTGGATCCACCTCTGATTCACCCAACTCATCGATCGGCGCGGGTTGAGGCGATGCGTCCTGCGCGTTGAGCGGCGACCCTGCCACGCAGAGTAGCGAGGCCGCAACAATGGCGATTTGAACCTTCATCTCCGATTCCTTCCAGCTCGGGTTCGCCGAACTTGGCCCCAGGATAACGCGACCGAGAGGCCGCGTCTACTCGTAACCGATGTCAGCGTCAACACGTCGGTTGGGCTACGGGCGAACGATCGTGGCCGTTCGATCGACCCCGGACTCGGCATTGCTCGCTCGGGCGCGCTCGCTCGTCACGCCGTGACACGCCGGTTACCATGGTCGGCCGCGGGCGGGGTCAGCATGAGGGCGATGACGAAGCGGCTTCTCTGGTTTGCACTCGTGAGTGGATGTGCCGGCGCATCGAACGAGGCCACCGAGCCGGACGCGCCGGCGGTCGCGGGTGAGCAATCGAATGCGAGCGCACCCGCTGCAGCGAACGCGCACGTCGCTGCGAACGCGGCACCCGAACCGGCGACCACGTCGAATCACGACGCGCTGGTCGCGGCGGCGGCGCGTGACTTCAAGGCGTGGAAGCTCGTCGACGACGAGTTCCATTGGGCACCGGGGTTGTGCCGCATGCCGACGCGCGGTGGACAGCACATCAGCAAGGCGGACGGAGCGGCGCACGACGGCAAGCTGTTCCTGTTGTGGGCGCGCGACATCGATCGCTACGCGACCACCGTCGGCTGGCTCGGCAAGGACTCGCCGCAGGCGAAGGCGCAAGCGCGCTGGCGTGCGCGGCCGGGCGACGTGGTGCAGGTGCTCGTGAAGGAATCGTTCGTCGCGAAGGAATTCGATCCTGCGAAGCCCTCGCCGCAGCGCAACTTCGATCTCCACTCCGCGATGCGCGACGGCAAGCCGTTCGTGCCCGGCGATCCGATCGGCCTCTTCGTGATGATCGAGCTCGCCGGCAATCCCGAAGGGACCGACGCGGGCTGGATCTACGGGACCGTCGCCCCCGACGGCGCGGTCACATCCGCGACCGACACGGGCGCCTGCCGCGACTGCCACAGCCAACGCGACAACCGACTCTTCGGCCTGCCGCGGCCCCCCGCGATGGGGATGTGATCGCTCACCACCCGCAGCATTCGAGCGCGACCTGATCGAGCGCGCCCAGATCGAAGCAGGGCATCATCAGTGCGCACTCGCTCACGAGCTCTCCGTCCTCGTAGCACGAGCAGCCGTCGATCTCGCAGCGAAGCGTCCGTTCCGGGGGGCCCGAGCACGAGAGCTCGCAGGTGTCCTTCGGGCCGCCGCCGACCGAGCACACCTCGTCGCCGCCGCAGGCTTCCTCGGCTTTCGCGAAGGTGTCCTCGCAGCCCTGCGCGTCGTTGTCCAGCGACGCACAGTCGAGTGTGCCCGCGCACGCGAACGCTTCGCACTGCGCCACCTGGCAGATCGGCTCCGACTGCGCGAGCTCCTCCGAGCACGACGTCACACATTCCTCGTACGTGCCTTCGTCGGGGTGGCACGTGATGAGCGCGGCGCAGTAGCTCTGGCAGCCGATCACGAACGAGTCGTCGCACGTCGGTGGGGGGCCGGTGTCGTCGGTCACCGTGGCCGCCGTCATCGTCGCGTCGGTCGTCATCGTCGTCATCGTGGTCGCCGTCGTCATCGTCACGGCGCTGGTGTTCTCCGTCGTGTCACCGCCCGAGCTCGTGTCGCCTTCGTCCCCGTCGCCGCCGCTCTCTTCCGTCGACACGTTGGGCCCGCAGGCGAACAGCGTCGCGGCGATCGTCCAGGGTCCAAGCCACGAGCGAGTCATCGTCCCAGCCTGCCACGATTCCTCGAGACATGGAGCATTCGCATTCCCGGTGGTCATTCGCGGGCCTTCGACGTAACCTCGTCGCCATGATCCGCGCTGCCGTTCTCACCACCACGCTCCTCTCCCTCGCTGCGCTCGGCGGATGCGAGAAGAAGTCCACCACCAACCCCGACGACGCGGCCGAAGGCGGCGGCGAAGAGGGTGGAGACGCAGCCGGCGATGCCGGTGACGGCGACGCCGAAGGCGGCGGCGAGGGTGGGGAAGAGGCGAAGTCCGACGAAGATGCCGGCGGCGGCTGGTAGTCGCGCGTCGCTCGTCGCGCTCGCGATCGCTTCGGCGCTCGCGGGCGCTTGTCGGCGTGAACCGCTCGAGCGTGCCGTCGATGGTGTCGACGGCACGACCGACGACGACCGCGCACGCCTCCAGCCGTTGCACGAATTCGAGGAACGCCGGCGCAGCGCCGAGGACTTCGCCGCGGCGCAGCCCGGCATGCGGCGCAGCGGGCCGAATCCCCACGCGCTCGTCGCCGTCGGCGATCGCGGATTCGTCGGGGTATTGCGCGGCGTGGATGCGGTCGTGCTGCTCGACGCCGCGGGCCACGAGCGTGCGCGCGTGCCCGCGCCAGCGGAGCCCGTGGCGATCGTCGCGGTCGCGAGCGACGAGGTCGTGGTCGCCGGCGCGCAGAGCTCCACGCTCGTGCGGTATCGCGTGAGCGACGGCGCGTTGCAGCGCGCGGGCGAGCTCGAGGTCCCCGCCGTCACGGGCGTGCGCGCGCTCGCGACCGGTCCGAACCGCACCATCTACGCCGTCGAGGATCACCGCGGCTCGCTGCACTGGCTGCGCACGCGCGCCGACGGCAGTCTCGCTGCCCACGCGCGCTTCGACACGTGTCACGGACCGATGGCGGCGGCGAGCGGCGCGGGCCATCTCGTCGTCGATTGCCTGCGCGATCGATCGCTGCGCGTCTACGTCCTCGACGACGACGGCACGCCGCGTGTGCCCGCGCGCGCCGAGATCGTGCACGACGGCCCCATGTGGTCGGTCGCGCCTCCCGTGCAGGTCGGCGACGCGATCGTGATCGCATCGGGCGGCGTGGAGGATCGCGCGCTCGATCGCAGCAACGGCTTCGGCTGGGTCGACTCGTACGTCTATCTCCATCGGATCCCCCGCACCGGCGCGCCCGAGCGCATCGCGGCGCAGAACGTGTCCGAGCACGGTGTCGTCACGCCGAAGTGGCTGACGCTCGACGTCGCCGCCGACGGCCGAGCACGCGTCGACGTCACGGGTTACGGCGGCGATCGCCGCGCGACGCTCGAGTGGACGCTCGACGCGATCGCAGCACCGCACGTCGAGGCCCGCGCATTCCCTCCGGGCGTCACCGCAGTCGCCGGCTCCCTCGCCGCGAGCCCGTTGCTGGACGCGTGGATCGTCGACGACGGCGAGCAGACGAAATCCGTGCACGTGCCGGGCGACGAGCTCGATCCGCGTGTGCGGCTCGGCGAAGCGCTCGTCTTCACCACGCTCATCGCACCCACGAACGCCGCCGAAGGCATGAGCAGCCGCTTCACGTGCGAGACGTGCCACTTCGAGGGCTACGGCGACGGCCGGATCCACTATACGGGCCGCGCCGACGTGCACGCCGTCACCAAGCCGCTGCTCGGGCTCTTCAACAACCGTCCGCACTTCTCGCGCGCGCTCGACCCGGACATGGCGACGATGGTCGACAACGAGTTCGTCGCGGCGAACCGCGGCAACGGCCGCGATCCGTGGTTCTCGCTGTCGCGCGAAGAGGTGCCGTGGATGGCGGAGCTCGGCGAGCTGCCGCCCACGCTCTCACCGGTGGAGCTGCGCGAGGCACTGATGTCGTTCCTCATGAGCTTCGCGCACGCCCCGAACCCCGCGACGGCGGGCCGACATGCATTCACGCCGCTCGAGCGCGAAGGCGCGGAGCTCTTCGCGGCGCGCTGCGAGTCGTGCCACGCCGCGCGCCGCATCGCCGACGATCCGTCGTCGCACCTCGAGCTCGCGGAGTGGGAAGCGGGAATCTTCGCGCCGGCGGGCCCGATCGTGTGGGGCCGCGACGGCTACGAGAAGACCGGCATCGAGCCGTACGTGCACACGCAGGGCACACGCCCCCCGTCGCTGCGCCGTCTGTACGCGAAGCACCCGTACTTCACGAACGGCAGCGCGAAGGACCTCGACGACCTCCTGCGTCGCGCAGCCTGGACCGAAGACGCCTTCTGGCACGACGGCGCCCCGGACGACGCACGACGCCTCGACGACGCGCAGCGCGAACGCCTCGCGGCGTTCATCGACCTGCTCTGATCCCCGGCGCGGCCAGGAACGACTAGCTCTCGGCGTCGGGCGGCGGAGGCTCGGACGTCGGCGGCTCGCGCCGCCCGAACAGCCGCCCGAACCACCCGATGACGCGCTTGCCGAGGTTCGCGAGGTCGTCGAAGTACGAGTACGCGACGGGCACCGCGACGAGCGTGAGCAAGAGCGACAGCGTCTGCCCGCCCACGACGACACCCGACGTCGCGCGGCTGAAGCCCGAGCCGATGCCCTCCGACGTGACGAGCGGCAGCATGCCCGCGACGAACGCGAACGTCGTCATGAGGATCGGCCGCAGCCGGTCCTTGTTCGCCTGCAGGATCGCCTCGGCCCGCGGCACGCCCTGGCGCCGCAGCGCGTTCGTGTGATCCACCTGCAGGATGGCGTTCTTCTTCACCACGCCGAAGAGCACGAAGATGCCCAGGATGGAGAAGATGTCGAGCGCCTGGTCGAACAGCACGACCGACGCGATCGCGAACGGCAGCGTGAGGGGCAAGGAGAGCAGGATCGTGATGGGGTGCACCCACGACTCGAACTGCGCGGCGAGCACGAGGTACATGAAGACGAACGCGAGCAACAGGCCGAAGATGAAGCTCTCGAACGTCTCCTTCATCAGCTTGGCGCCGCCGACGGGCGAGATCTTGTAGCCGGGCGGAGATTCCTCCTCGAGGATCCGCTTCATCTCGTCGCCGATCGCTCCTTCGCTGAAGCCGGGCGCCGGGTTCGCGTAGAACGTGATCTGACGCTGGCGCGCGAAGTGGTTGATCACCGACGGTCCGGTGTCGTCCTTCAGCTCGATCACGTCGGTCAGCGGCACCGATCCGTACAGGCTCGACGGCACCGTCATGAGGCGCACGGCGCTCTCGTCGGCGCGGTACTCGAGCGCCGCGCGGGCGCGGATCTCGTACTGCTCGCCGTTCTCGGGATAGCTCGACACCTTCTGCCCACCCACGAGCATCTGCAGCACGCTCGCGATGTCGCCCACGCGCACGCCGAGGTCGGACGCCAGCTCGCGGTCCACGTGCACGCCGATCTCCGGCTTGCCCACGACCATCGACGAGTCGACGTCGACCGCACCCGGCACCTGCCGCATGCGTTCGAGCACCTTCGTGTTGATCTTCTCGAGCTCGGCGAGATCGGTGCCGGCCACGAGGTACTGCACCTTCGCGGTCGCGAAGCCACCACCGGAGATCACGGCGACGTCGGCCACGCTCGTGCGCAGGTCCTTCGGCAGCCCGGCCAGCACCTCGTGACGGATGACGTCCTTCGCCTCCTCCTGCGACAGCTCGCGCTGCGACGGATCGGTGAGGCGCACGAAGATGCGCGCGACGTTCGGCGTGCGCTGCTCGTCCTCGCCGATCGTGAGCAGCGTGCCCTCGACCCACGGGAACTCGCGCACGCGCTCCGCCACGCGCTCGCCCACGAGCTCGGTCGACGCGAGGCTGCTGCCCTCGGGCGTGCGCACCTGGATCTCGAAGCGCGCCTCGTCGTTGACGGGCAAGAACCCCTTCTTCGCCTGCTGCGCGAGCGGGCCCATGGCATACAGAGAGCCGAGGCAAGCGAGCACCACGAGCCAGCGGTGCCGCATGCAGAAGCGGAGCACCACCATGTAGACGCGCTCGATCGGGCGGTAGAACACGTCGACGAGCTTCTGCGCCCACGTCTTGTGCGCGTGGCCGCCGGCCGGCACCGGCTTGAGCCAGCGCGACGCCATCATCGGCGTCAGCGTGAAGCTCACGAACAGCGACACCGCGATCGCGGACGCCATCGTGAGCCCGAAGCTGCGCAGGAATCGACCGGGGATGCCGGCGAGGAACGCGACGGGCAGGAACACCGCGATGAGCGAGAACGTGGTGGCGAGCACCGCGAGGCCGATCTCGCGCGTGCCCGACAGCGCGGCCTCGCGGGGCGTGGCCCCCCGTTCCTCCACGTGCTTGTAGATGTTCTCGAGCACCACGATCGCGTCGTCGATGACGATGCCGACGGACAGCGCCAGCGCGAGCAACGTCATCGTGTTGAGCGTGAAGCCCCACATCCACATGAGGCCGTAGGTGCCCACGATGGACGTGGGGATCGCGATCGCGGCGATGAGTGTGCTGCGCACGCTGCCGAGGAACAACAGCACGATCAGTGCTGCGAGCACGGCACCCGCGATGAGGTGCTCCGTGACCGACTCGGTGCTCGTGCGGATCGTCTCCGACTCGTCGCGCAGCACCTCGACGCTGAATCCCGGTGGCAGCTGCTCGCCGAGTTCGGCGATGCGCTTCTCTACCGCATCGATGACGGCGACCGTGTTCTCGCCCGACTGCTTGCGGAGCGCGAGCATCACCGTGGGCGCGCCGTTCCACCGCGCGACGGTCTCGATCTCCTCGATGCCGTCGTCGACCCACCCGAGGTCGCGCAGCCGCACCGTACGCCCCTCGCCCTGGCGGATGACGATCGCTTCGAGCTCCTCGGGCTTCGTCACGCGCCCGTGGATCCGCAGCGTGAGGAAGTCCGGTCCGGTGTCGATGCGACCGCCGGGCATCGTGATGTTCTCGTTGCCGATGACGCGCGCGATCTCGGGTGCGGTCACGCCGTACGCACGCATGCGCACCGGGTCGAGCCAGATGTTGATCTGGCGCTCCTGCCCGCCGATGACGCGCACCTGTCCGACGCCGGTGATGCTCTCGAGCTGCCGGCGGATCTGTGTCTCCGCGAACGTCGTGACCTCGCGGATCTCCCGGCCCTCACCGGCCACCGCCATGTAGAGGATCGGCATCGCGTCCGGATCGACCTTCGTGACGACCGGCTGCTCCACGCCGAGCGGCAGCTCCGCGATCACCGTGTTGACGCGATCGCGGACCTCCTGCGCGCCGACGTCGATGTCCTTCTCCAGCTTGAACTGGACGAACACCTGCGACACGCCTTCGGCGGATGCGGAGCGCAGCTCTTCGATGCCGCTCGCGGTGTTCACCGCGCGCTCGATGCGATCGGTGAGCTCGCTCTCCACGTCCTCGGGCGAGGCGCCGGGCAGGCGCGTCGTGACGGTGACGTTCGGGAAGTCGATCTTCGGGAAGCGATCGACGCCGAGGCGGCCGTAGGCGACGGCTCCGACCACGCACAGGAGCAGCACGAGGACGCTGGCGAAGATGGGTCGGCGGACGCAGACCTCGGCGAGCCACTGCATGACGGTCTCCTACTCGACGCGCGTGCCGTCGGCGAGGTCGGCGGGCGGCTCGGCGACGATGATGTCGTCGGCCGAGATTCCCGAGATCACGGCGACGTTGCCGTCGCGCTCCGGGCCGAGTCGCACGATGCGGGTGGTGGCGCGGCCGTCACGGACGACCCACACGTGCGTGCGGACGGATCCACGCACGAGTGCCGACGTGGGCACGGTGGGCATCTGCTCCTCACCGGTCTCGACGTGCACCGTCGCGAACATGCCGGGCCGGAGCAGATGATCGGGATTGTCCGCGACTGCTTCGACCACGAGGTCGCGCGTGCCTTCGCGGAGCGCGGGGCTCACGAACTTCACCCTCGCGTCGAAGGTGCGCCCGGGCAGCGCCGCGAGCGTGAACGTGACCTCCTGGCCCTCGGAGATGCGACCGACGTCGGCCTCGGGCACCGCGATGGAGAGTCGGATCGGATCGATCGAGTAGAGCGACGCCACGCGCGTGGAGGGCTGCACGTACTCGCCGACCTCGACGAAGCGCTCGCCCACGATGCCGGCGAACGGCGCCTTCACGATGCTGTCACCGGCCTGCACCGACGCGAGGGCAGCCGACGCGTCGGCCGCAGCAGCACTCGACAGCGTGGTCGTGCACTGCGAGGTCGTGCGGTCGTACTCGGCCTGCGAGATCGCACCGTCGCCGAGCAGCTTGTCCGCGCGCGCACACTCGCTCTTCGCGAGCTCGAGCTGCGCCTTCGCGACGCGCGACTGCGCCTTCGCGGCGGACGCGGAGAACTTGGCCATGCGCGCGTCGAGTCGCGCGATGACGGTGCCCGCCTGGATCGACTGACCGCGCTCGACGTGGGTCGACAACACGCGGCCGGACGCATTCGCGGCGAGATCGGACTGGCGATGGGCGACGAGCGAGCCCGTCAGCACGATCTCCTTCGGCATCGCGCGCGACTGCACGTGCACGACCGGCAATGCGCGGACCGGATCCTCGGTCGCGCGCGTGGCCTGGGGCGTCGCTTCGCTGCGGCCGCAGGCACCGACGAGCGACAACGCGAGCACGGCCAACGACGCGGCGCGCAGGGGGTGGACTGTCGAAGCCATGGTCGTCGGTTCCGGTCGGCTGGCCCCGGGGCCCGTCCGGCCCCCGGATCGAGCCGAGCCGAAACATTGTTACACCACGCGACGAGGACGGTAGGGGCTGCGTCGGGATGCGCAGGAACTGCGCGCGCTCCGCGGCATCACCAAGGGGACGCTTCGCAGATCCCCGGGTCCGGATCGGTACACGTCGCCGTGTCGGCGTCGCACTCGAGCCCGCCGGCGCAGGCGCTCGAGCACGGCTCGCCGCGTCCCGGCAGATCCGCGCAGAAGCCATTCGGGCAGTCGCCGCTCTGGCACTGCCAGTACGCGTTGCAGGGCGCGCCTGGTGGTTGGAGGTCCTCCTCCGGCTCGTCGTCGCTGTCGTCGTCGGCCGGCTCGGCGGGAACGCACGTGTCGTTCACGTCGTCGCACATCGCCCCTTCGCCGCAGCCGCTGCCCCACACGCACGGTTCGCCGATGTCGGGCGCGGGGACGCACTCGTCCTCGAGCACGTCGCACAGAAGGCCGTCCTCGCACTGCACATCCAGGCACCGCTCGCCGAGCGCCGAGCGAGCGCACGGGTCGCGACAGACCTCCTTGCACCCGCCCTGCTCGCAGAACGGCATCGCGCACTCGAGCCCGGCTGCGCAGTCGGTGACAGCGACGTCGTAGAGCGTGCAGTACTCGCCGACTTGCTGGTCGCCATGGAACGCCGTGCACGGCGGTCGACAGTCGTCGCCCTCCTCTTCGATGGGCGGCGCACCGCAGCCCGCGGCGTCGAGCTCCTCGATGCGCGCGGGCCAGCACGTCGGATCGTAGACGAGCCCGTCGTTGTCCGCGATCGCTTGCATCGCCGCGATCTGCTGATCGATCGACAGCATGCACTGCGAGACCGACGGCACGTCGAAGGGGCTGCAGCAATCCGCCAGGCGTGCACAGTAGCTGTCGTAGAACGCCATCGGTGCGTCCTCGATGGCGAGCCCGCCGACCGGCGTGACCTCGCCGTCGACGACGCGATCGCAGCCCACGAGCGCGAGCACGAGGGCGATCCGGCTCAATCGCACGACGACACCGTCGTTTGCACGCAGCCGCCTCCGTTGCACGCGAGGCCCACCGCACACTTGTCGAAGCAAGGCTCACCTTTCTCCGGCAGCGGCTTGCAGAACCCCGCGGGACAGTAGCCGCTCGCGCACTGCGGATGGCCCATGCACGGGGCATCCGGCTCGCCCAAAGCGGCGCAGGTGCGGTTCGCGGGATCGACAGGGTCGGGTCGACAGTACGCATCCTCGTCGCAGGTGAAGCCGTTGCACGGCTCGCCCGCCTCGGGGGCTGCGACGCACGCCCGCGCGTCCCCGTCGCACGCCAATCCGAGCGCGCACGGGATCGTACCGCCGCAGTTCTCGCCCAGCTGCAGCCCTTCGATGCAGAGCTCCTGCTCCGCGTAGCAGATCGCTCCCTCCACGCAGGGTCGGCCGGAGCAGGACTCCCCGAGTTGCGCGATGCACGAGTCCTCGACGCTCTCCCCCTCGACGTCGACGCAGCCGAGCACGAGCACGAGGCACGCGATCAGACGGGATTCGCGTTGCATACCGCTGGCGGTGCCTCCTCGCACTTGCTCGTCTCGCCGTCGTCGCTCCTGCACACGAGGCCGTCGGCACAGGTGCCGAAGCACTCTTCGCCCTTGCCCGGCAGCTCCTTGCAGAAGCCCGCGGGGCAGTAGCCGCTCGTGCACTGGCGGTGGCCCATGCACGGCGCGTCGAGGTCGCCCGGGGCCGTGCAGGTCTGGATCGTCGGATCGACCGGGTCGACGACGCAGAACGCATCCTCCGCGCACGAGCCCTGGAAGCACGGGTCGCCGGCCTCGGGCAGCTCGATGCACCGGTCGTTCTCGAAGTCGCAGACGAGGCCGTCGCGACAGCGGACGTTCGAGCACGAGTCGCCTTCGCTGCCGTGGCTGCGGCAGGTCTGGGTCTCGTAGTCGCAGTCGGCTCCTTCGACGCAGCCGATGTCGTCGCACGACTCCCCCACGTCCGCGCGCGTGCACGGATTGCGGCAGAAGCCCGTGCACTCGTCGATGCAGTCCTCGATCTGGCAGTCGAGGCCCTGCGCACAGTCGTCGAACGCGTTCCACCGCGTGCACGGATCGCCCACGCCTTTCGTGCCGTGGTACGGCTTGCACTCCGGAGTGCACTCCGGTGCCTCGTCGTCGTTCGAGTCGTCGATCGGATCGCAGCCGAGCTCGTCGAGCGCGTCGACCGTCGCGCCCAGACACGCGCCGTCGTAGACGAGCCCGTTCGCCTCGCCTTCGTCGCGCCACTGCTCGATCATCCCGTCGATCTGCGCCCGGCATTCAGCCTGCGTCGGCAGGTACTCGGCGTCGCAGTCGCACTCGACGAGGCGCTGACAGTAGGCCTCGTCGAGCGCATCGACGCTCTCGCCGATCGTCAACACCGTGGGCGGCTTCTCGTCGTTGCCCGAATCGCAGCTGATTGCGAGCACCGCTCCCACGAGACATGCCAGGACGACACGCGACATCTCCTACCTCCGACTAGCCCAACCGAACGCCACCAGCATAGCAGGCTGCCGCGGCCCGCGCCAGCCGCGACGCAGGGTCAGCGGTCGCCGTGCGCCGCGAGCCAGGCATCGAGATCCGCACACACCTCGGCCACTTCGCTGCGCGGGCACACGCGCTGACCCTCGCGGGCCGACGCGATCGCGGCCGCACGATCACCGAGCTCGAGCTGCGCGCGCGCGATCTCGAGGTGCGTGCGCGCGACCTGATCCTCCGACGCCGGGCGCTTCTCGAAGCGCTCGAGCGCGCGCTGGGCCGTGGCGAGCCCGTCCCGCGTGCGGCCGAGCGCGAGCTCGTCGAGCGCGATGCTCCGCAGCCCGAGCGCCATCTCGTCGGTGTCCTGCATGCCCGCCTTCTCGATGATCGCGAGCGCACGCCGGTGCTTTGCGAGCGCATCGGCCGGCGCACCGGCGTAGCGATCCGCGGTGCCGAGGTTGTTGAGCGCCGTGAAGAGGTCCGGGTGATCGGGTCCGAGGGCGCGCTCGAGGTTCGAGAGGGCAGCCGCCATGTGCTCTCGAGCGACGTCGTACTCCTCCATCTCGTGCGCGAGCCCGCCGATCGCCGCGTGCGCCTCACCGACGTCGGGATGATCGGGGCCCAGCCGACGCACGAGCATCGCGAGCCGCTCGTCCGCGACCCTGCGTGCCTCCGGATACTCGTCGAGCATCCACAGCGCGAGGATCGTGTTGGACATCGCGGCGGCGAGGTGGGGGTGGTCGGGCGGCAGCGCGGCGCGGAAGATCCGCTCGGCGCGGCGCGAGTGATCGAGGGCTTCCTTGGCGAGGCCGATGCCCGCCTCCGACAGCGCGAGGTTCGTGAGCGCGATGCCGGTGGTGGGGTGGTCGGGACCGTGCAGCTCCTCGTAGCGTGCGAGCACCTGTCGGCGCAGATCCACCGCCTCGTTCTCGCGGCCGAGGTCCTCGACGACGCTCGCGATGTTCGCGAGCGAAGTGATCACCTCCTGGTGGGCCGGTCCGAGCAAGCGCTCGCGCTCCGCCAGCGATTCCCGCAACAGCGCTTCGGCCTCCGCGTAGCGACCGGCCGAGTTGAGCACGAGCCCGCGGTTGGCGAGCAGCTCGGCCGCGAGCACCGGATCCCCCACGCGCTCCACTGCGGCCTCGGCATGACGCGCCCACAGGTACGAGTCGTCGAAGCGCATGAGATGGTGCCCGACGTTGTAGACGACCTCCACGGCGGCTCGCGCCGCGATCTCGTCGTGATGACACTTCTCAGCGAGCCAGCTCGCCTCGGCGAGCGAGGTCTCGGCGGCCGCCCACTCGCCCATCTCGTCCTGCAGCTCGCCGAGCGCGAACTGAGCCTCGGCGACGAGCGGTGCATGGTCCGTCGCGCGCGCTTCCTCGAGGATCGGTTGAACGGTCGCGAGGGCGTCCTGGTACTTGCCCGAGCGGAACAACGCGTCGGCGTTGGTCAGCTGCGCGCGCAGCTCGTCGACGTGCGCGCGCGTGGCGGGATCCTCCGGGGGAGGGACGGCGGCGAGCAGCGCGTCGATGTCCGCACACGCATCGACGTTGCCGAGCAGGTCGAGCACCTGGGGTCCGCGCTGCGCGACCTCCTCGTCGGCGGTCGCGAGCCGCTCGACGACCGCGGCGAGCTCGCGCCGGCGGTTCGCGAGGCACGCGGCCCTGGTGTCCTGCATCTGCTCGGACTGCTCGCCGCGCACGCGTGTGGCCGTGCAGTTGTCGCGCGCCATCGTGGCGATCGCGTCGCTCTGCGCGTCGAGCCTGCGCGACGCGTGCTGCCACAGCTCGTCGTGCCACGGGACGCCAGTGGCGGCGAGGGCGTTCTCCACCGTCGATCGGCGGCTGTCGTTCCAGATCACGCGTTGCGCGGCGTCGGTGTCGCTGCACGGATCGGGCTCGCGCAGTGCGGACGCGAGCGCGGCTCCACCGAGCACGATCGCGGCGCCGGCCGACGCTGCGACGAGCGTGCGACGGCGGGCGATCGACGGGTCGTGCGCGAGCGCATCGACGAGCGCGTCCATGTCCGCATGGCGCTGCTCCGGCGTGGGCGCGAGCCCGCGGACGACGAGCCGCTGCAGCCAACCCGGCACGCCCGCGTCGCGATCGGGCGGCGCGATGACGCCGCTGCTCGCGGCGCTCGTGATCGCGGCGAGCGAGTCGCCGCGGAACGGACGGTGCCCGTGCAGTGCCTCGTACAGCGCGACGCAGAACGAGAACTGATCGGAGCGCGTGTCGGCGGCCTGCCCGGCGAACAGCTCCGGGGCCATGTACGCCGGCGTGCCGGCCATGCCCACGGTCTCGACGTTCTGCGAGCCGCCGCCCGACAGGTCCGCGGGGCCGTGGGGACCGGAAAAGCTCGCATTCGCGACGATCACCGGCGTGGCGCTGTCGGACTCCGACGCGGGCAGGTCGGCGCGGGCGAGCCCGAAGTCGAGCACGCGCGTGCGACCGTCGTCGCCGAGCATCACGTTGTCGGGCTTGAAGTCGCGGTGCACCACGCCGGCGCGATGAGCTGCCGCGAGCCCGCGTCCGGCGGCGACGAACACGGACAGTACCTCTCGCCACGTGCGGCGCGATTCGTCGCACCACACGCGCAGCGTGCGGCCCTCGACGTACTCCATCGCGACGGCCACCATGCCGCCTGCGAGCGTCTGCACGTCGTGCACGGCGACGACGTTGGGGTGCGCGAGCTTGGCGAGCGCCTGGGCCTCGCGCAACAGTCGACGTTGTGCGCGCTCGGGGTGCGCGGCGAACAGCGGATGGCTGCGCAGGAGCTTGAGCGCGACGCGGCGATCGAGCTGCGGATCGTACGCCGAGTACACGCGCCCCATCGCGCCGGCACCGAGCTCGTCGATGACGACGTAACGGCCCACGACGGCCCCGCGGGCGAGCACGCCCTCGGGCGGTGCGACGCTCTCGCCGTCGGTCTCGGTGCGCACCTCCGACGACGCGGACGACGACGCGCCCGACGGCGCGGTCGGGTTCGGCACGATCGTGTCGGCATCGGCGAGACTCACGGCAATGGCGGGTGACTGACGGGCACCGTGGAGCCGAGCAAATCGAACTCCCAGTACTGCGAGTAATCGGGATCGTAGCCGTCCGCGTACGAGCCCTCGGGATGCGCGGCCCAGCTCGCCTCGTCGAGATCGGACTCGCGCAGGATGCCCATGTGCAGCTCGAGCACGTCGGGATCGTCGAGCGCGCTGCGAGCGATGCGGAACTCGACGAGCTCGCCCGTCTGGTACACGTCGCCCTCGCCGAGCTGCCACGCCGACGTGATCCACGCGTCGCCGTCCCATTCCTGCACGTCGGTGTACGTGTTGTCCGCGCGCCAGCGCAGGTGCCAGCGCGCGGCGAAGGGCAGGGCAGGCTCCTGCGTGTTGTAGATCTGGCCGCTCGTGCTCCCGCCCGCTCCGCCGAAGTACGCCACGACCCACGTGGTACCGCTCGGCACCGCGACGTCGGGGCTCGACATCGCGAGGTACACGTACGCGTCGTCCCACGCCGTGAACGCGAGGTGGCCGTCGGTGGAGGTCGGGAACGTCTCGCCGCCGTCCCAGTCGTCGTCGCCATCGATCTCGATCGTGTGGTAGTAGCGCGTCGTGAAGACGTCGGCGCTGTCGTAGGGCTCGGCCGGCACGCCCTCGGCCGACATCGCGTCGGCGAGCACGCGCACGGCGTAGTCGCTCGCGCTGTCGAGCGGATCCGCGGGCACGAGCGTGAACACGGTGTCGCCGTCGCTCGCCGCGGCGGCACCGGCCATCGCGACACACGAGTCGAAGTCGGTGGCCGACACCTGGATCGCACCGGTGCAGCGCGAGCCGTCGTCGACCGTGACGCTGTCCGGGTCCATCGCGCCCGAGAACGTCACCGTGATCGACGTGGCGGGGTCGACCGCGGTGGCTCCGGCCGCGGGCGTGACGTCGACGACCGTGGGCGCGTCGCCGTCGGTCGTCGGGTCGTTCGACGTGGAGCCAGCCTCGGTCGCGGCGGCCGTGGTCTCGTCCGGGTCGGTGCCGCCGCTCGTGTCGGCGGTGTCGGAATCGCCCGTGGTGGAGAAATTCGTCGGGTCGATCGTGTCGTTGGTGACGTTCGTGGAGCCGAGCGTGTCGTCCCCGACGTCGTCGTCGCCGTCGTCGTCCTCGGCACGTCCGCCCCCGCTGCCGCCGGCACACGCGGCGAGCGCCAAGATCGTCGAAATCCCCGCGACACGGATGCGCACCGTTCGACGCTACGGCGGCGGTCCGAGCGTGTCCAGTGGTACGCTCGTCGGCCGACCCCGCCCATGCTCGCTCCGCGAATCCTCCTCGTCCCGCTCCTGCTGGTGGCCTGCGGCAAGCCGAAGTCGACCCCGCCCAGCACACCGCCCACGCCGAAGAAGGAAGAGGCGTCGACCCCGACGAAGACACCCGTCGTCGAGGAGGAGGAGGAGAAGCCACTCACGCAGGAGGAGGCGTTCGCGCAGGCGATGCCGGCGACGGTGCTCGTCACCACTCCGTGGGGCCACGGCACGGGCGTGTTCATCGATCCGAGCGGGCTCGTGCTGACGAACCATCACGTCGTCGCGACCGGCAAGAACGAGGACTTCGGCATCTCCGCCACGGTGACGATCCCCGAGGTGCAGAAGGACGGCAGCGTGAAGCCGGGCGAGCGCTTTCATGCCGTCGCGCTCGAGATCGACGAGAAGCGCGATCTCGCGATCCTCAAGGTCGACGCGAAGGACCGCACGTTCCCGGCGCTGAAGATCACCCGCAAGGATCCGCAGCCGGGCACCAAGGTGTTCGCGCTCGGCAACGCGGGTGTGGGGCTGGGCTGGGCGCTCAAGCGCTGCTCGATCAACGCGGTCGGCGATGCCGAGGCGCAGATGAGCGCGATCTTCCAGATGCAGCGCGAGGACATCTCGGCCGAAGAGCGCAAGGTGAGCGAGGAGGCGATCAAGAAGGCCGCGGCCGAGGCGGGCAAGCAGATCCAGACGGACTGCAGCATCCTGCCGGGCGACAGCGGCGGGCCGCTCGTCGACGAGACCACTGGCCGACTCGTCGGCCTCAACGTGGCGATTCGCACGGCGTTCAGCAGCTACGTCTCGCTGGGCTCGCTCGCGTTCCACATCCACGCGCACGAGCTGCTCGACTTCACGAAGGAGATCCCGAAGAAGCCGCAGATGTTCCTGCCCGACCCCTGGGTGGGCACGACCGCGTACGGCTCGCTCGCGGACTTCGATCAGGACGGCGAGATCGACTCGCTGTCGGTGATGGGCTCGTGCGGCGAGAATCTCACGTGCACCACGTCGTTCGCGGACGTCGACGAGAGCAGCTTCCGCGGCAAGACCACGCTGCCGACGTTCGCCGAGCTGCAGACGTCGAAGAAGTTCGACGCCGAGATCGCGGTGCTCCGCCAGGCCCGGATGCCGCGCAAGCCGAGCGGCTTCATGGTGCCGGTGTCCGACACGCTCGCTTGGCTCGACACGAACGACAACGGCAAGTTCGACCGGCTCATCGTCGCCGACGGAGAGACGGGCGCGGTGCGGGGCTACATCCTCAGCCGCGCGGGCGTGCCCCAGCGCGACGCGGCGACCGACGGCCTGGCCGTCGCCGACGTGGCCTCGCTGTTCAAGAAGGAGAAGCTGCGGCCCGAGGTCGCGCGCTTCGCCAACGCGCTCGTCACCGGCGTCGTGGAGGTGCGCGACCCGGCCGTGATGAAGGCGACGAAGGCCCGGCTCGAGGACCACAGCGCCGACAAGCAGCCGGACACGCTGCACGTGGAGACGCGGCTCGACAAGCGCGTGATCGTCGACGTGGACCAGACCGGCCTCGCGAAGGTGAACGAGGCCGCGAGTCGCAGCACGGCGCCGCGCGGCAAGGGCCCGGCGCGCTCCGCCGACTACGCGCTGGTGAAGCGCCTGCGCGAGGGCAAGGTGCACGGCGATCTGCTGGCGGTGCTCGGCGCGCCCACGCGCGTCTACTACGACACCGATCACGATGGCGACTTCGATCTGATGCTCGAAGGCGCGTCGATCGAGTCGGGCGTCGCGCTCGGGGCCGCGACGATCGACGGCGGCAAGCTCGTGCCCGCGATGGAGCACGTCGGCCGTCGTCTGCTGCGTCCGGGTCTGCTCGCCGACAAGGCGCGCGCGGGCAAGCTCGAGCCGATCCTCGGCAAGGCGTTCCCCGGAGCGCCGCACGCCAACGCGAAGGACGACGCGAGCTCGTTCCCGCCGCCGATTCCCAAGGCGCCGCTGTCGGCCTCGCCGATCGGCGACTTCGGCAATCACGTGCTGTCGGTGTCGGAGCTCGACGGCATCGTGATCCTGATGGATCTCGACAAGAGCTCGTTCACCGGCAAGAACGCGAAGAAGGACCCGCTCGAGGTGGTGAAGGCCGGCAAGTTCGACGCGGAAGTGTCGGTGCGTTTCGCGAACGGCATGGCGATCGTCAGCTTCGACTCGAACAACGACGGCAAGTTCGACGCCATCCGCATCGCGAGCGGCTGGGATCCGAAGCGCGTCAACCTCGCGTACAAGCTCGGCAAGAACGGCGCCGAGCTCGACAGGTCCAAGGACGGCGGAGCGACGTTCGATGCCAAGAACGTCAAGGGTGCGGCGCAGGCGAAGTTCCTCGGCGAGATCGTGACGAAGCTGTTTCCCTGATCGCCGGGCGTTCGCTACCATCGCGTGGGATGGGCGGGGCCCGAATCGTCGGCGTGGCGGCAGTGCTCGCGTGCGCGTGCGCGCAGGGGTCCGCGCCGAACGAGCCCCACAGCAACACCATCGGGGACGGCTCCGACGACGGCGACGCTCCCTGCGTGCCCGGCCAGCAGATCGAGTGCGCGTGTCCGGACGGTGGACCGGGCGCTCAGGCGTGCGAGCCCGATGGATCGGGCTACGGGTCGTGCGACTGCTCCCGTGACAGCGACGACGCCGGCGACGACGAGGACGCGAGCACGACCGCCGACGGCACGAGCTCGGGCAGCACGACGACGGGCGGGAGCACGGACGCGACCGGCATCGATCCGGCCGTCGAGCACTGCCTCGAGGACGCGACGACCACGTGCGAGACGTGCGAGTGCGAGAACTGCGTGACGGAGTACGACGCCTGCATGGCGAACCCGGACTGCGTCGCGATCCGTGCGTGCGCGTTCGAGGCGATGTGCACCGGCGTCGACTGTCTGGGGCCGTGCGGCGAGGTGATCGAGCAACACGGCGGTGCAGGTGGCGAGGCGTCCCAGCTCGCGCTGGCATTGAGCAACTGCTACCAGGCCGCCTGCGAAGGCTGCTGATCACGCGGCGTCGTCGCCCCGCACGGCGGCGACGAGCGACTCCAGCTCCACGGGCTTCACGAGGTGGACGGCGAAGCCCGCGGCCCGGCTCCGCGCGCGATCGTGGGCCTGGCCGTACCCGGTGAGGGCGATCATCCGGCACGTGTCGGCGGGCAGGCGCTCGCGCAACCGCTCCGCGAGCTCGTACCCGTCCATCACGGGCAAGCCGATGTCGAGCACCGCGACGTCGGGGTGGAAGCGCTCGACGAGCGCGAGCGCCTGCGCGCCGTCGTTCGCGACGACGACGTCGTGGCCGTAGCTGCGCAGCACCTCGGCCAGCATCGATGCGGCATCCGCATTGTCGTCGACGACCAGCACGCGATGAGTGTCGGCGTCACCCGCGACGGGACGCGGCGGGTCGACGACCATCGCCGCGTCCGGTGCGTCGGCGAGTCGCGGCAGGCGGATCGAGAACTCGCTGCCGAGGCCCGGCCCGTCACTGTGCGCCGAGACCGAGCCGCCGTGCATCTGCACGAGCGAGTGCACGAGGGTGAGACCGAGTCCCAGACCGCCCTCCGCGCGGTCGGCCGCGCGCCGGCCTTGCACGAAGCGCTCGAACACGCGCGGGAGCAGCTCGGGCTCGATGCCGACGCCGTTGTCGCGCACGCGGAGCACGACGTCGTCGCCATCGGTTCCCGCGACGATGTCGATGCGCCCGTTCGGATCCGTGTAGCGGGCGGCGTTCGTGAGCAGGTTCGCGATCACCTGGGCGAGCCGCACCGGATCGGCGTCGACACGCAGTCCCACGTTCGGCACGTCCACCCGGACGTCGTGGCGGCGCTGCTCGAGCAATGGACCGGCCATCTCCACGGCCTTCGCGGCCACTGCCGAGATCTCCACGTGCTCGCGACGCAGGTCGATCTTGCCCCGCGTGATGCGCGACACGTCGAGCAGGTCGTCGACGAGACGGACGAGGTGCTGCACCTGGCGCTCGATGATGGCGTGCTCGCGCTCGAGCGGGGCCACGCCGCGCATCTTCATCAGCTCCAGCGCGATCACGATGGGCGACAACGGATTGCGCAGCTCGTGGCCGAGCATCGCGAGGAACTCGTCCTTCGCCCGGCTCGCCTCCTCGGCCCGGTTGCGCGCCGCCTGTTCCACGCGACGCAGCTGTCCGAGCTGGAGGTGCGTGCGCACGCGCGCGACGAGCTCGCGCGCGGAGAACGGCTTGACGAGATAGTCGTCGGCGCCGGCCTGCAGGCCTTCGATGCGCATCTCCTCGCCCGCGCGCGCCGACAACATGACGACCGGGATGCCGCTCGTGGAGGGATCGCTCCGCAACTCGCGGAGCAGCGCGAACCCGTCGAGCTCCGGCATCATCACGTCCGTGAGCACGAGATCCGGCGGATGTGCCCGGGCGGCCGCGAGCGCCGCGCGCCCGTCGGCGACCGCGTCGACCGTCCAGTGCGCGCGCAAGAGGCCGCCGACGTAGTCGCGCATGTCTGCGTTGTCGTCCGCGAGCAGGATGCGTGCGGGTGGATCGTCGACGCCCGCGGCGCGCGTGTCGTCGGAGCGCGGCGGCCCCTCGGTGCCGTCGATCCACCGCATCGCTTCGAGCGCGAACGCCTCGCGCGTGGGAGAGGTGTCCGATCGCGCCATCGTCGAGGTCGCGGCGATCGTCGATGCGCTCGCCCGCGGTACCGCGACCCGAACCGTCGTGCCTTCGCCGACCGTGCTGTCGGCGGACACGTGCCCGCCGTGCAGCTTCGCGAGCTCCGCCACCAGGGCCAGGCCGATGCCGGAGCCCTCGTACGTGCGCGCGCGCGCGCCCTCGATGCGATGGAATCGCTCGAACAGCCGCCCGAGATCCTCGGGCGCCACACCGATGCCGGTGTCGCGCACCGCGAGCACGACGTCGTCGCCGGCCGCGCTCAGCGTCAGCTCGACCTCGCCGTGGAAGGTGAACTTGAGCGCGTTCGACAGCAGATTGAGGACGATCTTCTCCCACATCTGCCGGTCGACGTTCGCGACGAGCCCCTCGTCGGAGCGCACCGTGTAGCGCAGGCCCGCGCGCTCCATCGCGGAACGGAACACGCTGCCGAGGTCGTTGGTGAGTGCCCCGAGATCCGTGGGCTCGAACCGCGCCTCGACTCGACCGGCTTCCACCCGCGAGAAATCGAGCAGCGTGTTCACGAGCCGCAAGAGGCGCAGCTCGTTGCGATACACGGTCTCCAGCTCCGCGCCCGCGAGTGCTTGGGCCGGGGAGGCGAGCGCGTCCTCGGTGGGGCCGAGCATGAGCGTGAGCGGCGTGCGGAACTCGTGGCTCACGTTGGAGAAGAAGGCGGTCTTGGCCCGATCGATCTCCGCGAGTGCCTCCGCGCGTCGCCGTTCCTCCTCGTGCGCCTGTGCGTTCGCGATGCTGGCCCCGATCTGCCCGGCGGCGAGCTCGAGAAAGCTGCGGTAGTCGTCGTCGAACCGCCGCAGCGGATTCAGGCCGACGACGAGGAGACCGCTCTGCGCGATCGGGCCCGACAACGCGATCGGCACGACCGCGACATGGGTGGAGGGCCGATTCCACGCGCCATCCGGCGGCGAGAGCGTGGGATCGATCGCGTACACGCGCGTCACATGGCCAGCCAGCACGTCCGCGATCGGCCACGGCGAGTCCTCTCCGCGCCCGAGCGAGACGGGCGCCAGTGAATGGTCGCGCTCGATGCCGACGGCGTCGGCCAGCACGAAGTGCTCGCGATGCGCCGAGGACACGTAGATCGCGGCGAAGGTGAGATCGCGGCGGTTGAGCGACAGCGCCTGTGCGGCCGCCGAGCACGCGTCCTGCGACGTGCGAGCGTCGGCGGTCTGCGACGCGAGCTCGCGCAGCGTGGCGAGCTGGCGCTCGCCGAGGATGCGCTGGGTGTCGTCCGTGTTCGCGCACAGGATGCCGCCGGTGCCGCCGGTGTCGTTCGGCACGGGGCTGTACGAGAACGTGTAGTACGTCTCCTCCGGGTAGCCGTTGCGCTCCATCACGAGCGGCAAGGCTTCGTCGTAGGTGCCGACGTTGCGTTCCATCGCCATCGCGGCGCGCGGCCCCACGTCGTCCCAGATCTCGCGCCACACGACGCTCGCGGGCTGGCCGAGCGCAGCGGGGTGCTTGCCGCCGAGGATCGACTTGTAGGCGTCGTTGTAGAGGTTCACGAGCGCCTCGCCCCACCACACGAACATCGGCTGGCGCGACGTGAGCACGATGCGCACGCACGTCTTGAGGCTCTGCGGCCACGTCGCCACCGGGCCGAGCGGCGTCGTCGCCCAGTCGATCGCGGCCATCCGATCGCCGAGCTCGCCGCCTCCGGTGAAGAGGCCGTCGTGCGGCGGCGGCGGGTCGGGCGGGGTCATCGGCGGGCGCGCGGACGGATCCAGAGTTCCGCCGGGCAGTATGGCATGCCCCCGGGCCCGCGCGAGGCTGCTGACCGTCAGTCTCCCTTGCGCTGCAGCTCGAGCTCGGCGTCGGTGTAGTGCACCACCACGCCAGCCGACCGGCCGTCACGATCGACGGCGAAGGTGAGGTAATTGCCGCTGTTGTCCTTGAAGAAGAAGCGATGGCGGCCCATCGGGTGCATCCACGACGAGCCGTGGCCGGGCACGTCGAAGTAGAGGCGCTCGCCGATCTGCTTCACGTACACGTTCTGCAGGACTTCCAGCTGGGCCTCGTCGACGGACTCGCCGAGCACGCGGATCGTGTCGTCCGTGATGCCGTACTCGCCGACGTAACGCGACAACGTCCCCGGTGCGATCTGGACCTCGGGATACTCGATGCGCGGCGGCGGTTGCTCGCCGTAGAGCATCATCGCGACGTCCTGGGCCACCCGCAGCGCCGGCACGACCTCGGTATTGCACAACACCACCACGAGCGTGCGGTCGCCGGTGAACCGGAGGATCGCGCTGTTGAAGCCGTCGATCGCACCGGGGAACCACACCGTGCGCTGGTCGTACGCCTCGCCGACGAGCCAGCCGTATCCGTACCCGTAGCGGTTCGGATCGAACATCTGCTCGACGCTCGCATGCGACAGCACGCGGCCCTCGTAGAGCGCCGCGTCCCAGCGGGCCAGATCGAGCGCCGTCGTGGTGAGCCCGCCGGCCGCACCGAACACGGACATGTCGATCGGGTCGGGCGGATCGAGCGTCTCCTCCTCGTTCCACACGTTGCCGCGCGCTTGCTGGCCCGTGTGGTACGCGTCGCCGAAACCGGTCGCCGTCATGCCGACGGGCTCGACGAGGTACTTCTGCACGTACTCGCCCCAGCCCATGCCCGTCACGCGCTCGATGATCGCGCCGAGCAGGTAGTAGCCGGAGTTCGTCGGATCGAAGTCGCTGCCGGGCTCGAACTCGAGCTCGAGCTCGCTGAAGCGGCCGACGAGCTCTTCCGTTCTGTGCGGCAGCGCCTTCCACCGGTGGAAGCTGGGCAGATCGGTGTAGTTCGGGATGCCCGACGTGTGATCGAGCAGCTGCTCGATCGTGATGCGGCTGCCGCCGGGATAGTCGGGCAGGTGATCCGCCACCGTGTCCGACAGCTGCAGCATCCCCGCGTCGCGCAGCTGCAGGATCGCCGCCGCCGTGAACTGCTCGGTGAGCATGCCGACGCGGAATCGCGTGTCGCTCTCGTTCGGCAGGTGCTTGGTCGGATCGGCGATGCCGAACCCACGGCTGTAGTGGATCTTGCCGTCGCGCGCGATGAGGATGGTGCCGTGGAACTCGAACGTCGCACCGAAGTGCTGGCCGTAGTCGTCGATGTACGTGGAGATCTGCTCGTCGATGTCGGTGGGGATCGGATCGGCCGGACGCGCGGGCTCGGGGCGGAACGGGTCCTCTCCCTTCGCATCGTCCGCGGCGCCCGCGGGCGCGAGCTCGCTCGGGCCGTCGCCGCGCATCCCGAACCAGAGGCCGCTCACCGCGACGACGAGGCTCGCCGCGGCCCAGAACGCGATCGCGCGAAGGGACACTCGGCTGGTCGCGCGGCGGCCCGGCACCGGCAGGGGGCCGGAGCCCTCGAACGGCACGATGATCGGCACGGCGACCACGGCGGACTCGGCCGCGAGCACGCGCTCGGCGAAGCCGTCCTCGACGCCACCGGGCAGCGGATCGTCGTCGCCACCGATCGGATCGGCGCCGAGCCACGCGTCGAGGGCCGCCTCGGCGACCTCGTCGAGATCGCGCTCGCCGTCACGCACGGTACACCTCCACCAGCGCCTCGCGCAGTCGCGTGCGCGCGCGGTTGAGTCGTGACTTCACCGTGCCGAGATCGATGTCGAGGATCGTGGCGATCTCGGCGTACTCGAGCCCGTGGACCTCGCGCAGGATGAACGTGGCCTTGTACTCGGGCGCGAGCCCGTCGATGGCGCGATCGAGCACGCCCGCCAGCATGCGGCGCTCGGCGTTCTCGTCCGCGCGATCGTTGGCGGCCAGTTCCGACGATCCGTTCTCGAGCGGGTGCACGTCCAGTCGACGGCGGCGCAGCTCGTCGATGCTACGGTGGCATGCGATCGTCAGGATCCACGTGGACAGCCGCGCGGGTCCGTTGCGATCGAACTTCGGCAGCGCCCGGAACACGCGCAGGAACGTCTCCTGTGCGACGTCCTCGATCAGCGCGGAATCACCGTAGCCGCGCAGCAAGCGGGACACGAGCGCGAGCACGGGACGCTGGTAGCGATCGACCAGCTGCCTCTTCGCGCGCATGCTCCCGCGCTGGGCGCTGGCCACCGTGATCTCGTCGAGCTCCGGGAACCGGTCCTTGGCCTCGGGGTCCGGCGGCAGCGGGGCGACCACACTCACCGAGCCGGTTCCACGGCGGCCGTCGCCAGTGGTTCCCTTGGGCGGGCCTTCCCCCATCCCGGCAGCGTACGAGCCTCCGGACCGGGCGCGCCGACTGCCCCGCGGCGTGCACGAAGACGGGTCGTGGACCGCCCGGGGCACCCGCCGTCGAGGTTTCGCGCCGGCCGCGCTCGACCGCGGACGCGGGTTTGCGCCACCATGGTCGCGGCCGTTTCCGGCCCCGCCCTCGCGTGCGCAGCCAGAACCTCGAGTACATCGCCGGCGTCGACCACGTCCGCGCCTTCGCGTCGCTGCTCGTCGTCTTCCACCACAGCTTCTGGCTGATCCATCGCAAGTGGGAGCCGCCGGGTCTCACGAACGAGACCTGGTTCACCACCGACAACCCCATCTTCTCGCTCGCGATCGAGACGCACATCGTCGTGTCGCTCTTCTTCGTGCTGTCGGGCTTCGTGTTCTCGCTCGCGGGCGCGGGGCGGAAGATCAGCTTCGGTCCGTTCCTGCGCAACCGCATGCTGCGGGTGTTCCCGCTCTACCTGACGCTGCTCTTCTTCGGCATGGCGGTGTTCCCCGAGCGCGTGAACCTGGTGGGGTTCCTGAGCTCGGCGACGATCATGGGCAACAGCATCGCGAGCCTGAACCTGTGGCCGGTCTCCACCACGTTCTGGACCGTCGCGATCGAGCTGCAGTTCTATCTGATCTTCCCGTTCCTCAACGAGTTCCTCAACCGCGAGGGCAGCCGTCCCCTCGTGTACCTCTTGCTGTTCTCGATCGCGCTGCGACTGGTCGGCTTCCTCATCGGCAACACGATCCGCGATCTCAACTACTGGCACCTGCCGGGCCGCATCGACGCGTTCCTGTTCGGCATGATCGCGGCGCGGCTGTATCTCAAGTGGGACGTGTCCAAGATCCGTTCGTGGACGATGATCCCCGCGCTGGTGCTGTTCTTCGGCACCACGTTCGCGCTCAACCGGCTCGGCGGCTACCCGGTGCAGTCGTGGTGGAAGGCGCTGTGGCCCACCGTGGAGGCGTTCACGTGCACGATCTTCGTGCTCGCGTACCTGCCGTTCAGCATGAAGCTGCCCGGGCCCATCTCGAAGACGTTCGCGTTCCTCGGTGAGCTGTCGTTCTCGACGTATCTCTGTCACTTCATGGTGATGCAGGGCTTGTACGACTACGGACTCGTGTTCGACTTCCACACGCGCTTCGGATGGAGCGCGTACGCGGACGCGTTCGCGAACACGATGCTCGTGATCATGCCCGCGGCGGTGGGGCTGTCGTTCCTCGCCTACCGAGGCATCGAGGCGCCGTTCATGCGCCTGCGTGGGCGCTACGTGCAGCCGGCCGATCCGGCCCCGTCATGATCGCGCGACTGCGCGAGCCGAGGATCGCGGTGTGGGTCCTCGTGTTCGTCGGCGTCGCGCTGCGGTTGCCGTCGATCTGGGTGGGGTTCGGCATGGACGACTTCGCCCAGCTCGCGATGTTGGGCGGCGTGTATCCGGCCGAGCGGGCGCCGTGGGATCTGTTCACGTTCTCCGACGGATCGCGCGCCGAGGTGCAGCGGTTGATGGATCGCGGCAGCCTGGCGTGGTGGTCGAACCCGGAGCTGCGGCTGTCGGCGTTGCGACCGCTGTCGAGCCTGCTCACGTGGGTCGACGTGCAGGTGTTCGGGCACCGGGCCGCGCTGCACCACGTGCACACGCTCGTGTGGTGGGCCGTGATGGCATTCGTGGTGTCGCGCGTGCTGCTGAAGCTGTTGCCTGCGCGCTGGGCCGTGCTCGCGTTCGCGCTGTACGTGCTCGACGAGTGCCACACGTATCCGATCGGCTGGCTCGCGAATCGCAACGCGATCGTGTCGGCGACGTTCGGGTTCGCGGGCGTGCTCGCGCACGTGCGGTGGCGGGAGGACGGGCAGCGCGTGCAGGCCGGGCTGGCCGCGCTGTGCCTCGCGCTGGCGCTGGCCGGCGGCGAGTACGGGCTGTGTGCCGTCGCATACGTCGGCGCGTACGAGCTCGTCGGCGTCGCGCGTGCGCGTCGTTCATGGCGCGCATGGGTGCCGATGCTCGCGGTGCTCGTGGCGTGGGCGGTGGTGCACCGCGCGTTCGGCTACGGCTCGCAGGGCTCGACGGTGTACGTGGATCCGCTGCGCGAGCCCGTGGCGTGGTTGCAGGCGGCGCTCGTGCGCGTGCCGATCCTCGTGGCCGACATGCTGCTCGCGATCCCCACGGGCAAGCTCGCGTTCTTCCCCGACCTCATGCGCATGCAGGCGCTGCTCGGCCCGCTCGCGCTCGCGGTGGTGGGTGGGCTCGTGCCCGGCGCGCTCGCGCGGCTGCCCGAGGACCAGCGAAGGCGCCTGCTCTTCGCGTGTCTCGCCGCGTTCCTGTCGCTGTTGCCGGTCGCGTCGTCGTTTGTGTCCGCGCGGCTCCTGTTGATCCCCGGCGTCGCCGGTCATGTCGTCGTCGCCGCGCTCGTGCTCGACGGATGGGATGCCGCGCGCGATCCGGAGCGGCGCCGCGCATGGATCGCCCGCTTGCGGATCCTCGCGGCCGCAGCGCTCGCGTGCACGCACGTGGGGCTCGCGACGTACTGGGGCCTCGAGGAGACGATCAGCATCGGCGAGCTCAACCGCGGCACCCGCACGGCCTCGCTGTCGATGCAGGTGGACGACACGAAGGTGGCCGATCAGCGCTTGATCGTGCTCACTGCGGCGGATCCGATGACGCTGCTCTATCCGCCGATCGTGCGGTGGGTGGAGGGGCTGCCGCTGCCGCGCTCGTGGTGGGTGCTGTCGATGGCGCCGCGGCCCCATCGCATGCGACGCACGGCCCCGAACGAGTTCGAGCTCGAGGTGGTCGACGGCGCGATGCTGAAGGGCCCGGTGGAGCAGCTGTTCCGCCGGCCCGATCACCCGTTCGCGGTGGGCGACGTCGTCACGCTCGACGGGCTGCGCATCGAGATCCTCGCGCTCGACGACCAAGAGCGGCCGACCCGCGCGCGCTACACGTTCGATCGAAAGCTCGAGCACCCGTCGCTCGTGTTCCTGCTCGCGACGCGCCGCGGCATGATCCGCTACCCGATGGGGCCGGTGGGCGCGACAGTCACGGTGCCGCCCGCCGCGTTGCCGCTGTCCATCCCGGTCGAAGGCCGACCGTAGACGAAGCGCACACTGATTCATTGCGAGCGAATCAGGTCAGGCGCCAGAGCATGTCCTGCTTGGTGCCCGGGGCATCAGCGACGGCGACGACGCGGTCGATCTTCGAGAGCAGCCGGCCGACGATCGAGTGATAGGCCTTGCGATCGGTCTCGATGAGCTCGCGGTGGTGATCGGCGACGCGGGGATCGTCGGCCACGGTCGTGGTGCGCACGCCTTCGGGGTGCTCTTTCAGGAGAGCGATCACGGTTCGCTTGATCCGCGTACGGTCGAGATCGTCGATCTTCATCTCGAGAGACTAGCGTGAACCTGCGCCGCCTGCCGCGACGCCGCGTAGAACCGTGTCTCGATGCGAGAATGGGCCGTGTATCCTGATACGCTGGTCACCGTGGGTCGGCTGCTTCTCTCACTCCTTTCCACCCTGGCGCTCGCCTGCGGGGGCTCCCGCGAGGACACGGAGGTCGCGGCGGCAGGTGTGCCGACCGCAGCTGGACCGCCGGCGTACGAGCCGGCGGGCCCGCTGCCCACGCTCCCGAGGAGCTGCAGTCGGGCGATTCACTCGGGCACGACGTAGAGGCCGACGAGGCACATCTCGTCTTGCGTGCCGAAGCCGCCGGCGATCGGTGCGGTGGCGCCCATCGTGTTCCAGTTGCACGTCACGTGCATCGAGTCGTCGATGCCGACCGTGAGCGGCTGCTCGAGGAAGTACGACTGCTGCCAGTCGAAGTCCCACCGGTCCACTCTGGCGCCGCACGCCATGCCGGCGCTCGTCTCGAAGTCCACGGTCATCGTGCGGCCGCGCTTGTGCATGTGCGGCAACAGGCCATAGACCTGCACCGACTCCGCGTCCTGGATGTTCGTCATCGTGCGGATCGTGTCGTCCCAGGTGTAGCTGACGTTCTCCTTGCCGGGCTCGATCGTCTCGGGGCTGCCGAGCACGGCCGCGTACAGGAACGGATCCCACAGCACCTGCACCGCCGGGCGCTCGACCTCGTCCGCGTACGACAGCCGGATCGTCGTCTCGTCGGGCCCGTTCTCGTTCGCGAGGTTGTAGTGGACCTGCACCACCAGCACGTCGTCGGCCCGCATCTCGATGCCGGTGCCCTCGGGGAACAGCGTCGCACCGGTGCCGGGGGCCCACGTGACGGGTACGCCCTCGGGGATCACATTCTCACCGGCGGCGCCGAAGCAGTCCCAGCCCAGCTGGTCCGGGCTCGCGTCGTCGAGCGCCTGCATCGTCGATCCGTTTCCGAACGTGCCGGGGTTCACCTTGAAGCCGAGCACGTGGTGCACGGTGCGATCGTTGCCCGGGATCACGTCGAAGCCCACGACGTAGCGATCCGTGTCCTGCTCGAGATCGATGAGGAAGCACTGGTAGTCCTCGAGGCCGCCGCCCTCCGCTTCGGGCACGGGCGTGTACTTCGGCGTGAGCATCTCGACGATGTCGTTGCCCGCGAGCACGGGCGGCGTCGGCGGATCGGGGATCCCGATGGTCGGGTCGCCCTCGAGCGTGCCGGTGGCGACCCACGCGTTGATCATCGCCATCTCGTGGACGTCGAGCCAACGCGCGTCGACGAACTCGTTGCACTCGCCGCCGTTGTCCACGCCCCACGGCGGCATCGTGCGTGACGTGACCGCTGCGCCGATCGACATCGCCCACTCCTTCGCCGTCTCGTAGTCGTCCACGGCGAACGGCGCGAGCCCACCTTCGGTGTGGCACGACACGCAGTGGTCGTTGAGGATCGGGAGGATGTCCTCGTAGTAGGTGATATCGCGATCCTCGGACTCACCGCTCTCGGTGTCGTCGGAGGCTTCGTTGCAGGCGAGCGTGGTGAGCGAGACGAGGGCGACGAGCGCCCCGTTCACGGCGGTGCGTGGCATCGATGAAGCTCCGCGTTGGCGGGACCCGTCGTGGGTCCCGGTGGTGGGCCGGCGAGCCGGGCATCGGACTCGCGAGCGGGTACTAGACTGGCCGACCGGTCGAGATGTTTCGGGTCCGGGGCCGCATCCGCACGTCCTGTGAACTAGCGCTGACTGACTGGACGGTCAAGGCAAAATTCGCAGGCATCTCGTACTTTTCGTCGCGAGCGGTCCGAAAACGGGGTTCGGCCTACGGCCCCCCGGTCAGCGCGAGGCCGGCCGCATGGCGGGCAGCAGCTCGAGCACCCGGACGAGCAAGCCGCGCTCGTCGTCGGAGATGACGTCGTCGGCCAGCGCGATGCGCATGAGGTCGTCGAGCACGTGCTGCCGGGTGAGCCGCAGCTGCTGGAACTCGTCGAAGTCGACGACGCGATCCTCGTCGATGCGCACGAGCAGCTCCTGGAACGCGAGCATGTGCGTGTCCATGCCGCGCAGGAGCGCGCGCTCTTCGGTGGTGATGCGTCCGTCGAGCTTCGCCACCGTCCTCAGCTCGGCCATGATGCGTTCGCGATCGACCGCGGGCTCGTTCGTCGCGAGCGCGTCGGCGCCGGGCTCGAGCGCGACGAGACCCGCGACGGCACGCGGCAGCACGACGCGCATCGGCTCGCGCGCCTCGATCGACGGCAGGACGTCGGCGAGGTCGAGCACGTCCATCGCGAGCATCGCCCGCAGGCACCGCGCAGTGTCGGCCGCGCCCAGGCGGATCACCGGCGCCGGTACGGCGAAGCGGCGCGCGACGAGCTCGATCGGCTGCAGCGGACCGATGCCCATCGTGTAGGCGATGACGTCGCGGGCGCGTCCGACCGACGCGCATCCGAGCCGAAGTGCGAGCTCCACCTCGGTGGGGTGGTGCATCGCGCTCTTGTCCCCGAGCAGGATGCCCGCCGCGATCGCGACGAGATCCGCGCCGGCGCCGTCGGCCGCGTCGCGGAACGCGGTGGTCGGCCCGAGCGCGCCGAGGCGCTGCTCCTGCAACGTCGTCTCGAGCGCATTCGCGAGCGCGGCCGAGAACGCCGCACAACCGGCATGCCAGCCGTCGAACGTCGCGAGCGCCTCGCGGAGCGCGAGCACGAACGCCGGCAACGGTTCGTCGGAGCGCTCGAGCTGCCCGCGCGCAGACATGCCGATCCGCTCCGCGTGGCCCTCGCGCGCGAGCCCGCCGAACAACAGTGCGGGGCGGCGGCCGATCGCGAGCGCGAGCATGGCGACGTCGTGCAGCACCGCGAGCGCGTCGTCGTCCGGCGCCTTGCCCGTCGCATCGAGGAGCTCGCCGGGCTGTCCGATCACCGAACAGGCGAGGGCGGCGCCCGCTTCAGCGAGGCCCGGCTCGTCCACCAACGCCGCGAGCAGATGACCGCTCGCTCGCTCGGCGCGCTGCTGCGCGTGCACCGTCAGCGCGTGCGCGCGAGGATCGGTGTCGAGCGAAAGCGAAGCGGCTCCGAGCGCTCGTGCGACGTCCATCGTGCTCTCGCGATGGTACGCTCGGGTCAGTGCGGTGGGAAGGGCTCGACGCTCTCGCAGAGCGACCACGGGTGATGATCGAGGTGCCGCGCGGCGGGTTCGTGAAGCGGCGCCCCGACGGCAGTCGCGACTTCGTCGCGCCGCTGCCGTGCCCGTACAACTACGGCAGCGTGCTCGACACGCTCGCGCCGGACGGCGATCCGCTCGACGCGATCGTGCTGGGTCCCCGGCTCCAGCGCGGCGAGATCGTGGCGTTCCCCTTGCGCGCGGTGATGGGTTTTCTCGACGGCGGTGTGCAGGATCCCAAGCTCGTGTGCAGCTTCGCGGTGCTCACCGACGCGGAGCGTCGCGGCATCGAGCGGTTCTTCGCCGTGTACGCCGGCTTCAAGCGGGTGCTGAACTTCGTGCGCGGCGCCGGCTCGCCCACGCGCGCGGTCGGCTGGCTCGACGCGGCCTGAAGGGCGTCAGCGCTCCTGCTCGAGCCGTCCGCGCAGGTGCGCCGCACCGATGACGAGCGCCGGCCGGAAGAACAGGTTGAGCCCCGGCACGGCGAGCAGTGCGACGACGCCGAGGCCGAAGCCCATGCAGAGCGCGCGGTCGGACTCGACGATGCGCGTCTCGAACGACCAGGGACGTCCGAGCCCCCGGATGACCTCGGTGAGCATCCGCACGGGAGTCAGCAGCGTCGCCGCCGTCTTGTTCGTCACGTGGTGGGTCCACCGGTGGTACCAGGGGTCGTGGCGCAGCGCTTCTTCGGCGCGCGTGACCTGCTCGACCGTGTCGCCGGGTGCGAGCGATCGGCCGTTGTCGAGCGCCTCGACGACCATCCAGTGCAGCGTCCACGCGCCCTGCACGGCGAGCGCGAAGGGGGCTCCGATCACGAGCAGACCGAGCACCAACGTGATCGGCACGACCCCGATCGCGATGATGACCGACTGCGCGATCGTCTTCCACAGCGAGACTCCGATCGGCTCGAGCCACGGATCGCGCGGCCCGAGGTCGAGCAGGCCGCGCGCACGGGCGGCCATGCGCGCGTAGTGACGCGCGAACAGGAACGGAGGTACGGGCGCGAGCGCGATGAAGGCGGCGAAGAACGCCACGATGCCGGTCCACACGCTCGACAAGCTTCCGGCGATCTCCTCGCTCGCGGCGTAGCCCGCGATCACGCACACCATCGCGATCGTGAACACGGGGAAGAGCGCGTCGCCCAGCATCGTGCGATCGTGCAGCATGATCCGCATGCCGAGCAGCGGCTGCGCGAGCCCCCACAGGAACCGCGCGCGTCGGTGCTCGCGGACCGGCGGCGCGCTGCTCTCGCGCATGTGCGCGCGTACGTACGCGATCGCATCGCGAGCCGTGGTGCCGGAGGGATCGGCCCCGCCGAGGCGATCGACGGCAGGGTAGGGCTGGGTCTGCATGGGCGCGCCCGGGGCCCAGCATACCGGGTCCGGGGCCGGCTCTATTCCGCGAGCCGGCCCGGTGCGAGCACGAGTCGCCCCACGACGCCCTTCGCCTCGAGCCGGCGGTGCGCATCGGCGGCGGCCGCCAGCGGCAGCACCTCCGCGAGCGCGGGGCGGATCGTGCCGTCGGCTGCCCAGTGCAGCACCTGTTCGAGATCCGAGCGGTTGCTGCCGGCGCTGCCGCGGATCGTCAGCTCGCCGAGGATCACGAAGCCCGCGTTGATCTCGACACGCGCGCTCGTGACGTTGCCCACGACGACGAGCCGCCCGCCGCTCTCGAGCGAGCGCAGCGACGCGTTGAGCGTGGGCTCGCCGACGCAGTCCAGCACGAGCGGCACGCCGAGCCCGGCGGTGCGGCGCTTCACGATCTTGTGGAAGTCGGCCCCGCTGGCCACGACGACGTCGTCGGCTCCGCTCTGCCCGAGTGCGTCGGCCTTCGCGGGCGTCGTCGTGATCGCGAGCACGCGCGCACCGAGTGCCTTCGCGATCTGGATCGCGTGCAGTCCGACGCCGCCGGCGGCTCCGGTGATCGCGACCGTCTCGCCCTCGCGCACACCGCCGATCGTTCGCAGCGCGCGCAAGGCGACGCCCGCCGTGCAATTGAGGAAGCACGCGTGCTCGCTCGCGAGCCCGTCCGGCACCGGCACGAGGCAGCCCGCGCGCGCGAGCACGTACTCCGCGTAGCCCCCGTCGACGGACAGGCCGAACACCTCGAGCGCGCGCTGGCAGCGGGTCTCGTTGCCGCCCGCGCAGGCGCGGCACGATCCACACGGCGCGCGATGGAGGTTCACGACGCGCTGACCGATCGCCAGCCCTTCGACGTCGTCGGCGAGCTCCACGATCGTGCCCGCGAACTCGTGGCCCGGCACGACGGGGCGCTTGATGAACGGGAAGCCGCCGCGGCGCTCGACGACGTCGCGATAGCAGACGCCTTCCGCATCGACCTGCACGATCGCGCAACCGGGTCGCAGCGCGGGCCGCGGGTGATCGGCGTCGAGTTGCAGGTGCTCCGGTGGGCCGGGCTCGCGCAACACGATCGCTCGCATGCGCGGGAATCTACGGGGACGAGCGCAGCGCGGGCAATCGCGGCGCAGCTCCGTCCGCAGTGACGCGCGCGAGCTCGTCCGCGAAGGCGGCGCGACGGGCACGCACGCGGACCAGGCGATCGGCGGGCGCCTCCGCCCGCGCGGCATCGGCCAGGGCGCGGTCCATCGTGCGGAGCTCGTGGCGCAGCCATTCGCACCAGACCAGTGGTGCCTGCGTGCGCAGCCGCGGGCCCATCCATAGATCCCGCTCGCACCACTCGTGGGTGCTGCCACGGTCCGGCTCGATCGCGCACACGAGTCGAAAGCGAGCGCCGTCGCGCACGAGGACCTCGTCGACGAGCGTCGCTCCACGTGTCGCGATCCACTGCCGGAGGGTCGGCCAGTGGCGCTCGGGTTGCACGAGGATCCGCGCGAGCGTTTCCACCACGCGCGGGGCCGCGTCGAGGATGCGGACGATCGCGCCGCCCCCCATGCCGGCGAGCACGACCGTGTCCACCTCGCCGGGCGCGAGCACGCGCAACCCATCGCCACGTCGCAGCTCGAACCGCGTTCGTTCGGCGCGGCACAGCGTTGCGGCGGCCACCGCGAGCGGCCGTGCCGAGCGGTCCGTCGCGATCACATGGGTGACCGTTCCGCGGTGTAACAACGCCGCTGCCAGCTCGCCGTGATCCGTGCCGACATCGGCCACGCGCGCGCCTGGGGGCACGAAACGCGCGATAGCTTCGAGTCTCGGACCGAGCACCCCTGCACGATGACGCAGGCGACGTCGTCGTGCGAGCCGTCGCTGCATCAGGGCGGAACCGCACGTGATCGTTCGATCGGCCGCGTCGACCGTTCGGACGACGCGCGTGGCCCAACGCGGCACGTGTCGAACTCCCGCAACGACCGTATCCTCGGAGCGGTGAGGCCCGGTCGGGTGATCGACGGGCCGTTCGATGGGCCTCTCGCCGTGATGCAAGCCGTGCACGCCAGCCGCGACGCCTTCGCCATGGATCCGTTCGCCGACAGCGTCGATGCGATCCTCGTGCTCGACGACGCGTGGATCGTGCGCCGCGCGAACGCGGCCGCGGAGCCGCTCTTCGATCGGACGGTCGCGCAGCTGATCGGACGGCCGCTCGCGGAGCTCGTTCCGGGCGCGCGACAGCAGCCGACCGACGATCCGCTCGACGATCTCGCGGACGCTCGCACGCACGGTGCGATCCGTCGCGTCACGGCGGCGCGTCCCGACGACAGCGCATTCCCGCTCGACATGTCGCTGTCGCCGTGTCGATCGGGCGGGTGGCTCGTCGTGTGTCGCGACGCCTCGGATCGTCGCCGCGTGGAGGCCGAGCTGCGGCAGGCGCAGAAGATGGAGGCGATCGGTCGGCTCGCCGGCGGCATCGCGCACGACCTCAACAACGTGCTCACGGTGGTGCGCAGCTTCGGCGAGATGGCGCTCGAGGATCTCGACCCGAGCGTGCCCGGCCACGACTTCCTGCGTCAGGTGCTCAAGGCCTCGGAGCGCGCGGCCGGCCTCACGCGCCAGCTACTCGCGTTCTCGCGTCGCCAGCCCGCGATTCCCAAGGTGATCACGTTCAACGACGTCGCGCGCGACACCGAAGCGATGATGCGACGGCTCTTGCGCGAGGACATCGAGTTCATGACGCGGCTCGAGCCCGCCGCGTGGTCGATCAAGGTCGACCCGGGTCACTTCGAGCAGGTGCTGGTGAACCTCGTCGTCAACGCGCGCGACGCCATCCAGGGCGCGGGACGCATCCACGTGTCCACCTCGAACGTGGAGCTCGACGAGGAGTACGCGCACGTGCACGGCGTGGCGCTCGATCCCGGCGAGTACGCGGTGCTGTCGGTGGGCGACAGCGGGTCCGGCATCCCGCCCGAGCTGCGCCAGCGGATCTTCGAGCCGTTCTTCACGACGAAGGCACCGGACAAGGGCACTGGGCTGGGACTGTCCACGTGCTACGGCATCGTGAAGCAGGCCCGCGGCTTCATCTGGGTGTACAGCGAGGCCGGTCGCGGCACGACGTTCAAGGTGTACGTGCCGCGCACGCACGATCGCGCGGTCGCGCGTCACAACACCACCGGACAGATCGCGCGCGTGGGTGGCCACGAGACGATGATGGTCGTCGAGGACGACCCGCAGGTGCGGCGCGTCGCGGTGGAGACGCTCACGCGTCACGGGTACCGGGTGCTCAGCGCCTCGCACGGGCTCGAGGCGCTCCGCATCGTCCGCGAGTCGCGGATCCCGCTCGATCTCCTGCTCACCGACGTGGTGATGCCGAAGATGGGCGGCCCCGAGCTCGTCGAGCGCATGCGCCAGCAGTTCCCGGGCCTGCGCGTGCTCTTCATGTCGGGCTACGCGGACCCCACCGGATCGCTCATGCAGCAGCCGGAGATCACCGGGCTCATGGAGAAGCCGTTCTCGCGCAGCCGCCTGCTCGAGCGCGTGCGTGCGGTGCTCGACGGCACGCAGTAGCTACTGCGACGGATCGCGAGGGCGCCACGCCGCGCGCACGGGGCCGGGCAACAGCACGTATACCGCCGGGATCACGACGAGCGTCAGCAGCGTGGAGACGGCGAGGCCGCCCATGATCGACACGGCAAGGGGTTGACGCAGCGCAGCGCCGTCGCCGAGCCCGAGCGCCATGGGCAAGAGGCCGAGCACCGTGGTGATCGTCGTCATGAGGATCGGCCGCAGTCGCACGCGACCGGCATCGATCACCGCGTCGTACAACGGCATGCCGGCACCCCGACGATCGTTGATCGCCGAGATGAGCACGATCGCGTTGTTCACCACGATGCCCCCGAGCACGATGATTCCGATGCCGACCATCGCCGACACCGGCAGCCCGGCGGCGGCGACCGACAGGCCCACGCCGGCGAGCGCCAGCGGCACCGTGAAGAGGATGAGCAGAGGATGCAGCAGGCTCTCGAACGTCGCCGCCATCACGACGTACACGAGGAAGATCGAGACTGCCGCCGTGAATGCGAGGCTCTCGAGCGAGCTGTCGAGCTCGCCGGCCTGACCCGCCACCACCGAGGTGACCTGCTCGTCGTCGCCGGCGTGTGCGGCGAGCACGGCCTGCACCTGCGCGGCGACACCGGCGAGATCGACTCCATCGACGCGCGCGCGCAGGCGTAGCCCCCGACGGCCGTCGATGCGGCGGATCTCCGCGGGTCCGCGCGCCGGGGCGACCTCGGCCACCGCATCGAGTCGCACGGGCACACCGGCGTTCACGCCCACCTGGATCGCGGACACGTCGTCGACGCTGGCGCGCGCGTGCAAGGGCAGCTGCACGCGCACGTCGAGCTGACGATCGGGCAGATGCAGCTCGGTCGCGACCTCTCCCTGGATTGCGCGCTGCACCGCGAGCGCCGCCTGATCGACCGGGATCCCGAGCCGACCGAGCCGCTCGCGATCGAAGTGCACGCGCACCTCGGGCCGTCCGCTCAGATCGTCGGGCACCACCTCGGGTAGCCGGGGGATCGCCTGCAGCTCGGGCAAGAGCGTGCGCGCGGCCGCGATCGCGCGCGCGGGATCCTCGGCGAACACCAGCACCTCGAGCGGGGGTCCGAACGCGACGAGCGTGGGATGTCCGAGCCGCAGGGGCGTGCCCTGCTCGGGGTTCGCGGCCGTCATCGCCGCGACGAGCCGCGCCTCGATCGCCGCGAGCGGCTCGTCGCCTGCCGCGAGTCGCACGTCGAGCTGGCCGAGGTGCGTGCCGGTGACGTTGCCGCTCGCGCTGCCGGCCTGCGTCATGCTGCCGACGCGCGCGAAGATCCGATCGACGGCGGGGTCCTCGGCGATTGCGTCGCCGAGCGCACGCACGACCTCGGTGGTGCGCGCGAGCGCGGTGCCCTGGGGCAGCTCGAGCTGCACGAAGAACTCGCGTTGTTCGAGCTCGGGCAACAGCGTGCGACCGTGGCGATCCGCGAGCGGCACCGCGACGACGCATACGCCGAGCGCGAGCATCAGCACGAGCCCTGGCCGGCGCAGCGCACCCGCGACGACCGTGGGGTAGCCGCGTTCGAGCGCGTCGTAGCTCGCAGTGAACGGACGCGCGAGCACGAAGAGCACGACGCCACACACGTGCACGACGGCGCCGACGAACCGCGACAGCAGGGCCGGCAGGATGGCGAGCCATGCGAGCAGCGACCTCGACCTGTTCGACTCGTCCGCGATCTCGTCGTCGCCCTCGCCACCGATGCCTTGCAGCACCGGCACGAGCGTGAGGCTCACGAACATCGAGGACAGGATGCTGAAGCTCACCGCGAGGCTCAGATCACGCACGAGCTGCCCGGCCACGCCCTCGACGAAGGCCATCGGCAGGAACACCGCGACCGTGGTGAGGGTGGACGCCACGACCGACGCCGCGACCTCGGTGGTGCCGTCGACCGCGATGCTGCGCCGCATCGCCGCGCTCTTCGGCGGCCCGTCGGGCGAGCGTTCCTCGCGGACGCGCGCGATCGCCTCGAGCACGACGATGCTGTTGTCGACGAGCATGCCGACGCCGAGCGCGAGCCCACCGAGGCTCATGACATTCAGCGACACGTCGAGCGCCTGCAGCGGCACGAACGTCGCGAGCAACGAGATGGGGATCGCGACGGCGATGACGAGCGTGGACCGCAGCTCGCGCAGGAAGAACAAGAGCGCGAGCATCGCGAGCGCTGCGCCCACGAGCGCGTTCGACTGGACCTCGTCGATCGCCGACTCGATGAACTCGGCGTTGTTCGCGAGCACCACCACCTCGTAGCCGCCCGGCAGTCGCAGCTGGGGCAGGGCATCCAGCACGTCGTGTGCGACGCCGACGAGGTTCGCATCGCCTTCGCGAAACACCGCGAGCTCGACCGCTTCGCGACCGTCGACGAGCGCGAGCTCCTCCCGTTCGAGTGGTACGCGGCGGGTCTTCGCGACGTCGCGCACGCGCAGCTCACGGCCGCCCGTGCTGCGTACGATGACGTCGCCGACCTGCTCGGGCGCGCGCGCCTCGTGCAGCGTCCGGACGAGATAGCGATCCTCCCGCTCGGTCACCGCACCGCCGGGCACGTTCACGTTGTCGCGGCGGATCGCGTCGACGACCTCGGCGGGCGTGAGCCCGAGCGCGGCGAGCCGGGCCGGATCGAGCTCGACCTGGACCTCGTCGAGCTCGCCGCCGTGGATCTCTGCTGCAGCGACGCCCACGATCTTCTCGAGCTCGCGCTTCAAGTGCCGGTCGGCGACGTCGCGCATGCGCGCGAGGTCCTCCTGCGTGAGGGCGACGTCCGCGTCGGCGACGGGCCGCAGCGCGAGCCGCATGATCGGCTCCTGCGACGGGTCGTAGCGCAGCAGCACCGGCCGCGTCGCCGTGGCGGGCAGCTCGACGCGATCGAGCTTCTCCCGCACGTCTGCCATCGCCCGATCCATCGGCGTGCCCCAGGCGAAGTCGAGCACGACGTCGGACTGTCCCTCGCGCGACACCGACTCGACCGACACGATGCCGGGCACCGCTCCCACGCGCTCCTCGATGGGGCGAGTCACGAGCTCCTCGAGCTCGACGGGCGCCGCGTCGGGATCCGTCGTGCGCACCGTGATCGTCGGATAGGAGAGATCGGGCAGGAGCTCGACCGGCAGGCGCATCGCCGCGACGAGGCCGAACAAGAGCACGGTGATCGTCACCATCGTCGTGGTGACGGGTCGCACCACGGTGGCGGCGATGAACGCCCGCAGCACCGATCAGCCCCCGTCTGCCGCCGGCTCGGCGGCGGCCAGCGGCATGCCCTCGGTGATCCCGGCGTTGCCCTCGGCGACCACGCTGTCGTCGCCCACGAGCCCGCTGCGGATCTCGACGAATTCCTCGCCGGTGAGCCCGAGCTCGACGGCGCGTCGGCGCGCCTTGCCGTCGTCGATCACGTACACGTGCGGCTTGCCCTCGAGCTCGAACACGGCGGAGCGCGGCAGGCTCGGCGCGGCGTCGCGGACGTCGACGAGCACGCGCGCACGCGCGAAGGCACCCGGCGCCGCGTGGGCCGGGAAGTCGCTCGCGCGCACCGTGAACTTCACGGTGCCGGTGGCGGCGTCGACGATGGGCGCGCGACGGATCACCTCGGCGGTGAACTTCGTGCGATCGACGAGCTCGATGTCGACCTGCGTGCCGGCCTTCACGGTGGCGGCATCCAGCTCGGGCACGTGCAGGTCGAGCTCCAGCGTGCGGAGATCGGCGAGGGTGAAGATCGCGGTGGCACTCGTCGCGAGCGCGCCGATGTCGACCTTGCGTGCGACGATCGTGCCGTCGAACGGTGCGCGCACGGTGGTGAGCTTGACCTGGTGGCGGGACACCTTGAGCGCCGCGCGAGCCTCGGCCACGGCGGCGCGCTGCGTGTCGACCTCCTCGATGGAGACCGCTCCGCCTTGCACCGACTCGAGCCGCTGCAGCTGGCGCTCGAGGCTCTCCAGCTGTACGCCCGCCTGATTCGCGGCGAGCGTCATGCTGCGGCCGTCGAGGCGAGCGAGGGGCTGGCCCTCCTTCACCACGTCGCCTTCCTCGACGAGCAACGCCTCGACGATTGCCGTGGTGGTCGCGACGAGGTCCGCCGACCGACGGGCGCGCAGGGTGCCGGACGTCGCGTAGTGGCGCTCGATTCGCCGCGGCTGCAGCGACGTGACGGCGACCTTGAGGATCGTGTCGTTCGCGCCGGCCTTCTTGTCCGCGGCCCACGAGGGCGACGCGCCGCCGCCGTTGCACGCGGTCGCGGTCAACGCGACCAGCACGAGCGCGCACACGCCCGCACGTCCGCGCGCGACCGCGGCGGGTGCACTAGAGCGCGAGCTTGCGCGCGTGTTCGGCTGTCGCTCTCCCACGGCCCGTTCGTGTCATGCTCGTGATCGATGTCGGAGCGCGGGTCTTCGGTCGCACCCTCGCGCGAGCTCTTGCTCGCGAACCACGCGTTCCCGGGGGAGTATATCGTCAAGGCGTTCGGCCCCCCAACCGAGAGCTTTCGCGCCGGGGTGCACGCGAGCGCCGCGCAGGTCGTCGGCGCCGAGCGTGTCCGCGTCGGCGAGCGGAGCTCGCGTCACGGCCGACGCATCTGCATCACGGTGACGCTCGCCGTCGAGACTGTCGACGAGGTCATCGGCGTCTACGTCCAAATGGTCCGCGTGCCGGAATTGATGATGATCCTGTGAGTGAAATCACTTCGTGGCCCCACCGCCTGTCGCATTCTCCTGCCGGAGCCGTCTTCCGATGATCATGTCGTCGCGTCTCGTCGTCCTGTTTGCTCTCACGCTGCCGCTCGCTGCGGGTGCGTGTCATCCGAAGGCCGTTCGCGGCGGTGAGGGCACCGACAACCCGAACCTCGACGAGGGCGCGCTGTCCACCGGCCTCGACCGCGAGGATCTCTCGTACCTCGCGAAGAAGAACCTCGGCGAGCTGATGGCGTCGCCCCTGTGGTCGCAGTGGCGCGGTCAGCCCAAGCAGCCCATCGTCGCGATCTGGCCGATCAAGAACGACACGACGGAGCACCTCGACGATCAGATGCTCTCGCTCCTGTCGGAGATGGAGACGGAGCTCGTCAACGGTGGCGTCGTCGCGGTGGTGAGCCGCGAGCGCCAGGCCGAGATGGTCGCCGAGGCCAACTTGCAGCAGACGGCGGACTTCAACCCGGCGGTCGCCGCGGAGATCGGGCGCCAGCTCGGCGCGCAGTACTTCATCACCGGCAAGCTGCAGGCCGTCGACGAGCGCAACCACAAGACCCGCCGCGTGCAGTACTTCCTGTACATGCAGGTGCTCGAGGTCGAGACCAGCGCCATCAGGTTCCAGACGAAGTCGGAGCGGAGCAAGGCGCTGGTTCGCTGAGGACGCGGGTGGCATCGACCGTCAGGCTCGTCGGCGCAGCCGCGGCGCTCGTGGCCTTCGTCGGTTCGTGTGCGACGTACACGGATCGCACGGAGGCGGCACGGGCGGCCGTGCAGCGCGGTGACCTGAAGGCGGGCGTGCGCGAGCTGAACCACCTGCTCGACGCGCGCGACAGCGACGATCTGCCGCGCAAGTGGAAGAAGAACATGGAGCTCGTCGTGCTCGAGCGCGCGTCGATGCTGCAGGCGCTCGGGCTCTACCAGCTGTCGTCGCGCGACTTCGAGGTCGCCGACAAGCGGCTCGAGCTGCTCGACATCGCACGCGACGGCGCGGGCAAGCTCGGCAAGTACGTCTACAGCGACAGCGCGACGAAGTACAAGACGTCGCCCACCGAGAAGCTGTCGCTCAACGCGATGAACATGTGCAACTACCTCGCGCGCGGCGATCTCGACGGCGCGAAGATCGAGGCGAAGCGCTTCACGGTGATGCGCAAGTACCTGTCGGACTACGACCCGGAGCACGAGCACGGGGCGTTCGGCTCGTATCTCGCCGGCTTCGTGTACGAGCGGCTGGGCTCGCCCGACGAGGCGTTGCGCTACTACGAGGAAGCGCTGCAGGAGCGCGAGTTCGCGTCGCTGAAGGCTCCGATCGCGCGGCTCGCCGCGAAGGGCACGTATCGCGGTGAGCGGATCAAGGACTACCTGGGCGAGACGCCCGCGCCGACTCCGGAGCCGAAGAAGGAAGCGCCGGCGGCGACGCCCGCCGAGACGCCGACACCCGCGCCCGCGGAGCCGCCACCGTCCGAGCCGCCGCCGCCCGTGCAGAAGCCGAGCGCGAAGCAGCTCGCGAGCGTCGCGTCGATCGGCGCCTGGGATGCGCTCGCGCCCGCACCGGACCAGGCGGGCGAGCTCCTCGTCGTCGCGAAGACCGGACGCGTGCCGTACAAGGTGCCGCGTCGGATCCCGATCGGGCTCGCGATCGGCATGGCCGGCACGTTCATCACGGGCGATCCCACGATCCTGCAGTACAGCGCGTTCAAGGTGCTCACGTATCCGGAGCTCGTGCCGAACGACACCGTGTTCGACTCGGCGGAGATGCGGATCGACGGCGTGGCGATGGACGTGGAGCTCGCCACCGATCTCACCGAGGAGATCGTGCGCGAGTACGAGGACATCAAGCCGAAGATCATCGGCGCTGCGATCACGCGCATGATCGTGCGCGCGGCCGCGGCGGAGGCGGGGCGTGCCGCCGGCAATCAGGCCGAGGGGCAGGGCGCGTTGATCGGGTTCCTCGCGGCGGCGGCGATCGAGGGCACGCTCGTCGCGCTCGATCGGCCGGACACGCGCAGCTGGACGACGTTGTCGGCGCGCATCTTCTTCGGGCGCACGCTGGTGCCACCGGGCAAGCATCACCTGGAGGTCACCGTGCGCGGGCCGGGCGGCTGGCAGCGCCGCAAGCTGGAGGTAAAGGTGCCGGCGGGCGGTTTCGTCGTGGTCGACGTCACGACGCTGCGCTGACGCGGCCGGGTCGCGCGATCGCGGACACCTCGGCTGTGTCATGATCGCCGCCATGGGACGTGGACGCTGGCTCGCGACGGCGGTCGCGTTGGCGACGTGGGTCGGGGTCGAGGGCTCGGCATCGGCGGGCAACGGGGTCGTGCAGGGCAAGCACGGGCTCGAGATCGAAGGACCTCGCGATCATCGCGGGTTCTTCGTGGGCGGTGGCATCGCGTTCGGCGGCACGTTCTTCTGGGCCGACGACTTCATGCCGGCGACGCGCATCGATCTCTCGCTGGGTGGCGGCATCACGAAGCGCTTCACGCTCGGCGTCGATCTGCACGTGACGCCCTACCTGATGAAGAACGGCGGCGTCGCGTTCGGCGGCGACGTCGAAGCGACCGGCTACGTGGTCCGCGGGTTCTTCCTGCGCGCAGCGCTGGGCGCCTCGGGCGTGCCGAAGCGCGAGCGCACCGATCAGCCCGACGCCCCCGACGGCATCACCTTCGGCCTCGGCGGCGCAGGCTCGGTCGGCTACGAGTTCTTCCTGAGCAACGCCGCCGCCCTCGGCGTGCAATTCACCTACGACGTGCGCTGGGTACCGGGCTCGTCGTTCCCACGCCAGACGCTCCTATTGGGCGCGCGCTTCTCGTACTTCTGAGTCAGGGATTCGAGAGGATCACGCCGACTTCGTTCGACCACTGGTCGCTCGTCATCAGATCCGGCACGCCGTCCTCGTTGAGGTCGCCCGCGCGGACGTTCGAGGGCTCGAGGCCGGTGGCGTAGAGCGCGACGGGCTCGAGGCCGCCGTTGCCGTTGCCGACGAGCACGTGCACGACCTGCAGCTCGTCGTCGGCCGCCGCGACGTCGATGCGACCGTCCATGTCGAGGTCGGCGACCGCGAGCGAGCGCGGGCTGATGCCGACCGGCACGGGATCCATCGCGGTCATCGATCCCGCGTCGTTGCGATAGACGGAGATCGTCGCGCCCGATTGGTTCGCGGTGAGCAGGTCGAGGCGGCCGTCCTCGTCGATGTCGGCGGCCGCGAGGCCGAGCGGTCCGAAGCCCACCGGCAGGCTGTCCGAGTTCACGAACGAGCCGTCGCCGAGCCCCATCCACACCTTGATCGCGGAAAGGTTGCCGTCGGTGGAGGCCATGTCGACGTTGCCGTCGCCGTCGAGATCGGCGAGCGCGACCTCCCACGGGGAGTCGACCTGGTACGAGACCGTCGCCGCGAACGTGCCGTCGCCGCGGCCGAGGCCGACGCGGATCTCGTTGCTGTAGAGGTTCGTCGCCGCGAAGTCGAGGTCGCCGTCGTTGTCGATGTCCGCGAGCGCGCTCATCACCGGCGAGTCGCCGACCTCGAGCGGCGCGGGGGGCCCGAATGCAGCGGGGCCCGTGCCGAGCAGCACGTTCATCGTGAAGGCCTCGTTGTTCGCGACGAGCAGATCGTCGAGGCCGTCGTTGTCGAGGTCGCCGATGCTGAGGCCCACCGCGTAGTCGCCCCCGGCGAGGAAGGCGAGCGGATCGCCGAGCGAGCCGGTGCCGTCGCCGAGCAGGATGGACGCGAAGTTGTCCGGGCTCTCGAGGTGGCCGAAGTCCGAGTTCGGCACGGCGACGTCGAGGTGGCCGTCGTCGTTCAGATCGCCGAGCGCGAGCGCGCAGGGATCGATGCGCGAGGGGAAGCCGATGCGCGGCAGGTAGCAGAGCTCGCCGGGATCGATCACACCGTTGCCGCACGACGGATCGGGTGGCGTGTCCTCGGGCACGTCGGGGATCGGCACGAACGCGCCGTCGTCCACAGGGCCATCGTCGTCGTCGTCGTCGTCCTCGCGATCGTCGTTGCCGTCGTCGTTGACGTCGGGCGCCTCGTCGCCGTCCGCTCGATCGTCCGCGCTCTGTCCGTCACCGACGAGCAGCGGCGAGCGGCCGCACGCGACCGTGACCAGCCCGAGCCCCACCGCGATCCACTTGTTGGGCCCACCCACGATCCGCTTGTTGGGCCCACCCACGATCCGCCCTAGCCCACGCATCCCGCGATCGTAGCAGCCTGCGCGCGTGCGGCCATCGCGGCGCGGGACCGTTTACGGATCGCCTTCAATTACACTTGCTGCCGCCCGTGGGCGGGGGCTCGCCCCCGGGCGGTGCGAACGGGTCGGAGCAGTGCTCCTCGACGTCGGGCGCGGAGAACTCGTGGCAGCAGCGGCGCGTGTCGGTGTCCTCGGGGCAGTCCGCGCCCTTCGGCAGGCAGCAGATCGGCCCGTCGCGCATCACGAAGCCGAGGCAGTTCGTCGCGCAGTCGACGTTCGCGATCGCGCCGTCGCTGCACGCCGGGTACTCCGACGCGAGCTCGTCGAGATCGAAGTTCGGCCCGTCGCACTTCTCGGGCCGGCTCATCGTCATCGGCTGGGTCGGCAGCGAGACCAGCAAGCCCTCGCTCTCGAGCTCGCCGTTGTTGCAGTAGCCGCATTCCGTGCGATCGAAGGTGCAGTCGTCGAGGCACGAGACCGTGGAGCCCGACGAGTACGGCTGATCCGTGTACGGCGACTTGAGGTCCTTGCAGAACGTCGGCACGGCGATGCCGCCTCCGGCTTCCGGATCGCACTCCTCGCCGTCGTCCTTCACCCCGTTGCCGCACTTGTCACACGACGAGTAGTCGGCCTTGCACGTGACGGGCGTGCACTTGACCTCGCCGGCGGCCCAGCACTCCTGCGGGATGATCTCGCCGTCGCACTCCTCACCGGCGTCGTCGTCGAGCAGGTTGTCGCCACAGTACGCGCACTGGATCCGATCGTTGATGATCTTGCATGTCTCCGGATCGCACGCGGCGTCGCCTCGCGGCCGAATCGTGCCGACGCAGGCGTTGATGTACGAGTCTTCGTCGCCCGGCTCGCACTCCTCGCCCGCGAGGGGATCGATGTACCCGTCGCCGCATGCGACCTCGTGGTCGAGATCGAGCAGGCATGCGCTGCCGACGGCGAAGCCGACCGAGACGGCGACCGCGAACGCGGAGACGCGCATGACCGCACGGAGTCTACAACGACGCTCGGGGCGCCGCGATGATCACTTGCACGTGCCGCCCGGCGACGTTCCGGGCTCGGGCGTCACACCATCCGGAACGAGGATCGGGTAGCAGTGCTCGGATTCTTCGGGATGGGCGAACTCGTGGCAGCACTGCAATGAACCGCCGGCGGTCGGACAGGGGGAGCCGCTCGGCAGACAACAGAGCGGGCCGGCGCGGGGCACCAAGTCCTGACAGTTCGAGCTGCATGCGAGGTTCGACACGGCGTCCTGCAACAAGCACCCGACGGACGACTCCTCCTCGAGGATGTTCGAGTTGAATCGGTCGCCGTCGCACGACTCCATGACCGTCGCGTAGCCCTCCTCGACCGGGGACATCCAGACCGGTTCCGCGCGATCGAGCTTGTCGTTGCCGCAGAAACCACACGCGCGTCGACTCCACGTGCAGTCCGACAAGCACTTCGAGGTCTCGCCGGACGTGTAGTCTTCGAACGGCGCATCCAAGAACGAGCAGCCAACGGCCGTGCCGACCTCGTCGGGCGCGTGCTGGATGTTCGGATCGCACTCTTCGCCCTCGTCCATCCGACCGTTGCCACACAGCGCGCAGTCGGCCTCGCTCAGGAGCAGCACGCACGCGGTCGGATGGCAGACGGCATCGTGCGTGCCGTCGACGGTCAGGCACTTGCCCGCGTAGCTCTCGCGCACGGCGGGGTCGCACTCTTCGCCGGCTTCTTCGTCGACCCAGCCGTCGCCGCAGGCGATCTCGTGCTCGAGGTCGAGCACGCACGCGTTGCCCACCACGACGCCGACGACGGCGGCCAGTCCCAGGCCCAGCAAGCGCATGCTGTCAGTCTACGGCGTGCGGCGCAGCTGGTCGAGCAGTGAGCGCGTGCCCTTGGGATCGTTCGTGAGCACGGCGTCCACGTCGAGAGCCAGCCAACGGTGCAGACGGCGGTGGAGGTGCGGATCGAGCGGACACACGCGCTGCCGGCGAGCATGCGCTCCATTCACATAACGCGGGTTCAGCAAGGGCCACGGCCACCACGGCCCGAGCATGTCGGTCTGGCGGTTGCCGAACGGATCCGTGATCGCGATGTGCCCCGTGACGAGCCCGGGTGCGACCACCCGCACCTGCAGCAGCAGTGGCAAGTCGAACGCGATCACGGCGGCTGGAATCAAGCGCTGCTCCTGCACAAGCTCGATCGCGCAGCAGCAGTGGCAAGTCGAACGCGATCACGGCGGCCCGCCGCTCGCGGGCACGCGCGCCGAGCCGGTCCACCAAGCGCCGCAGCCGCGCGGGCTCGCCGAAGCGGCGGTCCTTCAGCTCCAGCACGACGGGCACGTCGTCGGGCACGATCGCGAGCAGCTCGTCGAGGCACGGCACGCGCTCGTCGGCGCACGAGCCGTCGGTGTGGGCGCGCAGCCGCAGCTTCCGCAGTGCGACCGCATCGACATCCACGACCCTACGCCGATCGCCCGTCATGCGCGCGAGCGTGGGATCGTGGTGACACGCGATCTCGCCGTCGGTGAGGCACCACAGATCCGTCTCGACCAGGTCGGCGCGCTGCTCCACCGCGAGGCGGAACGACGCGGCGCTGTTCTCCGGCGCGTGATCCGAAGCACCTCGATGCGCCATGATCCACGGCCGCGGACGGCCCGGAATCGTGAGCACCGGGCGCAGATCGTCGTCGGAGCGGCCCATCGCGGTGCGGACATCCTAGCCCGTGATACGCTCGCGCCGAGTTGACCGCGAAGAACGACACATTCCTGCAGGCGTGTCGCGGGCAACGGCCCGCGCACACGCCCATCTGGCTCATGCGGCAGGCGGGCCGCTATCTGCCCGAGTACCGCGCCGTGCGGTCGAAGGTGAGCTTCGAGGAGATGTGCCGCACGCCGGAGCTCTGCGCCGAGGTGACGGTGCAGCCGATCGATCGCTTCGGCTTCGACGCCGCCATCCTCTTCAGCGACATCCTCGTCGTGCTCGACGCGATCGGCGTGCCGGTCGCGTTCAATCCGGCGCCGGTCGTCGCGGATCCCGTGCGTACCGCGGCCGACCTGGGCCGGTTGCGCTGGGGCAGCGCCGAGGATCACCTCGGCTACGTGTTCGACGCGGTGCGGGCGTGCAAGCAGGCGCTCGCCGATCGGGTGCCGCTCATCGGGTTCTGCGGCGCGCCCATGACCACGGCGAGCTACATGATCGAGGGCGGCGGCAGCCGCGAGTTCGAGCACACCAAGGGCATGGCGTTCCGCGAGCCCGCGATGTTCGGCTCGATGCTCGAGAAGATCACGACGCTGCTCGTCGAGTACCTCCGAGGCCAGGTGCGCGCGGGTGCCGACGCGCTGCAGATCTTCGAGAGCTGGGGCGCCGCGTTCGCGCCCGCCGACTACGCCGCCCACGTGCTGCCCCACGTCGCGCGGCTCGTGCGCGAGGTGAAGGCGTTCGGCGTGCCGGTGATCCTCTTCGTGCGGGGCAACGCGAGCCTGCTCGTTCAGGCGAAGGGCCTCGGCGCCGACGTGCTCGGCATCGACTGGTCGATCGAGCTCGGCGACGCGATCGACGTCGTCGGTCGCGACGCGGTCGTGCAGGGCAACCTCGATCCGCAGGCCCTCTTCGCGCCCCCCGACGTGCTCGAGGCACGCGCACGCGGCATCGTCGAGGCCGGTCGGCGCGCGAAGGCCCACGTGTTCAACCTCGGCCACGGCATCTCGCGCCACACCGATCCCGCGCAGGTGCAGCGGCTCGTCGACGTCGTGCACGGCGCGACGAAGGACGGCGGATGAGGCTCGCGCTCGTGCTGCTCGGGCTCGTCGCGTGCAAGCCCTCCACGCAGCCGGGTCCGGCGCGCCCCGACGAGCCCGCCGCGCCGACGTCCGCGAGCCGGCACGCGAGTGGCGAGCTCGTCGACGCCAACGTCCCGCTCGCCTCGGGCGAGGTGCTCGCGCTCGCCTCGCTGCGCGGCAAGGTCGTGCTGCTCGAGCTGTCGGATGCGTCGCATCGCGATGCCGCCGTGCTCGCCGATTACGCGCGCCTGGCCGAGACCCACGGCGAGGACGTCGCGATCGTCGTGGTGTCGCTCGACGCGGCAGGTTGGGAGACGTCGGCGGCCGCGTACCAGCTCGGCTGGGATCCGGCCGGCGCGCTCGCGGCCAAGCTGCACGCGGCGAAGCTCCCCACCGTGATCGTGCTCGATCGCGACGGACGCATCGTGTACCAATACGGCGGGCGCGACGATCGCAAGCCGCACGCCGAAGCGATCGCGACGCTCGAGCAACTCCTGAAGTGACCGACTACGCCGCGGTGCGCAGCGCGTCGAGGTGGCGCTCGACCAGATCCCAGTCGGGCCGCAGCGCGAGCGCAGTCTCGAGGTGCTCGATCGCGCGCTGCATGTCGCCGTCGCGGTTGCGCCGCTGGTAGCACAGCGCGAGATCGACGTGGGCCTCGGCGGAATCGGGCACCTGCTTCACGACGTAGCGCAGCACGCTGATCGCCTCGTTGTACTGGCGCGCGTCGAAGAACGCGGTCGCGAACGCCCGCAACAGCTCGAGGTCGAACGAGCCGCCGTGCAGCACGTCGGCGAGCTCGGCCCGTGCGGGCTGGATCTCGCCGCGGGCGAGGTAGCCGCGCGCCCGGTCGAGCGCCGGCTGACCGGGCCGCGCGAGCCGGCCGGCCTGCTCGCCCGCGAGCGCGTGACACTCGGCGCACGGACCCTCCGGTGCGCTGTCGAGCGAAGACACCGTGGGGTCCTGCCGCATGATGCAGTCGGGATCGTCGTGGTGATGCAGCCCGAGCGCGTGACCGACCTCGTGGAGCACGAGCTTCTGCAGCCGCCGCTCGAGCCGACGCGCGCCGTGATCGTCGATGCGTGACAACGAGACGATCGCGATGCGATCCGTCAGGCTCGCGAGCCCGAAGACGTACGGCTTGCCCGGCTCGTACATGTCGACGCCCGTGATGTGCAGCTCGACTGCGGCTTCGCGATCCTGATCGCGGAAGAGCACGTCGAGGGCCGCGAGCGCGTCCAACTGGGCGCGATCGATGTCCCACGCGTCCCACGTCGCCAAGAGATCGCGACTCGCACGAATTTCACAGCGGACCGGATAGACGCGGAGCAAGGTGCGGCACGCGGCACGCAGCCGCTCGTTCGGCACCGGTCCGAGCGCGCGGACGACCACGAGCGGCGGTCGCGGGCCCTCGACGACCGTCGTCGACGTGTCGGCACCGATCGACGCCCCGTCGGCGAACGCCGGCGCCACCGCGGCGGGCGCGGCGAGCAACCAACCAGCCCCGAGAAGGGCCAGGGCGATATGCCAGAGCCGATGCATGGTGCCTGGGCGAGGGGAAGAGAGTCGGGCCGGCCCGGGTCCGAGGGGTCCCAACCTCGTCCTTCAGGTTATCGCAATGGTGGACGATGGGATGAACTCTGTCCGCGTCGCGGTGCGAACGCGCACGTTCGCGCACGCCCACCTGCACGGGGCCGCGGGCCACGGAACGTCGAAATCGACGCGCTGGCGACCGCAATCGTCGACACTCGCCCCGCGATGACGGAGCCGAACCAGCCGGGCACGCGCGCGCCGGGCCCGCTCGGCGGGTCGCCGTCGTCCGGGCCCGGTCCGGACGCGAGCGAGCGCCGCGAGTGGACGCTCGGCGCGCTCCTGCGATGGACGCAAGCGAAGTTCGCGAGCTCCGGCCTCGCGAACGCGCGGCTCGACGCCGAGCACCTGCTCGCGCATGCGGTCGGGTGCACGCGGATGACCTTGTACGTCGAGCACGATCGACCCGTCGACGACGCGCAGCGGGCGCGGTTCCGCGATCTCGTGAAGCGTCGGCTCGCGCGCGAGCCCGTCGCGTACATCGAAGGCAAGTGCGGCTTCCATGCGCTCGACCTCGAGCTCGCGGTCGATCGACGCGTGCTCGTGCCGCGTCCCGAGACGGAGCATCTCGTCGACTGGCTGCTCGAGGATCTGCCGGCCGCGGACGAGGGCAGCGCGCGCGTGCACGTGCTCGACGTGGGCACGGGCTCCGGTGCGATCGCGTTGGCGGTCGCGCATCGGCGTCGCGACGTGCACGTCGTCGCGGTCGACGTGTCGAGCGACGCGTTGGACGTCGCGCGTGCGAATGCGGAGCGACTCGGACTCGCGATCGATCTGCTGCGATCCGATCTGCTGTCGGATGCGCCGCGTCCGGCGGAGGGATGGCGCGCGATCGCTGCCAACCTGCCCTACGTCGCGACGGCCGAGCTCGCGACGCTCGAGCCGGAGGTCTCCGTGCACGAGCCCCGGCTCGCGCTCGACGGCGGCGCCGACGGCCTCGATGTCATCCGTATCCTGGTGGCCCAAGTGGCCGCGCCCGGCGTGCTCGCCGACGACGGCGCGGTGTACCTGGAGGTCGGCTACGACCAGGCCGATCGCGTCGTCGCGCTCGCGCGCGGCCATGGGCTCGTCGCCGACGTTCGTTCCGATCTCGCCCGCGTGCCCCGGGTCGTTCGCGCTCGCCCCGCGGGCGCCACTGCGGACGGCTGAAAACTGGCCTCGCCCCCGCGCGCCGGCCTAGCCTGCGGCCATGCGCGTCAGCTGCCGCCCCCTCGCCGCGAGCCTGCTCGCGATCCTCGTCGCCGGATGCATGACCGGCGACGGCATGCAGACCAAGCTCCGCGACGCGAGCACCGAGTACAACAAATCGTTGCGGTGGCGCGACGTCGATCGTGCGGCCGAGTACCTACCCGCCGAGTCGCAGCAGACGTTCCTCGCGCGGCAGGACGAGTACGCGAAGGACCTCGTCATCGTCGACTACGAGCTCACGCGTCTCGACCTCGACAAGAACACCGGGGTCGCGGCCTCGCGCGCACAGATCTGGTGGCACACCGACGACAGCACTGTCGTGGAGACGACCACCGTCGACCAGCTGTGGCAGTTCCACGAGGGCAAGTTCGTCTTGGTCGACGAGCGGCGGGCGAGCGGCACGCGCCTCGGACTGTTCGCCGAACGCGAGGGCGATCATCCCTACCTCCCCGGCTTGAAGCGATATCGCAAGGCGCACGACGTCGGCGAGGACAAGAAGAAGTTGGGCAAGAAGAAGCCGCCGCCGGAGCCGACCATCGCGTGGCCCGCCGGCGATGGTGTGGGCACGAAGGGTGGGTCCAAGGAGGACGACGGCCCGATCGACGACCCTTCGGGCTCCGATGCCGGTGCCGACGCGGGGATGATGCCGGGCTGAACGCTTGACGCGGGCCGGGTTCCTTCGTCGCAGGCGCTCGTCTATGGTTGCACGGTGGACGGGCGTGGCCGATCGGACCGCTCGATGTCGCGTGGGCTCAAGCTCGCCGGCGGCAGCGGCAATCTGATCGAGGACATCCATCGCGCCCAGCGGCGGCGCGTGATCACGCGCGCGGCCCAGCTCGTCACGCTCGCGATCGTGCTGCTGTTGGCCGGCATCGCGTTCAAGATCTTCGCGGACCGCCGTGCCGCCAAGAACGACATCGAGGCCGCGCGCGGCCACGCCCTCACGGGCACCGCCGACGACCTCCGCACCGCGGCGGCGCTGTACGACAAGAGCCTGGCGCGTCGGCCCGACGACTCCACGATGAGGGCCGAGCGCGCCATGGTGCGCGCGCATCTGTGGCTGGAGTTCGGCGAGGACGAGGCGGCGGCTCGCGAGGCGGTAGAGAACGCGCCGGAGTCGAGCACCGCCACCGTCATCGCACGCGCCGCGATGGCGTTCGGATCCGGTGACCCGGCCGGTGCCGCCGCGGAGATCGCCGAGCTCGGCGACGTGGGCGACGGTCCCGTGCGGGCCGAGGCCGCGTGGGTGTCGTCGCTCGTCGCGGTCGCCGAGGCGGGCGACGACGCGGAGCGGCTCGGCAAGGCGCTCGCGAAAGTGGACGAGGAGCTCACCGCGTTGCCGGGCAACGCGGCACTTCGGCGGATCCGTGCGCGCTTGCTGTTGCAGCTCGGTCGACCCGAGGACGCGCTCGCCGAGCTCGATCGCGCCCGCGAGCTCGCGCGTGCGCACCTGGGGCTCGCGGCCGACGAGGCGCTCTTCAATGCGCTCTTGCGCCGCGAATGGAGCGGCGTCGCGAGCGTCGCGGATCAGCTGCTCGAGCAGGGCGATGCGCTGCCGGTGCGCGACCGCTACAACACGTTGCTCGCGCGCGGCGTCGTGCACGTCCACCTCGGCGAGACCAAGGAAGGGCTCGCGCGGTTGGACGAAGCGTGGGAGGGCCTGCCGATGTGGGATCGGCTCGCGGTGCGGCTCGCGATCGAGACCTCGCTCGAGGCGGGCGATGCCGTGCGCGCACGCAAGTGGCTCGGCGAGGCCGACCTGCCCGAGAGCGAGACGGCCACGTACGAGGCGTGGGCGAAGCTCGTCGACGGCGACGTGATGGCCGCTCTGCTCGCGCTCGCCGAGCTCCCCCAGGAGGAGCCGCGCGTCGGTCACCTGCAGGCGCTCGCGCTCGTCGAGCAGGGACGGTTCGCGGAAGCGTCCCCGTGGATCGATCGCACCGAGGAGCTCATGCCGGGGCGCATCGACATCGAGGTCGCGCGCGCACGCGTCGAGCTGCGCATCGCGACCGACGAGGCGAAGAAAGCGCTCGCGTTGCGCAAGCTGCAGGCGCTCGCCGAGGAGGAGCCGTTCGCGCCCCGCGCGTGGACCGGGCTCGGCGAGGCGTATCTGCTGCAGGCGGAGCCCGACCCGCGCAAGGCCCGTGATGCGCTCGAGCGGGCGATCGAGCGCGAGCCGGTGCCGGCCGAGGCGATGCTGCTGCTCGCGGACATCTGGAACCGCAAGCGCGCGACCGATCCGCAGGGCCAACGCAAGGCGCTCGAGCTGCTCGAGAAGGCCGTCGAGGTGAATCCGAAGCTGCCGCGTTACCGCGAGCAGCTCGCGTACTTCCTGGCGGACTCGGCCCAGACCACGCGCGCGCGCACGTTGCTCGGGGAGCTCGTCGACAAGGAGGGCATCGGCTGGCGCACGATCGCGAAGTACGTGCAGCTGTCCGCCGAGGCCGGTGATCGCAAGGTCGAGTACGACGAGCTCTTGGCGGAGGCGGAGAAGCTCGGCGCCGATCCGCAGGTCGTGGCGCGCGAGCGAGCGCGTGCGCTGCTCGTGAACGACGACAAGGAGTCCGTGCTGAAGGCGCAGGCGCAGCTCGCTGGGTTGGTCGCTCGGGATCCGAAGGACATCGAGTCGCGCGTGCTGTTGTCGAACACCTACGTGCGCCAGTTCGACCGCAAGGAGGCCGAGCTCGCGGTGCGGCGCGGATTCCCGCACGTCCCGGAGAAGGAGCACGGGCGGCTCTACCTCGCGTGGGCGGAGATCGAGTCGCGCATGGGCAAGGCCGGCGTCGCGGCTCCGCGCGCGCGCTCGGCTTGGCTGCGGATGCTCGACGAGGATCGTCCGGCGTCCGAGCTGCTCGTGGCGGCGGACCTCGCGACCAAGCTGTGGGTGCGGCAGGAGAACGAGCGCATCGCCACGGCGATCGCGGAACAGCTCACGACACGGCTGCCCTACCATGCCGAAGCGTGGACGATCCGCGCGCGCACGGAGCTCGCGACGGGCGAGGCCGCGACCGCGCGCACGAGTGCCGACCGGGCGATCGAGCTCGATCCCGACAATCCTCGCGCGCACGAGATCCGCGGGCACTGTTTGTTGCGATTCGGGCAGAAGGACAAGGCGCGCGCGGCCTATGAACGCGCGGTCGAGCTCGCCAAGGGGACGCGCGCGGAAAAGGAATACCGCGAGAACTTGCGACGGCTCTGAGGCCCGAACGGGGCCTTCGCGACACCGCTGTCATGGAGCGACGTTCGCGGGCCCGTGGATGTGGGTCACGGGCGACGAGTCTCCGCCTTGCAGCTGTGGGGCTGCGTCGCGTAGGCTCCACCGCACCCATGAACTACGACCACAAGCATCAGCTGGCTTTCCTGTTGTCGCTCGCGGCGCTCCCCATCGGCGGATGCGTCATCAGCGACGGCGACGACGACGACGACGTCGGTGACGACAGCACCGGCACGGCGGACGACACGAACACGATGACGGCCGCCGACGACGACTCGGCCACCATGACGATGACGGCCGACGACACGGGCACTGCGACCGTCGACGACAGCGGCTCGTCCTCGGGCGGCGGTACGGCGGATGACACGGCGGGCACCACCGGTGGCGAAGTGCCGCAGGTCTGCACCGACGTCGGAGCGCACTACGAGAAGTGCATGTTCAAGGATGCCGCCGAGAGCGTCGACGAGTGCGCGTACTACCTCGTCGAGAAGGGCTACACCGGCGACTGCCTCACGGCGAACGAGGACTACTACGCGTGCCTCGCGGTGGCGGCATGCGAAGATTTCGCGAAGGGCAACCCGTGCCAGGCCGAGATCGAAGCCGCGACCGAGGTCTGCCTCGGCGGCGAGGACACGGGCACCGACACCGGCGGCTCGGACTCGTCGACGGGCGGTTAGGAGGAGAACCAGAGCGTCGAAGGGCACGCACCTGTCGGAGATGATCCAACGGGTGCGTGCACCGGCGCCGAGGTTTCTTGCTCAACCTGGGCGCGTGCTCAAGTGCAGCTGCCTTGGAAGGCGGTCATGGAGGACCAATCGAAGTTGGTACCTGGCACTTGGTGACTCGACCGATGTCGGTAGGACCGGTACACCCACGGTGCCACCATCGTGGACGTCCAGGTGGTCACCTTGTATTCGTCGTCGATGATGCTCTCGTGCCAGACCGTGCTCACGCTGGCCTCAAGATCGCATCCGCTCAGGACGTTCTGCTGCCGTTGATACTGGAGCTTGTCTTGGAACCCCGCCCCCTGACCACAGACGGCGCCACGGAATTTGCTCGACATGCTGTCGGTGACGTCCCAGGGGCCGTCCTGGTTGAGTTCGCACGTGTCGACGTTGTAGCCGGCTTCGGGGAGGCAGTTTACTCCCGAGTACGTGAAGTCCACGCAGTCTGCGGCTGCACGCCAGGTCAGGTCGGAATCCAGGTCCCTGCGTAGCCAGCCGGCCTCTTGGTCCAACACCTGCTCGAGCGCGTTGTGTGGCTCGAGCTCCCCCAGGCGATCATGGTTCTCGATCAGAAAGAGAGGTGGCTCTTCGTCGTCGCCAGCGATCGCCCAGAACACCTCGAGCGGAGTCGCGTTTGCCATCTCGGGCTGCGACAGAACCGAGGGGTTCGGAAGCTGACCGTGCTCCGTCACCGAGACTCCATCGACTTCCCACGTGATCTCGACGCGGTTGCCGCTTTCGAGTTCAACCAGCCGATGCCGGGACGATGCGTCGTTCGAGAGATCCACATCGGAGCCTCCTTCGACGTCCGCACAGCCGAACTGCAGCAACACGAGAGATACTAGCGAGCGCCGTGCCATCGAATTTTTCCTTTCGCGGGATCGTTGGATCATTGGCGGCGCCGATCCTGAGTACGGTCGGCACCGCGATCGCGAGTCGTCCCTATAGCAGGCGTGGGAAGAGCGTCAACCAAACATCAGTCCAGATCGCGGTGGCCGTCTGTTCAATCTCCTCCCCGCTTGCCCCTGCTTGAAGAATCCCAAGGCGGCTCTGTGCGCGCGCGCGGACCGCAGATGCCGAGCCGTTCCGGTGTCGCCGACGATGTTGCCGGTCGATCGTTGGATCGTACGCGAGCACTCTGTAAGCTGATGCCCATGATCGTCGTCTCCGGCACCAAGCGCAGTGGCACGTCGATGTGGATGCAGGTGCTGGCCGCGGCCGGGTTTCCCGTGCTCGGCAAGCAGTTCCCGCGCAACTGGCAGAACACGCTGAAGGACGTGAACCCCGAGGGGTTCTACGAGTCGATCCTGCGCTTCGGGGTGTACTACCGGACGAATCCGCATCCGGAGACGGGCAAGTACTTCCTGCCCGAGCACGTGCAGGGCTACGCGGTGAAGGTGTTCGTGCCGGGGGTGGTTCGATCCGAGCGCGCGTACATCGAGCGATTGATCGCGAACGTCCGCGAGTGGCGGGAGTACGAGGCGTCGATCCAGCGGCTGTATGCGATCGAGCGTGCGAAGGTGCTCGAGCTCGACCCGAACGCGCCCGAGTACCCCACGTTCCCGCCGGCGTACGAGTGGTGGATGGAGAACTTCGCGCTCGCGCGCGACATCAGCATCCGCAAGTACCCGGCGCGGCTGCAGAGCTACGACGAGGTGCTGCGCGAGCCGGGCAAGGTGATCGAGAAGATCCTCGCGTGGATCGGATCGGGTGACGTGGAAGCAGCGGTGGCCGCGGTGAAGCCGGAGCACCGCACGCAGACGCGGCCGGAGTCGGAGAGCGTCGAGCCGAAGTACGCGAAGGTGTTCGACGATTTTTATGGCGCGATCGCGAACCACGAAGGGTTGTCGGGGCCTTTGCTGGCCACGCTCAACCAGACCAACCGCGAGCTGATGCCGAAGCTGATCGAGATGCAGACGGTGATCGCGAAGGCTGCGATGTCGCGGCCGGGACCGAAGCCCGAGCCGATCGCGGGGCTGCCCGAGCTCTGAGCCCTTCGCGGCGTGTGCTATCCTCCGATGGTGGGCGCGCGCGACATCTCTCTCGTCCCACCGCTGGTGCGGCGAGCGCTGGAGTCGTTGCGCACGCGCGTAGGCGTCGAGCATGCCGTCGAGCTGCGTCTCTTCGGCTCGTACGCGCGCGGCGAGGCCCACGAGGACTCCGACGTCGACGTGCTGGTGATCGTGCCGAACGACTCGGTCGAGCTGCGCACGCGCGTCTACGAAGCCGCGGCCCTCTTGTTCCCCGAGCTCGGGTTGCTCGTGAATGCGATGGTCCTCGCGCGTTCCGACTACGAGCGCCGTCTGCAGGGCGGCCATCCGCTGTTGCAGACCATCGCGCGTGAGGGAATCGCCGCATGACCGATGCGGAGCGCGACCTCTTGTTCGCCGGGGAGCTCGCGGCCGCGCGCACGCTCGTGCAGCGGATCGTCGGCGACACGTCGAGCTAGCAGCGGCAGTCGACGTCCCAGATGATCTCCGGGGCGGGGCCGGGGTGGCGCGGGCGGATGCCGTAGGTGCAGCGGGCGCTGCACTCGGCTTCGACGAGGTGGTGGTCGTACTCGACGACGGTGGTGCACTTCGTGGGGCCGGGGACGTCGCACGTGCCGGGATCGCCGTAGACGACCTCGACCGCGGTGGTGAAGCCGTCGGGCGTGACGGACTTCATCGTGTGCGTCGCGTCGATGGTGAAGGCCTCGCAGCCGAGCACGGGGACTTGGTGGCGCTCGAAGGTGGCGCCGGGCTCGAGCATGAAGTCGCTGCGCGAGTGGCTGGTCGTCGAGGTCGACGGGGGAATCGCGGCGAGCACGAGGTTGACCTTCGCGCGCTCGCCTTCGGCGTTCGCGATCACCCGCGCGCGCCACGGTGCCGGTGCCGCATATGCGGGCGAGCACGAGTCGGACACGACGCGCGTCGTGATCTCGTACTGTCCGGTGGGGGGAGGCTCGGCGTCGCGGGCGGCCTCCGTGGGGGCGCTCGCGTCGTCGCAGGCCGCGAGCGCCGTGAGGAGGAGAAGGGCGATCGAGCTTAAGTGAGCGCGCGTGGCGATGGGCATGCCTGCCGCGTTCCGCCCCGAGCGGGACGGTTTAACTGGAGCTGCATCACGGCAACGCGCCGGGGAGACGGACACGACGACCCACGCCGACGCGCTGATGCACACGGGCTACGCCGCTCGACACGCCACGGCGAGAAGCAGGGCGAGCACGACTCGAGGTGCTTGCACGAACACCATCATGCGGTCGTGCTGGGCCTGCGTGGGGCGCGGTCACGTGATCGCGCTCGCGGAGGGCAGAAACGAGAAAAGGCGGGCACCCCTTCGGGTACCCGCCTCTTCATGCACGAGCGGCGCCGATCAGGCTTCGCAGACCGCGTTGTCGTCGGGGTCGATCGAGCCGGGGCAGTCCTCGGCGCTGCACGAGCCGGGGTCGTTGCAGTACTCGCACGAGTCGACCGTCGCGTCCGCGCAGTCCGGATCGGCGATGCCGCAGCCGCAGTCGCAGCCGTCGTCGACGCCGTAGTACCCCAGGTCGCACGTCCACTCGGACGGCCACAGGCAGATGAAGTCGAGCGCACACACCATCCCGTCGGGGCAGGTCTCGCCGCCCTCGCAAGAGATGTAGCAGTCGTTGATGTCCATCATGTCGTCGAGGATGTCCGCGCACGCGGTCGGAGCATCGCCGCCGCCGGGCTGCGCCGGGCAGTCGTCGGCGGTCGTGCAACCCTGACCGACGCACACGCTGCCGTGCTGCGGCATGCCGGGCGCGTTGATCGAGCCGCAGATCTCCGTGTCCGTGCACGTGCCGTCGTCCGGGAAGCAGTTCTCGAAGCCGTCGCCGGGCTCGCCGGTGTCGGTCGTGGTTCCCGCGGACGGATCCGTCGTCGAGCTCTCTTCGGTGCCCGCGCTCGGGTCGGTGGTGGAGGAGGACTCCTCCGGCTCCGTCGAGGACGACTCCTCGGGCTCGGTCGTCGAGCCGTCCGGATCGGTGGTCGTGCCGTCCGGATCGGTCGTCGAGTCGTCGTCCGGATCGGTGGTCGAGTCGTCGTCCGGATCGGTCGTCGAGTCGTCGTCGTCGTCGTCGGCCGACGGATCCGTCATCGAGTCGTCGTCGTCATCGTCGTCGTCGTCATCGTCGTCGCCGTCGCTCGTGTCGACGTTCGTGTCCGCCTCTTCGCCGTCGTCGCTGCACGCGGGGAACGGCACGAGCACGAGCGAGAGGAATGCGAAGCGCTTCAGTAGTTTCGAGTCCAAGGGCCTTCTCCTTCGGGGTGGTCGGGGACTCCTACATGTGAGCGCCGCCGCTGGCTAGTTCGCCGGAATCACCAGCGCTGGGGCCAGCCGAGACCATTCGCGCCCATTCGGCCGCTGCACGCCCGAATCCTGACGAATCCAGCAGTTGCCCCGGCCATGTGAGCATCGTCGCATCCCCGCGCGCCCGCGAATCCGGGGGGATGCGCTCGTAGGCCGGCGTGCCCTTCGAGCACGCCCCGAGCCGCTCCCCTCAGCCGAGCAGCGCCGTCCGCATCTCGCGAACCAGCCCCGGCGCCGCCAGCTCCACCGCCCCACGCACCCGCAACGCCCACGCGGACACGGCAGCGACGCGCGACGGCGGCACCGCGAGCCGCGGTCGCGACGCGACGATCGACACCACGCGCTGCGCCACGCGCTCGGGCTCGCGGTAGTGCAGCGGCAATCCGAATCGATGCATCCGCTGCATCACCTCACCCACGTCGACGCTCGCTGCATCGTCCGCGAGCCGGAGCGCACGCGCGTCCGTGCGCAACGCACCGAGGTAGGCCGCCTGCCCGTCGGCATCCGCGAGCAGCACCCCGTCGAGCAACAGCTCGAGCGCGACGTGGGCCACTGCCATCGCGGCGCCACGCGGCAGCCCGTCGGCCTCGAGCTCGGCGTGCGCGTCACGGCACAGTCGCGTGAAGGCAACGCTGCCGTGGAACGCGTCATCCGTGCGGTGGTGCCACTGCATGCCCGCCGCCGCGTCGGGATCCTGCGCGATCAATCGCCGATGCCCGGCGAGCTTGCCGAGATCCGGCAGCATCGCCCCGAGCACGAACCGTGGCTCGCCGGCGACCCAGCCCGCGACCACCGCATGCCCGTAGAGGTTCACGACGATTCGAGCTTCACGGGTCGGACAAGAGCACGTCGACGACGTCGTCGACCCCGTTCGCGACGAGCACGTCGGGCTCGCCGTCGCCGGAGATGTCCCCGACGGTGACCGCGTCGCCGCCGATCGACACCGTGAACACGCCGCCCTCGTCGAACGCCCCCGCACCGTTGCCCACCAGCACCGTGACCGAGCCGTCGCCGCCGCCCACCACGACGAGATCGAGCTCGCCGTCGCTCGACATGTCGACCGCCGCCATCGACGACGGGCCGGAACCGACCGCGTAGGGCACGCCCGCACCGAACCCGCCGATTCCGTTGCCGAGCGCGACCGTGACCTGATCGTCGCTGCTGCTCGCGACCGCGACGTCGAGATCGCCGTCGCCGTTCCAGTCGCCCACCGCGAGCGCGGCGGGCGTACCCCCCATGTCCGTGCTCGACGGGCCCCCGAACCCACCGCTGCCGTTGCCGCCGTTGAGCACCACGTTCGCGCCGGAGAGGTTCGCGAGGTCGAGGTTGCCGTCGCCCGTGAAGTCGCCGAGCCGGATGCCGAACGGCGCGTTGCCGACGTTCACCGTGCTCTGCGCCGCGAACCCATCGCCGTCGCCGAGCAGGATGCTGGCGTTGTCGGTGCCCGCGTTCGCGACGGCGAGGTCGTCGACGCCGTCCTCGTCGATGTCGCCCACCACGAACGAGCGCGGTAGATCGCCGACGTCGAACACCACCGCATCCGCGAACGAGCCGCCACCCGTGCCCTCGAGCACCGCGACGTTGCCGGCGGTCTCGTTCACGATCGCGAGATCCACCTCGCCGTCGCCCACGAATGCCCCGCTCGTGATCGCGGCCGGGTTGTTGCCGACCGGGTAGACCGTGTCGAGGCCGAACTCGCCCGCGCCGTCGCCGAGTCGAACGGTGACGTCGTCGCTGCCGCCGTTCGCGATGGCGATGTCGAGGTCGCCGTCTCCGTTGAGGTCCACGACGACCGCGCTGCGGGGCCCGGTGCCACCGAGCACCGACGTGCCCTCGGCGAGGCACACCTCGCCCACGTCGTCCGAACCGTCGCCGCAACCGGACTCGCCGGTGGACGACTCCGAGCCCGCCTCGCTGCTGCTGCCGTCGGTCGTGCCCGCCGTCGACGCGGACGACGACGAACCGTCGGTGCCGGTCGAGTCCTCGGTATCGCTCGTGGGGGAACCGGTCGTCGCGCTGCCGGAGCCGTCGGTCGCACCCGATTCGCCGCTGCTCGAGCCGGTGGCCGAGTCGGTGTCGCCGTCGTCGGACGCCAGCACGAGCCCGTACGAGAACGACAGCTCGGGGTCCTCGGCGAGCACGTCCCCCGCGGCGACGTCGACCATGCTGACGTCGAGCGGAAGGAACTTCGAGCCCGCATCGACGCCGAGCGCGAGCGTCTCGGGCGCGTAGTCCTGGATGTCGACCTGATCGTAGTGGTAGGTGAGCGCGGCCGGCAGCGCGAGCGGCATGTTGGGCTTCACGCGATACGCGTTCGCGATGCTGATCGACCCTTCGTAGGTCCGCGTGATCTCGACCTCGATCGTGCTCGTCAGCGCGCCGGCCGGGATGGCGATCTCGAACACGCCGTCGAGCGACGTGATTCGACCGCCGTCCGGACCGATCGCCTTCGTGACGCCATCGTTGTCGACACCGGGATCGCTCTCACCGCACGCGCCGGCGACGAGCGACAGACAGACGATCCATGGACGGCACCGCACGGATCTACCGTATCACGGCTCCGCGCCGCCGCGCCCGACGTCGAGTCGGTTCAGCTCGCGTCCGGCTTCGGCGTGTCGGGCCCCGACGGCGGCAGGGTGGGGGCGGCGATGAGCGCGGCCGGCAGCTCCCCCTCGAGGGTGTGCAAGAAGGCGACGAGCGCGGCCACCTCCGCCGGCTTCAGCGTGCCGCGCGTCGATTGGTGTTCCGCCATCATCTTCACGATCTCGTCCAGCGACTCGATCGAACCGTCGTGCAGATACGGCGCCGTGCGAGTGACGTTGCGGAGGCTCGGCACCTTGAACACGAACCGGTCCTTGGGGTCCTTCGTCTGCTCGAACCGGCCCTCGTCCTCGAGATTCGGCCACGGCTTGACCGTACCGAGCTTCTGGAACTGCGTCCCGCCGACGCCGGCGCCCGTGTGGCACTGCGTGCAGCCCACGTCGAGGAACAGCTGCAGCCCGCGCAGCTCGCTCTGCTCGAGGGCGGTGAGGTCGCCCTTCATGAACCTGTCGAAACGCCCGGGTGTGACCAGCTTGCGCTCGTACGCTCCGATCGCGTGGGAGATCGTCTTCGGCGTGATCGGGTCGCGCTCGTCGGGAAACGCTGCCGTGAATGCCTCCACGTAGCCGGGAATCGACTCGACCACGCGCACCACGGCCGCCTCGTCCGGCATCGCCATCTCGACCGGGTTCGTCATCGGCTTCAGCGCCTGATCCTCGACATCGGCGGCGCGTCCGTCCCAGAACTGCACGAACGCGAGGCCCGCGTTGTAGACCGTCGGCGTGTTGCGCTCGCCCTTCTGATCGCGATGGCCGGTCGACACCGCGAATCGCTTGCCGTCCTTCTCGCGCACGTCCACGCCGAAGCCGTCGAGGTCGTGACACGTCACGCACGCGAGGTCTTGGTTCTTCGACAACCGCTTGTCGAAGTAGAGCATCCGGCCGAGCTCCACCTTCTCGGGCGTGAGCGGATTGTTCGGGCTCTCCGCCGCGGCCGGAAGTGCAGCGAGCACCGTGCGCGCGCGGTCGGCCATCGCGGCGGGTGACACCTGCGGTCCATCGGCAGCGGCCCCCGTGTCGAAGCCCTCGACCTTCGCGCGTCGGGCCTGCTCGGCGCGCGGTCGCCCTTTGTGGATCGGCAGCGGCGCGGGGTCGCAGGCCGAGAGCGTGGCAACCACCACGCCGACGAGGGCAAACGGGTGTGCGAGGCCGATGCGGCGGATGCCGCGCGAACGGGCGATCTCGATGCGTCGTGTCATGGCGGAACGGATGCACGGCCGTCGCGACCGCGCGCGTTCATCGTTACCAGAGCCGCCACATCGATGCCAAACCGGGGGCCGGCAAAGCTTGCTGCGCATGCCGCGGGCTGTCAGGCTTTGCGTCCGATGTCCCTCGCACGTCGCTCGTCCGTGGTGCTCGCATTCCTCGCGCTCTCGGCCGCATGCGGCGGCGGCTCGTCGCCCGCCACGCCGACCGAGCGGTTGTGGGTGTCGGGCGTGCCGACCTCGCCGAAGGCCGAGATCAGCGCGTTCGTCACCACACGCCAGAGCGGTGGGAAGTTCCTCGGTGCGTTCTTCCACGGCTCGGCGCTGCGCGGGCAGCACGACGTGTTCGAGTGGTACGAGGACGGCAAGGACGCGGCGCGGCTCGTGTTCCTGCAGGACGGTCGCGAGCGCGCCGTCCGGTTCGAGAGCTGCACGCCCACCACCGGCTTCGACCACTGCCTCATCGTGCACGGCGACCCCACCGGCGCGGTGAAGTACCAGTCGCGCAAGCGCTGGGTCGTGCGGCGGCCGGGCAAGAAGGACGACCACTTCGGGTCGATGCGCCCGCCGACGATGGTGCTCGATGCGATCGAGACGCTGGCCGAGGACGACGAGGATCTGCAGGCGGCGTTCTCCACCGCCGACGCACCGTGAGCGACGTCGACGAGGTGCTCGCGCGCCTCGTCGCGCAGTTCGCCTCGCCCTACGATTTCCTGCGCGAGCTCGTGCAGAACGCGATGGATGCGGGCAGCGATCGCGTCGACGTCGCCTTGCACGCGCACGACGTCGGCGACGGTGTGGTGTACGAGCTCGAGGTGGTCGACGCGGGCGAAGGCATGGACGAGGCGATCGTCGACGGCGAGCTCACGAAGCTCTTCTCGTCGAGCAAGACCGGCGATCGGACGAAGGCCGGTGGCTTCGGCATCGGCTTCGTGAGCGTGTTCGCGTGGAAGCCGGACGTCGTGCTCCTGCACACCGGACGCGCCGGCGAGACGTGGGAGCTCGTGTTCCACGAGGACCGTCGCTTCGAGAAGCACCGCGTCGACGCGCCGTTCGAAGGCACGACCGTGCGCTTGTTCCGGCGGGGCAGCGTGGCGGAGCACGAGGGCATCGCGGCGTCGATCCGCGAGAGCCTGTGGAAGTGGTGCCGCTTCGTGCCGCTCGACGTGACGTTCGAGGACGTGGCCGGCGGCGCGGGACCCGAATCGATCCACGACACGCCGCCGTCGGACGAAGAAGCGCTCGTGACGGTGCACGAGCAGGGCGAGACGCGCGTGCGCGTCGCCTTCGCCGTGCCACCGCACGCCGTGCTGCTGCGCCACGGGCTCGTGCTCGGCGAGGGCCTGCCCGGGGAAGAGATGCCCGGGCTCGTGCGCACGCTCGGCGACTCGCTCGAGCACCTGCGCGTGTGGGCCGACTCGCCGCTCTTGCGCACCGATCTCGCCCGCGATCGCGTCATCGACGACGAGGGTCGCAGCGCGATGGAGCGGATCGTGACGACCCTCGTGCTGCAGCTGCGCGACGAGCTGTTCGCGCGCGTCGAGGCGATCGTCGCCACTGCGGGCCCTTGGTCGGCGGAGCTGCACGCGCTCTACGGGCACCTGCATGCCCACGTCGCGTGCGAGCTGAAGGCCGCCGCATCGCGGCTGCGCGATCGCAACGTGGTGCGACTCGCCGCGGGTGGGGCCGCCTCGCCCGCGGCGCTCGAGCGGCGCGCCGTCACCGGGCTCGTGCTCGCCTGCGATCCGACGGCGCTCGACGCCGACATGCTCGACCTGCAGGCCGCTGCGGCACATGCCGGCATGCCGACCGTGGCGGCGACCTCCGACGATCGATCGCGTTGGCTCGCCGCGCTGCTGCCCGGCATCGAGGTGCGCCCGATCGCGAGCGCGCTCGTGCGCGTCGATGCCGTCGCGGCGCCGCCGGACAGCTTGTGCGCGCTCGTCCATCAAGTGCTCGCGCGCGCGCAGCTGCCCGTGGCCGCCGTGCGGCTCGGCCGTTGGCAAGCGGGCGAGCCCGCGCACGGGTGGGGGATCGAGGTGCGGTCGTCGCCGTGCACCGTCGGCTTGGCGTTGCCGCGCGCGCCGAGCACACCCGTCGTCGTGTGGCTCGACGAGCGCCACCTGCTCGTGGCGGCAGCACTGCGTCACGCCACGCTCGATCCTCTTCATTCGGCGACGGCACTCGCGTTGCTCGTCGCGCGCAGTTGGGCGAAGCCGGTCGACCTCGACGTGTTCGTCGACGCGGTCGATGCCGTGCGTGCCGCTTGAGGCGGAGAGCACGATGGACGATCGCCTGCAGACCATCGTGGCCCGCCGGAGGCTCGCCGCCGGGGCGGCGCCGCGAAGGTCGTTCACGATCGAGCGCAGTGAAGCGCGCCTGCGTCTGCGTCAGCGGCCGGGCAACCGGCCGTGGTCGTGGACGGTGGTGCTGCTCCGCGCGGGACTCGTGCTCGCGCACGAGCCCGTCCTCTCGGTCGACTGCACCCGCGAGGCCGAGCTCGATGTGTGGAGCTTCGATCTCGCGTTGCCGGGCGCCGACCTCGGCGAGCTCGATCTGACGGCGATGCTCGACGCCGCCGTCGAGCCCGATCCGGGGCCCGGCACCGCGATCCCGCTGCGGGCGCGGCGATTGCTCGCGCGCGCGCTGAACGAAGCGCTCGCGATGTCACCGACATGGGCCGAGTCGATCACCCCGTTCGCGGCGCGTCGCTTCGAGCTGCGCGAGGTGACCGGCGCGCGCGACCCCTACGACGAGCGCGCCATCCCGGTGCGCACCGAGCCCGACCTCGTCCGCATTCGCCTCGCGCTGCCGCCCCGCGGGCTCGGTCGCGTGTTGTCGGCGCTTCGCGACGACCTCGCCGACGTGCGCGCGTCGATGCGTGAGCTGTGGTCCGCCGCGACGCCGTGGTCGCGCGAGCAGGTCCACACCACCACGGGCTTCGCCGCGCGCAAGCCCTTGCCGGCCACCGCCGTCGAGCTCGGCACGTTCGGGCGCTGGTGGCCGGCGCCGCGCGAGGGCGAGGTCGCGCTCGTGCGCGACGGCCTGCGCACGGCGCAGCTCGACGTCGCGTTGGGTCGGCAGGGCTTGCCGTCGGCCTTGCTGCGCGGGTGGGTGGAGTGCGACGCGCTGCATCTCACCGTCGACGACGGCGCCATCGTCGAGGACGGTGCATTCGCGGAGCTCGCGGCGTGGCTCGCCGACGCGCTCGCGAACAGCACGACCGACGCCGAGGGGGTTCCGGTCGTGACCTGGCCCGATCCGCCGCGCACGGCCACCGCGTCGGGCGATCCGATCACCGCGGCCGAGCTCGATCGACTCGGCACGGGCGAGCACGAGCTGTTGTTCGCGCTGCCGTCCGAGGTGCAGAGCGTGCCTCCCACGTTGCGCACACGCGTGCTCGTGCTGCCGCCGAACGTGCAGCACTGGTTGCGACGCCGGTATCCGGCGCTCCAGCTGGTGCCGGTGCGAGGTCTGCTCGCAGCGAAGCAGGTCGCGCGCACCGATCTCACCGCGCTCGCGCAGGGCAGCCTGCCGGCGCGCACGCTCGCGATCGATCCGTGGGTGCACGACGGCGCGCCGCCGCTGCCCGTGGAAGTGCTCGCCCTCGTACATGCCCACGGGGTCGCGGACAAGGGAGCCGTCGTGGTGCTCGCGTGGGAGCGCAGCCTTGGTCGACTGACGACCGACGCCGTCGTGATCCCGGGCGTCACGCTCGTCGTTCGCATCGGGGACGCGGCGCGGGTGGATGCGTTGCAGGCCGACGCGGACGCGCTGCGGTCGCTCGCCACCCACGTCGCCGCGTCGGCGCGCACCCAGATGGACGTCCTCGTGACGCATGCGCTGGGCGAGGGCGGATCCGGGGCCGCGCATCGCATCCCGCTCCTGCGCTTCGCACTCGCGTCGCTGTCGGCGAGCGCGTTGGAGCTCCGCTATGCCGCGACCGATGCATCGCCGGTGACGTTGCGATGGCGCGACGATCCGCTGCTCGAGCACGTCGTGGCGAGCACCCGAGCCGGTGCGACGGTGACGCTGCGCGCGGCGCTCGAGCGTGCCCGCGACGTGGGGGGCCTCGTCGTGGGTGATCCCGTGCGCCGATGGTTCACGCTCGAGGACGAGACGCCGGAGCACGAGACGTGGATCCCGACGAGCGAGGGCGCAGGCTTGCTCTCGCGTGTGCTCGGCCGCGCGGCGCTGTGGGAGATGCCGATCGTCGCGCAGGGCATGCCGCACGTCGGCGCCGCGGCGACGCAGCGCGGCCTGCTGCTCGAAGCGCAGGAGGTCGCGCGTCTGCTGTTGCGCGCGAGCACCGATCCGATCGCACGCACGCGTCTGTTGGGGCATCTGCTCGTCGCGCGTGCGCTCGGGGAGCCCGAGCAAGGCCTCGGCGACGTGGCGCTCCTGTCCACGTACGATCCACGCGCCGTGGAGCCCGCGCGGTTGCGCAGCGTCGCTGCGGTGCTCGCGGATGGGCGCGCGTTCGCGGTGATGCCGACGGGGACGGGCGCGCGCGATCTGGCGGGGCCGATCGTGGAGGCCCCGCCCGGCGAGGCCGCGCTGCTCGTCGAAGTGTTGGGCCTCCCGACGACCCCGAAGGCCGACGGCAGCCCGCGCGCCGCCGACGCGTCGACGTCGCTCTCGCAGCCTCGTCCGGCGATCGCTCGCGAGCCGGTGTTGTCCGTCGCGATCGTCGATCCGCTCGCCGTCGGCGCGTTGCACCTCCACGCCGAGCCCGGCGGGACGGGCATCGAGATCTGGGCGAAGGGGATGCGCGTGGGCGCGATCGTGCTGCCGGCTCCGCTCGGCGACGTCGCCGGCAAGCTGTGGCTCTCCGATGCGGGGATCCGCGCGCGCCACGAGGGCATCGAGGCGATCGCAGCGCGCGAGGGCCGGGCGATGGTCGCGACGGCGTTGCGTCAGGTCGGTCTCGCTCCGCCCGGATCGTCGCGACGGCGCGCGCTCGAGCGATTCGTCGGCCACTGTCGTGCCGCGCTCGACAGTGGTCGCGATCCGTTCGGCCTGCGCGTGCTGTTGGACGAGGGTCCCGGGCCCGTGTCACTGCGCACCGACCAGGCGGTCCCCGCTCGGCTGCCGCCGCTGCGCCGGCTGTGGCTGCCCGGCATCGTTCGGCACGCGCTCGGTCGCTCGACGTCGATCGAGACGACGTGGCTGTCGTGGCGCGCCGCGAAGCTCGTCGATCCACGCGCTGCGTCGTGGACCGTCGAGCTCGGGTCGCGACATCGGTGGAACAAGCGCGCGCTCGCGGAGGATGCGTCGATCGTCGACGTGTTCCTCGCGGCCTGCGTGGCGGTCGCCGACGTGCTCGCCCAGGCCGACGCGCCGCCGTCCGCGCTCGCCGGCGCGCTCCTGCGCGTGATGGCCACCGCCCACGCGGGGCCGCGCGCGTGACATGCTGCGGCCCGTGACGCGACGCGAGTGGCTCGGTCGGGAACCCTTCACGCTCGTGCTGAGCGCGGGCTTCTTCGGGTTCTTCGCCCACACCGGCCTGCTCGGCGCGCTCGAGCGCGAAGGCCTGGTGCCGCGTCGCATCGTCGGTGTCTCCGCCGGCGCGCTCGCGGGCGGCTTGTGGGCCGGCGGGCTCTCGGCCGCCGATCTGCAGCGCGAGCTCGAGGCGCTGCGACGCATGGACTTCTGGGATCCGGGGCTCCCGTTCGGTGGGCTGCTGCGCGGCCGCAAGTTCGCGAACAAGGTCGACGAGCTGCTCGCGCGCACCGGCGTGCGCACGATCGAGGCGTGCCGCGTGCCGTTCGTCGCGATCGCCCACGACGTGCTCGCACGTCGCACGCTGCCCATGCACACCGGCGACCTCGCGCTCGCGATCCGAGCGTCGTGCACGGTCCCGCTCATGTTCCGCCCGATCTGGTCGGACGGCCGGCTGCTCGTCGACGGCGGCGTGTCCGATCGCGCGGGCACGAGCGTGCTCGCGAGCGACGAGCGCGTGCTCCTGCACTGGCTGCCGTCGCACCGCAGCGAGAAGCACGTCGCGCCCCCACCGATGACCGACGCGGCACTGGTGCTCGTCACGCCGGACCTGCCACGCGTGCACCCGTTCGCGCTCGAGCGCGGGCCGCAGGCGCTCGCGCACGCGCGCGAGCACGTCGCGCGGTGGCTCGACGAGGCCTAACCCACCGGCTTCGTCGACGGGTGGTCGGTGCCCTCGCACCCCCACACGAAGTTGTCGACGAACACGTAGCTGTCGAGGATCGAGTCCGAGAGGTCGAAGATCGCGAACACGACCGTGATCTGCTCGCCGGGCGTCACCGGAGCGATCGACGACAGCCACTTCGTGCCGGCGTGCCGCTTCATGCACGTCGCATCGAACTCGGGCCGCTGGTTGCCGCCGTCGTCCTTGAAGTCGAGGAAGCCCGCGTTGAGCGAGATCGGGTTGCCCATCTCGTCGAACGAGATGTTGCCGGTCCAGCTCTCGGACTCCAGCCAGCCCACGTACATGTCGTTGAACTGGCTGCCGAAGTACCAGGGATACTCGGTGGAGAAGAACGCGAAGTCGTACGCGATCGAGTTGTTGCTCGGAGGTACGGCGGCCTCGATGCGCATCTCGGTGTAGTCGTTCGCGATCATGCCCTGCGAGAACTGATCCTGGATCGTGTTCGAGCAGTCGCCGGTGCCGAGCAGGCCGGGGTCGTCGGCACAGTCGCCCGTCACGTTGTTCGTGCGCAGCGGTGCGGGCAGGGCATTGCCCTTGTCGTACTCGGGGCCGAGGTCGTCGTTGCAGTGCGTCGGGCCGGCGTCGAGATCGCTGGCAGGCGTCTCGAGGTCGAGATCGCTGATGAGCCCGCTGCCGAGCACGGCGAACTTCGACCCCTCGCGCGGCGCCCACTGCATCGTCGTGCCGAAACCGACCCGCGTGCCCATCGCGAGCGGGCTGCCGTCGACGGTGCCCGTGACCTCGTCGGTGCCCGGGCAGTTGAGCCCGATCGCCTGGAAGAGGTCGGCCGAGTCCCCGTCGCAGGGCTCGTGCTCCTGTACCACGCACTCGTCGCAGACCTGACCCTCTTGGCACTCGAGGTTGCCGGTGCCGCCGCCGACGTCGAGCTTCTCGCCCTCGTCGCCCTCGTCGTCGTCGTCGTCCTCGCCTTGCTCGAGGCCGTCGTCGGAGATGGAGATGGAGATGCCGACCTCTCCACCTTCGCCCTGGGGATCACGGTCGCTCTCCGGTGTGCACGCGAGCGCGGCGAGGGGAACGAGGCATGCGCACGATCTCCGCATCGCAACCAACCTACCAGCGCACGACCACCCCCGGAAGGGCCGCCCGAGCGCTCTCCCCCGCGCGCCTGCGTGCGCCGACTCTCTCGCGCGGCGCTGGTTGGCGACGATTTCTCGTCATGAGCCGCGCGACATCACACCAAGCGGCGGGTCTCTTCTCGCCCTCGATCGGCACGCGGCGGTGATCGGGCGTACGCCCACAACCGCCGAGACGTTCGAATTCGTGCCGGGCACGCGACAGGTTGCGCAAGCGTGCGCTGACTGTCGGGCGACGAGCCCGAGTGCTATGAACCCGTCCTCGTGAACGAGAACACGGACGAGCCCCAGAGCGACGGCGCACGCGCCCAGGAGCCGGACGCCACGGGCCGGAAGGCCGCCGATCTGGGTCCGCGTTTCGCCCAGTTCGTCGCCGGCTTGCACCGGCCGATCGTCTTCTTCGACATCGAAGCGACGGGCACGGACCCCGTCGCGGATCGCATCGTCGAGTTGTCGGTCGTGCGCGTGCTGCCGTCGGGCGCGATCGAGGCTGCCCGCACGTGGCGGATCGATCCGCAGGTCAAGATCCCGGCCGAGGCGAGCGAGATCCACGGCATTCGCAACGCCGACCTCGCCGACGCACCGCGCTTCGCCGACGTCGCGGCCGACATCGCGAGCACGTTCGCGGACGCCGACCTCGCCGGCTTCAGCATCTCCCGGTTCGACGTCCGCATTCTCCAAGCCGAGCTCGTGCGCGCGGGCCGGACGCTCGATCTCTCGCGCACGCGCATCGTCGACTCGCAGGTCATCTATCACCAGCGAGAGCCCCGCAACCTCGCGGCGGCGCTCAAGTTCTATCGCGACCGCGAGCTCGTCGACGCACACGGTGCCGAGGCGGACACGGTCGCGGCGCTCGAGGTGTTCGCCGGACAGCTCGACCGCTACGGCGATCTCGGCCTCGGCATCGACGATCTGCACGCCGTGTCGAGCGTGCACAACGACGCGTTCTGCGACGGCGGCCGGCGCTTCGCATGGCGGGACAACGAGCCCGTCTTCAACTTCGGCCGGTTGCGCGGCAAGAGCCTGCGGTGGGTCGCCGGCGACCCGACCGAGCGCACGTACCTGCGGTGGATGGTCGACGGGCAGTTCGAGGAGGACGCGAAGGACATCGTGCGCGAGGCGCTGCGCGGTCGCATCCGCGGGCGGCTCGCGGTCGCGGCTCGGCGGGGCGCTCCGGCGCCGGCGGGATGATCGCTTTCCCCGCCTACTTCGTCGGCGCGGAGATGAAGCGCAGCGACGGCTTGTCGAGCATCACCGTGGTACCCGGCGGCACGCTGTGCGTGAGCCACACGTTGCCGCCGACGATGGAGCCGGCCCCGATGACGGTGTCGCCGCCCAGGATGGTGGCACCGGCGTAGATCGTGACGTCGTCCTCGATCGTCGGATGGCGTTTGCGCCGACGCGACGCCTCGTTCGGCCCCACCGACAACGCGCCCAGGGTGACGCCCTGGTAGAGCTTCACGCGATCGCCGATGATGGTGGTCTCGCCGATGACGACGCCGGTGCCGTGGTCGATGAAGAAACGATCGCCGATGAGCGCACCGGGATGGATGTCGATGCCGGTGGCGCGATGTACGAGTTCGGACATCATGCGCGGGATGAGGGGGATGCCGCGCACGTGCAGGCAGTGGGCGATGCGGTGCACCGCGATCGCCTCGATGCCCGGGTAGCTCATGATGATCTCCGAGGCACTCCGCGCGGCCGGATCGCCCGCGAGCGCGGCCTGCACGTCGCCGTCCAGCCGGCGCCGCAGCGCCGGGATCTCGTGGATCACCTCGACGGCGATCGCTTGCGCGCGCGCCTCCATCTCGGCGGTCGGCAGCGCGTTCGCGCCTTCGGATGCCAGCGCGCGGGCGGTCACGGACTCGAGCTGTCGCAGCGCCCGTGCACAGCGCTCGCCGACGAACAGCCGACAGGTCGCGGCGTCGACCGTCTCCTCGACGAAGTAGCCGGGAAAGACGATCGACACGAGATCCTGCAAGAGGTTCGAGACGAGCGCCCGCGACGGCAGGTTCGCGCCGTCGATGTGGTTGATGTTCCCGTGCGAGGCGTACGACGCGACGATGTCGTCGATCGCCTTGCCGAGCACGCGCGGCTCCTGCACGGACGAGCCGGGTGGGGAGCCTTCGGGCGTCTCCGCCATCTTCCGGCGGACGATAGCAGTGGGCGCCCGATTGCGGCTAAACTGGCCCGCCGGCGCGCGCCGGTCCCCCTTTGACCGACGACACACCGACGACCGACGAGCTGTCACGACTGGTGGCGGAGCTCCTGATGGCCCGCACCGAGGGCTTGCCGGCCCCTGCGCTCGCAGCGTTCGTGTCGGGCTGGACGAGCGTCTTGGAGTTGTTGCGACGGACCGACCTGACGATGGCGGGGGAGGAGCCGACCGTCGTGTCCGCCGTGGCCCGGGTCATCGATCGCATCGAGGCCGCGCAGCTTCGCGTCCTCGTCCGCGAGGACGACCCGGAGTGACGGGGGGGCGGAGGCGCCGAGGCGCCGACTAGGCCCCTTCGACCGCCGCGACGACCGGGCCGTCGGCCGGGCGGGATTCCCGCTCGGCGGCCGGAACGTCGATCCGATGCTTGATCATCCGGCGCTTGAGGGCGTGGCGCGTGATGCCGAGCAGCTGCGCGGCTTCGACGATGCTCCCGCCTTTTTCGAGCGCTTGAAGACAAAGAAGGCGTTCGGCTTTGCGGAGGTTGAGGTCTTCCAGAAGGATGGCCATGCGGCCATCATATGGGAAATCGAGCTGGTGGAAAAGCCTTTTCTCGTAAGAAAAACTACGTGCTGAACAACCCCCGAATGGGCGAAACAGACCACATGCGCGCCATCGCCCTTGGTCGTACGATCTACGGAGAGCACAACCGCGCCGATTCACCATGCCTCTGCGCCTTCGCGCGCTCACCAGGCAACCGACGATACATACGAATCTCGATGTCGCGCAGGATTGGCTCAGATTCGCACGAATAGTCGATCCACCATGAGAAATCGAGGGTCGAGGTCAACCAACCTCAGCCGAAGGGTGGGCGACAACGCGCACCGAACCCACGCCGACCGGCGTCGCCGTGGCCGAATTCGCGACCACCAGAGCCCACGCGGCGGCACATTGCGGGCCGATCGGACGCGGCCCGCGGGCGGGATCGGCCCAGTGCTTTCTTCGGCCGGGCGCCGCCCGACAGTACCATGCAGTCCGAGGTGCTCGACCAGGGCCGACCAGTCGCGAAGACGGTGATGCGGGTGCTCATCGTCGACGACGAAGTCAACGTTCGCTTCGCGATTGAACGTGCGTTGCGCAAGCACGGCATGGAGACGGGCTCGGCGACGTCGGTGCGTCACGCGATCGATCGTCTGCGCAACGAGCCGTACGACGCGGTCGTCTCCGAGCTCAAGCTCCCCGGTGGCGACGGCACGCACCTGCTGAACTGGCTCGGCAGCTACTCGCCGTCGACGCACATCATCATCCTGTCCGCAGCGGTCACGGACGACATCCGTACGACGTACGGCGCGTCCGAGGGCATCCGCATCCTCGAGAAGCCGGTCGACGTCGACGTGCTGCGCGGCGTGTTGGAAGAGTGGGGACCCCGAAGAGGCTTCTACGGCAACTCGATCGAGGTCGAGCTGTTCGACTACGTGCAGATGGTCGCGCTGTCGGGCCGCGACAAGCTCGTCGAGGTGCACACGCCGGCGGGGCGCGGGCACATCTGGTTCGAGCACGGCGACATCGTGCACTGCGAGTACGATCGATTCCGGGGCGAGCTCGCGTTCTACAAGCTGCTCGCGGTCAACCGCGGCACGTTCAAGGAATCGCACCACCGCCCGCCGCCGCTGCGCACCGTGACGCGATCCAGCACCCACCTCTTGATGGAGGCCGCGCGCCAGACCGACGAGGGCATCCTCGGCGAGGTCGGGCCGGGCGGCACGCGCGAGGACATCGAGACCAAACCTGCGGACGAGACGGAGTCGTCGTTCGAGGATCTCAACGACCTCGACATCACGCCGGAGCCGCAGGAGGAGAGCGCGCCGCTCGCCACGGTCACCCCGATCACGGCGGCGCGCAGCAAGACCGAGAAGATCCCGCTCGGTGACATCCCCGTGCTCGACGAGCCGACCCACCGGTTCGCACGCGGGCGCGGGACGCCGAGCCAGTTCGACTCCGAGAGCTCGATGGCGTCCGGGGAAGACCTCGCCGCGATGAGCACGGCGGCCGGACACGCGATCTTCGACGACCCCGACACCCGCACGGGGATGCTCGATCAGTTCTGGCAGTTCGAGGGCATCAACGGCGTGGCGATCATCTCGAGCACGGGCAAGGTGCTGGCCGAGGACATGCGCACGAACACGTCGCTCGTCACGCTCGCCGGCTTCTACATGCGCGGGGCCGCTCGCATCGCGCGAACGCTCGGCTACAACGTGTTCGACGGCGTGGTCGCGCGCTCCGTGAGCGGACAGCAGATGGTGATGGTCAGCATGGGGGCGGCGTCGGCCGTGCTCAGCGTCGAGCAGGGTGCCGATCCCGAGGCGGTGCGCGACGCGGTGATGGGGGTCGAGTGAGCGACGGCAGCCGCGAGCAACTGCTCGATCTGTTGGAGGAGCTCGGCGCGATCCAGGGCGTCCGCGGGGCGCTCATCGCCACGGCCGACGGGGCGATGGCCGCGGGTGCGCGCAGCGGGCTGCCGGCCGCGGTCGCCAACGACATCGCGAAGACGGTGCGACGCATGACCGTCGCGAGCGAGACGGTCGGCGTGCCGTTGCGCGAGCTGCTCATCAACTTCGGCGCGGCGCGCATGATGGTGATCCCGTTGACGGAGGACGCCACCGTGGTCGCGCTGCTCGAGCGCGACACGGCCGTCACGCCGGTGCGCAGCTTGATCGAGGTGCAGGTCGACGCGTTGCGTCGACTGCTCGCGGACAACGACGAAGATCCGTTCGCGCTGCCGTTGTCCGAGGAGACCGCCGACGAGATCACGCGCATCATGACGGGCTCGCTCGGGCCCACGCTCGCGCGCATCCGCGGGCAGTTCGCGGAGCACTTCACGCGCGTCGGCCACGAGGTGACGGAGGCGGACATGGTCGTGCGCGAGCAGCTGCGCGAGTGGCTCTTGTGCTGCAACCCGTCGCCGTACACGCTGCCGCTGTTGGCCGATGGCCTCGGGCAGCTGTTCGATCAGCACCCGCACGAGCGCGGCGCGTTCATGGAAGCCGTGCAGAACACGATCCGGGCCGCGCAAGCAGACGCCGAGCAGGCGCCGGCCTGAAGCTCACCGGCGCGGGAGGCCAGCGAGCAGCTCGGGGTAGCCGCAGCTCGCATCGAGCGTGAGCACGAGCTCGGGCACCTGCGCGAAGAGCTCGTGGGCCACGGCGCGCAGGCACGAGCGCTGGATCTCCTCCGTGCCGCTCGCCTCGAAGCCGAGCGTCCACAGCATGGACGGCGCATGCGGAGCTTCGATCTCGATGGTGGTCCACTCGACGATGCAGCACGGATCGACCGGTGGATCCGGAGCCACCTCGACGACCTGGCCCTTCATGATGCCGAACTGCCGCGCGCGTCGCTGCTTGCGGACGTGGATCATCTCGCCGTCCAACGTCGCCTCGGCGCGAGCGACCGCGACCGACACACGGCGCCAGCGTTCGACGCGACCCGCGATGCTCGGTGCGAAGCGCGTGGCCGTCGGCGCGGACAGACGATCCTTCGTCTCGAACCGCGCAGCCTTCGCCTTGGTGTCGCGCACCTTCACGCCGAAGTCGTCGCGGTCGGTCGCCACGTAGCGGTCGAGGCGACCGGGCTCGGGTGCGACGCTCTCGAACCACCGCTCGAGCACGTCGACGGCGTCCTGCTGCGCGCGCAGAAACCACCGGACCTCCGTGGTGATCGCGATCTGCACCGGGTCGCTCGCAGACGGGCTAGCAAGCGCCGCAGTGACCGCGAGCCCGACCGGAGGCCGTTCGGCTCGACGCGAGCGAGAGATCCGTTACAAGAGTGACCCCTACCGACGCCCAGGTGGCTCGGTGGGTAGAGCAGCGGACCGAGAATCCGCGTGTCGCTGGTTCGATTCCGGCCCTGGGCACCGCGGTTGTGAGGACGGGCTGCGAGGCTGCCTTTCGCTACCGGCACGTCGACGGCCACTCTACGAGCTGCCACTCGGCCTCGTTGCGTTCGCTACCGCCGCCACGTGGTTCGCAGGCCATGCGGGTCTGCTCGGTGATTTCGGGGGAACCGTGCAGCTCGCTCGCGATCACGGCACCGGCGTCGCTGCTGCGACGGCGCACCGCACCGTGACGGTGCGCAGCTCGCCGGAGCTCGCTGCGCTGGGGGCGACACCCTCGCAGCGCGCGCCGCCCTCGGCCGTCGCGACATGGGCGATCGCTTCGACCTCGAGCTCGCTCGCCGGAAGGCCCGCGATCTCGAAAGCGCCGTCGACGTCCGTCAGCACATGCGCCAGCGCCCGCGCGCGCCGTCGTTCCGGTAACGAGGCGTCGACGAGCGCGACGGTGACGGCGGCCTCGGAAATCGGCAGGCCGTCCGCGTCCACGACGACGCCGTCGATGCGCACCGATCGAGCCGGCACCACCCACGATGCGTCGCTCGTGGTGTCCGCGCGGATGGAGACCTCGATCGGTTCGACGCCCTCGATGGCGTGACCGCGTTGCGTCACGCGCACCGAGTACGTGCCCACGGGTACGTCGTCGACGACGTAGCTGCCGTCCTCGCCGGTCTGCGAACCGAGCGCTCGATCACCGCGGATGTGCAGTCCCGGCACCGCGCCACCGCTCGGATCGATCACCTTGCCGCGCAGTCGTCCCGTCGCCGGAAGTCGCACGTCCCCGAGGTCGGCGTGCTCGCCCTCCGCCACGCTCAGCTCCGCCACGGCGGACACGAACGACCCCGACGGGGTGACGTGCAAGCGGTAGTCGCCCCCGTCGGGCAACGCGATGTCGAAGGCCCCGCTCGCATCTGCGAACACCGAGCTCGAGCCGGCGGGGATGAGCACGCCGTCGTAGTCGAGCGCGCTCGGGATCGCGACGACGGTCGCGAATCGGCGCAGCCGCTCGGGCCCGATCAGACGTCCGCGCACGGTGGCGACGGGGGCGAAGCGCAGACGAACGGTGACCTCCTCGCCACCCGTGACTTGGACGGGCGCATGGATGGTCTGCCCCGCGCACTGCAGAGCGACGTGGGCGGCGCCCGGCGCCACCCCGGGCAAGCTCGCCGCGCCGGCCACGACGCGCGCGGATCGATCGTTCACCCGCACGTACTCGCCATCGCAAGCCGCATCTCCATCGCTCTCGATCACGACGTCCACGAGCGACGCCGGGTGCACCTCGATGCGCAGCGGAGTCGAAGGCGCGCCGAAGGCCACGACGATCGGCGTCGCGAGCTCACCGAAGACTCGCTCCCCGATCGCGCGCGGCCGGTACGAGCCGGGACGCAGCCGCTCGAGCGCAAATCGACCCGCCGCATCCGTCGTGGCGACGATGCCGGCCTCGAGTGCGTTGGGCGCGGTGGGAGTCGCGTGCACGAGCACTCCGCTCACCGGAGCGCCGATCTCGTCCACCACGACGCCACTCACCACCACCTCGGGCAGGACGCGGAGCTCGACGTCGCCCACGGGCGCCATCACGTGCTCCGTGCCGATCGCATAGCCGTCGGCCATCGCGTGCAGCTCCACGAAACCGGGCGGCACCCAGATCTCGAATCGTCCGTCCTCGTCGGCTTGGTCGTACGCCGACCACGCCGAGCTCATGACCGTGCCGTTCTTCGCACGGACGATCGCACTGGCGACGGTACCTCCGGTCGCATCGAGCACCGTGCCCGTGATCTTCGCACCCCCGCGCGCGAGCACGAGGTCGATGCCGGTGAGCCGCTCGCTCCGCCCCAGGCGCAAGAGGCCGCCCGATCTCGTGCCGGCGTGCGATGTGGGCAGATAGCCGGCCGCGGTCGCGCTGAGACCGAGCTCGCCCGGCGCGGCCGCCAGCCGGTACTCGCCGCGGGCATCGCTGCTCGTGCAGATCGGATCGACGTCGGTCGTGCGAGTTCGATGGAACGGGTCGAGCAGCGCGCACACCTGGGCATCGACGATCGCATGGCCCGCGGGATCGAGGACACGCCCGGCGATCGATCCACGCGCGGCGTCGCCGAACGGAACGGTCGGTGCCGGCGTGCGCTGCGGTGAGGCGAGCCGTCGACGTGCGGTCGTCGCCGCTTCCGCCAGGCCGGCACGTGCACTCGCGACGTCCTCGCGCCTCGGGATCCGCCACGGAACGAACGCAGCCCATGCGATCAAACAAATGCAGGCGATCCACACCAGCTTGGGCAATCGTCGCACCGAGGCCCACGGCCACAGCCACGCGACGATCGCATGCCACGGCCGCGGTACCTGACGCTGCGCGGCGCCCTGCAGCTCGGCCCGGGCCACGCGCACGCGCCAGCGCACGGTGGTGATCGGCAGTCCCAGGCGCTCGGCCGCGTCCTTCGCCGAGAAGCCTTCGATGTCGACGAGCACGAACGGTGCGAGCACGCCGCGATCGATCGAGCTCAAGAATCGATCCAGCACCCGCTGCGCTTCGGCGCGCGCGAGCGCTTCGTCGGGGTCGTCCGACGGCTGCGCGATGCTTGCGTTGCGCTCGTCGAGCCGCGCTCGGTTGGCTTCCCGGCGACGACGCGAGCGCGCGATGTTCCGCGTGATCCCGAACAGCCACGCGCGAATCGACCGCGCGCGATCGTACGACTCGCCGGCGCGCCCGAGCAGCTCGACGAAGACGTCGTGGACCGCATCGTCGAGGGCAACGTCGGCCATCCCGAGCCGGCGCAGGCACCCGCGCACGAAGTCGCGATGGTCCCGATAGAGTACGGAGAGCTCGTCCCGATGCACGGCGGTCGACACACCATGACATTGTCGCGAAGGCGCCGGACTGGAGTCGGCCTCGTGTCATTGAGAAAGTGCGCGACAATCCTCGTGAAAACCTGTGCTCAGTCCTCGTCGCGCTGGTGCGCGGACGCGTGGAAGCGGGCCAACAGCGCCGCGTCGTCGGTGGAGCGGACGTGATGCGGTGCGGGCGTCGACGAGGAGTCGAGCGGGGACGGCGTGCCGGACAGCGCTGCGATTCGCTCGACCACGGTGCGGAACACGGCCTCGGACGCGAAGACCCGCATGGAGCGGACGATGCGTCGACCGCCCGCCACGAGCACCAGGTCACGGTCGACGACGAACGAGGCGACGGGCAGTGCGAGCGCGGTGACCGTGCGAGCGTGCTCGACCACGTGCAGTCGGAGGTCCGCGGCGGTCAGCACGATCGTACCCGGTGCTCATAGCTGGATCGCCGCGCCGCTCGCCACCAGCATGTCGAACCAGGGCGATCCGGGCGTCCACCACTGTGCGCCCGATTCGTCGACGCCGCTGCGCCACAGCAGTGCCGCCGTGGTGAGCCCGCGGATCGAAGCGGCGATGTCCTCGTCCGTGAACGTCGGATTCGGCGCGCTGCACAGGCCGCAGAACGCATCGGGGGGCGACTGGAAGTCGCAGTGGTCGGCCTCCACGACGCGCATCGTGGTCGCGTCGGGGATCTCTGCGAACACCGGGACGCCATTCGCAGTGCTGTTGCACATGGCAGGCTCCGCGGTGACGTCGTGGGCGGGCACGGCGATGCTCGCAGCGACGCCGGCACCGAGGCCACCGCTGTCGACCATGTCGAGACCGACGAGCGCGAGCGCCTCGGGATCCTGGGCCGCGGCCAGCACCGCGGCGAGACCACCGGCCGAGTACCCGGCGTAGATCGGGGACGCGAGTCCGAGGTGATCGGCGAGCGCCACCAGATCGACGCCGTTCTGCGCGTGATCGGGGTCGAGGATCGTCGAGTGGCAGAGATCGGGCGTCACCACCACGAGGCCCCAGCTCGCGTAGTGGGCCGCCCAGTCCGCCATGCTCGCGCGATTGCCCTGGAAGCCGTGGGCGAGGATCACCGTCGGTGCACGCGGTGCATCGGTCGGCGACGTGATCGTGTAGCCCATCGCGCACCCGTCCGCGTCGAAGCTGTCGTCCGACGTCGAGGTCGGATGGGGCCCGAGCTCGCGCAGATCGGGGCCGGGCTCGACGGGTCCGGTCGTCGTGTCCGCGCCGGTCGACTCGGTCGAAGCATCCGCGCCGGTCGTCGCCGCGCTGGTCGTCGCCGCACTCGTCGTGTCGGGGTCGGCGGCCGAGGTCGTCGCCGGATCGTCCGTCGTCGGAGCGTCGCCCTCGCTCGACGTCTCGCTCGCCGTCGCGCCCGTCGACGCGTCGGTCGACGCCGTGTCGGACGAGCCCTCGACGGCACATGCTGATGCGAGCAGACCGGCCAACAACGATCGGATCATCGCGCCCTCCTTTTCCCGTGCGAGCTCGGGACGTTCGGTCAAGAGTGGGAAGTTCTACTTCCTACTCTCAAAGGGCGCAATCCCCGGGATCTGGTGTGGCGCGCCTGGCACGAGGTCGCCTCCGGACCCGCGAGCGACGGACTGGTGAACGCGTGCCATGCGGCACTGGATGCGGCTCGCACCGCGACGAGGTCACTCGGCTGTGGCGAGCAGCCCCGCGATCACACGCATCGCGACCTCGGGTTCCGGACGCACGAAGACGTCGAGGTCACCGGTCGCGCGCACGACACCGTATGCGGCGAGCGCGTGCGCGCCAACGACGACGAAGTCGACGCCAGCCTCGTCGAACGCCCGGAGCAGATCGACGAAGTCGTCGTTCAGCGCCGGTTCATCGGCCATCGCGTGCCCGGATCACGCGACCGGGCATGTCGGCGCGGCTATAGGAGGGCATCGGGAGCCCCGTGCATCGCCCTCGCCATCGACGGCATCGGCTCGGCGTTCGCGACGTCGCGCGCATGTACGGAGTCCGAGCGAGCAGTGATGCGTGCGGCCGGTGGTGCGGACGCCCTGCGCGTCCGTGGTGATCGCGATCTGCACCGGGTCGCGCGCAGACCGGCTCGCAAGCGACGCAGTGGCCGCGAGCCCGCGCGGAAGGCCGTTCGGCTTGACGCGCGCGGGGGGATCCGTTACGAAAGCGGCCCTACCGACGCCCGGGTAGCTCAGTTGGTAGAGCAGCGGACTGAAAATCCGCGTGTCGCTGGTTCGATTCCGGCCCCGGGCACCGAGGTTTCTGCGACCCCCTGCGACGCCGTCTTCCGCGTCGGTTTGCGGGTCGCGGCCTTGGCCGCTTTGGTGTGCGGGCGGGCCTGGGAGGCCTGACGGGCGCTCGGGGTTACTACCGATGCACTACCGGCCGTGGCGGTGTCCGGCAGCGCGGGCAGCTTGTCCGCCGCCTTGCGGAAGTTGTCGTTGCCGAGGTGTCCGTACACGCGCTCCACCATCGTCGTGGAGCTGTGTCCCATGAGGCGCGCGACGACCAACGAGTCCTCGCCGCCCTGCTTGAGCCAGCTCGCGTAGCTGCGGCGTAGATCGTTCGGCGACACCTTCGCGATCCCGGCGCGCGTGCACGCTGCGGCGAGATCGCGGACCGCGTTCGACCACGGAGTGACGAGCGGGCCCTTTCGCTCGCGCGTCGGCGTCTCGCCGAGGTACTCGCGGAGCCCCGGTGGGATGGGAACGGTCCGGTCCGCGAGCAGCGTCTTGCGGCCGGGCAGATGGATCCATCCGTTCTGCAGATCGACGTCGCTCCACGACAGCCGCTCGACATCGGAGCGACGAGCACCGGTGTACACGGCGATCAGCGTCCAGCGCAGATGGCTCGGCTGCAGCTGCGCAACGAGCTTGCCGAACTCCTCGATCTCGAGGTGACGGCGGCGCGGCTGGTAGACGTTCTTCACCTGGGGAACCACGGCGTTCGGATCGCCCGTGTAGCGCTTGCGGGCCACCGCCCACTTCAGAGCTTGGCGAAGGGTGATGGTTTCCTTGCAGATCGTCCCGCCGTGCGCGCCCTCGTCCTCTCGGGTGCGGATGTACGCGTCGACGTCCTCCAGCGCGATGTCGTGCACGTCGACGTCGCTGCCGAGGACGCGCAGCAGGTGCCGCGCCTTCTGCAGGTACATCCCGCTCGTGGCCGAGCTCTTGCCGCGGCAACCGAAGTCGAGGAAGTCCGCGAACGCGTCCTTCAACGTGTACGACGGGGCTTGCCGGACGGCTTCTCCTCCGACGCTGCCGGAGGCTTGCGCGGTCGTGTTCGTGGGGCGATCGGCTGCGACAGCTTGCTCGCGCTCGAGCTGACGGAGTCGTGACGCGGCGGCGCGTCGATCGAGTGTCCGGAGACAGACGTAGCGCGCCCGGCGGCTTCCGGGCGGGTAGAGCCATCCGTACCAAGGACCGCGGGGCCTACCGTCCTTCGTCTTTTTTCTGTAGAGGCGGTCGTTCGACTCGGGCACGTGGACTCCTCCGTGTGTCTACGCAAGTACGCGACCAACGCGGACTCAGTGATGCGGACCTTCCCGCCAGGCAGCTCGAGATGGATCATCTCGCGCATCAGTCGACGCGCAAACTTGACCGATACGTCCAGCCGCGCCGCGACGTCGCCCGGCCCGAGGTAGCGGTCGCTCACAAGGCGACAGAAACATGGCGCAGCGAGCCGCGATCCCAGCGGATGGACGCCGACGCGTCCATCCGCTGGACGGCTCGCCGGTACGCGTCGCCGCCGAGAGCCGGGTCATGCTCCCTCCGATGGGTGGTAGCGCGAGAACTCCCCGACGTGGACGCCGCGGACGAGTGGGAGCAACGCGTCGGCTGCGAGCACGCCGTCTCTGGCGCGGGCGAATGCGTTCCGCAGTCGATCGGTTGTCTTCTTCGCGTGCGCGATCGCGCCGAGCTTCAGCTCGCGCTTCGTAAGTGCGGCCGCGAGGTCACGATGCAGGCACTTGCCCGCCTCGCTACCGGCGAGTCGATCGCACGCACGCAGACACGCCCGCAGCCGCGCGAGCTCGTCGTCGCTCAGGTGCCTGGCCGTCGGCAGCCCACGTTCCGCGAGCAAGCGGACAACGTCCGTCGTGTCGTAGGGCAGCTCCCCGAGTGAACGAGCGAGGGGAAGGTTGTCGAGGAGCGCCGCGTCGAGATCCAGCGCGTGGATCACCCGGTTCGGATTCGCAAGGAGCAGCGCTGTGATCTGCACGCCCAAGGAGTCGTGGACCGACGAGAGGCGCGAGCCGCGGTGGTAGACCGTCCACGCATCGGCCGACGCATCACGAACCATGCGGAACCCCACCTCGTGTCTCGCCGTGGTCTCGGGCCATGCTTCGCCGCGGCCGCGCGGAGCATCTCGGTGATAGACCGTGGTCCACGACGCGGACGTAAGCGCGTCGAGCGGGATCGAGCTGTGTTCGTCGAAGCGCGCGCCCTCGAGGCTCGCGTCTCGGAGGTCTGCGCCTCGGAGATCGGCGCCGGTGAGATCCGCCCGTGCAAGATCGCTCTCGACGAGCGACAGGCCGTGCACCGGTAGATCTCTCCGTACCGGGAACGCGCCGAGTTGCGCGCCACGGAGGCTCGCCCCACGCAAGTCGGCGCCGCGGATCGACCCGCACTGGATCTGGACACCATCCAGCACGGCGCCGGCGAGCGCCCCGCGATCGGCCTCTACCAGCGGGAAGCAACGCTCACCCTCCTCGTATCGGAGACGCAGAGCCTCGGCGGAACGCGCCGCGCATGGCTCGGCCTGCACGCCCTCCAACGGCTTGGCGTCGACGGACGAGAGCCCTGGCTGCTCCGATACGTAGACGACGGGCACGAGCGCCCCGGCCCACGCGACTTGAATCGAAGGCGCACCATCGAGCAACAGCATCGAGATGCGAGCGGTCCGTTCGTCCGCGCCGATCAACTTCGCGACGCGCTCGAGTAGCCACTGCGTGTGGGATCGATCCTTCGCCCATGCGTCCTGCAGCGCGCGGTAGAGCCGCGCGGGCGCGGACAATGCGTCGACGCGTCCGATCCGGCGCAAGCCATTTCGCGAGGGCACGATACGCGAGTGGTGATGGCTCAGGAGGCCGAGCAGCCGAAGCTCGTAGATCGACCTCGAGCCGAACTCCTGGTTCAACCCGTGGTCGCGCACTGGCTCGCCGGTCGAGAGGAACTCGTCGCACACCCGCCGTAGCGCGGGGAGGTTGCGCTCGGAGGGGGTCGGTGTCCGCGTCACCAGCCACCTCGTGCTATCCGCCGTGCGAGGCGGCGCACGCGGTCGCGAGTTGCCCGGTCCTCGTCGGCGATCGCCGACGCTGCATGGCGCTGGCGCTCGCCGGCGGGCAGTCGACAGAACCAGAGCAGCGCTTCCGGCGTCTGCCGATACGCCGCTGTGAGCTCGGGCGGCACGTACCCGCCGTGCTCGGCGAGCGCGGACACCGGCACCCCGAGCGCATCCGCGAGCCGCAGGAGCAGCGCGCTCGAGGGGCTCACCTGGTTCAGCTCGATGCGCGCGACGTAGCCCGGGGTCACGTCAGCTTCGTCGGCGAGCTCGGCCTGCGTGAACCTGCGATCCAGCCGAAGACGGCGTAGCAGGCCACCGAACCCCGGCAGAGGCTTGGCAGGACGACCCATTCCTTACCGCTCGGAAGGTATACGAGCGCGGTGCGTTCAGCAACCGTTTCCCGCCGTGTACTTTGAAAGCCTTTCAAAGTACACGGCGCGTCCATGGCACTTGAAGGGCCCTCAACTGAGCCCGGAGACTTGACCTCCGAGACTCGCCGGCGGTCGAGCTCCCGGCCCGCCCGTCTGGTGCTGGCACCGTGCACGACCGACCGAAGGAAGCAGGAGGAAGAGCCATGCCACTCGTACATTTTCGCACCGACCATGTGGCGATCGGCCATCTCGACTGGACGAGGGACCTCCCCGGTCCAGCGCGGACGCGAGCCACGTTCTCGTTCTCGCTGGACGGCGTCAGGATCGAGGTCGACCCCGTCGAAGACCGGATCGCTGCGTGCCTCGAAGCCACGCTCTCCGACGACGGGCTCGCGTCGCTGAGCGAGTGGCTCACGACGCGGCGCGCACCGCAGGCACTCCACTCCGAGGTGCAGCCGCTGGTCGACCGGCTCGGTTCGGCCGTGGAGCGGCTCGCGCTGGTCCTGCGGTTCACGTATCCGATGACGGAGTTCCGTGGTGCATGGCTGCGACTACTCGAGTGGTCGACGGATGGGGAGACCTGGGAGCGCGTGATGCTCCCGGGGAAAGCCGTCCAGGGCACGAGCATGGTGCCGCGACGGATCGACGAGGCTTCGGAGGCAGTGATCCAGGGGCAGCTGGACGCGAACGTCAGACCGCTCGTCGCTTTTTCTCACCTCGAGCGAGCACGGGAGGAGCGAGCTCCGCGCCATCGTTGGATCGACGCCACGATCGCGGCGGAGCTCGGCATCAAGGAGTTCCTCGGGCGGAAGGCGCAAACGATCGCTCCGCTACTTCTCGAAGTGCCGTCCCCACCGTTGAAGAAGCTCTACGCAGAGATCCTCGAAGCGTACGACGGCACGCGGTCGCCCTACTACAAGGAGCTCACCAAGGGCAGCGAAGTGCGCAACCACCTGATCCATCGTCCGGATGAACCCGATCCCGACGAGCAAGCTGCGGCGGACTACGTCAACGTCGTCACTGCAGCCCTGTACGACTTGATGCGGCGGCTCTACCCTGACGATCGCACGATCGCGGAGATCGCCGACGACGAGGCGAATCTCGTGGAGCACATCAGGAGGCAGGCCGCAAAGAAGCGGTGACGTCAACGGTCGGTTGCGACTCAAGTGATTGTAGACCGAGCCGTTTCTCTCCCCATTTATTGATCGCCGGAGCCGATCGTACCGTGCGTGCGCTCGGACGCAACTGCGCGATGCTCGACGACGACAGCCCCAAGTGCCGGGATGGACTCGGCTTGAGGCGGCGGAGATGGGTGACGCGCTCGAGTCCGTGCTCGTGCGAGAGGACCTCTCCGGCCCGCGGCGTGATGGGGCAGAGGGGGCGCACGCTGACCCCGGCAACGTTGGAGCGGCTGTGTCCAAGCAATCGCCGTGAGCTGCTCCCGGCGCTTTGTCAGAAACTTGACCACCCCGAGGTGCATCGGTGGAAGATCGGCGACATGCCCCGAGGCCGCGGTTCCAATGGCTCCCAGGATTTGCGCCCCCTGCTGCTGCACTACATCCGCAGCAAGGGCGCGAGCGCGACGATCGCTTCACTCTTGGACGATCCGGTCGTAGCGCCGTTCATTCGAGGCCTCACCATCGGTGAGCTTGGCGGCGGTCGGTCGCCCAATGCTCCGAGTGTGCGGCCGTCCGGCGCAGGTGGCGGGCGAAAAGCGAAGGAAGGCACCCGAACGGCAGCGGGGCGCAAGGACTACGACGCGCGGGTGCTCGCGGCGATCAAGGCTGCCGGCGCGTCTGTTGCGGCCGAAGACGTGATCAACTCGATCGGCGGCACGGGCCTGCAGTTCCGTACTGCGACGAAGCGCCTCATCGCATCGCGCAAGATCAAGCGGACCGGCAAGGCTCGCGGAACCCGCTACGCCGCCGTCTGAGGCGTTCCAGGTCGCTTCGGGGTATCTGCATCTACGCGCGGTGTCGCCGTCGAGTCTCCGCCCTCCGCACCGCGCTCGGACCGGCCACGATTGCGACGGTCGAGCTCTCGACGGCGCTTTCATGGCCTGCGGACGTGCGAGCATCCACAGGCGATGCAGGCTACGCACTATACCCACGTCACGATCGCGGGCGACACGTTCTCGATCGTGCGTCCGAGTACCTCGACGGAGGACTGGGCGCGAGCGAGTACCAGAACACGAGGCAGCGTCGTGTGCATATGGCCTTCCGTTCAGCTGGGACGCAGATGCGCTCGCCGAGGGCGGCGACTTCGAAGGGCATCTCGAGCTGATCGTCCGCGTGCGTGCGCGGACAGCGAGCTGCGATTGCTCTTCGAGCATGGCGATAAGAACGACCGCTGCGTCGGTGCCACACCGCGGCCCGCGTATAGGCGCTCCCCGGTAGTGTCCACAGCGAGCACGCGGTGGCGCGATCGTACACCGATGGTCTAGCGGTCGCCCGATCACGGTGCGGATCACAGTGCCGCCGCAACGTCTGCGGAGGGCGTCCCCCACTCAGGCCGCGATCAACACCCACGTCGCCGGGCTCGCTAGTCGGACCGTCGCTTTGTCGTTGCCTTCAGCGCCGCATCGATCACGAGAGCGGCGCCGCCGGACCACTTGGGAGGCGACGGGCTGCTCGCCTCGTGCGGTGTGTCGTCCACACGTGTCGAACGCACGGAAGGGAGCAGCCAGATGACCAACCGGAGACACACCCACCAGAAGTAGCCGACCTCGATCGATCGGAAGCCTCGGTCTCCGAGGAATCCGTGGGCCAGCCGGTTCCGCAGGTCCGCGCCTTCGGGTCGCACGAGCAGACCCTGAAGGTCGAATACGAGATCCACTCCGATCTCGTCGGCCAGCTCGGGCGTCGAGAGGATCTTGTTCAGCAGTCCGACGCTCTGCAGCCCGTCGTCGCCGTACGTCACGAGCGGTCGCCGTGTGACCTGTTCCACGAGGTTCCGCAACCCGTTCTCGAACTGGGGGATCAAGATGTGGCACGCGACGATAAAGTCCCCGAACAGCCCTGCCAGCAGCCCACGGGCGAAGAGTAGCTCATGGCCCTGAGGTACGAGCCAGCTGTCGCGTACCAGAGGCAGGATGTCCGCGAGCGTGGGGCTGTGTTCGAGCAGCAGCTCTTGGCGCGCACCTTCGACGCACGCGAATGCTTGGGCATGCAGCGCGGAACATTGCTGCCACATCTGCGACCGCATCGCGGCCTCGTTCTCGTTCTCCCCGTCTTGGAACGCGGGCACGTGCTTCCTGACGAGGCGTTCTGGCGAAAAAAGGGCGACCGCGAAGAGCCGTGTGACGACCGAGCTGTCGAAGTGTTCCCGAGCCATGTCGCGCAGCCTCGAAACCTCCGGGGTGGGCGCGACGTAGGCGAGCCGCAAGAGTGCTCTCGGGAACTCCTGACCTCGGACCCATCGTCGGCCCGCGAGGTATTCTTGCGTGAAGTCCAGCGTGGCCGAGAAGTCCGCCCACGGTGCGCTACGCTGTGCTGCGACCATCCTGGTCGTCAGCGCATCGATCTGTCCGTCTGGGGGCTTGGCTAAGCGGCGCAGTCGTGTGACGGCCTTCCCGACGAGACTGGCTTCCTCGTGCCTCCGACCAGCTTCCAGTGCCTTGTCCGCTTCGAGGACGTAGGCGTGCGCTGCACGGATCCGAGCGTCGCGTGCTCGCTCTGACGCTGGATCCCCGCGCGCGTACCAATCAGCTGCGACATCCAAGTACTCCCGCGCAATAGCGAACTGAACGGTGCCCCACTGTTCCCCCTCGCCTGCGAGCAGGTTGGCCGCTGCCCGCGCATCGGCGATGGCCGCGAGTCTCGAAGGCTCGTCGTGTCCGGTCTCCAGCAGCAGTCGAAGAAGACGCGCATCTCGAGGACCCTCGCAGGACTGCTGTTCATCGCCGACGATCTCGGCGATGCAGCCGACGACGTCGGCGACGAGGTCGAACTTCCTCGCGAGCACGAGTGCCCTTCGCAGGTTCTCGACGGCTGCACACCAGTACTGCTCGGGCGTGGCGAGCCTCCGCGCCGAGAGCACGTAGGACGCGACCGCCATCCGCCCGTGGTGATGGTCGCGAGGGCGCACCGCACACCAGAGCACGTCGGCGACACGCGCGTGGAGCTCGGCGTCGAAGATCTCGGGCAGCCATCCCTTCAACACCGCGATTTGGTCCGCCGACAGATCCGTCACGCGGGCCTGGCCGAACCATCCCCCGATCTTGAACGGCTCGGCGTCGTCATCGGCATCGAGCCGAAGGCCTGTGACGAAGCCGAGCAGAACACGCGCGCGCCACTCCGGGGTCCCGCGCGCCGGCATCGTCCGTGGATCGATGAACTCTTGCGCGTAGCGAAATGACGACGCCGAGGGAGCTCGAGCGAGTATCTGCGGGAGATCGAGCGCACGGAGCTCGTCCAAGGTCGGGTTCGCTTCATCGAGTGCCATTGCGAGTCACGCCTGACCGTTCGGATGTCGTTCGAGGCTTCACCCTGCGTGTGAGCCGCTCGATGCACGCGAGGTCCGTCTCCCAGCACCCGCGCGTGAACTCGCTGTCGAATCGGCACCGCATCCGCTTCGGCCGTCCGCAGATGAACTCCGCGTGGATGCGACCGGAAGGATTGATCAAGCGAATGCGCGTCGACTCGTTCATGTCTCGCCCGTACACGATCTTCCAGAAGAGGCGGACTGCACTCCCCCAACGTAGACGCTGCTCATGCTCGTGCCAGAAGCTCCGCAGTCCGAGCTCGAGATCACCGTGCTCGTGCAGCTGCCGAACGATCCACCACTGTCCACGCGCGTCGCTCATACGGATACACAGGCTACCGCGTCACGAAGATCGATACAGCTGAGCAGACGAGGGGTGTGTCGCCGGACGCTGTATTCCACTGCGGGCTCCGGACCCGACGGTGCTGTGCGATCGATCGGACGCAAGCGGTCGTCGCGAACATGACGCGCGCGCACAGGTGCACGGAGGGAGCTGTGTGGCTCCTTCGGTTCCACGTCTCCCGCACTCCGTTCGTGCTACGAGGTCCGACCTTTGGGCGCAGCGGCCGGGGAGCGCCGCTGGCCCGCGGCCTGGTCCGGCTCGGCTCGCGTCTCGCGTCATCTCTTCTTCGGGACGATGATGACCGAACGGGTCTCCGATAAGCGAACTTGCCCCCGGTGAGGCTCACCGGGGTGAACGGGACCCTGTAGAACGGGTTGTAGTTCGCGGTGAGCGCGGGCACGGTCAGCTCGACGGGATTGTTGGCCCTGCAGCCACTTGATCGTTCTGATGCACTCCGCCGATGAAGATCGACCGCATCGCGTGAGTGTGGCCGGCCTTCGCCTTCACCCGCACGGTCGTGGCGTTGCCGTAGTGCACGCAGACGATGACAGTGAAGTTCTTGAGCAACAGATCCGTGGGCGTCGTATCGGTTCCGTCATACTCATCGACGCGGCCGCCCCGGCTCCGGGGAACTCGAAATCGACAACCCCGAGTCGGGAACGTCCGCACGGCATCGACGCCGAGCAGCCAGCTGACGCGCCTCGCACCGAAGTCGCGGTCAAGCATGTTCAGGACCCTGTCCAGGAGTTCGTTCAACCCGTCGCCGATGAAGGTGTTCACGAAGGAGGAAGTCAAGACAGCACCCAGCAAGAGATTCGCATGCGATTACGGCGGTGCGTGAAGGTTGCCTCGGCGTACGCGCCGGTTGAATCACGGAACGGGGGCGACAATGGTCACATCGGCGCGACCACCAACGACTTCGATCTTGCGTCGGAGCCGCACCCCGTCACTCAAACGTACTAGCAGCGTATACTGTCCCGGACCTACGACCGCTCGATCGAAGCGGCCATCTGATGCGCGGGTTCGCCAGAGTTCACCCTCGAATGTCTGGGTTTCCTCAAGCATTACTTCAGCAACCAGTGGTCGGCCGGAGTGGTCAAGCACTCTTCCGCCGATCCAGGCCCCTTCAAGCACTCGATTCAGAAGTGCTTTCCAGATTGGACGCGTGCCCTCAACCGACCGCGTGCGAATATCGAGTTCTGGATGTGTATGCGAGCCCTCGACAACGTACGAGACCGCGCCGTATCGGTGCGTGTGCCAGTCCGTAGCACAGCCGGTCACTGGGCGCGGCGTGTCGCGCACCGCATATCGCCTTCTATTCGGAAGCCACGGGGAAACAGTGGCAAGCTCGTTGCCAATGGCTGCGATGGGGTCCGGTACTGGAGCACGACGCGCTTCATCGACATACGATGGATAGATGTCGGTACCATCAGCGTGAAATGACAGGACCGCGGCGAAGTGCTCCCGTTCCCCGAGCCGCATCATCGCCTGCGTTTCTGGCTCGGATCCTGGCGAGGGCCCACGGTAATAGGAGCTCGCCGAGCTCGCTACGCTCTCATCGTCGCTCCATCCGAACGGGTAGTTTCGATTTAGATCCACGCCTTCGAATCGATCGAAGTGACCGTCTTCGTTGGTGTCGCGTCCATTCTTTCGGCCGAGGCTGCGACCTTCGTGCATAAATCGGTAGAGACCGTCGGGGTTGACCAATGGCACGAACCATATCTCGAGTCCATCGATCGCTTTGGTTAGCGACGGGTTGACACCGTATCCGCGAACTAGTTGATCGATCATGTCAAGGGCATACTCAACGCTCAATAGCTCAGAGCCATGGTGCGCCGCATCGACCAAGATAGCTGGCTCATCCTCTGTTCTCGTGGGAGAGTCTGATACCTTGAGCGCCAAGATTGGGCGCCCCTGGTGCGAATGCCCAATTTCCATCAGCAACGTTATCGTTGGATATCTCTGATGGTATGCTCGTAAAAGCGCTTCGACCATTGCGGGATCCTTGTAACCGTCGTCGAGAACAAATCCACCCTCCACAGCACGTGGTCCGGTGTTCGCCCGCTCACGAAACGACCGGTCCAGTGTGGCCCAGCCGAGATCGCCGTAGACCGCGCGAATCGGTACGCCTGAGCGACGGAGCCGCTCGAAGCTGATCGTGTCTAGCGCAAGGATCGTCTGTCTCACGCCAGATTTCTCAATTGATGTTTGTTGGTGCGCCTGAAGATCTTGTGGGAGGGTCGCGGCGTCACTCTCGTCCACCAACGCATAGCGACGTCGTCCAAATGGCGTCGCGTCTCCCTGGATCTGATGGCCCGAAGCCCCAGAGCCAGCTGGTTCGCCGCGGAGGCCCAAGGCCCCCGCATCCGTCACCGTTAGCAAAGTAATGGCGGCATTGGAATCGTGTTTAGGGCCCACACGGATTCCGACGGCGCCCGAGCGATACGTACTGTCATGGGCAGCGGCGGTTGCCAACTGCTCAAAGCTGTCGCCATCGTATACGCTCACGAATAACTGCGTTCCAATGCTGACAATCACTATTTCCAGCGTGCGAACATCGGAGATAGGCATATCTAGTTCTGCGATCATGGGCTGCACGTTGCCGCTATCCCAGCGGTCCAACCGCAGCTGGCCTTGCTTGATCGTCACACCGTAGCCTGACGCGACGCCTGTTTCAGCGAGTACCTGCTGACGAACGAGTATGCTCACATCGATAGTGTCCGTGACCTCGATGCGTGCGCGGACCATTCCGGTCTGGAACGTCCCTTCCGCAGCGTTGGGAAACCACCAGCGATCAAGCTGGGAACTCGAGGGGTCTACGAGAAGCCGGCCGTCATGCGTTGTCCAGCGCCCCATGGTAGTAGCGTCGACCGCAACCGGGACGTCGCTCGGCAGCGGCCGGCCCAGCAGGGTCACTTCGCCGTCAGAGTCGTATTGCGGAAACCCGCCCCTCGGTGCCCCTCTGGTAGGCGGAGCGGCACCTGTGGCTTCCTCAGCAACTGGTGGGCTGGGCTCAGCGCACCCAAGCATCCCGACATAACAACACGCGCGTGCCATCGCTGAGATCAAAGGATGCCGGTGTCGAGGCGCGCTCGTCCAAGCTCTGGAGGCTCCGCGGGGAGGGGATGTTCCGAAAGTGATTCCAGGCAGGAACGTCGAAGCTTGCACTGCTCCTGTAAGCGTTGCGCCGAGTCGCCTCGCAGTGATCATGAGTTCTCTATTCCGACACGAGTTGCCTCCATGAGGTCGGAGGGTGCAGAAACATGCGCCGCACGGTCTCTTGGTGGCAGGGGGTTTCCGGCTCCTGCCGTGCGAAGGTCCGTTGTTGCAAGCCACTTCTGCGCCGCGCGCAGCGTGTCTCGCCACGCGGCGTTCTCGGGGGCCATCGAGACGGGCACACAGTATTCACGCAGCTTTTGAAGAAAGAGGGCGTCAATCCTTGTTCCCGGAGTCGTTCCGATCTTCCGTAACGCGTCGTGCACGTGCGCTTTCACCGTGCCGACTTCGATACCCAACGCATCGGCTACCTGCCTCGTGGGGCGTCCCTCAAAACGAAGGGCAAGAACTACGCATTGTGCATCAGTAAGATCGTGCCGTTGACGCAGGGACTCAATGGTGTCACGCACTTCCACCTCCCGGGGAGCGGGAGCCGGCACAGTAGAATCGTGGGCCTGATTGGGCCTATCCGAGCTGGGCCGGGTCAGCACGGCTGCCATCCGTAGCTGCCGAAGAACAGACTCGACCTGCGACGTCCTGCACAGTACAAGAACGACGGAGTCTGATTCATCGCCGGTCATTGTCGTTCTTGATCCTGTTTCAGGGCGATGGAACGTGGCTGGGCTGGCCGAACCGGGGGGTGACAAAGCGACGAAGGCGTCAGGGTGGGCGTTGAGTCGCGTCGTCCCCTTGGAGATGACGCCGTGACGATGGACGCTGGGGATCGGCGTTGCCTGGGTTGCGCGCGGACTCCATCGGCTGCTACGTGAACCCGCCTCCCGCCGGGGAGCGGGACCGTTCGGGCTTTCGCATCCAGTCCTTCCTTCGCGGCCGAGACGCTTCGCATCGCTCCCTTGCAGTACGGCGCGCATCCTCCTCGCGTCCGTCCTCTCTATGCTCTACCTTGCGAGTACTCCGCAGCGGTACTCGGCCCGGTGCTCAAGTCACCAAGAAGGCGTGCTCGCCTCAGTCGCGAGGCTACCCGGATCAGAGTCGCGGCGCAAGGGTCTGGGTGTGGACCAATGGGCGACGCGAGGTCCATGCGCGCAACCCCGGCGTCCAGTTGTCCGATGGATCGGGAAAGGCGTGGCTTAGCTTCGTGCCGCTTCGCCACCGAGCCGCGGCCGCCGCGCGAGAGACGTTCGCGCTCATTCTCCGCCTTCAGGCATAGACCGAGTCGTCCGTCCGCGGAGGCGCGGGCGAATACCAGCCGACAGGGAGCACGGCGCGCTTACGCATCCCTCGAGCGGCCGGTCGCAACCCGCACGCGAGTCCCGTCACGGCATCACGCGCGACACCCGCCTCGCCGCAAGGGTGACGAAGAAGTGGATGGGAGGCGAACGCGCGGGTTCTCCCATGGTGGTGGCGGCCGAGGTGCCACGGCAACCCTACGGAACACGGACTTTGAATCCGAGGGCGGGGTGCCAGACCACCCGGAGGTGTAGAACCGTTGATGGCCGCGGTTGCTTGCCAACGGTCAATCGACGAAACACCCCGAGTGAGGCCAGGATCAGAAGGTCGCAGAGAGGAAGTTCCCCTATGGCCGGAATTGTCGTACCCGTACTACGTCAGACCGCATTCAACCACTCATTCCTCGCGTCAAGCGCAACCGAGGAGATCATCGTGGCAGATCGAGTCCCGATTGCGCCGTTCACTACGATCGGCCTTTCGGCTCGGATTCACAAACGAAGCATCGGCACCGGCGCTAGCTATCAGTTCATCATTCGCGGCATCAACCCGTCCGACGAGGATGGCGCCGATTTTGTGTTCGCGACCGATCTGGCGAGCACAACGGCAACGACGGGATCCGCAAGCCCGGTCACTGTTCCCGGACTCATCGCTCTGTCGTCCGGAATGATCACCGACTCGCAGCACCCGATGGTCCGGGTCGTGCTGAAGGCGACGGGACCCAGCGGGGCGGCCGTCAATCTCGCGATTGTTGCAAGCGCCGACCTCGTAATGCGCACCGGATGAGAGGGTAGCGGCGCCACCAAGCATGCGGCCAGTTCTCGCTCAGCCAAGCTCGTGCCCGCGCGACTAGTGTCGTGCCACCAGCGACCAGAGCCAGTCTTGTCGAAAGGAGCGTGTTCATGTCTTCAGAGAAGCGTCCGTTCGAGTGGAATCTCGCCGCGTTGCAAAAGCACGCGGCACGCCATCACAAGTTCGGCCTCAAGGAACTACGATCCCGCGCAGCGGATCACCGTCCCACTGACGCGCTCATCCCGCTGCCTCCCGCGTTGCAAGCGTTGCTCCTCGAATCGTCGAGCATGGGAGACCTCCTTGGGTTTGGTGGACAGACTCAAGAGGGCGGGGGCCACATTGGAGGTGCGATTCGCAAGATGATCAAGGTCGTGACCTCTGGCCACGCTACGGGGCCGGGTGACGACAGCGGTGTCACGACGGCGGCGCTGCCCGGAGACGAAACGGAGACGGTATAGGTAGCCGAGACAAGAAAGATGATGCTTCGCTGCCGTCTGCGTGGGAGCCAAACGAAAAATGGAAAGCCTAGCGTCCGCGCCCGTGGAGGCAGTTGCGTTGTTTCGCGTTGTGTTGGGGATAACGGCTCTCACAAATGCCGTTAACCTCGCCGCAAATGCGCCACTCTGGCTCCTGGACTGCGGGGTGGCGCCATCGCGAATCATGTTGCGGCCGGTGCGCTCACGGCTGTCACTATTCTCGCTCGCACCCGTCCATGACGCGGTGACTCTGTTCGCAATCGGTGGGCACGTGGTTTCGTGTTTCGCCGTCTGCGTCGGCTACCAGTCCAGTGGTGCTGCAGCGGTGGCGTGGCTAACGCTCACAGCACTGCACGCGAGGAACACCAATATTCTGTACGGTGGTGACGCACTTCTGCGAATGCTGCTGCTCGCCGGCGCGATGCTGCCACTCGGTGAGGCTTTCTCGATTGACCGTTGGCTCAGTCATCATGACTTGGGCTTCGATCGAAACATTGTTTCGGTCGGCGTCGTTTTCGTCAGAGTACAGATCGCTATCGTGTATATTCACACCGCACTATACAAGGTAACAAGTCCGGCGTGGAGATCCGGAGATGCAGTTGGTGTAGCGCTACGTCAGGTCGGAATTCGGCGCTTTCCGATGCCGTCAGTTTTTTTTCGTCCGCTAGTGCTCAGGGTGGCGACGTATGCGACGCTTATCTTGGAGTTCCTATTGCCGGTCGGACTGCTAACTCCGTCGTTGGCAACTGGGGCGGTCGTCGTTGCTATCCTGTTCCATATGTGTCTGGACTATGTTCTCTCGGTGCACTTGTTTAGTTGGATCATGATCGCCGCGATCACGTTGTGTTTGCCAGTTGTGGCGCCCAGTGCTTCACTGGACGGAGCGATCGGCCCATTGTGGCTCCTGTCGGCGGTTCTAGCATATCTTATGTTCGCCGCGCTCTGGCCGCTCTGTGCTCGGCTCGCGCCTGCCGCCGTCCGAGTATGGGTTCGACGGTTGTGGCTTGAGCAGCGCTGGAACATGTTCATGGTTGCAATTCCGGCAGTATCAGAGTCAACGATGCTGCTATCTCTATGGAAGAAAGGCGTGCGTGAGTGTTCTGAGTTTGTGTGGCATGGGCCGCAGGCTTCTGTAGCGGGAGCTGCTTCGCTGTCGCATAGGTTTCTGAAGTATGAGGCGAGTGTTTCTCGGGGTGTTGACATGGCTGCGCTGGACGGCCTTGCCGACTACGCTGCTCGAATGCAGGGTTACACAATCTCCGATTTAGATGCAGTCCTATTGCGCTCCCAGAGACAATTGATCTATGGTGTTACGGATGAGCAGATTCGAGGTCCGACATTATATGTGTATCGCGTCTACGACCCGTCTCGGGCAACAGCATGTCTCAATGCAATGTTGAACGAGATGGAGTGTGACCGAGATTCTCGGCTTGTGCTGATTCTCGCATGCGTTGTTCATATGGTGCGGCTGCACGGAAGTACCGGTCGGCATGCATTAATGTGGATGCAAGATGTCGTCGAGCGATGGCGAGTTGATGACCCTGCACTGCTTACATGCATCAAGCATCTCAAGAAATATCCGCCGCGACCTGATGCAATCGATGATGTTTCGCTGCTCGCGGAGCTTGAGCGCTGCTCCGGTGATGTCCTTCGGCAGGTGTGAGATCCTGACTGTGGTTGCGACTCCTGGTGGTGGGCTGGTCTGCGTTTCGAGCGAGCTCGGCGAAGCCTTGATCCAATGCGCCGAAAACGTAGAGCGCTCGAAACTCTTTACGCTTGAAACCGAAACGGGGCAGGCACGTACCGCTGCAGCGCTCGAACGGCATGGACGATGCTGCCGCGACGTGTGATCCACTCGAGGCTTCCCTACTCTCCGGAATCGGAAACAGCGCAGTCGCGCGCCTCGCTCTCGACGTACCAGCGGTAGCCGTACGGATCCAGTTGGAGGCCCGCAGAACTTCGACGCCGTCGCTCCGCGAGCCATGGGCCGTACTCGTCCGGCAACACGACCGCGTGGCCACGGCCCTTGCGCAGGCACGAGAACCTGGGTGACGGCGAACCTCCGACGATGCTCCCGTGCTCGTGCAACGCACAAGTCGACTGGGGCTTGTTGTGGGAATCGAACCAGCGCTCGACGGAGTCGGGGCATGCGTTCGACGCGAGCAGCCCGGAGAACGGACAGACCTCGACCGCAACGAGGCGTGCCGTCGGCCAGTTCCGTGCGGATCGAGCGGCGCCGTCCCAGGTGGCCGCGATCAGACGGACGAGCTCGACCGCGATCGGTCCCGCACCAGTCGCGCCAGTCAGAGCGCGCGTAGGTGTCCCGTCGGCGTTACCCACCCACACGGCGATGACGAAACGTTCGTTGAACGCGACGGCCCGCGTGTCCACATGACGCTCGCTGGTCCCTGTCTTCGTCGCGACGGGGACGTCGAACCGTGTCGGCGCCATGCCGATCTGTAGGAAGCGCGCCCGCCATTCGGCGTTGCTCAGGTTCTCGACGACCAGATCGGCGGCGGCCGACGAGAACACGCGACGCGACGCCCCGCGTTCGTCGCGGCGCCACGTCAGTGAAATGCACTCGCCGGCACGCGCGAGACACGTGTACGCGCCGGCGACTTCCCACAGAGAGACCTCCGCGCTGCCGAGGATGAGCGCCGGTCCGTAATGCGTTGCGGACTCGGTGAGTCCTCCGAAGCCCACCTCCTGCAGAGTGCCGAGCAGCGCATCCGTTCCGACCATCTCGGCGACGGTGACGGCAGGGACGTTGCGGCTCAGCGCGAGCGCTTCGGCGGCAGGCAACGGCCCGAGGAAGTCCAGATCGATGTTCTGCGGCGAGTACTCGGCGGCGCCATCCGAGATTTCCGTGGGCACATCGGCCAGCAAGTCCGCCGGCCGAAGCCCCTCTTGGTAGGCGAGGGCGTATCCGAAGGGTTTGAGGATGGACCCCGCGGGGCGCCGTGCCATGACCATGTCGAGCCGCCCCGCGTTTGGATCCTCCCAGTCGGCACTCCCCGCGTACGCGACGATCTGTCCCGTCTCCGCATCCACGACGATCGTGGCCGCTTGTCCGGCGCCGGCTCGCCGGAGGCGGGGAAGGTGTCGCTCGAGAATCGCTTCCGCCTCGTCCTGGATCGCGCCGTCGATCGAGGTGGCGACATCGTCGGATGCCGCGGTGTCTACGGCCGCCTCGTCGATCGCGCGCAGCGACAGCAGCGGCGCTCGAAACGGCCACGATGCAGGTTGGATCCGGATCGACTCCGAGAGCGCGAGCTCGAGCTCGGCCGCATCGATGTGTCCGAGCCGGTGAAGATCGTGCAAGAGCTGGCGCTGCCGCGCGAGCGCGCGGTCCAGATGTCGGCGCGGGTCGAGCGTCGCGGGAGCTCGAGGAACGACTGCGAGCAGCGTGGCCTGTGCCCACGTCAGCTCGGCTGGGGGCCGACCGAAGTACGTTTCCGAAGCTGCGGCGACGCCCGCGACCCCATTGCCGAACGGGAGGCGGTTCAGGTACGCCTCGAGGATCTCGTCCTTGCCGAGCTCGGCCTCGAAGTTCTGCGAACGGGCGAGTTCTCGGAGTTTGGCGAAGAGCGTCTCGCGTCGTGGTCGGCCCTTCGTGTCGAGGAGTTCCACGAGTTGCTGCGTGATCGTGCTTCCACCCGAAACGACGTGCCCTGCCGCAGCTGCCTGACCGGCGGCGCGCAAGAGCGCGAGTCGATCGATGCCGTCGTGCTCGTAGAAGCTGCGATCTTCGGCGACGATGATCGCGAGCGGCATCCGAGCACCCATCTCCGACACGGGAAGGGGGATCCCACGCAGACCCGCGTGCGACGGCGAGAAGTAGAGCATCTCTCCCGCCCGGTCGAGCACGCGCACTCCGACATGCCAATCGTCGTGGAGCGCAGCGCTCGGGCTCCCGACGTACCACCGAAATCCACGCCACGAGGCGAGCATGAGTGCCAGGAGGAGCGCGCTCATGAGCGTGGGCCGGCGCAGTCGCTCGCGCAGCCTCGATGTTGCGCGAGCCTGCCGCCCGACGCTCATCGGCCCGATCGTGCACGCAGTGTGGCGCGATAGTCGTCGGGCGCGCCGTCCTGCGTAACGTGGAGCTGCAGGTCGCGTGCTGGTGCTTGTAGTCGGGACTTCCACGTCGCGATCACGATGTGCCCTGCTGGTACCGCAACTCCCTTGAACGCGTGGATCCGGCTCTCACGGAGGCGAAGCGAGACCTGATCCCCTCGGTCGTCGAAAATCGTGATCAGGTCCGCTGCGTGCGAGACATCGACGGGCTGCTCGAAGAGGATTCGAACTGCGTGGTCGCCCCGCCGGTACTCGTGAGCAACGACGCGTGCCGCGTCGGAATCCACGACACGAGCCATTTCCTTGGGTTCGCGCGGACCGCAGTCGGCGCAGTCGGTGCCATACTCGCAGCCAGTGAGACCGTTGCGGTCGTCACAGTAACCATCAGCGGCGTACTCTCCGTCCTGGCTCGTTGGTCCGCAGGTGTCGATGCAGAGGACGTCGCCACAGAAGGCACTGTTGGGGGAGCAGTACTTCCCGACCATCGTCTCGACCCATGCGCAGCAATGTGAACACTCGCTGTGTGCTCGGCATGACGGCTCGCACGCGTTGTCCGTTTCACTGCCCACGCACAAGCGCTCGGATCCGCAACACTCGCGAAGCTCGCCGTCGACGTAGCAGGGATCGATGTGGTCCTCCGCGCACGCGTCCCCGTCGTCTCCGCCTCCTTCGGTATCGCCCTCCGTTGCTCCATCGGTACCCGTCGCACCATCGTCGAGCTCGCAGGTGTCGTCGATGCAACGCAACCCGAGGCCGCAGGTCCCCTCTACACACCCACAGCCCTTCGCCCCCGGGGTACAGTCGGCTCCAGTCGTGCTGCCGTCGCCCGCGCTTGCGTCCTCGCTCGCGTCGACGTTGCCGAGCGTCTCGATCCCGGGCTCTCCGCAGACACCGGACGAGCACTTCAGCCCCTCGCCACATCGGCCATCGGGGAGGCACGGGCATCCTTGCAGCCCTGCGGACGCGGAGTCCGAGCAATCCACCGCACCGGTGATCCGGTCAGGGCAACCGAGAAGGCCCAGCCCGAGGCCGAGCCCGAGCATCCAGACTGTTGATGCCAGATGGCCGCTCATCCCTAGTCTCCGAGCGGATCGATCGTCCTCGGTGTCTTCGATGTCTTCCCGAACTTCAACTCGTACCTCCCCTTGCGTATCTTGTCCATGCTGACGTTGTTCCGAATGCACGTCCGAAGCGTCGTATAGCGAACCGCGGACAGGTCGAAGCCGGAGTCGGTGACTTCCAGCTCGACGTGCACGGCGACTTCGGCTGCGTCACCGCACTGGTTACGGATGCGGTCGGTCAGGAGTCTTTTCGATGCTGCGTCCGGACCGACCTTGGAGGCTGCAGGTCTTCGAGGTGTCGCAGGCGTTGCTTTATTCGCAGCGCGTCCTTCGGAACCGCGCTCGGTCTCGCTGTCATTCTCGTCCGGAGGCGATGGCTCGGCGCTCGGTGGCTGGGCGTCCGGCACTTGCTCCGGTTCCGCAGGCGGAAGCGCCGGCACCGTCGTAGGCGGAGGTGGCTCGACGAGCGGTGAGGAACCCACGGGAGGCGGAGGCGCGTCGCTCGTCGGGGCGTCCCTCGGGGAGGAGACCGCTGCCTCGAGTTCGCCAACCTCCGCCAGCATGCGCCGAATCGACAGCCCTACGCCGACGACTGCCACCGCAGCTGCGAATGTCGCGGCCACGAGCTTGGGTTTCAACGCGCCCGTGATTCTCGCATGCGGGCCCGAGGCCCGAGCCAGCATGGACTCGGGCCGTGCTTCGAGCTTCTTCAATCCGCGCGTGTCGAGCAAGCCGACGAACGTCTCCTCTCCGATCGTGTTGAGCGCGACGATGAACTGCTGAACGGTCGGGAACCGGTCCGCCGGGTTCTTCGCGAGGGCGCATCGCAGGATCTCGCCGACATTCGGATCGAGTCCCGGTGCGACGTCCGAGATGTTCGGCACCGGCTCCGACGCGTGCTTCATGAGCACGTCCAGAAACGTCTCGCCTTCGAACGGTGGACGTCCGGCGAGCAGCTCGAACAACATCGCGCCCGTCGCGTAGATGTCGGTGCGCGCGTCCACGTTGCGGCCGCGAGCCTGTTCCGGAGACATGTACTCGGCCGTCCCCATCACCATCCCGGTCGCTGTGAGTCCCTGGTCGTTGTCGAGCTGCTTCGAGATCCCGAAGTCCAAGAGCTTGATGAAGTCCTCGTTCGTTCCGTGCCGCACCCGGAAGCAGTTCTGCGGCTTGATGTCCCTGTGCACCACGCCGACGGCGTGTGCCGCCGCGAGGGCGCGGCACACCTGCGTGACGACGTCTCTCGCACGCCGCCATGGCAGCCTGCCCTCGCGCGCGAGCATGACACCGAGCTCCTCGCCCTCGAGATACTCCATCACGCAGAAGACGAGCCCCGTCTCCGTGCGACCGACATCGACGATGTCGACGATGTTCTCGTGACGCAGCCTCGCGACGGTGCGCGCTTCGGCGAGGAACCGACGAACGAAGTCCTGTCGTTGCGCCAGCTCGGGGCGCAAGATCTTCACGGCGACCAGCTTGTGCATGATCGTATGCTCGGCGCGGTAGACGACCGCGGCCCCACCGCTGCCCAGCAAGTGTGTCAGGCGGTAGCGATCGACGAGGACCGTGCCGACGAGATGCTCTACGCTGCACTGGACGCTCCCGAGCGCGTTCACCTCGTCCGTGCTGGGCAGGCGGACCTGCTTTTCCGTGCTCATCAGAACCGCACCTCGACCTGTCCGGCGCCGACGGACATCCGCCCTCGCTCGGCGCGACGCTGTCGACGAAGGCCGACGACGAGCATCCCGATGCCGGCCCCGAGGAGTACGAGTCCGGGCACGGTGATCGCCCATGAAGCGCCGATGCGGTTCCACGCCTTGTCCGCTTCGGCCTGCGACAGGTCCATGTTGCTCGCACGTCCGCGGAGCTCGTCGTTGTAGCGGGCGTACGACGACCCGTAGAAGGCGAAGCCGAGGATCGTGAGGATGCCACCGACGCTGGTGAGCACGCCGCCGCCGATCACGAGCGGCTTACTCCCTCGAACGGGTGCGTGATCTTCTTCGGCAACGCTCGGTGTCGCGTGGGCCGGTGTCGAGGATGAACTCTCAGGAGAGGCGGGCGCACGGATACGCGCGCGTAGGTCTCCGATGTAGCTTTCGACCTTCCTCCACTCTTCCATCGAGGACGCTTGCTTGCCGTAAGCGGCCACCAGATCGTCCGTGTACCGCTGCAGGATCTCCACGCTCCGTCGAAGCTGTACGTCGGTGCGCGCGTCGACACGGTAGTTCCCGATGTCGAACGCGACCTGCCGCCGCACATCCCGACTCAGGGGGTGCTCCGGCAACGCGGCGAGCGCCTTCGCACTCTTGTCGAGGAACGTACCCCAATCCTCCTCCTCCGCTGCGCGGCCCGACTCGTCCCACAGGCTGTCGAACGCCTGTCGCTCGGCGCGGGATGGGGGCACCTTCGGCGGTGTCGGTGTCGCATCATCGTCTGACGTCGCGAGCGTCGACACCGAGATCGCGGCGCTTGCTGTCGTCCTGATCTCGGCGCGCGCGTGCATCGGCGTGCTCCCGACGATGAGAGCGGATCCGAGCGACAGGGCTGGTCGACGAACGACGCGCGCCATCTCTTCGAGAAGATAGGCGACATTCTCCGTCGGCGACAGTCCAGGTCGTCCCGTCCGCAGGCCATGTTTGGGCCACCGGATCCGAGCAGCGAAGGTCTCGCGGCCGACCTCGTTTCAGCGACCCCCGTTCCGATTGTCCGATCTACCGCTCGTCGCGACGCAGGCCCCGGTTCGGCGTTCCGAGCTCGATCAGTTCTCACTCCTCCGAGTCAGTCGCAAGCACGCGAAGTATCCGCAGCACGAGCCCACGTCGGGAGGGTGCGACACGCTCCCACGCCCGTTGCAGGCTTGCGTCGGCGCGAGCCGTTTCGTCGCGCGCACTCGTGCCCCACGAGCTCGGGTTCTTGCGGGCACCGACAGCCGCGTCGAGCAACACGCCGGGGCGCACGCCGAGGCTCTCGGCGATCGCACACAGCCGCTCGAGCGACGGCGCCGTGCGGCCGGCCTCGATCCTCTGAACGCTGCGCGCGTCGATGCCGACCTCCTCGGCGAGACCCGCTTGGGTCATGCCGCGCTCATGCCGAACGTGAGCGATCTGCGAGCCGAGGCGCAGCAGGAACGTCGCGCTCCGTTTGGGCATCCGGTGGAGACGTTGGCCGGGCACGGTCGACCGCGGAAGGACGCAAAACGTCGCGACCCAATGTGTCGGCTGTCGCACGCTTCGCTGTACGCCCTCGTGGTCTCGAGCGCGCGGGGGTGACGCTGCCGCCCGGCGTCGGCGTCTCGAAGTTCGTTTCACGACGGAGGCAGGTAGACGCGACGCACAGCGGCCTCGACTCGCCGGAGCCTCGAAGCGAAGACGAGGAGGCGAGCAAATTTGGAGTCGACTCACAGCTCGCCGGACGCACGCTCGTACAGCGGCGGGGAGCATCCATTACATCGAGGCGCGACGCGCTCGCGGCGGGAGAGGCTTGCGTATCGGAGGCGGGCCGGTGTAACGACGCCGCGTTGGCGCGCAGATGGGATCGTGCACTCGACCCCTTGTCCTCGGGTTAGCCGGCTGAGGCAGCTGCGGAGACCGCCTTAGCCACATCGAGACGGCCGTGACCGAAGCGCTCGTTCCAACCCTTCTGCTTCCCGATCGGCTTCGCCGTCTGGCCAAGTAGATCACGAACGGTCGGAGCACTGAGGCCAGGGTTGATACTCAGCATCAGTGCCGCGGTGGCAGCGACGTGAGGCGTAGCAGCCGACGTACCGTTGAACGATGCGAAGAAGTCGCCTGGGTCCTCGCCGGCGGTTCCCTCGATGTCGGTGGCGCGGATGAAGACGCCGGGCGCTAGCAACGAGAGCGACGGCCCGAAGCAAGACGCCCACCCGTCCTCTCCGTCGGCCGAGCTGAACGTCTTGCGCTGATCCAGATGGTTCGAGGCGCCGACGGTGACGTAGCCGCGCAGATCGCCGGGGAAGGGGATCTCGACGCCTTCGTTCGACGCGCAGAGGCAAACGACGCACCCCATGCCGCCTCGTCCTTGCGAGCGCGCGCGACCGAACGCGAGGCTGACGGCCTCACTCGGCTCTCCTCCCGCCCACGAGTTGGAGAGCACATCGGCGCCGCTTCGTCTGCACCAGTCGATCGCGTCTGCGGTGGAATAGTCGTCCATGATCCACTTGCGATTGTCGCCGGTGACTGCGATGCGCGCCGCGATCAAGCTGCAGTCCGGAGCGATGCCAGGGTACTTGGCGTCGCGCGACAACACGACGCCGGCACAGTTCGTGCCATGCGCGTCGTCGTTGTCGGGCATGGCGGAGTCGCCCTTCTCACCGATGAAGTCACGCTGTGCGAAGACAGCGGCCCGCAGTGCCTCGTGGAGCGTGTCGACGCCTTCATCGAGGATCGCGACGCGGACGTCCTCGCGCCCCCTCGTCATCTTCCATGCTGCGCGCACGCGAATCATCTTGTGCGCCCACTCGGCGCCGCGCGTGCTCCGCGGCCGGCCTGCGGTGACTCGGATGAAGTTCGGTGAGGCCGCGGCGGCTCCGCGATCCAAGAGCGCGCGGGCCAGAGCGAACGCGCCCTCGATCGTGTCGGTCTTGAGCAGTGACTTGCCGTCCAATCCCTCCTCGATGATGCGGCCTCCGACGTTCCGCGCGAACTCGAAGTCGGCGGCATGCAGTCCCTCGGCGATGAGCGTCGGTGTCGCAAGGGTCATGACGCCCCCCCGCGCGAGCTTCGAGACACCCTGTCCCGTAGAAGACCGCATGATCGCGAGTCCGCCTTCGTCGCCCAAACGCGACGCGAGTCGCGGTGCACGGCGCAGCACGTCGACGAGACCGCCGAGCGACGAAGACAAGGAACGTGACATGGCCAAACCAGCCTTCGGCTGCATTGCGAGTCCTAGTGGCTCGAGCACCACGCTCCGGACCTTGCCTGCCACGACGTAGGACTCCCGCGTCCGCTCTCCTTGCGGTCTTGCCATGGGACCAGGTTACCCAGACAAACAGTCGGCGAGTAGATCCGCGAGTCGGTACGCGCCGAGGGCTGCCTGCCGACGCGCCGTCGTACGGGCCCAACCGCGGTACTCGCTCGTCGCCCGATCGTCCTCCGACTCTTCCATGATCAACGAGTAGGCCTCCGTGCCGATTTGATATCCCTCCCACATCCACTCGACGAACGGCGGCACGGCGAGTTGGGCGGTGAACGCCGAACGAGGGTAGCGCTCGAGGAGGTCTGCCACGCGGCCCGGGATCTGGCTCTTCTTGGTGGCCAGCGTGTCGTCCCAGAGCGAGTGCATGTTCCCCCCATGCGCGAGCTTGAACTTGTTCCCGCCCTTGTCGCCGTCGGGGAACTCGTCGTTGAAGAGCGTGATCGTGTGCAGGGGTTGATGGATGTCTCCGACCAGGTGCAGAACGAATGCGAGCGCATCGTTGCGCGCTCCGACATCCTGGCTGTTCTCCAGGATGGCGAGTTGCTCGGGGAGGACCGTGAGTATCGACTGGTGCGTCGGCACCGGAGGCCGCTCGGCCTGCCCCGGCGTGTACGGCGTGTTGACGTAGTGCCAGGATCTCGTCTCCGGTCGTTCGTTCTTGATCTCGTCGGGCCACACCGCCATGGCGTCGAGTCCACCGCGTTCGAGTGGGTCGTGCGTGAGCAAGTCGATCAACGCCTGCAGCGTGCCTGGCTGCTCGACGCTCAGAATCTCCTGAGCCATGAGCGCCACGACGCAGTGGCCCGGCGTGTTGAACTTCAAGCCGAACCCTGCCTCGCCTTCCGCGGGCTCGCCGAGAGCCGCGAGGGGCGGCGTCTCCTCGAGCGCTCGAGGGTCGACGCCGCGCACGCGGAGCTTCATCGCGGGTGCGCCATGCTCCACTCGGTACTCGAACTCGACCTCCGCGAGACCACGCGGGAACGGGCTCTTCGGGTCAGTGGCGATCTCGCGAAGCGCGAGCGCGAGGTTGGACATCGGGTTGTCGAGTCGTCCGGAGTCGTTCATCGGAGAACCTTCTTCATGCTCGTACTTGCAAGAGGCCGGCACCGGCGGCGCCCGGCGGCGGATCGGCGAGAGGCCTCGCGAGCTGGGTGAGCGCTGCCACGAGTGAACGGAGATCGAGATTCGGGTCGCGAGAGAGGAGCACCGCGGCGATGCCCGCAGCGATCGGGGTCGAGACGCTGGTCCCAGAAGCGATCATCGTCCGATCGCGCGGCCACGCCGAGGTGACCATGATGCCCGGTGTGACGAAGTCGACGCTCGCGCGTGGGTCGCCATCGGTACCGTTCGAGTCGTTGGCGATCGAGCTCCCCCCGAGACTTGCTGCGCCTACCGCGTACAAGTTGCCGGCGTTCGCGATCGAACAGGTCGGTTCGGCTCTGCCCTTCGCCCGATTGCTCTCGTTTCCAGCCGCAGCGACGAGTAGCACTCCGCGGCGTGCGAGCACGTCTCCAAGGGTATCGTCGTCGGGGTCGACGCGGTCGTCCACGTCCCGACCGATGCTGACCGAGATCACGGCGCAGCCGCGGTCCGCCGCGAGGAGGATCGCGCGATACAAGTCGCCCTCGCGCAACGGTTGTTCGTCGCTGTCGCCGAACACTCGAACGCAGAGCACCCGGGCCGCAGGTGCGACCCCGTAGCGCAGGCCTCCCGTCGGCGTGCGAGCGCCCGCCACCAGACCCGCACAGTGAGTTCCGTGTCCGACCACGTCTTGGTCGCCAGGGGTGTCGGTCAGGATGGATACGGGCGGCTCGAGCACGTCGCGAAGATCCTTGTGCTCGGCGTCCACGCCCGAATCGATCACGCCCACGAGCACGCCCGCGCCCTCGTCGTCGCTCGATGTCACGCCGATCGCATTCAACGCCCACGACATCCCCGAGTCGCGCGTCCTCGCTGAGAACCGATCATCCATCTCGTCGAACCCCTTCCGGAGAGTGCGCATGACGACGGGGTCGGACGTGGCGTCGGGCGGATGAAGCCTCGTGCGGGCCCTACGAAACAACCGCTCGGGTCGGACGCGCAGAAGCAGCTTCCCGCGCAGGCCCATCAAGCGGCTCGCGTCCACGAGGTCGGGCTCGATGACCAGGAGGCCGAGCTCGGGAAACATCATTGCCGGCGCGGACGAACCTGCCGACGGAACCACGACGAAGTCCTGGTTCGTAGCCAGGCTCCGCCGCTGCAACCCGGCCTTCCTCACGAGGAGGGAAAGGGCGTCGGGAAGACCACCCGGTGGGAAGCGGACGACGACGCGTTCCGATCGGAGGTGGCGTGTGGACGGCATCCTGCGTTCGCCTCGGCCGGGCAGGGCTCCGGAGTTGGCCGGGGACCCTCTCATGTGGGGTCATGAGTAGTGACGTACCGCGCTCGATCGATCCCCCGCTGCTGATAGTTGGCCGAGAAGCGCGCGACTCGGTGGAGCGCGGCATCGTCGGCCGACGGCATGAGCTGCTACGATCGAGCGCGGATGCGCGCGCGGGGACTGACACGCGAAGCTGGACACCGTACGCCCGTCTGGCCGGGGCGGATCTTCCTCGACGCGGGCACGATCCTCTACCTCGGCCCCGGATCGGTCGCCGACGTCCATGCGCATCACGCCGTGCAGTTCGTATGGAGCCGCGAAGCTGGGGTCCGCTTGGAGCTCCAAGGCAGATCTGTGGAGCGCCGGGCCGTCCTGGTTCCGGCGAACGAGCCACACGCACTCATCGCGCCGGACCGACAGCTCGCGTTGCTTCTGGTCGAGTCGCACGGCGCGCGCGGCAAGCAGCTCGATCGGCTCGCGCGACGCGACATCGGTCGAGAACTTGTCGACGAGCTTTCCACGGTGGGGTTTCCGACGCCGGCGCTGTCGCGGTCCGAGGCGGCGGATTGGTGCTCCACCGTGCTGCGGTCGCTCGGGACAGAGCCCGGGCGAGGCGAGTTGTCTTCGGTCTCGCGGCGCGCCGTCGCGTACATCGAACGCTCACTCGCCGCGGTTCCTCGGCTCGGAGACGCAGCCGCCAAGGTCGGCGTCTCGCCGACTCGACTGACCCACGTCTTCACGCGGGAGGTCGGGATACCCTTCCGGCGCTTCGTGCTCTGGGCCCGCATCAAGCGCGCGGTCTCGGTGTTCCAACAGGGCGATGACCTCACGGGCTCCGCGGTGTCGGCGGGCTTCAACGACGCTGCGCACTTCAGCCGCACCTTCCGGTCGATGTTCGGCCTCAGCCCGTCGATGGTGCTCCCCGTCGCCGAGGTGATCGGCACGATCTGGCCAGGGTCGGAGTGACCGCTTCGTACAAGCGCGCCCGTGGGCCCGTCCCTAAGCTGTGGCCATGACTCGCACCTACTCGCTTCTTGCACCGCACATCGTGCGCGAGCTGACTGCCGCCCGGGCTGCTCGCCGCCAGAACGACCCCGCGACTGTCTGGAGTCACCTCGAACGAGCGCACGTGCTCTCGCAGCCGTCGGCGTTGCACCACACTCACGTGCATTGGCTGATGTTGCTGACTGCGTTGCGGTTCACCGACCCGCGCGAGCTGCTGGGCCAGGTGCTTCGGATCGCGGTCGCCGGCGTCGGTTCTCTGCTGGGTCGCTATCCACTCGGCAACACCGGACGTGCGCGCGTTCACATTTCTCGCCCGATGCCGATCTCTCCGGATCTGCAGACCATCCTGGACGACGTCGAGCGCGCTCGCACGAACGTTGGGCGGTCTAACGGCAGCGCAGTCGCTGCCGCTTCGCTGCCTCCGCCATCTCGCGGCCGGTGAAGCGAGGCACCGGCGAGTCCGCGGGCGTGCGCTCCATCCTCGGTCACGGCGCCCCGGGACTCTGACGGCGCGCGTAGACGAACTCGAAGAGAAGCGGTTGGGGAGAGCTTGCGATGAAGTCGGGCAGGGGCATCGGGAGCCGATCGGGTGTTACCATCGACGCGAGCCGCCGGAGCAGGTCAGCGATGGCTAGCCGCTGAGGTTCCGCGAGCGTCGCCCCTTCGTCACCCTCGGGCGTCGAGGGATCGATCACCCAAGCGCCGAGTACCCCTTGGATGTCGATCCCGGGCAGCCGCGGCAACAAAGGTACGTGAGCGATCGGATTCCCGAGGAGCGAGAGGAACAGGAACACGCCGTGGTGACTCGCCCCGAGAGCGACGAGATGTTTGCGTGGCGGGAGGATCACCTCCGCGAAGCGGTCGAGATCCTCGCCCGAACGGCCGAAGACAGCCCTCGCCACGACCTCCGCCATCGAGGCCGTGGGAGCCAGACCCGCTTCGATTCGGAGACGCTCGAGATCGATCAGATACCCGGCCTCGGATGCGTCGTTCAGGACGATCCGCCGCAACGGGTGGAACACGGGAAGTGTCGCGATGTCGCGCCCCACGGCGAGCGACAAAAAGCTGAGCGCGACCTTGCCCAGGGCTCGGTTCGCATGGGCCAGGTTCGCCAGCAGTACTCCGCGGACAGGCACAGCGTCATCTCGCAGACGACGATGCAACTCCTCCTGCACCACCCACTCGGTCTTCGCGAGCTCGCCGGAGCGCATCCGAGCCTCGACGTAGCCGTAGTCGGCGTCGGTCGCGATGGCGTGATACGTGCCCGGCCCGCTGCGAACGAGAACGGGTTGGCCGTCGATCGCCACGAGATCGTCGAACCGTCGACGGACAACACGAGCGCCGTCGAGGAGCTCTCGACGCATCCGTGCGAGCGCATTTCCGACGCCGAACGCGGCCGGCGGGTCCGTCCCACGCAGCATCAGCTGCGGCGGCAGGATCCGTTCGAAGTCTGGGTCGCGAACGCGTGTTGCCCACCAGGACTCTCCGATTCTCGCCAGTGCGGTCGCGTCGCGCATGAGACTCTGGTTGTCCTCCCGGAAGACCATGATCCGCAGGAACGTAGCGAGGTCGCCGTCCAGCCGGGAGGTGTTCGAGTTGCAGCGATCACAAACGACCCCGGGCTCCAGGCGGAGCCTCCCGCCGAGGAAGCTCTGCAGAACATGCTCGCGGCTGTCCGACCCACCGTCGTGACGCAGACAGAGGATGCACGGTCCACAGTCCGAGACGCTCGACGGCGCATGCCGCTCACGCGTTGTCGTGTTCGACGTTCCCATCACGTGCTCCATTGCCGCCGCAGCATGACGACGAGCTCCTCGACGAGCTTCACCAAAAAATCCATAGCGCGCGTCGGCCTGGACACGGATCGATGACGGCCGTGCGCCATACATCGAGATCCACGGAGCGCGTTTGGCCCCGGGCCGAGGGCGTCGGGGCTGTCGCCGTTCAGATCGTCACGCACGGGCCGAGTGGGTGTCAGGCTACTTGGCGGGTGCACCGAGCTTCTGGATCACGAGCTGGATGCGGTTGGGTGGAGAATCCCAACTCGCTTGCTTGGTCCACGGCAGGACTTCGTAGGGGGCGGTGCGCTGATCTTCGGCGAATCGAAGGCCCCGCATCGCCCAGTGGATGCCCACTGCGTGAGTAGCCCACTCCGTCACGTCTGCCAGCGCCGGCGGTAGGTACTTGCCTTCGAACCGCGCGACCGTACGCCGCACGATCGGACACTCGTCGTACGGGAACATCGCGACGAGACGGCCGCCGGGAGCGAGCATGTCGGCGATCCAACCGAATACGGTAGGCACGGGAAGGTACTGCAGCGACTCGAGCGCATAGATCACGTCGAAGGTGCCGAGAGCCTCGCGAAAGTGTGTGTCGGTGATGTCGCCGGCGCGCCAGTCGACCTCGGGGTGATCCACCGTCAGCTCCGCGAGGGCAGCGCTTGCGAGGTCGACTCCGGTTACTGCGCGCGCGCCGAGGACTCGCGCCAATCGGCACAGCTGACCGCGGCCGCAGCCGATGTCGAGCACGCGGCGTTCCAAGAGCGAGTCGCTGACCTCGAGGACCGCGCCGAACGTCTGCAGCTGTACGCGCTCGTTCGAATAGTCGATCCACGCCGGACCGTCCTTGCACTCGCGCTCGAAGTACTCGATCCAGTAATCATCAGCAGCCATCGCAGAACCTCTCGTCAGTTCGCGTCGGACGAAGTTGGGGAAGAGCAGCTCGAGTTCGCGTGCCGCCCGCGTCCACGGTCTCGACCTCACTCGCGGTGCTACGACCGAGGTTCGGCCGCGCGCGCGCAACCGAGTCGATCCCGCCGTGCTCGACGAACCCCTGCGCCGCGCACGTCAGGGCCGACCGCCTGGCCGTGGCTCCCGCGAGTCGGGACGACGGAGACGCCGATGCTCTCTCAGCTCTTTCATGCACGGCGGCTCTTCTATGCGACTGGTCACTGCCCCGTGCACTCCCGCCGCTCGTCCTCATTCGGGCCTTCGGTCGAGGGGCGACCCGGCCCGATCTCGGCCGCACCCGAGATTGGCGCCCCCGGCCCGGTTCACTTACGAAGCGAGCCGTGAGGCGTCGTCGTTTCCATCGGGCCGTCGTTGGCTCGGTCACACGTCGGACTCCGTGCCGGCCACCTCGGTGGCGCACAGCGAGGGTCACGCGGCTGCGTGCCGCCGTTCCGCATTTGGTAGCCCATGCGTGACGCGATCCCGGCCCACGTGCACGAGCGCGCCTTCGGAGTGGGTGTCGCGACCGCGATCGCGTTCCTGCTTCCCCTGCTCGGTCGCGAGTTCGCCGAGTACACCGGGGTGCATCCCCGCTTGGTCGCGTATGGCGCGCTCGCCTACATCGGAGTGCAGTCGGCGCTGACCCTGCCAGGCCCCTGGTTCCGCGCGAACGCGACCCGCCTGCACGTGGTGCTGCTCGGAGTGCTGCTGTGCACGCTCGCCATGTTCCCGTGGTGGGGGAGTTGGTGGGTTCCCGAGGAACCGCTGACGATTCCGGAGTACGCAGGGCACAAGCTGACGCGAATACTCACGCTGGCGATCCCCACCGCGCTGGTGGGCGTGGTCGCACGGCGTTTCGTCGTCTCGCCGCGCTTCATCGACGGTATCACGTGGACCGCCACCGTGATCGCAGTCATCGCGCTCGGCCAGCTCGTCGCGTACCGCAACACGATTCGCGGTCGCGACCTTTCCGAGTTGCGGGAGCAAGCCGCTTTCTCGACCATCAGCGTGACGTTGGTCTTCGTTTTCCTCCAAGTCGTCTGGTGCCACCGGTTCCTGAGCGAGCGCCGCCACGCCTGGCGTCCCGTGCTCGCGACGCTCACGGCGTTGCTCGGAGTTTTCATGCTCACCCAGCGAACCGCGATGATGCTCGTTGTCGCGTTCGGGTTGTACGTCGCGTTTCGCGACGCCCAAGGGCGTGCACGCGTGGTGGGGCTCGGCATCTGCTTTCTCTTCGGCTTGTGGGTTGCGCTCGACGTGGCCGCGCTGACCATCGATGCAGGCGATCTCCTCGCGCAGTTTCCTGCGCAAGTGAGGCGCATCGAAGCACTGCTCACCGCGCAGGACGACTCGACCTCGATTCGCCTCGTCATGTGGGAGTTCGGATGGAACGAGGGCTGGCGCGTGCCGGAAGGGCACGGAGTAGGAGCCTTCGCGCAGTACTTCCCGGCGAACCGATATCCCCACAACATCTTCATCGAGGCGTTGTTCGAGCTCGGCGTACCTGCAGCGATTCTCGTCGGCTTCCTGTTGGCGATAACGATAGTGACGTTGGTGCGCCTGTTCAGGGCGCGTCCCGCGACTCTCTTCGCACTCACTCTGGTCACGATGTTCAGCTATGCCCTCAAGGCAGGTGACCTGTCCATGACCGGCAATTGGCTGCTATGGCTCTACCTCGCCCACGGCTACTGCGAGGGAGCACAGGGCGAAGGATCTCCGTCGCGCGTGGTCGATCCGTACGCGAGCGCTCGGACTTAGGATTGCGCGACCCCTGAGTCGCTGCGTGTTTTGGGCGCGGGATGCGGCAGCTCAAGTCGCGCTGTCGAAAACCGTCCGCACGCCTGCATCGGCGTGCCGGCATTGCGGCATCCTCCTTTGCTCACGGTGCTTTCTTGTCGCTCTTTGCATCCTTCGACTTGTCTTCTTCATCGCAGTCTGCGTCGCACTTGGCTCGGCCGACGCTCGCGTCGATCAGTTGTCGTTCCAACGCCTTGAGATCGGTCTTAGCTTTCTCCGTCTCCTGTTTGGCCTTCTCCACATCGCTCTTGGCCTTGTCGGCCTCCGACTTCGCACGGTCGGCGAGCGCGCGCTGGCGTCGCACGTCGACCTCGGAGAGCTCGACGGCCGTAGTGAAGACGTTCTTGAACAGGAAACCGTACGCAGCCCCGGGCATCTTCTCCGTAGATGCTTTTGGTAACTGCTTGCTAGCCTCGTTCTTGCGCTTGGTGAGATCGCTGGATCTGATCTGCAAGTCGACCAGATCGGCTTGTAGCGTAGCTACTTTGTCCTCGATGCTCGCAATCTGAGTCGATAGCTCTGCCTTCTTGGTGGCATCTGCGTCCGTAGTCTTGGCTCTTAGTGCGCTGACCAGGTCTCGAGAGGCCTCGATCTGATCCTGCGCGATTCTGATCTGAGCCGCGTTCTTCTCCAAGCCGACAGTGGCCTCATGTAGCTCGGCTTGCCAAAGCTCCTTCAAAGTGACGCCTTCGAGCATGCCGTTCGCGTGGGCTTCGCAGAGGCGGTACAGCGTATGCTGCACGAAGAGCGTCTGCTCGTTGTTCTCGAACAGCTTCGACGTCGCGAGTTCGACTCCCCGAGAGATCTCTGCGCTGGCCTCGATCCCACTGTAGGAGACGGCTCCTTTTCCCGTGGTCGAGACCTGGACGTTGAGGCCCGCCTGTGCGGGGGGCATGATGCAGATGCGCTTGGTGAACTTGTCGGTCCTGTCGTCGGACGTGCTGAGCACCGCGTTCCCGGCCCCCTGTACGTGAGCGACGGAGTTCGAGTTTCGGACACCACGGACGTGCACGGGTGCAGCGGCGCAACCGGCGAGCAACGCAATGAGCGATAGCGAGTAGGGCTGAGTCATGTTCCTCCTTGTCATCGGGCGACCTGAGCGGAGTTGCCAGACAAACGGTCATCGCGCCAAGGAAGCTGCGAAACTGCATGATCCGGTGAGCGACCGAATGGCCATCCATGAGAACCCTTGCAACGTGCAAGGTGGTTCTCAAGAGGTCGACGAACGCAGTTCGTACGCGCGACTGTGTCGATCTATCGCCTTCCGGCGACGCTCTCGATGAGCTCGGCCTCACCGAGCAACAGGATCGCGTGTTTCGCCGCCAACACACGCGCGTCGGAGGAGAATCGACAAGTAGCGACGACCATCGCCCGCGTGCCCCGTGGGTACTCCTCGAGGGTGCCGACGAGCTCGCGTATGACGGCAACGCCGACCGTGCGGTGATTGGCGTAGTACTTGGCCTGGATCACCCAGTTGACCGTCTCGAGGCCATCGCCCTTGGTCGCGAACAAGTCGACGCCGCCGTCCCCCGCGCGTGACGCTGCGGTGTGCTCGACGCGGAAGGAGCGAACTTCCAGCAGGCGCTTGATCTCGCGCTCGAAGGCGAACCAGTCGCGTTGGGCGTGAAACTCGTCCGTGAACTCCACGACCTCGGTGGACAACAGCTGGAGCGCTGACCTACTCCGGTAGATCACTCGGCGCTCGTTCTGACCACCGCGTTCGTGCGGACTCACGAACGTGTAGCCCGCTGGGATATCCACGCCGTGCAGCCGAGCGAGGAAGAGCTGGCGATTCGAGGGCGCTGCGGCGCGCCGAAGATGAGCCCGCACCGAGTGCCGCGTCGCTGCCGAGGGCGTGTCCCGCTGCAGTCGTTGCTGAGCGCCGCCGAGCTCCCGTTCGTATCGGATGCGGGGTAGGTACACGACGAGAGGTTCGGTCTGTGCCGCGTTCTCGCGATGGCCGCGTGGCGTGAAGGCCCGGCGAGCGAAGACCGCCTGTCGTTCTTCGGTGACCCAAAAGTCGCGAACGAGAGCTGCTAGCAACAACCCGATCGCTGCCTCGCCGCGCACGCTGCGTGAGTAGCCGCCATCGGGCGCGCTCGAGTCTCCGAAGAACGGCATCAGTTGCAGCGTCACGTGGGCGCTGCGGGGTTCGACGTATGCGATCGCGGCCCTGCCGGTGTCATCGCGCAACACGATGTCCACGTCGCCGTGCGGATGTTCGTTCAGCTCGAGCAGCGTGAACGGGCCGATGGGCATCTGGACCACGGCGTTCTGCGGGATCGTCCATTGCTTGGCCTCGACGGCTTCCCCGAGCAGAGCCGCGGTGAGTCGATGAGCATCCTCGATGTCGTCGGTAGTGGGCATTCGGTCGAGCCAAGTCGCGGCCTCCTCCTGCGGAAACGGGACGCTTTGCTTGCCGAGCATTCGGCCGATGCGAAGCGCCGCGGGCATCCCGAGGATCTCCGCCGACGGCCAGAAGTCGCTCGCCGCATAGCCCTCGGGAAGCTCGAGCGCTCCCAGATCGTGAGGGACGAGGTCGAAGTTTTCCAGGGATGGGAGAGCGCGACCGCGACGAGCCCAAGGACCCGACAGCACGAAGTACTCCCGAAGCAGCCTCAGCAGGTTGAAGAACGCGTCGTCGAGCTCGGACGCGGCATCAACGCGCCCCGCGTCGTCGGTCTCTTTGAGGAAGAAGAAGCGGATGAAGTGCTTCGCGTTCGGCACGGCGCCCGCCTCGACCGCGCGCACCAACCCCGCAAGTTCCCAATCGGCGTCGACGCCGGCGTTGAAGACCATCACGTGCTTTCGACTCGCGTGGGGCCGTTGGCCCCCTTGCGAGAGCCGCGAACAGGCCTTACACGCGTTCGTGAGCTGCCAGACGCAGTCCGTCAGCGTTGTCGCCCATCCGACGCGGACTTGGTCGTGGACGGGGATGAACTCGTCGCTGGTGATCCTCGATCGAGCCGTAAGGAGCGCGGCATCCGTGATCACCAGCTCGACGCGATGTGCTTCCAGCCTGTCGATGTTCTCTTCCCAAAGCGACGTCCGCGCGCCCTCGGATCGCGTTCGAACGCGGAACGCCGCAGCGCACCGGCCTTGATGCAGGAGCACCACGGCGAAGTCGCCCCCTCGAAGACGCGAGACCGGCTCCTCGCTCATCGGAAGAAGTGCGATCGCGATCCCTCGCGCGGCAGAGCCGAATGAGAAAGTGATCGAGAACACGCCTCCGAGGGTCTCGTCCCAGCCCCAAGGGAGCACATGAACCGGGCGCTCGCGTTTCGAGAGGGTCGCAACGCGCCTGTCGACGCGGACGTAGACGGTCGGCTCTTCATCGTCGGCTCCCATGCGTCCTCGCCATGGGAGATCATCCGTGTGGAATCGAGGAGCGCGTGGGCGGAAATCGGAGACGTCGATGCGTGTCACATGCAGCTGTCGAGCGAGCTCGTTGAAGTCCTCGGGCGTCACGACCCTCTAGGATACACGCAGAGGTCAATGGACGAGACTGCGTCCCCCGACGGTCACCGCGCGTCACGGTGAACGTCCCTTCACGTGGCGCGAAGGCGACAGTGTTCCGCGGTGTGCTCGTTGTGACGGCAGTCGCGATCGGCCACGAACGGGGCGCGTGCCGATTCGGGCCTCCCGGCGATTCTGGTGGAGGGGCGGCTCGGCGCGTGCGACAGTTCTCAGCAGTCACCGAACCGTCGGAAGCGCAACGCTCGACAGGGCCGACGCTTCTACGCCGTCGACACCACGTAGCCGAACGACCTTCGGTCTCAGGATGGTGCGGCGTGCCGTCGTTGCAGTCGTCGCCCATCGACTGCGACGCGCTCGGGCCGTGAAGGCGATGCCATCCGACGCAACCACAGAGGAAGACGAGCTGCTGCGGTACGTCACGTACTGGCAGGCGCAGATGCAGACGCCCGGGACAGAGCCATGGTTCGATGCCTCGGCGCACTTCGAATGGCTCGAGACGCGGGGCCGCGATGCCCTCGAAAAGCTCGCTGTCATCCACGGGAGGGAGGCAGTCGACGAGTACCGATCTGTGGTCGGCGCGTTCCGACCGCAGACGCCCTTCGATTCGGTGCATTCGCAAGAGATCTTCGCTCCGATCTTGAGCGAGATCGCGGCGCTCGCGACCGAAGGGGGGATGCGGGTCGAGTCGCCGGTCCACCTGCACGACTCAACCGATCTCGCCCCGTCGCCGATGAGTCTCCCGTCCGCGGAACGCCATCTCATTCTGGCCGGCAAGGGGACCTTCGCGTTCTGCAACTACTGGGGGAAGGTCATCGCTCGCCTTGCCGACCGGCTAGCCTCGGACCGGCACGGTCGAGCCAAGGAACCCGCAACGACGTCGGATGTGCTCATGTCCCTGCGCGCCGACGCAGGCCTCCTCGCACTCGCTTGCCGGCTCGCAACCTATTACGCGTTCACCGGCACGCTGCTCGGCTTCGGTGTGGTCGAGCAGGAGGCGCGCCTCGTTGCGTTCCGAGCCGAGTACGTGCACGCCATGGAGGTGTTCATCATCGCTCACGAGTACGCCCACTGCTTCATCGAGGAGCGCGATGCGACGTTCCGCGGTCCCCAGCCGGTCGAACGCATGCATCAGCTCGAGCGCTCCTGCGATTTCCTGGCCTGTGCATTGACTCAGGCTTACGGCGGGCGCCGGAGCCTGTGGGCCGCCTACACGAACGCAGGTGCCGTCTTGTGTTTCTGGGCGCTGGAACTCGGCGAGCGCGCAAGGACCACGCTCGGCGGGCCGCCACCGACCGATTCACCCAGTCATCCTTCGCTCTCGGAGCGATTGCAGGCCGTCCGAGAGCAGACGCTCCGCATCACGCCAGCCGAGCATGTCGATGCCGTCGACAGCTACCTTCGCGACCTCATGTTGATCTGCGACGCGCTCGCCGGCGCCGTCCTGGAGGCGCTCGGCGCAGTGCGCTCGAAGATCGACAGCGCCCGAGCTCCCTAGCATCCGTCCGACACCCGCGGGACGGCACCTTGGGACGTCGAATCGCGTCGACGCGCCACAGTTTAGGTGTGCCAATCATCGTGCGTCCCGCTCGCGCGTCGCAGGCCTTGCTGGTCGGCGTGGCTGGACGAGCGCGTAGAGAACGGGCAGCACGACGAGGGTCAACAACGTCGACGACAACACGCCGCCGATGACGACCGTGGCGAGCGGTCGCTGGACCTCCGCGCCGAAGCCGGTGTTCAGCGCCATCGGCAGGAAGCCGAGGCTCGCCACGAGCGCGGTCATGAGAACGGGCCGCAGGCGGTCTTCGGCTGCGTTGGCGATCGCATCGCGCAGCGACTCGCCATCTGTCAGTCGTTGCCGCACGGCCGACACGAGTACCATGTCGCCGAGCACCGACACTCCCGACAGCGCAATGAACCCAACCGCGGCCGAGATCGAGAACGGCATGCCGCGCAGCCATAGGGCGACGACACCGCCCACCGCGGCGAACGGCACACCCGTGAATACGCGGACGGCGTCCAGCACGCGGTCGTACGTGAAGTAGAGCAGCACGAAAACAAGTGCGAGCGCGAGTGGGACGACGATGAGCAGGCGCTGCCGGGCTTGCTCGAGGTGCTCGAACTGCCCGCCGATGCGCGTGTAGTAGCCGGCCGGCAGCGCGACCTTCTCGTCGAGCGCGCGCTCGAGCTCGGCCACGAAGCCCGCGATGTCGCGCCCGCGCACGTTGGCCTGCACGACCACGCGACGCTTGCCCCACTCGCGCTGGATCGACGACGGGCTCTCGACGATGGACATCCGGGCGAGCCGCGCCAACGGGATGCGATCTCCGTTGGGAGCCGTCACCAGGATCCGCCCGACGCGCTCCACGTCCGTGCGATACCGATCGTCGATCCGCAGCGCGATCGCGAACCGCATCTCGCCGTCCTGCAGCTTGCCGACCTCGCGGGTCCCGAGCGCCTCCACGACCGCGAGCACGTCCTTCGCCGCGATCCCGTGGCGCCCGATCGCCGCGCGGTCCACCTCGATCGCGAGCACGGGCTGGCCCGTGATCTGCTCGGTGAGCACGTCGGACGCGCCCGGAATCGCGGATACGATGGCCTGGATCTCGGCGGCCTTGCGCTGCATCGTCGCGAAGTCGTCGCCGAAGAGCTTGATGCCGACGTCGGCCCGGATGCCCGCGATCATCTCGTTGACGCGCATCTCGATCGGCTGCGTGAAGATCGTGCGCATACCCGGCATGCCGGCGAGCGTCTCCGACATGAGCTGCACGAGCTCGTCCTGCGTCGCTGCGCGGGTCCACTGCTCGGGCGGCGTGAGCGTGATGAAGACGTCCGAGAGCTCGACACCCATCGGGTCCGTGGTGATCTCGGCGCTACCCGTGCGCGTCCACACCCGTTCGATCTCGTCGGGGAACTTCTCGAGCAACGCGCGCTCGATGTGCACGCCGTACCGGGCCGATTCGTCGACCGACACGCCGGCGAGACGCACCGTGTTCACGACCAGCGAGCCCTCGCGCAGGCGCGGGACGAACTCGGCACCGAGTCGCGTGGCCAGCACGCCGGCGTTCGCGAGCACGACGAGCGCGAAGATCACGACGAGCCACGGTCGCCGCAGCGCAGCGTCGACCACCGGGCGATACATCCGCTTCAGCACGCGCACGAGCAGGACCTCGCGGTGCTCGACGCGGCGCGACAGCACGAAGCTCGTGAGCACGGGGACGAGCGTGAGCGACAACAGCATCGAGCCGGCCAGTGCGAACAGCACGGTCAGCGCCATCGGCCGGAACAGCTTGCCCTCGATGCCCTGGAGCGTGAGGATGGGCAGGTAGACGATCGCGATCACGAGCTCGCCGAACATCGTCGGCGTGCGCACTTCGACCACGGCGTCTCGCACGACCTCGAGGCGGTCTTCGTCGCCCGTGCGCTCGCCCAGCCGGCGCATCACGTTCTCCACCTGGATCACGGAGCTGTCGACGACCAACCCGAAGTCGATCGCGCCCAGGCTCATGAGGCTGCCCGCGATGCCGAGCCGCAGCATCAGGTTGCTCGCGAACAGCATCGACAGTGGGATCGCGGCGGCCACCACGATGCCCGCTCTCAGGTTACCGAGGAACACGAACAGGACCGCGATGACGAGCAGCGCGCCCTCGAGCAGGTTGGTCCGCACCGTGTCGAGCACGCGGTCGACGAGCGTGGTGCGCTCGTACACCGGCATCACCTCGATGCCTTCGGGCAGGCTCTTGCGGATCTCGTCGAGCCGGAGGCGCAGGCGGCTCGCGACGTCGCGGCTGTTCTCGCCGATGAGCATGAAGCCGAGGCCGAGCACGACCTCGCCGGTGCCGTCGGCCGTCACCGCGCCGCGCCGGATCTCGCGGCCCTCGACCACGCGCGCCAGGTCGCGCACGCGGATCGGCACACCCTCGCGCGCGACGACCACCATCTCCTCGATGTCCGCGACGCGCGTCGCGATGCCGATGCCCTGCACGAGGCTCGACTCGCCCGCGAGATCGAGCGTGCCGCCGCCGACGTTCGCGTTGCTGTCCTCGAGCGCCGTCGCGAGGTCGGCGAGGGGCAGGTCGTAGCGCTGCAAGGCGAGCGGGTCCACGACGACGTGGATCTGGCGCTCGTCGCCGCCCCACGTGTTGACCTCCGCCACGCCCGGCACGGAGCGCAGCTGCGGCTTCACGATCCAGTTCTGGGCCGTGCGCAGCTCCGCCAGCGACTTGCCGGGGCCGGTGACGAGGTAGTGGAAGACCTCGCCGAGCCCGGTCGCGACCGGTCCGAGCTGGGGGCGATCGATGCCCGGATCCAGCTCGATCGACTGCAAGCGCTCGGAGACGACCTGACGCGCGAGATAGATGTCGGTGCCGTCCTCGAACGTGACCGTGACCTGCGAGAAGCCGAACTTCGACACCGATCGCACCTCGGCGAGGTGCGGCAGCCCGGAGATCGACCACTCGACGGGTCGCGTGATCCGGCGCTCGATCTCGACCGGTGAGAGCGCGGGCGCGGTGGTGTTCACCTGCACCTGCACGGGCGTCGTGTCGGGGAATGCGTCCACCGGCAATCGCAGCGCGGATGCGACGCCAAGGGCGGCGATCGCGAGCCACGCGAGCACGACGAGCAGCCGATGCCGCAGGGACCAGTCGAGGATGCGCGTCAGCATGGGCGGCTACTCCACGTCGCAGCAGCCGGCGCCGATGCTGCCCTTCAACGTCTCGGTCTTGAGCAGGAAGCTGCCTTCGGTCGCCACGGGATCGCCCGCGGCGACCCGCCCGGTGACCTCGACGAGCTCGGCGTCGCCGGGCCCCACCTCCACGCGACGGCCCTCGAACAGATCCTCGGCGAGCCGCACGAACACGACGTGGCCGTTCGGCACGCGCTGCACGGCGCTGCGGGGCACGAACACGCCGTTGCCGGAGCCCGACACCGCGATGCGACCACGAGCGAACATGTTCGCCCGCAGCTGGCCGTCGGGGTTCGCGAGCGCGACGCGTCCTCGTACCGTGCGCGTGTGCGGATCGATCTCGGGCGCGACGTAGGAGATCGTGCCGGTGAACTCGGCGTCGTCGAGCCCGTCGGGCACCACGGTCACCGCTTGGCCGACGGCCACACGCGTCGCGTCGGCCTCCGGGATGTCGAGGTCCGCCCACATCGCGGAGGTGTCGACGACCTCGAACAACACCTCGTCGGTGCCGACCATGTGCCCGATCGTCGCGGAGCGGCGCGTGACGACGCCGGCGATGGGCGCGGTGAGCTCGTACTTCGACGAGCCCTCGATGCCACCGACGACCGACAGGGCGGACTGCGCCGCGGACCGATCGGCCTTCGCGGCGTCGACCTCGTGGCGCGCCGCGAGCACGTCGTTCTCGGGGGCCAGCCGCGCGGCGAACAGCTTCTGCACGCGTGCGTAGCTCGCCTCGGCCACGCGCACGCGCGAGCGCGCGGCCTGCAGTCGCGACTGATCCGCGCCGACGCTCGAGCTGGCGAACGCGGCGAGCGGCGAGCCGACCTCGACGTGCGCACCGACGTCGGCCGCGATCGTGCGGATGACCCCCGGTGTGCGGGCGTTCACATGGGCGACCTTCGTCGCGTCGTAGACGACGCGCGCCGTCACCTCGATCTCGAGGAAGCGCGTGCGCTCGGCCGCGGCGGAAACCTCGATGCCGGCGAGTCGCGCGATCTCCTTGGTCCGGAAGCGCACCTTCGTGCCGTCCGCCGGCGCCCCGTCGCTCGATACGTCGGCGGCCGGTCGACCGCCGCGCTCGGGGTGACAGATCGGACAGAACGACTCGGGGAAGCCGTGCTCGTCGCACCAGTCGCCCTTCGCCTTGAACACGTTCGCGAGCGCCGGGTTGCACTTCGTGCACACGGCCTCGAGCACGCCGTGCTCCGCACACATCGCGCCCTCCGCCGCGGGCGCAGCTTCCGGTGCAGCGGACGGCGGGGCCGGCTCGTCGCGTCGGCAAGCGCCGACGAGGAGAACCGCTGCCAGGATCGTCGCGTGCGTCTTCACGGCGCCTTCGCCTTCTGCGGGGGCCGCTCGATCTTCAACGTGGGATCGCACAGCCGACACTGCGACTCCGGCAGTCCGTGCTCGGGGCACCAGTCGCCGGTCGCCTTGAACGCGGCGGCGAGCTCGGGGTTGCACTGCGTGCACATCGACTCAGGTACCTGGTGCTCGCCGCACCAGTCCTCGTGCGAGCCGGGCTGGACGCCCGCAGCGGCGTGCTCGGCCTTCGCCTCCGTCGGTGCGGCCTTGGCCGGCGCTTCGGTGGCGGCGGGCTTGGCCGGTGCTTGCGCCGTGCACGCGGTCGCGAGCGCGAAGACGATGGAGAGGATCACGGAGAACGGACGGATGGTCATGACGTGGGCTCCTTGATTCGGTTCGCACGGGTGATGGGCACGCTCATCGGAGGGTCTCCCAGTCGAGGCCGAGCGCGCGGGCGGCCTCGACGGCCGCGCGACACAGCTCGAGGCGCGCGTCGACATCGGCATCGAGGAACTCGATCAGTTGGTGCTGGGCGAGCAGGGCGCTGCGCACGTCGATCGAGCCGGTCGCGAGCGCGTCGGCGAGCGCATCGAGGTCGCGGCGCGCTCGCGTCAACGCATCGTCGTGGTAGAGATCGACGAACGCCCGACGTGCGCGCAGCTCCGCGCGTGCGACATCGATCTCGAGCCGCACGCCGCGTTCCACCGCATCCCGTTGCGACGCGGCTGCTCGCTCCTGCGCACGGGCCTCGGCGACGCGGCTCTTCGCGAGCGGCCCCACGGGGCCGGGCAACGGCAGCGGCAACGAGACGCCTGCACCGAGGACGAGCTCCGCGAAGCCGTCGCGCTGCACGAACAGCGAGACCCCCATGTTGGGCACGAGCGCGCGACGGGTCAGCGCGGTCTCCTTCGTGCGCAGCTGCACGGTCGCGCGCGCTTCGACGAGCTCGCTGCGGGCCGTGGGATCGCCGGGCGACTCGGGGATCGCGATCGGCTCGAGCGCGCCGTCGACCTGCGGCAGATCCGACGGCGCCATCCCGAGGGTTCGGGCCAACGTCGCCTCCGCGACCGCCTCGTCTCGCAGGTGGGCGAGCGCGCGATGCTCGAGCGCGACGGCGGCGATCTCCGCGAGGTCGGCGGTGAGCCCCGCCTCGGCGCCGGCCTTCGTGCGCGCGGTGGCGAGGCCCGCGAGCGCTCGTGCGACGCGTTGCGCCTGCTCGACGAGCGCTCGGCGCTCGCGCACCGCGATCACGTCGTAGTAGGCGAGCACGGCGTCGGCCGTGACGTCGCGCCGCGTGGTGCGAGCGCGCGCCCGCGCGATGTCGCCGGCCGCGTCCGCAACCTCCATGCGGTGGCGTCGTTGCCCGCCGATCTCGAGCTCCTGACGCAGCGTGCCGTAGAGGTTCCACGCGCGCGGGATGCCGTCGGCCTTGCGCGTGGCCGCCGAGACTTCGATCTGCGGATGGGAGGGCAGGGCGACGCGGGCGGTCTGTCGGCGGGCATTCACTGCGGCGAGCGCCGCTTCGTCGGCGACGACGAGCGGGTGCTCGCGCGCGGCACAGGCGATGACGGCCGCGCGATCGAGTGGACCCGAGCGACACGCGTCGCGCGGCTCGGCACGCGGGGCCCCGGCGAGGGCCAGGACGAGGCTCCAGAGGGGAAGAACGGACATGGCGACAACACACCTCGGCACGAGCGGTGGAGGTCGCCTCGCGAGCGAGTCGCGAGCACGACCCACGGGGAGCCCATGGCGATCCGCCACGGACTCCGCGAAGAGGACGTTCGGCCGCTCAAACGCGGGGTGGTCGTTCGAGTCGCTCGGTGTCGGTCGTCGCGCGTCGCAGCTCGGACGCGCCGGGGAGCGCCGCGTCGTCGGCGAGTGGCACGAGCGTGGGCTCGGTCGGAAGGTGGAGCACGGCGCTCGCGGGACCAGGGCAGCCGGGACAGTCGACGCACACCGGCGCGCACGGCCCGTCGTGGGCGTCCTCGGGCTCGTCGTCGCAGTCGTCGTCCCCCTCATCGCACTCGTCGGCGCACGCGTTCGCGACGGCGCATGCGGCCCCCGTCTGCAGTGTGACGAAGGCGACGATCACGGTCAGCACGAGCGCCAGTCGTCGCGAGAGGCGAGCCACGTCGTCGAAACTCTGTCACGCACCACCGGGGGGCGTCAACGGCGAGCGCACGTCCTCGCGAGCACTACTCGTCGCAGCACGGGCCCGGGCAGCACGGACCGGGGCAGCACGAGGCGTTCATCGCATCGGCGGCGTAGGCGACGGCCGGGAGCGCGGCGAGGCCGAGCACGAGCAGGAGGCGGCGGAAGGGCGTCATGGCCGTCGAATCATACCGTCGGCGGAGCTCTGCGTCATCGCGCTGCGCGTGTGTCGGTCGCCGTCGTCGTTGATCGGACCCGCAGAGCTGGCCACGCCTCGCCCAGCACCGACACCGCCGAACGCAGGAACAGCACCGCGACGACGGCACCGGTGAGGATGTCGGGCCATGCCGCGTCGGTGAGCCACACGCCGAGTGCGGCGAGCAACACGCCGACGTTCGCAGCGACGTCGTTGCGCGAGCACTCGAACGTGCTGCGCATGTTCAAGTCGTCGGCGCGATACCTCCACAGGAGGGCGAGACAGACCAAGTTCGCGACGAGCGCGATGGTACCGAACGTGGCCATCAGACCCGACAGCGGTGTGACGCCGTTCACGAGCTTCGTCGCGATCTCCACCCCGATCCATGCACCGAACCCCAGCAGGACGACACCCTTCGCGAATGCAGCGCCGGCTTTCCAGCGATCGCTGCGGGCCAGCGCGTAGAGGCTGAGTGCATAGACGAGTGCGTCGCCCAGCATGTCGACACTGTCGGCAACGAGCGCGGTCGAGCGAGCCACGATGCCGGCGCCGAACTCGGTCAAGAACATCGCGAAGTTGATCGCGAGCACGACCTGCAGCACGCGCCGCCGCCCCTGACGCGCTTGTGATTGCAGCAATCGTCCACGACTGCGGTCTACCACCGTCGCGCGCCGGCGCCCGTCACTGCGCGGCGCCACACACCGGTACACGATCGCCGCACTGATTGGCGGAGAGCGCCGCGAGTCGACAAGTGCCGCACTCCGCTTCGGCGACGCCGTGCTCCTCGCACCACTGGGGGCCGTGACTGGGCGCAGCCGGAGGTGCCTTGCCGGTGCATGCCACCAGCAGGCTCGTCGCGACCAGCATGTGCGACAGGACGACCGCAAAGTGCCGGGGAGCCGAGGCCATGGAGGGCAGACGAAGCCGGCCCCCCCGAGATTCGCTGCCGACGGGTCGTAACTCGGCGAGCACCACGCACGACATCGACCACCGCGCCGCGGTCGAACGGATCGCGCTCTCGAGGCGGTGTTGCCCGCACCGGCGACGCCATCGCGAGATTGACTGCACCGCGCGCTCGCGTCGAAGCCGAGCTGGGCAGATGCCGCACCGCCGACTGCGACTTGCTCGAGCGAGCCCGAGACCCTGGCGACGAGCGATCGTCTCGAGAAGCCTGAGCCGGCGAGAACGACACTCGTGGCCACGGCGCAACCCACGCGATTCGCACGGCAGTCGCCTGAAAACCGTGCGGATCCGCGTCCGTGGTGCGAAAAAATGTGCCTGTTCGGATCGGCGTGACCGCGCCATCATCCCGCGATGTCGCGACACTGCCTGACCCTGTTCGCCGTCCTGGCCTTCTTCGGCTGCTCGGAGTCCGGCTCCGATCCCGGAGACGAAGGTCGCACGTTCGTGATCCCGTTCGCGCCGTACTTCGGCAGCGAGGTCGTCGCTTGCGGGAGGAACTACACGGGCGCCGGAACGAGCGGCGCGAGCTTCGAGCTGCGTGACCTGCTGCTGTTCGTCCACGACGTGCAGCTCGTGCGAGCGAACGGAGAGCGCGTGCCGCTGTCGATCGTCGAGGATGGAAAATGGCAGTCCAACGACACCACGTTGCTCGACTTCGGCGACGGCACCGGCGTGTGCCCCGGCGACTCCGACACCAACGATCGCGTGATCGGCACGGCGCCCGACCACCCGGACTACGTGGGCATCGCGTTCGGCGTCGGTCTTCCCCCCGAGCTCAACCACCTCGACGGGGTGAAGTCGCCCGCGCCCTTCAACAAGCCGTCGCTGTGGTGGAGCTGGAAGGAGGGCTACAAGTTCTTCCAGCTCACGTTGAAGACCGAAGTGCACGAAGACTACTACGTGCACGTCGGCGCGACGGAGTGCGAAGGGACCGTCGAGAGCGGCTTCACTTGCAACGCCGATCACGAGATGGCCGTCGAAGTCGCCGACTTCGCGCCCGGGATCGATGGCGTGCGACTCAACCTCGCCGCGTTGCTGGCGGAGGTCGACCTCAACGCGGAGGTCGACTTCGAGAGCGGCGACTTCGTGGCCGGCTGCATGTCGTTCAACCCCGATCCCGAGTGCGACCCACTGTTCACGAAGTTCGGACGCCACTTCATGACGGCGGATCCGGGTCCCCAGCAGGTCGCTTTCGAGAGCGGGCTGGACATGGCGAAGGATCTCGATGCGCCCGACGACCTCGGAGGCGTTCCCCAACCGGGCAGCGAGGACTTCGTGCGTTCCCCGGCGCTCGACATCATGAACGTGAGCGAGCGCGGCGTGACGCGATCGCACCTCCCCGGCAACGCGCTGCTGATCGGCTCCGTGACCCACGACCGCAGTCCAGGATCGCAGTGTCTCGCGTGCCACCAGGAGAAGGGGCCTGGCACCGGCCTCTATCAGATCGCCGGCACGATCTGGAATCCGGATCTCGAGACCGGATACGGCAATGCCACGATCGCGATCCTACCGGACGGCAAGCATCCCTGCCTCGAGTTCGACGAGCGCGCCCAGTGTGTCGATCAGCCGATCGGCTACTACCGCGAGGAGGACGTGGTGGCGACGGTCGTGACCGATCCGCAAGGCAACGCGTACACGACCGAGCTGCCTCCCGGTGCGGAGCCGCCGTTCTGGCCCGTGGTCGTGCCCGACCCGGCCGACACCGATCTCGCGCCGAAGTTCATGCCGTTCGCGGCAGCGAGCGGGTCGTGCAACATGTGCCACGGCGGCCTGCGCATCCAGCTGGCCGCAGGCGGAGGATGACGATCGCAGCCCGCGTTGGGGGCGTCGCCGCGCTCGCCCTCTCCGCGTGCGCTCCTGCGGACGAGGCGTGGGTCTGGGATCTCCCCGGCCATCTCGCGCCGCCGGTCGTGCCCGAGGATCGACCCCTGACCCAGTCGCGCGTCGAGCTCGGTCGTCACCTGTTCTACGACGAGCGTCTGTCGCTGGGCGGTCGGGTTTCGTGCGGCACGTGTCACGAGCAAGCGCTCGCGTTCACCGACGGTCACGCGACCTCCGCGGGTGCGGATGGTGAGCATGGCAGTCGCAGCGCGATGGCGCTGGCGAACGTCGCGTTCCTTCCCACGCTGACGTGGGGGAACCCGGTGCTCACGACGTTGGAGGAGCAGGCCCTGGTGCCCCTGTTCCTCGACGTCCCGATCGAGCTCGGCGCTCAGTACGTGATCGACGACGCGCTTGCGGAGTTCGAGCGGTCCGACGAGGATCGGGAGCGCTTCGTCGCCGCGTTCCCCGAGGACGCAGATCCGTTCACCATCGATCACGTCGTCGCGGCGCTGGCTGCGTTCGAGCGGACGATGATCTCGGTGGATTCGCCGTACGATCGTTGGCTCGAGGGGGATGCGCGGGCGCTCGACGAGAGTGCGCGTCGAGGGCTCGTCTTGTTCGAGTCCGATCGTCTCGGTTGTGCGGAGTGCCACGAGGGTCCGCTGCAGACGGCGAGTGTTCGCGACGAGCGCACGCCGGATGCCATCAGTCGGTTCGAGAACACTGGCCTCTACGATCTGGGCGACGACGGCAGCTACCCGCTACCGAACACGGGCCTGTTCGAGTTCACCCACGACCCGGCGGATCTGGGGCGCCACCGCGTGCCATCGTTGCGCAACGTCGCCGTGACAGCGCCGTACATGCACGATGGCAGCATCGCGGATCTCGACGGCGTCATCGATCACTACGCCGCGGGCGGACGCACGATCTCGGAAGGTCCGTACGCGGGCGTGGGCGCCGACAACCCGCACAAGAGCCCCCTCGTAGCCGGCTTCTCGGCCACGAGCTCCGAGCGCGCCGACCTGATCGCGTTCCTCGAAGCGCTGACGGACGAGTCGTTCCTCTCGGACTCGCGCTTCGCCGATCCTGCGACCGCGGACTGATCGCGGCCGCGTCTCGCCGACTTTTCAGATGCAGACCGCGTCGCCGATCGCGTTCTCGCAGCCGGCCATGTCCCCCGATGCGGCGGCCTGGTCGCAAAAGTGTTGACGACACTCGAGGAAGTTGCCGGTCATGACCGGCGCACCGTTCTGCGGCACGGCAGCGCCCGCAGCCTGGCACATCTCCTCCGACGTCGGATGCTCCTCTCCAAACTGAGCGTGATAGGCATCGTGGCAGTTCGTGAGCATGCAGTTGCACCACACGGCCACAGGGTCGCCGGGGTCGACACTCGTCTCGGCATGCGCGGCGGTGTCGTCGAGCCCGGTCGTCGAGCCCTCCGACTCGGATGCGTGATGGTCGGCCGAGTCCTCGTGTCCGTCACCGGACTCGTCGTCGTTGGCGCAACCGAGCGATACGCAGAAGGTGAGGAGCGCCGGGAGTCGCGTCAGCATGGCGAGCATGCTGCCGAGGCGCGCGGGTCGGTGTCAACGCGGATGGGCTCCAATGACACCCACCTGCTATGCTGGACCGTCGCATGAAGCGTTGGGTTGCGATCGGCGTGACGTTCTGGGCACCGGCGTGTCAGACGGACGAGCCTTCGATGCCCGAGCCCGAGCCACTGCCCGTCGAGCTCGCTGCGCCGTACGAGTGGATCCACGTGGCGGATCCCGACCTCGACGTGTTCGGCGAGGGCAGACCCGACGACGCGACATGCGACGCCGCGGGCTACCGGCCGGAGAACTTCGGGCCCGATCCCGTATTCGAGGTCAAGACGGGCCTCTGCAGCTGGTTCACCGGTGCGCAGCCGAGCATGGTCGACCTCGAGCCCGGTGACACGGTGGGAATCCGGTTGTTCCACTACGAGCTCGCCGCGGCCATGCCCAGCCAGGGGCGTGCCGCGCTCGCGATCGGCGGCGTGGTCGTTTGGGAGACGACGAGGCCGATTCCCTCGCCGGCTGCGCTCATCGAGGACGAAATCGTCGTCGAGCAGTCGTTTCCAGCACAGACCGAGCTGCAGTTCCACGTGGACAACCATGGCTTCAACGACTGGGAGTTGTTCGCGATCATGGCTACGGCGACGGGGGAGCGCGACTGACATGCGACGCGCGCTGATCGGGCTCTTGGCATCGGCGAGCGCGTGCGAGGAGGAACCGTGTCGGTCGCAACCCGGCTTCGTCTGCGCCGTGGTCGGCACGGGCGAGCCCGCGTTCAACCGCGACGGTCTGCCGACGGACGAAACCCACCTGTTCCTCGCATCCGCGGCGCGCAGGGGGCCGGACGGCGTCTTGTACATCGTCGACTTCAACAATCAACGGGTGCGATTCGTCGACGACGAGGGGCTCGTGCAGACTGCGATCGGCAGCGGCGAGCATGCCATCGCGACTGATGGCGCGGGAGCGACGGACTCACCTCTCGAGAACCCGATCGACTTCGACTTCATGTCGGACGGGCGCTTGGTGTTCGTCTCGTACCACGACCCGCGCGTCATCGTGCGCGAGCACGACGGGAGCCTCGTCGCGATCGCGGGCGCGGCAGATGGAATCATCGGCATCACCGGCGACGAAGGGGATGGGGGACCCGCCGTGGACGCACTCTTCATCCAGCTCGACGGCATCGCGGTCGCTCCGGACGACACGGTGTACGTGTCCGACAGCCTCGCGAACCGCGTCCGGCGGATCCGTGACGGCGTGATCGAGACCGTCGCCGGCACGGGCGAGGCGGCGTCGACGGGCGACGGCGGTCCTGGCGTCGATGCAGCGCTGCACTGGCCGAGCGCGTTGGCGCTCGATGCAACCGGAAACCTGCTCATCGCGGAGACGCGCGCGTACGTCGTGCGCAGCCTCGCTCCCGATGGCACGATCGAGCTCGTCGCGGGCACGCGCACGAAGGGCCGGCAAGGCGACGGCGGTCCCGCGACGCAGGCACAGCTCGACCAGCCCTACGGGCTCGCGCTCGACGGAGACGGCAACCTCTATATCGCGGATCGGGGCAACTTCCAGATCCGCCGTGTCCGCCCGGACGGCATCCTCGACACGATCGCGGGCACCGGGCACGACGACCTGACGGGTGACGGTGGACCGGCCACGGAGGCTCGGTTCGGCGCCCTCGCGCGCATCTCGGTCGACGACGACAGTCTGCTCGTCGCCGATCAGGGCAACTCGGTGGTTCGACGCGTCAACCTGCGGTGAGCATCTGGTTCACGTGGGCGGTGTACAGCGGATGTACCGGTCGATCCACGCCTTGAAGTCGAGGTATCCCGAGTCGTCGATGTCGTGGAACTTGTCGCCGCCACCGTGCTCGACGCCACCGGCCGACTCCGCCAGCGGCTTGAGCAGCAGCAGGCTGCGTTCCGGCGCTTCACGATCGACGTATCCGGCGCGCAACACCTGTCGCATCGTCGCGAGCGAGCCGGCATTGCAGTCGCCGACCACGATCCAGCGCGGGGCATCGAGCGGTTCACCGACATGATCGCTCGCGTGACACGGGAAACAGCGCCCGCGCCAGCCGTACACCTTTGCCTGGAACATCGACTCCAAAGTGCGATCCGAGCAATCGCCGGGGTCGTCCCACGGCTTCGGGTCGCCACCGGCCGGCGGCACGAGACAATCTTCGGCTGTGGGCGCGGGTCCGCCACAAGCGGAACCCATCATGGGCTCGCACACACTCGCGCCGCAGCGCGCGTTGTACTCGATCCACTCCAGCATCGCGTCGTGCTCCGTCTCGAGGCTGGACTCGGTGATCAGCGGACTGCCGGGCGTGGCGCGGAGGATCCAGTCCAGAACGAGGCTGTCTTCCGGGGCGTCGAGGTCGGCGACTCCGCGCTCGACCATGCAAGCCATCGTCGCGCAGGGTGTCGCCTGCAGGTACAAGCCGAGATCGACCCCGGCGAGGTGACATTCATTGCAGCTCGTCGGGTTGTCGGCGTCGAGCAGAGGCGCGATGCGGCGATCGAACAGCGTCTGCGCGTCGGCATCGGTGCAGGCGTACTCATCCTCGCCACACACAGCGAGCGAAAGCAGGGCCGCGGGTGCGACCACGCGTGCAAGCTGCGCCGTCATCGCGCCCTTCGTCGCCGAAGCAGCCATCCGGGCAGCAGCGCGAGCCAAGTCCACAGGCCGCCCCGGTCCACACCGCACGCGCAGCCGGAGCTCGACGCATCCGCTCCGGGCGGGTCCGACGACGTCGTCGAATCGTCGTCTCCCGAATCGATCGTATCGCCGCCGTCCATGGACGTGGACAGCGAAGAGCTTCCCTCCGCGCAGCCGGGTTGGCCGACGAATGCGCCTCCCTCGTCGCATGCGTTGGGATCGTCTTCCTGCAGCACAGTGAACGGCGAGGGCAGGTACGTCGTGTACGAACGTCCCGACAGATCGTCGCCCGTCACGCGGAGCATGCCGAGATTGCCGGCGAGCTCCGCGGGCGCCTGGAGCTCGAGCGCAAAAGTCGGCCCGTCCACCGCGACCTCGGAGGCGAAGCTCGTCCACTCGGTGCCGAGCTGAGGATCGAGCGGCGCCCACTCGGCCGTGAGCGTGCTGCCCTCCATCGCATCGACGCATCCGGTCACCATGGCCATGCCATTGCGATAGAGGATGATCTCCTGCACGTCCATGCCGACGGCCGGGCCATGGTCGTCGGGAGGTCCGCCATCGACGAGCTTCACCACGCCGGGTCTGCGCGTGAAGATGTTGAAGGCGGGCTCGAACGTGTAGCCCTCGATCTGGTACGTGCCGGCCGCCAAGGCGGTCGTGTCCCACTCGATGCCTTGCTCGGCCATCTCGAACGTGATCGACCGTCGAGCATCGTCGGCGGTGATGCGAACCCATGCGCCGGCCCACGCCTCGCTGGTCTCGAGGATCTCGTCGGGCGTGACCGAGCCCGCCTCGATGATGCTCTTCGCGGCGGCCGCGTCCACGTCTGCGCTCGTGATCCACGACGGCAGGAAAGTCGCGGGATCGTAGTCACGCGAGAGCGCGAAGAACTGGTGGGTTCGGCTGTCCGGCAGTTCGTCGGGTGTGATCGACTCGCCCTCGGCCGGATCCTCGTTCGGGATGCCATACGGCACGGACAACACCGGATCGATGGAGCGATCCACGATGGTCATGCACGGAACGTCCACCCACGCCACGGGCGTGCGCGGCTTGACACCGTTGCCGGCGCCGACCTCGTCCGGCCACAGGACGACGAGGCCGAGCGCGCATACGGTGACCGCTCGAACTGTGACGGGGCTCCGCACGTGGACACCTCAGCAGATCCGTGATGGGTCGGCAAGCACCGGCGTCGCCGAGGTGGGGGCAAGTCCGCCCCGCCGCACCGACGGTCGTCGCGAACTCGCCGCGTCCCGGCGCTTGCGCGGGCGCGGGGCAGTGAGCTAGTTCTCGATGACCATGGTGCGTCGATCGACGTTGCTCGTGGCGGCCTGTGTGGCCGCCGCGCCCGCGCTCGCCGAGGCGAGCAACACACGGCACGTCCGAACGCCCGTGCACTGGGAGGGCGCGGGCGGCGAGTGTCGTCGGCCTGAGATCGTGCCGACGTGCATGACGCTCGTCGATCGCCCGCAGGGCGAGGTGCTGCACCTGCCGTACGGGATCCCGTTCGAGGACACGATGGTGACGCCCGACGAGGTCAGCGACAGTCGGACGCATCAGTTCTTCGCGTTCTGTCGCGGACACCAGCCCGAAGAGGCGCTTCCGACTTGGATCGCTCCCGCCGACGTCGACGCCGCCGTGGCGGCGGGCCTGCTCAAGGCCGGCATGGTGGATCCCTCGGACGTACTCGACACGAGCACGGCCTGGCAGGACTGCTTCGTGCGGATCAACGCGGACGCTGAGCGCCGTCCGATCACGTGCGAGATGTCCGACGCGGGCGTCGACTGGGACCTCTCGGGCTTGCCGGCGGGCGTGTACTCCGTCGAGGGCTATACGCACGAGCCGGTGATGGGTTTGTGGATCACGCGACCGGGCGTCGTGAAGGTGCACGACGGCGATCCGGACGCGGTCGGCCCCGCCGCGGCGATCATGACCGGCGATCTAACGCCCTATCGCAACGACACCGTCGTGATCGAAGGCTGCGTCGACGCGATCGAAGGGTCGACCGCCACCGTATCCTGGGCGATCGCCAGCGACGACATCCCTATCGAGTGGGTGGCGTACGGGGAAGCGATGCCCGTCTCCAGTGGCAGCCTCGAGTTCGAGTTCGACCCGCCCGACGCGCTGAACTCCGAGACCGGTGTGCTCCGGATCGTCGTCGACGATCCGGAGGGACGCTCGACCACGGGCTACATGCCCGGTCGCTTCAACGTCGTCGACCTCGACAACCCCATGAGCTGCGGCGAAGGTGGCGGGTTCATCGGCGGCGAGCACTGCAACGAGAGCTCGAGCGGAAGCGGGGGATCGACGAGCGACCCCGACGGCGGGAGCTCTTCGGGCGCCGACGGCGGGACGTCGAGCTCCACGGGCGGCACGGGCGGGACGACTGCGCCGATCGACCCGACCGAGCCGGAAGGCTGCGGTTGCAGGACGATGTCGTCGTTCCCGTTCGCGTGGCCGGGCATCCTGGGGACGCTCGTTCTCCTGTTGCGGCGCCGTCGACCGCGGGCGAGCGCGGCCTGACCGCCTTGCGTTCGGGTCCCCGGCGGTCTACTATCGCCGGTAGTAGACGCGTTCATGACGTTCCGACTCCGACCCGGGAAGTCCGGCGTGAAGCTGCGCCTACACGAGCTCGAGGCCGAGATCATGGACGTCGTGTGGGGCCGCAAGCTCGAGCGGTTCTGCGTGCAGGACGTGCTGTCGGTCCTCGAGGCGCGGCGCGAGATCGCCTACACGACCGTGATGACGACGCTCGCGCGCCTTCACGAAAAATCGGTGCTGGATCGCGAACGCGACGGCCGACGCTTCGTCTACTCGCCCACTTTGACTCGTGAGGAGTTCCTCGAGGCCACGGCGCGCGAGGTGCTGGACGGGGCGCTCGGCGAGGAGCGAGCGCTCGCGATGCTCGCAGAGAAGGTCTCCGAGGCCTCGGCAGCGGAGCTCGACGAGCTCGAGGCGCTCATTCTGCGCCGTCGACGGGAGCTCGAGCGATGACCGAAGCCGTGTTCCCACTGGTCGGCACCGCGTTGGTGGTGCTCGTCGTGCTCCCGGCGTTCGCGGCACTCGCGAAGCTGCTCTTGTGGGCGTTGGAGCGCCGACACGCGTTGGGGACGTTGCACGGCCTCGACGTCCGCTACCTCGTGCTGAGCGGCTCGAGCTTGCTGCCGCTCGCGTGGATCCTCTCGGCGGCCCTGCACCAGGCCGAGACGGGGAGGTCGGTCGTCGCCTGTCTCTTCGATCACGACAGCGCATCGCCCTGCTTCGAGGCGGGCTTCTTCACGGCGACTCTCAGCCTCGTGATCGCAGGGTTGTGCGTTCGCGGTCTGGACGCGGCGCCCCGCATCGACGTCTCGAGCTCGCCGCGCGCGCGAGCCTTCTCGTCCATCGTGGAAGGGCTGATCCGGTCGCATCCTTCGCTTCACGGCCTGGCGGATCGCATCGCGATCACCGAGGTCCCCGGCATCGCGGTGGAGACTCGAGGGTGGTGGCGCCCCCGGATCCTGCTCGGCCTCGCCTACGCGGAGGGCCTTCGCCCCGAGGCGCTCGCCAGCGCGTTGGCGCACGAAGCCGAGCACGTCCGTGCGAGCGATCCGCTGCGCTACTTCGTCCTGTCGTTCGCGCTCGCCGTGAACCCCTTCGGGCGCTGGCTGCTGAGCGCCGACGCGGCGCGCTGGATCGCCGCTCGGGAAGCCCACTGCGATCGCGAAGCCGTGCTTCGCGGTGCCGCTCCGTTGCCGTTGGCCGAAGCGATCGTCCGCGCGGCTCGGCCGACCTCGCGTGACGTCGTCGCGCTCGCGAGCGCAGACGCGGCCGTGCTGCGGTTCCGCGTCGACTTGTTGCTCGCGTTCAGCGAGCGGCCGCCGGTCCAATGCTGTCACCGCCGTGGCGGAGGGGTGTGGGGGGCATCGGCACTGTTGGTGGTGGCCATGTTCCTTCCCCACCAGACCGGCACGCACGCACTCGATGCTCTGCACACGAGTGCAGAGCACGCCTTGACGTTCTTCCTGCGCTGAGGGGCTTCACGCATGGCTCGTCCTCGTCGTCATCGTGCGCTCATTACTACGATTCGACGTAGTAGGTGGAAGGCGAGCGTGCTCGCGGCACTCTTCGAGCTGGGGTGCGGACCTGCGGCGTCGTCGGGTTCGTCTCGCGTCGTCGGCCCCGAGGATCCTGCACCGCACCTGCGCTCCACCGTGGAGCCCGATGCGCCGGGCGAGGCGCCCATCAGCGACGAGCCGATGCCCGATCCCGCGTCGACCGAGGACGTCACGCTCGGGGGGATTCTCGCCTACGCGGATCGCCACTCACCAATACTCGTCGTCGCTCGCAGCACTCGAGCGCGTGCCGATGCGGCTCGCATCGCTGCGTCACCACGCGCACCGGGAAACCTGGACGTGTCGGTCGCGCTCGGACCTCGACTGGGACGGTTGGGCACGCGCATGGATGCCGACGTCAGCTTGATGCAGCAGGTCCAGATCGCGGGCGAGCGTGGTGTGCGTCGAACCGCAGCCGATCGATTCGCTGATCTCACCGAAGCCGACATCGAGACGAATCGCTGGGCCGTGCACACGGATGTCCATGCGGCGTTCCATCGCGCGTTGGTCGAGCGCGAGCGGGTCCGACTCGCGGAGCGCGTGGTGACGTTCCAGGCCGATGTCTTGCGCGTGGTCGAGCAACAGATCGAAGCGGGAGAGACCGCTCCGCTCGCGCTGCGACTCGCGCAGGCCGAGGTCGCGCAAGCCGAGCAGGTGCAGGTCGCCGCCGAGCAGTCGTACTTCGCCGCGCGCATCGAGCTCGCGCAGCTGTCGGGCTGGCCGGTGTCCAATCCACCCAATCCGACGGGCACGGTCGACGCGCCGCGCGACCCACCGGCCGTGCCGCGGCTTCTCGCCGTCGCACGGGAGCGCCTTCCGAGCTTGCGGGCGGGCGCTGCGGCGGTGCGAGAAGCCGAGGCGCGCAACGCCGTCGCCAATCGCGAGCGCTGGCCCCGTCCGTCGCTCGGCGTGCAGTACCGCCGTGAAGGCAATCCGTCCGCGGAGGGCCCGTACAACATCGTGCTGGGCGTGCTCGCGTTCTCGATCCCGAGCTTCCAGCGCAATCAAGGCGCGCGCGCCCGGACGCGCGCCGACATCTCGGTGGCCAACGCCGAGCTGGGTGCCCGGCACTCGCTGCTGGAGGGGCAGATCGTGGCGGCGCGCAGCGCCGTCGTCGCGGCCGCGCGTCGAACACGGGCCTACGGCACGGAGATCATCCCGAAGTTCGAAGAGAACCTCACGCTGCTGCGCCGCTCGTTCGAGCTCGGAGAGATCGATCTGCTCGCGCTCTCCGTCGGCCGCGAGCGCTTCCTGCGGATCCAGAGCGATGCCCTCGCGGCGCAGCTCGACTACTTCGTCGCGCTGGCCGGCCTCGAGCGCGTGGTCGGTGTCGACCTCTGGCACGACGATCATCACGAGGATGAGTGAGCCATGCGGTTGTCTCTCATGTTGCCTCCGTTCATCGCCGCGCTCGCATGCAACCCGCGCACGAGCGAGTCGGATGAGCACGCGGAAGAGGAGGGCGCTCATGCCGAGAGCGAGGAGGAACACGGCAATGAAGTCCGCATCACCGCGGAGGCTGCCCAGCGGGCCGGCATCCACGTCGGTCCCGCCGAGCGGCGCGCACTGAGTGGAGGCACGGCGATTCCGGCCACGGTGGAGTTCGATCCGACGAGCACGGCCCACGTTGCTCCGTTGGTCTCGGGCCGGATCACGCGGGTCAAGGCGGCGCTCGGCGATCAGGTGAAGCAGGGACAGCTGCTCGGCGTCATCGCATCCAGCGACGTCTCCTCCGCGCGGGCGCAGCTCGAGCAATCACGCGCTCGGCTCGCCGCTGCGCAGGCCACGGTGGAGCGCCAGCGGAAGCTCGCCAGCGAGGGCATCGGCGCCCAGCGCTCGCTCGTGGACGCCGAAGCCGTGGTCGAGCAGGTCCGTGCAGAGGTGCAGGGACTCAAGCGACAGCTCTCGGTGTTCGGCTCGGGGCGCGCCGGCGAGCTCGCACTCACCGCGCCCATCGACGGGGTGATCGTCGCGGTGCACGCCACCCTCGGCGAGACGGCGACGCCCGAGCGAGCCGCGTACGTGATCACGGATCCCAAGAAGGTGTGGGTGCGAGGCAACGTGCCCGAGCTCGAGCTCGCCCGCGTCGAGCTCGGCTCGACGGTCATCGTGCGCCTCCACGCATTTCCGGATCTGGTGATGCGCGGATCGATCACGTACGTCGCCCCCGCGCTCGACGAAGCGACGCGCTCCCTGCCGATCCGCGTCACGCTCGAGAGTCCCGACGCCCGCCTGCGCAGCGGGCTGTTCGGCACCGTGGAGCTGGTCGGAGGAGCCGCTGACGAACGGGTGCTCGTCGTTCCAGCGGACGCGATCGCGACGCTGGACGGGCAACAGGTGGTCTTCGTGCCCGCCGACGAGCCGGACACGTTCCGCCCGCAACCGGTGGTGTTGGGTCGGCGCGCGGGCGGCTTCTTCGAAGTGCGCTCCGGATTGGACGAGGGGGAGCCACTCGCGCTGGGCGGCGCGTTCACGCTCAAGAGCGCGCTCAAGAGCGGCGAGCTGTCCGAAGGGCACGCGCACTAGGAGGCGACATGAAGCGAATCGTCGCGCTCTGCCTGCAATGGCGTTTGCTCGTGCTCGCCTTCGTCGCGCTGGTCGCCGCGCTCGGAGCTCGTAGCGCGATGCAGCTGCCGATCGATGCCGTGCCCGACATCACGAACGTGCAGGTCCAGGTGCTCACGAAAGCACCGGCCTTGGGCCCGGTCGACGTCGAGCGCACGATCACGTTCCCGGTCGAGGCCGCGATGAGTGGCCTTCCCGACGTGGAAGAGATCCGCAGCGTCTCGCGGTTCGGGCTGTCCGCCGTCACCGTCGTCTTCGAGGAAGGCACCGACCTGCTGCGAGCGCGCCAGCTCGTATCGGAGCGATTGGCTCAAGCGCGCGAGCGCGTGCCGCCGGGTACGTCCCCCGAGCTCGGCCCACTGAGCACGGGTCTCGGCGAGATCTTCCAGTTCGAGGTCAAGAGCGACCGAATGTGCGAGCCGGGCGCGCCGGACACCGACGAATGCCACACGTCGATGGAGCTGCGCTCGCTGCTCGACTGGTTCATCGCGTTCGAGCTGCGCTCCGTGCCCGGTGTCGTCGAGGTCAACTCGTTCGGCGGAGAGCTCAAGACCTACGAGGTCGAGGTCCTGCCCGATCGCCTCCGAGCCCTGGACGTCTCGCTGAACGACCTGTTCGAGGCGCTCGAGCGCAACAACGCGACCGCGGGCGGCGGCTATCTCGTGCGCTCCGGCGAGCAGCTGCTCGTGCGCGGGGAGGGACGGATCCAGGCGCTGGACGACATCGCCGACATCCTGCTCGAGACCCGCAGCGACGGCGTCCCCGTGCGCGTCCGCGACGTCGCGCGCGTGCACTTTGCACCGCTCATCCGGCAAGGGGCCGTGACCCGCGACGGTCGCGGAGACGTGGTCACCGGCATCGTGATGATGCTCGTGGGTGCGAACGGACGCGAGGTCGTCGAGGACGTGAAGGCGAAGAACGCCCAGCTCGCCTCGTCCTTGCCCGAGGGCGTCACGATCGATCCGTTCTACGACCGCTCGGACCTCGTCAATCGGACGATTCGCACGGTCGCGACGAATCTCGCCGAGGGGGCGCTGTTCGTGGCGGGCGTGCTGTTCGTGCTGCTCGGCAGCGTGCGCGGCGGGCTCATCGTGGCCGCGGCCATACCGTTCGCGATGCTCGTCGCCTTCACTGCGATGAAGGCGCTCGGCTTGAGCGGCAATCTCATGAGCCTCGGTGCGATCGACTTCGGTATCGTCGTCGACGGATCGATCATCGTGGTCGAGAACGCGGTCGTGCATCTCGCTGCTGCGGCACGCGGCCGCGAACGGCCGATGAGCTACGCCGAGGCTTCCGACGTGGTGCTGAACTCGACCCTCGACGTGCGCAAGGCGGCGCTCTTCGGCGAGGCCATCATCGTGCTCGTCTACGTCCCGATCCTCACGCTCGCCGGCGTCGAGGGCAAGATGTTCAAGCCCATGGCGATCACCGTGCTGTTCGCCTTGTTGGGGGCGTTCATCGCGTCGTTGACGTTCGTGCCGGTGCTCGTCGCGACATTCATGCGAAAGCACACCGAGGAGAAGGAGCCGTTCCTCGTCCGGTTGTTGCACCGCGTGTACCCGCGGCTGTTGCGGCCCGTGATGCGCGCTCCAAAACTCGTGTTCGCCGTCGCGCTGGTCATGCTCGCCGGCTCCGGGCTCGTCGCATCCCGGATGGGGGCCGAGTTCGTTCCACGGCTCGACGAGGGCGCGATCGCGGTGCAGATCCTCCGCCTGCCGAGCGTGTCGCTCGAGGAGAGCGTGGCCGGGGCGACCCGCTTCGAGGAGGTCATGCTCGAGTTCCCGGAGGTCGTGACGGTCGTGTCCAAGACCGGGCGCGCCGAGATCGCCACGGACCCCATGGGCGTCGAACTGTCCGACGTCATCATCATCCTCCGGCCGCCCGAAACGTGGACCACCGCGACGACCCGAGAGGGGCTGCTGGCGCGCATGTCGGAGCGGCTCGGCGAGGCGCTACCTGGTCTCGGGTTCTCGTTCTCCCAGCCGATCGAGCTGCGCATGGCCGAGCTCATCAGCGGCACGCGATCCGACGTTGCGATCACGATCTTCGGCGACGACCTCGGCACGCTCGAACGTCTGAGCCTGCAGGTCCAGCAGGTGGTCCGCGGCGTGGACGGGGCGACGGACGTGCGCGGCGAGCAGTTGGCCGGCCTGCCCACGCTCGACGTCACCGTCGATCGCACCGCGGCGTCGCGCTACGGAGTGTCCGTACGCGACGCGCTCGATGCGATCGAGGCGATCGGTGGCCGCGGCGTGGGCGAGGTCTACGAAGGTGAACGGCGCTTCCGGTTGCAGGTGCGGGTGCCGGCGGAGTTGCGAGACGACGTAGGCCAGATCCGCAGCCTGCCGGTGAGCGGCGGCAACGGCCCCCTCGTGCCGCTGGGGCAGATCGCGAGCATACAGATCGTCGATTCGCCGGCCAGCGTGAGCCGGCAGAGCGTCCGGCGGCGAACGAACGTCGAGGTCAACGTGCGCGGCCGCGATCTCGCGTCCTTCGTCGCGGCAGCTCAGCAGCAGGTAGAGAGCGAGGTCGACATGCCGCCCGGCTACGTCGTGCACTGGGGCGGCCAGTTCGAGAACCTGCGCGCGGCATCCGAACGGCTCGCGCTCGCTGTGCCCTTGGCGCTGGGCCTCATCTTCGTGCTCCTCTACATGGCCTTCGGCGAGATGAAGGCGGCGTTGCTCATCTATCTCAATGTACCGTTCGCCGCGGTGGGCGGAGTGTTCCTGCTCGCCCTCCGGCAGATGCCGTTCTCGATCAGCGCTGCCATCGGCTTCATCGCCCTGTTCGGCATCGCGGTGCTGAACGGGGTCGTATTGCTCACCACGGTGAAGAAGCTGCGGGCGCAGGGCCACTCGCCGAGCGAGGCCGCGCGCGAAGGGGCGGAGTCGCGGCTGCGCGCCGTCGTGATGACCGCGACCGTGGCGGCGCTCGGGTTCCTGCCGATGGCGCTGTCGTCCAGCGCGGGCGCCGAGGTCCAACGGCCGCTCGCGACGGTCGTCATCGGAGGTCTCGTGAGCGCGACCTTCCTGACACTGTTCGTGCTGCCCACGTTGTATGCGTTCGTCTATCGCAAGGACGATGCGCCGCGGCCGGTCGAGCCGGCGCCGGGAGAGGTGCCGTCGTGAAGACGCTGAAGCTGGACCTCGCGCTCGCACTGCCGCGCGACGCCGCCGCTTGTGACGACTGCGTGCAACGCATCATCGACATGTTGCGAGGGCGCGCCGGCATCTCGCGCGTCCACGTGGACCTCGACACGCCGACCGAGCCCAAGCTGTGCCTCCACTTCGATCCGGCGCTCGCGCGGATCGAGAATGTCCGTGCGTGGGTCGAGGAGGCCGGTGCGGAACTCTTGCGCAAGTTCGATCATCTCTCGGTCGACGTCGGCGGCCTCCGCCACGAGCGCCAGGCGCGACTCGTCGAGGCCGCGCTCGGGCGCGTACCCGGAGTGCTGAGCGCGTCCGTCGCGTTCGGGACCGGGCATCTCTACGTGGAGTTCGATCCCGTGCGGATGTCGAGGGCCGCGTTGCTCGCGGAGGTCGCTTCGAACGGACTCGCGCCGGCGGCCACCGTCGCACCGCACGATCACGACGACGACCATGACCATGACCATGGCGCGAAGGGAGAGAAGGAGCACGACCATGCCCACGGCGGTCCGTTCGGTGAGCGCTCGGAGCTGATCTTCAGCCTCGCCTGTGGCGCGTTGACGGTGCTCGGTTGGGGGTTGGGACGCGCGGGGCTGACGAGTGTCGTGCCGACGGCGCTCTACGTCGTCGCGTACGTGCTCGGGTCCTGGTTCACCGTGCAGGAGATCGCCGTCGCACTGCGGGGACGACGGTTCGAGATCGACTTCCTCATGCTCGTTGCTGCCGTCGGGGCGGCGCTGCTCGGCGAGTGGTTCGAGGGGGCGCTCCTTTTGTTCCTGTTCACGCTCGGGCACGCCCTCGAAGGCTTCGCGATGAGCCGGGCGCGCAACGCCATCGCTGCGCTCGCGAAGCTGGTCCCAGCCACGGCGATTCGGCTCGATGCGTCGGGTGCCGAGCTCGAGGTCCCCGTCGAGAAACTCGAGGTCGGCGATCGGGTACTCCTGAAGCCGCACACGCGGATCGCAGCGGACGGCTTCGTCGTCGACGGTACCAGCAGCGTCGATCAGGCACCCATCACGGGCGAGAGCGTCCCGGTCGACAAGCGTGCGGTGTCGGATCCCGTCGCCGCGGCAGCCGCGGTCGCGACGCTACCGGCCGAGCACCGTGTCTTCGCAGGCACGATCAATGGCTCGTCGGCGCTGACGATCGCCGTCACGAAGCCGGCGGCCGACAGCACGCTCGCGCGCGTGGTGAAGATGGTGGCAGAGGCACAGACGCAGAAGTCGCCGACGCAGCAGTTCACCGACCGATTCGAGCGCGTGTTCGTCCCCGTCATCCTCGGGGTCGTTGTATTGCTGCACTTCGCATGGGTCGTGCTCGACGAGCCGTTCTCCGCGAGCTTCTACCGTGCGATGGCCGTGCTCGTGGCCGCGAGCCCGTGCGCGCTCGCGATCGCGACGCCGAGCGCCGTGCTCGCGGGGATCGCTCGAGCGGCGCGTGGCGGCGTGCTCGTCAAGGGTGGGGCACACCTCGAGTCGCTCGGTCTCGTGCGCGCGATCGCGTTCGACAAGACGGGGACGCTGACCGAGGGCAAGCCGCAGCTGACCGACGTCGCGCCGGCCGCTGGCGTGAGCCCAGACGATCTGTTGCGCGTCGCCGAAGCGCTGGAGCGCCGCTCGGATCACCCGCTCGCCGGCGCCATCGTGCGTGGGGCCGCGGAGCGCACGCCCGCGGACACGGCGAGGCTCGAAGCCGCAAACGTGGAGGCGATCATCGGATTCGGCGTGCAGGGCGACGTCGCAGGGCAGCGCGTGCGGATCGGCAAGCCGGGTCTGTTCACGCACGACGCACCTCTGCCGCGCGAGAGCGCGAAGCTCGTCGATGGTCTGCAGTCGCAGGGCCGCACCGTGATGGTCGTCCAGAACGGCGATGCGTTCCTCGGTGTGCTCGGCGTGATGGACACGGCTCGACCGGCGGCGAAGGCGGTCGTCGCGGCCCTGCACGCGCTCGGGGTCGAGCGCACGATCATGCTGTCGGGCGACAACCAGCGCGTGGCGGAGGCAGTGGCAAAGGAGCTCGGCATCCGCGACGCTCGAGGCGAGCTCTTGCCGGAGCAGAAGGTGGCGATCGTCGGCGAGCTCGCCCGTTCCGGCAGCAAGGTCGCGATGGTGGGCGACGGCGTGAACGATGCACCGGCCCTTGCCCACGCCACGGTCGGGATCGCGATGGGGGCGGGCGGCTCGGACGTCGCGCTCGAGACTGCCGACGTCGCACTGATGGCGGACGACCTCGCCGCGCTCCCGTTCGCCGTCGGACTCAGTCGCGCCGCACGGCGCATCATCGTGCAGAACCTGTGGGCGAGCCTCGGGATGGTCGTGTTCCTCGTGCCAGCCACGATGTTCGGCTTCGCCGGGATCGGCCCTGCGGTCGCGCTCCACGAGGGGTCGACACTGCTCGTGGTCGTGAACGCGCTGCGACTGCTCGCGCATCCGGATCCGAGAGCTCGTCCAGCGCGCATCGAAGCACCGTGATCTACACGCAACCGTGGCGCAGCCGAGGTCGGGACCTCATCCCATGGATGTTGTCTTGATCGAGTCCAAGGTTCCGCGGCGAGAATCTTCGCCCACGCGGGAACCGGCGGGGAGGAGGCGCGAACGACCCTGGACACGGACCTGACGATGAATGTGATGATCACTTGCCTGCTGGTTGCATTGGCACACGCGGACGAGCTCGTGGGGCCGTCGGAGCCGGTCGGTATCTATGGCGGCACGCCAGTCGCAGCCTGCGGTTGGCCGACCACGGTGTTCGTCAACGACTGCACGGGCACTCTCGTGCACCCGCGTGTCGTCGTCCTCGCCGCTCATTGCATCGAGTTCGGTGGCCAGCCCACCGAGGTGCTGTTCGGCGAGAACTACTACGAGCCCGCCCGCACCGTCGGCGTCGACAACTGCACGGCCCACCCGGACTGGCAGGACGTGCCACCCGGCGATGGCGCGTCGGACATCGCGGTCTGTCAGCTCGCGGAACCAGTCGACGACGTGGCCATCGTCCCGATCCTCATGGGGTGCGAGACGGATGCCCTGGAGGTCGGTGCTTCGGTCACGATCGTCGGGTTCGGTGACGGCAGCGATCAGCTTGGTCACGGCCCCAAGCGCGAGGTCGTCACGGAGATCCAGCAGGTCGGGGCGGACGCCGCGTGGGTGGGCGGCAACGGCGAGTCGAGCTGCTACGGCGACTCCGGCGGTCCGGCGTACATCCAGCTCACGGATGGCTCGTGGCGAGTCTTCGGCGCGACCTCGGGGTCGGCCACGGACGACGAAGGTTGCGGACAGACGAGCATCTGGACGCTCGTGCACGTGTACGCGCCCTGGATCGAACAGACGACCGGCGTCGACGTGACGCCATGCCACGATGCCGACGGCGTGTGGAATCCCGGCGAGGGCTGCGTTGGATTCCCGATGTCGCCCGGCGCGAACGCGGGTGCGTGGAACGACGGATGCTCCGGCGAGGTGTCGGGCGTCGCAGAGAGTTGCGGCCCCGGGCTCGCCGACACCACGACGAGTGGAGACGACCCGGACTCGTCCGATTCCGATGCTGCGGCGGACACGAGCAGCGACGGTACGGATGACGATGCAGGCCAAACGGCGACTGACGACAACGACTCGGGCACGACTGCATCTCAGGGTTTCGCGGGCGAAGAGCCGCCCGGATGCGGGTGCCGCGGCGGGCAAGCCGATGATTGGACGGTTTGGTCCGTACTCTTCGTGGTTTTCCGACGGAAACGCAGCGGTAGCGTTCACGTTCAGCATGCGGAGAGCCGCCCCGCCGTTTCGCGAGCGGACGACCGAAATTGTCGCAGAATCACGGCGTGAGACCGATCGACCTCACCTCCGTGGCCGCGCTCGTGTTCTCGCTCGCGATCCTGGCGGTCGGCTACGCCGCGTTCGGCGCCTGGACCACCGTGATCTTCGCATCCGGATTCCTCGGTGGCTTCGTCTGCTGGATGATCATCCCATCGCGCGGCGGGTGGGCCGACATCCGCGCGCCCTTCTTCCTCGCGTTGGCGCTCTTCATCCTCCATCGAGTCGAGGAGAAAGTGATGGGCTTCTTCGCGGCGCTGCAAGAGATCACCGGCGTGCCGACCCCGGAGATCGTCTCCTGGCCGGTGCTGCTGCTACTGCTCACCTCCGTCGGCGCGTGGCTGGTCCTTCCGATCCTGGTCGCGCGAGGCGCCGCGTTCGGCCACTACGTCGCATGGACCTTTTTCGCCTCGATGGGCGTGACCGAGCTCGCGCATTTCGTGCTCCCACTCGCGCTGCGCGACCCGTATGGCTATTTCCCGGGCATGGCGAGCGTCGTTTTCCTCGCGCCCGCGGGCTGGTGGGGGATGTCGCGGCTCGCACGCGGCCGGCGGGCTCGCTTGGCATCCGGACTCGCGCGATCCCACTCGAGGATCACGGCACGGTGACGGGGACTTCCACGACGTTGTTGTCGTAGTCCCGCTCGTTGAGCAGCGGCATCGCGGCGTCGGGCCGGACGTAGTTCACCGATGCTCGCAGGATGTACTCGCCGGGGGGGACGTCGGTGACGTCAATCCACTGACACGCGAGGCCCGTCTCGTAGAGGTCCTCGAACCCACGGCTGATCCCCTGGTTCGCGCAGTCGAATTTCCCGAAGGCGTTTCGCCATGCCCAGCTGCTCGAGTCGAGCAGACAGAACGCCTGCTTGTGCCCCCGAGCGACGACCCCCTCGGCGTCGCGAAGCTCGTACTGCGCGTACTCGTCGAAGTGGTAGTGGTCGTGGCACGAGCTGTAGTGGAAGATGTCCGGCTGGTTTGCGGCCACGCCGAGCGTGAGATCCGACGACCCGATGTTGGCCGTCATCAGCGAGAACCGGAGGATCGTGCGCCACCCGAGCCCGTCGACGCAGCCCTCGAGCAACTCGCAGGAGTCGTCGCTGATCATGATGTCGTTGAACTCGGGCTCGATCCAGCTCTCGTCGATCATCAAGTCCGGCGCATCGCAGCCGAGCGGCC
>CAYXVR010000022.1:170159-178547 GCA_964468635.1 uncultured Nannocystaceae bacterium
TGGCGCTGGCGGCGGGCGGCCTGGTTGCGACCGCCGTCGCGCAGCACAAGAGCCCGTCGTCGCATGCGGATGGAATCGAGGACGGGTCGCAGAAACCGCCGTCGCCGGAGCCGCACACCGCATCGAAATGTTGCGCCCTGACGGTAACGGTGTCGATGGCGGCTTCGAGGATGCCTGTGCCGTCGTCCGTCGCCGTGATGCGCAGGCGAGACCCGTCGACCATCGGTGCGTCGCACGCGACGTACTCGCGCGGCGTCCAGCGATTGTGGGGCGACTCGGCGGACGTGGCTTCGAGCGTCTCGAGCTCGTACGTCTGGTATCCGTCGGGTGCAGCGTCGTCCGGAACGAGCAGCTCGACCCGAAGCTCGGGTCCAGAGGTTGCGTCGGATTTGAAGAAGAAGCGACGGAGTTGGACTGTGGCGGCCGCCGCTCCTTGGAGGTCGAATGGCGGAGAGGTGAGGACGGTACTGCCGCCCGAAACGTCTTCGTCAGACGCGACGGCTTCCGGGTTCGCGCCGGTGAAGTAGCAGCTCTCTCCTCCGTCACATCGTCCCGGCTGTGACAGGATCCCGTCGATCTCGACCTCTTCCGGTTCCGCTCGAATCCATGCCCCTGTCCGCGCGTCACCCGATCGGGTCCAACCGAGATCGTCGTCGAAGCCGTCCTCGAAGACGACGCTCGACTGTGGATCCGGCAGTGTCGTGAACACCCACGGCTCACTGCGATCCGACGCGTGCGTCGGGTCGTCGACCTCGAACGCGAGTACCTGCCACGAGTACGATCGTGCGTGCACGAAGCTGAGCGGTCCGACGCAGGGACCGTCGTAGCCATCGATCTCCCCTTGGATACCCTCGGTGAGCTCCGTGTCGTCCACGAACACGCGGTAGCGCACCTGGTCGCCGTCGGGGTCCGACACCGGCGTCCAGCAGAGCGAGTGCTCGAGTGGAACGTCGACGGTTCCGTCGATGGGGGATTCCAGCATCGGTGTCGGTGGCGGCGCCGAGTCCGAGCCGGAGCTGGATGTGTCGGCTCGCGTGCCGACGCTCTCCGACGTCGTGCTGCCCGACGTCGTCGATGCTGCGGCGCTAGTGTCGGTCACGTCTTGCGACGCACTCGTCGCGTCACCGTCACCGCATGCGATCGCGAGCACCACCGCGAGCGCCGCCTGGACCGCAGGTGTTGGCGGAACAGACCGCGTTCTGGTTCCGCACGACATGGCGTCTCACATGCGCGCCAGCTCGCACGCGAGCCATTCACCGAGTTGCTGGCGCTCTTCCAGTGTCGGCGTGGGATTGCCGGCCGGCGGCATGAGCTCGTTCGTCGCTGCCGGACCTGATGCTGCCTTCCAGTCGATGTGATCGAGCACGGGCAAGACACCGTCGAGCGTGTCGAAGTCATGGTAGAGCGGCGCACCCTGGCGGTCGGCGCCCATCAGAGTCGACGCGTGGCACTCGGTGCAGTACGTCGTCATGAAATCCTGGCCGAAGCTCTCCCACGTCAACGTGGAGCCTTCGGGGCACGTCGCCTCGGTCGGCGGACCAAACTCTGTCTCGGCACATCCCTCGCCGCCTTCGTCGTGCGCGGCCGGCTCGGGCTGGGCGGCGAGTGAGCCCGCGCGCATCTCTTCGTCCTCTTCGGGACAGGTTTCCGAGCCCTCGTTGCAGGAGAGCGCGAGCGAGCATGCGAGCGAAGGGAGGCGGGCGAAGAAACGCATCGTGTCTCAGTATGCCACGCCGCTCCGCGGTGTGGGCAGCGGCGAATCCCGCAGGATCATCGAGGACCGTACTCTTTGACGAGCACGACGTTGGGACCCCTACGCCAGGTCGACGGCTCGGCGGGATCCACGGCAGGACCGCTCTCGGCGAGATCGGTGACGGTGATCACCGGAGACGCGGTGCATGGATCGACGGTCGAATCGAGCTCGATCCACAGCACGCGTCCGGCGGCGGGCGCTGCCGTTTGCGACTCGCGGGCGACGAGGCCCACGGCAAGGCCAGTGTGCGCGCGGTCCAGGGTGAGTGCGTACGGATCGAGCACGGTCCCGTCTGTCCCCGTGAGCCACTCGTCCAGCTCGAGCCGGCTGCACACCTCGGTGCCGGTCTCCCCATCGCGGACGACGTGCACGCCGCGGCCGGGCGTGAGCCCAGAGGCCAGCAGCCAGTGCGGTCCCGCGTCGTTGGACAGCCTCACGACGTCGCGGACCTCGAACAGGGCAAGACCATCGAATGGCGTCTGTCCGAGCAACGCGCAATCGCTCCCGAAACGGAAGAACTTGCCGTCGGATCCGTCGGCGACCTGCGGATGCTCGACGAGCAGGAATCCACCGCTACCGTCGGGGGCGATCGATCGCACCTTCTTGTCGGGCACGAGCGTGTCGGCGACGCAGCCGGTCACGGCCGCGGCCGCGTCCTCGACGGAGCCGCGGCCGATGCCGGAGACGTCGAGCACCGCCGCGCCATCGTTGCCGTCGCACGAGAGCGCGACGGTGTCCATCGCCTCGTCCAGCGCAACGATCGACCACGCGCCGGCGCACGAGCCCATGCTCGAGTCGTCGAGATCGTCGAGCGTGCGCTTGCCGACCGTGGACGGCTCTGCGGGATCGATCACGAGCAGCTTGCCGGGATTCGTCCACTCGGTCTCGGGCGCCATCAGCAGATCGTTTTCGAACGCGGCGACGAGTAGGCGACCACTCGGATGACGCAACACGAAGATAGGCTCCTCCTCGCCGAGCTCGCCGGCACGCACCGCCGTGGTGAACGCATCGCCTGTGAAGAACTCGGTCTTCGCGATAGTCGTGCCGGCGTCGTACGTCGCGAGCATGTCGTGGGGGAACACCACGATGGAGCCCAGGTCGCGTGCGGGATAGTGCCCGACGAGCACGGCCAGCCCATGCTTGTCGAGCGAGAGCCCGAACGGCTCGTCGAGGTATTCACCCTCGTTGTTTCCCATGGGGTTGGGCTTTAGATCGAGGTCGATGGCCCCGCGATATGCTTCGCCGGGTCCGCGCGCCGAAAAGATCTCCACGCGATCGTCGAGTGTCTGCGAGACGATCACTAACGTGCACGATTCGCCCTCCGGGCAAGCGAGCGGTCCGGTTGCGGGCGGCGCCTCACCACCGGTGCTCGTGTCCGCACCCGTCGATTCGTCGTCGTTCGCGGTATCGGCCGTCGTGTCGGCCGCGTCGTCGTCGCCGCCGTCGGCGGGACAACCAGCGAGCCCGAGCACCGCGAGAGCCATCGAGCGAGTCGGAATCACGGTCGCAGCGTCGCGCGAGTACTCCGTCGACGCAATCCGATCAGTGCGCACGCGATCCACGCGATGCCCCACGGATCTCCGCCCGCGATCCTGCAGCCTCCCTCGTCGGCGTCGTCGGTCTCGGGGCCCTCGATCACCACGAGCGAGCGTGGGCTGTAGGCGACGTAAGTGCGGCCCTGGGGGTCCGTGATCGTCGCACGCAGCTGGACTGGTTGACCGGCCAGATCGCGCGGCAGCTCGACGCCGATGCCGAGCGCGCCGGTCGTCACGTCGGCGGCCTCCTGGGCGATTTGCCACTGGGGCTCCAGGCTCCCCTCCGCGACGCCGTACTCGAGCGTCAGCGTGCTGCCCGCCGGCGCGTCGACGCAGCCCGGCGGAACGTGTTCGATGCCCGTCTCGATCGTCGCATCGTCGGGCAACAGAATTACACTCGGGCCCGCCGCTTCGGCCTCGGACGCACTCGCGATCACCTTGAGAGCGCTCCACCGCGTCGACCACAGGTTCTTCGTCGGCTCCCACGTATAGCCCTTCGCGAGCCAGGTGCCCGGCGGCACCGTGGAGACGTCCCAGTCGACGCCCATCATCGCCTGCTGGAACGTGATCGGAACGCGCATGTCGTCGGGCGTGATGCGTACCCACTCCCCATCCCAGCGCGAAGCCGACTCGAGGACGTCGACCGCCGGGTCGATGCTGCCCGGCATCACCATGGGATCGACCAGCGCGGCACGATCGATATCCGCTTGCGTGATGTAGAGCGGCGGAGCGACCTCGAAGTGTTGCGCCGAAAACGCGAAGAACTGGTGACTTCGACTGTCGTCGACCTCGTCCGGCGTGAGCGTGCCGTCTTCTTCGGACGCGATGGAGTACTCGAGGTGCACGCTGGGTGTCTGCGACACGTCGACGATCGAAAGGCACGGCGCCGCCCCCCAGATCACCGGAACGCGCGGCTTGTTCGCGTTGGCCGCCGATGCTCGCTGAGAGCCGAGCGCGACGGCAACGAGCACTGCAATCTCGACGACGCCGAGGGCTCTCACGCTGCGCATCTACGCCCGGAGAATGACAGGCGTGCCGCATCGCAGCAAGCGGACGGGGACACTCGCTCGCAGCGCTGATACGCTGGCCCGGTGTTCCGCCCCGCGCGTCGCGCCCTCGTCCTGCCGCTCGTCGTGCGACTCTCCGGCGTTGCCTCGGCGACCGCGGTGGGCTGCCGGGGCGAGGACAGCGGTCCTCGTCAGGAGCTGCTCGATCCCGCGGCGTGCGAGGAGTGCCACCCGCAGCACTACCAGCAGTGGCTCGGCAGCATGCATGCGTACGCGGCGGAGGATCCCGTGTTCCTCGCGATGAACGCCCGCGGGCAGCGCGAGACCGGCGGCGAGCTCGGGGACTTCTGCGTGAAGTGCCACGCACCGGTCGCGGTCGCGCTCGGCGAGACCGTCGACGGGCTGAATCTCGACGAGCTCCCACAGTACATGAAGGGCGTCACCTGCTACTTCTGTCACAACGTCGAGAGCGTCGAGGGCACGCACAACAATCCGCTCCAGCTCGCGATGGACGGCGTGATGCGCGGGCAGTTCGACGACCCGGTGGAGAACGACTTCCACGACGCGGATTACTCCGATCTGTTCGACGGCTTCACCGTGGCGTCCGGCGACATGTGCGGGGCGTGCCACGACCTCGTGAACCCGGCGGGCGTGCACGTCGAGCGCACGTACAAGGAGTGGACCGACTCGTTCTACGCAGATCCGTCGGCGATGAATCCGCAGCTGATCGAGTACTACGGGCAGAGCTGCAACAGCTGCCACATGCCGGGCACGACGGGGCAGCCGATCGCGGAGTACCCGGGCGTGAAGGCGCGCGGCACTCGGGATCATCGCTTCGTCGGCATCGACGTCGCGCTCACGGACTGGCCCGATGCGGAGCAAGGGCCCGCGCTGCTCGCCGATCAGGTGGAGCACCTTCAGGATTTCCTCGATCCCGAGGTGTGCGTGGGTTTGTGCGTGAACCCGGCCGACGGCGGCGGCACCGACGTGAAGGTGTGGCTGCACAACGAGTTCGCGGGGCACCACTTCCCGAGCGGTGCGGCGCAGGATCGCCGCCTCTGGCTCGAGCTGGTGGGCTACGAGGGCGAGACGATCGTGCTCGAGAGCGGCGTGGTGGCGGACGACGAGTCCATCGATGCCGCGGCTGCGGCCGATCCGATGCTGTGGGTGATGCGCGACTTCGCGTACACCGACGAATCGATGACGACACCGGCGCACATGTTCTGGGAGATCGGCCACATCGTGCCGAACACGCTCGAGGTCGCTGCAGACGCCGGCTTGGTGTACGACAAGACGACGTGGCTGAACCGCACGTGGCATGTCGACGGCCCGATCGACCGAGCGACCGTCAAGATGAAGATCCGCCCGATTCCCTTCGAGCTCGTCGACGAGTTGATCGAGGATGGTCTGGACCCGGCCGTGAAAGACCGCATCCCGACGTTCACGATTGCCGAGACCGTGCGCGAGTGGACCCCGGACACCGCTGTGATGACGGATTTCGAGGGCGTCTGCGTCCAGAGTGCGACCTGCTTCGAGGCGATCTCGATGGACCTCGGGCTCTGACCCGTGACGGAGCTATTCAACGCGAGCGCCCACGGGGGAGGATGGCGGGCGACCGGTGGTGGACTCATGGCGCCATGGCGACTTCCGCGTGCGCGTGAGCGATCCGGTGCTGATCGTCGAGCCGACCTCGCGTGCTCTGACCGTGGGTTGTGACGAAATCGCCCGCGCGACGGTGACTCCGCCGTCGTCGGACAATCGCCCGCGCGACGGCTGGTTCGTTTCGAAGAAAGGCTGGCATTCGACTTGCTGTCCAACCTCTCATGTCGCTTCTCTTGGTCGCTTGCCGTCGCGAGACGGTCGGTACCCTCGATGCCCTTGCTGCCCTCCAGGCCGCGGGCTGGTGGGGAAAGCTCGCAGTGGTGTCTCCCGGCGAATGCACGAAGGTCGCGCTCGAGCGCGTCTGTGGCGTGTTGTTCGCGGACGGCCCCGATGACGACCGCGAGCGTGACACGCTCGAACATCCGCTCGCTCGTTGGGGCTGGGCAAGCAATCTGCCGCTGCTTGGCATCGGTCGAGGGGCCGGGATTCTCAACCTCGAGCGAGGTGGTGGAGCTCGTTCTCAAAGCGACAGAGAGTTCGTCTGGGACGGAGTTCGCTCGATCCATGTCGCGCCGGGCTCCCGACTCGCCAGCATCCTGGGCGCCCGCGCCATCCACTCAGGTCCAGCGAGCCAGACCGCGTTGGACCGGATCGGAGCGGGCCTCCAAGCTTGTGCGTTCGCAGTGGGATTGCGCGCGGATCTGACGGCGACCGTCGAGGCGGTCGAAGCCGTGGATCCGCAGCGCTGGGTTCTTGGAGTGCGATGGCACCTCGAGAACCCGCTTGGGACTCCAACTCGGAACCTGTTTGCCGCGTTCGTGCGCGAGGCCATGCTTCGCGCCGAGTATCAGCGAGACGTCGTGCTGCGCCACGTTGCGTGATCACGGCCGTCGTGCCTGCGTCAGGCTCCTCGACTCTGGTGTGTCTGGCGCGCATCGCCTGTGATCATCGCGCCACGCAGTTCGAGGCCCCGACGCTCTGAATTCCAGCGCCGAGAAAACTCGCGGCATCCCCGGCGTTCGCCGCGGCCAGCCAACGCGGACCTCGCGCGCACGTGCGCCACTGCGCCCGCGCGCGCGCGCGGAAACCCGCGGTGTCACCGTTTGAGGTTGACGATCTCGGTCAGCATCTCGTCGGCGGTCGAGATCGTTCGTGAGTTGCTCTGGAACCCGCGCTGTACTGCGATCATCGTCACGAACTCCCGCGCAAGATCCACGTTCGAGCCTTCGAGGCCACCGGCACTGATGGCTCCGAAGCCGCGCGTGCCCGGGACACCGAGAACGGGAGCTTCCGAGCGACCTGTCGCTGCGAACAAACTGTCGCCGCGGCGCTCGAGACCATCGTCGGAAGCGAAGCGGGCCGTCAGGATCTGCCCGAGTGCACGGGTCTGTCCGTTCGAGTAGCGAGCTTGAATAGTGCCGTCGTCCATGATCTGGAAGTCCGCCATTTCGCCGGTGCTGCTGCCATCCTGCTCGAGGGCCGTCGCTGCGGAGGCGCCCGCGTAGCTCGTGATCCCCGACAGCCCGGTACCTCCGGCGCCGGTGGGGTCGCCGAAGTCCAGTGCGATTGCGCCTTGAGCGGCTCCTGCCCAGGACGCGTTCACACTCGCGAGCGACGTTGCCGCGAGTGCACCGCTGGTGTCGAAGTCCAGCGTGCCGGAGCCTAGTTCGGCATAGTCCTGGGCGACCGGAGGATCGAGATCTGCGCCCGCAGTCGCGACGTGCACGTCCCACTGCTGCGTCGGTGCATCTTGCGTCTTCTTGAAGAACATCGAGAGCTGATGCGGGGCGCCGAGCGAATCATAGACGGTGATCGACGTCGACCAATCGCTCGTGGCGGAGGGATCGTTGATGTCGAACGGCGTGGGATCGACCGCCTGACCGGCATCGAGGTTTGCGACAATGCCCGCGGAGGATGTCGCGACCGGTGCCAGCGCTCCGGTATCGAGTTGCAGATCGCCGGGGGTCGTCGTCAGGGCACCGGAAGCGTCCAACCCATACCCCTGAAGTCGCAGGCCAGCCGGGTTCACCATGTACCCCTCGGAGTCGATCTGGAACTGCCCGGCGCGCGTGTAGTAGTCGTTGGTCACGCCATCGAGGGTGCCGGAGACGACGAAGAATCCATCGCCGCGGATCGCGAGGTCGGTAGCGTTGCCCGTGCCGAGCAGTGCTCCCTCCGCGAACATGGTCTGCACGCTCCCGATCATGCTTCCGGCCCCCGTTGACGAGCCGGCGATCATGCCACCGAGGATGTCGGAGAAGTTGGCCCGCGAGCCTTTGAACCCGACGGTGTTGACGTTCGCGATGTTGTCGCTGATGACGCCCATGGCGTCGGAGTGGGCACTGAGACCGGCCGCGCCGGCATACATGGAGGATGTGATCGACATTGGCGTCCTTGTTTGGGGCGGGAGTTCAGCCGCCGTTGCCTGGATCCGGGGCGGCCGGAGTAGCCGGCGTGCCCACCGAGAGGACGTCGGCGGGGGTGATCCGGC
>CAYXVR010000023.1:0-170806 GCA_964468635.1 uncultured Nannocystaceae bacterium
AGGCACAGCGCGACGACGCGCAGGGCGTCGCGATCCTCCGCCATCGCACCGTGCGGGAACGTGCGCGCGTGATCGGAGAGCAGATCGAGCGCGCGAGCGGGCCGCTTCTCGGCGAGCGCACGTTGTGCGGCGGAGACGAGCTCGCGCTCGCGCTCGAGCTTGCCCTCGTCGGGTGCCTCGCTCGGCGGCGCGGCCGCGGGCGCGGCCGGCTTGGGCCTGCGCAGTCGCTCGCCCGCGGCGACCTCGACGGACGCGGGCTCGACCGGCGGCGGCGCGATCGCGGGCTCGACGGGCGCCGGTACGACGACGGGCGGCGGCACGACGACGGGCACCACGACGGGCACCGGTGCAGCGGGCTCGGGCTTCGCTCGCGGCGCGCGATCGTCGTCGGCCGTCGCGACGACCGGCGCAGGCGCCCGCTCCGATCGCGTCACGACCACCGCCGTCGTCGTCGTCGCGGTCGCCACGGCGACCGTCGCGATCACCTTGCCGACGATCCCGAGCGAAGCGCCGGTTTTCGCGACCGCGATCGTCTCGACCACCGGCGGCGGCACGTCGAACACGGGCGGCACCACGACGATCGCCGATCGCTTCAACCGCTCCCACCCGGCCGACGCAGCGCCGGCCGGCGGCTCGGGAGGCGCCGCTCGTTCGGCGGCGATCAAGCGCTCGAGCTCGTCGCTCATCGCCCCCCTCGCTTCTCTCGCGCCGTCGTGCGCCGCACGAGTGCTTCGAGCGCCTCCCGAGCGAGCCGCAGCCGCGAGTACACGGTGGCGACCTTCCCCCCGATCACCGCCGCGATCTCCGGCGCCGTCATGCCTTCGAGCTCGGCCATCACGAACACCGCTCGTTTCTCGTCGTCGAGGTGCTCGAGCAGCTCTTGCAACGTGTGCTTCGCATCGGCCGCGTCGTGCGGCGCGTTGACGTGATTCGCCGCGACCTCACCGAGCTTCTGCAGCCGTCGCGCCTCGCGGGCCGCATCGCGTCGCACCGATTGCGCGACGCGCATCGCGATCGCGAAGAGCCACGTGCGCATCGTCGACTTGCCCTCGAACTCGCCGAGCCTGCGGGCCACCACCATGAAGACGTCGTGCACGGCATCGTCGACTCGCTCGCTCGGCACGCCGAGCCGCACCACCGCGCGCCACACGAATGCATGGTGCTCGGCGTAGACCGTGGACAGCGTCGGCCCCGTGATCGTGGTCGACGGGGTTTGCCGTGGTCCTGGGGGCGCCATGGCGATGGCCCCGTCGTGGCGGCCGCGCGTCACCCCCATTCGTTCCGGGACCCCGGCGAATCCATCACGGGAATCGTGCCTCGATCCCGACCAGCGCGCCCCCGGCCACCGGCGCGGTGGTGTGGACGGTGTCCGTGCCGTCCCCGACCCGTACGGCGTATTCGTGCCGCGTGGCCGGCACCAGCGCGTACGCGCCCACCCACACCCCGACGAACCGAATCGGCACGAACACGGCGGCGACCTGCGCGAACGGAGCCGCCCACGCATCCCGCTTGTCGTCTTCGTTCGCGAGCCCGCGCACGTCGACGCGCGTCTGCCCCGCCTGCACGCCGACGCACGGCACGATCTCGACCCACACCCGCACGGGAAAGACGGGACACCCGCGCACCTCGACGGTCCACCGCAGGAACCGAGCGCTCGCATCCCCTTCGAGCTGCAGAAGGGGCGCCCCCGAAATCGATCCGCCGACGCCGACACGCCCGCGCGTCCCGATCAACAAGTCGGCAAACAAAGTGCCGCCGAACCCGACGGTGGGCATGGCCCCGAACCCGACCTCCCCACGAACCCCGAACGCCCCCCGCAACGCAAGCCGCGCCCGCGCAGTCGTAGGCGTGGTCGTAGTCGTGGTCGTAGTCGTGGGCGTAGTCGTGGGCGTAGTCGTAGTCGTAGTCGTAGTCGGCGGAGGCACGACACCGGGATCGCGCAACGCGACATCGGGATCGATCGCAATCGCCACGACGAGCGCCGCCGTCTCCACGGCCTCCGCACAGTCCCTCCCCCCACCGATCGTCCGCTCCGATCGCCCTTCCCCGCTTTCGACGACGAGCGCGACGCTCCACCCTTCCGGCCCCGCCTGCGCGACCGCATCGACGCGCAGCCCATCGCCCCGCGGAGGCTCGAGCGTCGCCGCGAGATGTCGCTCGATCGCTGCTCGCACCTCGTCCTCGCCGGGACACTGCGAGGGCGCATCCCAATGCAGCGCGAACGGCTCGGCCGGCGGGGCAGGGGCGGGTTGCATCGCGAGGCCGAGGCCGAAGCTCAGCGCGGCGCTCGGTCCGATGCCCGTCACCTCGCGAGAGCGTAGTCCATGGAGCGCACCATGGGCGAGGACCGCGAGACCGAGAGCGATGCCGACGCGATCGCCACGGCGCTCGCCGAGGACCGCCGCGCGTGGCCGGGCATCGACGTGGGCGCCGACGAGCTCGCCGAGTACGTGCGCGCGCGACTGGAGCCCGTGACCACGGGGGCGACGTTCAGCGATCGGATCGACGGGCTGCACACCGCGGATCTGTTCCTCGCGTGCGCGTGCGCGCGGGGCGACACGGCGGCGATCGAGTCGTTCCGGCGCGCGTTCAATCGCGACCTCGCGGCTCTGTTCGCGCGCCCCGACTCGCGCGGCACGGATCGCGAGGACCTCGTGCAGAAGCTGTTCGAGCGCCTGTTCGTCGCCGAAGGCGGCAAGCCCCCGCGGATCACCGAGTACCGCGGGCGCGGATCGATGCGCACGTGGCTGCGCGTCGTCGCGTTGCGCGTGCGCCTGAACGCGGAGCGCCGCGTCTCCGACAAGGAGGACGGCCTCGCGTCGCAAGCCGAGCAGCGACTCGGCGACGGCGTGGATCGGAGCTCGACTATCTCAAGGCCCACTACCGCGACGCGTTCCGCAAGGCGCTCGCCGACGCGCTCGGGGAGCTGTCACCGGCGGATCGCAATCTGCTGCGTTTGCAGCTCGTGCACGGCTTGTCGGCCACCGGCATCGCGGGCCTGCACCACGTCCACCGCGCGACGGCGAAGCGCTGGCTCGCGGCGATCCGCGATCGCGTGCTCGAGAGCACCCGCGCGAAGCTGATGGACGCCCTGCGCGTCGAATCGGTGGAGCTCGACAGCATCATGCGCCTGATCGGCAGCCGCCTCGAAGCCAGCGTGCGCAGACACCTCGGCGAAACGCAGGCCTAGCCTGCTCGGGGCTCGACTCGATCCCGCCAGTAGCCTGGCGCGCGACTGGTATGCGCGACTGCGATGACCATCCGCCGTCCGCGGATGAGGGCCGTGACCACGATGTACCGGAACCGCTTCACGACGAATTGCCGCACGTCATTGTGCTCGGCGAAACCTGCAATCGGAGGGCCGCTTCTCGGGAATCGAGCGGCCTGCACGATGCGACGCGTCACGGCATCGAACAATCGAGTGCCCCGACCAGAAGCCTCTTTCTCGTGGTACGCGACCGCAGCGTCGAGCTCGTCGAGTGCTGCGGGATGGAACGGAAGGCGGCTCACGCTTCGCCGAGTGTGCGGCGGATTCGTGCTTCGACGTCCGACCACGGGATCGCCTCGACCTCGCCGCTCTCGAGGGCCGCGATTCGGTCACCGACCTCCGCGCGCCACTCCGGAGACAGCTCTTCAGGCTCGAACTCGAAGCTGTCGCTGAGGGCCTCGACCAGAGCGGCGCGCTCGTCTTGCGGGAGCGCCAGCGCCGTCTCGAGGAGTTTTCGAGCCTCGGATGTCACGCACGGAGTGTAGCACGCCCTGCCGGGGCCCGCGCGATCCCGAGTCGACGGATCACGCGCCGTAGAGGCGCCACCACTGTTCGAGCACGATCAGCGACCACAGGCGCAGCGCGTGATCGCGGACGCCGGTGCGGTGCTCGTGCACCCAGCCCGCGATCTTCTGCGGATCGAACCAGCCGCGCTCGCGCACCAGATCCGGGGCGAGCCACTCGTTCACGAGGCGATCGAGATCGCGGCGCATCCATACGCCGAGCGGCGCGTTGAAGCCGAGCTTCTTGCGCTGGAGGATCGACTTCGGCAAGAGCTTGCTCGCGATGCGGCGCAGCACGAGCTTCGTCGCGCGCAGGCCGAGGCGGTGGTGCGAGGGGATCTGCATCGCGAGCTCCACCAGTCGTGGATCGCACAGCGGCACGCGCAGCTCGAGGCCGTACGCCATGCTCATGCGATCGCTGCCGCGCAGCACGTTCTCGGGCAGGAAGCCGTGCAGGTCGGCATACGCGGCGCGCTCCACCGCGTCGCCGCGCAAGGGCGCCGCGAAGCTCTCGCACACCGGTGACACGCGCCCCGCCGCTCGCACGCGCTCGCGCAGCGAAGGCGTGTACAGCTCGTCGCGCTCGCATGCCGGCATGTAGCCCACCCACGTCGCGTAGCGTTCCGCCGCGGGCAATCGCGCGCCCGCGAGGAACTGCCGCGCCCATCGTCGATAGCTGCGCGCGACGGCGGCCTCGCGGCCCTGCACGAGTCGATCGCCCACCGCGAACAGCGGCTGCGGCACGCCTTCGAGGTGCTCGGCGATCTTCATGCCGCGATAGCGCGGATAGCCGCCGAAGAGCTCGTCGCCGCCGTCGCCGGCGAGCGCGACCGTCACGGTGCCGCGGGTGAACTTCGAGAGGGCCGAAGACAACAGCGCGGTCGGGCTGCCGAACGGCTCGTCGAAGCCGCGCACCATCGCTTCCAGTCCGCCGAGCACGTCGATGTCGAGCAGGACCTCGTGGTGCGACGTCGCGAAGTGGCGCGCCACCACGCGGGCCGACGCGCGCTCGTCGTACGTCTTGCCCTCCTCGCCGTAGCCGACGCAGAACGTCTCCACCGGCTGGCCGCCGAGCTCGGCGAGCACCGCGACGATCGTCGACGAATCGAGACCGCCCGACAGGAACGCGCCGAGCGGCACGTCGCTGCGCGTCTGGATGCGGATCGCATCGCGCACGACGGGCTCGGCGATCTCCGCCCAGGTCTCGAGATCGGGCCGCGGATCGATCGCCGGCTCGGCATCCCACCAGCGCCGCACCTCGAGCCTCCCGTCGTCCCACACGAGCGCGTGCCCGGGCGGCAGCTGACGGATGCCGGCGAACATCGACAAGGGCGGCGGCACGTACAACAGATCGACATAGGCATCGAGCGCGACCGGATCGAGCGCGCGATCGATCCACGGACACACGAGCAACGCCTTCGGCTCCGACGCGAACGCGAGCATGCGCCCGCGCTGCGCCCAATAGAGCGGCTTCACGCCGACATGATCGCGCGCGAGCAAGAGCCGCTTCTTCGGCGCGTCCCACAGTCCGAACGCGAACATGCCATTGAGGTGCGCGAGCATGCCGTCGCCCCACTGCCGATAGGCGGCGAGCAGCACCTCCGTGTCGCTCGCGGTGCGGAACGCGTGGCCGAGTCGCTGCAGCTGCGCGCGCAGCTCGACGTAGTTGTAGATCTCGCCGTTGAACGTGATCGTGTGCGCGTCGTCGGCCGACGCCATCGGCTGCGCACCGCCGGCGAGGTCGATGATCGACAGCCGCCGGTGCCCGAAGCCCCATCCGTCGCCGGTCGCGACGCCGCGCCCGTCGGGCCCGCGATGCGCGAGCGTGTCGGTCATGCGATCGAGCAGCGCTCGATCGACCTCACCGACGATGCCCGCGATGCCGCACATGCCTTCAGTCCTCGCGCACCACGAGCCGCAGCTTGCCGCCAGGGCTGCGCGGCAGATGGGGCTCGACGACGATGGTGACACGCATTCCGTCGCCGAGTCGGGCATGGGCCTCGGCGAGCAGCCTTCGCTCGTTCTCCGGCGTCCACTCGCCGCGCGGTACCACGTGGATCGCGACCTCGCCCCGCTTGGACTGGCGGATCTGCGACTCGCGCAGGAACTCGAGCGCGTTGAAGACATGGTTGAGCCGGCCCACCTTCGCGCCGGTGGGCAGCTCGATCAAATCCTCGCGGCGTCCGTCGATCTCCGCGATCAGGCGCCCGGGCCGTCCGCACGCGCAGGCCTCGTCGGTGTCCGCGAGCGCGACCAGATCGCCCACGTCGTAGCGGATGAACGGCTGGTGGAAGTTCGCGAGCGACGTGCCGAGCACGCGGTACAGCATGCGGCCCTCGCTGTCGCGCAGGTGCGGCACCAGCTCGACGCACGCGTGGTCCTCGTCCACGTGCAACCGGCCGAGCGGACACTCGCTGAAGTTCGCGATCGATTCCGTCTGTGCGTAGTGCTGGCGCGGCTCGAGGCCGAAGCCGCGAACGATGCGCTCGCGTTGCCCGGGCGACAGCGACTCGGATGCGATCGTGACCCAGCGCAGCGCGGGCAATCGCATGCCGAGCTCGTACGCGGCATCGGCGAGCACGGCGACCATCGAGGTGTAGCCGTGGATCCACGGCACGCGGCGATCCGCGAGCTCGCGCAGGTAGTGCTCGGCGGTCGAGGGGCCGAGGTGGAAGCTCGACAGCAGGATCTGCCGACCCGCCCAGTTGATGCGATGGAACGGCGGACGTCGCTCGTCCACCGGCATGATCAGCCGTCCGCCGAGCTGACCGCACCACGTGCCGTCGCGCAGGCCGTGCCACCGTCGATAGCGCCAGCACACCGCCCACTGCTCGCGCAGCGCCTCGAGCAACATGCGGAAGCGCAGCCCACCGCCGGTCGTGCCGCTCGTCTGCGTCTCGATCGGATCGCTCGACACGCCGTGCGGCACCTGCTCGGCGCGCATACGCTCGCCTTCGCGCACGATCGTGTCCTTCGTGAGCACCGGCAATGCGGCCAGCTCGTCGACGTGCTGCAGTCGCTGCGGCGCGAAGCCCACGGCGGCGAACGTGTCGCGCCAGTGCGGCACGTGGCGCTCGGCGTGGACCAGCATGGCCCGCAACCGGACGAGTCGATGGGCGGCGAGCTGCTCCATGCGCCACCGCGTGTGCGCCTCGAAGTCGGCGAGGAGCGCGGCGAAGCCGGGCGGAAACCGCTGCCAACGCAGGCGCAGCCCCTCCAGCGAGCAGAGCACGTTCTGTGCCCACACCGGCGCGCGCTCGTACAACTCGGCCGCGTTCGATCCCAACGTCGCCCGAAGAGTAGCAGTTACCGTGCTAGGATCGGGCGTCGTCGAATGGCTCGGATGATCACCACGCTGGCCGTGGTCGTGGGCCTCCTGCTCACGCTCGTGCTGCCGATCTATCCCGAGGGGCTCGAGCCGAGCATCGCGGCGTTCCTCGGGCTCGCGTTCGTGGGCGGCATGTTCGGGCTCGCCCAGCGCAGCGCGCGTTACGAGCTCGCGATCATGGCGCCGTGGGCGGCGGCGATCCTGCTGGGGATCCTCGTCGGCAGCGTGCACAACGGCGAGTCGCAACAGGCGGTGGAGGACGCGCTGCCCTACGCGCTGTTCGTGCTCGGGCTCGTCGCCGGTCGCGGGATCGGATCGCCGCGGCTCGCCCTGCGCGTGGGACTGCTCGTGTGCATCGTCGACACGATCGTGTCGCTGTGGATGATGGACGACTTCGGGCCCGGCATGCGCTCGACGTACAACTACTTCAAGATCACGGCCGGGCTTCCGCTGGTCGGGCTCTATCTCGCTGCAGTGCTGCGCGAGACGGCGGCGTCCGGCGAGCGCCGCCACTGGATGGTGCACGCGGCGATCATGCTCGTGCTCGTCGTCGGCGTCGTGCTGTCGGTGTCGCGCGGCATGCTGCTGGGCTGGTTGCTCGGGCTCGCGGTGGCGACGTACGTGCGCAAGCCGTCGCAGGCGCTGCTCGGCGTGACGGCGGTGCTCGTGGGCATGCTCTTGTGGTCGTCGGCGTTCGCCGAGGTCGGCGTCGAGTACCTGCGGCTCGGGCAGGAGGAGACGATCACCGGCCGCTTCCGCGAGGTGGAGGCGGCGTGGGACGGCTTCGTCGCGGCGCCGATGTTCGGCCAGGGGCTCGGCGCGCTGGTGGAGGTGGACGGCTTCCGCAAGGCGTTCGTGCACAACATGGCGGCGTACCACCTGTGGAAGTTCGGGCTGGTGGGCTGTGTGCTGCTCGTCTTGCCGCTCGCGGCGATCGGCCGCGAGCTGCGGCGTAGCCCCCGCCGCCTGCGTGCGCTCGCGATCGGAGCGGCCGCGGGGATCATCGGGTACCTCGTCACGTGCGCGGCCTACAAGACGTACTACCTCGTGTGGATCTACGGCGTCGTCATCGGCGCGAGCCTCACGTACTTCGGCGAGCTCGTGCGTGCGAAGGCGGCCCGCGAGCGCGAAGCGGCGCCGCCCGATCGCGTGATATCGTGATCCCGCGTCGATGGCCGACGAGGGACTCAAAGCTGCGGTTCGCGAGCACTGGGAGCGCCAGCCGTGCGGTACGCGGGGCGTCGGCGCCGACGAGCGCCGCGCGTTCTTCCGCCAGCTCGAGCGCGAGCGCTACGAGGTCGATGCGCACATTCCTGCGTGGGCGCGATTCGAGCGCGGCCGTGATCGCGATCTGCTGGAGATCGGCGTCGGTGCGGGCACGGACTTCACGAACTGGGTGCGGCACGGCGCGCGCGCGACCGGGCTCGATCTGACGGAGGCCGGCGTCGAGCTCACGCGCGAACGGCTCGCGCTCGAGGGCTTGTCGGCCGAGGTGCGCACGGGCGATGCGGAGCGGCTGCCGTTCCCCGACGCGAGCTTCGACATCGTCTACTCGTACGGCGTCCTGCACCACACGCCGGACACGCCGCGCGCGTTCGCGGAGGTGCACCGGGTGCTGCGACCGGGCGGCACGATGCTCGCGATGATCTATCGCGTGCCGTCGCTCACCGGGTTCCTGCTCTGGGGGATGCACGGCGTCGCGAAGGGCAACCCGATGCTCACGCCGCGGCAGGCGATCTACGAGCACCTCGAGAGCCCCGGCACGAAGGCCTACACCGACGACGAAGCGCGCGAGATGCTGCGCATGTTCGGGCGCGTCGACATCGACCACGCGCTGCTCGCCGGCGACTTGCTCGCGATGCGGGCGAGCGAGCGCTACCAGAACGCGGTCGCGAAGCTCGTGTGGAAGGTGTATCCGCGCGCGCTCGTGAAGCGCTTCGGTCGGCGGCTCGGGCTCGGGATGCTGATCGAGGCGGTGAAGTGATGCAGGACCTCGCGGTCGTGATCCTCACGCTCGACGAGCGTCCGAACATCGGCAAGGCGATCGCGTCGGTGGGCGGGCGCGCGCCGGTGGTGGTGGTGGACTCGGGCTCGACGGACGGCACGCGGGACATCGCGCGTGCGAACGGGGCCGAGGTGCACGAGCACGCGTTCGTGGACTACGCGAGCCAGCGCAACTGGGCGCTCGAGCGGGTGGAGCAGCGCTTTCGCTGGGTGTTCTTCCTCGATGCCGACGAGGAGATCACGCCCGAGCTGTGGGCGGAGATCGATCGCACGATCGCGGCGGACGACGTCGATGGCGCGTATGTCGGGCTCACGTTCGTCGTGCTGGGGCGCGAGCTGAAGCACGGCGGGTTCGGCACGGCGGCGCTGCTTCGCTTGATGCGGCCCACGCTCGCCCGCTTCAACCGCGGCACGAACGAGCGCGTCGACGACCGCAACATGCGGACGCGCCGCTTGAACGCGAAGCTGCGCCACGCGGATGCGAAGCCGCTGGCGGAGTGGTTTCGCAAGCACGTGCGCTACGCTCAACGGGAAGCGCAGCACTATCTGGACGGCGACGATCGCAAGCGCGGGCTCGACGGCTTCGGGCTGCGCACGAAGGGTGCGCGCACGATCGGCGTGCGGTGGGTGTACAACCAGATGCCGCTGTTGGTCCGGCCGTTCGTGCACTTCGGGCGCACGGTGGTGGGCCAGCACGCGTGGCTCGACGGCGTGCCCGGGCTGGTGTTCGCGGGCATGCAGTCGCTGTGGTACCCGATGATGATCGACCTGTTCATCCTCGAGGCGAAGCTCGCGAAGAAGCTGGAAGAGCATGGCTGAGCTCGACGCACTGCAGGTCGAGCCGATCTGGCTGTGTCCGGCCTGCGGTGGGCGCGGGCGCTCGCGCGTGCTCGGCCGCAAGCGCGCACCGATCGCGGTGGTGCGGTGCCTGGCGTGTCATCACGTGTACGCGACCGGCCGCGTCGCGCACGAGGTGCTCGACGACGGTTACTCGGCGCGCGCGGAGTCGCGGGCGCCCGACGATGTCGCGGCTGGGGCCGATCCGTTCATGCGCACGCGCAAGCGCAGGGCGCTCGCCTTGTACGACGAGCTGTCGAACGGCGCGGTCGCCCGCGTGCCGGACGGCGGTCGTGCGCTCGACGTGGGCTGCAACGTGGGCGCATTGCTCGACGAGCTGGTGGGGCTGGGCTGGATCACGGAGGGCGTGGAGCGAGCTCCGTCGGCGCGCGCGTTGGCGGGGCAGCGTCACGTGGTGTACGACGTCGACATCGAGAGCGAGGCCGTGCTCCCGCACCGCTACGCGCTGGTGACGATGACGCACGTGCTGGAGCACCTCGACAAACCGCTCGCGGGCTTGAAGTTCATCGCGCGCCATCTCGCGCCGGGCGGCACTGCGATCATCGAGGTGCCGAACTGGGACGACCCGGCGCGCCTGTTCTGGCGCACGCGCTACCGCCCGCTCGAGCTGGGCGATCACGTGTCGTTCTTCGATCGCGGCTCGCTGGGCGCCCTCGCGGAGAAGGCGGGCCTTCGCGTGCACCGCTGGTGGAGCGCGCCGCAAGGCGCGACGGTGGTGATGCCGAGCCTGCTGACCGCCACCGACGTCCTCTCCGGCCTCGTCCGCCGCGGCCGCACGACGGGCGGCCTCGCCACGCGCGTCGAGAGCCCCCCGATGCCGAGCACCACGCGCCAACGCGTGCTCGGCCTGCTCGACTTGCTGGATCCGTGGATCGCCTCGTGGGCCGGCGAAGACCCCCACTGGGGCGCCAACCTGGTCGCCGTGCTCCGCCGCCCTCGCATCGCGAGCTGACGTCGTCGCTGAAAGTGCTCCGGCCGGGTATGCCGCGTCGATCCTGGCACCCACGGCGACATCGCGCATCGCCGCGTGATGGTGGTGATGGGCAGTGGATGAAGTGCGCCACTTTCGTCGGGTCAGACGCTCTGACCATGGTTTTTCGGTATGAAGTGCGTCGCTGGATGATCGCGAATGCAGCGAACGCTGCGCGTACAACTGCGTAGCGTGCAATCGTGGTGAGGTCGCGGGGCTTGAAGCGCGTCGCGGCGCCGTGGTTTGCTGCACCGCATGCGCTCTCTGTCGTTCGTCGGCGTCGCGATCGTGCTCGTGCCTGCGCTCGCGCGGGCCGCCGAGGCTCCCGGGACGCCCGAGGCGCCCGTCGTCGTCGATCAGCTGCCGTACGTGCGCGCCGGCAACACCGCCGATGGGCTGTCGAACGTCATCATGCGCTACGACTGCGCGCCGGAGCTCGACGAGAGTGGGCCCGAGCGCGTGTTCGCGTTCGAGATCGCGGCGCCGTCGAAGCTCACCGCGTGGGTGGAAGGCGATGACGGGGTCGTCGATGTCGACGTGCACATCGTGCGGGACATGCAGGTCGGGGTCGACGGCACCGCGACCGGGTGTCTCGCGCGTGCGAACACCATCGCCGAGATCGATGCCGAGCCGGGCAGCTACGGCGTCGTCGTCGATACGTTCGACGGGGCCGCGCAAGCCGGTGCGTACGTCGTGCACGTGCATGCGATCGGCGACGCGTGGATGGAGCATCCGGTCGGGGAGGGGCTCGTGTGGCGCGCGCGGCGATACCCGGACATCGGCGGTGGGCCGCAGGTGGTGCACACGGTCGTCGCGGATCCGGAGCTCGTCGAGATCGAGCTGATGGTCGAGAACACGTGCACGACCGTCGGCAACACCGTCGCCGGCGATCCGGCCGTGCGTGCCGCGGTCAACTCGAGCTTCTTCAGCTTCGAGACGTGCGGGTCGGTGTCGCTCATGAAGTCCGAAGGCACCGTGCTGTTCCCCAACGGGCACGGCGTGCAGCGCGTCGCGTTCGCGACCGATGCCGACGGCGCGCCGATGATGGGCTACGTGCCCGACGGCGGTGAGTGGCCCGACGCCCCGATGGCGCAGAGCGGCGCGGGCTGGCTCGTGTCCGGCGGTGCGGCGCGCGGGCCCGACGACTGGGCGCAGGAAGGCGTGGGCGGGGCGAGCTTTCTCGGGCCCAACCCGCGCACGGCGGTCGGCATCGACGGCAACGGCAGCGTCGTCGCCGGCACCTTCGACGGACGGAGAGCCACCGCAGCCGGCTTCTCGCTCGAAGCGCTCGCGGCGTTCGGCGTCGACGAGCTCGGCGTCACCGAGCTCGCGAACCTCGACGGCGGCGGCTCGAGCACGATGTGGATCCGCGGCATCACGCCGAACGGCGTCGTGAACTACCCGAGCGACGCCGGCATGGTCGAGAACGACGACCACTCGGGCTCGCGCGCCGTCGTGGGCGCGCTCGTGTTCCGCACCGCGGAGTACAACTTCGCGCCGCGCTTCCAGACGACGCCGACGCTCGACGCCGCGGCCGACAGCGCGTGGAGCTACGACGCGGATGCGCTCGACCTCAACCCCGCCGACGTCGTCACGTTCACGCTCGTCGACGCGCCCGACGGCATGACGGTCGATGCGGCGACCGGCGACGTCGCATGGACGCCGAGCGTCGAGTCGCCGCCGATGGCCGACATCACGCTGCGCGCGAGCGACGGCAAGGGCGGCGACACCGATCAGACCTTCACGCTCGCGGTCCAAGGCGGCCTGGGCCCCGCCGACGACAGCGGTGGCGACGACGACACGGCCGGCGACGACGCAGCCGACGACACCGACGGGGGCGACGATGCGGCGGACGGCGCGGACGATGCGGGCGACGGCACCGACGACACGGGCCCCGCGGCGAACGACGACGGGGGCGACGACGCAGGCTGTAGCTGTCGCTCCAGCACACCGCCGCCGTCGTGGTTGGTGCTCGGCCTCGTGCTCGTTCGTCGTCGCCGATCTGGATGAGCGACCGCGAGGTGCTACGCTCCGCGTCGAATGCAGCGCGAGCAGTGGTTGGCGGCGCTGCAGGATCGCTTCCCGCAGGAAGCCGTCGATGCGATCGCCGACCGTCTCGCGCGTGCAGCCGCGCAGTGGCCGGACCTCGATGTCCCGCCGGCCGTGTTCGTCGCCCATCTCGCGCGCCATCTCCCGCCCGACGAGCCGGTCGCGGATGCGCTCGACCGCATGCACACGGGCGATCTGTACCTCGCCTGCGCATGCGCGGCCGGCAACGCGCGCGCGATCCAGCAGTGTCTCGCGCAGCACGGGCGCATGATCGCCACCGAAGCCGCGCGCACGCGCCACATCGCCGGTGACGAGCTCGAGCAGGAGCTGCGCGTCGCGCTGTTCGTCGCGCGCGGCGAGCAGCCTCCCCTCATCGCCGACTACGCCGGCCGCGGACCGCTGTCGCGGTGGCTGCGTGCGGTCGTCGTGCACTCCGCCCTCAAGGCCCGCGAGCAGCGACGGGGTCCGGCCGCGCTGCCGAATGCCGAGCCGCTCTCCGAGTCGCGCGACTTCGCGGAGAGTGCGGGCGATCCGGAGCTGCTCGCGCTCGAGCTCGCGCACCGCTCCGCGTTCTCCCGCGCCTTCGCGCTCGCGATGAAGTCGCTCACCGCCGAGGAACGCACCATGCTGCGTCAGCGATTCCTCGACGGACTCGGCATCGACGCGCTCGCGCCCCTCTACGGCATGCACCGCGCCACCATCGCGCGCCGCCTGGTGCGGCTCCGCGCGCAGCTGCTCCACCGCGTGCGACGCACGCTCGCGGAGGCGGAAGGTCTCGCGACCTCGGAGATCACGAGTGTGCTGCGCGCGGTGCGAGGCCGCCTCGACCTCAGCATCAGTCGCCACTTCGCCGAGTCGGGCGACTGATCACGGCGGGCACACGACGTCGAGCTGGACGTCCGACAGCCCCGCGCCCGCCGCATCGGTCGCGTACGCGATCGCGAAGGCACTGCCGGTCCACGCGAGCGACGGCAGCTTCCCACTCGCGGGCCCCGGCACGACGTCGAGCACGGGCCCGAGCGCCGCACCTTCGGCGTCCGACAGCTCGAGCGAGAGCACGCCCTCGTCCTCGAACGCGACCGCCGTCATCCCGTCGCCGTGCGCGAGCACGAAGTCGTAGCCGTCGCCCAACCGCCGCGGCTCGGTGAGCGGCTGCGCGTCGTCGTCGAGCATCGCGAGCCAGACGCCGGTCGGCGCGTTCGTCGTCGCACGGCCGCGCCACGCGATCGCATAGCCGCCATCCGTGCGCACGACCTTCGGCGTGCCCGTGGGCTTCAGATCCAGCCGCACGTCGAACGCGGCGCGCAATCCGGTCTCGGTGACGAACGCGGTCTGGATCGCCCACGCGTTCGACTTCTGTCCGAGGTACGCGATCAGATAGCGGTCGTCGTCCGCATCGTGGGCGATGCTCGCGGAATACGACTGCGTCGCGTTGTTGCTCACCGTCGTCTGCGCTGCGCCGGCGACCAACGCCGCGGCGGGCGTCAGTCGCCGCACCAGCACCTGGTTGCCGATCCACGCCACCTGCGCGAAGCCATCGGCATCGCCCGCGATCTCGGCATCGCGGCACCACTGCCCGAATCCACGGGCGCCGCCGTGGTAGCCGCCGTCCAGGTCGTAGCGATTCAGCTCGCAGTCGGCGAAGCTCGGATAGGAGACCGCGAACCCGTCCGCGAGCGGGAACGCCTCGACCACGTGCGTGGTCCGGTTCGACGAGGCCGACGAGATCAGCCGCGTCGGCTCGGTGCGCGGCGCGAGATCGTCGCGGCCGTAGTAGCGCGAGAACACCCCGCGCTGACCGTTCTGATCCTCGTCGGTCACCCACCACACGCCCATCACGTCGGCCGACACCGCGACCTCGGGCTGCGTGTTCTGCTCGCCGTTCGTCGTCACGAGCACACTGCTCGGCGTGCACTCCTCCTCGTCGCCGCAACCGGCGTCACCGCACTGCACGACGCCGCCGCAACCGTCGGCGACCGCCCCACACTCGTCGGGCCCGCACTCGAGCGGCGTGCAGCCGCAGACCTCGTCGACGTCGGCGCAGCAGTCGCCGAACGCGACGCACTGCTCGTCGCACCAGCACGCGCCGTCGGACTGGCCTCCGCACGCGTCGCCGTCCTGGGTCAGGCACGAGCCGGCGGCGTCACCCTTGCCGAGCGGGCCGCGCTCCTCGCTGGGTTCCTCGGAGGGCTGCGGCGCATCGGCGTCGCATCCGAGCACCGCGATGCACGAGAGCGCGATGCCGCGGAGTGGGTTCAGTGGAGAAGGGATGGTGGCCATTGCACCTCCCCACGGGCCGTCCGCGCGCCCGCAGTCGCGCGCCGCCCACCACATTCGCCGGTGAGCTTGCACACCCACGATCCGCGAACCGGCACCGACCCACCGTCACCAGGAAACCTGGCCGTATGAGGGGCGCATCGGAACGAGCTGGTCACAGCGCGACCGACCAGGGCGCGATCGGTTCGTGCATCGATCCCAATGTCGCGGCCGCCTACGTCGACGGCGACATCGACGAGGGCGCGCGTTGGGAGATCCTCCTGCACATCGACGCGTGCGAGGGCTGTCGCGTGTTCGTATCCGAGCTCGCTCGACGCTCGCACGGTGGAGCCGTCCAACGCCGCGCGCCTCCGCGACCGGGCACGCTCGTCGGCCGCTATCGCGTGCTCGAGGTGCTCGGTGTCGGTGGACAAGGCGTGGTGGTCGCGGCCTACGACCCCGAGCTGCGCCGCAACGTCGCGATCAAGCTGCTGCATGCCGCCGGCGATCGGCGCACGAAGGAGATCCGCGCGACCGAGCGGCTGCTTCGCGAAGCGCAGGCGCTCGCGCGCGTCTCCCATCCCAACGTGGTGCAGGTGCACGACGTCGGCCGCCACGGCGCTTCGGTGTACGTCGCGATGGAGCTCGTCGAAGGTCAGACGCTCACGCGGTGGCTCGCAGCGCCCACGCGCGATCCGGCTGCGATCGTCGACGTGTTCCGCCACGCCGCGGCGGCTCTCGTGGCGGTGCACGCGGCCGGGCTCGTGCACGGCGACTTCAAGCCCCACAACGTGCTGTGTGGCACCGATGGGCGCGTCCGCGTCGCGGACTTCGGCTTGGCGGTGGAGCTGCACGACGAGATCACCGAGATCGAGTCGACGACGGACGTCGACACACGCAAGGCCTGCGGCACGCCGCGCTACATGGCGCCGGAGCTGTTCCTCGGCCGGCGACTCGATGCGCTGAGCGATCAGTACGCGTTCAGTGTCGCGATGTGGCAAGCGCTGTGCGGCGCTCCACCGTTCACGACCGACGCATCCGACCGACAGCGACATGCGCCCGGCGATCGGCCGACGTGGCCTGGCGATCCCGCGTTGTCGCGGATCGTCGCCGTCCTGCGCCGCGGGTTGGCGTGGGCGCCCGAGCACCGCTGGCCGTCCATGGCCGAGATGCTCGCGGCGATCGAGCGCGCCGTCGCGCCGCGCCGCAGTCGTCGGCTCGCGGTGGCGTTCGTCGGCCTCTCCGCGGTCGCGGTGACGAGCGTGTGGCTCGCGAGCGCATCGGCATCGCAGTGCACCGGCTCGGCCACCGCGCTCGCGGAGGTCTGGGACGAGCACCGCCGTGCCGAGGTCGAGACGGCCGTGGTCGCGAGTGCACCGTTCGCCTCGGATGCGTGGAGCTACCTCGCCCCGCGCCTGGACTCGTACGCGAGCACGTGGATCGAGGTGCACACCGACACGTGCGAGGCCACGACGGTTCGCGGCGATCGTTCGCCCGAAGCGATGGATCGCGCGATGGCATGCCTGTACCGCGCGCGCACGAGCCTCGACAGCGTCGCCACGCTGCTGTCGCGCGCCGACGCGGCGACCGTGGCCGCCGCCCACGAGATGGTCGCGGCCCTGCCACCGTTGTCGCGTTGTGAAGACGAAGACGTCCTCGAGTCCGAGGTCGCCGTGCCGCTGCCGGAACAGCACGACGCGGTGGAGCGTGCCCGCACGGCACTCGCACGGGCCACCGCGCTCGTGCACGCCGGTCGCTACGCCGATGCGGCCGCCGCTGTCGCGGTGGCCGAGCGCGAGGGCGCGACGGCGAGCCACGGGCCGCTCGAGACGGAGCTGGCGCTCGCCCGCGCCGAGCTCGCGATGAGCGTGAGCGACGATCCGGCGGCGGAGCTGGAGCTGCGCGCTGCGATCCGCTCGGGCTTGCGCGAGCGGCAATGGGACGAGGTGCGCGTCGCCGGCACGAAGCTGCTCTCGTTCGTGGCCGATACGGCGTCGTCCGATGCGGCGCTGCGCTATCGCGAGCTCGTCGAGGGGCTCACGCGGCCCGGTGATCTGCGGGCCGAAGCGGCGCTGCACTGGAGCCTCGGCCGCGCGCTCGAAGGCGCCGGCCAGTTCGCGGGTGCGCAGGGGCTCGCCACGGCCGAGGCCGAGCTGCGCAAGGCGGTGGAGCTGCTCGAGATCGTCGCCGGTCCGCACGACGTCGAGACCATCCGCGCGCGCGAGGAGCTCGGTCGATCGATGATGCACCGCGATCCTCGCGCTGCGGTGACGGAGACGACGCGTGCGATCGACGAGCTCGAGTCGGCCCTCGGCGCTCGCCATCCGCGGGTCGCGATCGCGCGCACCAATCTCGCCGGTGTCCTCGATCTCGCGGGAGATCGCGAGCGCGCGGAAGACGAGGTGCGCCGCGCGTTGCCGCTGCTCGACGAGACGTTCGGCGCCACGAGTTCGATGTCGGGCGAGGCGCGGGCATTCCTGGGCCACCTGCTCGTGAAGTCCGGGCGCACGCACGAGGCCGAGGTGGAGTTCGAGCGCGCGCTCTCGGCCGCCGACGGTGGCATTCCCGAGTTCCATCCGACGCTGATGAGCGCGCGCTTGGGCTTGGCGCGCGCGCTGGTGCGCCGCGGCGCATTCGCGGACGCGGAGCCGCTCCTGCGCCGCACCATGGAGACCGCGACCGCGGGACGAAAGCCGCTGATGGTGGCGGCGCTGCACTACGAGCTCGCGCTCGCGTTGTCGGGGCTCGGCCGCCACACCGAAGCCCGCGATACAGCGCGCGAGGCGTTGTCTTCGTTCGAGGAGGGGCTCGGCGCGGAGTCGGTGGCCGCGGTGCAGTGTCGGCTCGCGATCGCGACGAGCCTGCACGGGCTGCAGCGGCATGCCGAAGCCGAGGCCGAGCTGCGCCACGCGCTGGAGATCGCGGAGACGCACGAGTTCCCCGCGACGCGCGTGAGCGCCTTCCGCCTGCTGCTCGGCATCGTGCTCACCGATCGCGGTCGCCTCGACGAAGCGGAAGCCGAGCTCCGCGAAGCGCTGACCGAGCGGGAGGACGCGCTCGGCTGGGAGCACGTCGACACTGCGCAGGCGGCCGTCGCCCTCGGCGACCTCCTGCTGGCCGATCGCCGCGCGGCCGAGGCCCACGAGTTGGCGACCAGAGCCGCGAGGCCGATCCGCAGCCGTGGGGATGCGCGTGGCAAGGCGGACCATGCCTTCTTGCTCGCGCGCGCGACGTGGGCGAAGGGCGACCGCAAAGGCGCGCGCGCGCTCGCGGAATCGGCCGCGGCCGCCTACGCCGAACAGGGGCCGGCGCGGGCCGACGACCGCGCCGAAGTGCTGGCGTGGCTGCGAGCGCACGACCGATAGCTACAGTGGCACGCAGACGAAGCCCTCGAGGCACTCGTCGTCGCTCGTGCATTCGCAGAATCCCGTCTCCGGGTTGCAGGCACCACCGCCGAACACGTCGCACGCGGCATCGCACTCGCAGTGCGCCGCGCCCTCGCCCACGCAGATCGAGAGTCCCTCCTCGGTCATGCCCGTGCACGCGAGGAGCTCGCCGCACTCGTCGTCGTTCTCGCAGGGTGCCTGGCACACCGGGCCGCGGAACTCGTACTGGACATCCAGCACGTTCACGCACGAGAGCCCGGGAATGCCGAGCGTCTCGCAGTCCGCATCGCCGGCGCATCCGGGCGACATGCAGCCCCCGTCGACGCACTCGAAGTTCTGAGGGAACTCGTCGGGACACCGCTCGTCCGTACCCTCCGCGCAGCAGTCGGCGGCCTCCGTGCATGCCACCCGGCAGGTCCCGCCACCGCGCGTCTGCACACACGTCTCGTCGGCACCCGCCGAGCTCTCCGAGGAGGTATCGGCCTGTGTCGTGGGCACCCGAGTCGTCGAGTCCTCGGCCGCCGTCGACGTGGTGCCATCCGTGCTGCTCGTCGATCCGCTCGTGCTCGACGTCGTCTCCGCGGCCGCGTCGCCGTCGTCCTTCGTCTTCGCGCACGCGACGAACAGGACCACGGCCACGGCGACGCGGTAGGTAGAAGAAGCCAACATCACGATCGTCACCGACGACCGGGGCGCGGTCCAGCCCCGCCGAGAGACGCCGTTCACGCCGCCTTCGCGAAGCCATAGCGGTCGCGCGCCCACGCGGCCGTCTGCGCGATCGCGACCAGCATCGGCGTCGCGCTCCACCCGAACGTCGAGGTGAAGCGAGAGTCGTCGAGCTCGAACGGCACCTCGAACTGGTACAGCATCTCGACCATCTCGCGCATCGTCGGCGAGAACACGCCCATGCCGCGCAGCAGCCATCGCGGCACCGCCATCACGTCGACGTCGCGACCGAGCGCGGCACCCAGCTCGCGCATCAGCTGGCGCGGGGTGATCGCGGGATTCGTCGGCAGATGCCACACGTGGCCGGGCGCTTCGGCGCGCTCGCCGAGCGTCATCAGGCCGCGCGCGACGTCGTCGGCGTAGGTGAACGCGTGCGGCATGTCGGGGTTGCCGAAGACCTCGGCGCGCTTGCCCGCGAGGATCCGCTCGAACAGGCGATCGGAGAACAGCGAGCTCGGCAACCCGGTGCCGAAGAAGTCGCTCGAGCGGCCGATCGCGACCGGCACGCGACCCTCGCGAGCCGCCGACAGTCGCAGCTCGCCCAGCTGCACGCGCAGCTCGCCCTTCTTGCTGCACGGCTGCAGCGGGCTGTCCTCGCGCATCGGTCCCTGCGGGCGGCCGTACATGTACAGGCAGTCGAGCGCGACCAGGCGCGCGCCCGAGGTCTCCGCGGCGTGTAGAGACCCGCGACCGATCGCGAGCAGGAGCTCCGGCCAGCGGTGATACGGCGGGTTCATGCAGTCGTACACGACCGACGCGCCGGCGCCGACGCGCGCCGCGAAGTCGAGATCCGTGATGTCGCCCGCGACGAGCTCGACGCCCGCGATCGTCGACGGCTGCGGGCTCTGCCGGACCTGGCGGACGCGATGACCCGACGACGAGAGCATCTGCGCGAGGCGATGGCCGATCTGACCGGCACCGAGGACGACGTGGAGGGCTTGCTGACGTTCCATGTCTGCAGCATGATGCTTGCGAATACGCAAGGAAACTCGCGATGTCGCAAACGAGAACGGCAAAAAAGCAAGACCAGCCGGATGCCGGCCGATGGGACGACGTGCGCCTGTTCCTCGCGATCGCCCGCGCCGGCAGCCTCGGCGCCGCCGCGCGCCGGCTCGGCCTCGACATCTCCACGGTGAGCCGCCGACTCGCGGGCTTCGAGGAGGCGCTCGGCGTGCAGCTGTTCGAGCGCGGCAAGCGAGGGCTCGTCGCCACGCGGGCTGCGGAATCGCTGCAGGCCCCCGCCGAGGCGATGGAGGCCGCGCACGCCCGACTCACGCGCGAGGCGAGCGACGTCGAGTCGATCGCCGAGGGCGTCGTGCGGATCAGCATCCCGCCCGGCATGGCCGACGTCTTCCTCGCGCCGCTGTTGGTGCCCTTGCGCGCGAAGTACCCGCGCATCGTCATCGAGGTGGAGGCGTCGATCCGCGTGCTCGATCTGACGCGCCACGAGGCCGACCTCGCGCTGCGATCGATCCGTCCGCAGAGCGCGGAGCTCGTGATGACGAAGCTGACGACGGCGCGCTCGATCGCGATGGGAGCACCGGCGCTCGTGAAGTCGCTCGGGCGCATGCGCGACTGGAACGACGCGAGCTGGATCGCGTGGGATCACGATCTCGCGGCGCTGCCCGACGCGAAGTGGCTCGCGCGCCACGTCGATCGCAGCCGCATCGTGCTGCGCACGAGCCACTACGCGACGCAGCTGGCGTCCGCCGCCGCGGGCCTCGGGCTCGCGCTCTTCCCCGAGCCGTACCTGCGCACGCATGCGCTCGCGCCGGCGCGCTACGACGCCGCGCTCGCGGACACGACAGACGGTTGGGTGCAGAGCGACCTGTGGCTCGTCGGTCACCGCGCGACGCGGGACGTGCCGCGCGTGGCGGCGGTCTGGAGTTTCCTCGTCGACGCGCTGCGCCGCACGCTCGCGCCGAGGCGGGCGCCGACGCCGTGAAACCCCGCGGACCCGCCTCCAGCGCGCCGTCGAAGGGCCTTGACAGCCCGCCCTCGCTTCTCCAATATCCCGACCCCAACCCACGGGGTGGTAGTTAAGTCGGTTATAACGCCGGCCTGTCACGTCGGAGGTCGCGGGTTCGAGCCCCGTCCGCCCCGCTGGAAGAAGCCCCGAAGATCGCAAGGTCTTCGGGGTTTCGCTTTGGTTCGCCGCGACCTCGCGGCTCGCTTCGCGACCCGCGGTCGCGGGTTGGCTTCGCCGACCCCTTCGGGGTTCGAGCCCCGTCCGCCCCGCTGGAAGAAGCCCCGAAGATCGCAAGGTCTTCGGGGTTTCGCTTTGGTTCGCCGCGCGGGTTAAACCGCCGCCGAACTGCGGGAACATCGTCTCCATGAGGCGCGCGTCAGTCGGCCTGTTCCTCCTCCTCGCGTGCAAGTCGAACGAGGTCGGCCCCATCGAGCTGAAGGAGCAGCCGAGCGGCACCACGGTGCGCGCCGTGAAGGTGCGCGGGATCATGTCGACGATCGTCGGTCTCACGACGCAGACGGAGACGATCACGAGCGACAGCCCGAAGAACACCGCCTCCGGCGTGTTCGAGGTGCGCGTCGAGGAGACGCCGCCCGCCAACCTGCAGATCGCGAGCACGTCGACGTGCAGAGTCGGCGACTTCACGATCGCACAGCCGCTCACGTGGAACGGCAGCATCGGGCAGACACCCGTCGGCGAGAGCCGGGAGTTCGCGGCGCAGTACATGCCGTCGGCCGCCGCGCCCGGTGTGCCGAGCATCTGCGAGTTCTCCGAGTTCGCAGGCATCCCCAAGATGGGCAAGGGCGACGAGATCGAGCCCGTGCGCCTCGCGACTGCGTGCTGGCGACCCGACGCCATCGTCGAGGGACCGTGCCCCGCCGACGCCATGCCCCGCACCCCAGTCGACGAGTTCTTGCCGGTCTCGATCCCCGCGCTCGTCTCGAGCGGAGCCATGATCGAAGGCAGTGGCTACGGCGTGCCCTTCTACTTCGTCGTCACCGCGAACACGAACCAACCCGAGCGTGCGTTCGTCAAGGGCACGATCGCATGCAGCGTCGACGGCAAGATGTTCGAGGGGTCCGCGAACGCGCTCACGCAGGTCCATCACCTCGCCGCTGGCGAGTCCTTCGCCGGCCACGGCTTCCCGTTCACCGAAGCGCCGCTGCCCGCTCGCCCGCAGTGGTGCACCGTCGAGCTCGACTACACCTTCGCCGACATCCACGGCCCACCCACGACGATCGCGAGCTGGTGCATCCGCGACGGCGCCGCGCAGGCGGGTGCCTGCGAATAGCGACGAACCGTGCCACTTCGGCCCGACCTGCCGCGCAGGTCCGGCGAAAAGCGACCGAACCGTGCCAGCTCGATACGGCGACCAGATCGACGGCTCCGGCGGCCGTCGGCCCTTCGGCACCTCGATCGACTCCTCGGGCACGCCCGCCGTGCGCGAACGACAGTGCCGCGCGCACGTCGTCCGCATCGAGGGCCTGCCGAGCCGTTCGCGGCGTCGTCGAGCGATCCGCGGCACAGCCCGCGAGCAGTGCGACGAGGAGGATCGCGCGGATCATCGCACCACGTCGGTGTTGCGTCGGCTCGGCAGGATCGGCGTGACGCACCGCGACACGTGGTCGCGCAGCGACGCATCGAGATCGTCGCCGCCCTGCTGGATCTCGAGGTCCTTCAGCACCGCCTGCGCCGTCGTGCAGTGCCCACCGCGAGCGAGCAGCACGACCCACGCCGCCGCGACCCGACGATTGTACGGATCCACCTCGTACGCGCGCTCGACCGCCTGCTCCTCACCCTCGTGGTCCATGCCCATCGCGAGCTCGTGCGCCAGCTCGAGCAGCAGCTGGGGGTCGTCGCGCTGCACGAGCAGCTGGTCGCGCAGCACCGTATTCGCCCCGTCGAGATCGCCGCGATCCCGCAGCGCCGCCGCGTGCTCGCGCGCGAGCCGGTGATCGGTCGGCGCCAGGTACCGCGCGCGCCGATACGCGACGTCGGCCTTCTCGTGATCGAAGCAGGCCCGATGGATGCGCGCGACGGCGACCCGCGCAGGCCCGTCGTCGCTGCGCTGCTCGATCGTCTGCACGAGCTCGAGTGCCTCGTTGCGTCGCTCCGTCTCGCACAGCGCCTGCCCGAGCGCCTCGTCGCACGCGAGCGACGGTGCCAGCCAGCACGCGCGCCGCAGGTGCACGAGCGCCACCTCGCCCTCGCCGTTCTTCGTGCGCGCCTGCGCGAGCGCATGCTGCACGGGCCCCGACGACGGATCCATCTCCGCCGCGAGCTCGAGCCACCGCAACGCCGCGGGCACGTCGTCGTCCGCGAGCGCGCGTGTGCCGAGCCCGAACAGCGCGCTCGCGTCATTCGGATCCAGCGCGATCGCCCGCCGAAAGGAGAGCTGCGCCGCGAGCGATCGACCGCTGCCGAGCAACGCCCACCCACGCAGTGCCCAGATGCGTGCGGCCGCTCGACTCGCCGAGCCGTTGCGATCGAGCCACGCGTCGGCCACGACGATCGCGCGCTCGTTCGCACCGCGATCGACGAGCGCTCGCAGCTCGCGCGATGCGGGAGCCGGCGTCGCCGCTTGCGTCGGCTCGGCGGCCGGCGGCGGCACGGGCCGACCCGCGCACGCGCACACGAGCCCGAGGAGCACGAACGCCCGCATCGCAGACATTGTCACGATCTCCCGCCACCACGGGTTCCCACCGCGCTCGCGGGCCCGTGCGGGGGGAATCAGCCCCCGATCTCGACGCTCGCGACGAGGGGCGCGGACGCCGACGATGTCCCGACCCGGACCTCGTACGCCCCCGGCTCGACCCGCCATGCATCCATCGCAACGTCCCACACCGCCAGGTCTTGCACGGGCACCTCGAGCACGACGGTGCTCGACTCGTCCGGCTCGAGCTCGACCTGGGCGAACGCTCGCAGGTCCTTCGGCGCGCGCTCGAAGTCGGAGTCCGGCTTGCTCACGTACAGCTGCACCGTCTCGCGCCCGGTTCGTGCGCCGGTGTTCGTGACGTCGACCGACGCGACGAGCGTGCCATCCGCGGCGAGCGCACGCGACTCGAGCACGAGGTCCTCCATCGTGAATGTCGTGTACGACAGCCCGTGACCGAACGCGAACGCGGGCGCCGTGCCCTCGGCCTCGAGCCAGCGATAGCCGTGCAGCAGCCCGTACGTGACCTCGAGCGACACGTTGTCGAACTCGGGCAGATCGGCCTCGGCGACGGGGAAGGTGATCGGCAAGCGCCCGCTCGGCTCGACGTCGCCGAACGCGACCTCCGCGATCGCGTTGCCACCTTCGACGCCGGGGTACCACGCCATCAGCAGCGCATCGGCGTCGTCGATCCACTCCGACACGAGGATCGACGCGCCGCCCTCGAGCACCACGATCGTCGGTCGATCGAGCGCCGCGACGGCCGAGACGAGCTCGCCCTGGCCCGGCGGCAGCGCGAGCGTGTCGCGATCACCGGCGGCGATCAGGCTCTCGCCCTCTTCCTCGGCGGTCAGCCCCACGACGATCACCACCGCGTCGGCCGCCATGATCGCCGCTTCGCCCTCCGGCGTCAGGGTGGTGTCCTCGACGTGCGTGACGACGACGTCGCCGGCGGCGCCCTGGAAGCCCTCGAGCGCCGTGATCACCTCGGCGACGGCGACGTCGCTGCTGCCGTGATCGCCGATGTTCTCCACGTCGGCGAGCGGCCCCATCACGACGATCTCCGCGATCGCCGCGCGATCGAGCGGCAGCGCGCCGTCGTTCTTCAGGAGCACGATGCCGCGCCGCGCGGCCTCCAGCGCGACCGCCCGGTGCTCCGGCGTGTCGAGCTGGGCCGTGTCGAAAACCGGCGGATTCGTGTCGAGCCCGAAGCAGAACTGCGCCCGCAGGATGCGGCGCACCGACGCGTCGATCTCCGATTCGGGCACGTCGCCGTTCGCGACCGCGTCGTCCAAGGCCGCGAACTCGATCGCGCTCGGCATCTCCACGTCGAGTCCCGCGAGCACGGGCTCGGCCGCGCCGTGCGTGCCGTAGATCCAGTCCGACATCACGAAGCCGCGGAACTGCCAGTCGTCCGCGAGGATGTCGGTCAACAGGTGCGCGTTCACGTCGCAGTAGAAGCCGTTGACGGAGTTGTACGCGCTCATCACCGCGCCGACGTGCGCGTCCACCACGGCGCGCTCGAAGTGCGGCAGGTAGATCTCCCGCAGCGTGCGCTCGTCGGCCGTCACGTCCACGTCGAAGCGCGTGTCCTCGATGCTGTTGAGCGCGAAGTGCTTCGCCGTCGCGATGACGCCCTGCGACTGCACGCCTTCGATGAACGCGACCCCCATCGCGCCGAGGTGCACCACGTCCTCGCCGTACGTCTCCTGCGCGCGCCCCCATCGCGGGTGGCGCAGGATGTTGATCGTCGGTGCGAGCACCGTGTCCGCACCCGCGGCGCGGATCTCCGCGGCGATCGTCGCGCCCACCTCGCGCTCGAGCTCGGGATCCCACGTGGCGCCGCGCATCATCGCCACCGGGAACGCGGTCGCCGCGAGCTCGGTGAATCCGCTCACGCCCCGCGGGCCGTCGAGCATGTGCAGCCCGGGCACACCGTGCTGGTCGTTGCCGCTGACGAGCCACGTGCCGTCGACGAGGAACACGCCGGCGCCGTGCATCATCGCGATCTTCTCGGACAGCGACAGCTCGCCCAACACGCCGTCGATGCGCGCCTCGACGTCCGCGGCCGCCTCGCCGCAGTACGCGATCGCGGCCTCGTCGGGCCCGTCGCCACCGGTCGTGTCGGCCGCACCGCCGGAGGAGCTCGAGCCACCGGTGCTGCTCGACGTCGCGTCGCCGCTCGTGCCGGACGTCGTCGAGTCGCCCTGCGCACCGACGTCACCGTCGTCGCCGCAACCGATCGCGATCGCACCCACGAGGACGAGCCCGCGTCTCACGGGCGCATCCTCTCACGGCCACATGCAGACGGCGATCTGCGTGGGCTGATCGGGGACGTCGACGCACGACATTCCCACCGGACACACGCCGAGCACCATGCCGTCGAACTCGCAGAACGCCGCGCACTGCGTGGGCTCGGTCTCGCCCTCGGGGACGAGCCCGCACACGACCTGCGCGGTGCCGCCGGGATCGGGGCAGTCCGCATCGACCATGCACTCGGGCGCGCAGTAGGGGCTGTAGTCGCGCAGGCCGGTGACGGTGATGCACGGCGCATCCGCCACACACGCGAGCGTCTCGCAGCTCTCCCATGGCTCGGCCATCGGCGGCGGCGCGTCGTCCTCGGCCGGCATGTCGTCGGTCGATTCCTCGCTCATGTCGTCGCCGGCCTCGGTCGTCGCGGGCTCGCCCTCGCTCGACTCGGCCGGTGCAGTCGTCGTGCTCTCCTCGGCCGTCGCCGTCACCGGCGCACCGGAGCTGGTGTCGGCGGAATCTGCCGCGGACGTGCCGTCGTCCGCGGAGGCGCCCGTCGATTCCGCGCCGGTGGAGCCCGCGTCGGCTCCGGTCTCGTCCTCGTCCTCGCCGGTGTCGTCGTCGTCGTCGTCGTCGTCGTCCGCCGACGAGGCCGCCTGGGTCATCCCGAACGACGAGCCCGGGTCGAGGTTCCCCTGGGCGCAACCGCCCGCGAGTGCCACCGCAATACCGAATGGAGCGCGACCCATCACTTCACGCTATCAGCCCGTGGTGAAACTCGCGACTCGCCGCGCAAGGGTGCTAGCATCCGCCGCACCAGTGAGCCGAGACGGGGCAGGAACCGGGAAACGGGCCGGTGGCGTGCCGGCGATCGCCGCCGTGCAGACGAGCCTGAGCGAGCTCGTCGAGGCGGGTGCCGTCGTGCTGACCGAGGATGCCGACGTGCGCGGACTCGCGGACCGGCTGCTCGCCCACCTCGAGACCGTGGAGAGCACCGACGTCGGCGGGGCCGTCGGCGAGTGGCTGCTCGAGCAGGAAGAGGTCGAGGAGCTCTACGCGGACGACGGCCGGATCGAGGCGACCCTGCGGCGCGCGCTCTCCGGTCAGGCGCCCGCGAAGCCGTGACGGCGGTGCCAGTCGGCGAGTGACTCGTCGGGGTACTCGTCGAAGTGCGGGTCGCCCTTCGCGCCTTCGACCTCGACCCACGGCGCTTTCGAGCCGAGCATGATGTGCACGCGCTCGCTCGGCACGGGCAGCGGCGTGTCGATGGCGCTCGCGACCGGATGCACGAGCTCGGGCCAGCGATCGTGGAACGCCCACAGATGCGAGCCACACTCGCCGCAGAAGTGGCGCTGGTGGCGGCTCTTCGCGCGCTTGCCGTCGCGCTCGATCATCGCCTGGTACACGCGCACGTGCTCGCGGCCCTCGACCGCGAGGGTGCGCGCGTCGCCGCCGAGGTTGACGAGCCAGCCGCCGCCGCCGCTCGTCTTGCGGCAGATGCTGCAGTAGCAGCGCATGTACGGCACGAACTCGTGCGACTCGAGCGAGAACCGCACGGCGCCGCAGTGACAGGAGCCCTCGAGTCGCATGCCGGCGGTTATAGCTCACCTGTGCTCACGGCGACTCCGCGCCTGGTAGGACACCGGCGAGCTCGCCGATCTCGTGATCGACCGAGGTCGCGACGACGCGGCCGTCGCGGTCGGCGAGCACGAACGACGGCAGCGCCACGAGCTCGAAGAACGCGGACTGGATCGCGGCGCGCGAGCGTTCGTCGGCGCGCACGACCGTACCGGGTAGGGGCCCGCGCTCCTGCACGAACGTCGCGGCATCCTCGGCGGAGTCCCACAGCACGTAGATGATGCGCACCTCGGGGTGCTCGCTCGCGAAGCGATGCAGCTTCGGCAGCGACGCGATGCAGCCGCCACACCACGAGGCGCCGAAGTACACCAGCTGCGGTGTGCCGCGCAGGTCGGCGGTGGCGAGCCACGTCCCCCCGTCGATTGCCGGGAACGAGACGTCGGGCAGCGCGTCGCCGGCGTGCACGCGCAGCGGAGCGCGCAGCTTCAGCTGGAACCGGCGCATCCCGGCGGTAGGCGTGGCGACGAAGGGCGGTGCCGCGAGTCGTTCGTCCATCCTCCGCGCGGTATCGGTGTCCCCCCGTTTCTCTGCGTCGAACGCGAGAACGTGGAGCAGCAGCGCCCCGACGTCCGGGTCCGGATACTTCGCGATCACCTCGTCGAGTGCTGCGTCGGCGAAGGTGGGGCGGCCGAGTTGCTCCCGTGCGCGAACGAGACCGCGTGTCCACAGAGAGATCGCGGGCGACGTTGGATCGATGTCCTCGAGCACGGCGCGTGCGAGCTCGAGATCCGGCGCGGTGCCGCACTGCTCGGTGACGAGCGCGAGCCGTGTCGCATCCCGCACGATCGGCCGCCGATCCTTGCGTGAGCGCGTGGACAGCTTGCGTCGCAGCTCGTCGATCCGGCGCGTATCGCCGGCTCTGCACGCGTCGTGCAGGGCCGATGCATCGCGCAGCAGCGCTCCGAGGGCGGCCGACTCGGTGCGCTCGTCGCGGTACCGTGCGAGCGTGAAGGGGAAACCGCGTCCACCGGCGTCGACGTCGATCTCGACGACCGGATCGAACGCAAACACGACGGCGAGCACACGCTTGCGCACGACGACGACACACGCGGTCCGCATCGGACACGTCAACTCCGCGGGGAATCGAGTCGCGAGCGGTCGCTTCGCGCCACTGTTCGCCGAGTAGGTGGGCGCCGAGCCGACGATGCCCAGTCCTTCACGGATCGAGATGCCGGCCGGAGGATCGATCGACGAATGCACGACGATGCGACTCGTCGCGGGCAGTGGTGCGCTCGTCGATCCGTGCACGCGGCAGCCCAGCACGAGGCAGAGCGAGAGCACGACGCGAGCACGCACGTGCCCGCATGATGTCACGACGGCGCGACGATCACCGCGCGACGACCATGCGCGGTAGCGACCACACCGGTGGGGGCGGCGGCGTGCCGTGCTCGCGCGGGACCTCGATGACGCCCGAGACGAGCACGCGCTCGCGCACCGCGGCGACGAGGCGGGGCCAGTCGGCGTCGGTGCACGGCAGCCCGGCCATGCGATCGAACAGCGCGCGGACCTCGACGGTCGCGTCGCGCCGCCGACGGGCGGCGTCCTGCAGCACGCCGAGCGCGGCGCGCGTGCGGCCCACGCCGAGCAGCGCGTGCACCAGGAGCTCGACGGCGTCGAGCCGATCGGGGGCGACACGCCGCAACAGCTCGAGCTTCTCCGCCGCCGCGAATGGTTCGCCGCGTCGCAGATAGATCCTCGCGAGCTCGAGCATCGTCTCGACGTCGTGACGACCGCGGGCGATCATCGCCTCCGCGACGCGCACGAATTCCCCCGTGCCGTGGCGCGTGACCGAGGGCTCCGCGCGACCGGGCTCGCACGCTGCCAGCATCTGGTGCAGCTCGAGCGCGGTCTCCTCGCGGCCCGCGTCCGCATGCAGTCTCGCCGCGACCGCGCACAGCGCTTCGCCCTGCGCGCCGCATCCGTGCGCGATGGGCTCGAGGCGTGCCCGCGTGGCGGCGGACGGATCGACGGTGAGCGCGTGCCGTGCCAGCAACCACGCGCGTCCGGGATCGCCGGCCCGCACCGCGGCCGCCGCGGCCGCGAAGTACGCCGCAGCGGTTGCGTTCGCACCGCGACCGCTGCGCGCGATGTGATGGGCCCAGCGAACGGCCGCGCGCACGTGGTGATCGTCGAGATCGGCGAGCGCGCGCCATTCCAGCGCGGCCGCGAGGTGTTGCCCGTCACGGCGGAATCGTTCGGCACGCTCGGCGATCGCCTCGGTGACGAACGACCACGGACGGGACGACAAGGGGGCTGGATCGTACGTCGACAAGGTCGACGCGACAGACAACGGATGCGCGCGTTCCTTCCGGGAGCGATCGTTTTTTTCGGAGCTATCGACGCGCGGCGATCAGCAGGGCCGGCGCCGTGACGATCGCGAGACCGGTGAGGATGGCGACCGCTCCGCCGAGGCCGAGCATCGTGCAGCCCATGCCACCGGTGAGCGCTGCGACCGCAGCGGCTGCGAACGCGGTCTCGCGGGCCTCCGCGCGGCGGTCGAGCGCGCGCCGCACGATCACGACGCCCGCGACGACCGACGCCGCGAGACAGCCCGGCAAGCACCACGCGACACAGCTCCCGCCGCCGCAAGCGTGCGGCACCCGACATCCCATGAGCGAGACGACGAGCGGCAGTGAGCCCGCGAGCCAACCCGTCGTCACCGCGCGACCCGCCGCGCGACCGCGGTGCAAGAGCGCGACGACGACGGCGGCGTGCAGGCTCGCGACGCCGACCACGATCCACCAGCGCGCGCCGAGCACGAGGCACACGCCGGCGAGCGCGAGCACGGGCCACGCCCCGAGCACGGCCGCACGCAGGCGCCCGCGCTCGTAGGCACGACGCGCACGCGCGCGGAGCTCGGTCGGGTCAGCGCGATCCATGCAGTCGACTCCAGGCGTGGCGCAATCGCACGAGCGCCCGCTGCCTGCGCTTGCGCAGGGTCGCGGGCGCGACCTCGGGCTCGTTGGGATCGTCGATGCCGAGCGCTGCGCGATCCTCTGCGGCCAGCGTGCCGGCGACGTCGTCGAAGGCGCGCAGGATGTCCGCGGTGATCAAGGCGTCCTCCGGCGAGGGGGCCGGCGACGCGAGCTCGACGGGCTCGCCGCTCTCGCGTCGACGCTCGCGTGCGCGTCGGATGGTGCGGCACTCCCAGGCGGTGATGCCGAGCGCCCATGCGACGCCGTCGCGCGTCGCGTCGTACTCGGACGCGCGTGCGAACACGGACACGAGCGCACGCTGGGCCACGTCGTCGGCATCGGCGTCGTGGCCCAGCACCCGGCCCGCGAACGCCCGCACGGTCGGCCACAGCCGATCGAACAGCGGGGCGAACGCGTCGCGATCCCCATCGGCGAGTCGCGCCATCATGGTGGAGATCGCCCGGCGCTCATCCGCGTCCATGCGGGGCGATCAATCGTCGCAGCAGGGGCCCGGGCAACAGGGGCCGTCGGGGCAGCAGCCGCCGAAGGCGCCCGTCGACGCCGCGTACGCGACGCTCGGTACGGCGACGAGCCCGAGCAGCAGGGTCAAGGTCTTCCAGTTCCACAGCTTCATGTCGTTCCTCCGCGGCGCTGCGCGTCCGCGACCCACTAGGCGCCGGCCCCCGGGAGCGTGACACGTTCGCTAACGAAAATCGGTGGTGTGCTTGCGGCCGGCCGGACGGTCGTCTTCCTGGGCCTGCTGGCACTCGATGCACAGCCGCACCCACGGCACCAGCTCGAGCCGCTTGGGCGGGATCGGCTCGCTGCACGTCTCGCAGATGCCGTAGTCGTCGGGATCGTCGGCGATGCGGCGCAGTGCGGCCTCGATCTCGCGGAGCTCGTCGGTGCGCGCGCGGTTGCGGTTCGACGCGATCACGCGGCTCATCTCGTCGTGCGGCGCGGCGTCCTCGTCCACCTTGCGCGCCGGGTCGATCTCCTCGGCGACGTGCTCGTCGCCGGCGCTCAGGATCTCGTCGCGCAGCGCGTGCAGGCGCTCGACGAACCGGCGGAGATCGGGCGGCGAGCCCATCGCCATCGATTGTAGCAGGGCGCGCCTTTGCTAGGATCCACCCATGCTGGCCCCAGGCGACACCGCACCCGACTTCGAGGTCAACGATCACCAAGGACACACGGTTCGGCTCGCCGACCAACGCGGTCACTGGGTGATCCTCTGGTTCTATCCGAAGGCCGACACACCCGGTTGAACGATCCAGGGTCGCGGGTTCCGCGATCGAGCTGGAGAGTTGGCGCGCAAGGACGTCGAGGTGCTCGGCATCAGCTTCGACACCGAGGGCGACAACGCCCACTTCGCCGAGAAGTTCGACTTCCCGTTCCGCTTGCTGTGCGACACCGATCGCAAGGTGGGCCTCGCGTACGGAGCCGCGAGCTCGGCGACGGCGGAGTATCCCAAGCGCATCGCGTTCCTCGTCGATCCGAACGGCAAGATCGCGAAGGTCTGGGAGAAGGTCGACGTGAAGACCCACGCCGACGAAGTGCTCGCGGCCGTGCCGTAGTCAACGCGGCACGGAGATGCGACGAAGGGCCGGCCCGTCCTCGTCGATGGTGTCGAACACGACGTCGTCGCCGAAGACGCGGCCCTTGTCGAGGCCGGCGTCGTAGATCCACGCGCCGTCGATCACGTCGATGGACTCGTCGGCGCGATGCAGGCGCAGCATGCCCCGACGATCGCCGTCGTCGTCGTGCACGGCGACGATCCAGCCGTCGTCGCGGCGCGCGTACGTCGACGGCACGTCGCGCGCGAGCACGGTGGTGCCGCCGTCCTCCCATGCACGCAACTCGACGTCGCCGCGCTGCAGTCCGGCGTCTGGCGCGGGGAGGAACGTCTCGACGCCGTCGTCGGCGAAGCCGATCATCGCGGCGCCGTCGACGAGCTGCAGGTGCGAGTCGTCGCGCGGATCCCAGCGCCACAGATCGACGTCGTGCCAGTCGCCGGTACCGAACGCGTAGGCGACCTGCCCCACGTCGGTCACGCCGCGCACGCTGATCTCCGCGGGCAGCAGGGCGGCGCCGACGTCGGGCAGCGTGAAGACGCGGTCGTCACCCCACGCCTCGTGGCGCAGCACGAGGTAGCCGGTGGAGAACGGCGACCAGCTCCACGACAACGTCGCCGCGAAGAGCTCGACCTCGACGTCGCGCTCGCGATCCCACACGAGGATCGCACTCTCGCCGGCGGGTCCGTCCGCGGGTGCACGCTGCCATGCGACGAAGCGCAGGTCGTTCGACGCACGGAAGTCGGCGACGCCCTCGCGCAGGATCACGACCTCGCCGTCGACATCGACGTCGACGACCTCGGCGTCCTTCGACAGCGCGAGCACGTGCCCGCCGTCGGCCGCGAGCGGCTCGGCCGACAGCACGAAGCCGCTCGGCACGCGCACGCTCGGGTGCAGCGTCCGCGTCGCGCCGTCGAGCCCGATCCACACGAGCGGCCCGAAACCGGACGCGGCGCGTGCCACGGCGACGAGTCCGTCGTCCATGCGTGCGACCGCGCAGGACATGCCCTCGCCGAGCACCGTCGCCGCTGCGTCCGGATCCAGGCGCACGAGCGCGCCATCGGCCGGATCGCACGCGAGCACGACGTCGTCGACGGAGAGCACCTCGAGCCCGCGCGCGAGCTCGCGTTGGTCCTCGCCGCACGGGCTCGCCGCGAGCAAACGAGTGTTCGCGACGGTGCCGTCGCCGTCGGCGGGACCGCTGCGGAACATCGCCGTGCTCGCGTCGATCGACCAGATGCGCTGCACGACCTCGCCGGTCTCGAGGCGCACGACCGTCGTCGGCGCCTCGGCGTCGCACGCGGAGCCCGTCACCACGCGCGACGTGTCGATGCAAGCGCTCGTGCTCGCGATCGCGACGACGAGAGTGGGAGCGTGACGCACGGCGCGAGCCTTTGCCGACTCGCGGTCACGGATTCGAGCGCGACCCGAGCAGGGGGGCGACAGCATCCTCGACCTCGCCGGGATCGGGGAACCGATGCAGCGAGTGCTTCGAGAACACGCGTTTTCCCACCACGTCGACGTCGAACACCCCGCGGCCGCCCGCGACGAGCTTCGTCGTCACCGCGTCGCCGAACCGCGCCTGCAGTCGCGCCACCAAACTGGTGGCCTGCGGCAGGTAGTTTCACCGCTCGCAGTAGGTGATGGTCACTTCCATGCAGACCAGCATACGCCATCGTGCGTGTGCCGCTGACGCCGTTCCTCCGCGATTCCAACCGCTGTGCCGGCGACCGACGTGATCTCGTTCACGCGAGCGTGGAGATCGATGGAAGCTCTGTCGAACCACCATAGACGACGCTCGACCGTGTCGAGTTACGACCTTCGCTCCGCTCGATCGTGGAGATCGCGTCGAACGAGGATCGACGCGTCGCGCGACGCGATCGCATGCGATCGAACGCGAAGCGATCGCGATCTGTCGCGTAAGACGAACTCGTACGCACGCCGATCGAATCGCGCGAAAGCGCGCCGTGAGCGGCGAGAATTTCCGGTCCCGATGCGCGCGACGAGCGAAGTCAACGTGATTGACCGAAGCCGTTCATCCCATAAGCTCTTGTCGTCCGAAGATCGAGGTGAGCATGGAGATCGTCAGTATCGGTCCGAGCGTCGGTGGCCCCGAAGGGCTCCGCCAAGAGATCGCAACCGTCGCGAAGCGACTCGACGGCAAGAAGCTCGGCATCGTGTACTTGCCCTTCGATGCCGATCACTCGGCCTATCTCGCGGCTGCAGCCGAGGGGCTCGGCGGTCCGGTCGTGGGTGCGACGACCGGAGGCGCTGCGTTCACCGAGCGTGGTGTCACGCGTGATCGACCGGTCGCCGCGATCCTCGGCGGTCGCGACTTCGACTTCTCGATCAGCGTGGCGCACGACGTGCGCAAGGATCCCGCGACGCAGCTCGCCAGCGCCGCTCGCCGTCTCGTGACCGCTGCCCACCGCGCGCAGAGCCGCAGCCAGGTCGTGCTCGCGCTCGCCGATGCGTTCTCGTGCGACGGCGAGGTGTTCTGTTCCGCGCTGCAGGGCGCGATCCCACCGCACTGGCGACTGCTCGGCGGCACGGCCGGCGACGACTTTCGTTTCAAGCGCTCGCTGGTGTTCGCCGGCAGCGAAGTGCTCACCGATGCGGCGGTGCTCATCGGTCTGTTCTCCGACGCGCGTGCGTCGATCGTGGCGCACCACGGGTGGCGACCGATCGAAGGCAGCCGCGAGTTCGACGTCACCGACATCGAAGGCGGCGTGCTGAAGACGCTCGACGGCCGCCGCGCCGCCGACGTGTACCGCGAGGAGCTCGCGCGCCTCGGGCTGTTGCACGGCGCGGGTGACCTCGTCGCGACGATGGCGATGCACGAGCTCGGTGCGCGCACGATGTACGGCACGGAGCTCAAGATCCGCGCACCGCTGCGCGTGAACGGCGACGGCTCGATCGTGCTCGCGGGCAGCCTGCCGCCCGGCACGATCGTCCGCGTCGTGACGGCGGCGCCGGATCAGCTGATCGAAGCCGCCCGCACGCTGTCCGCCCGCGCGCTCGAGCCCCTCGCGGAGTCCGGTGTCCGCGGCGCGCTCGTGTTCGACTGCGCGGCGCGGTTGCACCTCCTGCGCGATCGCTACCCCGAGCAGGTCGCGGCCTTCCTCGGCGGCCGCCACTTCCCGATGGTGGGCATGGCGGCGTACGGCGAGATCGCGAAGTTCGCGGGCAGCCTCGACGGCTTCCACAACGCGACGGCCGTGATGGCGGCGTGGTAGCTCGGACGCCGCGCCGGGCATGTGCGTCACATCTGTGAGCAGGCGCGCGCGCGCGGCCTGACGAGGCGCGGTCGCGTCCGATTCGTTCGCCTATGATGCGGCGGAGGAGCGAAGGCACGTATGCGGCATTCCGCGCCGTTTTTCTTTGGATTCGCCTTGTCAGCAACGCTCGGCGGGTGGGGCTGCCAGGCCTCGGACCTCGAGGGGCTCGAGGCGCGCGCGGGCGTGCTGGTCGGCGCCGGCGAGGTCGAGGGCACGTTGGTGCACCGCATCGCCGACGACTTCGAGAACGGCATCTCGAGGTCGAGCGTGCACGTGACGCTCGGGCAGGGCGTCGAGTACGAGCTCGCGTTCGAGGACGGCGCCGAGATCCCGCCGCCGCAATCGACGGTACGCGTCAGCGGTGATGCGCAGGACGGCGTGCTCGAAGTGGACGAGCTCGAGGTGCTCGCCTATCCGCCGCAGGCGCTCATCGATCCCGAGAACCGTCCGCCGCGTCGCCTCGCGGCGATCATGTTGTTCTGGGAAGGCGGGCCGATGGGGATCACGAACGCCCAGGCGACGAACGAGATGTTCGGGCCGAACGACTCGACGAACACGTTCTATCAGGAGAACTCGTACGGCCGCGAGATCATGGCCGGCACGGTGTTCGGCCCCTACGGCATCGCGGAGCCCAACGGTTGCGACGTCGGCTACATCGCGTTCCAGGCCGAGCAAGCGTTGATCGATCACGGCCACGATCCCGGCGAGTACCAGCAGTTCATGTACCACTTCCCGTTCATCGGGAGCTGTGGCTTCGGCGGGCTCGCAAACCTCGGCTCGCCCGACTTCCCCGCGAAGGACAGCTGGTACAACGGTGGATTCCAGTGCGTCGTGCGCAATCAGGAGATCGGCCACAACTACGGCATGGGCCACTCGAAGTCGTACGACTGCCAGGATGCGGACGGCAACGACGTGCCGTTCTCGGACAACTGCTCGTTCGAGGAGTACGGCGATCCGTTCGATCCGATGGGCGGCGGCTGCTACCACATGAACGGCCCGCAGAAGGCGTTCATGGGCTGGTTGCAGGAGTGCAACGTCGTGCGTGCGACGTCCGACGGCCTCTTCAACATCGCGCCGTTCGAGGTGCCGTGCAACGGAACGCAGGCGCTGCACTTCCCGTCGAACGACGGCGGTCGCGACTACTGGCTCGAGTACCGCACCCCGCAGGGCCTGGACGACTTCGAGGCCGTGCTGCTGCGCGTCTCCGGCTCGGGCGGTGGTGCGCCCACCCCGTACGTGCTCGACTTCGAGGGCGATCGGCAGATGGCCGAGGGCGAGTCGTACACCGATCCGGTCGACGGGACGACGTTCACGATCGTCACGATGGACGGCACGAAGGCGGTCATCGATCTGCAGTTCGAAGGCGGCGGCTCGGGTGATCCCGAGTGCCTCGGCGGTGGTGCGCCGGTGATGGACAGCGGTGCGATCGGGTCGCTCGAGTGCGCCGACGGGCCGCTGCCGCTCGACGTCACGCCGCCCACGGGGCACTTCGTGTTCCCCGAGGACGAGCAGTGGTTCGAGCCCGGGTCGGACTTCACGATCGAGATCGAAGCGGCCGACGAGCGCTACGTGACCGAGGTGGAGCTGTACGTCGACGGCGAGCCGACGTTCAAGAAGTTCGTCGCGCCGTGGACGTACGAGGTCACGAACATCCCCGAGGGTCGTTACCAGCTCGGCGCCGTCGCGCGCGACGGACCGAACTACTACGACTTCGCGATCGACATCAACGTCGGCGAGGATCCGAACGCGGACACGTCGGGTGGCGGCGACGAGGGTGACTCGGGCGACGAGGCCGACGACACCGGCGGCGGCGACGACGACGACGACGACGAGAGCGACGACGACGACGGCGACGAGGAGTCGACCGGTCCGGGCATCGACACCGGTGGGGACGAAGGCTGCGGCTGCACGACGAACGGCAACGGCGCGCCCGCGCTCGCGCTGTTCGGCCTCGCGGTGGTCGGGCTCGCTCGCCGTCGCCGGCGATGAACGACGCTGTCGCGTTCGACGTTCGTCAGGCGCTGACGGACGTCGAACGCGACGAAGCCTCGCGTTCGAGGTGCATCGGCGCACCGACGACGACTGAGCGCGACGGATCGTCGCGTTCGCAAGGCGTCGGCCGCTGACGAGGCCCGAACGCGACGCCGACGGTCTCCAGGTTGCGCGGAGAATCGCGGCGTTCGGCGGGGCGTCTGATCTCGGTGACCATCCGCGCGCGCTGGATGTTGGCTCTCGCTGGGTTCGCGTGCACGCCGGTCGACACGCAGGATCCGACGCCGGCGTCCGAAGCCCCTGCGGAGGTCGTACCGCCCGAGGTCACGCCGGCAGCGGTCGCGCCGTCCACCGTCGAGCCGCCGCCCGTGGCGGTGGCGGAGACGCCGGTGTTCGAGGAGACGACGCTGTTCGACAAGGGCGAGCGCGCGCAGGCGAGCCGCGACCAATGGAGGGTGCGCGAAGCGTACGAGACGTCGCGGCGGTCGAACCCGAAGCCGGTGCGCTTGCGATCGGCGGCGGAGATCCTGCACCACGAGAAGAAGTGGCACGGCAAGTTCGTGGAGCTCGAAGGCGAGTGGTACACCGCCTTCGAAACCTCGTACATCGACGAGATCTGGATCAGCATGTATCCGGACGTGAAGTTCGAGTGCGAGCCCAACGAAGAGCGGCGCGGCAGGCATGGCTCGTCGACCCGCCGCGCGCGCCTCGAAGGCTTCCTGCTCACCAAGGGCGGATACGGCCACCTCTCCGGCGCGGACGCGGAGCTGACTGCAACGCACGTCGCCTTCCTCGACACGCCGGGCTGCACGCCGTCGAACTCCCGCGCACGCGCGAAGTGAGCTCGACGCGATCAGACGATCGCGTCTCGATCCAGCGAGCGTTCGGCCTGGATTGAGCCCGCGAAGATCGATCGACGCGCGGTCGCTACGCGCGACGCACTCCGAGAACGGCGATGGCGACTCGCGCGATCGCGTGATCGCTGGCCTCGAGTCAGCAGCGGAATAGACTGCGAGGTCGTGGTCGCTGGTCCCAACCTGCTCATCGCAATCCCGTGTCGCAACGAGATCCGCGCGCTGGTCTTCCCACATCTCGTGCATACGCTCCTGCAGGGCGTCTCGTACTGGCATCGAGAGCACGGCGACGCGTTGGTCACCACCAACATCCAGCCACGCGCGCACGTCGTCACCGCCAGAAACGTCGCGGTGGAGGAAGCTCGAGCGATGGGCGTGGAGTGGATCCTGTGGCTCGACGACGACATGGCACCGCCGCCGGACTTGCTCGCTCGGCTGCATCGTACGCGCGAGCCCTTCGTCGGCGCGCTCGCGTACAAGCGGGATCCACCGTACCTGCCCTGCGTCTACCGCATCGCCGAAGGCCGCGCGGAGCCGTTCGATCCGGATCCAACCCAGGGCGTCGTGGATGCCGATCTGACCGGATTCGCCTGCGTGCTCACGCATCGCAGCGTCTTCGATGCGGTGTGGGAGCGGACCGACGGCCACCCGTTCCAGCTCCAAGGCGACATCGGCGAGGACTTCTTCTTCTGCCTCCAAGCCCGCAAAGCCGGGTTCCAGCTCAAGATCGTCGCGGACTGCGTGGTCGGTCATGCGACCGACTTGGTGATCGGTCGCGAACATCGCTTGGCCGCGTTGCACGCGGCGGCGCAGTGAGAGTGCTCGAGAAAGGACGTTTGCTATGGCAGGCATGGTGATCCCGCTCTGGAACAAGAAGTCGTTCAACTTCAACAATCTGACGGCCGGCACCACCGAGACGCACGTCGCGGTGAAGGCTGTCGCTGTCGAGAAGTACCGCGAAGCAATGCTGATCGTTCGTGCCCACACGCGCGACATCGTGAACGGGAGCTCGAAGATCGAGATCATCGCCTTCACGACGGCGCCGAGCGGAGAGGATCCAGCCGTCGACTTCGTCAGCACGACGGCGAGTGGAACGGCTGCCATCACCAACGGATCGACCTCGACGGTCGCGACCGTGAGCTTGTCCAACTTCGGCGGGTTCCTGCGCATCAACGTGATGGGAACGCGGGTGACATCGGGAAACTGCACGGCAGATCTCTCCGCGGAGATCGTCGTGAAGGAGTGACGGCGCGCCTGTTCGTCCTTCGTGCGCGTGGGGACCGATGCCATGACGCGGTATGAACGTGACACGGACTCCGAGGAGCGCGACGAACGAGGGCGCGTCGTTCACGTCGTCCGCTGTCATCCGTTCGTGTTCACGCTCCCTGTGAGCGCGACCGAGACGCTCGTTCTCGAACGCGCGTTGCGAATCCAGACAGCGCGGCAGATCCTCTTCCGCACGCGCGTACACACTGCCCTCGTCGCGGGGGCAGGACTGATGCGCGCGCGCGTGTACGCCGTCTTCCCTTCGGCTTGCGATCCATCGCTGGACTTCGTGCGGATGCCCGCCCTCGCGACTCACCTGATCGAGCCGCGCATTGCGTCCGGGACGCTGCTGCAGACCCTGTTGGACCGGGACGCAGTTCACGTACCCGCGTTGCGCGTCGCGCTGGAGGTGGTCTCGGGCGGTACGCTCACCGCCACGCTGAGTGTCGATTTTTTCGCGAGGGCATGAGGATGCACGAGTCGGCACGAACTTGGCGCATCGAGCCGGTGTTGCGGCTGCCGTACAACGTCGGGAAGGTCGGCGTGGTGAGCAGTACCGATCTCGTGGTCAGCGATCCCATCGACGTCAGCGACGCGCTGGACGGGTGGCTCTTGGTGGACGTGCACGAGAACGCCCTCGCAGCGGCCGAGCACGTGGAGGTCGTCGTGGAGGGCCTTGCGCCGAGCGTCGACGAGCCGGAGACGGCGTTCGTAGCGACACCGTCGCTCGCCTTCACGCGCGTGAAGTCGACGGACGTGGCGGGCACGCTCTGCAGTGCAAGGCTTTCCTGGCGATTGCCGTCGCACGTGCGCGTCGCCCTGCGGCTGGTCCAAGAGAAGGTCGCGGTGACTCCGACGGTGCGGCCCGTCAATGTGTCCGTCGCACTGCTGCTGCAGGGCTGGGGAGTCGCCGAGCCTCACGCGGGAGGATGTGAATGCACTTCGGCCAAGTGATTCGCGTCCTGTCGAAGCGCATCGTCGACTTCGACGAGATCGTGGTAGGCAACGACGTCGATGCGATTCTGGTCCCGAAGATCCCGGTCGTCGACCTCGGGATGGTCGTCCTGCAGGTGCGGGTCCACGGGAACGGGATCTCTGGGGACGCCAGCATCGTCGTGGCGCTCGAGCACACGGCGCCGTCGGAGGACGAGCCGGACTTGGACTTCGTGGCGTCGACGCCAGCCGCTTCGGTGACTATCGACGCAGTGACGCCGAAGGGCGCGCTGCTCATCGCGTTCGCATCGACAGGCGTGGGATCGTGTCTGCGACTCAAGGCAACCGGCGTCCGCAGGTCTGGCTCCGAGACCGCGGCCGTGGAGCTCAGTGCGGATCTCGTGGGTCGGCGCGGCGTACCTCCGGGCTCGCGGAAGGCGTACACGTATACGCATCACTTCTATACGAAGACCAACAACGGAGTGAGAGCGTACGTGCCATGGGCGACCTCGTCCGTGAGCGAGGTCCAGAACGCCGACGATACGTTCAGCATCGCTCCGTACGACGGACGACTCGTGAAGGTCGGCTTGCTGTCGACCGCGGCGTTGGCTGATACGGCAGTGGCGGTGTATCGAGGCACCGGAGGAGTGCCGGGAGCCACCGCGATCGAGTCGCTCACGAAGTCGATCAGCGCGAACACCGTTGCCGAGTACGTCTTCACGAAGAGCTACTTCTCGCGCGAGGACACCATGCAGCTGAGCGTCGATCCGACCGCAGCAACGCACGGATCGCTTTACATCACCGCGACGTGGGAGTGGGACCCGGACACGTGATCGAGTTCCGACGCAGCAGGAAGAGATCATGAAGCGAGACACCCGCAAACCGCCCGTGGATCCGCGACCCGAAGACCGGCGTCGCGCTGTCGACGTCTCACGGCGCTTTGCGATGACAGACCCGGGCCTCGAGGACTTCGGTCCGGACTCCGAGATGCCGGGCGCGATGGGTTGGGAGGATCCCGGGCTGGCGCAGTCCCGAAGCGAGCTCGCGATGATCCTCGGCGCCGATGCGGCGCTGGGAGTCGTGGGCCGAGCCGGCGCAGTCGAAAGTCACGACTGTGGATGCGGAGAGCAACCGAAGCGCGGTGGCCCGCGCGCGAAGCCGAAGCCGAAGAAGAAGCCGTGCAAGGACTGCGGTGGCGAGCCCAGGCGACCGCGGAATCCGTCGCGGCCGGGCAGCGACGCTCCACCGCGTCCGAGCACGGGTGGTGGGGGAGATCTTCCGAGCTTCTTGAACCCGCCGTTGCCCATCGACGATCTCATCAACCCGTACGACCCCGGCGACGGCGTGCCCCTGCCGACGTTCGAGCCCTACGGGTACGCGCCGACGTGCGACATCCAAGCACCGCCGGTACCGACGGGCGAGCTGAACCCGGGGTTGGGACCTCCACCGGCGAACGACTTCAGTTTCCCGCCAGCGGCCCAACCGCAGAACGGATTCCTGCTCGGCACGATGCCGACGCCGCAGTCGAACCTGCCCGCACCCGTGGGCGGCACGGTGCTCGGGCCGGACAAGCCGCTCTGTCCGCCGAATTACACCTTCGACTACCAATGGCAGAGCTGCTGGCCGAACGACAACCCTCCGGCACATCCGCCGGCGTTCGGGCAGCAGTACGAGCACGCATGCAAGTGTCCGCCGGAGAAGTCGTGGCTCGCGCGCGAGAAGCGATGTTGGACTCGCGGTCAGGTCGCGGGCTCCACCCACGGCGGATTCGCGGACGGGTTCAATCAGGGCGATCCGTCCCACTTCGGCATGCCGTACCGAACGGATGTCTATAACGCGACCGATGCAGAGATCGATCACGCGCTAAGCGACCATCCCGGTTGGTTTGATATCGAAGTCGTCAGCCGTATTGGTCTCCACGACGATGACTGGCCGTGGACAGACGACATCATGAAGTGCCACACGCAAGGCATCACGTTCATGGACTACAAGTTCGTCACGTCGTGCATGACGATCGCTGGACACGGGGTCGCGTGGTACGATGATACGCTCGTGGGGTACCTCCAGTTCTATGACTACAACGGAATCCACGAGGTCGAAGATGATTTCCAAGACGGATTCGGGTCGGGTAGTGCGACCCTCGTGCGGGTGGATGAGCAGCCCTGGCCCCACGCGGTGACCGGTCAAGCAGTGCGTGGTATCGAAGTCGACAATGGAAGCGGGTTGACCTCGTCGAAGTTTGTGGACCACTTTCTGTTTCCTGTGGGCAGCGAGCCAAGCGAAGGTTCGCCTCCGGAGGGGCTGACGACAAAGATCCGGATTTATGATGAGCAGGGATCGGTTGTCCGCGAATTCTTCATGTCAGTGGGTTACGGCTGCGGAGCCCTATTCCATTGGCAATTCGACGGATCTCATGATGAGGACCTCGCGCGTCCCACTCTTTACCTGCTCTGTATCGACACAAAAAAGGACCATAAGAGCATTACGCTTATCAGATTCATCTGGAGCGGATGGTCGCTCGAGTTTCTGGATCAAGAGGCCGTAATCCAGGCTGCGGATACCGAGGAAGAATACGGCGAGGTCCTGAAGCACGATTACTCCGCGATCAACTTGTTCTATAGTAAGGACGGCACACTTCATATGGTAGCCACGCATGGGAGATGGATGGACACCTACAAGGTGACCTTGACCGAGGTTGCGGGTAAATGGAGCATCATCTTCGACAAGATCGCTAAGATCGAATATCCGGACAAGGTCGCCGAGGGTCTCTTTCATGAGGGCGTCGCGATTCAGCCGTTGGAGGGCGGAAAGAAGATGAGATTCTGGTGCGCCCCATGGGACTACCGTCACTTCTTTTGCTTTCCAACCGATAGCGAAGCGCGTTGCACCTATATTTGGTACTTTGAGCGAGCTTTCTAGAGAATGTTCGCACGGCGGCACGACGGGATCGCTCAGGCGGCTGATCACGGACAACCAAATGGCATGTCTTCCTGATCGGCGCTGCCCTCGACTGCGTCGAACTCTACGGGTTCGTCGAGACTCTCCCCCGGCGCGACCGCTCGACCATCTTCTGAAATCGGCCCACTATTCGTGGGAGGCCAGCTGCAGGTCGGCTCAGGCACGGTTTCCCACTCCAACGAACTGAGGCGAAGGCTGAGGGCTCCATCGACCTCATTGGACAGAAAGACGAGCTCCCCCTGCGGATTCCAGATGATCCGGCCGAACGGCAGATCGTCATCGACAAATATGCGTTCAAGCGAGGTCGCGTCCAGTAGTAGCAGCGAGGATGCTGCGGTCCCCTCCGTGTGATGGATGGCGACAGTATCGCCATCCGGGGAAGGAATCGCGTCATAGCCACGATGATCATCCTCCTCCGTCAGCTCCGGCAGGTCGTTCTCGTCGAAGATCTTTCTCGAGTCTCCGCTCAGAAAATACTGGTAGCTTTCTTGGTGACCTTCGTCGGCCCACGTGCCGAGCAGATACCCCGCATCGCTCATCAAATACAATTCGGGAATACCAGTCTTTCTCTCCGTCAGCGGTTCAGGAGATTGGCTCAAATCGGACGGCAGAACGTAAATCTGACGAGTGTAGTGCCTTGCCGGCGTATCGCCGCTTGGATCATCCACGTCTCGGCGCCGAACCTCGTAACGCACCGCCGTCACCGCCAACATCTGGTCGTCGTCTGACCAGACGGCATCTGAGATACCATCCTGCTCGACCCAGCACGAAGAGCTGAAGATCAGCAGCAGCGCGCCCGTGAGCGGACATGTAGAACCAGGTCTCATTCGCGTTTCCTCCTGGAGTGCCATCCTCGGAGCGACTCTGCGCTGGTCTCAGGGGCCAGCGCGCCCTTGGTAGTCTATCGTCCCGCGGGACCGGACGACTCGCCGCCCTGGACCGAGCTCACGAGAGTAGCGCGATTCTCCCGGCTCCCCGCTCGCGCACCGGGGAGCCGGGCGTTCTTACCCCGTCAGAAAATGCACCGGCGTTCACGTTCGGAGCGACACGGGCAGGATCGCGCAGCGTTCGAGAGGGGCACTGAGCAGTGTTCAGAGGCCCTGTTCATCCATTGCGTTGACAAGGAGTAGTTTTTTTTGGTTCGGTAGTCTGGCATGGACGCAGATGACTCACGGGGACGTGATCGACGCATGGGCGACCAACGGCGGAGGGCGGTGGCGGCGGCGGCCGAGCCTCGACCGCTCGAGGGAGTGCAGGTCCTCGTGGTCCACGACGACGAGATGCTCGGGCGGTCGTACGCGCGCAGCCTCGTCAAGCAGGGCGCGGTCGCCAAGCCCGTCGCACGGGTTCGTGCGGCGCTCGCCGAGCTCGCGCGTCGTCGGGAGTCGCTGGATGCATTGCTCGTCGACGAAGCGCTTCCCGATGGGGAGGCGCACGAAGTTGTTCGGGCGGCTCGGGAAGAAGGATGCGCAGCCGGGATTGTCGTCGTCACGAAGCGCGGTCAGGCCATAGCCAGGCGGGCGGCGATTCGTTGGGGAGCGTGCAAGGCGTTGCTTGAACCGTGCGGCGTCGCGGAGCTGATGGCCGCAGTTCGGTTCGCGCAAGAAGCCGCGGCCGAACGCCGGACTCCGGTAGCGATAGACATCTCGAGGTTGTCGACGCCGAGTGCGGAAGCGGAGCGCGTCCTACGAGTCTTCATCGCGTTGTTGCGTCGGGCGGGGCTTCGCGGTGTGGATGCCGAGGCGCTACTGTGTCGTGCGCAAGGGCTGTCCGTCTCGCGAAGCGCGCGGCAGCTGGGCATCAGCCCGCATCGACTGCGCGCCCGTCTCAGTGACGGGCTCGGTGATCTCGAGGCCGACAGCGCGTACGCGCTCCTCGGAGTGCTCGCGCGCCACTTCGCGGACGCGATGGGGGAGTTCGCGGGCTCTGGCGCGGAGCCGACGGAGGTCCTTACGCATGTCGAGGCGTTGGTCGGCGCCGCTTCGACGGACGACGCCGCGCCCCACATGCGTACGTGAGACTCGCCCGACGTGGGCGGACGAGCGTCAGCGCGAGCAGCCACCACGGCGGAGTGGGCGGCGACGTCGTGCAGCTGCAGCCGCTGTCGCTCTCGGTCGTGCCAGCCGTGGAGGTCGAGGCGTCGGCGTCTGCACTCGTGGAGGTCGAGGCGGTCGGGTCTGGGCCGTCTTCGGTCGTCGGGTCCGGGCCCGTGTCGTCGACCGTGCCCGTCGTCGTGCCGGCGGAGTCGCTGCAGTTCGTGTCGTCGCAGCGGCGTTGCCAGATGTGGCTCGTCACCACGCGTTGGGCGTTGTCTTGCACGACTTCGATGCGGATGCGGGTTTCGCCTTCGTCGGGGGAGTCGAGATCGAAGGACCACATGAAGGGGTCGGCGTCGATGTCCACCGGGTTGCCCGCCGTGCCGTCGCGGACCGCTCGGACCTGCAAGCCCTCGCCGCCCGTCACCACCACGTCGTAGGTCACCGGCGTGTCCGCGTAGATCGTGTCCACCACGCGATCGCGCGTGGGCATGAAGTCGATCATCGGGTCGTCCGGGCCCTGCAGCTTCACCACCGTGCGGCTCGCCCGGATGCCGTCGAGGATCGCCGCCACCGACAGCTCGTTCGCGTACACCATCGTCGTCGGGTCGCCGATCGGGCTGTTGAAGGCGCCGTCCGACAGACCCGCCGAGTGATCGTCGCTGCCGCCGATCGCCGCCGCGTGCGAGCCCGCGTCGCACAAGTCGTCCCAGTACTCGATCGCCTTGCCCGTGAACAACGCGCCGCCGGCGTCGAGGCCCGTCGTCGCGATCTCCACCGCGTCGATCGACAGCGGATCCACCTCGTGCTCCCACGCGCAGCCGATGCAGAGGTCGCCCAGCGCGAGCACCGGGTGGTTGATCGACACCAGCGCGCCCTGGTCGTGGATCGCCGCGATCGCGCCGTCGATCGTCACGTCGGGTTGGCCGATCTTGTGATCCACCCACACCGTCGCGCCCACCGCGTTCGCATGCCCCGCGTACGTCGTGAACTCGATGCCGGGCAGCAAGAGCAGCTCGGGATGATCCGGTTGGGCCGCGCCGATGAAGTCGCTCTGCGTCACCACGTTGTGGTCCGACAGCTCGACGAAGTCGAGCCCGCGGCCGCGCGCGAACGTGGCGATCTCGTCGATCGGCGGCGATGCGTCGCCGCTCTCGCGCGAGTGCACGTGGAAGTCCCCCGCGTACCACCGCGCCTCCGTGGACAACGGCTCGACCGCCGCATACGGCATCCGCTCCGGCTGCGGCTCGAGCGTCGCCGTGCCGCGCAGCACCACCTCGATGTGGTACGGCGCCGGCGACTCCACGATCTTCGCCTTGCCGATCACCACGCGCCACGTGCCCGCCTCGATCGCACCCGGCACGTAGCTGCGCGACGCCGCATCGATGCCGATCACGGCAGGCTCCGAGTTGCCGCCGCCCCAGCCGCGGAAGCCGGCCGCGTCGTACACCCCCCAGTCGAGGATGTTCGCCTCGCTCATGTCGTCGTGGCGCACCTCGATCTCGACGACGCCCTCGGGCACCTCGAACTCGACGAACTCGTGATCGAGCCCGCCCGGCTCCACCTCGCCGTCGAAGACGAGCACCTCTTCGCCGGCGAGCGCCGTCGAAGGCAGCGCGACACACACGACGATCAAGATCAGGGATGTTCTTCGGCCCACCGCTTCACCTCGGCGAGCTCCGGAGAATACGACAGTCCCGCCTTGCGATACTCGGCCTGCGCCGACGCGACGAGCTCCCGCACGCGCGCCGGTTCGCGACCGGTTGCGTAGAGCGCTCGTGCGAGGACGAAGCGCGCGGCGCCCCGTCCGGCCTCGCTCGAATCCGGCCCCTCCATCGTCAGCGCGCGCTCGGCCTGCAGCACCGCATCCTCGGCGCGCTTCTCCGAGAGCAGCAGCTTCGCGAGCCCGACGTACGCATGCGCTTGCTCTTCGCGGGCGTCGAGCTTCTCGAACGTCGCGATGGCCTCGCGGTAGTACTTGCGCGCCTCGTCGGGCTTGCCGAGCAGTGCGTACGAGTCCCCGATCAGATCCTTGGCATACGCCACACCCTCGGTGTCCTTGCCCATCTTCGCCTCGCGGATCTCGAGCACGCGCTGCATCTTCTCCAGCGCCTCGCGCCCGCGTCCGCGCCGGACCTCGAGGTACGCCATGTTCTGCAGCGCCGTCGCGACCGACAGGTGCTCTGGTCCGCTCGTGCGCTCGATGATCGCCAGCGTCTCGGCGTACGCCGCGAGCGCCTCCTCGTCGCGGCCGAGCGACGACAACGTGAGCCCGATGCCGTTCGTGATCGCGGCGACGTTCGCGTGCTCCGGCCCGAGCGACGCGACCATCACCTCGCGCGCGCGCCGGAACAGCTCGAGCGCCTCCTCGTAGCGATCCTGCTTGCCGCGCAGCCGCCCGAGCAGGGCGAGCAGCGCTCCGGCGTTGGGATGCTCCGGCCCGACCTCATCGTCGACGATGCGCTGCGCTTCCTGGATCACGTCGCTCGCCTCGTCGTAGCGATTCACGCCCATCAGCGCGCTCGCGAGCGGGTTGAGCACGGGCAAGAGGCGCGGCCCCTCGACCTCGAGCTCGTGCCCGAGATCGACGGCGCGGCGCAGCGTCTCGACCGCCTTCTCCTCCTCGTTGCGGAACAGCTGCAGCGCGCCGACCTTCGTCCACAGCGCGACCTGCAGGTACTTGTCGCCACCGAGCCGCTCGATCACCGCCGCGGCATGACGCGCATGCATGTCGGCGACGTCGAACTCGTTCCGCAGCGTGCCCTCGATGTGGATGAGCCCGATGCTGATCTCCGCGATCATCGCGTCGTGGCCGACCGCCTCGGCGATGTCGAGCCCTTCCAACAACGTGTCCCGCGCCTCGTCGGCCTTGCCGAGGTTGGACAGGAAGTTGCCGCGCAGCTGCAGCGTCTCCGCGACGATCGGGCGGTACTCGGTGGCCCGCGCCTCCACGAGCGACGCGTCGAGGCGCTCGAGGATCCCTTCCACCTGGCCGGCGACGCCGAGCCCTTCGATGCGATCGTTCTCCGCGCGCACCTCGTCCACCTTCGCGCGCACGATCGGATCGTCCGGCGGCGGCACACCCATCGAAAGCCGCTCGACGTCCGCACACAACGCGATGTCGGGCAGCCCGTGCGCCGCGTCGACCGCTCGCAACACCGTGGTCGTGCCGCCGACCGCGAGCGCGTCGGTCAAGGCGTCCAGCCGACGCACGCGGCGATCGAGGCACGCCATGCGGCGCCCGAGCACCTCGTCCGACTGCGTGCCGTGCACGCGCGACGCCTCGCAGGCCTCGCGTCGCATGTCGACGAGCGCCTCGCTGTACTCGTCGAGCGTGCGTTCGACGTTCTTCCACGTGGCCGCCGTGTACGTCTTGCCCTCGCGATCGAACGAGGCCTCGATGTCGCGCTTCGTCTGGCGGTCCCACACGCCGTCGAGCACCGTATCGGCGTCGTCGCACAGCGACGCGCGCGACAGCTGGAATGCGACGAGCCCACCGATCGAGGCGGCGAACGCGAGCCCGGTGCCCGCGACGATCCAGCCCGTGCGCCGCTGTCGATGGCGACCGAGCGCGACGAGCAGATCCGTCATGCCGGCGTAGCGCGCCGCCGGATCGGGCGACATCCCGCGCCGCACCGCCGCGCGCAACCATCTCGGCACCTTCGCGCTCTTCGGCGGCTCGTCGATCTCGCCCGCGACGACCTTGACCGACAGCTCCGCGAGCGAGTGCCCGCTGAACGGACGCGCGCCGTAGATCGCTTCCCACAGCGCGACGCAGAACGAGTAGATGTCGCTGCGCTCGTCGGTGGGCTTGCCGAGGTGCTGCTCGGGCGCCATGTAGCGCGGCGTGCCCATCACCGTGCCGGGCACGGTGAGCTGCAGCTCGAGGTGGCTCGCCGGCGACCAACCGCCCGAGCTCTCGACGCGATCGCTCGAGTCGGGATCGATCGTCTTCGCCGGCCGCGCCAGCCCGAAGTCGAGCACGCGCACGCGACCGTCGTGACCGATCATCACGTTGTCGGGCTTGAAGTCGCGGTGCACGAGCCCGGCCGCGTGCGCGGCCTCGATGCCGCGGCCGGCCGCCTCGAACACGCGCAGCACCTCGCGCCATGATCGCGGGCGCTCCTCGAGCCAGCTCGTGAGCGTGACGCCGTCGATGTGCTCCATCGCGATGTACACGCCCGCGGGAATCGATCCCACGTCGTACACCGCGACGACGTTGGGATGGGACAGCCGCGCCATCGACTGCGCCTCGCGCAGCAATCGAGTGGCACCCGCCGACGCGTCGCTCTTCGTCGTGGTGTCCTTGGGGACGAGCTTGATCGCGACCTTTCGATCGAGCTCGGGATCGTAGGCCGCATAGACCACGCCCATGCCGCCCGAGCCCAGCCGATCGAGCACCAGACAGCGCCCGACCAGCGTGCCGCGCTGCAAGCGGGGGCTCTCGTCGTCGGTCGGACGACGCGGGCCGTCGGTGAGCGTCGCATCGACGTCGTGCCCCGGCGCCAGCGTGATCGCGAGATCGGGCGCGGACAACTGGGTATCGGCGTCGGGCTCCGCAGCTGGGGCTCGACCCGCGATCTGCCCGGGGGAGCTCGGCCGCGACTCGTTCACGCTCGCCCGCAGCGTAACACGCCTCGCGGACTCGTTCGGCGCCACGGTGGGAACCCGGAGCCACGACGACCGAACCATCCAGAGAGGTCGGACCGGACACAACCCGAAACGGCACGCCCGCAGTAGGAAGGGCGACGCGCGGCCCCCCGACCGCGTCGAAGGGACGAACATGCGGTGTACGAAGTCGGTGATCCTGGTGGTGCTCGGGCTCGCGGCGTGCTCGACGGCGACGTCGCCCGCTCGGATCGATGGCGATGCGGTGGTGCCGACGGCGGACGTCGACGCGCGAGAGCAGCGCGCGCCGGCGCCCGTCGTCGATGCGACCCCGCCGATGGCGCTCGACGCGTTGCGGGCCGTGCAGTCCCAAGGCCAGGCCGCCGTCGCGGAGCCCGACGAGACCAAGAAGATCGCGGCGTGTCGCGAGTTCGTCGCAGCGCACGGTGATCATCCCGAAGCCGCTGCCGTGATCGATGCGCTCGTCGAAGCGCTCGAAGCGAAGGGCTCGCCCGACAAGGCCGAGCTCGCTGCGCTCGCGATGAAGCGCGTCGCCCTCGAGCCGCACGGCCACGAGCGCGCGTTCGAGCTGCTGCGCGACGTCTACCTCGCGCACGTGCTGCCGCCGGCCGACGTGGACGCGATGCTCGGCGTCGTGAAGGACCGGCTCGCCCAGGCGGTCGCCGACGCGGAGCTCGAGAGCAGCGACGAGATGAAGCAGTATCGCCGCCTCGAAGTGAAGCAGGGCGAGCTCGAGCTCGCGACGATGGAGGCGCGGATCCAGCTCGCGCAGGGCGACGCGAAGAAGGCGCTGGGCTCGATCACGCGCGCGCTCGAGCTCGGCGATGCGATGGCGAAGCACGTCGTCGCGATCGGCAAGGACGGCAAGACGGTGCGCACCTATCGAACGGGCACGTTCGACGATCAGCACGTCGTGGAAGCGGCCGTGCATCGCAAGCTCGGCGACGACGCGGCCGCTCGCGCCGCGCTCGACAAGGTCGTCGGCTTCATCGTCGATCTGAAGCTGCGCGAGCTGTATCAGACGACGCGCGATGCCCTCGGCGAGTCGGGCAAGACGGTGCTGACGGTGCGGGGCGAGGCCGAGCCCGCGCCAGCGTTCGCGTTGAAGGGGATCGACGGCACCACCACGAAGCTCGCGAAGTACAAGGGCAAGGTCGTGCTCGTCGCGTTCTGGGCCACGTGGTGTGGGCCGTGCAAGAAGGAGCTGCCGCACCTGCAGAAGTTCGCGAAGGAGAATGCGAAGAAGGGCGTCGAGCTGCTCACGATCAACGTCGACGAGTTCTCGCAGCGCTCGACCATCAAGCCGTTCCTCGCCGCGAATCGGCTCGACATGAAGGTGCTCTTCGAGGATCCGGAGCAGCTCGGCGGCTACGCGTACTCCGCCATTCCGGCGCTGTACGTCGTCGATCGCGGCGGCAAGATCGCGCACGCACGCACGGGCTTCGATCCGGATCTCGAGGAGAAGCTCGCGCACGAGATCAAGGACGTGGTCGACGGCAAGCCGAGCGAAGGTCGTCAGCTCGCGACGTTGGAGCTCGCGCCGAAGGGCTGGCAGGTGCTGTGGCAGCGACCCGTGCCCGGCGACGTGCAAGCGATCGCGATCGCACCGCCGGTCGGCAAGGCCGGCGGCGAGGTCGGCATGGTCGGACGCGACGGGCTCGTGCGTTGGTCGGCGGACGGGCGCGCGCTGCCGGCCCAGCCCGTCAACGGGTGGGCGCAGTCGCTGCGCGTCGCGGATCTCGATGCCGACGGCAAGCGCGAGTGGGTCGTGGGCGGCTGGCAGGACGTGAAGGTGCTCGACGACACCGGCATGCCGTACTGGGAGAACACGTCGGAGCTCCTGCAGCTCGTCGTGGGCCTGCGCGATCTCGACGGCGACAAGTTCCAGGAAGTCGTCGTGCGCTCGGAGAACCGCGTCACCGTGTTCAAGGCGGACTCGAAGCAGATGTGGCGCTCGCGTCCGTTCGAGCGGATCGAGCGCGTGAACTTCGGCCCGGCCGGCGAAGTGCTCGTGCAGGCCGACGGCGACCTCGTGGAGCTCGACGCGCGCGGCAAAGAGACGAGCCGGCGGCCGGCCCCGAAGGACCGCGAGCACTCGGGGCGCATCGAGCTCGACGGCGCGATCGTCGACGTGTTCGAGGCGAAGTTCGATGCCTCGCCGAAACTGCGCCACGATCTGGACGGGGACGGGCGCAACGACGTCGTGATCGACGGTGGACTCGGGCTCGTCGCGTACGACGCGACCGGAGCACCGCTGCTCGAGCTGCGCACCCACGAGACGGACATGAGCGCGGCCCTCGGTGATCTCGACGGCAAGCCCGGCGCCGAGATCGCGCTCGCGATCCGGCACTACGGCATCGTCGCGCTGGGACGCAAGTAGGAGCCCGCCGCTTGACGACGCGCCCGCGTCGGCGTTCTCTTGGCAGGTGATCCTTGCCTTGCCGAGAACGTCCGCATGCTGGCTCGTCGCCGCGCTCGTCGCGTGTGGCGACGACGGGGGTGGCACGGGCACCGACGACGGCTCGAGCGGCGCGGACGACGAATCGACCACCGAGGCGAGCGCGGACGACGACGGCCCCACCGGCGACACCACCGCGAGCTCCACCATGTCGATGGACGAGTCGAGCGGCACCGGCTTCGACCCGCCCGTGCCGATGTGCGGCAACGGCTACGTCGAACCGGGCGAGGAGTGCGACGACGCGAACGACGTCGAGGACGACGAGTGCTCGAGCGCGTGCCTGCGCTCGTGCGGCCTCGCGTGGTCGGTCGTGCACCTCGGCCCCACGCAGGAATCCGACATCTACGGATTGCGCATCGACGTCGACGACGAGGACCGCGCCGTCGCGGTGGGCTTCCAGCGCCAGGTCGACGTCGATCCGAAGGGGAACCAGACGATCGGCGAGCCGACGGCGCTCGTGATCGCGTACGAGGCCGACGGCACCGAGCGGTGGACGCAGCTGCTGGCACAGCGCGGGCTCTCGGTGACGCCGGGCGACGTGGCCGTCGATGCCGAGGGCAACGCCTACGTCGCGACGCGCGTGGAGCTCGAGGACGGCAGCCGCGACGTGGAGGTCGTCGCGCTGTCGGCCGAGGACGGCAGCGAGCTGTGGACGCACGTGCTCGCCGGTCCGGTGGTCGACGGCGACGACGAGCCCGACGCGATCGCGACGACGCCCGACGGCGACGTCGTGGTCGTCGCGACGATGCGCGTCGCCGACATGAACGACGACGTCTGGGTGCGAAAGATCGCGAGCGCGGACGGAGCCGAGGTGTGGACCGCGACGTACGACGGCATGGCGGTCGGCGAGTTCTCCACCGACAACGGGGGGCCCGTGGCCGTCGGTGCCGACGGCACGGTCTACGTGCTCGCGCAGCCGTACGTGAATCTCTCCACGTTGAACACGACGCTGCTCGCATACGGGCCCGACGGCGGCGAGCCGCTGTGGTCGTACACGCCGACGCACGAGGGATCGGTGCAGGAGTTCTCGCCGATCGAGGTCGCGGTGGGTGACGACGGCAGCGTGTACTTCGGCTACGCGCGCTACACGTCACAGGTGGAGTTCTGGGTCGCGAAGGTCGACGACGCCGGCGCACCGGTGTGGGAGCTCGATCGCGACGACTTCATCATGCCCGGCGTCGGCGAGGACTGGCGCCTGTACGCCGTGATGTTCGCGCCGGATCGCGGACCGGTCGCGATCGGCAGCTACAACGACGGACGCGGGATGGATGCGTGGGCGGAAGCCTGGGTCACGCAGCTCGATCCCGACGCCGGCCTGCGCTGCGCCACGACGCACGAGGCCGAGAGCGGTGGCTTCGTGCACTCCACGCTGTTCGTCAACGGCGGTGCCGTCGGCGTCGACGGCGGGCCCGTCGTCGTCGGTGAGCTCATCGACGAGCCCGAGTCCGGCGTGTGGGTGGGTCGCTTCCGGCCGCAGTGACTACGGCGCGTAGACGACGCGGAGCCGATCGAGATCGATCGTGCGCGAGGGCGCGTCATCCTGCTCGAGCCGCAGCGCCGTGGCCGAGCCGAAATCGGCGGGCAGCGGCGCCATGACGAGCGCGCCCGGTCCGTCGACCATCGGCTGCACCACCGCGTCGGCCGGGACCTCCACGCCGTCGATCGTCCACACCGTGCGCGCGTCGGTGGGCACGGCCGGCGCGGCACCGCGAGCGGTCCACCACGTGGACGATCCGTCGGCATGCAGCGCGCCGACCAGCATCGCGTCGCGCGACGGCAGCACGTCCGCGTAGTCCCACGACGTGAGTACCTCGATCGTGTCGAGCGTCTGCTCCCAGCCGTAGTCCGACACCCACTCGTTCGCGCAGTACGTCATGTAGTCGCGCGCCGCCGTGGGCGCGCGCAGCTTGAAGTCGTGGATGCCGAAGCCCCACACGCCGATGCGGCCGTTCTCGTGGGGATAGTTCGGGTCGACGCCCGCCTCGCCGCCGCTGCAGCGCACGTGACGACGGCCCTGCGTGTGGCCGATCTCGTGCACGAACGTCTCCGCGGTGGCCTCGCCGGTGCCCAGCCACCGACCCGTGGCGATGCGCATGACCGCGAGCTCCTCGGTGGGCGCGGGCGGGATCCCGATCGCCTGACCGAGCAGCCCGGGCGGGAAGCCGTCGCACGGCGCCAGGATCCCGTAGTAGTAGACGTTGGGCTCGGGCGCATCCATCTCGCGCCGCATCGCCAACGCGGAGAGCACGGGCGAGAAGCCCTTGCCCGACGTGCCGATCGGATCCGTGTAGGGCATGGGATCGCCGACGGTGACGATCGTGTCCTGCAGCGCGTTGTTCTGCTCGAGCTGGTCGCGCATCGCCGCGACGTCGTCGTCGGTGGGCATCGGCACCTGCTCGCAGCCCTCGAACTGGTGCAGCACCGGGATGAGCACGACCTTGATCTCGAGCATCGAGTCGTACACCGGCACCGCCATCGCCTGCGCGTAGGGCAGGATCGGCGGCGGATCCGACACGTCGCCGGTGACGTCGTCCGGATCGGGCTCGAGCGCCTGCACACGGATCGTCATGCCTTCGCGCACGTTCTCCGGAGCGAGCAGCCACTGGAACGACGGGCCGTTGTCGATGCTCTCGCCCTCGACCATCTGCGGACGATCGTCGACGAACTCGGTGCCGTCGTCGTAGCGGACGGTCAGACGGCCGACCAGCTCGCGCGGCTCGAAGTCGGCATGGAGGCTCCAGAACGCGCGCACCAGCGTGCGACGACCGTTCACGATCCGCGAGGTGTGGGTCGCCGGATCGACGTCGACGCCGTCCACGACCAGCTCGACCTGCACGCCTTGGTTCACCGCGAGACGCGTGAGTCGGATGCCGCGCGCGTACTCGAGGGTCGGCGGTGGCTCGGCCTCGTCGCTCGACGACGAGTCGGGTTGCGCCGCGGTGCTGGTGTCCGCGGGCGCGGTGGACGACTCGTCGTCGGCGCCCGAGCTCGTGTCCTCCCCCGCGGTGCCGTCGTCGCCGTCGTTCGCGGTGGTGTCGTCGCCGCACGCGACCCCGGCGAGTGCGGCGCACAGAGCGAGTCGCGACGCAGCGCGCATCGTCCGAGGGTAGCCGAAGTCGCGCGTCAGAACTGCTGACAGCAGCCGGTGAGGCAGAACTGCCCCTCCGGGCACTGGTCCTGCCCGATCTGTCCGCACTGCTGCTGCTCGCGCGAGCACACCTGCTCGCCGCCGCACTCCGGCGGCAGCGGGTCGTCGTCGCCGAAGCACACCTCGCAGTCGTCGCAGGTGTTGATGCATGCGGGCACCTGCGTGCACGGGTGGCACAGCGCCGGGTCATCGAGCACGTCCACGGTGCACGTGCTGTCGCCGTCGCCGTCGACCTTGCTGCCGAGGTAGACGGTGACCGTGCTGCCGTTGTCGAGGTCGACCATGCAGCAGCCGAAGCAGTCGCAGCCGTTCGGCGTGAGCTCCTCGCAGAACGCCTCGCACTCCGCCGACTGGCCGTCGAGCGCGTTCGTGCAGTCCATGTTGCCGGCGTAGCCGGGGATCGACGCGTCGGGGTCGTACTCACACGTGGATGCCGAGGGCTCGAGCGGATCGCACTCGTGACTCCAATAGCAGTCGTCGTTGCCGCTGCCGGAGTTGCCGTCCCAGTAGCAGTCGTGCTTGCACGGCGCGTTGTCCTGGCCGGGGATCAGGCCGTCGAGACCGCTCTCGTTGTCCGAGCACGGGCCGAAGCAGTTCGAGTCGTGGTCGTCGATGTCGCAGTCGTCGTCGTTGTCCGTGCAGTCGCCGCACGCGTAGAGGTGACCGTCGCAGAAGGAGATGGTGCAGCCCGTGGCGCACCCACCGAACGCCGGCAGGCACTCCTCGCCGCAGCTGCACTGCGCGTCGTCGGGTGTGTGGGCGCAGCCGTCGATCTGCTCGTCGCACACGTCCGTCGTGCAGGGGATGCCGTCGTCGGGGCACTGGAGCGCACCGGTGGACTGGCAGTCGTCGATGGGATCGCAGTACTCCTCGCCGTTGCAGAACGTACCGTCGTCGCACGAGGGATGGTTCGCGGGGTAGCTGCACCCGAAGTCCTCGATGCAGTCGTTGTCGGTGCAGCCCACGCCGTCGTCGCAGACGAGCGGATCTCCGCCCTGGCAGCCGGCCGCCGTGCACACCTCGTCGCCGTTGCACGGATCGCCGTCGGCACACAGGCCGTCGAGCTGCACGTTGTCACACGCGCCGGGCTCCTGGCACGCGTCGCTCGTGCAGTCGACGTCGTCGTTGCAGTCGATCGGCGTGCCGGGCTGGCACACGGTGGGCCCCATGCCCATCAGCTGCGCGCAGATCTCGGCGCCGTTGCACGCGAGCCCGTCCTGGCACTGCCCCGCGTTGTTGCAGGGATCGCCGACGACGCAGCCGCCGTCGCTGCAGAACTCACCCATCGCGCACTGCGCGTTGTCGAGCTCGGTCTGGCAGTCGCCCGTGGCCTCGTCGCACGACTCCACCGTGCACGCGACGCCGTCGTCGGCACAGACTACGGGCGTGCCGTCGCCGCAACCCGCCATCGGATCGCACACCTCGTCGCCATTGCAGATCACGCCGTCGCCGCACAGGCCGTCGTCGGGCTCGTGATCGCACTGGTCGTTCGCCTCGTCGCACGTGTCGAGCGTGCAGGCGACGAAGTCCTCGCATCCGAAGTCGGTGTCGTCCTGGCAGCCGAGCAGGGGGTTGCAGGTCTCGACGCCGGTGCAGAAGGCTCCGTCGTCGCAGTTGCTGTCGTCGGGCTCGAACGCGCACGCGTCGGTGCCCTCGTCGCAGCTGTCGGTCGTGCACGCGATGCCGTCGTCGCACGCGATGTCGGTGCCGGGCTGGCAGTCGAGGACCGCGTCGCAGGACTCGGCGCCGTTGCAGAACGAGCCGTCGTCGCAGTTCGCGTCCACGGCGACCGCGAAGCACTCCGCGGTGTTCTCGTCGCACGCGTCTACGGTGCACGCGACGCCGTCGTCGCAGACGACTGCGACGCCCGGCGCACACTCGCCGCCCTCGCACGTCTCCACGCCGTTGCACGGCAGGAAGTCGTCGCACGCGAGGTCGTCCATGCACGACATCCCGCCCGTCGTGCCGCTCTCGGACTCGCTGCCCGCGTCGTCGTCGGTGGTGGTGCCCTCGTCGGTCGTCGTCGTCCCGGAGTCGGCCGAGACGGAACCGCTCGACGAGTCGGCGGAGACCGAGCCTCCGCCCGAGGAGGTGTCCGGGTTGGTCGCGCCGGAGCTGTCGTCGGGATCGATCGAGTCGCCCTGCGAGCTCGAGTCGTCACCGGTCCCCGACAGGCTATCGGCCTCGGTGACGTCGCCGCCGCATGCGATCGCGAGCGACCACGGCATCCACCACCACAGCTTCGACGACTTCATGCGCGCTCCCGCGATCCCGGGCGTGCAGGGACCGTCGTGCTCAGACCGATCGAAGCGGGATCAATTCCGAAATCCGGTGATCGCCGGCACTCCAATTACGTCGATTCGAGGTCGCGTGTGCGGTGATCACCGCACACGTGTCAGAAGCGCAGCGTCATGCCGACGCGGGTCGGCGAGAGGTCGGCCTTCAGATGCGCACCGTTCTTCCTCGGTCGCGCCCACACGACGAGGCCGGTGCCGACGCCCGCGAACGCGACGCCGAGCACGGTCGCGGCCGCGCCACCGCCGGTCGTCTCGTAACGATACTTGCACGTGCCGAACGCATCCACGTTCGCGCCCGAGCAGTCGCTCTTGATCTCGTTGCCGTCGATCGCGAGCAGGGCGATGCCCGTGGTGAGGAGCGCGACGCCGACCCCGATGCCGGCCCAACCGCCGATCCAGAGCCCACGGCGGGTCTTGTCGCTCGGCGGGCTCGCCGGCGCTTTCTTCGGCGCGCGACCCACCAGGTCGACGTGCATCTCGCTCGTCTTGCCCTCGGCAGCGTCGAATTCGCGCGACGACGCGTCATAGCCGTCGTGGCGCAGCGCGACCGTGTGCGGGCCCGGCTCGATCGACCCCTCGTACGGCGTGGTGCCGACCTCGTTGCCGTCGACGAGGACCGTCGCGCCGGCGGGCTCGCTCGTGATCCGCACGGTCGTGCCCGCCACGGCCGGGTTCGCGGCGAGGAACGCGGCCAGCTCGCGCCCCGTCAGGGCGGCGGCCTCGGTCTCGGCACAGATGTCGCAACTCGTCTCGGCCTTCGCGACGCTCGTCCCGCTCGCATCGAAGAGCTCGAAGCGGATCGCGTAGTCGCGGGCGTCCTCGTCGACGCTCACTTGGAGCCGGCGCTGTCCACCTGCGGGGGCCTCGCCGCGTGCCGCGGCGGCCTGGTCGATCTCGCGCTGGAACAGCTCGCTGTTCTCGACGGCGCGCCCCGTCAGTTTCGGCGGTTCGACGGCGATCGCCGGCTCGACGAGGGATACCGCCATCCACGCGAAGCACAGCGACACGTGCATCGAGGTCGATGATACCGGAATCGCGCGCGTCGACGATCGCGATTCGACGGCACGAGCGACCGCCGGAGACGACAGCGGGTCGCGCCGGTGCGCTGCACGTCGTCCGATGTGCGCGCGGGTCGACGAGAGAGAGAGAGGTCGGATGAGCAGCGGCCCGTGTTGGTACGGGTCGAGATGGAGCGCCGCTCGTCTCGTGATCCGGTGATCATTGCCGACAGTTGTGCAATGGTATTGGAGTGGCCGTCGAGGTCGACTCGTCGCGGGAAGACGCGGCCGATGTACCCGAAGCGCGCGCTGGTGAAGGCGCGCGGTCGAGCGCACGGCTGGCCGCGGCTCGTCTCGTCACGGTGGAATCGTCCGTGAGCGCGACGTCGAGCACCATGCGGCGCGCGCTTTGGCCCCACCCGTACGGTGAGATGTTCGAGGACGCGTCGCGCAAGCCGCCGGCGCTCGTGAACGCGTTGTGGCGTGAGCTGGGTCGCGAGCCCGATGCGCTCGATTACCTCGAGCGCATCACCGGTGGGCTCGCGGGGCTCGACAGTCCGTTCATCGCGGGCATGCGTGGAGCCACGCGCGACGGCGATGGACGACTCGTGCTGTCGTACGAGCGACTCGAGGGCGAGGATCTCGGCACGATCCTGGCGCGCGGACCGATCGCGGTCGAGCGCGCGATCGCGGTGCTCCGCCAGCTGTGTCGCGGCCTCGCGACGGCGCACGCGGCGGGAATCAACCATCGGGCGCTCGGGCCTGCGAGCGTCGTGCTCGTGCGCGAGGGTCCGCGCGCCGACGCGGTGAAGATCCTCGACTTCGGGATCGCGGGCGTGATGGGCGAGAGCGAGCCGAAGTACTCGCCGCTCTTGCCGATGACGCCCGAGCGATTGCTCGGCTTCGGCACGCACACGAGCGAGGACGTCTACCTCGTCGGCTGCCTCGGCTACTGGATGCTCGCCGGTGCGCCGCCGTTCACCGCCGACGACGGCGATGGGCTGCGACGCCGCCATGCGATCGAAGACGTCGCGCCGCTGCGCTCGATCGCGCGGCTGGTGCCGAGTGGGATCGCGCGCGCGCTCGAGGATGCGCTCGTCAAGGATCCCGACGATCGCACGGCGGATCTCGCCACGCTCGAGCTCGCGTTGGTCGAGGCGCAGCGCGACGCGGGCATCGTGACGCCGTGGGACGCCCACCTCGAGGCGTTGTCGGAGAAGGCCCGCGTGCTCGGCGAAGAGCCGGCGACGTCGGGCGTCTTCCAGTCGGTGTCCGGTCGCGGTGGCAAGCGCACGCCGTCGGGCTCGCATCGGCCGGTCGGTGGCAACGGCGTCGCGGCGAACCACTCGCCGGCGCGGACGGTCGTCGCGGCGGGTCCCGGTGCGCGCGAGGCCGCGGCGACCGGCAGCGCGGCCGCGCCCGGGAAGATGCCGCGACCGAAGCCGGTGTCGAACGTCGGCGCGAAGGTCGTGCGTCCGATCGTCGCCGCGCCGACGGCGGAGCCCGCGAAGCCGGTCGAACCGGCCCCGGTGGAGGCGAAGCCGGTCGAATCGACCCCGGTGGAGGCGAAGCCGCTGGAGGCGAAGCCGGTGATCGCGAAGCCCGTGCTCAAGCCCGGCGAGCCGAGGATTCCGTTGCCGCCGCGCACGACCTCGACGAAGCCGGCGGAGGCGAAGCCGCTCGCGATGCCGGCGAAGCCGGTCGAAGCGAAGCCGCTCGCGATGCCGGCGAAGCCGGTCGAAGCGAAGCCGGTGGAGGCGAAGCCGGTCGAAGCGAAGCCGGTCGAAGCGAAGCCGGTCGAAGCGAAGCCGGTCGAAGCGAAGCCTGTCGAAGCGAAGCCGACGGTCATTCCGAAGCCCGCGAGCCCCGCTCGCATTCCGCCGCCACCGAAGATGGCGACGCGTCCGTCGTCGCTGCGCACCGAAGGCCCGCCGCCGCCGTCGCTCCTCACCGCGAAGGAGGTCGCGCCGAAGGAGCCCACGCCGACTGCAGAGACGAGCCTCGTCGGGCTGAGTCTCGAGGACGTCGAAGCGCTGGGCGCCGGGTTGAAGCTGCCCGACCCGCCGACGATCGAGCCGCCGGCCGAGCCGGAGATCGAGGCGAAGGCCGACCCCGCGATCGAGCCGCCGAGCGCACCTGCAAGCGACGATGCGCCGACGATCGCGATCGCACCCGCACCGTCCCCGTCGTTCGAGCCGCCGGTTGCGATGCCCTTGCCGCTCGCCGATCGCACCGACGCCGAAGCGCTCGTCGTCGGGCCCGAGGTCCCGCCGAAGCGTCCCGCGTGGCTGATCCCGGGTGTCATCGGCATCGGTCTCGTCACCGTGCTCGCGTTCGCGTTCAGCCCCGGATCCTCCGACGCGCCCACGCCGAGCACGCCGACCCCGACGCCGACCGCGACGACGCCGACCGCGACGACGCCGACCCCGGTGACGCCGACCCCGGTGACGCCGACCCCACCTGCGCCGATTCCCGAGGTCGCCGTCGCTGCACCCCCGCCGACCACGCCCCCGCCGACGATCGCCCCGACGCCGACGCCGACGCCGACGCCGACGGATCCCGTCGCGGAGAAGCCCGCGCCCGCGCCGATCGATCCGCTGCGCCAGAACCTGATCCGCGGCAAAGAGGCGCGCAAGCGCGGCAAGAGCGACGAGGCGATCGCGGCCTATCGCGCCGCGCTGCGCATCGATGCGTCCAACCGCACCGCGCTGCGCGAGCTCTCGCGCCTGTACTTCGACGGCGGCAACTACGAGAACGCCGCGAAGTACGGCAAGCAGCTCGTCGCGGCCTCGAACGCCTCCGCGTCCGATCGCGTCGCACTGGGCGACGCCTACTTCAAGCTCGGACGCACCGCCGACGCGAAGGCGCAGTACCAGAAAGCCGCGGCCTCGGGCGACGCCACCGCGAAGAGGCGCCTCGCGAAGCTCGGCGGCTGATCGGACTCAGCACGCCTCGCACAGGCAGGGCGAACCTTCGAGCGCGACCGCGGTCATGTTCTCGAAGTTCGTGCACATCGCGACCGAGTTCTTGCTGCCGCAGTTCAGTACGACGTCACGGCATCCGTTCGGCCCGTCCATGCAGCCGAGCGCGCACGAGCCGTCGGCGCAGAACATGTCCATGTTCCGACACGAGCTGTTGCCGTCGCACGTCACGCTGCACGGCTCCGTGGGCGGGCAGGTGATCGTCGCGCCCTCGCACGCGCTGCCGCTCGTGCAGACCACCACGCACGCGAAGCCGGCCGGGCACACCACGTCGGCGTTGGAGCACCAGTCGATCGTGCAGTCGATCGTGCACACGTCGCCGTCGCATCCTGCGTTGCACTCGGGCGGACACGCGCCGCCGGCGGGCACGATGTCCATGCTGCACTCGGGCGGAATCGGCTCGCCGGTGCTCGACGATTCCTCCGCGAGCGTCGTCGCGGCGACCGTGCTGCCGTCGTCGGGATCGGTCGTGAGCGTGGGATCGGTGCTACCCACGCTCGTCGTGGTATCTCCCGGATCCGTCGCGTCGTCGGCGACATCGTCGTCGTCGTCGTCGTCCGGACCGCTCGCCTCCGGGTCGGTCGCACTCGTCGACGGGGAGGAGTCGTCGACCGACGTGCCGCCGAAGGTCTGCCCCTGGAAATCGGGGTTGAGCTCCTTGCAGCCGGCGCCGCCGAAGACGGACCACCCGCACGCCAACATCCATCCGATCCGCTTCGACACCCATCCCGAGTCTATCGGTTCGCGTGCTTCTACGTAGCGAGAACCGCGGATTGCCGCGCGGCCAACACTCGCCTACACCGGATGTCGTGGTGCGTTCTGGGGCGCTGGTGCTCGTGTCCGCGGTCGCCGTGTCGGCGTGTCGCGGCTCCGACGGCGAGCCGCACGCGACGACGGCGTTCGAGTCCAGCGGCGAGGACTCGACGAGCCCGGACGGCGGCGACGACATGGACACCGCGCCGTCCACCGACGGCCCCGCCGACAGCACGTCGTCCGACCCCGACACGAGCACGGGCGAGGAGCCCCCACCCATCGTGCCCGGCCTCGCGGCCGAGTACTTCGCGAGCTATCACGATCGCGTCGTCGCGCGCATCGAGCCCACGATCGACGCGGTGTGGGGCATGGCGGCCCCGGATCCGGCGCTCGGGATGGATCGCTTCTCGGCGCGATGGACCGGCTGGCTGACGGCACCGACCTCGGGCACGTACACGATCGTCACCGAGACCGACGACGGCGTCCGGCTGTGGCTCGACGACGCGCTCGTGCTGGCCGATTGGACACCGCACTACGTCACGCGCAACGAGGTGCAGGTCGAGATGACCGCGGGTGTGGCGGTGCCGCTGCGGCTCGAGTACTTCGAGATCGATCTCGACGCGTCGGTGCGGCTGGCCTGGTCGCACGACGGCGAAGCCGAGGCCACGATCGGTGCCGAGTTCTTCACCACCGTCGACCTGCCGAGCGATCGACCGGCTCCGAAGCCGCCGTACCTGAATCCGGTCGTGCCGTTCGATTGCCCCGATCCCGGCGTGATCGCGGTGAACGACGAGAACGACGTGCCCACCTACTACATGGTGTGCACCGGTGGCTCGTTCCCGATCCGGAGCTCGCGTGACCTCGTGTTCTGGTCGGACACCGGCGCTGCCATCTTGCCGGGCGGCAAGCCGAGCTGGGCACTCAACGGCTTCCGCAACTGGGCGCCGGAGATCCATCGCGTCGGCGATCAGTTCGTCGCGTACTTCACGACGACCGACGCGCAGGATCGTCTGTGCATCGGCTTCGCCACCGCCGACGACATCCTCGGTCCGTACACCGAATCGCCCGGGCCGCTCGTGCAGGACGGGCTCGGCGTCATCGATGCGACATTCCTGGCCGCGGACGTGCCGTATCTCTACTACAAGATCGACGGCAACTCCGTTGGTCTGGCCACGCCGATCTTCGCGCGCGAGCTCACCGCGGACGGCGAAGCGTTCGCGCCCGGCAGCTCGCCGGTGCAGGTGCTCGTGAACGACGGCGGCACGTGGGAAGGCGGCGTCGCGGAAGCACCGTGGGTCGTCGAGCGCGACGGCATGTACTTCATGTTCTACAGCGGCAACGTGTACGACCATCGCTACCGCACCGGCGTCGCACGGTCGGCGAGTCCGACCGGACCGTTCGAGAAACACGGCGCGCCGATCCTCGCGAACAACGAGCGGTGGGTCGGTCCCGGTCACGGCACCGTGCTCGCCGTCGCGGGACTCGACTACCTCGTCTATCACGCGTGGCCGAATGCCGGGAACGGTACGCACGACGGCGGCGCCGGTCGACACGGCCTCGTCGATCGCATCCAGTGGGTCGACGGTTGGCCCGTGATCCACGACGGCACGCCGAGCCGCAGCTGGCAGCCGTGGCCCGGCGAGCCGCAGTGAGTCGCGCGTGGCGCCGCGCGTGAGCGTCGCCGGGCAGACAGATCGCCCGTGCGTGGTAGACCGAGCTCGGAACCTCTACGCATGGAACAACAGGTCCAAGTCACCTTCCAAGACATCGATCATTCGGACGCCGTCGAGACGTTGATCCGCGACAAGGTCGCGAAGTTGGAGGAGTTCCACGGGCGCATCACGAGCTGTCGCGTCGCGATCTCGCAGCCGAAGGCGCGTGGGCGCCATGGTCACCTGTTCAAGGTCCGCGTCGATATCACGATCCCCGGTGGCAAGGAGATCGTCGTCAGTCGCGATCCCGGCATCGATCACGCGCACGAGAACCTGCTCGTCGCCGTGCGCGACGCATTCGACGCCGCGAGCAGACAGCTCGACGAGTACGTCGAGCGTCGCCGCGCATGACGCGGATCAGCGCGACGCACTCGCGGGCGGCGGCGCCGGCGGTGGCGCGCCCGCGGGCACACCCGTCTGCGGCACCACCACTTTGTCGATGATCACCGTCTGACGCTTCTTGATCTCGAGCGCCACCGATACACCGACGCCGTGCGTGGTCAGGTAGACCGACGCGCCCTTCTGTTTCGCGAAGAGCCGGGCGCGCTCCATCCTCTGGCGCTCGACCACCCTGCGCCGATACACCGACGGCTTCGAGAAGCCGGCGAGATCGGGCACGTGCACGAGGCGATAGAGCTGATCGTGGGTGAGCACGAAGCCGAGCGCGCAGCGCTCGTCGGTGCAGCGCGGATCGAACGTGACCCACAGGAGCGGCATGCCCTCGTGCCTGCCGGTGCCGACGATCGCGCCGGCGATGTTCTTCGCGAACGGCACCTCCACCCGCTGCGCGCGGTAGTCGGTCTGCACGTTGCCCTGCGATCCGTCGACCGCGAGGTTGCGCCCCAGCTCGCGCTCGTAGTAGCTCACGAACTTCACCGACGGATACACGCGCACGCCGTGCAGCATCGGATCGCGCTTCTCGATCTCGGCGAGTGTGGGCGCGGTGAGGTACTCGCGCGCCGCGCAGCCGGTCGTCGCGAGCACGCTCGCGAGCGCGAGGATGCAGCGCTCACTCGATCGGGTCGGCATGATCGTCCTCCGTGGTTCGACGAACGCCGTCGATGCACTGGGTGTCGAGCGGTCCGCACTCGAACCGCACGTGGATGTGGGCGACGTGCCCGCTCGAGTGGCCGAGGATCCCGCTGGCATGGGGCCCGCGCGGCCACTGCATCGCAGTCGCGAGCTCCTCGTCGGTCGCGCCCGACAGCTTGGCGGCGCGGTACACCTTCTCCTGCAGCTCGTACTCGAGGAAGATGTGCGCGACCTGTCCAGTCTCGATGAGCGAGCGAACGAGGACCCACGTCGCGAACCAGTCGATCTCGTTGCGCATCGGCTTGCGATCGCGTCCGAGCCAGCTCTTCTGGTAGACCCCTTTGAGCGTCGGCATCCAGATGTCGACGTCGCGCCCGGCCTGGTGCGACTTGTGGGGTGGCAGCTTGCCGCCGCCGCGCTTGCTGATGTCGGCGACGACCAGCACGCCTTCGAAGTCGATCTCCTGGCGGAAGCGCGCGATCGCGGTGAGCAGGTTCTCGATCGTGTGGCTCGAGCCCCACATGATGTTCGGCGCGCGCATGACGTAGAGGTCGCTCTTCGGCATCTGGATGCCGTTCTCGATCCGACCGTCGTTCGGGTTGCCGACCGAGTGCGCGTCGGGACGGACGTCGAATTCGGGGATCCGCAGCGCGTTGCGGCGATCGTGGGGCTTGGGATCGATCCACACGTCCACGCGCGTGCCCGCGGGCAGCTCCGTGCCGAGCGCGGGGTTGTACGCGCGCAGCTTCTGCACCGGCACGCCGAAGCGTTCCGACAGCGTGCGCCAGTCGTAGTCCTTCTCGAGCTCGACCACGATCTGCTGCTGGGGGAGGGGATCGAGCCGCGGCTTGATCCGCAGCTTGCGTCCGACCTCGATCGACTCCGCGTCGGGATTGAGCCCGTTCCACCGCGCGATGCTGGCGATCGGCACATCGTAGCGGCGCGCGATGTCGTCGAGCGTCTCGGCGGGAATCACCTCGTGTTCGATCCAGCGCTCCTCCACCGTCTCGCGCGCGGCCGCCTCGGGGGCGTCGGAGATCGCCGGCTCGACCACGGGCTCGTCGCTCGTCTCCACCGGCGTGGTGGCCTGTGCATCGCGGAAGTCCACGGTGGCGAACACCACCGCGCCCACCACCGCGAGCCCGCCGATCACCGCGCCCGCCCGCGCGAGCGTGGAGCGCGTCGCGCGACGACGGCTCTCGGCGAGGAAGGCCGCGAGCACGGCGCTGGTCGAAATCTCGGGCGGCGTGGGCGGCCGCGTGCACGTGATCGCCTTGTGCAGCGCTGCACCGCGCAGCAGCAGCCGCCGTGGTCGCGCCTGCGCATCCCATTCGGTCGCCCATCGCAATACGCGCTGCTGCAGTCGTGTGCGCTCGTCGGTGGGGCCCGTCATGCGGATGACGGGGCCGAACGGGCTCGACGAGCTCGAGCGACGCGCGGCATCGGGTGCGATGCTCACGAGCTCGAGCAGATACGGGCCGACGTAGAGGAGATCGCCCTCGCGCAGCGGGCGGGGCTCGTCGAGGCGCTCGTTGTTGAGGTAGGTGCCGTTCGACGAGCCCCGATCCTTCACCATGCAGCCGCTGCCGTCGAACTCGAGCATGCAGTGCTCGCTCGATACCGAAGGGTGCTGCAGCACGATGTGGTTCGCGGCAGTACGACCGATGTCGAGCCGACACTCGTGGACCTCGCGCGTCCACGCCCCTCCGTCGGCCTCCGTGATGCGGATTCGCTGCATCGCTAGAACCGCACGTGTCGTTTCACGCCAGCGCTCGGTTGCCGAGCCTTGCCGAATCGCGCCTTCGACTGCACCGCCGACTGCACGCAGCGCCCGAGGGGCGTGACGTTCTGGGGGCGCTGCACGGTCACGTTGATCGCTCGTCCGTCGACCACGTCGAACGTCACGTCGAAGCCCGTGCCTGCGATCGCGCCGTGCTGGACCGCGCACGCCTGGATCGCGGCGGACGCCTTGCCGAATCCCCGACCGAGATCGCGATTGCCCAGCGCATCGAGCTCGCTCGGCTGTCGCGGTGCGCGCTCGGCTTGCCGCGGCGGCGGCTCGAGCGGCGGTGCCTTCGCCACCGGCGGCATCTCGGGTGGCGCCGGCTCGGTGTTCGGCGTCTGCGGCTTGGGCGGCTCCGGGGCCGCGATGGGACGGGGCTCGTCCTGCACGACGATCGGATGCACCTCCTGCTGGGTCTGCTCCTCGTCGTCGAAGAGGAAGAACCAGGTCGCGCCGCCGGCCCACACGAGCGCGAGCGCGATCGCGGAGATCGTGATGACCATCCAGTTGCGCGACGCCTCGCGTCGCGGCACGCGGAGCGCGAACTCGTGGGTCTCGGCCCCCTCGCCACGCGCGTGGTTCTCGCCGGTGGACGGGTTGCCGCCGTGCCAGTTCACCGGCGGCAGCGTGTGATGCTCGACCGGCTCGCTCGACGGATGCTCGAGTCCGGTCGGCATGACCGGGCTCAGGAACTCGCCGGTGTTGGTGTCGTTCATCGGCGGCGGCTCGGCCTCGATGCGATGCTCGCGTCGGACGATGAGCGGCGACGGTGGGCCCGGAGCGTTGCGGGCGTGCTGCAGCGCGGCCGGCACGGGCGGCTGCGCGGGTGGGGGCGCGTTCACGACGCGCGCGGACGAGCGCGCGCGCGAGGCCGACGAGCGCAGCGGCGTGGGCTTCACCACGGTCTCTTCGGAGAACGTCGCGAGCTCCGCGGGTGCGCGACCGGCAGGTCGCGGCAACGGCGTGGGCGTGTGACGCGAGTCGTAGACCGTGGTGCGATCCATCGCATCCGCACCGAGCGGATTGTGGATGGCGACGGTGGACTCGTACGACGCGCCGAGGATCGCGGCCTCGAACTCGCCCATGCTCGGATAGCGATCCGCGGGGTTCTTCGCGAGCGCGCGCATCACGAGCGCTTCGACGATCTCGCCGATCCCCGCGTCGGGCGCCATGTCGCGCGGCGGCAGCACGGGCTCGTTGATGTGCTGCGTCGCCACGCGCATGAAGTTGTCGCTGTCGAACGGCGGGCGACCCGTGAGCATCTCGTAGAGCAGCACGCCCACCGCGTACACGTCGGAGCGACCGTCGACGGGCAGGCCCGAGGCCTGCTCCGGCGACATGTAGCGCGCCGTGCCGAACACCGAGCCCTCGCCGGTGAGGCTGCCGAGGCCCTCCTGGCTCACCCACTTCGCGATGCCGAAGTCGAGCAGCTTCACGTGCTCGCTGCCGTCCGGACGCCGGCTGAGGAAGATGTTCGCCGGCTTCATGTCGCGATGGATCACGCCGCACTTGTGCGCGGCGTGAAGGCCCCGCACGACCTGCAGCACGATCTGCTGCACGCGTGGCCACGGCAGCCGCACCTGGCGGCGCAGCAGCATCGCGAGATCCTCGCCCTCGAGGAACTCCATCACGAAGTACACGGGCCCGCCGTTCACGCGTCCGAAGTCGAGGATGTCGACGACGTTCGGATGCGCGATCATCGAGGCGGCACGCGCCTCCTGCAGGAAGCGCTCGACGTTCGCTTCGACGCGCGCGAGCTCGGGCTTGAGCACCTTGATGGCGAGCCTCCGCCGCAGCGTGACGTGCTCGGCCGCGTAGACGCGTCCCATGCCGCCGTCACCGATCACGCCGAGGATCCGGTAGCGCTCGGACAGCACGCTGCCGATCGACTCGGTGTCGCTCGCGGGGGTCTGGTCGTACGGAACCATCAGAACCGTCCGCTCACGCCGATGCCGACGTACTGCGGGCCCACCACCGGCATGAACGCCTGGTAGCGCACGCGCCGGCGGATGCCGATGCCGAGCATCGCGCCGCCGGCCGCGAGCAGCACGCCCGTCGCCACCGCGCCGCCGATGATGAGGCCATTCGCGCGCTTGCCCTTGCGGTCGGCGTCGTCCATCGCGTCCTCGTCCATCGCGTCCTCGGCGTCGCGGAAGTCCCGCTTCGCGTCCTTCGCCTGCATCGCGCCGACGATGATCATCGACGTCGCCCCGAGGCCGAGTGCGATCATGACGGCACCACCGGCGATGAGCCCGTTGCCCGACGGACCGCGCGGCGCGTGGAACACCGGCACGTCGTTGTTCGGCGTCGCAGACACGATCGGCGTCGGCTTCGGCGCGCCGCCGAGTCGACGCTCCGCGTCGGCGAGCATGCGCTCGACCTCGGCACCCGACTCCGTCACCGCCGCACTCACGGTCTGTCCCGCGTAGGCGCGCTGGAAGTCCCCGACGTAGTCGTCGCGCACCGCAATCGCCTTCTTCAGCGTGTCGACCTCGCGCTTGGTCGCCTCCGCGCCCGCCCCATGCGAGAGACGTCGGGCCGATTCCTTGTACGCCTCGAGCGCGATGAGCAGCGTGTTGTCGCGCTCCTCGCGGTTGGTGGCGTTCTCCGGCAGTACCTCGAGGATGCGCGTCCACGAGGCGGCCGCACCGTCGAAGTCCTGCTCGTTGAAGCGGCGCTGGCCCTCGAGGTTGAGCTGCTTCGCGCCCTCGATCGTGTCGACGCGGATCGGTGCGCTCGCGAGTGCAGGCATCGACGGCAGGCAGAGCGAGAGTCCGAGTACGGTGGCGATGATGATCCGGCTGGTCATGATCGTGCTCTCGTGGTCAGGGCGTTCCGGGCCGCAGCGCGGAGCGCGGGAAGGGGCCGCACAACAAGCGTGCGAGCGCGGCTTGATCGAGGCGTCCGTCCACCACGGCCGGATCCTCGATGCGACAGGTCCATTGGTCCGGATCCCACGGCACCATCCCCGTGACGGGACGGACCTCGGGGTTCCAGGCGCGGTGATCGAAGCGCTCGTGCAGCACCGAGAGCGGCGTGGGGCACACGGCGTCGATGCCGAGCGGATCGCTGCCGAGCGCGAGCCACGGCCAGTCGCGCTCGACGGCTGCGGCATCGTGGTGCAGCGCGAGCTCGACGTCGGCGCCGTGGATCTCCGCGAGCAGCAGGTTCGCGTCGGGATCGACGACGCGCACGGTGTCGCCCGCGCAGAGCAGTCGATCCTCGTCCCACACAAGCGGGCGATCCCGGTCGCCGCGCGGACGAAGCAGTGCGTCGGTGGGACCGTTCGCCGCGATGCCGGTCGCCACCGCGCGCGGCAGCGCCAGGGCGCGCCCCCAGGCGTCGCGGTGGATCTCCACCACCCGCGCCTCGCACGCGATGCGCTCCGCTCGACCGGGGCTGCGCTCGACACGGATGTCGTGCACGCCCTCGCTCACGACGGCGATGCGCTCGAGCTCGCCGTCGTTGTCGCGCAAGCACGAGATGTGCACGCGATCGTCGACATCGAGCCCGTGCGGGCGACCGCGATGATCGACCGTGCCGGCATCGATCGTGACGCCGCCCTGGCGCTGGCGCAGCACGGCGCCCCTCACGTCGCGCTCGAGCTCGAGCGTCGTCGTGTCGTCGGACGCAGTGACGAGCAGGCCGTCGGCGCGGTACTCGAATCGGCGCACCGACCCGTCGTGCGCCTCGATCGACACGATGCGCCCCGCGTCGTCCCACTGCAGGCGCGTGGTTCCCACGCCGTCGACGATGCACTCGATGCGGCGGCTCCGGAGCCTGCGCAGCACGAGCCAGGGCTCGTCCTCGCCGCGGGTGAACACGGACACCAGGCCGCGCGGATCGTACTGGGCGGAGAAGGCGACGACGCCGTCGCGACGCATGCCGACGAGACGGCCCTCGTCGTCGTTGGCACAGGCCCACACGACGCCGTCGTGCTCGATGGTCTCGATCGTGCCGAACGCGTCGCGACGGACGCTCACCGTGCCCGACGGGCGGTGCACGGCGACGACGCGGCCGAGCACGTCCCGATCGAAGCGTACCGACTCGTCGCGCGTCTCGATCGCGATCGGACGATTCAGCGGATCGTAGCTCCACGCGACACGATCGCCGGTGGCGGCGACGACCGCGGCGAGCCGACCATTGCCGTCGTAGTCGAAGCGGAGCGGTAGACGTCCCGGCACGGCCAGCGCGACGACGCGCTGCTCGGCGTCGACCTCGACCTCGGTCGCGCGCCCCATCGGATCGACGATACGTGCGAGTCGGCCGTCCTCGTACTCCACGCGCACGAGGTGTCCGAGCGGATCCTCGACGCGCGCGAGCCGGCCGCCGCCGTCCCAGCCGTAGCGCCAGTGGCCACCCATGCAGTCGATCGCTTCGACGCAGTGGTCGGCCTCGTCGTAGCGCATCTTCCACACCGCATCGCCCGGCCCCTTGCGCTGCACGAGGTTGCCGCGGTCGTCGTACGAATCGGTGACGCTCGTGCCGTCCGCGTACACCACCTGCACGAGCCGGAGCGCGGCGTCGTAGCGATAACGAGTGGCGTCGCCCAGCGGATCGATCACCTCGCGCACGAGACCGAGCGGATCGCAGCGATAGGTCGTGACGTTGCCCAGGCTGTCCGTGACGAGCGTGGTGCGAGCCTCGTACGCGAGCACGCGATCGAGCCGTCCGCCGGTGCCCCACGTGCGCACGCACTTCGCCGCGGGACCGAAGCCGTCGTAGCCGTAGTAGAAGCTCGCGCCCGCGGGGTCGGTCTCGCGCACGAGCAGGTGCTGCGCGTACTCGTACGACCGCACGCCGCCCATGGCGTCCGTGACGTCGACGAGGTCGCCGTCGGGCGAGTAGCCGTAGTGCGCGTGGCGGTGGAGTCGCTCGCCGATCGGCGTCCACAACGAAGCGATGCGGCCGTGGTCGTCGTACTCGAGCGACAGCACCGAGCGATCGCCCACGACGATCTCGCGCAGCCGCGCTTGCTCGTCGTAGCGCAGCTCCTGCGTGAGCTCGTGCTCGCGCACGATCCGGACGAGTCGCGCGAGCCCACGGTCGCGCTCCTTCGCGCTCTCGCCCGGGATCGGTCCGAACTGGCGGATGCGGCCGCGCTCGCGCAGCTCCCAGCGGAAGCGTCCGCGACAGAAGAGCTGGATGCGCTCCGCGGGGTCGACGAGCACGTCGCCCGCGCGCGCCACTCCGCCCCGCAGGCCCACCGCATCGAACTCGATCTCGCGGCCGTCGCCCTCGCGCAGCACGACGCGGCCGGGCTCGAGCCAGATCATGCACTCGTAGCCGTGGCCCCACCCGCGACCGAACGCGCCGTCGCGATCGCAGCGGTTCGACACGTAGTGGCGGCGGAGCTCGACCCGAGGCGTGACGAGCTCGAAGTCGACCGAGTCGGTCACCACCGCACCGGTCGCGACGTCGACCGGATCGCCCACCAGCACCGCGTGCTCGCGCGGCACGAGGTCGGTCCAGCGCGCGGGCGAGCAGCGCGAGAGCATGCGCAGCGTCGGCGACGGATCCGTCCAGTTCGTGCGCGGCGGCAGCACGCGCATGGCCGCTCCGGCTGCGTCGACACCGGGCACCTCCGGCACCGACGCGCCGGCGACTGCGACGACGCTCTGTTTGCCGCCGACGATCGCCATCGCGCTGGTCGGCGAGACCTGCGAGAAGTCGCCCTGTCGCGCGATCGCTCGCCCGCCGATCCGCGCGACGACCGAGCCCACCATCGTGGTCGCGGTGCCCACGGGCGCAGCTGCGGCCGTGCCCATCGGTGCCGCCCGCATCGCGAGCGTCGCGAGCAGGTTCCCGTCGATGCGCACGCGCGGCATCGCGGGGGCCGGATGACCGGCCGCGCTCGCGATCGGATCGACGAGCGCCGCAGCGGCTTCGGCAGCCGGATCACCGAGCTCGCCGACGAATGGCTGAGGTGGCGCAGGCGAAGCGAGCCCGCACACCAGGTCACCACTCGTCGCCACAGCGCGTCCGGTTCGTGTGGCGAGCGACCCCGAGTTCATGGGAGTGAGCGTCGTCCTCACGGACGCGTACCCAAGGGACGCCGCGGCGCGGCCGATCCTTCACTCCGTGTTCGCGCCCATGGGGACGCAGAACGGCTCGGGCGGGCTGCCCCCGAAGGCCTGGAATCGAAGCTCGTCGGGCACCGGCGCGCCCACGGCCTCGCAGATCCGGGTCGCGAGCGCGGGGGAGGTCAACGGCCAGGTCCGCACGCTGCCGTCGTAGCTCGAGGACACGAGCGTATCGCCGGCCACGAGCACCTCTTGCACCGGAAGGTCGTGGGCGGACAGCGAGGTGACCGCGCCGGCGGCCAGTTGCCACAGTCGCACGGTCGCGTCGTTGCTCGCGGAGACCAGCAGCTCGTTGCCGGGCGCGAACACGAGATCGGTGATCGACTGCTCGTGGCCCACCAGCTCGCGCGGGGCCTCGTCGGGGTGGGGCGAGTCGAGGTTCCACAGCAGGATCCGCTCGTCACGGCCGCCGGTCGCGATGCGTTTGCCGTCACCGCTGAACGCAACCGCGGTGACGCCGTCGTCGTGACCCCGCAGGACGTACTTCGACTTGCCGGTCGCGAGGTCCCAGACGCGCGCGCGTCGATCGGCGCTGCCCGTGACCGCGAGCGCGCCGTCGGGCGAGACGGCGAGCGAGAGGATTTCGTCCTCGTGGCCGGTGAGCACGACGTGGGCTGCGGTCGCGAGGTCCCAACGGATCGCGATGCCATCGATGCTCGCGGTGACGGCCCATCGACCGTCGCGCGTGATCGCGAGCTCGTGCACCTCGTCGGCGTGCTCGCGGTGCACGACGGGCGGCGTCTCGCCTTCGAGCGTCCAGATTCGGATGGTTCGATCGCTGCCGATGGAGACCAACCGTGCGCCGTCGGGGGTGAACGCGATGCGATTGACCGCGCCCTCGTGGCCCGCGAGCACGCGCGCCGGAGCCTCGCCGTCGCGCGCGAGCGACGACCACAGCGCGATCTCGCCGTTCTCGGCACCCGCGGCGATCCAGCGGCCCTTCGGATCGAGGGCCGCCGCGTTCACGAGCCCGCGCATGCCCTGCAGGCGCAGCGGCGCGGGGAAGCGGGCCGGGTCGCGGGTGGCCCACACTTCCACGCGTCCGTCGCCGCCGGTGACGAGCAGGTGATCGTCGTCGACCGCGGTGTCCGCCACGATCGATGCGGCGCCGCGCAGAGCCTTTCCGCCCGCTCCGCCGCGGCGCGACAGCACGTCCCAGATGCGCACGGTCTCGTCCTCGCTGCCCGTCACCGCCATCAATCCATCGGGTGCCATCGCGAGCCCCGTGATCGCCGCGGTGTGGCCCTGGAGCGGGTACTCGTCGACCTGCCGGTCCTTCTTCGTCAGGTCCCAGACGCGCAGCGTGTTGTCCATCGCGGCGCTGACGATCTTCGTGCCGCCGGCGGCCACGCGCACGGCCGTGATGTCGCCCGTGTGACGCGCGAGCACGACGCCCGCGACGCTCGGGTCCTTCGCCTGCAAATCCCACACGCGCAGCGTGTCGTCGTCGCTGCCGGTGACGAGCCAGTGCTCGTCGGGCGTGATCGCGAGGTCGTTCACGCTGCCCTCGTGCCCGCCGAGCTCGATGGGCGTGCGAGACGGCGCCTTGCCGCGCAGATCCCAGAGCAGCACGATGCCGTCGTCGCAAGCGGTCGCGAGCCAGCGCCCGCTCGCGCTGGGTCGGATCCGCGTGATGCCGCTGATCGCAGCCTCGAAACGCGTGCCTGATTCCACGCGCGTGCCCTCGATCCGCCACTGGCGCGTGATCCGATCGTCGCCCGCGGAGAAGAACGCGGTGCCCTTCGGGCTCGCGACGAGGTCGGTGACGGGTCCCTCGTGCGCGGCGCGACGCTGGGCGGAGGCGGCGGGATCCTCGGTGGCGATGTCCCAGACGACGATGGTGCCGGATCCGTCGCCGCTCACGGCCCAGCGCCCGCTCGCGTCGAACGCGAGCCGCGAGATCGCGGACTCGTGCGCGCGCAGGACGAGGCCGGTCGCGCCGGGATCCTGCGCGGAGAGATCCCAGCGTCGCACGGTGCGGTCGTCGCTCGCGCTGAGCAGCCAGCGTCCGTCGGGGCTGATCTCGAGCGCCGTGATCGCGCCGACGTGTCCGTGCAGCGTGATCGCGCGCGTCGGTGCCGGCGCTCGCAGGTCCCACAGCTTCGCGGTGTGATCGCGGCTGCCGCTCGCGATCCAGCGCCCGCGAGGATCGAACGCCACGGCCGTGACGGCGGCCTCGTGCTCGCGCAACACGGTCGCGCGCACGCCTTGCAGCGTCTCGTGGGCCGAGCGCTGCAGCGCCCACAGCGGGTCGGCGAAGAACGGCAGGTGCGCGCCGAGCCGCGCGATCTCGGCCTGCAGCATCGCGCGCTGCTCGGGCTCTTCGATCGCGCGAGAGGACTCGACGAGCGCCGCGATCGCCGACGCGTCGTGCGAGACGGCGACCGGGTCCTGCGGTCGGCTCGGCAGGGCCTCCGGCTCCGTCGTGGCCGGCGCAGCGTTCGCGAGCCGCGAGCTGGCGAGCGCCGCGACCTCGTCGCGGTAGCGCACGACGAATGCGATCGCGATCGCGGCTGCGATCGCGCCGAAGCCTCCGACGATCGCGAGCACGCGATTGCGGCGCAACGCAGCGCTCGCGGCCACGAAGTCGCGATGCAGTGGGCGCGGCGCGGGCTTTCGTCCCCGGCCCGCGCGCAGCCACGTCACGCCTTCGCGCAGTGCAGCGCCGCGCAGGAGCTCGCTCTTCGGGCGCCCGTGGCCGTCCCATGCGGTGGCGAGGCCGTCGAAGCGCTCGAAGTTCGCTTGCCATTCGTCGAGCTCGATCGTGGGCGCGAGCGTCGGCACCGACGACGGCGGCGGCGGTGGAGCGAGTGTGGGCACCACTGCATCGGGATCCGCTTCGATGCGCACGGCGTGCTGACCGACCGCGATCGCATCGCGCGACGACACGAGCACGGGGCGATCGACGCGAGCACCGTTCACGTAGGTGCCATAGGTGCTCCCGAGATCTTCGAGAACATATGCACCCTCCACGCCGTCCATTCGACTGAGCCGGCAATGCGACGCCGAGACACCCGGAGCCCGCAGCACGAGATCGCAGCGATCGCCGCGACCGATCACGACGACGGCCGACGCGAACGAGCGCACCTGCGCGGGCTCGGTGGCGGTGGCCGTGATCGCGATGCGGATCATCGAGGGTCCTGGATTGGACGCCGCACGGCGCTCGCTCGCGCAGCCGCGCGAGCATTCGTAGCGGCGCTCGCGCGGTTGACCCTCGCGGGGTCGTCGAGTATCGCTGCGGGCACGATGCGGCGATCGTTCGTGGGCGCGCTCGTCGGCGTGGCAACGGTGGCCGCGCTGTCCGGGTGCGCAGCTCGGTACCAGCTGCTCGACGAGGACCTCGAGGAGGCCAAGGCGCAGGACTCGTTGGGGCGGTTGCGGGTGTTTCCGAGCAACCGGACGATCTCGGTCTACGACGAGCCTGCGATGGGCACGATCGTGGTGAATCGCGAGATCCGCGAGCGGTCCACGCGGGATCGCAAGAAGCGGATCCTGACGATCGACACGAGCGGCGCGATCGTCGGGCAGGAGCTGCTCAACGGCGCGCGGTTGCTGTGGATCACGTTCGATCGCACGTGCACGGAGGCGGGTTGCGCGTACGGTTTCGTGCAGACCGAGGACGGGCGCTATCGCCTCGTGCATGCGCCCGAGCGGGTCGGGTACGCGGCGCCGAAGGTGTATCGCGGCTGGGTCGGCAAGCGCCGGCAGATGACGCGTGGGCACCTGCGGTCGCTGGCCGAGGCGAACACGGTGTACCGGCTGGAGCGCAGGCGGCCGCGCACGGTCTTTCTCGAGGTGAAGCGGAAGATCCGCAAGCGGACCCGCGACAGCTTCGAGAAGGAGCCAGGCGTTTGAAGGCTACGCCGGGCTGCGGCGTCTAGGCTCGGTGAGCTCGGCGACCGCGACGGACAATCGCGAGATGCGGCACTTCGAGCTGGAGGCGGATCGCCGCCAGCGGCGGATGTTCGTGTTGATCGTGGTGGCGTTCGCGCTGCTCGCGATCGGCGGTGGGATCTTCGCGGCGTGGTTGATCCTCGCGGACGACACGCCGATCGCCGCGCTGCCGCCCAAGGCCAAGCCGCCGGAGCCCGTGCGGGACTTCGAGCCGGAGCCCGGCGTGCCGTGGGGCGACGACGAAGGCAAGCGCGAGCCGCGTCCTTCCGCGCCGTCGAAGCTGCGCGACACGCTGAGCGACAAGGACATCCGCAGCGGCCTGAGCAGGATCCAGGCTGCGCTCGACGAGTGCGCACGCACGCACGGCGCGATCGACGAGACGGTGGTCCACATCGACTTCAGCGTGAACGCAGGCGGCCGTGTGGACGAGAGCGACGCGCGTCCGCCCTTCGGCAAGACTCCCCTCGGCCGCTGCGTCGCCGACGTGGTGCGCACGCGTGGCGTGTTCGCGAGATCGAGCGCGGGCCGTCGCGACATCCGCTGGTCGATCAAGCTGCGCCGCCGCGACGGCTGACGGCGCGCGACGTTCGACGACGCGAGGCGTTCGACGGTCGTCAAGCGCTGACGAGGCTCGAACGCACGGATGAGTGGCGTTCGAGGGTCGTCATCGCGCTGATGAGGCTCGACCGCACTGCTTCGGGGCGTTCGGAAGTCGTCAAGCGCTGACGAGGCTCGAACGCACGGATGAGTGGCGTTCGAAGGTCGTCATCGCGCTGACGAGGCTCGACGGCACCGACGCGGGGCGTTCGAGGGTCGTCAAGCGCTGACGAGGCTCGAACGCAACCCCGGGTCGAGACGAGACCGCGTCCGGGCGTCGCCGAGGTCTGATACGATGGGACGATGCGCTCTCTCGCGTGCGCGGCGACGGTGCTCGTTCTCGCGTCCGCGGCGTGTCGAGCGTCGAGCGACGATGACGCGGCGGCCGACGATGCGAACGACGACGACGCGGCGGACGCCGACGATGCGGGCCCTGGCGGTGATCCGTGCGGTGATGCGGAGGTGCGATCCGGCGAGGCGACCTTCTACGACTTCGCCGATGGCAGCGGCAACTGCGGGTTTCCGGCGACGCCCGACGATCTCATGGTCGCGGCGATGAACCACACCGACTATCGCGCGTCGGCGGCGTGCGGCACGTGCGTGCGCATCGACGGGCCGGACGGATCGGTCGACGTGCGCATCGTCGATCAGTGCCCCGGTTGTCCCGAGGGCGACATCGATCTCAGCCCCGAGGCGTTCGCTCGCATCGCGCCGCTCGAGGCTGGTCGCGTGCCGATCGAGTGGAGCTACGTCTCATGCAACGTGGACGGTCCCGTCGTCTACCACTTCAAGGACGGCAGCAATCCGTATTGGACCGCCGTGCAGGTCCGCAACCATCGCCACGAGATCGCGCGCTTCGAATTCGGTGACGGCACGACGTGGACCGAGGTCCCGCGCGTCGACTACAACTACTTCGTGCAGGAGTCCGGCATGGGCGAAGGCCCGCTGTCGTTTCGCATCACCGACGTGCTCGGCAACGCGTTGACGGATTCGGGCATCCCGCTGCTCGACGATGCGGATGCACCGGGTGCAGCACAGCTGCCGGAATGCGCCCCGTGAGCATCACTGCAGTGGGAACGGCGTGAGCACCTGGTCCGCGCCGTCCTCGTGGCAGCCCCAGCACAGCGCCTCGTCGACGCCGTCGGCGTATGTCGAGCTGCCGACGACTTCGTACCAGTACCACGTGTCGCCGCCGGTGCCTGGCGCGACCTTGACCATCACCGCGAAGCCGACGATCTCGGCGTCGTCGTAGAGCTCCTTCACCACGGCGGCGTCGACGGGATGCGACGATGCGCCCGACGCGAGTGATGCGACGAGCGCAGCGTTCACGTACGTGCGCACGTCGCCGCCGTGCGGACCGGCGGAGAGATGGATCGCGGACTCGCGATCCCACTCGAGATAGCTGCCGTCCTCGAGCCACGGCAGCAGCGCGGCCGAATCGGTGGGCGGCAGTTGATCGACGGGCTCGCCGCCGTCGTCGTCGGACGACGACGTCGGGTCGTCGTCGTCGTCACCGCCTTCGTCCGTGGGATCGCCGTTCGTGTCGTCGTCGGGCGGCTCGTCGGTGTCGTCGTCGTCGCTTTGCGCGTCGTCGCTCGACGCCCCCTCCGGCGAAGTCGATTCGCTTTCGGAGGCGCCGAGGTCTTCGTCGGCCGCCGCACACCCGCAGAACAGCGCCCACACCAGGAGGTGACTTCGGATCGACCGGGTCCGCATCGCGGCTGGTGTATGCCGCCCGGCGGGGTCGGTTACGTGGCGGACGCCTCACCGCAGTGTCGCGGCGATCTCGTCGAGCGCCGGGATGTAATCGGACAGCGCTGGCGCCTCCTCGGCGAGCTCTCGTGCGCGACCGAGGGCGATGCGGGCCGCCGCACGGTCGCCCCGACCCGCGAGTGCACGCGCCTCGCCGACCCAGGTCTCCACCAGCATCACGCGCCAGCCACCCGGCTGCGCGAACACCTCGCGGGCCTCGCGGTATCTCGCGATCGCGGCATCCCAGGTGCCCGCGCCGAGCTCGAGCTGGCCGATCGCGAACAACACGTGGGCCCTCTCGCCGGGTCGTGACGCCGAGAGCACGAGTGCGCGATCGTAGTGCGTGCGCGCGGTGATCGAATCGCCTCTTGCCTCCGCGACTTCGGCGAGCCCGATGTGCGGAAGCACTCCGTCGGGGTGATCGGGTCCACGGACTCGCGCGAACAGCTCGAGCGATCGCTCGTAGTGACGCTCGGCCTCGTCGAGCTCGCCCGCGGCGAACAGCGCACGTCCCAGGTCGTAGTGCGGATCCGCGACGCGATCGTACAAGTGCGCGCGCTCGAGCATCGCGATGCCGTCGCGCAGCGCCACGATCGCCTCCTCGGTCCGCCCGACGTCGTCGAGCGCCGAGCCGAGCGCGGTCTGGGTCGCCCCGATGTCGGGGTGATCGGGCGGGTGTCGTGCCATCGCGAGGGCGGCCGTCCGCTGCAGCACCGCGAGCTGCCCTGCCGCGTCGCCTTCGTGCCGCAGGATCCCCGCGTGCAGCATTCCGATGCGCACGCGCACGATCGGATCGTCGTGCTCCGCCTCGGGGGTGTCGACGATCGACTCGGTGAGGCGCCGCGCCTCGCCCCAGTCGCCGCGACGCTGAGCGTGGCGAGCGAGCACGTCGACAGCACGCACGCGCAACGCTCTCGGAGGATCGACGCGCGCGAGCAGGGAGAGCAGCGCGCGTCGCCAGTATTCAGCGTCGTCGAGGTCGAGTTGCGTCCTCGACGCCAAGCGCAGCGATGCGATCGCGGCGTGCAGGGCGAGCTCGTCGTCGTCCTCGGCGATCGCCCCGAAGTAGACGTGGGCGAGCAAGTCATGCGCTGCGTCGGGCTCTCCGGCGAGCGCCCGCAGATCACCGAGCTCGAATGCGACGCGCAGCGCATCGCGCCGGGAGCCCTCGCGCCGCGCCTCCTCCCACAGGTCTCGGCTGAGCTCGAGTGCGCGGGGGAAGTCGCCGAGCGCCTTCGCCACCTGCACGCGCACGAGACCAAAGCGCAAGTCGTCGTCGTACACCGCGAGGGCGTCGTGCTCCTCGGTGCAGCCCCCGGCATCACCCGCTGCAGCGAGGATCTGGTCGCCGCGCGGCGCGGTCTGACGGCGCTCGAGCGAATCGACGAGATCCTCGAGCGCGGCGTCGCGAGCGGCGAGACACGACGTGACCGAAGATCCCGTGGTCGAAGCCCTCGTACACGCCGCGTCGCGAGCCTCGGTCCACGCGATCGCGCGCGCGTCGAGAACGGGCGCGACGTTCGTCCATGCGCGCGCACCGTCGTCGCCCGCTGCGACGAGCGCAGCCTCGGCCCGCGCACGCAGCTCTCCGTCCCATCGCGGGGCCACCGGCAGCTCACACTCCGTCTGGGCCGCAGACGGCCAGGTCGCAGCGATCGCGGCGATGCCGAGTCCGAGCACGATTGCCGAGCGCGTGCGATCGCGTCGTCGGTGCGCGACAGCCCGGAACGCGGTCGCGAGCGCCTCCATCGTCGGTCGTGCCGAGGGCGAGGGATCGAGCCCGCGTGCGATGACGCGGGCGAGCCGTCCACGCCAAGGGCCGCGGGCCTGACGCGCGCGGAGCTCGTTCGCCGTCACGCACAGCGCGAACGTGTCGGCGCTCGGCGTGGGCGGGCCACCCACGGCCAGCTCCGGTGCGAGATAGCCGGCCGTACCGCCGACGATCCGCGCTGCGCCCACGACGGTGGCCATCCCGAAATCGACGACGCGTGCGCGACCGTCCGAGGTGACGAGGATGTTGCTCGGCTTGATGTCGCCGTGCACGACGCCCCCGGCGTGCGCCGCCGCGATGCCGCTCGCCGCCTGCGCGAGCCAGAGCGCGAGCCGACCGGTGCTCGTCGGCTCCTGTACCGCTTTGCCGATCTCGACGCCGTCGACGTACTCCATCGCGATCCAAGAGTCGTCGCCGTCGCGACCGACGTCGAAGATCGCGACCACGTGAGGATCGGTGACGCGTGCGAGTACGCGAGCCTCGCGGAGGATCGCTTCCTCGCGATCGCGTGCGTGCGAGCGGTGGAGCACCTTCACTGCGACGCGACGCTGCAGCGCGCGATCCCAGGCCGCGAACACGGTCCCCATCCCGCCGGCACCGCGCCGCTCGAGCACCATGTAGCGCCCGATCATCACGGGATCGGCGGGCGCCGCGAACAGGGCGCCCCGGATCTGCGCGTACATCTCGCGCTGCACGACGTCCGCCGACGGTCGCAACGCCGCGACGCGCTCGGACAACTGCAGTCGAGCCTGGTCGGTCACAGCGCGCTCGGATGGTAGCATCGGACTCGTGGACCTCTCCGATCACGAGCTGCTGAAGGCCTGGCAGGCCGGTGATCGGAGCGCGGGCGCGACGCTGTTCGAGCGCCACTTCGACGCGATCGCCCGCTTCTTCCGGAGCAAGCTCGGCGACGACGTGCAGGATCTCGTCCAGCGCACGTTCCTCGATCTCGTGGAGAGCCACACCAGTGTCGACGCCGACGCGAGCGTGCGCGCGTACGTCTTCGGCATCGCGCGCCATCGGCTCGTCGATCATCTGCGGGCGCACGCGGTCCGCGACGTCGATCCGGCGGTGACGTCGCTGGCCGAGCTCGCGACGAGCCCGAGCGCTGCGATCGCCCGCCAGGACGAGCAGCGCTTGCTGCAGGTCGCGCTGCGGCAGCTCCCGATCGAGCAGCAGATCACGCTCGAGCTCGCGTACTGGGAGAACCTGCGCGGCGCCGAGATCGCGGTGGTGATGGGCATCGGCGCGAACACGGTGCGCAGCCGACTCGCGCGGGCTCGCGATGCGCTGCGGGAGCTGCTCGAGCGCCTCGAGGCCGACCCTGCGCTCGTCGGCGCGCTGACCCAGGATGTCCTGCGGCGCAGCCGTGAGTTCGACCACACGGAATGATCCGGCGGGCGCGGATCATTTCGCCCCGTCGTCCGCAGCACGGGTCATGAACGAACCATCCCCCATGCCGCTCACGCTCAAGCTCGTGATCGGATTCTTCGGCCTCGGCCTCGCGATGAACCTCTACACGGCATCGTTCGGCGCAGCTACCTTGGGCACGTGGATCGGCATGACGATCTCGGTCGGGGTCATCATCGGGCTGTTGCGGGGCAGCGAGTCGGTGCGCGCGATCGTCCGTGCGCTGTCGATCCTCGGCATGCTCGTGGGCGCGGTGAGCCTGATCCGCCTCGTGCCGTTCTTCGGGATGGGCCTCGACACGCTGGTCCTGTTCGGCGTCGCCGCGGGCGTGTTCGGGCTCGGCGGCTCGGTCTTCACGTTCTATGCGCTCGGCCGCGAGGACGTCGAGATGTGGATGGCGCGCCGCTCGTTCGGGCGAGTGTGATCGCGCGGGCCACGTGTGTCGTGCTGCTGTGCGTCGCGCTCGCCTGCGGCGGCCGCGGTGCGCAGTCGACCCCGCCGATCGCTGCGTCCCCGTCCGCGGACGCGCGGGCCACTGACCGGCCGCCAGCCAACGCCGCACGCCAAGACGTGACGCAGCTCGCGCGCGAGGCCTTCGCGATGGCGCGGTCGCTCGAGCTCCGTCACGACGAGCGCATGTGCAAGCCGTTCTATGTGTTGCCCGACGACTGGACGAAGGTGACGCCTGCCTTGTCGCATGTGTTCCCGCGGCACGCGGCCGACGTGAACGTGCATGTCTTTCGCCTCGAGTCCGGTGGCGAGTGGTTCCTCTCGATCGAAGCGCAGTTCATCCGGGTCGACGCGAGCGACATCCCGCAAACCGTGGATGAGGATCGCGCGCGTCTCGAAGCGGCGGGGATCGTCGATGTCGTCCGCGAGACGCGGGACGCGTCCAGTCCACCGAACTCGTTCCGCTTGGTGCACGAGCGTGCCGATCTCGAGATCTTCGTGGCTCGAACCGTCGCCGACCTCGCGGACGAGGGCAGAGTCGGCGTGATCTACGACGGAGCGTCGATCCTCGTACCGCTGAAGGGCTTGGACGCGACCACCGTGATCGACGACGCGCACGTGCGTCATCTGTCGGTCTTGCCGGCGACCTCGTCCATGAGACTGGAGCGTCGCAGCGTCCCGATGCGCGACTACCTGAAGGAGGCCGAACGGCTCCACGATAGGGTCTGGCGCTTCTCCGGTGCACCCGAGGCCCTGCTGCTCGAGAGCATCGACGGGCTCGAGCGCTTCAGCGAAGCGGGCGGAGTCGAGCTGGCCAAGCCCTATTTCCGCAAGCTCACGCCGACCCGTCCGGGGGTTCTCGTCCGGCGAGATGCCGACGGTATCGACTGGGAGTACGAGAATCCGAGGGCCACGGTCACGGTGTACTCCGACCCGATCCCGCCGAGCTGCCGATGAAGCGCGCGCAGGCGTACTAGGATCTCGGCGCCGTGGAGCTGCGTCCGTACCAGCACGAGGCCGTGCACGCGGTGATCGCCGCGCGCAAGGAGGGCGTGCGGCGCATGGTGCTCGCGCTGCCCACCGGGGCGGGCAAGACGGTGATCTTCGCGGAGCTCATCCGGCGCGCGCGGCATCCGGTGCTCGTGCTCGCGCATCGCGACGAATTGCTCGCGCAGGCGCGCGACAAGATCGCGGCCGCGTTGCGCGAGGCCGGTGACGCGCGCGCCGTGGCGATCGAGCAGGGCAAGCACGAAGCGTCGCGCGGTGCGGCGGTGGTCGTCGCGTCGATCCGCTCGCTGCACGAGAACCGCATCGGTCGCGCGCTCGCGGGGCGCGATCTACGGCTCGTGATCTACGACGAGTGCCACCACGCGATCGCCACCGAGAACATGCGCGTGCTCGAGAGGATCGGCGTGATGGATCCCGAGTGGCCGGGCACGCTGGTGGGCTGCACCGCGACCACGCGGCGCGCCGACGGCCGCGGGCTGGGCGAGCTGTTCGAGCGCATCGTGTACCAGCGATCGATCCGGCAGATGATCGACGAGGGCTGGCTGCGACCGCTGAAGGGGCTGCGCATCGACACCGGCGTCGATCTCGGAGCGCTCCCGCTCTTCCGCGACGACTTCGAGGAGACGGAGTTGGCGGAGCGAGTGGACGTGGAGACGCGCAACCTGCTGGTCGCGCGCTCGATCCAGGAGCTCGCTCGCGATCGCAGGACGATCGCGTTCTGCGTGGGCATCCGCCACGCCGAGCACTTGTGCGGCGCGCTGCACCGCGTCGGCGTGCGCGCGGGCATCGTGACCGGCGAGATGCCGAAGGACGCGCGCGCAGCCACGTTGGCGGCGTTTCGCGTGGGACGGTTACAGGTGATCACGAACGTCGGCGTGCTCACCGAGGGCTTCGACGACCCCGGCGTCTCGGCCATCGCAATGGTGCGACCGACGCGATCGGAGGCGGTCTACCTCCAGTGCGTGGGCCGAGGGATGCGGATCGATCCCAGCGCCCGCGACTGCCTGGTGCTCGACTTCGTCGACCTGTCGCGCGTCGAGCTGTGCACCACCGCGACCCTCGACGCGGCCGAGAGGCCGGACTTCCCCGCGCGCGAGACCGAGACGAACGAGTCACAGGGCCGCCTGCCGCTCGACGACGATCGCGACGACGCCCCGGCCACGCTCGCGGACATCGAGCGCCGCCTCGCAGCTTTCGATCCACTCGCGCTGGAACAGAGAACGGAGGCGGCGGCGATCTCGAAGAACGCGTGGCTGTCGCTGGGCGCCCGCGGCATGATGCTGCACTTCATCGATCGCGCCGGCGAGCTGCGCTGTTTCGAGCTGCGCCCTGCAGGTCGGGGCACCGAAGTGTGGCTGCGCGATCGCAAGTTCGCCCGCTTCTCGACGATGCACGAAGCGATCGCAGCAGTGGACGAAGAGCTCCCGCGCCACGGCGCGCCCTCGAGCGCCCGCGCCGACGCAGCATGGCGCCGCGCGCCGATACCCGACTCGCTACGCGCCAGGCTGATCGAGCTCCAACCACCCCGCATCGCCCACGACGTCGGCGAAGCGATCGCCCACCTCGCCTTGGCGGACGCGCTGCGTGGCAAGTGAGAGCGTGCTACCGTGTTCGGCGATGACCACCGTCCTGGACCGACTCCGGGATGCACTTCGCGGCCGCGACGATGTGCGGCTCGCCCTGCTCTTCGGCTCGGAGGCGCGCGGCACGGCGGGACCGGCGTCGGACGTGGACGTCGCCGTGCTCGCCCCGGGCGTCGACCTGCTCACGCTCGCGGCGCAGTTCCGCGAGGCTGTGAATCGCGAAGTCGACGTGGTGTCGCTCGAGGACGTCAACATCCCGCTCCTGATGGAGCTCGTACGCGACGCAATCGTCGTGCACGAAGGCGTTCGCGGAGCCTCGGCGACGTGGCGCTTTCACGCGTTACTCACCCTCGAGACCGATGGTCCCTGGTATCGCCGCATGCGCGACGCATTCCTCGCCCGACTTGCATCCGGGGCTCACGCGCGCAGACGCTGACTGCTAAGCCCATCGGCAAGAGAACGTGGCGGTCCTTCTGCGGTCCTTCTGCGGTCCTTCTGCCAGTCACGCGCCGCACGTACCGCGCAGGGCGGGGCCGCGGGGGAGCCGCGGGTGGGCCGCGGGGGAGCCGCGGGTGGGCCGCGGGGGAGGCGGGCGCACGCAGTCTGGAAGGTGGCTGCGGCGGGTCCAGTGGGGTTCCTCGCAAGGCCCCGTTGACCTCAACGAGGCCGAGAGCAATCATCTTGTATGGCGGTGGCACGCGCTCCTGGATCTCTTCGTCTCTGTTGCATGATGCACGCCGCGTCAGCGGTCGCGGCATGCGGGGCGATCGACGGCCACCGGGATGAGCGCGCGACGTTCCGGGACGGCGAGCAGGCGGAACCGACCGACGAGAACGATCCGCGCGGTGTCGTGATCTATTCCTACGTCCGGCGCTTCGAGTCGATGGACGACGTTGAGCCCGCCGATGTCCTCGAGTACGGTGAACTCGACCTTGACACCTGGCAAAAAGCCGCACGTCCCTACACGCACCAAGCCGACGCGTACGTCTACCAAGACGAGGCTTGGGAACAGACGTTGCCTGACGGCGGGCTCGAGCGCGGCTATCGTGTCTGGCGCAAGGGTAATCCCGCAGTATATAGTCCGAGCCCCTATTCCGGGCCACCAACTGTCGAAGCAGACGTGCTCGTCCTGCAGGACGAAGATCCGATGCTGCACGTGCCCATCGTTCTGACTTTCCACGACTTTCCGTCCTGGGATGTGCCCCTGCTTCCGGACACCAGTCTGGTGTCCGTCGACGATCTGCAGGACGCGTACGACTCGCGTGCTGCCGCGCTTGCGGCGCGGGCCGAGAAGTTTGAGGAGGTCGCCGCCCCGGCGATTGCTTCAATCGAAGAGCTAGGCGGGAGCATCATATCTCAGAATCCCAAGACAGGGTGGCTCATCGCGCGCGTGCCGTCTGGAGCGTTGGTCGCACTGATAAGCCGTGACGACTTGGCCAGCATCGGTGACGGCCGTGGGCTCGCTCAAGACGCTGCCTGGTATCTCGGAGAAGGCAGAACCGATGCGCGGCTCGACGTCGACCGTCATCTCGACGCGGGATACACCGGCGAGCAACCGAATTCCGGACGGCATGCGTTCGGTGATATCACGATCGCGGTAATTGAATCAAAGTACTTCGAGGATGATGCGTGCTATTTCTTTGATGGGGCTGGTTGTACGGGCGCAAGTCGCCTTCAGGAGGTGTTTCAGTGCAACTTCTCGGGTAACGAGTGTCAGTCGGTGACGAATTTTGCTGACGACACGGAGCCCGCGCAGCATGGCACGTGGACGTCGTCGATTGCTTTGGCCGACTACCGACAAGGCCAAGGCAACGGAAATGCTCTGGGCGACGCGTCCTGGACAAACAACGGTTGTGCGTCTGGTGCAAATTGTGCGTCCGGAACCTGTGAATCCGGAAAATGCGCACATTCTTCCGTTTGGGAAGAGCGCGCCACTGGAATGGCACCTGAGGCTCGCGCGATCCTGTTCGGAGGCATGCATCTCGACGACGAAGGTCTGATGGCGTCCTCAGCTGATGCTTGGGATGATGCGTTTGATCGTCATGTTGACATTATCTCGGCGTCCATCGGCACTGGGCCCAATGTGTGCTCGCCTGCGGCGTTTGCTGCGGTCGAATTGGAAGCTCAGGTTGCGTTCGACGACGGGATCTTCATGGCGGTCGCCGCTGGCAATTCTGGCATCAATGACGATTGCAATGTCAACACGCCCGCGGCCATTCCGAAATCATTTGCTGTGAATGGCTACACGGCCGATGGCGATGCGTCCTGTCAGACCAGCTATCATACCGATTGTCTCATCGACAACGAGACGGCGAGTAAGGGCGGCGCCGACGGGTACTACCCGGATGGAACGTTCGGCGCGTCGGAACTGGGGATCGTGGCGCTCTCCGCACCTGGCCGGGTACGCTATACGACAAATGATGTAGGCTCACTGGGTGAAGTTCAGACCAGCGCCATCTACGGAAGTAGCTTTGCGACGCCGCACGTGGCTGGTGCGGCCGCGATCGTGAAGGACCGCTTTCTCAGCACCGGGCAAACTTGGATAAACAACCCCGGCTATCTGCACACCGTCATGTTCGCCATGGGCGATCGCCACAACGGCTTGTCGGAGCCGACGACTCAGCGTACCACAGGCGCGAGCCACGTCTATGGGTTCGGCCGCCTGAAGCTTAGACTGTTCGACTCGACGCTCGCGCCGTACTTCACAAATGCCGCTACTGTCGTTCTTACCGACGATGACAGCGTTGTTTGGAGTCCGACCTACCTCCCTCTCGGCACCGGCACAGCGATGGTTAAGTGCGTGGCGCTGCACATCGAGGACACATCCGCAGATGCGGATGATATTACAATCTCGAATATTGATCTTACTGTACGAATCAAGAACGCTAATGCAGGTAGCTGTCCGGGCACGGGAACTCCATTGTATACCCGTTCCGACACTGACATGGACTGGAAGCACATGGTGGCGATCGAGGACACGTCTGTGACGCTCAACGGCCGATGTGTAGAAGTCGAGGTTAGCTCGGAGGAAGTCGAAGGGCCGCTCTCCATCACCTCGCGCGTGTTCTGCTATGGTGCGGGAGTCGACGATGACGATCAGTAAGCGAGGATTCCCGCCGAAACTCGGCGGCAGCGTGCAACGACGCGGACTTCCAGTCCGCGGAGTAGGCATCTGGACACTTCCCGCCACGCTCGGTTTAGCAGCGTGTCAGCCGGCGTCCCATCCTGTGATGGAGCAGGACGTTTCAGGCACGGTGTGTCTCGTAGCCGAGGTTGGGGGGGAGTACGTAACCATGACTCACGTGGAGGAACTTCGCGGATTGCTGCATCCTCCGCCCCCACGGGCGACCGCGACTCGTCTCGCCGTAGACGTGTGGTTGATCTCATCCAGTAAGCTCAGCGAGCGGCACCTTGTGACCACCCATGAACGGTTTGCCTTCTACAAGCAACAGCTGAAAGAAGTCCATCGAGATGCGTCGGCTCAGTCGATCATGCTTCGCCAGATGCGCGAGAAGATCGACAATGCTGCAGAAGTGGTCGGCATCAAATACGGTCCATGCTATTCTGCGCGGGATGGTCGCCGTTCCGAATCTCGCGATACAACATCTGAGGTGTACCCGGATGAACCCGTTGCGCCTCGTCCCCATCACCCCACAGTTCCCGGGCCAAACGCTCATGCGGGACACGAAGGATGAGTACTATGGTCACCGCGAGACACAAAGCGCGAGCGACGTGTGAACTTCGCTCGCTTTGGCTGTTGCCGGCCTGTCTCATTTGCGCCGTCTGCGATGGAAAGAGCGCCGATGGCGAGTCTGATGCCAGCACAACTGCGCCGACTTCGTCCTCTGACGATTCGGTCACCGGTGAAGGCGCATCTTCATCCGGCGAACCCTCGTTCTCGTTCGAAGATTGCGCGCAAATGGCGGACGAAGAGCACTGCGTGGAGGCAGTGGTGACGGATATCATCAACGGTAGCTGCATCTGGGTCGACGTCACCTCCGTCGATGACGCATGCCAGGAAGTCTCACCGGTTGCCGGGGCATGTATTGGGGTCGGCGGTGCCGACCAGGGTTGCGGTCTCTACGAGTGCCCCGACAGCACGACGTCCCGGACCTACTACCGTGAAGGCCCGACCCGGGTAGAGCTCATGGTCAACCCCCAGTGCGGTCCGGAGCCGACACCCGATTGGCGTCTGTGTGGCTTGGGTGGATCCCCAGCAGCATGCGCATGCGTTTGCACTTCGTGACGCGCTTGAAGCGAGCGCCGGAAGTCCCGCGCTCGTAGACGACTACCGATCCGGGCGGACGTTGCCGTAGTCGCGGAGCACTCGGTCGTAGAGGTCTTCGTCGCGCAGCTCGAACTGGCTGTCTTCGAGCACCAGCGGGCGCGTCGAGGTCGCTCGGCGGAACGGGGTCGGCGGCGTGTTCGGGTTCTCGCTGTCGAAGTCTTCCACCGTCACGAGGTCCGTCAGCACCACGCCTTCGTCCGTCAGCTCGATGCTGCGTGACATCCGGAAGCGGCGGATCCACTTGTTGTCGATCTTCACTTCCGTCGCGCGCGTGAGAGGGAACTGCGCGCGGCCGATGCAGCCGCGGCCCGCTTCGTACACCGGTACCTCGCGGAACTTGCGGGCCAGCATCGGCACGAACTGACCCACGCGCGTGCACTTGCGCTGTCCATCGCAGCGATCGCTCTCCAGCACCAACACCGGGATCCCGCTCACGTGGTGCATCCGCATGCGCGCGCCTTCACGATACCCCTGCACCGCGCCCGTGCCGTGCAGCTCGATGCCCCGCTCCGTCCAGTGCGCCAATGCGATCGAGCCGTACGCCTCGCCGTCGACGAGCTCGTCCGTCGCCGCCCACAACAGCACCTTGTTCTCGCCCACCTGCGACATCACGAGGTCCTTCGGATCGACCACGTCGTTCGCCTTCGTCATCGTCTCGATCCGCGCCGCCGGGCACGACGGGAACTCGCGCACCTCGTCGACCACGCGGTTGCAGCCGTCCTTCAGCGGACCCTGCCGCGTCATCGTCGTGTGCTCGACGCTCGGCGACACCAGCTTCAACCACGTCGCCGGCGGCAGCGCCTTCGACTCGAGCTCGGCGTCGCTCGCCATGTCGTACTTGCACAGCGGCGGAATGCCGCTCGGCTTCGGCCGACACGCGGCACCGAGCCCGACGCCGAGCGCGAGCCCGGCGACGAGCCACTCACTGGTTCTGCGCTTTGGGCGTCTGCTCACCACCGACCTCGGCGTACGCGCGCGCGAACTCGGGACCGAACAGGAGCTCGACGAGCGCCTTGTCGTCGGCGAGCTCCTTGTGGCGCGCGACGTAGGTCTGCCACTTCGCGCGCGACTTGTCACCCCATCCGCCGGGCGTGTTGCGTTCGATCTCCTCGGGATCGAGCCGCGCGATCAATGCGCGACACCCCTCGACGAGCCCGTTGATGAGTGCGACCTGGTGGATCATCACGTCTGCGAACACGCCGACGAGCTCCTGCACGCGATGCGGCCCGCCGTGGCGCCAGTCGAGCAGGTACTCGAGCACGTTGTTGGCCGACGCGGCGGTGTGCAGCGGCGTGAACTCCTTCACCGCGCGCACGCCCATCTCGTTGCCGAACTGCTCCTGCCCGTTCTGCAGCTCGACCATGCCCTTCGCGCACGCCTCGAGCACGTCGCGGATCCGCTTGAGGAAGCGCTCGGCCTCCTCGCTCGTGGTCGGCGGCGACAGCTCGGGCACGAGCGCCTCGCTGAACGACGCGACCGGTCCGCCACCACCGGCGCGCGCCGGCCCCTCGTCGCCGAACTCGCGGCGGATGAACGTCTCGGCCTGATCGCGCAAGTGCACGGGCAGCGACGACACCTTCGCTCGCAGCTCGCGCTCGTAGCTCTGTCGCGACTCACGGACCTGATCGAACATCGGGCGCAGGAACGCGAGCGTCGCGTGCACCTGCCCGAGCGGTACGTGGGCCGTCTGGTTGGGCCGCGGCGTCGATCGCCCGGCACGATCGTCGGTGTCGATCGCACCGGCACGCAGCTCGTCGGTGCCCGACGACTGCATCCACTTGTTCTTCGGCTTGCGCTCGACCTGCACCGGCGCGAGCGCATCGGCCGACGGCGCCACCGAGCCACCCTCGCGCGTGAGCACGAGGTCGAGATCGCCGATGCGCAGCGACACCGGCCCGTCGAACGCCGCCGACTCGCCGGCCCCGATGCGCCGCCCGTCCTGCGTCGTGCCGTTGGTCGATCCGAGGTCGAAGAAGCGGGCCGACTCCTCGTCGAAGCGGATCACCGCGTGCCAGCCCGACACGAACGAGTACGGCAGCGGCAGATCGTTCAGCGGATTGCGGCCCACGCGGATCGGTGACGTCGCGAACTCGTGCTCGGTGATCGAGCCGTTGCCGCGGTGCTTCACGCGGATGTGGACGGCGCGCATCAGTCCAAGTCTCCGATCGGCACGGAGCTCGGCTTCGTCGGTGCATCCGGGGCATTCGGCGCGTCGATCGGCGGACGCGACGGCGCATCGGTGGGGATCTCGGAGGGCGGCTTGTCGGGCACCTGCGGCTTCGTGCCGTCCAGCTGATCCTGCGCCTCGCCCTTCAGCGAGTCCTCGAGGCCGGGCTTCTTTTTCTTCTTCTTCTTTTTCTTCTTCTTGCCGCCGTCGTCGAGCACGACCCCGAGCGGCGCGCACTTCTCGTTGCCCGTGGTCTCGAAGCCCGCGGGCGGCGTCTCGCCGGCCATGATCGTGCTGCGATCGAGCAACACGTAGAAGCACGGGTTCGGGTAGACCTTGCTCTCCGGCGCCTTCTTGCACACCACGTCCGGATGTCGCAGCGGGATCTCGTACGCGCCGAACCACGTGTTGCCGAGCGGCTCGCGGAACCATCCAGCCGCGACGACGTGGGTGGCGTCGGACTCGATGGGCAACAGCCGCCGATCGTCGCGCCCCGGATAGATCGTCAGCTCTTCCACCGCGAGGAACTCGTCACCGAGCTCTTCGAGTTCCTCCGACTCCCAGATGGTCTTGAAGTCGAAGTTGTCGATCACGATCTCGCCGCGCACTTGATAGAGCCGCACGACGGTGGGCAGCGCATCGCCGTTCGTATCCAGGTTGATCGAGGGCGTCGCGTCGACGAGGAGCTGCACCCCCCACTGCACCTGCCCGGGGTTGCACGACTCTTCCTTCTTGCAGGCACCGAAGCCAGCGAGCGCGACCAGGGCGATGGCGAAGCGGTTCATGCGAAGATCGCAGGGTCGACTCGGAACCCGCGGCGGGTGAGCTCTTCGTAGAAGCGCGGCTCGCCGCCGGCGAACTGCCACGCGCGGCTGCCGGGCACGAGTGTGAAGACGTCGCGAGTGCTCGCATGCCCGTGCTCGTCGACGATCGGCTCCGCGAGCTGAGTCACGCGCGTGACCCCGTCGGCGAAGAGCTGCGTCGCGAGCACGATGTCGAACGACCCCGCGAGCAGCGGACCCACCGACGCGCGCGTCACCACCGGCCCGAGCATCGCATCCAGCTGGGCGAGCCCCACCGCAGCCGCGCGAGCGCGCACGCCGAGCAGCACGCCCATCGGTCGCGCGACTGCACCGACGATCGCGCGCGCCTCGTTCCACTGCAGATCCTCGACGACGACGCGATCGGGCCCGAGCGCGAGCCCGGAGTCGATCAATGCGTCCTGACCGGGCGCGCGCGCGAGCACGATCGTGCCCGGTCGATACGCACCCACGTCGACGCCGCGATGCCCGACAACGACGTGCAGCTCCGTCATCGGCGCGCAGGCCATGAGCGCCGCCGCGAGCGGCCGGATGTTCGCGCCCGGTCCCGCGCACACGAGGAAGCTGTGCCGCGCGACGACGCACGTCGCGAGCAACGTCGCCATGCCATGCGAGAGGATGCCGGCGTTCACGAGCCCTTCGAGCGTCGCCGCCCCTGCGGGCGCGATGCGACGCAGCGACACGACGGGCGCTGCGGTCTCCGTCGCGAACACGGCCTCGAGCGCGTAACCACCGACGTTGCCCCGCGCGATCGGAGCATCGACGTCGAACGGCACCCGACACGCGCGCGTGACGAAGCACGCGAGCGCTGCGCCACACGTGAACGGGCTCGGCCCCTCGGTGACGTGCCCGGCCCGGTTCACGCGCATGCGTGCGGCGCCTTGCACGAGCAGCTCGTCGGGATCGCCCTGGAGCAGCGCACGCACGGCGGCGTCGCCGGTCATCTCGTCGAGCATGCGCGAGCGCAGCTCGTCGGGCCGCGTGACCGACGCGGACGAAGGCAGGGACTGCATCGCGGAGCGGAGCAGCTGCTCCGTCATCGCGCGCGCACCCGCGCTCTCGCTCAGCACCTCGCCCTGCACCCGATTCCAGACGGCGCGGAAGAGCCGATCCATCAACGAATCGGGCGACCCCTCGCCGAACTCGAACGCCGCACCCACCGACGGGCTCGATGCGCGCACGGGCTCGTTCGCGACCGGTCGTGCGCTCGGCGAGCTCGCGCGCGGCTCCGACGACGGCGCGGGGAACGGCGGGAACACGGCCGGTCGCCGCTCCGAGACCGGCGACGCTTTCGACGATGCATCGACGGTCGTCGAGCTCACGCCGAGCTCATCGAGCATCGGCGGCTCTTCGTCGGGCCAACCTGCAGCCACGCTCGCAGAGCTGCGGCCTGCAGACCTCGGCGCAGAGCCCTGTGACTCGACCTCCGGGATGGTTCCACCCTGCAGCGAGAATCGCAGCAGGAACTCGCCGATCTGCACCTCGTCCGCGTCGTGGATCACGCGCGGGCCCCGCAAGGGCTCCTCGTTCACGAACGTGCCGTTGGTGCTGTCCAAGTCGAGGATCGTGAGCGTCGCGCCGGTCACGATGACCTTGGCATGCGAGCTCGAGACGCCCGACTCGGGCAACACGACGTCGTTCGACGCGTTGCGCCCGACCAACACCTCCGGCTTGCTGAACTCGGACGTGCGCTCGACCTCTTCGCCGGGCGCCGCGATGGCCACGAGGATCCTCATCGTCGACGAAGGATGCCCGATCGTCTGCGGGTGCGCGACATGATCCTGCTGAATACGAGGTGGGGGAGTGGCGTATAGGCTTCGTGGCAGACGACAACAAGAAGCGTTCACTGCACATCTTCACGGCAACGCCCTCCAACGACAACGACCAGACGCGAGTCTGGCAGCCGGACAGCGAGGGGTTGATCCTGAAGGATCACCAGGGTGGCTACTTCGAGCACGCGTACCTGTGCTCCCAGGACATGGACGATACCAATGTCCAAGCGGGGATGGGTCGAGGCTTCGCCACGTTCCAGATCGAAGACGGCGGTGACGAGGCCGGTAAGGCTCTCATCGACGAGTGGCGACAGGGACGTGTCGAGATCGTTGCGGTGTACCGCGAGTGGAAGCTCGAGAACGGCGCCGGCTCGTGGGAGAACAAGAAGGTCGTGACCGTGTGGGGCTACATCTCGACGGCCCGACTCGCTCGCGGAGCTTCGCAGCTTTCCCTGGAGGTCCACGTCATCCGCACCACGAGCGTCAACGACTCGCTCGGCACGCGCGACTACTCGGTCGATTGCGTGACGGGCAGCTCGACGATCAAGGGCGGCAGCCTGGGTCAGCGTCAGCCGGAGCATCTCACTCCGCCTGGCACGCCCGAGGCCGACAACTGGGGCGAGCCCCTTTCGGCGTGAGCCTGGCACTGCCCGAAGGTCGAGCCGTGCGAGGTCTGCTGCATCGGTTGGGCTCGGACGACCCGAATCGGGCGTGCCATCTCCTCGAATCCATCGTCGCGAACCTGCAAGCCATCCTCAACACCCACGAGGGTGACGGGCACACGTGCCCGGAGCTGGGGGTGGATTTCCTCGACGTACTGTCACGATGGCCGTCCTCGGAGACCGATGTCCTGAGGGCGGTCAGCACGACCATCGAGCGCTTCGAGCCCCGACTGCACAACGTCCGGGTCCGCACGCTCAACAAAGACGCCGTCGGATCGACCGTGTCCTTGGAAATCCTCGCGGATTACCACGGACACGATCGAGTCCGACTCTTCACCGAGCTCTCGCGCGGCGGCGGCATCAGGGTTCGCTGAGCTCGACGCGCGCGAGCGGGAGTACTCGCTCGCATGAAGTCGCGCTACTACGAAGCCGAGCTCGCCTATCTGCGTGATCAGGGCCGCGAGTTCGCGCGGGCCTTCCCGACCACCGCTGGCTTGCTCGCCGAGCGCAGCGACGATCCCGACGTCGAGCGCCTGCTCGAAGGCTTCGCGTTCCTGTCGTCGCGCGTGCGCGAGCGCATCGACGACGGCGTGCCTCAGTTAGCATCGCAGTTTGCGGCAGTGTTGGTGCCGCAGCTGACGCGCTACATCCCCTCCACCGCGGTCGTGCAGTTCACGCCCGACACGCGGACGATGCGGACCTCGCAGCAGATCCCGCGCGGAGCGACCGTTGCGGGCGTCACCAGCCGCGATGTCCGTTGCCTGTTCCAGACCACGGCGGCGCTGGACCTCTTGCCGCTGTCCATCGTCGACGTGCGATGCGAGCGGCCTACGAGCCGCACCGACAAGATCATCTTGCAGATGCAGGCGCCCGAGCATGCCGTCACGGCGCTCGGATCGCAGCCGATCCGCCTGTATCTGCACGGCGAGGTGCCCACGGCCGCTACGCTGCGCACGTGGTTCCTGCGCCACTGCGTGGAGATCGCGGTGTTCCAGAACGGCAAGCGCCGCGGTGTGATCTCGGCGCCGATCGGTGCCGTGGGCCTCGACGGCGCGACGCGCCTGTTGCCCGAGAAGCCGCTCGAGCACGACGCGTTCGCCCACACCGTCGAGCTCTTCGCCTTCCCGCAGAAGTTCGCGTTCGTCGACCTGCCGAAGCTCGGTGCGCTCGCCTCGCAGGAGTTCGAGCTGCACTTCACGTTCGACCGCCCGCCCAAGCTGCCGCGCCCCACCGTGCGCGACGACATCCGACTGCACTGCGTGCCGGTGGTGAACCTGTTCCCGTGCGCGGCGGATCCCGTTCGATTCAAGCCGCTGCAGCCGGAATCGCTCGTGCGCGCCGCCGAGCACTCGCCCGGCGACGTCGAGGTCTACGAGGTCAGCTCGGTCGTCGGCGTCGGTGGCGGCCACCGCATCCCGTATCCCGCCTTCACGTCGTTCCGCTGCGGTGAGGCGGCCAACGCTCGCTACTGGGTGACTCGGCGCGTGCCGTCGGTGACCGACAGCGGCACGGACCTGTACATCTCGCTCGCGTCGCCGCGCGACGCCCATCCGGTCGCCGAGCCCGAGATCCTGTCGATCGAGCTCGCGTGCAGCAATCGCGGCGTCGCGGCCACGCTGAAGCCCGGCGACATCAACAAGCCCGTGCGCGGCTCGTCCACGATGGCGCCGTTTTCGAACATCACGGCGGTCGCGCCCCCGCTGTACCCGCACGACAACGTCGAGCTCTCCTGGCGGCTGTGTGCCCATCTCGGACTTTCGCGGGCCGGCCTTCAAGATGCGGCCAACCTGCGGCGTCTACTGGAGGTGTACAACTTCGCGGAGCGCTCGAATCCACAGCAAGGCCGCCTCAACGGCCTGTGGATCGACAGCATCCGCGAGGTGCAGAGCCGCAAGATGGTGCGGCTGCTCCGCGGAGCGCCCGTGACCGGCACGAAGACGATCGTCGTGCTGGACGAGACGAACTTCTCCGCGGTCGGTGAAGCAGTGCTGTTCGGAGAGGTCCTCAACGAGGTCTTCGCGCGGCGCGTGAGCATCAACTCCTTCAACCAGCTGAGCATCCAGCTCGCTCCGTCTCGCAGGGAATACGCATGGGCGCCGAGGTACGGAGACCGGACGATCCTGTGACGCTGCTCGAGCAGCTCACGGTGAAGCCGCCTCGGACGGACTTCTTCACCGCGGTGTGGCTGCTCGAGCGACTCACGCGGGGACGCCCGCGCATCGGCGATCACGGCCCGTACGACGACGAGGCGTTGTTCTTCCGCCACGACCCGTCGTTCAAGTTCCAGCCCAACGACATCAGCGAGATTCGCAGCGCCGAGATCACGCGCGCGCCCGAGCAGCGGCTCCGCGGCAAGCATCGCCGCTTCGAGATCACGACGTGCGTGCTCGGTCTCACCGGTGCGGACAGCCCGATGCCGCTGTACCACGCCGAGGATCTCATCGTCGCGGGCGAGGACGCGACGCCGCAGCGGATGTTCCTCGACCTCTTCCACAATCGCGTCACGTCGCTCTTCTTCCGCGCGACGAGCAAGTACGACTACCCGCACGAGTTCCTCACCGGTGCGAAGGACGTGCTGTCCGCGCGCGCGCTCGCGTGCGCCGGCGTCGACACCTTCGCCGACGCGACCGAAGCGGGGCTCGAGCGTGCCGACCTGCTGCGGTTGTCGGCTCTGCTCGCGATGGGCGGCGGTACGTCGCGCAGCATCGAGAACTCGCTGTCCGAGCTGCTGTCGTCGTCGCTCGGCGACGTGAAGCTCCGGCTCGAGGAGTTCACGGGCGGCTGGGTCACGTTCGATCCGTCGCAGCGCATCTCGCTCGGCAAGGCGAACTCGGCGATCGGCGACAGCTTCGTGCTCGGCACGCGCGCGCTGCATCCGGCCGATCGCGCGCGCGTGGTGATCGGGCCGATGTCGCCCGAGCAGGCGCGCGCCTTCCAGCCGGGCGGTGCGGAGTTCCCTCGCGTTCGTCAGCTCGTCGCGGCGCTGTGCCGTGATCCCATCAGCTACGACCTCGAGCTCATCATCGACGAGGACGCGTATCCGCCCTTCGTCATCGGCAGCATCGGACGCGGTCGCATCGGTGAGGGTGTGGTGCTCACCGCCAAGAAACCGCAAGGCCGCCTGCAACGGCGGTTGTACGACCTCGACAAGCCTCAGCCGGGAATCTGAACGATGGCACTCAGGCGCGTGGACAAGGTGATGTGGGGAGAGGGCATGTTGGTGTGCCCTCAGCACCTCCAACAGCAGGATCTGTTCTTCGAGCAGCTCGTGCACTCGCGTGCCTCGTGGCCGAACCCCTACTCGTGGGGGCTGTCGCGCGTCGACATCGACGAAGCGGCCGTGAAGGGTGGCGAGCTGCGGCTCACCGCGGTGCAGGGGATCCTGCCGGGGGGTATGCCGCTCGACTTCGGCGACGGCGACCCCGGTCTGCCGCCGGCGCGCGGCATCGCGGAGCACTTCCCCGCGACGGCGGCGGTGGCGGAGGTGTTCCTCGGCGTCGCATCGATGCGCGAGGGCACCGAGAACTATGCGCGCACCGACGGCAACGGTGCGTCGTCGATCCCGCGCTACGACGCGTGGTCGCGCGACGTCGTGGATCTCGTCCGCGCCGAGAGCGAGGCGCAGGTCACCTTCGCGCGCCCGCGGCCGGTGCTCCTGTTCGGCAGCGAGGATCGCCAGGAGTTCGAGACCATCAAGATCGCCGAGCTGAGGCGAGACCAGGGCGGTGGCTTCGAGCTCTCTGCCGACTACGTGCCGCCCTGCCTGCGCGTGTCGGGCTCCACGGTGCTGCAGCGCTGGACCAAGGAGCTGCTCGCCATGATGCTCACGAAGCGGCGAGCGATCCTCGAGTCGCTCCGGCAGGTGGACGCCGCGCGCGTCGAGTTCACGGCGCAGGACGTCACGCGTTATCTGCAGCTCGGCGCGATCAACTCGCACCTGCCGCTCGTGAAGCAGCTGGCGGAGGCGCCCGAGTCGCTGCCCTTCACGCTGTACACCACGCTCGCGCAGCTCGCAGGCCAGCTGTCCAGCTTCTCGGCCGAGATCGCGCCCGAGGACCTGCCGACGTACGCGCACCTCGAGCTGCGCTCGACGTTCGGCGAGCTCTTCACCAAGCTGCGCGCGCTGCTCGAGCTCGCGATGAAGGAGAACTTCATCGAGGTGCCGATCGAGGCGCGCCGCGACGGCATGTGGATCGGTGTGCTCAAGGATCAGCGCATCCTCGACTGCCCGATGTTCGTGCTGTCGGTGGAAGCCGATGCGCAGCAGCAGGAGATCGCGAATCGCCTGCCGCAGCTGTCGAAGATCGCCTCGTGGAAGCAGATCAGCCGGATCGTGCGCTCCGCGATCCCGGGTGCGCCGCTCACCGCGACCCATCGCCCGCCGCCGCAGATCCCGATCCGTCCGCGCCTCGTCTACTTCCTCGTCGACACGAGCCACGAGTACTGGACGCAGATCATCGAGGAGAAGACGATCGCGATCTTCCTGCCTCCGCCGTTCGATCCGACGCGCGCGAAGCTGAAGCTGATGGCGATTCCCGAGGTCTCCAGGTGATCCGATGAACCGGATCAACGAAGTCACGAAGGACAGCTTCAACGCGCTGATCCAGCTGCGCAACCTGCCGAAGGACGCGGCGGTGCGGCCGGAGCACCTGTACCAGCGGCTCAAGGGCTACGTCGACGAGGCGATCCAGCGCGGCAAGCAGACCGGGCTCAAGGAGACGGACATCAGCGACATCACGTATGCGCTGGTGGCCCTCGCCGACGAGTCGGCGCAGCGCAAGCCGGGGCCCACGCGCGAGCACTGGCTGCAGCGGCCGCTGCAGCTGCACTACTTCGCGGAGAACGTGGCCGGCGACGGCTTCTTCGATCGGCTCGAGCGCATCATCGCGGATCCCCGCAGGACGGAGGCGCTCGCGGTCTACCACCAGTGCCTGATGCTCGGCTTCGAAGGCCGCTTCGCCGTGCGCGGCGGCGAGCTCGAGCTCGACTACGTCAAGCGCCGCGTCCGCGAGGCACTCGGCGCCCTCGTGCGCGTGGAGCCGGTGTCGCGCCGGCATCTCCCGAAGCGCGAGCCACTGCGCAGCCGGCGGATGGACTTCATCGCGCTGTGGGTCGGCCTGTTCGCGATCTTGTTCGCGCTCTGCTTCCTCATCGTGCTGCGCATCGCGCTCGATCGCATGACGGTCGACCTCGGCGACCGCAGCCTCGACGTCCTCCAAGATCTCGCCGACACCGAGAAGAACCAGGAGCGCGGCTGATGTTGAAGTACATCTTCACCGTTCTGCTCGTCGCCGCCGTCTGGGGCGTGGTGTGGTGGCTGGAGCTGCCGCTGTGGATCGCGATCGTCACCACGATCGTCGCGTTCCTCCTCATCATGACCTTCGTGATCGTGAAGATCGTGCGCGCCCGCAAGGCGTCGCGCGAGATCGAGAAGGCACTCAAGGCGCAAGCGGAGAAGCAGGCCAATGCGGCGCGTCCCGATCTGGAGGCCGACATCCGTGCGCTCCAGGGCGAGTTCAATCGCGCGATCACGGCGCTCAAGTCCTCGCGCCTGGGCGCGCGGGGGGCTGCCAATGCGCTCTACTCGCTGCCCTGGTACGTGATCGTCGGCCCACCCGGCGTCGGCAAGAGCACCGCGCTCCGCAACTCGGGGTTGAAGTTCCCCTTCGTGTCGTCGCGCGGTGGCGCGAGCGTGAAGGGCGTGGGCGGCACGCGCAACTGCGAGTGGTGGATGACGAGCGAGGCCGTCATCCTCGACACTGCCGGTCGCTACACCACCGAGGACGCCGATCGAGACGAGTGGTTCGCGTTCCTCGGGTTGCTCCGCAAGTATCGCGCGCGCCGACCGATCAACGGGGTGCTCGCGGCGGTGAACATCGCCGATCTGTCCGAGGCGCACCCCGACGAGGTGGCCGGGCTCGCGCGGGAGATCCGGGCGCGCATCGACGAGCTGCAGGACAAGCTCGGCGTCGTCGTGCCGGTATATCTCGTGTTCACGAAGTGCGACCTGTTGCCCGGCTTCGTCGAGATGTTCGCGGATCTCAAGGAAGCCGAGCGCCACCAGATCTGGGGCTTCACGTTGCCGTCGCACGAGCAGTACGACTTCGTGGGCCGGTTCTGCGAGCACTACGACGAGCTCACGAGCGTGCTCGAGAAGCGCGTGCTGCGGCGCATCGCCGAGGAACGCCGCAGCGAAGGGCGCGAGAAGATCTACGAGCTGCCCCAGTACCTCGCCGCGCTGCGCGACCCCTTGTCGCGCTTCGTGCACGAGATGATGCAGGAGAACATCTACCACGAGACGCCGATCCTCCGCGGCGTGTACCTGTCGTCGGGCACGCAGGAGGGCCGCCCGCTCAACCGCATCATGAATGCGATCGCGGAGGGCTTCGGCATCCAGCCCGCGATCGCGAAGACGTCCGCGCCCACCACCGAGGCGAAGAGCTACTTCCTCGGCGAGCTGTTCTCGCGGGTGATCTTCCCCGACTACAAGCTCACGCGGCCCAATCGCACGCGAAATCGCAAGCAGAAGTGGTTCGCGAACCTCGCAGGTGCTGCCTGCATCGCGATCGCCACGGCGATCCTGTGGCTGCCCGCGGGCGCGTTCAAGGAGAACCGCACGCTCTTGCGTGACGCGAACGCGGCGGTCGCCCACGTCGAGCAGCACGTGGCCGAGGACTCGGTGGATGCGATCGCGGTGGAGCGCATCGAGCCCCTGCGCGCCGTGGTGGCGAAGCTCGCGGACTACGAAGAGGAAGGCGCTCCGGTGAGCATGCGGATGGGCATGTACCAGGGGTTCGCGATCTACCCGCGCCTGCGCGACCTGTATGCCGCAACCGTGCGCAAGGAGCTGCTCCTGCCCATCGTCGAGCGCGAGCTCGCGGAGCTCGAGCGCTTCGTCGTGCGCTACGGGGTGTCCGACGGCGAAGCGACCGCGGACGAGTACGCGACGAACTTCGATCGCCTGCGCATGTACATGCTCGTGAGCAGCCCGAGCGTGGCCGGCGAGCCCGGCCTCGACGAAGAGGAGAAGGAGTGGCTCACGACCCACGTGAGCGACCTGTGGACCAAGCCGATGCGGCTGGCGGGCGACTCCGCGAAGCTGTCGAACATCGAGGCGGTCGCCGTCGAGTACGTCGACATGCTCGCGCTGCGGCCCGAGCTGGCGTTCGAGCGCGACACGAAGCTCGTGGAGCGTGTGCAGAAGATCCTCAAGCGCTCGGACCGCAGCAAGGCGATCGCGAACGCGCTGATCGAGGCCGTGGACGGGCCCACGCTACGCCTGAAGGACATGGTGGGCGTCTCCACCATTCGCAATCAGGACCGCATCATCCGGGCCGCGTTCACGCGCCGGGGCTACGAGGAGCAGGTGAAGCCGCGCCTCGAGGGCAACATGGACGACTTGCTCGACGAGCAGTGGGTGCTCGGCAACGTCGGCGAGGACGGCGAGCGCTTGCTCGAAGACGAGGTCGTTGCCATCCGCACGGAGTACTTCCGGCGCTACATCCTCGAGTGGCGCGTGTTCATCGACTCGATCTACGTCGAGGGCCCGAAGGATCTGGTCGGCGCGCTGGGCCTGCTCGGCGATCTCACGCGCGGCGAGCCGTACAAGGACCTGTTCAGCCACATCGCCTATCACACGCAGCTCGTCGATCCCGAGGCGCAGCCGGAGGACGAGGACAAGTTCAAGGACGTGAAGAAGGCGGGCAAGCGCGCCCTCGAGCTCAAGCTCAACCAGAAGGCGAACCTGAGCCGCTTCGGCGTGAACCAGCAGGTCACGCGGGCGGCCACGAGGACGGCCGTGCGCGAGATGATGGGCGGCCGCTTGAGCTCGGGCACCGTGCTCACCGACCTGCACGTGACCTTCGCGTTCATGGACCTCGCGGAGTTCGGCGCGCGTCGTGAACCGAAGAGTGCCGATCCCTCCGCTCCGCCGGCGCCCCCGGAAGCGGTGCCGCTCGACGAGTACACGGAGCAGCTCAAGTTCGTGCGCGATGCGGTGCAGGAGCGCGTGGACGATCCGGAGGAGAAGGACAAGCTGCAGGGCCGCATCAAGGCCGCGCGCTCGAAGGTGAAGTCGTTGCTCTCGAGCCAGGACTCCACCGGCTGGCAGCCCACGTTCGAGAAGCTCTTGTGGCCGCCGCTCGACATCGTCACGGCGCTCGACAAGGGCTTCCGTGCGGATGCGGTGGCGGGCAGTTGGTGCAACCAGGTGGTGACACCGTTCGAGCGCAGCCTCGCGAAGCGCTATCCGTTCAACGCGAGCGGCACCGACGTCGCGCTGTCGGACTTCAGCGACTTCTTCCACCCCGAGGCGGGCGAGCTGTGGAAGTTCTACCACCAAGCGCTCGAGACCAAGGTGCCGCTGCGCGGCATGGACTTCGGCCTCGCCGAGCGCGGCGAGTCGGGCGAGGCGTACAAGAGCAGCCTCGTCGACTACCTCGAGGCGGCGAACGAGATCACGACGGTGATGTTCCCCGGCAAGCAGGAGGACGGACCGCTCGTGGAGTTCGACGTGCTCATCCAGGGTGCGCCGAACATCAAGGAGATCAGCCTCACCATCGACGGCGAAGTGATCCGCTATCGCAACGGCCCCGAGGTCTGGACGAGCATGAAGTGGCCCGGCGAGGGCGACAAGGGCGCGCACATCGAGGCGAAGGGCTTCGGCGTGCACGCCGATCTCGAGCGTGAAGGCGAGTGGGGTCTGTTCCGCGTGCTCGAAGAGGGCACGGTGCGTGCGTCGCCCGACAATCGCGTGTTCGCGGTGCAGTGGGACTTCCGCGAGGACGGCGGTGGGCTCATCCAGATGAAGTTCCGACCGAAGCGCGTCGACACTCCGTTCTTCGGGGTCGGCGGTGGTCGTCGCTTCATGACGCTCTTCCGCAGCAAGCACCTGCTCGTGCCGCGGTCGATCGTCGCCAACGGTGCCTCGTGCGCGACGCGAGGTGGCGAGTGACCACGCTCGGCCTGTTCGGCAAGGTGCCCACGCACGGCGATTTCGTCGCGCGTGGCACCGGCAGCCGCACGGGCCGCTCGTTCGAGCGCTGGGCGCAGATGGCGAACGACCGCGCGGCCGAGGCCGGCAAGCCGCTGCCACGCGGACCGATCGGGTTCGTGTATCGCGACGACGCACACGAGTCGCTGCTCGTGGGATCACTGGTCGCGAGCGTCGACAGCGTCGGTCGCACGTTCCCGCTCGCGGCGTTCTGCGAGCTCGAGACGGACGGTCTCGTCTTCGCAGCGGTGCCCGGGGCGATGGGCCCCGTGGTCGAGCAGCTCGCCGAGCTCTGCCGCGCCGCCTCTCGTCACGCGCCCGCCGAGATATTCACTCGATTGGAGGCGATTTCTGTGCCCGGGCCCGACGAGCTCGTCGCCCGGATGCATGCCCAGGGGCGTCGTCTCGCGGACGCGCCGCTCGATGCGGTGCTCGATCGCATCCACGGCGCGGGCGACGACCGCTACTACGGGACCGAGGTGTTGCTCCGCGCCTGCGAGAGTACGCGGCGGTACGGATCCATCAAGAACCCACTCGTCCTCGATGCCCACGTCACGAGCGACATCGAGCTGCTCTTCTGGCTCGCGTGCATCGAGGCCGGACTCGCTGGTTCGATCGGCAGTCCCGCGACGTTCTGGGACGTGTCGGCGCGCCGACTCCTCGTGGTGATGGGTGCACCCGAGTCGAACACCTTGCATTACCTGAGCGGCCGAGGCGTCCAATCTCAGAGATTGTGGCCGACCGCGACGGACAACGCCGATTCGAGTCGAAGTGCCAGAGCACGGCTCGACGATGCCTGCGCCGCGATGCTCGCGGCGCCGGGAACAGCCACAGCAGAACAGTTCGTGTCCCGCATCTCGAGCCTCGCGGACGATTCCGCGGCACGAGCGAAACCCCGATGACCGCGTAGGAGACCGAGGAGATGGCAGCCAAAGGTTCAGTCGCTCCGAAGGAGCGTATCAACATCGTCTATCGCAGCAAGATCTCGGGCCAAGAAGAGATCGAGCTGCCGTTCAAGATGCTCGTGATGTGCAGCCTCACCGGCAAGAAGAACGAGGCCGACATCGAGAAGCGCAAGCCGATCAACGTCGACAAGGACAACTTCACCGACGTGATGGGCAGCGTGGGCCTGACGCTGAACCTGAGCGTCCCGAACCGCCTGCAGGACGGGCAGGACGAGCTCGCGGCGCAGCTCAAGTTCAAGAACTTGAGCGACTTCACGCCCGAAGGCATCGCGCATCAGGTGCCCGAGCTGCAGAAGCTCTTGCAGCTGCGCGACGCGCTGTCGGCTCTCAAGTCGCCGCTCGGCAACCGCCCCGAGTTCCGCAAGCGTATCCAGGCCATTCTGGCCGACGCCGGCGCGCGCGAGCGCATGTCGGCCGAGCTCAAGTTGGATCGTGCCACCGGCGCCGGGCCGGTCGGAGAGGACTGATCATGGAAGCCCAACGCGAAACCGTCACCTCGCAGGACGTCAGCACGCCGACGTTGCTCGACGAGCTGCTCGTCGATGCACGCGTCCAGCGTGACGACGAGGACGCCTATCGCATCGCGAAGCAGGGCGTCGAGGCCTTCATGGCCGAGCTGCTCAGCTCGCGCGACAAGTACGGCAAGATCGATCGCAACGCGGTCGACCTGATGATCGCCGAGATCGACGAGCGCATCACCGCGCAGATCAACGAGGTGCTCCACCACGAGGACTTCCAGAAGCTGGAGTCGACCTGGCGCAGCATCAAGTACCTCATCGATCACTGCGACTTCCGTGAGAACGTGAAGGTCGAGCTGCTCGACTGCACGAAGGACGACCTCATCGAGGACTTCGAGGACGCGCCCGAGATCCCGAAGTGCGGGCTCTACCGCAGCGTGTACTCGGCGGAGTACGGCACGTTCGGCGGCCATCCCTATGGCGCGCTGATCACCGACTTCACGTTCGACGCGGGCCACGAGGACATCCGCCTGCTGCAGCAGCTCGCGGCCGTGAGCGCGATGTCGCACGCGCCGTTGCTCGCGAACGCCTCGCCGAAGTTCTTCGGCGAGACCTCGTACGAGAGCCTGCCGGGCCTTCGCGACCTGCGGGCGCTGTTCGAGTCCCCGCAGTACGCCCGGTGGAGAGCATTCCGCGACAGCGAGGACTCGCGCTACGTCGGTCTGTGCATGCCGCGGTTCATGCTGCGCGTGCCGTACGACCCGGATCACAAGCCGGTGAAGGAGTTCGACTTCTCCGAGGACGTGGTCGACCAGCACGAGCACTACCTGTGGGGACCCGCCTCGTTCGCGCTCGCCGCCCGCGCTGCGGACTCGTTCGCGCGCTATCGGTGGAGCCCGAACATCATCGGTCCGAAGGCCGGTGGCGCCGTGGAGGATCTGCCGCTCCACCAGTACAAGGCGATGGGCGAGCTGCAGACGAAGCTGCCGGTGGAGATCCAGCTCACCGAGCGTCGCGAGTACGAGCTGGCCGAAGAGGGCTTCATCGGCCTCGTGTTCCGCAAGGGCTCGGACAACGCCGCGTTCTTCTCGGCCAACTCGGCGCAGCGACCGAAGTCGTTCCCCGACACGCCCGAAGGCCACGCGGACGAGCTCAACTACCGGCTCGGCACCCAGCTGCCCTACATGTTCATCATCACGAGGCTCGCGCACTACATCAAGGTGATCCAGCGCGAGAACCTCGGGTCGTGGAAGACGGCGACCGATCTCAAGCACGAGATCAAGAAGTGGTTGCTGCAGTACACCTCGAGCGGTCCGAAGCTCGACCAGCACACCATGTCGCAGCGGCCCTTCCGCGCGACGAACCTCGAGGTCGAGGAAGTGCCGGGCGAGGCGGGCTGGTATCGCTGCCGCCTCGAGGTGACGCCGCACTTCAAGTACATGGGCGCCGACTTCACGTTGTCGCTCGTCGGCAAGCTCGAGAAGTCCTGAGCCGCACGTCATGGACGGCTCCGTCTCCTCCTCTGTCGAGCGAGTGCAGCGTCTGCTGCTCCCCGTCTCGGCCGAGGCCCGGGGCGGGGCCGATCCTACGTTGGGCGATCGATTCGATCGCATCCAGGCCGAGATCGCGAAGCTGCAGAGCGCGTCGAACGACGGATCGATCGACTGGCGCATGGTGATGGCCCAGTCGGAGGCATTGCTCGTCGGCGAGGCGAAGGACCTGCGCGCGGCCGTGTATCTCGCGGGTGCATGGCATCGCCTCGAGGGCCTGCCCGGGCTCGTGCGCGGGCTCGAGCTCCTGACGGGCCTGTTGTCCGAGTTCTGGAACGAGGCGTTTCCGCCGCTGGCGAAGCCGGCGCTGCGCGCCGAGGTGCTCACGTGGCTCACCGATCGCGTGCGCAACGATCTCGGTGGTGCGCTCGCGCGCGCCGACGTCGAGCAGGTGCGCGCGACGTGGAGCGCGTTCACGAGGTTCCGCGAGGTCGCGCGCTCGCGGTTCCCCGAGCGTGGACCCACGCTCGGTCCGATCGAGCAGGCATTCGCGCTCCTGCCCGCGGACAAGCGGCCCGCGGTGGAGCCGGCCTCGCCTGCACCGCCGCCGTTGCTCGAGCCAGCCGCGGCGGAGGACGAGCTGTTGCGTCCGCTGAGCGCCGAGTCGCCGTGCGGCGACGACCCGCGGCTGTGCGACGAGTTCGAGCATCTGCGCGTGGAGATCGCGAAGGTCGGTGCGGTCGCGGCCGAAGAGGTCGCGTGGCCGAAGGTCGCAGCGCTCTCGCGCAAGATCCTCGCGGAGCGCAGCAAGGACCTGCGGTGTGTCGTGTGGCTCGCGATCGCGCGGTTGCGCACGGAGGGATCCGTGGGGCTGGCCGACTCGATCGCGACGCTCGCTGCCTATTCGGAGCGATTCGGTGACGCCCTGCATCCGCGTCGCGCCAAGGCTCGTGCGGGAGCGCTGGGTTGGCTCGGCGAGCGGCTGCAAGCCGAGCTCGTGCGGCAGCCGCTCGCGATCACGGCCGACCTGCTCGCACGCGCGCGTGCCGACCTCGCGCGCGCGATGAAGGCGCTCGACGGTCTCAGCGAGGACACGAACGGGCTGTCGCTCGCCGACGAGGCGCTGTCGCGCGTGAAGCCACGCGCCGCCGCGGTGATGCAGACGCGTCCGACCGGCGTGCCGGCGCCCACGAAGCCGAAGCCGGCGACGCCGGGGCCGAAGTCGGATGGAACCGTGGTGGATGCTGCGCTCGCGGAGCTCGCCGAGACGCTGCTCGACGCCGCGCGCGCCCGCGGAGCCGATGACGCGACGACGCTGCGTCTGCGTCGGCTCGCACTGTGGATGACGCCGCCCGAGGCATTGCAGGCCAAGAAGCACGAGTGCGACAGCGGCACGCCGCAGCAGCGCGCGGAACTGGCCGCGCTCGCATCGGCGGAGAACTGGGCCGAGCTTCTGCAGCGATGCGAGGCCGAGTTCGAGTCCACGCCGTTCTGGCTCGATCTCACCTGGTGGTCGATCAAGGCCGCCGAGCACGTGCTCGGCAAGGAGGCCGCGAAGGTGCTGAAGGGCGAGCTCTTCGCGCTCTCGATGCGGCACCCGACGGTGGTGGCCGGATTCGATCGCAAGGGCCAGTGGCTCGCGTCGAAGGAGATGCGCGATTGGATCTCCCGCGAGCTCACGCCGCGTCCGCCGTCGGCAACACCCGAGCCGAGCGAAGCGCCCGCGCCCGAAGCGGCGAAGCCGGAGGCGGCGAAGCCGGTCGCGCGCGTCGAGGCCGAGAGCTTCGACGTGCCCGAGGACGTCGTGAAGCTGATCGAGGCCAAGAAGTTCGACGACGCGACGACGAGCGCCTCGGCGTGGATCGCCGGCGCACAGGGCCGCGTTCGCTTCGGCCGCAACCTCGCGTACGCGAAGCGCTGCCTCGAGGGCGGCGCGCCGAAGCTCGCGTTCCCGATGTTCCGCGCGCTCGAGGGGCAGCTCCGCAAGAGCACGCTCGTGGAGTGGGAGCCCGCGCTGGCGGTGCAGTGCATCCGCGGCTACCTCGCCAGCAAGATGGCAGTCGGCGGGGGCCTCGGCGCGCAAGACGAACGACTCGTCGACGAGCTGACCTTGCTCGATCCAAAGGCGATGACGGGCCTCTTGAGGTGAACGAATGGCGGACTCGGGCAGCAAACCGCAATACCTCGTCTCCTACCAGCTGCAGCGCGTGGGCGGAGATCCGAACGAGTTCATCGTCGACAGCGTGAGCATCCAGGACAAGCTCAACGACTGCTACAACATCCACGTCCAGTGCCGCATCCCGTCGGCGCGGCAGGAGTCCGACTACCAGGCGTGCGCGCAGCGGCGGCTGAAGGACGTCGAGCTGTTCCTGCGCCGGCGCTTCCCCGACGGGTTCGTGCTCGAGACGCGGATGCTCGGTGTGATCATGTCGGTAGAGCGCAGCTCGCTCGCGGACGACGACGATCCGTTCAACGTGTCGATCGTGCCGGCGGCGTCGCTGCTCTCGCATCAGAGCGAGGGCGGCACGTGGCACAATCGCAGCCACGCAGACGTGATCCGCAAGGTGCTGCGCCAGGGGCTGTCGCAGTACGGGCGCACGATCGAGGACAAGATCACGCGCACGTATCCCGAGCAGGATCTCATCGTGCGTCGACCCGACGAGAACCTGCTCGACTTCGTGAAGAAGCTGTGCGGGCGCACGGGCATCAATTTCTATTTCAAGCACGAAGGGTCGGTGGAGACGCTCGTGCTGTGCGACACGAACGACGGCTTCCTCGACGGCAACCAGCGCCAGCGCAAGGACCTGCCGTTCAAGCCGGTGTGGTTCGAGCACGCGACCGACGGCGAGGAGCAGGTGCTGCGCGCGGATCGGCGCTCGAAGCTCGGCACGAGCGAGACCCAGTTCAAGGGCTTCGACGTGTCGGGCGCGCCACCCGAGCGCATCACCGGCCAGGCGAAATCCGACGGTGGCCACGATGCGAAGGTGCAGCGCAACGACATCTATCGCGTGAACGAGCGCGAGGATCCCGATCAGCAGACGCAGCGCATCGCGACGCTCGCGAGCGAGAAGTCCGCGACGAAGACCAACATGGTCCAGCTGCAGACGTCGGTGACCGGCGCGATGGCCGGGCGGCGCTACAAGTTCGAGCTCGAGCTCGGCAACGTGCGCGAGTACATCGTGATGTCCGTGGACAGCCAGGGGCGCAGCTTTGCGCAGCCGGGCTCGGACTACTCGAACACGATCACTGCGGTGCCCACGAAGTCGGATGGAGGCGATTCCGTCAACGTGCGCGCGACGGCCAAGAGTCCCGAGGGCGACACGCCGGCCGTGATGCGTGCGGAGGTCGTCGCGGTCGAGAACGACCCCGTCGACGTCGACGGCATGATGCGCGTGCGATTGCGCTTCGCATGGGACAACCAGAAGGGCGAGGTGCCCACCACGTACGTGAGCATGCTGCAGCCGATGGCCGGCACGCACGGCGGATCGCAGATGATCCCGCGCGCGGGCGATCGCGTGCTCGTGTCGTTCATCGGCGGCAACCTCGAGCGCCCCGTGATCCTCGGCTGCCTCTACGACAAGCAGCACCAGCCGCCCACGATGGGCCCGCCCGAGCGGGCGTCCACGCTGCCGTCGAGCGCATCGTGGCTCGGTTGGACGTACTCGAGCATCGGCGACAAGTCGCGCCAGACGATGTTGAACATGGACGTCACCTCCGGATCGGAGATGATGTTCTTCAACGCGCCGTTCGACTGGCGGCAGGACGTGGGCAACGACTGCGACGTCCGCATCAAGCGCGACGAGCTACGTCGGATCAACCGCAACTTCAACGAGAAGGTCGACGGCAAGTACGACCACGTCGTCGACGGCGATCGCACCGAGCACGTCAAGGGCAAGTACTCGCTCACGGTCGACGGCGACTCCACCGTGTCGATGTCGGGCAAGATGACCGGCACGTTCTCCGGGGCGGTGAGTACGACGTGCAAGGCCGGCGTCACGAGCTACGTCGATCGCGGCAACACCGAGAACGTGCAGAGCGGCGATCGAGTCACGCGCGTGTCGAGCGGATCGTGTCGCTTCGGCGTGTCGGGTGCCTTCGTCGTCACGGCCGGCAGCGTGTCGATCGGCACCGGCGGCATGGGTGGAGCCTCGGGGCCTGCGACGGGCGGCGCGCTGTCGCTGGGCCAGACGTCCACGTTCGACTGCGTGGGCGGTGCGACGGTGCAGTCGGGCCCGAGCAGTGTCGGGACGTCGGCGGAGGGTGTCACGCTCAAGGGGCCGGCCACGCACCTACGCGATCAGGCGGGCGGATCGGCCACGCTCGCGAACGGCAGCTACGTCGTCGACGTGCCGCAGGGCATCACGTTCCGCTGCGGTGCCACGGAGCTGCGACTGTCGCCCCAGGGCCTGTTCGTCAATGGTCAACAGCTCGTGTTGCGAGCCGCTCGCACCGAGATCCAGACGGCGAGCTTCGACGTCAACGCGCCCGACGGCGACGACGGTTGATCCATGACCGCCACGAGTGTGCGCAGCCCGTTGGAGCAGCTCGCCGACGTCCTGCAGAGGTTCGTGCGAGGCGACGCTCGCATGCTCTGCGTCGAGGTCCAGCCGCGGTTGCGCGCCGCTTCGATCCATCTGCTGCGCTCCGCGGAGCACCTCGCCGACAACACGAGCCCGCTGCTCGCGGTGGAGTTCGACAGCTCGCGCGATGGCGACGCGACGTGGGAGGCCGCGACGGACGAGTTGCGCCGCATCCATGGTGAGCTCCGCGAACATGGATCTCCGCTCGCTGCGATCACCGGTCGCCCACTTCGTACGCAAGGGTCCGCGAACTTCGCTGCGCAGTTGCTGCAATGCCTCGGCACCGTGCGAGCACCCGCTCGCGGGCTGTTGGTGTTGATCATTCCACCGTCGGGTGACGTCGAAGCTGCGTGGTTGCAGCGACTCGGCGAGACCATCCGCAATCATCGTCTCGCGGATGCACGCTTCATGATCGCGACGACTGCTTCCGTCGCGGACTGGATCGAAACGTTCGAGCCGGGCACCTGCGTGCATCAACTCTGTGGCGTGGACGAAGGGCGGGCCACGCGTGAGCTCGCCGGCGAGATCGAGACCGAGGAGCGACTCGGTTCCGGCTTCCACGGCGCGTGGCCGAAGGGAGTGCGACCGCCTCCGCGGCCCGGCTTCGATCGCCACGGGCGGCGCGAAGCTCCAGCGCAGGAATCCGTCCCTCCGGATCCGGCGAAGGAACTGCGTGTCCACGTCAGGCGAGCCGCGCTCGCGATGCGCCAGGACGAAGGTCCCGAGGCGATCCGTCGCCAAGCCGCAGCGCGCGATCTGTGCCTCGCCGAAGGTCGAGTGCGCGACGCCATCTCGATGGAGCTCGTGCTCGCCGCGTACATGCTCCAGCTCGGCCAGCAGCCGCTCGCGATCGCGGCCTTCGATCAGGCGGCCGTGCGCTCTCACGAGGGCGAGCACTGGGACCTCGCGACGCAGGCGCATCTCGCTGCGGCGCATACTCGCGATGCCGCGGGGGATCCGACCGGTGCGCTGGCCGAGTATCGCCATGCCATCGCGACGGCCCGGAAAGCCGAGGACCTGCGCCTCTTGTTCCTCGCCTACTGGGAGGCGGGCCAGATCGCGCTCCGCATGCAGCTCGAGATCGACTGCATCGCGTTGTGGGGCGATGCGTTCGCAGACGCGCGTGCGCGCGAGCCTGCCGACCTCCGCGGTACGCGAGCGAAGGACGTCACGATCGAGCTGTCGAAGCTGCTCGCGCGCTATCGAAGATATTCGGATGCGAGAGAGGTCGAACGCGCTGCGGGAGCCTTCTGATCGAGCAGCCAGCGGATGCCGGGGACGACGGCATCGCGAGCCAGCGCTCGAACGACGACTCGGCGAGCTACGCGACCGACGCGAGCACGGGGAGCGGATAGTCGAGCTGACGACCGAGCAGCGAGCGCAGCTGACGGCGAGCGTGGAAGAGACGGCTCATCACCGTGCCCTTCGGGCAGCCCTCGAGCTCTGCGATCTGCTCGTAGTTGAGACCGGAGAACTCGCGAAGGACGAGCACGACCCGGTGGTTGTCGGAGAGCCGGCGCAGACCTTCGAAGATCGCTGCGCGGAGCTCGAGATCTTCGACGCCCTTCTCGGGGCAGTCGAACGAACAGGGACGAGGCTCGACGATGTCGACGTCCTCGACGTGCAGTTCCGGCCTGCGGCTCTTGCGGCGCCGCATGTCGAGACAGACGTTGATGACGATGCGATAGAGCCACGTCTGCGGGCTGGAGCGCCCGTTGAATCGATCGCCGTTCCGCTGGGCCTTGATGAAGGCCTCCTGCACGGCATCGAGCGCTTCTTCCTCGTCCTTGAGGTACGCCCACGCGATCGAGAAGGCGCGGTGGCGGTGCTTCCGATAGAGCGAAGCGATGTCCACCGGGCTGAGCGAGGAGGCGTTGGGCCCAGTTGACTCGGGCGCGGCCTCGCAGATTTCGAGATGCATGGGAGTCACCTTTGGCAAGCCATGCGCCGCCTTAAGGTTCTCGTGATCTCGCGGCTATCGTGGTTCCTGGAACCACATCTCGGCACAGCATTGCACGCAGATGCCCAAGTCGAGACGTGCACTTGCTCAACTTGCTCGGTTGCGCAGCGCAACTCGGGCGACTTGCACAAACGCCAGCGGACGCGAGGTTGCTGACGCTTCGAACAGGGTTCGCGGAACTCGTCCGCACGGCCCTCCGGGCCTGATTGCCCATCATCCAGCGGGTGGCACGCACACCGCTCCGCCCTCGATCTGCGCGTTCGTGCGGTACGTGTTGAGCAGCTGCCACGACGGTGGCTCCACGTCCGGGATGGTGCCGTCCTCGTTCACGTTGGTCACGTGATACGTGTGCTGGTTCCAGATCCGGCGGGCCTGGATCCAGCGGTCCTGCTCGTCGCGGATGACCTGCAGGGTGGGCGAGAGCTGCTCGCCGTCGAAGTTCTTGTTCGACACCACGAGCACCTCGGCCGCGCCGTCGTTGTCGACGTCCGCGACGCTCGGGTACTCGATGAGCGTGCCCGAGCTGCGGTCGACCTCGAGCAGCGGCGTGCCGTCCACGTCGAACGCGAACAGGTGGTACTCGTCGGCGAACATGGCCTCGGCCGTACCGTCGCCGAGGAAGTCGAACGCGGTGCCGGCCGCGATGCCGCTCGGGTCCTGCACGTCGGCGATCCACATCACCTGGTAGTCGTGGTGGTAGGCCGCGTAGTGCGACGCCGAGCTCACGGCGTACTCGGCATCGCCGTCGCCGTCGAAGTCGTGTACCGTCGCGGGGCGGTACCAGGCGAAGCCGGCCGGGTCACCGCTCGGCCGCACGTTGGCGTACTTCGCGACACCGTCGTGCTCGAGCACCGTGATGCCCTGCGGGCTGATCACGAGGATCTCGGGGTCGTCGTCCTCGTCGAGGTTCGCGATCTGCGGGAAGCCGGCCGCGATCGCGGCGTCCTGGTACAGCACCGTGCCGTCGTGGTGGTACGCGTCCTGGCCGCGGATGAACTCGAGGTCGCCGTCCGCGTCGAGGTCGGCGGCGACGGGCGCGGTGATCGAGTCGCCGGGGAAGCCCGCCTGCGCACCCGCGGCGAACACAGCGACGCCCGTGTCGCCGCGCACCACGGTGTTCGCGACGTACACCTCGGCGGTGCCCTCGTTGTCGAGGTTCGCGATGCCGATCGCGCTGCCGGCCTGGGAGATGTACGCCTGCGAGCTCGTCCACTTCGGCGTGCCATCGTGCTCGAACGCGACGAGCACCGGTGCGAACGGCAGGCCGGCGCCCGCGACGATCTCCGGAAGCCCGTCCGCATCGATGTCGCCCACCGCGGGTGACGTGTTCGGATCGAGCATCGCATCGATCGCGAAGTGCTCCATGCCGGTCTCGCCGTCGAGCACGTGGATCGTCCCGAACGCGGTGCCGACGTGAAGGATCACGTCGGGCACGTCGCACACGTCGATCTCGCCGTTGCCGTTGTCGTCGGTGAGATTGATGACGAGCGGCGTGTGATAGGACTCGCCGCCATCCCAGCTCCACTGCACCTCGGCGTCGAACGAGTTCGGCGGCGCCTGATCGGCGCACGGCACTGCACCATCGGGATCGATGTCGGCGGGCGTCGACATCGTGCAGTCCTGCGACGGCCCGCGAAAGTCCTCCTTGAAGCCGACGTCGAGCACGGGTGCGTCGCCGGAGTCGGCGGGGTCCTCGCTCGTGCTCGTGTCCGCGACGGGACCCGTTTCGGGCGGCGGCGCGCCGGTGGACGCATTGCCGCTGCTGTCCCCGGTCGCCATGTCGAAGGGATTCGAGCCGTCGTCGCCGCAGCCAGCCACGAGCGCGATGCCGAGCGCGAGCCCGGTGTGGATGCGATGCCGCATGAAAACCTCGCCGGGTGCAGCTGTTCACCCCGGGAACGCCGAGGTTCCCCGGCGCGCGGCGAGAAACATCACCGAGCGACGTCACGCGGGTGGTAGCGTTGCGAAGGTGATGCTGCCGCGCTCGGGAGGAGTCGCTGCCGTGCTCGTCGCGATCGGCTGTCGTGCGCCGGATCCGGGCCCGCCGCCCGCCTATCCACCGCAGGTGAACGACGGCGACGCCGTGTTCTTCGTCGGCAACAGCTTCTTCGACTGGCAGGAGCGGTCGCTGCCGCAGTGGGTGGAAGCGCTCGGTCACGCGGTCACGCCTCCGATCGATCTCGAGGTGTCGGGAGACATCGTGCCGGGTGAGCTGCCGCTGTCGGACTTCCTCGAGCACGCGGCGACCCGCGATGCGCTCGCGTCCGGCCGCTACGACGTCGTCGTGCTGCAGGGCTACGAGTTCGAGCCCGTGGACGACAAGCGGGCGTTCCACGAAGCGGTGCGCGAGTTCCATCGCCGGATCACCGCGGCCGGCGCGCGCACTGTCCTGTTCATGACGTGGGACTTCCACTTCCGCCCGTTCATCGACGAGCTCGCTGCGTCGTACGACGAGATCGGGCGCGAGCTCGGCATCCCCGTGATCCCGGCCGGCCTCGTGCACGCCGATTGCGGCAAGTCGCCACCCCACGGCGAGGGTCGCCACTTCCTCACGGCCGATGCCGCGCATCCCGACGGCGACCTCCACCAGAACGAGAAGGGCACCGCCGTGAACACGTACGCGACGTTCGCGGTGCTGACCGGCCGCGACCCGAAGGGCACGAACTTCACGGCACCGGGCAACACGAACGACGACGAGTCGATGCAGTACTTCTCGCGCATGGCGTGGGCTCGTGTCGCGCCGCGGCTCGTCGCACCGGGGAGCTGACGATGCAGTGGAGCCCGCTGCCGGTCCTGCACATGCTCGGCTCGCGTCTGCGGTTGCACGCGCGCGAGCTCGAGAGCGTCGCCGTGCGCACGTGGCAGATCGCGCCGAGCCACGTGCAGATCTCGCCGCGCGCGTACTTCCTGCCGGATCAGCTCGAGCGCATCACCGGCTGGGTGTTCTGCGACGGACACCCCGGGCGCGAGATGGTGGGTGGGATGCGTGTGGAGCACGCGCCCACGCGCGGCGCCCTGATCGAGCGCGCGTGGCTGCTCGACGGTGTGCTGTACAAGGGCAGTGCATGCGCGCACCTGCGCCCGCGAGCGCGGCGGATGCCACGGATGATCGCGGAGCGCGAGATCGATCGCGCCGCAATCGTGTGCACCGCCGGGGGCAACCAGTATTTCGGCACGTGGCTGATGGACGACTGCCCGCGCTACGCACTCGCGATCGCCGAGGGTGAGCCCGTCACGACGGATCAGCCGCCGAGTGATCACATGCGTCAGTACGAGCGCTGGCTCGACATGCGTCCCACGCGGGTGGGCGCGGCGTTCTTGCGCGCGGCGGTGATCTTCTCCGACGCGGGGCAGAACCGCGACAAGCACCGGCGCGCACGCGCGATCTCGGACAAGCTGCGCGCGCGCGTCGACACGGCGCGACATCCCGGCGTGTTCATCCTGCGCGGCACCTTCGGTCAGCGCCGGCTCCTGCGCAACGAGACGGAGCTGGCCGAGCGGCTGCGCGAGCGTCACGGCTTCCGCGTGCTCGATCCGATGCGGACCGACGTGCCGGCGATCGTCGCCGCGTGTGCCGGGGCGCGCATCGCAGTGGGGATCGAGGGCAGCGCGCTCGTGCATGCCGTGCAGGTGCTCGAGCCGGGCGCGGGCGTGGTGACGCTGCAGCCGCCGGCGCGCTTCTGTCCCTTGCTCAAGCATCTGACCGATCGCGACGATCAGAGCTTCGGATTCGTGGTGGGCACCGCCGAGGACGACGGCTTCCGCATCGATCCCGACGAGCTGGAGCGCACGCTCGACCTCTTCCCCGCCGCCGTGCGCGACGTGTAGCTACTCCACGAGCGCGCGGGCCAGCGAGCGCACGTGCGGGTCTCGGAGCACGCCGAGGTGATCGGCGTGGATGTCGTGGACGCGCACTTCCTTCGCGCGGCGTCCCCATCCGTGCGTCGCGTCGACGGCCATCCAGTCCGGTGTCTGTTCCCCGAGCGCGCGCACGATCAACAAGCGCGCGGACAAGCGACTCGACGCGCCGGCGAAGCGCCGCACCTCGGCCTCGACCTCGGGCCCGTCGATGGGCAGATCGATCGGCGTCACGCCGTTCGTCAGGCCGGCGGCGGCCTGACGCAGCCTGCCGAGCAGAGGCACGCGGGCGGCGAGGGATTCGCCGCCCTTGCGCAGCCATCGCTCGAAGTCGTGGGGCTCGCGCAATGCTCGTTGAGCCGAGCCCACGTACGCACGCAGCCGCCTCGCGGTGTCCACTCGCACGGCATTCGGCAGGATCGCGTCGATGACCGCGACGTTCGCCACGCGCTCGCCCGCGGCCTCGAGCTGGCGCGCGACCTCGTACGCGACGATGCCGCCGAAGCACAAGCCGAGCAGATCGTAGGGCCCGTGCGCTTGATGGCTGCGGATGAGCTCCACGTAGCGGGCCGCGATCTCGGTGAGCGAGGGCCGCGTGTCGCGACCGGGCACGTAGCGGAATGGCACGTGCGCGCCGATCACCGGGCGATCGTCGTCGAGGGCGAGCGCGAGGTCCTGGTAGAGATGCACGCCGAAGAGACAGAAGAGGGGCGCGCGATCGGCCGGGCCGTGTCGGAGCCGCACGACGATCGGCGCGTCGCGGGCTGCACCGTCGCCGAGCCGTGCAGCCATGCCCTCGACGGTGGGCTGCTGGAAGAAACCCGACAGCGGGATCTCGACGCCGAGCTCTCGCTCGAGGCGCATGACGACCTGCGTCGCGAGCACCGACGTGCCACCGAGCGTGAAGAAGTCCTGATCGCGCGGGATCACCGGCACACCGAGCACGTCGCGCCAGGCCGCGGCGATGCGCGTCTCCGTGTCGTTGCGCGCGAGCGCGGGTAGCACGGTCATGTCGCGCATCGTCTCGGGCATCGGCAGCTTCGCGCGGTCGATCTTGCCGTTCGTGTTGAGCGGGAAGTCGTCGAGCAGCACGTACGACGCCGGCACCATGTATCCCGGCAAGTGACGACGCGCGGCGTGCACGAGGTCCTCGCGGCGGGCGGTGCCGACCCAGTACGCGATGAGCCGCGGATCACCCTCGCTGCGCGGATCGGCGACGACGATCACTTCGGCGACGCCGGGTACGGCGTGGAGGATGGTCTGGATCTCGCCGAGCTCCACGCGGAAGCCGCGGATCTTCACCTGGTGATCGAGTCGACCGAGCCACTCCATGCGACCGTCCGCGAGCTCGCGCCCGAGATCGCCGGTGCGATAGACCCGACGGCCGTCGGGCAGCACGACGAACCGCTCTGCGGTGAGCTCGGGCCGGCCTTTGTAGCCGCGCGCGAGTCCGTCGCCGCCGATGCCGACTTCACCCTCGGTGCCCGTGGCGACGAGATTCGCATGCTCGTCGAGCACGACGAGATCGGTCGCGTCGATCGCCGTGCCGATCGTGATGCGATCGTAGCCCGGCTCGATGCGCTGCAGCGACGACCAGATCGTCGTTTCGGTGGGGCCGTACATGTTCCACAGCTCGCCGCAGTTCGCGAGCAATGCGTCCGCGAGTGTGGGCGTCATCGCTTCGCCACCGCACAGGATGCGGAGCGCCGCGTCGCCCTGCCAGCCGGCTTCGAGCAGCAGACGCCACATCGCGGGGGTCGCTTGCATGATGGAGATGTCGCCGCGCTCGAGCCGACGACGCAGGAGCCGAGGGTCGCGCGTGGTGTCGAAGTCGGCGAGCACGACGGTCGCGCCGACGAACAGCGGGAGGAACAGCTCGAGACCAGCGATGTCGAAGGCGGTGGTCGTGATCGCGAGCAAGCGATCGCTCTCGTGCAGGCCCGGGGTGTGGGCCATCGAGTGCAGGAAGTTCGACAGGGCGCCGCGTGGCACCTCGACGCCCTTGGGGCGCCCGGTGGAGCCGGAGGTGAACATCACGTAGGCGAGCTGCTGGGGGTCGGGGTCGATCGCGAGGGGCGCGGGATCCCAGCCTGCGGTCGCGTCGACGAGATCGTCGAGCACGATCACGCGCTCACCCGCGCAAGCGGCCATCGGGGCCTTCGAGTCGACGATCATCACCTGCGGTGCTGCGTCTTCCTTCACGACGAGCAGGCGCTCCAGCGGATGCGTGGGTACCATCGGCACGTAGGCGCCGTTGGCCTTCGCAGTCGCGAGCATCGCGACGAGCTCGGCGGGGCCACGCGTGAGCGAGACGCCGACGAGGCTCTCGGGGCGCACGCCCATCGACACGAGGCGGTGCGCGAGGCGATTCGACACCGCATCGAGCTCGGCGAAGGTCCAACGCGCGTCGCCGAACTCGAGCGCGACGTGCGACGACCGGCGCGCCGTGGTGGCGGCGATCGTCGCGAGGAAGTCGGGCACGGTGCTCATGAGGCGAGCGGCACCACGTGACGGAGGGATGGACTCACCGGTGGGCCCGACGTGACGCTCGCGGCGAGCGCGAGCGTGTGCGCGGGGCTCGGACGGAGCAGCCAGAACAGCCATCGCTGGGCTTCGTCGCCGTCGGAGACGGCGAGCGGGCGATCGTCGACGATGCGGAACACGAGGTCCCGACGCGGCGCGCCCAGGCCAGTACCCAGTGCTTTCGCGTACGACTCGTGCAACGTCCAGTGGTCGAAGAAGCGGGGGTGACGGTGCTCGGCCGGTGCTTCGGCGACGGTGCGCGCTTCTTCGGCGGGCAGGAATCGGCGGGCGAGGTCGACCACCGGAGTGGATGTGTCGTGGCGCTCGACGTCGATCCCGACGTCGCGACCGAACGCGACGACGCACGCGACGAGCCCGTCGGTGTGGGAGAGATTGAATCGCAGGTCGCGCGAATCGTGGGCGAGGACGGGGCGACCGAATCGCTCGGCCGTGAATCGCCATGCGTCGATTGGATCGCCGGTCGCCTCCGAGAGTGCGACTCGCACGAGGGCGCGGCCGAGCAGGAAATGATGGCGAGCCGTCTCGTTGCGGAAGCCCGCCCAGCGCTCGCGCTCGTCGGGTGAGAGCAAATCGACGTAGCGCGCGAGCAACTCGGGGGCTCGCGCGAACTCGGTTCGCGTCATCCAGACGGCGAGATCCGATGAAGCCATCGTCCGGATGCTCATCGATCGGGTCCATGGCCAGCCTGCGACAGCCCGCATGGACCGGTCAAGCCCGCGAACGCGTCGCAGGCCACTGCGGCGTGACGAATTGGAGCGCATTCGCCCGCGAGCGATCACGAACGTTCTACATACGGATCGAATCGCGCCGTTCCGACACTGTAACCACTGCGCGGCCCTGCATGGTCCGCAGCCGCTGGCGCGAGCAGGCCCACCGTACCGTCAATCGCCCGGGCAGCCCGCGTGGGTTGTCCACCTGCAGAGTGATCGCCTACAGCGAGTCGAGCAGTCGCTGTGCGCGTGCGCGACGAACCGTCCATGCCCGGTCGCGATTGATGCGGGCGCGCTCGTCGTAGGCCGCGATCGCGGCCTCGAGCCCGTGCTTCGCTTCCGCGCCGCGCCCGAGCGCGATCAGGCTGCGAGCCTCGAGGACAGCCACGTCCGCGAGCTGCGTCGCGATCCAGGTCACCATCGCGTGCGGCGCCATGCGGGTGCGCGCGGCCGCGGCATCCAACAGAGCTGCATCCCAGCGGTGCTCGAGCACGGCTTCGTACGCGCGGACCTTCGCACGCATCGCTTCGACGTAATCCGCGTCGTCGGAGATCACGGCCCGCTCGAAGCACCCGGCCGCCGCCTGCACCGCAGCCAGCGCGGCGTCGTCGTGACCGAGCTCCTCCTGGATCTCGGCCAGTCGCCAGTAGCACATATGACACTGGTCGTAGTCGTCGGGGAGCTGGCTCACGATCGCGGAGCACGCCGCGAGCGTGAGCGGCAAGGCCTTCTCCGGATCGGTGGTGCACTCTGCTCGGCGCGCCGTGATGTCGAGGTAGCGCAGGTGATTGCGACCGAGCGCCGCATCCACCGTCTCCATCGCACCCACGAACAGCCGATCACGCGCGTCCGCGTCGTCGGTGTGGAGCGCGAGATTCATCGCGTACCCGGCGCGATCGATCGGACTGACTTCCGACGCGTGTCCCGCGAGCTCGAGCGCCGACGAGAACTGCTCGACGGCCGCACGCGCGTCACCGTCGAGCCCATGCAGTACGCCGACGTTGTTCGCGAGCATCGCGGCGAGGGATCGCGGCGCCCCCACGCGCTCGACCAGCCCGGTGACGAGCGGGACGTCGGCGAGCACGGGCTGCATGTTCGAGCCGAGCATCCCGTCGACGAACAGCTTGCGCGCGAGGGCTTCCGCCGCGATCGCATCGGTGCCGGCCGCGAGGCCCTTCGCCGCCGCGTTCGACAGCCAAGCAGCCGCCTGCGCCCACTCGAACCGATCCATCGCCTTGCGACCCGACACGAGCGAGACCTCGGCGACGAGCGGCGCGTACGCGAGCGCCGACGCCCCGCGCTCGATGTCCTCGAGCTCCGCCTGTGCGCTCTCGATCGACCCGGCATCGTGGGCGACCTCCGCTCGGGTGAGCCGCTCGCGCAGACGATCGACGGCCATCGCCGCGTCGGGATCCTCGGGAGGCGCGACCTGCATCGTGAGCGCGTGGCGATCGGTGCAGGACGCGATCGGCGGCAGTCCCACGGCGGCCGCCGACGCGCGCGCCAACACGCGCGGGTCACCGCCGCGCACGAGCTCGACGAATCGCTCGATCGCGGCATGCCGCAGCTGCAGACAGTTCATCGCCGAGTCGAGCAGCTCGCTCGAGATCTCGCCCTCGTGGTGCGCGACGCAGGTGACCTCGTGTGCTTCCGCCCAGTCACCGGCGTATCGATCGAGCGCGTCGACGACTTTCTCACCCGCGAGCGCGTCGAAGCGCGCCGATCCGCCGAGCGCCTCCGTCATCGCCACGCGCGCGTCATCGTTCCACACGGCGCCGATCCGAGCCTCGCCGGAATCGCACGGCGTGGCGTCGGTGCGAGTCGCGAGCGCCCACCCCGTCGTCGCGATCGTGTTCACGAGCAGGGCGGCGCCCACCCAGCGCCGGCGCCTCACGGCCGGGTCGCGCTCGAGCGCGGCGAGCAGCGCGGGAAACCCCGGCCAGCGAGCGTCGCGCTCCACCGACAGGCCTCGACGCAGCACTTCGGCGAGCCATCGCGGTGCGCGACGCGGTCGGGGTGGATCCACGTAACGCCCCGCCAACACGTTTGCCGCGACCTGGATCGCGCTCGTGCCGGCGAACGGGCGCTGCCCGTACAGCGCCTCGTGCAGCGCGACGCAGAAGCTGAACTGATCGGCGGCGGCATCGACCTCGAGGCCGGCGTGCTGCTCGGGAGCCATGTACACGGGCGTCCCGACGACGGCACCGGTCGACGTCAGCGTGCTCTCGCCGCGCGGTCGCGCCGACGGCACCGGCGAGTCGTGCGTCGCGTCGTCGCAGTTCGCGAGCCCGAAGTCGGCCACGCGCACGCGACCATCCTCCGCGATGAGCACGTTCTCCGGCTTGAAGTCGCGGTGGATGATCCCGGCCTCGTGCGCGGCTGCGATGCCGCGTCCCGCGTCGACGAAGCGCTGCAGCACCTCACGCCACCCACGGGGGCGGTCATCCAGCCATGCGCGCAGCGTCCGGCCACGCACGAGCTCCATCGCGAGGAACACGCGTCCGTCGACGACGCCCGCGTCGTAGACCTGCACGACGTTGGGATGGGACAGCCTCGCCATCACCTGCGCCTCGCGGAGCAGTCGTCGACTCGCGCGCGATCCGATGCGCGTCGGTCGCAACAGCTTCACGGCGACGCGGCGGTCGAGCTCGGGATCGAACGCCTCGAGCACGATCCCCATCCCGCCTTCGCCGAGCGCGCGCAGGATGGCGTAGCGGCCGACGCGGGCGGGCATCGCGGCTGCGCCCTGCCGCTGGCGCGCATGGCCATCGACCGTGTCGATGTCCGAGGGCAGGTCCGCCGCGTCCTCGGTGCGCGCCATCGCGTCGAGCGGCGTCATCGGCGGAACGACATCCACGTCGCGTCGCCCCACGAGAGCTCGGCGTTGCACTTCGGCAGCTTGCAGAACTGCTCGACGTCGGCGATCGGTGCGAGTCGCGGCGTGTCCAGACAGGTCGCGCCGTCGAGCGTCCACTTCGCCTCGAGCAACGACTTGTCCTCGTTGCCCGTGATCGGGAAGTGCCCCGCCACGTCGCGCCAGTCGATCGGTTGTCCGACCTGGGTGAACGAGTGGCCGATGCCGCAGTAGTCCGCCGTGAGCATCTTGACCGTCGCCTGCCGCTCTTCCCACTTCGAGCCGTACTGATCCGCGGGGTCGTAGCCGAGCAGCTTCATCTTCGCGAGCGAGTGGCCGCGGCACGCGACGGTGACCCACCCGGATTGATACGGCTCGACCGTGAGCGAGCCCAGGTCGTACGTCTCCCCCGGGATGAGCACGACGGAGGTCTCGTCCAGGTTCAGACCGGGACAGATGTTGACGTCGACGTCGCCGTTCGCATCCCAGTACGCGAGCGAGTACGTGTCGACGAGCGTGCCCGCCACCCAGTCCGGATGCGTCTGGTACGTGTAGATCTTCGCCTTGACGATCGTCTTGGTCGGCGTCTCGAAGCGCAGCTTCCACCCGACGATCTGCGAGCCCGAGTAGTTCTGTCCGTTCTTCGTCGCGACGAACGCGTCGTCGACGACTTGGACGGACCGCACCGTGCCGTTGGGCTCCTCGATGCCGACCAGCAGCAGGCCGTCACCCGCCGTGCTACCCGTGCGGAACTGTTCGATCGCGTGCGTGCCGAGCATCGGCGAGTTGGTGTAGCCGCAGTCGCGGCAACCCCAACCGATCAACGTGGGGTTCAGCGTGCTCGCGCGCTCGTCGTCCGGGGGCTCGTACGGATCGTCCTCCTCGTCGGCACAACCGTTGAAAGCGAGCAGGAGCGAAAACGAGAGGGCGGCCGTCCAGGTCTTCATGGCGGCGACGCCGGGTGCCAGAGCCGTACCAGGGGAAGTCCTCGCGACGCGGCGAGATCGGCGAGTCGACGGGTCGGGCCGCGCGCCCGCGCCCCATGGGACATCCGCGGAGACGTCCCATGGGACGTCGCGTGTCAGCGCTACTTGTGCTCGGGTGCGACCGAATCCGGCGCGGCCGCGAGCGGATCGTGCTTCGCCCCGTGCTGCGCGTGCACCAAGTAGAGCGCACCCGAGACGCAGATGACGGAGAGCGCGAGCCACAGGAGATCGAGTGGGTGCTGGTAGTGCATCTCCACGGCGATCTCGAACAACCTCACGATGAGGATCATGAGGATGACCTTGCCGATCGCGCTCTTCAGGTCGTCGAGGCTGTAGATCGCGAGCCAGTTCGGGCGCGATTCCGCCGTGCGGCTGGCCGGGTCGATCTTGCTGATGAACAGCTCGTAGATGCCCATCGCGAAGATGAGCAGCACCGTCGCGAACAGGAAGCTGTCGACCGACGAGATGAGCGTGATGGCCATCCCCGTGTGGCCCCCCTCACCGTGGCCGGGCATGGGGTGCTCCACGAACGTGATGGCGGCGTCGACGATCTGCAGCGCGCCGCGGATGAACATGAGCAGCGATGCGACCAGCGAGCCGAGCACCGCGAGCAGCACGATCAGCCGGAAGTTGAAGAGAACGGTCTCGAACAGGCCCTCGAGGGCCGACTGCCGGGGCTTCTCCATCGCCCTGCGGTCTTACCACAGGGCCGTCACGTGAGACCGGACAGCGGTCCCGTGCAGTAGTTCGGGTCGCCGAAGGTCGTCCGCTCGTCGCCGAACAGGTTCAGGATCGAGACGAGCAGGTTGTTGTGGGAGCGATCGGCGAGATCGGCATGCCGCAGGAACCGACCGCCGCGCAAGCCTCCGCCCGCGCCCGCGAGCAGGAACGGCATGTCGTCCTTGCTGTGCGTGGGCGGTTGCGCGAGCTCCGAGCCGAAGAACACGACGCTCTCGTCGAGCAGCGTGTGCCCACCCATGTCGACGAGGTCCATCTGCTGCAACAGGTAGAGATGCTGTTCGGAGTACCAGACCGCGATCTGTTCGCACTCGAGCGGGCGGAAGTTGCCGTCGTGCTCGTAGAAGTGCTGGTGCTGATCGAGCCCGAGCCACGGGAACGTGTGCTTGGCCTCGGTGTCGCTCCACTGCAGCGACACGACGCTCGTGATGTCGCACGCGAGCGCCATCACGATCATGTCCATCATGAACTTGCCGACCTTCGGGATCGCGACGTCGGTGGAGCCGTCGACGATCGAGCCGTCGTCCGCGGAGTCGAGACCCGTGGTGGGATTGTAGTCCGACGTGTCGACGTGCTCCGGCAGATGGCACACCTCGGTCGGCACCGCCATGTTCTCGAGCGACTCCTCGAGCTCGCGGATCTTCTCGAGATGCTGCTCGACCTTCTGCTTGTCGCTCGCCCCAAGCTTGCCGGCCAGTCCCTCCATGCGGCGGTCGACGAAGTCGAGGATCGACTTCTTGCGCTCGATGCGAGCGAGCACATCCGAAGCGTTGTCGGGATCGAGCGTGCCGAACAGGCTCGTGAAGATCTGCTGCGGATCCAGTCGCGGTGGGATCGGATCGAAGGTCGCGTTGTCCTCGAAGTTCGCGCAGTTGATCGGATGCAAGAGGCCATGCGACTTGCCGGTGCCCCAGCGCACCGCGATCTGCAGGCTCTTGAGCGGCTGATCGGCCCACAGACGGTTGGCGATGACCTGGTCGATCGACGGGCCGAACGAGTAACCGCCGCCGTCCTGCGTGGTGCCGGTGAGCCAGGCGATGATGCCGGCCTGGTGCTGCTCACCGATGGCGCTGTGCATGCCGAGGCCGTCGACGACCAGCAGCTTCTGCCGGATCGGCTCGAGGGGCGCGAGGATCGGGCTCAGCGTGAAATCGGTCTCGGTGCCGGTCGGGCGCCAGCGGTTCTCACCTGCGCCGTTGTCGATGACCGAGCCGCCGGGTTGGTACACCGTGATGAAGCGCTTGCCGGGATCGGCGGCCTTCGCCTCGCGGGCACCGCCCATGATCTCGAGCCACGGCAGCGCGATGGCGATGCCGCCTGCGCCACGGAGCACGGTTCGCCGGGAGATGCGGAGCTTCTTCATGGCGGTCACTCCTGCTCCTGCGGCATGTAGAGGAAGGCGTCGCTCTGCGTGATGGCGAGCAAGAGCTCGCGGATGTCGTAGCCCGACTCGGTGAAGCCGGTCTGGATCGCATCGGTCACGCAGTCGTCGTCGCCGTTCAATGTGCGGCCGTACGCGTAGTTCATCCAGTTCTTCGCGAAGCAGGCGTGGGTATCGGGCGACTCGGCGATCTTGCGCACGAGCTCGACGGGACCGCCGACGGTGCCGGGCACGCCGGGCACGGAGCCGCTCGCGTCGATCGTCACGCCGTTCTCCTGATCGCGCCACAGACCGACGGGGTCGTAGTTCTCGAGCGCGAGGCCGACGGGATCCATCAGCATGTGGCACGACGAGCACACCGGGTCCTCGCTGTGCTGCGAGAAGCGCTCGCGCGCCGTCGCGCCCGATTCCGGGTCCGGCGGTTTCACCTCCGCGAGCACGTCACCGGTCGGCAACGGGATGATGTTGCACATCAGCTTCTGCACGATGAAGGAGCCACGCACGACCGGGTTGGTCTCGTTCGAGTGGATCGTGCCGGCCACGACGCCGGCCTGCGTGAGCAGCCCGAGGCGCTGCGTCGTGTCGAGCTGCACCTTCTGGAACTCCTCGCCCGTGACGCCGGCGACGCCGTAGTACTCCGCGAGCGCCTGGTTCATGAACGAGTACTCGGCCGTCAGCGCGTCCGGCCACGTGCCGGGCCCCTCGAAGATCTCGTGCTCGAGGAACGTCTGCGTCTCCTCGCGCATGAGCGCACCGATCGCGGACGTGTACGTGGGGTAGCGCGTCTCGTCGCGCTCGAGCTGCGAGAGCCCGGAGATCGGCAAGAGGTTGTCGAAGAAGTGCCGCACGACGGGGCGCGAGCGCGGATCGTCGAGCATGCGGGTCGCGTGGGCGAGCACGCCGTCGTCCGTGAGCAGCTCGCCCGACTCGGCGGCGGCGAACAGCTCGTCGTCGGGCATCGAGCCCCACAGGAAGTAGGAGAGGCGCGTGGCCATCTCGTGGCCGCTCGGACGGCGATGCCCGTCCTCGTCGATCACGCCCCACTCGACGCGATAGAGGAAGTCCGGCGACTGGAGGATCGTCTCGATGGTCGCCGCGATGCTCTCGGCGAACGTCACGTCGGCGCGCATCGCCTGCTGGAGCGCGACGAGCTCGTCGAGCTCGCCGTCCGCGAGCGGCCGACGATAGGCGCGCGTGGCGAGCCGCTCGATCAACGCGCTCGCGCACGCGTCCTCGGTCGCTGCATCCGTACCGTCCACGATGTCGCCGGCGCACGACGACAACGGCGAGGACTGGCCCTCTACCGCCGACTCGGCGCACGACGACAACGCGGCGAGCTTCGCCGGCGTCTCGGTCGCGCGCGTCGCCACTGCCTCCGCGACGACGGAGTACTGCTCGGCCAGCAGGCTCGACACCGACTGCGCGTCGGCATCGTTGCCGAAGCCGTTGCCGATCTCTTCGCTGGGGAACGCGTTGGCCGGGAACGTGTCGTCGCCGAGCAGGTCGCGAACGGTGTTGTTGTACTCGAACCGGGTCATCCGCCGCAGCGGGGCCCGACCGGGGAGCACCGCACCGGGCTCGCCGCACACGGCCTCGCCGTCGTCACCCGCGTCGTCGTCGCCCGCATCGTCGTCGCCACCGTCGCCCGAGCTCTGCTCGCTCGCACCCGTGTAGCAAGCCGTCGCGAGGACGAGCGTGGACACGCTCCAACGGAACCTCACCATCGAGTGCAGCGTGCTCCCGCGCGCGTGCGTCGGCAAGCGTGCAGATTCCGCGAGATCACGGCGAGCAACGCACGTCGGCGATGCCACCGAGTTTGCGAGTGCATCGATCGCGGCGCGCTGCCGAAGCGGTTGGATCGGACACGAGCGATACGACTGCCACGACGACTGCGTCCGTTGCGTAGTGGTCGTCGGGGTCTCTTCACCTCGAACGACTCGGCGACGCCATCGACGGCGGCCGTCCCGCGGGACGCGTCCGACTGTCTCGAACTGATACAGTGAGAGGGCTGGCGCGCAAAGGGCAGGCGAGTGGCTCGGGACGCACGGAGACCCGGCGCGGACGGCAGGCCGTGCTGTCCGCGGTCGCCGGCTGGGTCGGGCGGCAGGTCGAGCTCGGGGGACTGTTCGCGCGCGCGCTCGAGGCTGCGGCGCGCGAGATCGAGGCCGATCGCGCGACGCTGTTCCTGCTCGATCACGCCCGCGGCGAGCTCGTCGCGGTGGCGAGCCGACATCCAGAGCTCGCCGAGCTCCGCGTGCCCATCGAGCGCGGCATCGCGGGCTTCGTCGCACGCACCGGACAACCCGTGCGCACTGCGGATGCGCGCGACGACGCGCGCTTCGATGCGTCGATCGACGCGCGCTCGGGCTATCGCACGCGCTGCCTCGCCTGCGTGCCCGTGCGCGCGGACGACGGCTCGATCATCGGCGTGCTCGAGGCGCTCAACAAGCGCGAGCCGTTCGGTGCCGACGACGAGACCAGCCTACGCCTCTCTGCCGCCCAGATCGCGCAGCTGCTCGCGAGCACGTCGCTGCATCCCCAACTGAGCACGCGCTCGCATGCGGAGCTGCACTGGCGCTACAACGGCATCGTCGGGCGCTCGCCGCCGATGCTCGAGCTGTACGAGCGCATCGAGCGGGTGGCCGCCACCGACGCGACGGTACTCGTGCTCGGCGAGACCGGCACCGGCAAGGGGCTCGTCGCCCGAGCGATCCACGACAACGGTGCGCGGCGCGAGCGGCCGCTCGTGGCGGTCGATTGCGCCGGATTGCCGCCCGCGCTCGTGGAGAACGAGCTGTTCGGCCACGAGCGCGGGGCCTTCACCGGCGCCGATCGGCAGCTCGCCGGCGCGATCGAACGAGCCGACGGCGGCACGCTGTTCCTGGACGAGATCGGCGAGCTGGGGCTGGAAGCGCAGGCGCGTCTACTCCGCGTCGTGCAGGAGCGCGTCGTGCAGCGGCTCGGCGGCGGCAAGACGCAGCGCGTGGACGTGCGCATCGTGGCGGCGACGAATCGCGATCTCGAGGACATGCTCGTGCGCGGGCGCTTCCGCGAGGACCTCTACTATCGATTGCGAGTCGTGCGGCTCGAGCTGCCGCCGCTGCGCGATCGCGGAGGCGAGGACATCGCAGCGCTCGCGGAGCACTTCATGGCGATGCATGCCGGCCGCCATGGTCGCGGTGCGATGTCGCTCGCGCCGGCGACCCTGCGCGAGCTGCAGGCGCACCCATGGCCCGGCAACGTGCGCGAGCTGGAGCACTGCCTCGAGAGCGCGGTGGTGCTGGCGAGCGGCACGTCGATCGAGCCCCACCACCTCGCGTTGCCGCGCGGGCCCAAGCGGGGCACGACGGACGATCGCCTCGTGAAGATGCGCTGGCGCGAGGTCGAGAAGCTCTACATCGAGGCCGTGCTCGCCGCCCATCGCGGCAATCGGTCGGCCGCGGCACGGGCGATGGGGATCGCCCGCGCGACGCTGCTGCGCAAGATCGCGACGTACCGGATCCGCATGCCTCGATCCGAGTCGGGCTGACTCGATTCGAGGCAGGTGGGCGACCCCGCCGACCGCAGGTCCGCGAGAGTCCAGCGCGGCATGCGGCTTGCGATGCATGCACCCGATGACCGCCGCACCCAAGTCCGCTCCCTCCCGTTCTGCCGACGATCGCCCGCTGCTCCGCGCCGTACCGACCGATCCCGAGGTCGTGCGCGAGCCCGACGGGTGGCGGGCCGGCAAACCGATCGAGGACCCCGACAAGCTGAAGCGCTGGGGCTTCGTCACCGCTCGCCCCTCCGAGTACCTCATCCACGTGCGCCGCGGCCGCATCCGTCGACGCACGACGGGGCAGGGCGCGAGCTGCTTCAAGTGGCCGTGGGACGCCGTCGCGATCGTGCCCACCACGGTGAACCGCCTGCAGTTCGTCGCGGATCAGGTCACGCGGGAGCGCGTCGGCGTGCAGGTGACGGGGCTCGCGGTCTATCGCATCGCGCGGCCGGAGATCGCGTTCACGATGCTGAACTTCTCGTTCGCCGAGCGTGCGAGCGAGAAGCTCGCCGAGATCATGCGCGAGATGTTCGTGGGCGCGACGCGCCGGCATGTCGCGAACCTCACCATCGAGGACGTCATGACGCGGCGCAAGGAAGCGATTGCCGCCGAGGTGATGCGCGAGCTCGATCCGGTCCTGCGTGGACGCGGTCGCCCCGACGACGACACCGACCAAGGATGGGGCGTGGTGCTCGACTCCGTCGAGATCCAGGACGTACGCGTGATGTCCGAGCGCGTCTTCGCCGACATGCAGGCCGGCTTCCGTGCCGAGCTCGCTGCGCGAGCGCGTGCGGCCGAGCTCGCGACGGCGCAGGACACCGCGGAGCGGGAAGCGGCGAGTCGGCGGGCGATCGAGCGGGCGCGCGTCGAGGCCGACAGCGCGACCCGGAGGATGCGTGCGCTCGCGGAGAGCGAGGCCGCAGCGATCGAGCTCGAGGAGGAGCGCCGCCGCGCCGAGCTGATCGCCGAGACCGAGCGCGCCGCGTTCCTGCGCGATCAGGCGCGCGCAGCGGAACGGCGAGAGGCCGAGCTGATCGAAGAGGAGGCCGCGCGTCGCAAGGCCGAGCTCGACGCGCAGCTGCGCGACCGACTCCGGCGTCAGGAGCTCGAGCTCGAGCGGCTCACGGCCGAGCTCGCGAACGTCCGGCTCGCGGCCCAGCGGTCGATCGAGAACACGATCAGCGACGACCGCATCCGCCTCGCGCTCGTCGAGCGCGCGCTGCCGAAGATGGCCGAGGCGCTGGGCCAGGGCCTGGCGGACGTGCGCGTCACGCAGATCGGCACGAGCACGTCCGATCCGGTCGCGATGTTCGGCGGCGCGCTCGCGAGCGTGCTGGAGCTCGGCCGCACGATCACGGGCTGGCCGCCGCCGAAGGAATGAGCCTCAGGCGCGCGCGGACGTCTTGCGCCGCGCGCGGGGCGGAGGCGTCTGCGGCGACGCAGGAGGCTCGTCGCCGCGGCTGAACCTCCGCACGCGCGTACGCTCGAGCTCGGCATCACCGACCTTGCCGTAGCGGTCGGCGACGAGCACCTCCTCGGGGAACTCGAGGCCCACGAGCTCGCCGAGCTCCGCGATGGGGATCATCGATTCCACCCAGGCTTCGGTGACGTCGAACTCGGCCTCGGTGAAGCGCACCTCGGACAGGTCCTGTTCGAGGACGAAGCCGAACGCCGCGAGCTCGTCGCCCTCGCGCGCCACGACGACCTTCCAGAACGACTGCGGGATCTGGATCTGCACGTCGCCGCGCTTGTCGACCCCGTGGAACACCGGGTCGTCGTCGTCGAAGATCGGCCCCGCGAACAAGCAGAGCCGCTCGCGCGCCGACTCGCCCTGCACGTGGTTCTCGAGGAGCCCCCAGCTGCCGCCCGCGCCGGATTGGTTGAACCCCTTCACCTGCGGCGAGCAGTTCGTCACGTGGTACGTGTCTCCGTTCGCGCGGCGGATCACGGCGAAGGTCGAGCCGAAGCAGACGTCCTCGCGTCGCGTGATGTGGCCCTTGTCGAACGCCTGGCGATCGAGGTTGTAGAACCGATCCGGCAGCTGGTGCGCCTCGGGGATGCGCGGGTCGGTCACCCACTCCTCGCGATCGTTCTGGGCGTACCCACCGAGCGCCTTGCGCGTGTAATCCGAGCCCTTGGGATGCACCGTCGGCCGGTAGTCGACGTTCGCGGCGCTGTAGATCGCGAGACGCCGGCGCTTGTTCATCACGATGCTGAAGTGTTGGTACGGGATGACGTGCTCGCCGTCGTCCATGCGCGACACCAGCCCGGGCTCGAGCACGCGCGGCAGCTCCACCGGCAGGCTGGTGCCGAGAAACGCGGGCCGATAGCCCCGGCGATTCGAGTAGCGCGTGTCGAGGATCGGCGGCTTCGTCTTCTCCTCGAGCAGGTCGCTCGCGGGCGGCGGAGCCATGGGCGTCGTCACCGGCGCACGCACGATCGCGGGCGCAGCCGGGGCCGTGATCGTCGGCTGCCCGCCGACGAACATCTGACCGACGCTGATGTGGCCGACGCTGAACTGCAGGCCATCGAGCGGCGTGCGGCGGCCGTCGTCGGGCACAGCGGGCACGACCTCGCTGCCGCGGCGGAACTCTCCACCGCGCGCGCGTGTGAGGATGTCGCCGCCGCCGTTCAGCGCACCGAGGAGCTCGCGCCCGTGATCGGTGGACGCGAGCGTCGGGTCGGCGGCGAGTCGCTCCCGGACGTGCGTGACCAGGCCGCTCGTGCGCACGCCCTCGTTGATCGCCCAGTCGACCTCGGTGTCCTCGATACCGTCGAGCGAGTCGACGAGCCGCCCGTCGCGCAGCACGTACTTGCCGTTGCGCCGGCGCGCCCGCCCGTAGTGGTGCAGCGCGACCACGCAGAACGAGTCGTTGAAGACGGGCGCACCCGAGGAGCCCTGTGCCGTGTCGCTCAGGTACCAGAGGAAGCGCGGATCCTCGACACCATCGGGCGACGGTGCGGACTCGTTCTCGCGGATGGCGAACTTGCGAGGCTGGCCCGACGGGTGCTGGATGATCGTCATCCACCGCCCCGTGTCCGCGCGCGAGCCGAGGCAGTGATACCCGTAGCGCGACAGCGGAGTGCGACCGTCTTCGCTGACCGGTGCCACCGCGACGAGCGCGTAGTCGAGTCCCTGATCGTTCATGAAGAACGCATCGGCTCGCAACGCGAACCGCACACCCGGGCTCTCGACGCCGCTGAGATCCTGGCGATAGTCGAAGTCGACGACGCTGTGCCGGGCCTCGTCGCGGCTGCGGAACACGTGCCAGTTCGTGAGCAGGATGTGCGGCGCGACCAGGAATCCGGTCGCGTGGCCGCCGAATGTTCCATCGCCGGAGTACACCGACACGCGACAGACCGGCTGCGCAGCCAGCAGCGCGAGCTCGAGGTACGACTCGGCCACGAGGTCGTTCGCACCGAGCGTGCGCTCTGCCTCGGAGACGACATCCGTCGTCCGATGGGCTCGCATCGCGCGTGCGCGCATCCGAATCGCTTCTTGCACGTCGGGATCGGTGGTGATGGTGCGCTCGATCTCCGGATCGAGCGGCGGAGTGCTGCCGCCGTTGGTGTGCGGTGGCACGGCGGTCGGCGGCGGTGTGGCGCCGGTGCGGCGTTCCTCGCTCGCATCGATGTCGTCTTGACGCAGTCGCATGGGGATCCTCCTGATGGGCGGCGCATTGCCGCAGCGAGTCACGCTATCACCCGCGGCGCCGACTCTGCGACGCGGGGTATTTGCGAATGCGCGCAACCCGATGCGGGCCCGCCCGCTTTCGCGAGAACGACGTTCGTGATCGGACGATCCGAGCGCGATCCGGCCGGAGTGCACCCCGACGGGCCGTTCAGCGGCGATCTTCGCGGCCCAGGATGCCGCCGTGCTCGAGCCAGGCGCGGACTTCCTCTGCGCGAAGGCGGTCCTTCGGCTCGCCCTGCAGCATGCCGGGGATGGACGCCTCGGCGAGCTCGCGGGCGCGCGGGAGCGTCTGCGGATCGTACTGCAGCGCGGCGGCGAGCCAGAACTTCGTGAGCGCCGCCTGGTGGGGCTCCACGGCCTTCGCCGCCTCGTCGGCCATCGCACGCTCGAGCAGCGGCACCGCATCGGCCGGACGCCCCGCGGCGACGAGGATGCGAGCGAGTCGCCTCCGCGTCGCCGACGTCTCGTGATGGTCGTCCCCGAACGACGCGATCGAGACGCGCAATGCGTGCTCGGCCTCGGCGATCGCGCGCGGGTGATCGCCGGCGTACAGGTAGATCTCCGACAAGCCGCGGCGCATCCGCACGAGCTTGCGGTTCTCGGGGCCGACGTCGGCTTCGAGCATCGCGATCGCCTCCTCGATCAGTGCGATCGCCTCGGGGTAGTGACCCTGGTCGCCGTAGTTCTGCCCCAGGTTGTTGAGCGCGAGGATCAGCGAGATGTCGTTGGGTGCGGCCACCGCCCGCAGGATCTCCAGGGCGAGCTCGTAGTCCTCGTTCGACGCATCGAGGTCGCCCATGTGTGCCTTCACGCGGGCGCGGTTGAAGAGATTGTGTCCGACGGTGCGGTGCATATGGCCGAACGTGCGCACCGAGTGATCGTACGCGCGCTCGTAGATCGGCAGCGCCAGCGCGTCGTCGCCCTTCAGCGAGTATGCCAGCGCCAGATTCCCCAGGTACGCGCCCACCGTGGGCGAGTCGGGATCGAGCCCCTCGGCGATCTCGAGCGCCTCGATGAACGTGGTGACCGCGGTGCCGAGCTCGCCCTTCTCGACGAACATGAACCCCTTCGCCTCGCTGATCGCCGCCAGATGCTCGGGCCGATTGCCGAGGCGCTCGACGATCGCCTCCGCGTGTCGAGCCGCGCGCGCAGCTGCGTCGTACTCGGTCAGCCGCGCGTGGATCTCGATCAGCTTCGTCCACGCCACGCGGGTCGCGGTGTCGTAGCCCGCGGACTCGGAGAAGTAGAGCGCGTCGTAGAGCGTGTCGCGCTTCTCCGGCGTGCCGACGTTCGCCTGCACGAGATCGGTGCGCACGAGCGCCTGCAGGGGCCGATGACCGAGCGCATCGGCCTCGTCGCGAATCGTCTCCAGGGCCGCCCTGGCATCGACGTGCTGACCCAACGAGTCGAGCACGAGCGCCTGTTGACGACGGGAGTAGAGATCGAGGATGGCCGCGCGCAGATCGGGATCGGCAGGCAAGGGTTCCTCCCGCGCTTGGGCGAATGGGTCGTCGCACACCTGGATCTCGGGCAGCTGCCTCGCGGCCTCCACCGCGCGACCCACGGCGATCTGGTCGGCGTGGGTGAGTGCATCCACCAATGCACCCGCGCGATCGCGGCGTTCCGACAGGCATGCCATGCGCCCGTCGAGGACCTCGTCGCTCTCCTCGCCGCGGACGTTGGCGCCGCAGGCTTCGCGGTGCTTGTTCATCCACTCCTCGCCGTACGCGTCGAGCGTGGCGGCGACTCGCTCGAACGTCGTCGCTGCGGCCGGATGCCCACTCGCGTCCATCGCATCCTGCACCGCGGTCCGTCGCGTGTCGTCCCATGCCGTCGCCCATGCCGCTGCGGATCCGCTGCACTCCTCGACCTTCCGCGGCCATGTGACGGCGACCCCGATGCCGAGCAGACCGGCGGCCGCCACCACGGTGGTGGCGCGCCGGCGCCGGGCGAGCAGAGCCTCCAGCGCCTCTGCGAGATCGGTCATGGACGCGTGACGTGCGGCGGGATCGGCCGCCATGCCGCGCGCGAGCAAGCGACGCACCCGACCGGGCACGCGCGTGCTCTCGGGCACGGGCCGGACGCGGCCGCTCGTCATGTTCTCGACGAGCGAGTGGAGGGAGGCGCCGTGGAACGGGCGCTCGCCGTACAGGGCCTCGTGCGCGGTCACGCAGAAGCTGAACTGATCGCTGCGTGCGTCCGCGCGGCGCCCTTCCAGCACCTCGGGGGCCGCGTACGCCGGCGTGCCGACGATCGCACCGGCGCGCGTGATCGTGCGGATACCAGTGCCGATGTCGGCGTCGGCGTCCGATCGCTCGAGCGTGTTCTCGACGGAAGCCGAGTCGGTGCTCGCGCGCGCCAGGCCGAAGTCGGCGACCTTCGCGATCCCGTCGTCCGTGATCATCACGTTCTCGGGCTTGAAGTCGCGATGGACGAGGCCGGCGCCGTGGAGCGCGACGAGACCGCGAGCGGCCTGCGCGAGCAGTGCGAGCACGTCGCGCCACGAGTGCGGCCCGCCGGCGATCCAGCGGCGCAGGTCCTGACCCTGCACGAACTCCATCACGAGGAAGACCTGCTCGCGCGCGGTGCCGGCCTCGTACACCGTGACGACATTGGGATGCGACAGACGAGCCATCGCCTTCGCCTCGCGCAGCAGGCGTTGCACGTCGTCCGAGCCGTCCGAGTGCAACATCTTGATCGCGACGGTGCGATCGAGCTCCGGGTCGCGCGCCGCGAACACGACGCCCATGCCGCCTTGTCCGAGCTTCTGCAGCAGCTCGAACCGACCGATGTGCACGGGATCGCGCGGTTGCTCGAAGAGCTTCGCGCGCACCGCCTCGCGCACGTGCTCTTCGACCGGGCTCCACTGCGGCGTGCGCTCGTCCGTCATCGCCAGCCCGGAGTGTAGCCCGGTTGCCAGCCCGCACGCCGCACGCGGCGTCGCCGTTCACCAGCGTGCGAGCGCGGAGACGCCGAGACCGACCCAGACCGGACCGAAGTGCTGTTCTGGATGTCCCGAGACGAGGATACGCACGTGCTCGAACGGGATCACCACGCGAGCGTGCGCGCCGATCGATCCGTGTCGGCCGACACGTCGATGCGCCGTGAGTCCGAGCTGCGCAGCGCCCGTCCACGTCGTGCCCGGTCGCTCGGGCACGCCGTCGACGGCATCGACTTCGAGCCGCAACGCGAGCGCCGACACGCCGGCGCCGACGTCGAGACGCCAAGGGCCGGCGCCCGGCAAGACGTCGACGTCGGCGCGCGCGCCGGCGAAGAACGGATACGTGCGCAGCGTGGCGGTGTTCGTCTCGCGCACGAATGCGTGCAGAGGCACGACGCCTTCGGCCGCGAGGCCGAGCCGCCGCGTCGGACGCACGCCGATCGCGACGATCGCCGTGACGATCGGTGCCCGCTCGCGCACGGGCCAGAGTACGGCGAACGCTGCATCCGCCTGCCACCGCGGGTGCCGCGGCTCGACCTTCGGCACCGGCAGATCGCGCGCTGCCGCGACCTCGCCGACTTCGACCGTCTGGGGCAACCGCAGCTCGACGAGCGACGCGTCCACGAGCTCGGCCGTGGCGATCGCGATCTCCGACGGCGCGTGGTCACCCTGGGGAGCGCTCACCCACCGCTCGAGATGCTTGCCCGTGACGCGATCGACGATGTCGATCGTGGACGCACCGGCGGCATCGATGCGCACGACGATGCCGAGCACCGCATCGTTCACACGCGCATGCACGCGCATCGACGCCACTGGGTCGGTCGACTGCGGCGGGTCGTCCGGCAGCACCGCGAACCCCCGGCGCTCGAGCTCGGCGACGATGCGCGCACGGACGGCCGCACGCGCGCGCTCGTCCGCCGCATCCACGGACAACGCGACGCGTGCGTCCGCGTTCGCGGTCGTCGGCCTCGCGATCAGCAACGACGCAATCAGCAGGGAGAGCGGCCCGGGCCGCCGCGACGTCACGCGTGACGATCTCACCGTTCGGGTGCCCGTTCGTCGAGGATCCGCCGCGCCAGCGCTGCGTTCGGTCCCTTCGGCCAACGGGCGAGATAGAGGTCCGCGTCCGCACGGGCGGCCTCGACGAGTCCGCTGGCCGAACGCCACTGCAACCGGCGGCCCAGCACTTCGCGCGCGAGCGATCCGTTCGGATGGTCGTCGAGGTATCGAGTCGCGAGCGCGATGGCATCCTCGTGATCGCCGGCGCGCCCGCGCAAGATCGCAGCGCGGAACGTGGCGACGCCGCACGCCTTCGCTGCACGGTTGCGACACGCGAGCCGATAGGCTCGCTCCGCGCGCTCGTCTCGATAGCCGGCCGCGAGCGCGTCGCCGGCGTCGAGCAGCTCCGTCGCGCTCATCCGTTCGCGACCGGTGGGGAAGTCGTCCGGCATCGCCGCCACGGCCGCGACGGGATCGCCGGCATCGATCGCCGCGCGCATCGTCGACAACCACCGCGGTCGGGCATCCTCGCCGCGCGCGGGTTCCGACGGCGGTGTGTCGGCGGGGGAGCGGAGTGGGTCGTCGTCGATCGCGTGCGGGACGGCGTCGGCCTGATCGAACACCGGCGTGGTCTGCACCGACGGTGTCGCCACCGGTGCGACGGCGGCCGTCTCGATCGCGGCGCTGATCTCCACGCCGTCCTCCGGGAAGCCGGGTCCCGATAACCGCACGCTCCCCGCGCTGACGGAGAGCTCGGGCACGTCGGAGGTGCTCCGCACGCGGAACGTCGCGTCGCTCGCGTCGATCCGGAACGGGCCGGACTCGACGATCCACTCGAGGCCGGGTCCCGGACGCACGTGCAGCTCCACCGTGCCCTCGTGGACTCGAATGGTCGCACCGGTGAGCGGGCTCGTCGTGACATCGACGCGGCTCTGGGGCAGGAGGACGAGGACGCTGGTGTTCGGGAGCGCAACGCGCTGCGAGTAGGCCGAGCTCGCGATCGCCATCGTGGCGGGTCGCTCGATCGACGATGCGGGCTCCGGTCGCGCGAGCCACAGAACCAGCCCGGCTGCCGTCGCGACCGCGATCGAGACCAGTGCGATCGCTCGGCGAGGAGAGCGCGCCGGCGCGGGCGCATCGACGCGCTCGAGCAGGCGCCGCTCCATTCGATGGCTCGCGAGCTCGTCGGGACCGACGGTGTAGCGCTCGTAGGCCGACCACCCGCTCACGAAATCGCCTCCAGTTCTGCCGCGAGGCGCCGTGCCACGTCGTCGCGAGCCCGTGCGGCGAGGCGGCGCGTCGCGGAGGCGAGCCGACGCCGGATCGTGGACACCGACAGGCCCATGATTTCCGCGACCTCGGCATGCGAGTGATGCTCGACGATCTCGAGCACGACGATCGCACGTTCCTCCGCGGACAACACGGACAGCAGCTGTCCGACGGCGGCCACGAAGAATGCATGGGGCTGCGTCGCCGGATCGACGTCCACCACCGCGATGGCCTTCGCGGCGCGCGGACTGCTCCACCATCGACGTCGCCGCAGGAGCATCAGACACTCGCGCACCGCACACGACTTGAGAAACGCCGCCAGCCGCTCGGGGTTCCGGATGCCGTCGGCGCGCTGCATCCGATGGACGAGTCGCTCGAACACCGCTTGCGTCACGTCCTCGGCATCGGCCGCGTCGGAGAGGATCCGGTACGCTGTCGTGTAGACCGCCCCGTGGTGGGCGCGGAACGCCGCGCGCAACGACGCGCGCACGTCGGATGCATCCGCGTCCGCGGGCTCTTCGGCGTCGCCGCCCTCGATCGCGACGAGGCGACCGAGCCGGGGTGCGTGTTCGGACATGAGAGGGCCGGACGAGCACTCAGATGCGCGAGCTGGCCGCACATGTCCACCGAAGACCGAATTTTTTCGTGAGCAGCCCGGGCCCCCGGCGCGCATCCAGCGGGGGGAGACTCGCCGATGACGCCGATCCGCCTCGCAAGGTTGTTCCTGCCCTTCGTGCTGGGGGTGGCGTGCAAGAAGGACGTCGAGGCCACCTCGAGTGGTAGCGCGTCCGACAGCGACTCCACCGGAATCTCGGCGAGCGGTTCCGCCACCGACGGAGGCTCGAGCGCGACCGCGGACACCGGCGGGTCCGCGAGCGTCGACGAGAGCGGCGACCCCGACGACGGCGGAGCGTGCCTCGATCTCGGCCAGCCGTGCTCCGTCGACGCGGAGTGCTGCGCGGGCGAGTGCGTCGACTTCGGCGGCGACGAGTACGTCTGCGCGAGCGCGGGTGCGGCGTGTGCCGACGAAGGTGAGCCGTGCGAGGTCGCGCAGGACTGCTGCTCGCTCGCGTGCGCAGGCGGTGCGTGCGGCACGGGGGGATGCGCGTCGCAGGGCGACGGCTGCGCGGAGAACAGCGAGTGTTGCTCGAACGCTTGCGTCGACGGCTCGTGCGGCGCGGGCGGAGGTGGCTGCCTGCCGGCGGCGCACGAGTGCACGGACGATTTCAACTGCTGCTCGGGCACGTGTGCGGACGGGGCGTGCGAAGGCGATGGCTTCGCGTGCCTCGCGAGCGGTGAATCGTGCGGCTCGCACGACGAGTGCTGCTCCGGCCAGTGCGAGGACTCGACGTGCACGAAGCTGCCGTTCTGTCGACCGACCGGCGATCCGTGCGTCGACGGCTCGGTGTGCTGCTCGCTGCACTGCGACGGCGGCTACTGCCAGGCGCTGCAGTTCTGCCGGCCGACGTTCGAGGACTGCGAGTTCGACTTCGAGTGCTGCTCGGCGAAGTGCAAGGAGAACCCGCAGGGACAGAAGACGTGCGAGCCGATCGGCGGGTGCAAGACGTCCGGGCCCACGGTCACGAGTCAGGGCGCGATCAACACGTGGGGCGACATCTGCAACACGAACGGCGAGGGCTGCGACTGTTGCTCGAACTCGTGCACCGCCGATCCCGACGGCATCCTGCGCTGCACCAAAGTGGGCAATCCCGAGTGCGACGAGGCGGATTTCGTATGCCAGCCGGACGGAGAGCTGTGCGACACGGACTGCCAGTGCTGCTCGGGTCTGTGCGACGAGCCGCGTCCGCCCGACGAGTTCGGACAGTTCCCCAAGCGATGCCTCGGCGACGGCGGTGGCGACACCGGAGGCACGGGCGGGAGCGGGGGTGAGTGCGTCGAGGACGGTGGTACGTGCAGCGATCCCGCCGACTGCTGCGGCGGCCTGTGTCTGCCCGACTTCGACGACGACGCGTGCGGCTTCCGTTGCGGCAGCGAGTGCGTGCCGACGGGCGGTGGATGCACCGAGACCGCAGATTGCTGCGACCTCGACTTCTGCCAACCGGACGGAATGGGTGGCCTGTTCTGCGCCGCGTTCCCACCGCCCGTCTGAGGCGATGAGCAGGACGATCGACGACGTCGGATTCCGCGACTACGACGTCGAGGAGATCTAGACGAGAAGTTGCTCGATCTCGATCGTCGACGTCGTCATCAGCTTGTGGATCGGACACGTGCGCAGCAGCTTGTCGAGCAGCAGCTTGTCTCCGTCCGAGAGGCCGCCTTCGAAGGCGAGGCGCACCGTCAGTGCGTAGGTGCCCTGGCGCTCGCGCGAGTCGTCGCGCTCGACGTGAACGACGACGCGATCGAGTGCGATGCCGCGTTGCTTCGCGATCACGCAGGCGGTGAGCGCCTTGCACGTCGCGAGCGCGGCGTCGAAGTACTCGTGGGGGCCGGGCGCCGTGTTGCCGCCGCCCTTCGACTCGGATACGTCGGCATGCAGCGTGTGCGCATCGATCGTGACCACCTGGCGGAACGCGCCGGGAGATTCGGTGCGCGACTCGATCGGTCGGTGACCGTGGGGCTCGCGGCCCAGCGTCCAGCTCGGTGGATCGCTCGCGGGAAACGACTCCTCGAGCACTTCGTCGACCTGCGCCTCTTCCATCTCACGCGTTCGCGGGTCCTTGGTCGTCGCCATCGACGCGCAGCATGACATCTCCGTCGACGGCGCGCTCTGCGTTCACCCGCGACTGCGAGGAAAGCCGCCGAACACGAGCGATCGGTGCGCCGCGGTGCCAGCGAGCACGCCGTCGGCGATCGCGATCGCGACGGTACCGAACGGTGTCGCCGTGTCGCCGCACGCGAACACGCCGGGCACGGTCGTTTCCTTCGTGGGGTCCGTCTTGTAGACCGACCCCATCGGCCCCTCTTCGAGCATGCAGCCGAGCTGCATCGCGAACGGGGCCGCGACGCGCAGTCGCGGTGTGACGAACATCCCCGCGAGCGCGATGGTTCGTCGGTCGCTCAGTCGCACGACCACGCCGGGGCCATCGCCCTCGAGTGCGGCAATGCGCGTGCGCTCGACTCGGATCTCTCGTCGTGAGAGATCCGCGAGCGCGTCGACCTCGGGCTCGCAGCCGTCGTCGAGGAACAGCGTCGTCCCGCCGGGAGTGCTCCACTCGCTGACGAGCGCGCCATGGAGCGGTGCATGCGGGCTCGTGCCGAGCACCCCGATCGGGCCCTCGTCGAGCTCGTAGCCGTGGCAGTACGGGCAGTGGAACACCGAGCGACCCCATCGCTCGGCCAGTCCCGGCACGTCGGGCAGCTCGTCGACGACACCGGTGGCGAGCACGAGGCGACGCGCGTGAAGGACCTCGTCGCCGACGCGCACGGCGAAGCCGCCCGGGATCGCGCGCACGTCGTCGACCTGGGCGTCGCGCCACGCGACCGTCGGATAGGCGAGCACCTCGGCACGCCCCTTCGCGGCGATGACGTCCGGTGGCACGCCGTCGTGGCCGAGCACGCCGTGGGCATGGGATGCGAAGCGATTGCGACGCCGTCCGGCATCGATCACGAGTACGTCGCGGCGAGCACGACCCAGCTGCAATGCCGCGGACATGCCCGCGTAGCTCCCTCCGATCACGATCACGTCACGCATGGGCATGTCGTCCTTTCTTCTTCGTCATCCGCACGCCGCCGCGGCGACGCACGTCCTTCGCGAGGTCGGCGAGCGAGATCTCGCGCAAGCGCGCGAGCCACAGTGCTTTCGCCTCGTCGAGCGCGCCCTCGATCGCGCGGTTCACCGCTTGCTCGACGAGACAGCCAGGACTCTCGATGCGTGGGCCCAGCCCGAACAGCTCCGGGGTGCCGAGCGCCTCGTAGACCTCGCCGAGCGTGATGTCCTCGATCGCGCGTGCGAGCTCCCATCCACCGCCGTGCCCCTTCTCCGACCGCACGATTCCGGCGTCGCGCAGGCCCGCCATCGTGCGCCGGAAGACGACGGGGTTCATCCCCATCGGCTCGGCGAGCGCCTCGGAGGTCACGGCAACGCCGCGCTCCTGCATGTGCAGGAGCGCGTGCAGAGCGACCGACAGGCGGCTGTCCCGTCTCATGCCACTTTTATTGTGGCATGAGACGAGGCCGCTGTCCAGCGGCTCAGGAGCACAGCTTGAAGTGCCAGCTATCCGGCCGCACGTCGCGCCGACCGAGCTTCACCATGTCGCCCGATCGCTCTCCGTCCACCTCGATCGCGAAGCGCACACAGCCCTTGCCGTCGACGGTGAAGTCGAAGCCGTCCTCGTGCCCGTTCGTCGTGAAGTCGAACTTCACGGCGCGCTCGCGCAGGAGGATCCGATCCTTCAGGTCGGTCTTCGTCGCGCCGACGCGATCGATCGTGGTGCCTTCGGGCACCGAGACGAGGCCCTTGAACCGGTGCTTCGCGCTCTTCGTGGTCGTCCGCACGTGCCAGCGGTCACCGACGCGCCAGATCCAGACGCCGTGGATCGCACCGGGCTCGAGATCCTTCGAGCGCCCGTTGGCGACGCTGCGCTTCAGCTGCTGCGCGGGCTCGCGTGGCTCCTCCATCTCGGCGACGGGCGCCTGTTCGGTGGGCGCGGGCTCCGAGCTCATCAGGGTGAGAAGAAACAATGTGGCGTGGTTCAATCGAACACCTCCGTCGCCATCAGACGTCGCGACGGAGGGTTCATGGGTAAGCGTCGCGTAAGCGTGGCGCAATGCGAAGCGCTCAGGACTCGCCCGGCGCGTACAGGCGCTCGATCACGTGCACCAGCTCGTGCGGGTCGACGGGCTTCGTGAGGTGCACGTCGAAGCCGGCTGCCAGCGCGCGACGCTTGTCGTCGCTGCGGCCGTAGCCCGAGTGTGCGACGAGCCTCGTGCCGGCGCCCCACGCAGTCGACCGCACCGTTCTCGCGGCCTCGTAGCCGTCGACGTCGGGCATGCCGAGATCGAGGATCATCACCTCGGGTCGATGTACCTCGGCGAGCCGCAGCGCCTCTCGACCGTCCGTCGCCGCGTGCACCTCGAAGCCTTCACCCTCGAGGAACCACGCGAGCATCTGCAAGAGGTCGTCGTTGTCGTCGGCGATCACGATGCACGTCGGCGTCGTCGCCGGCCGCCGCGCAGAGCGGTGGCAAGCGCGCGCGTGGGGTCTCTCAGCCGTCATCCCGTCCTCGACGAGAGGGCACTGCAACCGCGATGCCTCCCGCGTTCCACCCCCCAGAACGCGCCGTGAGGGCCATTCGCGCGCTCCCGGGTGCACGCTCGCCCGACGCGTGGCGAGATGGAACGGCGACGCCGCCACGAGGCCGGCGTCGCCTCGCCGTGGCGCATCCGCACACCCGTCGTGGTTCAAGGGTTGCAGGTGAAGAAGTCGTTGTCGGTGCACGCCGAGCTGCACGCCTCCGCAACGCAGAGCACGAGCAGGTCGACCTCGTCTGCCGGGGCGCCGTCACAACACGGATCGAGGCAAACGCCCCTGACCACGCAGGACTGGATGCACGCCACCGCAGTACTGCAACCAGCCGTCGCCTCGCAGCTCGCGCTCTCGGCCTCGCACGGGCCGTCGGACGCCACGGTGCACTCGATGCACGCGCCGCAATCGAGCGCTTCGCATCCTTCGGTCCCGGTAGAAGTCTCCGCGATGCTGGTGGACTCCACCGCGTCGCTCGACGACGAACCCTCGCCCTGTGTCGACGTGCTGGTGTCGGCGAGGCTGCTCGTGCTGCTCGTACTGCTCGACGTGCCGTCGGCACCCGGCATCGTCGTGCCGTCGCTCGAGCTCGCTGCGCTGTCGCTCGCACCGCTCGATCCTCCGGTGTCGTCCGAAGGTGGCGTGCACGTGCCCGCGATGCCGGCGGGCGCGTGCTGGCCGTAGCGTCTGCCGGACATGCACGTGTCGTCGGGGAAGCTGCAGTAGCCGGCGGGCTCGCACGCTCCGCCCGCGGAGCCCGAGCAGTCGTCGGCCGAGTCGCAGGCGAAGGTCTCCGTCGTGCCGCAGCCGAGCACGCTCGCGCCGAGAAGGATCAAGCATGCGCGGAGCATTGCCGGATCATACGACGGCCGTGCCCCAGCACGCGCGCTGGAACCGAACCGAGCCCCAGGCCGCCACCGCGTTGGAGGCGGAAGCGGAACAGCGAGGCGTTTCCGAACGCCTCGACCTCGAGGGGGTCGCGCGCGGCCGAAGTGCGGATGATATCTTGTTCGTCCTGCCTTCGATCGACGACGCACCGGAGCCCGATGTCGAGCACGACACCATGCGCGTGCCGAGTCGCGCGCGCGAGCCGATGCCGAGCCCGCACATCGGGCGCAGTCTCGGTCGTTATCTGGTGATCGACGAGCTCGGTCGCGGTGGCATGGGTGTCGTCCTGCGCGCCTACGATCCGAAGCTGCAGCGGGAAGTCGCGCTCAAGTGCATCCGCCCGGAGCTCGCGGAGGGCAGCTCGCCCACCGAGTTGATCAACGAAGCGCAATCGATGGCCCAGCTCAGCCATCCCAACGTCGTCTCGGTGTACGACGTGGAGATCGACGGTGAGGTCGTCGTGCTCGTGATGGAGTACGTCGACGGCGCGACGCTCGTCGACTGGCTGTACCGCGATCGCCGGAGCTGGCGCGCGATCGTCGACGTGTTCCTGGGGGCGGGTCGAGGCCTCGAAGCGGCGCACCAGGTCGGCGTGCTCCATCGCGACTTCAAGCCGGGCAACGTGCTCGTCACGGCCGATGATCGCGCGAAGGTCACCGACTTCGGGCTCGCCCGCATCGCCGAGGGTCGAGCCTCGCGCGCGCCGTCGGCCGAGGATTCGTTGCCGAGCGCCGAGGACAGCTCGAGCCGCGAGTCGAGCCTGCGGAAGTCGCAGGTGATGCTGATCCATCTCTCCAGCCTCCCGCCGACCGCACCTGCGACGGATGGACAGACGATCAAGGGCACGCCGGCGTACATGGCACCCGAGCAGCACGAGAACGGTGTGCTCTCGCCGGCCGTGGATCAGTACGCGTTCTGTGCCTCGCTGTGGGAAGCGTTGACCGGCTCGCTACCGTTCACGATCGGGCGCAAGACGATGTCTGCATTGCTGGCCGCGAAGCGCGAGGGGCCGCCGCCGTGGCCGAAGGACGTGGAGGTACCGCGCACGCTGGTCGATGCGATCACGCGCGGCCTCCGACCCGATCCGGCCGATCGATGGCCGTCGATGAAGGAGCTGCTCGCCGCGATCACGCCGCCGGATCCTCGGGGACGCCTCGGCGTGCTGTGGGGGATCGCGGGCGCCACCCTCGTTGCCGCGTCCGTGACGTCCATGTTCGTGTGGCAGCAGCGGCACGCCGCGCTGTGCAGCGGCGCGCAGGAGGAGCTCGCAGGGGTCTGGGACGAGGACCGCCGCACACGCGCGGAGTCGGCCGTGCTCGGCACCGGGCTCGGCTACGCGCAAGGCGTGTGGGAACGCGTCGGACCGGCGGTGGACGACTATGCCGCACGCTGGATCGCGGCCCACGCGGAGACGTGCGAGGCCACGGCATTGCGCGGCGAGCAATCGACCGAGGTGATGGACCTGCGCATGAACTGTCTGCGCAAGGCGAAGGTCGCACTCGCGGCATCGACGACGGCACTCGTCGATGCCGATGATCGCACCGTGGAGAAGGCCCACGCGCTCGTCACGAGCCTTCCGAGGCTCGAGCGGTGCGACGACGTCGAGGCGCTGCAATCCGAGGTGCCGCTGCCCGACGACGAGGACGATCGCGCGGCCGTGCGCGCGATCGAATCCACGCTCGCCACGGCGAACACGCAGCTGGAGATCGGCCGCTACGACGACGCGATGGCGATGATCGATTCGGTCGCCGACGCGGTCGTGCAGCTCGACTACGGGCCGCTGCAGACCGAGTGGTCGCTCGCGGCCGGCGACGCGCACGAGGGCCTCGGCGACTACGAGAAGGCGGAGGCCGCCCACGTGAGCGCGTTGCGATCCGCGTTGCAGTGGCGGCAGTGGAGGATCGCGTCGCAAGCGGCGCGGGGGCTCGCGTTCGAGGTCGGCGGCGTGTTGCAGCGTCACGGCGAGGGCCTGGCGTTCGCGCAGACGTCGCTGGGGCTCGCTCGCGGCCTCGGGCCGGTGTCGGAGGCGGCCGCGAAGAGCAGCCTCGCGAGCATCTACAACGCGCAGGGCAAGCGCGCGGCGGCGGAGAACGAGCTGCGCGAGGCCCTCGCGTTGTACGAAGCATCCTCGGACCCCGACGCGCTCGGGGCCGCGAGCGCGCACAGCAACCTCGCGATCGTGCTCGCGATGCAAGGCGAGCTCGACGAAGCGGAGCAGGAGCTGCGCACGGCCTTGGGCGTGTACGAGCACGAGCTCGGGCCGGTGCACCCGAGCGTGGCGAGCATGCACAACAACCTCGCAGTGATCCTGCGCAATCGAGGCGACCACGCGAGCGCGGAGGCGGAGCAACGGCGCGTCATCGAGCTCTACGAGAGCGCGCTCGGTCCCGAGCATCCGAACGTGGCGAGCTCGCGCAGCAACCTCGCGGTGACGCTCGAGAGCCAGGGCAGGGGCGCGGAGGCAGAGGTGGAGGCGAGACGAGCGATCGAGATCTACGAAGCGACGCTCGGTCCCGATCACGCCGACGTGGCCGCGGCACGTGCGAACCTGGGCAGCACGCTACGCGGACAGGGCAAGCTCGCCGACGCGGAGACGATGATTCGCGGCGCGCTCGCGATCTGGGAGAAGGCACTGTCGCCGAAGCACCCGAACGTCGCGTTCGGCTGGCAGGGGCTCGGCTCGGTGCTCATGGATCAGGGCCGCTTCGCAGACGCGGCGGAAGCGTTCGCGAAGGCCCACGAGATCCGCGACGCCGGCGAAGTGGCGCCGACCTTGCGGGCCGAGAGCACCGTGTCGCTGGCACGCGCGCTGTGGCAGACGCCCGCTGAGCGCCCGCGCGCTCGCAAGCTGCGGGACGCGGCCCTCGCTGCGCTGACGGCGGCCGGCCCCGCGGGCGAGGAAGATCGCCGCGAGCTCGAGCGCTGGATCGCAGAAGCGCCGTGAGCTCTCACTGCGAGAGCAGCTCGATGATCAGCAGGATCTCCTCGTCCGAGAGCGTGTGGAAGCGGGTCGGCGGCATCTTCTGGATGTCGTCGTCCGGCTTCTGCAGGCGCACGATCGCTTCGGCCTTCACCGCGGCCGGAAGCGTGTCGAGATTCTCCACGTTGAACTTCGAGCGACTGATCGTCTGGTCGAGCGTCGAGTTGTGGCAGTGGCCGCACATGTGCGTGAGGATCCCGCGCGCGTCGAGCCCAGGCGCGGGCGCATAGGAGAGATACGGGTACGCCTCCGTCAGCAGCACGTCGCGGAGGTCGGGCATCTGATCCGCGGGCAGGATGCCGGCCATCACGTCCCGGTAGGCCTGGCTCGCGGCGCCGACCTTCGCCGCATCGGTGATGTGGCCGTCGAAGTACGGCGCCGCGATCGCGTCGCCCTGCACGGCGTTCGCGTAGAGAGCGTCCCACGTCGGGCTGCAGCTGTGCGTGGGATCGACGGGCGGCTGCACCATGCAGTTGTTGCAGGTGCAGCCGGCATTCTGCCGCTCCATGATGATCTGCTGCGACGGGTACTCGTTGGGTTGCTGGCCGAAGCCCTCGTTGCGGATCACCTGCTCGAAGGCGATCGGTGCCGCGGAGCCCTCGCCGTTCTCGAGCAGCATCTGCTGCGTGAGCATCTCCCCGGGGATGCCGCCGTACGACTCGCCGCCGTGGGCATCGACGAACATCTGCATCGTCTCGCGATTCTGCACGCGGTTGGGGTAGTACCAGTGCGTCCAGCCCTCGACGAGCTCCTGCATGCGCAGGACCTTCGGCGTACCGGGGCCGTCGGGTTGATGGCACTGCAGGCAGTCGACCACGGTGTTGCGCACGTCGAAATCGTCGTACAGCGAGTAGCCGACGAAACCCGACTCGGCCGCCGGCGTGAACAGGTCCACGTTGGTGCAACCCGCGTCGGATTCCTCGCACGCGGGCACGAAGCGGAACAGATAGAAGCGCAGCTCGTCGTCGGTCTTGTCGTTGGCGACGAGCTCGACGAAGGCCTCGCCGCGCGCGTATCCCATCATGACGAGGTCGGGATTCGGCGTGCCGGTCGGCGGGAACACGACGCCGCCGACCGGTGGGGTGAACACGAAGGCACGGGGGTTGATCGCGTTCACGAAGCGCGTGCCGATCGCGGTCGAGTGCGAGGCGAGCGTGATCCCGGGGTTGCCGTTCTCTCCGTTCTCGAGATTGCCCTCGACGAACCCGAGGCCGACGAGCTCGAGCAGCTCGGTGATGCTGGTGATCTGCGGCGGCGCATCGCCGGCGCAGAACGCCCGTGCGATCGCATCGTCGTGGTTGCGCGAGCAGAGCAGCTCCCACTGATCCTCGCCGGTGGGCAGACCGTCGAGTGGATCGCTGGAGGGCTCGTCGGGCTCGCCGGTGTCGGCGTCGGCACCCGACGACGATCCGTCGCCGTCTCCGTCGACGGCGCCGCTCGACGTGACGGGATTGGCGCCCGACGTCTCGGCCGGCGTGCCGTCGTCGTCCGCGACGCTCGTGCCTCCGGTGCCGTCGTCGTCGGCGTCGCCGTTGGCGCCCTCATGGCACGCGAGTGCAGCAGTCAGCAAGACGGCCGTGGATCGGTTCGAGGCTACGAAGTTCACCGCCATGGGTCGCATGGCGGCGGCAGCGATTACAGCCGATCGAACGCCGAACATCGTCGCCAACCGCGTTGGCGCGTGCGCAGAAAATAGTTCACGGTCGTCGGCGGACGCGCGTGTGTACGACACGCGCGCACGTGGTCGAAAGGGTGCGTAGGGCCGGCCAGCGCGCCGTTCTCGAGGCTGAATCGAGGGTGTGAGCGACTCGTCCGAAGGAACATGACGATCCGTGAGCTCGTGTTGGCGTCGATGGTCGCGCTCGGTCTGAGTGGCTGTTCGGTCTCCTTCATGGGCACGCCGACCAGCTCCGCGCCGAGCAACAGCTACGGCTACGGCTGGGGCGGCAAGCCGATCGCCTCCGTCGATCGCAACGATGGCAAGCCGCTGCACCGCGGCCCGAGCGTGGACGACGACGACGACGCGCCGCCCACCAAGGATCCCGGCGACGCGCCGACGACGAAGCCGGCCGAGCGCAAGAAGCCGGCGCCGACTCGCACGAAGCCCGGCGACACGCGCCCCGACCCGACCGACGACTCGCCGACGCGGAAGCCCCCCACGGACGACGGCAACATCGACAAACCGACGCGTCGTCCGACGGATGACGGCAACATCGACAAGCCGACCCGCAAGCCCCCGACGCGAAAGCCGTCGACGGACGACGGCAACATCGACAAGCCGACGCGAAAGCCGTCGACGGACGGCGGCAACATCGTCAAGCCGACGAGGAAGCCGTCGACGGACCGCGGCAACATCGACAAGCCGACGAGGAAGCCTTCGACGGGATCCGGCACGCTCGACAAGCCCGCTCCCCGCTGACGCGCCTGCGCGACGCTGCCTGCGCGACGCTGCCTCCGCGACCGTGGCGCTGGCTGCCTTCGCGGTCGTGCGGGTGGGAAGGAAGTGGAGTAGGGTCGGGGCGTGGCGACGGAAGGCGACTGCGAGCGGAGGATCGCTGCGATCGACTGGGCCACGACTCCACTCGGTCCGCGCGCGACGTGGCCCGCCGCGCTACGCGCCACCGTCCAGAACATCCTTCGGTCGAAGCAGCCCATGCTGCTGTTCTGGGGGCCTGAGCTCGTCCAGTTCTACAATGACGCATTCGTGCCGTCATTCGGTGTCGGCAAGCACCCCGCGGCGATCGGCCAGCGAGCCGCCGATTGCTGGGCCGACGCGTGGCCGGTCGTCGGCGCGCAGATCGAGGCGGTGATGCGCGACGGCGAGCCGGCGTGGTTCGCCGATGCGCTGGTGCCGATCTACCGCAACGGGCGGATGGAGGAGGTGTTCTGGACGTACAGCTACTCGCCCGCGTTCGACGACGAGGGGCGTATCGCGGGCACGCTCGTCATCGTCACCGAGACGACCGCTCGCGTCGTCGCAGCGCGCAGGCTCGCGGCGCTCGCTTCGCTGGGGACCGCGCTCGCCCCCGCGGCGACTCGCGCCGAGGTGCTCGAGCGCTCGAGCACAGCCGTGCGTAGCCAATCCGCGGACCTGCCCTTCACGATCCTGACCGAGTGGCACGGCGACACGCACGCGGTGCTGCACGCGGCGGGCATCGAGCCGGCAGTCGCACATGACCGGTCGCTCGCGCTGCATCCCGGCGTGTCCGAAGCAACGATCGACGGCGTCGCGGCGGGACCGTGGCCCGAGCCCGTCACGCGCGTGTTCGTGACCGAGCTGCCGTCGGGTAGCGCATCGCGTCGGCTGACGCTCGCCTTCGGCGTGAGCCCGCGTCTCCCGTTGGACGACGGCTACCGGGCCTATCTCGTGCAGATCGCGGACCAGCTGTCGGCGACGATGCGACGGATCCATCACGCCGAGGCCTCGCGTGCGATCGAGGCGCAACGCGATCACCTCTTGATGCAGGTCCCGTTCGCGGCCGCGCTGCTCGCGGGCCCCGACCACGTCTTCCAGCTCGCGAACCCGCGCTACCGCGAAATCGTGGGCCGTGATCCGACCGGCAAGGCGTTCGCGATCGCGTTCCCCGAGCTGGACGAGGGCGACGTGCTCGCGCGGCTCGATCACGCCTATCGAACCGGCGTCGGTGTCGTGGTGACTGCGGAGCACGTACGTCTGATGCGCGACGGCAAGCTCGAGGATCGCTGGTTCCACTCCGCGTTCGAGCCCCTGCGAGGGGCGGCCGGCGAGGTGCAGGGGGTCATGATCGCTGCGGTCGACGTCACCGAGCAGGTGCGTGCCAGCCGTGCGAAGGACGACTTCCTCGCGATGCTCGGCCACGAGCTCCGCAATCCACTGGCCCCGATCGCCGCGGCGGTCGAGCTCCTCAAGCGCAAGGACACCGCCGATCGTCCCGAGCACGAAACCATCGAGCGTCAGCTCGGCCACGTCACACGTCTGGTGGACGACCTGCTCGACGTGTCACGCATCACGCGAGGATCGATCGAGCTCGTGCGCGGGCCTGTCGCAATCGCCACGATCGTCGAGCGTGCGGTCGAGACCGCGAGTGCGCTGATCGAGCGTCGTGGTCATCGGCTCGCGCTCGACGTCGCCAGTGGGGTATACGTCGACGGAGACGATGCGCGACTGGTGCAGGTGCTCGCGAATCTGCTCACGAACGCGGCGCGCTACACCCCACCGGGCGGCTCGATCACGGTGGCCGCGGAAGCGCAGGGGGACCAGGTCGTGGTGCGGGTCGTCGACGACGGCGTCGGCATGCGTCCCGAATTGCTGGCGAGCGCCTTCGATCTCTTCGTGCAGGGAGAACGGGGCCTGGAACGGGCCGAGGGTGGGCTGGGGATCGGCCTCGCGATCGTGAAGAGTCTGGTGACGCAGCACGGTGGGACGGTCGAGGTGCGCAGCGAGGGTCCCGGGCGGGGCACCGAGGTGATCGTGACCTTGCCCCGCAGAGAAGCGCCCGTTGCCGAGCCCGCGGTCGAGCCGACGCCGACGGTCGTGCGCGACCCGAAGCGGGTCGTGGTCGTGGACGACAACGAGGACGCCGCGGTGTTGCTCAGCGAGTTGTTGCGGATGTGTGGCCACTCCACCATCGTCGCGCACGACCCGCTGACGGCTCTGCGGATCATCGGCGCGTCGAAGCCCGACGTCGCGGTGCTCGATCTGGGCCTACCCGGCATGGACGGCTATGCGCTGGCGAGGCGTCTGCGCGCCGACGGAGCGACTTGCCGCTTGATCGCCCTGACGGGATACGGGCAGCCCGAGGATCGCGAGCGCTCGTCGAGCGCGGGGTTCGAGCGCCACCTCGTCAAACCCGTCGATGTCGAGCAGCTGCTCGCAGCGATCGGCTGACGCTCGAGCCTCATCTCCATCCGACCGAGTTACGGACGCGTGCGTCGGGATACCAGGTCGAGACCGGGAACCATCGCCGCGGCCTCTTCGTGAGACCGATGGTGCGCCGCGTGTGGCTCTCGATCGTGGCTGGCTGCTTCGCCTGCACTCCGGTGTCGCGCGATGACCCGCCCGCACGCGCCGACCCCGATCTCCGGTGGGTCGCGTCGGCCCTCGATTTCGATCCGAATCTCCGAGCACTCCTCGAGCTCGCCTGCGAGGAAGAGGAGTATCGTGACTGTGGATCTGTCGATTCGGTGCGCGCCTGCGAGTCGCGGGTGATCGCTGGCTGGGCGCTCCATCGACTCGAATCCCGAGCGTGGACGTGGCTCTCCGCGGACGTTGCCGAGCACAGGCAGGTCGCCGAGTTCACCCACGCGGTTCGGCGTGCGTTCGATCCCCTGAAGGTCGAACAGCCATCGTGCCGACGGGTCGCGGCGGCCTTGCAGTTCCTCGAGTACGAGGGACCACGGTGTCCGCCGCAGATCGACCCGATGTCCTGTCGCCGACTCGGCCAGCGCGGCCGCAAGCTTCACACGCAGCAGCCGTAGGAGCAGCTGCGCCCGCCGGGATTGCAGCCACACCAGCAGTTGCCGTAGTCGCCGTTCCAGAACCAGCAGTTCAGCTCGCACGCCAGGTACGACGTGTCTTCGTCGATGGTCGCCACCAGGTACTCCGTGTACATCAGTGCGATCGTGCCCTCGGCGGTGGGCGTGAGCTCGCCGAGATCGCGCGACTGCGGCGCGTCGCCTTCGATCTCCCACTCCAGGGTGCCGGCGTCGGCGTCGAACGAGCCGATCGCGACCACGACCCCGGTCGCCGTCTCGGCCAGCTCGACGGCCACGTCTCCATCCGGCAGCGCGATCGCAGTGCCGGTGAGCTGACCGTGCTCGGCGGTGACGCGACGCTCGCCGAGCGCCTCGTCGTCATCCGCGTCCGTGATGCAGGCACCCAACGACAAGAGCAACGCGACAGCGCCGCAGCGCCTCGTGAACATCGACATACGAGAACACCTCCAGCGAGTCGAGTAGCACCGTCTCCGATCGCGAGCAACCGACGACGCGATGCAAACCGTCACATCCGCGGCGGTCTCCTTTCGAAGATGTGATCGATCGACGCGCGAGCGGGAACCTCGGAACCGCCGCGTTTGGAATCGTGATACGGGGCCTGCATCATCGAAGTTCCGACCGCACATGGAACGCACCTCTTCGAGCCTAGCGAGGGTCTCGGCGCCGCGGCACGGACCTGCGACGTCGTCGTGCGACCCGACGGAAGCGTGTTGTTCGCGATGGAGCTGGAGCCCGAGTCCGGCGACGCCTCGATCTTCATTCACAAGTTCGCGCCTTGAGTCTCCGCTTAGCGGCAGGCGAGTCGTTCCGCGCCCGAAATGTCGAGGTGCTCGGCGTGACGTGCGAGCCGCAGTTCACGGAAGAGGTCGTGCCTGCTGCGTTCAATCGCTCGTATGCGCTCTGCTTGGCGGGAAGTGCCGAGGCGTGTAGTGACGGCGGGCTCTGCGTGCCGGAGCTCGAACAAACCGGCGACGCACTCTGCATCTGGCGCGAAGGCGACTTCGCGTGCCCGGAGGAGTGGAACGCGGATCGTCACATCTTCTACCACGACTACATCGACGAGCGCGGATGCAACGAATGCAAATGCGACGAGTTCTACGGGGTGTGCACGGGCTACACGATCCACCTGTTCGGCACGGATAGCTGCAACGAGGCCCCCGTCGGCGGCGTGACCACCGGCGCGTGCGGTACGCTCGGGTTCCAGGGCGCCACTGCAGCCCGCCGAACCGGCGTCGGTGTCCCCCAGGTCGATTGCAGCGGCGACGCCCACGGAGGCGAGGCGATCGGTTCCGCGGGCGCGGTGTCACCCGTCACCGTGTGCTGCCTCGGCTCGTGACGCGGAGCGGCTCCGCCTCCCACTGGGCCGAACCGATCAGAGCTTCGGGCCTTGCTCGCGTGGGCTTCCCCAAACGACGAGGACCACGAGCTCGTCGATGTCGCTGCGATATCGGTAGTACAGGTGATGCCTGGTCTTCTCGAGCACGAGCCGGCGCACGATACCAACGCGATGCACCGCGTAGACTCTGCCAACGCGAGGACTCGTGCGCAGGAGCGTTTCCGCGGCGGCGAGCTCGTCGAGGAAGAGCGAGGGCGCCGCCGGTCGGTTCACGGCCCACCAGCGCTGTATCGTCTCGATGTTGCGCCGCGCTCTCGCGGAGATCCTGATCTTCACCGCGCGCGGAGCTCCGCGATGACCGCGGCGAAGTCCTCGGTGCGGCCGTGATCGGCCTCCGCGATCGCGGCCTCGAGCTCGCGATGGAGCTCGGCTCGCTCCGCGTCGTCGAGCTCGTCCTCGTCGTCCTCCGTGGTGAGACGGTGGACCATCTGCAGATAGACGACCTCGCCTTCAGGCAGGTCTGTGGGCTCGTCGAGGACGAGCCGGCCGTTGTGGACGTGTGCCTTGAGCGGCCCCATGACCCACACATTGTAGCAGCGAAGCCGGCGCATGGCCCGGGAGCGTTCTTCGTGCCCTTCTGAAATTCAGAGCGCGGCGAGCGTCCACCGGTATTTCGCGACGACATCGCTGGCGGCGCGCGCGTCGAGCTCGAGCCAGCACGAACCCGCCGGCAGGTAGAGCTGCTGGGATTCACCGCCGGTGACCGAGGTCGTGAGGGGGATCTGGCCGGACTCGCACAGTCGCGGGCGGAGCTCGAGCCACACCGAGCTCGGGGCGTCGAGCGAGATCGTGACCTCTTCGACGCCGGCGATCTGAACACAGCGAGTCTCGCCTCGTACGGTGGCCTCCACGTCCGAGTACGGGCCGATGGTCGCCTCGTTGCCGTCGCAGTCGATCCGACCGGACTCCTCAGCGCGGCCGTCGAGCAGCGCGATGGGCTCGCTCGCGATGCAGGGACCCGTGTACCAGTAGTCGCGGGGCTGGTCCTGGGCCCAGAGGTCGGTGGCATCATCGAGCGACAGCGCGAACGAGGCGACGAACCACGAGTCGAGCTCGTCGCGGGTCGCTATCTCGCTGTACGGCGCGCTGGAAAACGAAGCGGCGAACGACTCCGGTTCCGTGCGGGCGTGCAGCCACCCCATGAAGCTCGCGGCGATCAAGTACTTCTCGTAGGTGTCGAGTTTCGTCAGTTGGAGGGCTTCGACCTCGCTCGGGCTCGCGGTCGATGAAGCGATCACGTGTCCGGCCAACGCGCCGGCGCGCAAGACCTCCGCGAGCCCCTCTTCGTAGAACGTCGGCCCGCGCACGGCCGCCTCTTGTCGCAAGGCATGCACGAGCTCGTGTCCGACGAGCTCCAGCGGCGACAGCACCAAGCGCCTGCCCTCGTCAGTGCGCCCGGCGCATGCCGCAAACGCGTCCGCGCACCCATCGGCCGCCTCGGGTCCGATGACGACGTCGATGGTCTCGTCCGGCTCGGGCAACCGCATGACGTCGAGCAGGCGCACGACTTCCCGCTCGAGCGCCGGCGGCGTTCCGGCACAGAGCTGCGTGTCGCGGTGCCCGAACACCCGCAGATGCTCGGTTTCGGTCCACCACGGCTCTGGTTCGGCGCACGCGCCCGTGACGAGCATCGTGACCAGGCCTGCGCCACGCATCTGCGCGGGACGGCGAGGATACTTGCGAAGGCGAGTGCGACTCATGTCTCGTTCTCCCTGACTTGCTTCACTCGCTCGCGACGATGACGAGGTGGATGCGCGAGTAGTCGCTGTAGTAGCCACAGCCTTCGTGCTCCACTTGGTACGCGGAGGGCAGGAACACGTCGAAGCCGGACTCCGTGCGCACGTGGTGGCCGTTCGGGACGATGGTGGCGTCGTCTCCGAGCGAGACGGCGAGGTCCGGGAACGTCATCGTTCCGCAGCAGGTCGAACGGACCGCCTCGCACTCGCTGTCTCGGAGCTCGACCTCGAGCGGCGCGAAGAAGTCTCGAGGTGCCACTCCGTTCCCCTCGCTCGAGCCGGCGATCAACCGATCGTCGGAGTGCCGTAGGACCCAAGCGCTCCAGGTCGGGTACTCACCGTCGTGGTTGGAGCGGTAGTCGAGGCTGACGGCGTCGCCGATTGCAGCCATCGCAGCCGCCCCGACGTCGTTGGTCAGCGAAAGCTCGATGCCGTACTCCCCGACGTCGGCGCCGTCGCAGTCGCTGAGCCGGAGGCGGCTCATGCCGACTTCCGACCGCACATCGGTCACCGCGCACAAGCCCAGAACCCGCCGCTCGAGCTCGTCGGCGCTCACGTCCGGAGCCCATCCGAGCTCGGACAGCTCCGAACACGCCGCGTTCGCGCAGCGGCCGAGCTCGACCTCGAGCGCCGGCCCAGGGGCGTCCTCCGGACACGCGTCCCCTTCAGCGTCGTCGGACGCACAACCGAAGGCGATCGCCGAGGCGAGCGCCGCTGCCCATCGAGCTCTCATCCGTACGCCCCGATCGTACCAGCGAAGGGCGACACGAGGCCCAGACATGCGTTCTTCATCGAATCGCGAACTCGTGCTAACGCGTTGAGGTCATGCCTCACCGGCTCGACGAGGTCGCGTTCCTCCACGTGGAGGCCACACGCGGCGGGGAGGTGATCGCCGTTGGCATCGTGCGCGGCGGGCAGGAGCTGCGGCTGGATGCGACCAGCGAACGCGAGCGGCGTCGGCTGCCCGACGCGCTCGCGGACTTCGTCGGTGACGCGCCGCTCGGCGGTCACAACATCACCCGCTTCGATCTGCCGCTGCTCGCCGCGTCGCCGGTGGGCTACGAGCCTGGCCGGCGACCCGTGCTGGACACGCTGGTGCTCTCGATGCTCGCCGATCCCGGCCGGCCGAGTCACACGCTCGACAAGTCGTCGTGTGCAGGGGTGGTGCCCGATCCCGTCGACGACGCGCGCCAGGCACGCGCGCTCTCCGTCGATTGTCGAGATGCGATCGGCGCGATCGATCCGGCGCTCGGCGTGCTGTATGCCGCGTTGCTTCGTCGCGCCAACCACGAGGGGGCCGCGATCTTCGTCGAGCACGCGATTGGAGCGGAACAATCCGCCGATGCGGATGCACTGCTGTGCACGTTGCCCGAATCGGCGAGTGCGCAGACCTGGATCTGCGCACGCACGCGTCGCGTCAGCGCGCGCCGAAAGCTGCGTACCTCGATTGCACGCCGGCCGACGTGCGACTCGCCTCGCGCGAGCTCGCCCGCGCGCAGACCTGTGATCTCCAAGCTACGCGAGGGAGATCCGCTCGACCTCGACACGAGCGGCCGCCGCGTACGCCTGTCGTCGCGAGGAACGAAGGTCGCGGAGCTGAGCACCGCGGGCCAGGCCGAGTTCGACAAACGGATCGCTCGCGTGGCTGAAGCCGGCGGCGCGATCCATGCGCGCGTGCACGAGGTGTATCGGCACCTGGTGCGCGAGGATGGCGACGTTCGCGATTCGACGTTGGTGGTGCTGCCGACGCTGTTCGCGGTCGCGCCCAGATGATCGACGCCATCCCGCCCCCGCGGGTAACACAGCGGAATCGGCAACGCGTTCGCGGGAACGGGAACATCTGCACGACGGTGCTCGATAACCCAGAGCGCATGCCCGTCTTCATCAGGTTCTCGCCGAACCCCACCCGTGTGCGCAGCAGCCCGTCGCGAGACGCCGCCAAGGTAGTGGCCTGGGTCGCGGTCGTCTGCAGCGGCTGCGCGGAGGATGGCGACGTGCACGAGGGCCGCGTCGCCGTGACTGCGGTGAGCGCCGCCGCGCCGCCGCGGCGTCCTGCGCTCGCGGAGGAGGACGCTACTGCGGCGGTGGTCGGCCCCGAACAGGAACTCGACGTCGCGACCCGTGACGCGCTCCGCCAGGAGTTGGTCGAGATGGGGCGCGCCGACCTGCGCGAGAATCGGCGCGCCGTCGAGCTGACCGTCGCGGGCCTCGGTCAACCGACTCTCACGCTCGCGCGGGCACAGCGACTGGCCGAGATCATCGATCAAGTAGGCTGGCCGGGGATCGCCCTCGTGGGCGAGGACGGTGCCGCGGCAGCATTCCTCATCGCGCAGCACGCCGACCACGATCCCGAGTTCCAGATGCGCTGCGCCGAGCTCATCAACGGAGCATTCGCGCGCGGCGACGCGCAGGCGCGACATGCCGCCTATCTCTCGGATCGCGCTGGAATCACCGACGAACAAGGCCTGCAGCTCTTCGGCACCCAGGGAGGCCACGGCTACACGGCGGAGCAAGAGGCGACGATCGACGCGCGCCGGGCCGCGATGGGCATGGAGACTCTGGCCGAGAGCCGCGTGCACTACGTTGGACCCGGCATCGGCTTCTGACGTCGACGGCCGCCCGAATGGGCAATACGACAGCCTCCAAACCCCACCCCCACCCAGCGCGCCCGGTACGACTCGAACGTACGACCCTCAGGTTCGAAGCCTGATGCTCTATCCGACTGAGCTACGGACGCGTGACGAGGGAGATACCAGGTTTTTCGGCGCGCGTCAGCGCTCTCGTTTTCGACGCCCGCGGGCGAGCTCCGCACCCAGCGCGTGATCGCGAAGTCGCGTTGCACCTCGACGAGGACCTCGCCCGAGCTGCGCTCGCCGTCGGCGAGCAGCTCGAGGATGCAGCGACGCACCGGATCGCCGAGGACGTCGAACGCGTGCATCAATTCCGCCGGCGCTTCCTCGCCGGTGTGGAACGCGGTCGCGCGCGCAGCCGCAGCCATCGCGGCCGCCGCGGGCGGGCCGGCGGCGAACGACGCCGGCGCCCAACCATCGCTGATCTCTCGCACGCACGCCTTGTCCTCGGGCGTCACTCGAAATGAGCTACGTAGAGCGCCGCAGGCACCGACTGCGGGGTAGAACCCCGAGATGCCGAGCCGACTCTCATCGACCCTGCTCGTGCTCGCGGCGACGGGCTGCGGACCCACGACCTCCGACGATGACGGTGCGGGCGGTTCGACCGGCGACGCGTCCGGCACGACGACCGGCAGCGACGAGGGCGGCAGCTCGACCGGCAACGACGAGCCGCCACCGGGCAATCCGGGGGGGCTCTGCGTCCTGATCGACGGCTCGCCCGCGTGCACCGGCGAGGACGTGGTGTGCAACGTCGACGGAAACTTCTGCTTCCTCCCCGACGCACCGTGCGAAGGCTTCGCGTGCGGCGGTGAGGAGCGGGGCACGTGCGCGCCGCAGGACGGCCTGCCGTCGTGCACGTGCATGTCCGGCTACGACAACACGCAGTTCGAGCTCTACTGCTGTCCGCAGGATGGCAGCGATCCGTACTGCCAGTAGAGCGCATCCTGTCGATAGGACGTCGACAACCGCGCGCTTGCGCCGTGACGGAGGGGGCCGCGACGTCCCGCCATCGAGCTAGTCGAAGTGCAGGACTGCGCGATCGATCGAGCCGATCGGCTCCGTCGTCGTCGCCGTGCAGCGATACGCCGTGCCTTCGAGCCGCTGGTTGCCGATCACCTGATCAACGTCCATGCCGATCACCGGGCAACCGATCATCGCGCTCAACGCCCGCCCGAACGCGCCGCCGTCCGCCATCACCTGGCAGTGCATCAACACGAGCTCGGCGCGCTCGCCGAGGAACGGCTTCAAGCGCTCGATCGCGGGGCGATGTTCCGGCAGCGTTCGTACCGTCACGGCATCGACGCCGCAGAAGATGAGCCCGGGGAGCCCGTGATCCTCGAGCACGACGCGGCGCGCCTTCAACGAGCGCTCGTTGCAACGCACTGCGATGCCGCCCATCGTCATCCGCACGCTGGGTGCACCGAAGTAGAGCGTGGGCATCGGTGCGGTCGACCAGCGCGCTCGTAGCCGCTCGAGCGCCCCGGGGGCGTAGTCCGGGATCTCGCGCGACGGCTGCGTGATCGGTTGCGCGAGCCCGGCGTTCGCCTCCGCGATCGCTTCCCGCGACTTGCGCCCGAAACCGAAGACCCAGAATTGTGCCTCTTCCATGCGGTGCGTCGGAGAGCAGACGCCCGAGCGCGCGCGCTACTTCATGGAGCACATGCCGCAACCGTACGCGTCGACGTGGTCGACGCACGCGGCGTCCCACTGGTGCGCGCAGCAGAATGGATCCACGGAGCAGACGCAGTCCTGCACGGGCAGCTCCGTGCAGCCCGCCGCCTCGCTCTCGCTGCAGCAATCGAGCTGCGCGACCTCGGCGTCGGCGCAGCTCGGCGCGCACTCGGACAGCTTCGCCGTGTTCACGCACGCCTCGTCCCACGCCTCGTCGCAGCAGTACGGATCGAGCTCGCACACGCACGACTCCACGACGAGGTCGCCGCAGCCGGGGGCGTCCTGCGGTGCGCAGCACCCCACCTCGTCCAGCTCGCCCTCGCCCGTCGTGCCGGTGTCGTCGGAACCGAGATCGGCGGCCAACGTCCCGGGAGCTTCGTCGCCGGCGCTCGTCGTCGTGTCGTCGTCGCCGCCCGATGCCGGATCGGTCGTCGGCGGCGACGCATCGTCGCGCGGGGCACCCGTGGACTCGCCGTCGCTCGACTCGCTCTCGCTCGACGAGCCGACGTGCACGTCCTCGATCGCGTCGGTCGTCGACGATTCGCTGCTCGGCGTGCTCGACTCGGCCGGCGCGTGCGATCCGATCGTGCCGACGGCTTCGCACGCGACGAGAGAAACGGCGGCGATCAATCCAATGCGGGCTCTACGTTGCATGACCGCGGGGAGGGGCGGACAGACGTTCATGGCCTCGCCGGGCGGCGTCCTTCGCTGCCGGCATCTGCGCCGGCGGGTGCACCGGGACGTCTGCGCAGGCGGCCAAAAGCAGGCCTGGATCGCGTCGCGCCGCCACAAAACGAGACGCGCAGCGTGTGCGCGTGCGTGTGCAGCAAGTGCTGCCGACACGGGCGATCGCCGCGCGCGAACGCGCTGGGAACTCGATGTGCGCGCGCTCGCGCGGACCGCTAGACTGGTTCGGTCGGGCCGGGAACTTCTCGGCCCCAGAGGTCACACATGCGCAGGATCCTCTCGCCGAACTTCTTCGCGCCCGCGGCGATCCGTCCCCTCGTCGCCGGTCTCGGTGCCGTCGCATTCGTCGGTGTGCTCGCCGTCGACCACCGCGACACGGACGAGGGCATGACCGCCGAGGACATCACGTCCGAAGCCGTCGCCGCGATCGCCGACGAGCTCGGCGAGACGTCGCCGTGGCACACCGGCAACCTCGTGCTCGACTTCGTCGAGCCCGACGACGGCGAAGGCGGCTCGGCCGAGGAGATTGCCGACGTCGTGCAGCGACTGGACGAGCTGCCGGGCATCGAGATCGCGCCCGCGGGCTTCTACAGCGAGGGGGAGCATCTCTACCTGCTCAGCTCCGCGGATCCGGGCTCGATCCGCTCGCTCGCGACTGACCTCGCCGACGAGCCGCTGCTCGAGGGCGTCGAGCCCGAGCTGATCTACGCGCTGCCCGACAACGCGCCCTCGTTCGCGGACGCGCCGATGCCTGAGAAGAAACCGCGCGTCGACGTGAACGACCCCATGTATCCGCTGCAGTGGCACATGGAACAGATCCACGCGCCCGAGGCGTGGGCCGTCACGCGCGGCGAGGGTGTCATCGTCGCCGTCATCGACACCGGCGTCGCGTGGAAGGACGCCACCGGCGTGAAGCGCCTGCCCGACATGAACGGCACCGAGTTCGTCGCGGGCGAGAGCTTCATCACCGGCCTGCCGGAAGGGCTCGACGATCACGCGCACGGCAGCCACGTCGCCGGCACGATCGCGCAGACCACCAACAACGGCATCGGAGTCGCGGGCGTCGCACACAAGGCGAAGATCATGCCGCTCAAGGTGCTGTCGAAGGACGGCCGCGGCGCGGTGCCGGGCATCGCGAACGCGATCCGTTATGCGGCGGATCACGGCGCCCACGTCATCAACATGAGCCTCGGCGGGCCGCTGCCGTCGAACGTGCTCGCGAAGGCGATCGAGTACGCGCACAAGAAGGGCGTCGTCACCGTCTGCGCCGCGGGCAACGAGCACCGCAGCCGCGTGGGCTACCCCGCCGCGAACAAGTACGCGGTGGCCGTGTCCGCGACGGACTACGAGCGCAACCTGACGTTCTACAGCAACTGGGGCAAGGACATCGACGTCGCCGCGCCCGGTGGCGACACGCGCAGCGACAAGAACGGCGACGGTCACCCCGACGGCGTGCTGCAGAACACGATCCGCGTCGGCAAGCCGCTCGAGAACGACTACCTGTGGTTCCAGGGCACGTCGATGGCGTCGCCGCACGCCGCCGGCGTCGCGGCGCTCGTCGTCGCGTCGGGCGTGACGAACCCCGACGAGGTCGAGCGGGTGATGAAGGCGACGGCCAAGCACCCGAAGAACGTGAAGTGGGACGACAAGTACGGCGCGGGCATCATCGATGCGAGCGCCGCCGTGTCGGCTGGCAAGAAGGAGTACGCGCCCGAACGTGCGGGCCTCGCCGGTCTGCTCGCGCTCGCCGGGCTCGCGGGCCTCGGGCTCGCGGGTGCACGCAGCCGTGGTCTCCGCTTCGCGGGGCTCGCCGGCTTCGCGGCCGCGCTCGTCGCTGCGAGCGGTGCGCTCGGCACCACGCCTCTCGCGTACGGGCTGGCGGGTGCGCTCTCGTCGTTCGGTCTCGCGTTCGGATCGCCGCTGGCGTTCTCCGCTGCGCTGCCGATCGTCGCCGCGCTCGCACTGTTGAAGGTGAAGCCCATGCGCGGCGTGCTCGTCGGCCTCGCGTTCGGCACCGCCGCGCTCCTGCTGCACGGCGCGGTCGTGCTGCCCACGGTGCTCGACGGCCTGCCCGGTGGGCTCGCGATCGACCGGCTGTGGCTGCTCGGCAACGCGGCGCTGGCCTTCGTGCTCGGCCGCCGCATCGGTCGCCTCGACGCCTGATTCCCTCGGGTTCGCGGCGGACATGCCCTGCCGGTCGGCCGACCGGCGGGGCATGCGCTTTTTTGCGTCGACGGGGTCGCACCCCGGGCGTACGTCCCGATCTCGAACATGCCTCTCGATGCGCTTGCGGGCCCTCGACCGCCGCGTTACAACCTGATCCAGGGTTTGAAAATGACTTTCAAAACCCCGCCGCACCGAGCCTCGCCATGATCGTCTGCCTCTGCAAGGGCGTCTCGAGCCACACGATTCTCGCCGAAGTCCGGCGTGGCAACTGCTCGGTGAAGGGCATCGCGGCCGCATGTCAGGCGGGCACCGGATGCGGTGCGTGCGTGCAACAGATCCGCGAGCTCGCGCAGTCGAGCGGCTCGCAGGTGCGCCCGCACAGCGACGGCAAGCCGCAGCGCTGACGCGTCGTCTCGACGCCTCGCGCCTGAAAGCGCATGTCGAAGTCGCGGCGGCCCCGACCGTCGCGTCGCGCGTGTATCGACGATCTCGACATGCGTTTTCAACGGCGTCGGAAGCGATCGGCGACGTCGAGGCTGCGTGCTAGGTTGCCCACGCCATGAAGGGTAGCCCCAACGTCATCGACGCGCTGAACGACATCCTCACGTCCGAGCTGACTGCGGTGAACCAGTACTTCGTGCACGCGAAGATGTGCAAGAACTGGGGCTACGCGCGCTTGTACGAGCACATCTACAAGGAATCGATCGACGAGATGAAGCACGCCGACGACCTCATCGAGCGCATCTTGTTCCTCGAAGGTGTGCCGAACGTGCAGCGCTACTGGAAGGTCACCGTGGGCGAGACGGTGCCCGAGCAGTTCGACCTCGATTTGAAAATGGAGTACGACGCCGTCGCGCGCTTCCGCAAGGCGATCCGGCTCGCGCGCGACGAGAGCGACGAGACCACCGCGGAGATGCTCGAGCACATGCTCGAGTCCGAGGAGAAGCACGTCGACTGGCTCGAGACCCAGCTGTCGCTGCTCTCGCAGCTCGGCCTGCAGCACTACCTCGCGCAGCAGATCCGCGAATAGCCTCGTTCGACCGCTGGCGCGCGCGGCGACACTGGCAGCGCGGGCGCGATGGCGTAGGCCGTCGTCATGCGGCCTCGTGACGGATTCACGCATCCCCTCTGGTACGAAGGCGTGGCGATCCCGTCGCGCAGCGCCGCGGAGGTGCCGGTCGACGTCGACGTCTGTGTCGTCGGAGCGGGCATCGCCGGGCTGACGACGGCGTACCTGCTCGCGAAGGCGGGGCGCAGCGTCGTGGTGCTCGACGAGGGGCCCATCGGATCCGGACAGACGGGACAGACGAGTGCGCACCTCGCCAGTGCGATCGACGACCGCTTCGTGGAGATGGAGCGTGTGCACGGCGAGCGCGGGGCGCAGCTCGCGTTCCAGTCGCACGCGGCCGCGATCGATCGCATCGCGGCGATCGCCGCCGCAGAGCAGATCGACTGCGAGTTCGCGTGGGTGCCCGGCTATCTCGTCGCCGCAAAGGCGTCCGATCGCGAGGAGCTGGAGAAGGAGCTCGTGGCCGCGCGCAAGGCCGGTATCGCGGTGGAGCTCGTCGATCGTCTCGACGTCGGCGGCGCGGCGAAGGGTCCGTGCCTGCGCTTCGGCGATCAGGCGCGCTTCCATCCGCTGAAGTACCTCGTGGGCCTGTCGCGCGCGGCGGAGCACGCAGGGGCGCGCATCTTCGAGGGCGTGCGCGTGGCCCAGGTGCACGGCCGCACGCCGGGCGAGCGCGCGCGCGTCGATCTGGCCAGCGGCACGGTCGTGCTCGCCGAGGTGATCGTCGTCGCGACGAACCCACCCGGTCCGATCCACGACTGGGCCGGCATCTACTTCAAGCAGGCGCCGTATCGCACGTACGTGATCGGCATGCCGGTGCCGAAGGGTGCGATCGAGGACGCGCTCTACTGGGACAACTGCGAGCCGTACCACTACGTGCGGATCGAACCGGGTGCGCCCGATGGTACGCACGACGTGCTCGTCGTCGGGGGCGAGGATCACCGCAGTGGGCTCGCGCCGTCCGAGGATCCGTTCGCCGCGCTCGAGCGATGGACGCGCGAGACGTTCCCCACCGACGGCGAAGTGACGTCGCGTTGGTCGGGCCAGGTGCTCGAGCCGGTCGACGGGCTCGCGTTCATCGGACGTGCGCCGACCAAGGGCGAGGGCGTCTACGTGATCACGGGCGACAGCGGCATGGGCTTGACCCACGGCACGCTCGGTGCGGAACTCGTCACCGACCTCGTGCTCGGCCGCGAGAACCCGTGGACCGAGCTGTACGACCCCGAGCGCAAGCCCACCCACAACCTCGGCAGCATCGCGAAGGAGGCGCTCGAGAGCGCGACGGGATGGCTCGATCTCGTGACGCCCGGCGACACGGGCGACGCCGCGAAGATCGCCCCCGGCTGCGGCGCGCTGGTGCGCCGCGGCCTGAAGAAGCTCGCGGTCTACCGCGACGACGCGGGCAAGCTGCACGAGTGCTCCGCGATCTGCCCCCACCTCGGCGCGGTCGTGCAGTGGAACGCGATCGAACGGACATGGGACTGCCCGTCACACGGCAGCCGCTTCGCCGCGACCGGCGAGCTGATCATGGGCCCGTCGGTGAAGGACCTGTCGTCCAACCACTCGGAATCCGGTTAGACTCGCCATCGCATGGACGTTGCCAGGACGGCGATCGTGACGCTGCTGATCTCGGCGTGCCGTCCCGGCCCAGGCGCATCGACGGATCCCGACGCCGCCCAGTTGCTCCGCCTCGACCTCGCTGCTCTGCGCACAGCCGAATGCAGCGTGCAGATCGACACCATGCTCGGACCGTCGGGAACCAACGCGGGCGCTAGCCTCCGCATCCCGCTCGAGTTCTCGGGCGCGGACAACGAGCTCGCGATACGCATGCGAAGCGCTCAATCGTTCCTGCAGTTCGGCGACGTCGAGATCCGTAACCGCGTCACCCCCGATCTGATCGAGGAACCGACCGACGGCGGAAAGCACATCGTTCGCCGCGCAGCAGACGATCCCGCGACGAAGGCCGAGATTTCGGCACTGCTCGGGGCGCCACACGCATTCCTTCGGCTCGACGAGCATGCGGGCGTGCTCGACTACCGCGAAGAGATCGAGACGGACGTGAAGCTGGGCGACGTCGACGCCGTGGGACTGGCATGGGTGTTCCCCGTGCCGCACTTGCCGGTCGAGCCCGTGAAGAAGGGCGACGAGTGGCTCGGCGCACGCTACCTGGCCCGTGATGCCCCCTTCGACCCGGATGCGGCAGTTCCGATCCGATATCGCCTCGTGCAGGTGCGTCGCGGTGTCGCGACCATCTCGATGGTCGGAGGGATGAGTCAGGAGCTCGACGTCGACGGCAAGCCGTTCGTCACCGCCATCGGTGTCGAGGGGCAGTCGAAGATTCGGATCTCCGATGGCCGACCGCTCAGCACCGGCGTCCGCGTGCTCTTGCGCCTGGGGCAGAAGGACGCGAGCGCTTGGGAGTGGCGGTACACCGGGTCGTGCGCACCGTGACGAACGCTTTCGAGACGCGCGACTGAAGCGTCGTCTCGAAGTACCGGCACACCAGGAGGCGCGTGAGCGCCGGAAGGGTGGGAGGCTCCGACCGGGCTTCGCCCGGGCGGAGGGAGGGAAGCGGAGCTTCCCTCCTGAAAGCTAGTGCAGCTTCACGTACTCGTGCTCGATCGGCTGGCCTTCGATGCCCTTGTTCGGGGCCGCGATCCAGTTCGCGAACTTGCCGGGCTCGTAGACCGGCTTCATGATCGAGAGCAGGTAGTCGTTGTCGGACGGCACGAGCAGCCACTTGTTGCGGCTCGCTTCGAACTCGTCCTTGCTGATCAGGTTGCCCAGCGGATCGAACGCGTGGTCGGCGTAGATGCCCTGGTGGCGGTGGAATCGGCGGCTCGGCAGCGACAGGCGCGTCGGTGAGCCCGCCGCCTCCAGCGTCTTGTTCCACTTGCGCAGCGCTCGCTCACAGTCGGCCACGTACGCGTCGCGCAGCACCTCGTTCATCGCGTTGCGCACCGGCACCTCGGACTCCACCACGCGGCCGTGCTCGACCACCGGCAGCTTGTACGTCCCCGCGAGCGCCGAGTGATCCTCGTACTGGTCTTCGCGGTAGCGGCCCTTGAGCCCGCTCGCGAAGAACGTGGACGCGTTGCTCGAGATCTCGCCGCCGAACAGGTCGAGCGAGTACGTGTACCAGTAGTTGATCGTGCGCTGGATCAGATCGAAGTCGATGCCGCCCTGCGCGCGGATGTCACCGTTCGGGTCGATCTTCTGCAGCTCGGCCGCGCGCTTGATGATGCGATCCATGCCCGTCTCGCCGACGAAGAGGTGGTGCGCCTCCTCGGTGAGCATGAACTGCGTCGTGCGAGCGAGCGGATCGAAGCCGCTCTCCGACAGCGCCGCGAGCTGGTACTTGCCGTCGCGGTCCGTGAACATCGTGAACGCGAAGAACGACAGCCAGTGATCGCACGGCTGGTTGAACGCGCCGAGAATTCGCGGCTTGTCGACGTCGCCCGAGCGCCGCTGGAGCAGCTCCTCGGCCTCGTCGCGCCCGTCGCGACCGAAGTACTTGTGCAGCAGGTACACCATCGCCCACAGGTGACGGCCCTCTTCCACGTTCACCTGGAAGAGGTTGCGCAGGTCGTACAGGCTCGGCGCGCAGTGGCCGAGCAGGCGCTGCTGCTCGACGCTCGCCGGCTCCGTGTCCGCCTGCGTCACGATGATGCGCCGCAGCGTGTTGCGATGCTCGCCCGGCACGTCGAGCCACGCCGGCTTGCCCGCGTCGTCGCCGGCTTTGATCGTCGGCTCGCCCTTGCCCGGGTCGAGGAAGATGCCCCACCGGTAGTCGGGCATCTTCACGTAGTCGTAGTGCGCCCAGCCGCCGGCCTCCACGGAGACGGCGGTGCGCAGGAACACGGGCTTGTCCGCGAAGTCGGACGGACCCATGTCGTTCCACCACTCGAGGTAGCTGGGCAACCACGTCTCGAGTGCACGGCAGAGCTTGGGATCGTCCGACAGCCCGACGTTGTTCGGGATCTTCGCGTTGAGATCGACGCTCGTGGTCATGTGCTCTTCGTTCCCTGTCCTGGTGTCCTCGACGTCACACGCGGTGCCAGTCGAATCGCGGCCGTTCGGGCCGCCCGTACAGTGTGAGTGCGCCCTCGGGGCCGGTCGCGTTCGGGCGGATGAAGATCCAGTTCTGCCACGCCGACAGGCGCGCGTAGATCTTGCTGTCCGGAGTCTCGGGACCGGGGAACCGCAGGTTCTGTTCCATGCCGGTGAGCGCGTCGGGCGACAGGCTCGCGCGCTCCTCGACCGCGATGCGCAGGTCGTCGTCCCAGTCGATCGCATCGAGTCGCACGGTCACGAGCCCGGCGTCGTCCGCCGCCTCGGGGTCCAGCAGCTCGCGATTGCCGATGAGCGATTCCAACTGAGCCGGCGTGCCGATGAGGCGCGTCTGCAGGCGCGTGAGCCCGGTGTGCATCGGCAGGCCGCCCTCGTTCAGCTCGGACAGCGCCACGTGCACCGGCGCGTCCTCGTCCTCGAGCACGTAGAATCGATCGGCGGCGAGCGCGAGCTCGAGCAGGCAGCCCGCGAACGCGGTGCCGCGATCGCCGAGCGCGAAGAACGAACGGCTCGTGTTGTCGAAGCGTCGCAGCACGCGCGCCATGTGCAGCAGGATCTCGCGCGTGAACCAGTGATCGCGCGCCTTCACGAGCGCGGCGTCGTGGGCGAGCAGCGTCTTCGCGTCGCCCTCGGCGCGCACGAGCACCACGCCCACCTCGAGGTGGTTCACGCGCAGGTGCAAGAGCGCGTCGTCCAGCTCGCGGAATGCCCGCAGCGCCCACACGTCGCTGCCGGCCTGGCGCAGCGCCTCGCCGCCCTTCTCCACCAGTGCCACGTCGCTCGCCGACGGGCCTTTCACGGTGAGCTTCGCGATGCGCGTGGCGTGATCCCACGACACCTCGACGTGGCGATACTTGCGACCGTTCGCGGTCACCTCGGGCGCGAGCGGTCCGAGCACGACGCCCTTGCGCTCGCCCGGCGCGAGGCCCTGGCTGGCCTCGCCCACGAGTGCCTTGGCCCGCTCGGCGACCTTCTCGTCGAACTTCGAGCGCGGGAACACACCGTCGACGAGGTTCCACTGCACGGCCTTCTTGCCGCGGATGCCCTCGGCGGTCGTGGAGAACACGTCGGCGCGATCGCGACGCACGCGACGTTTGTCGACCAGGCGCGTGAGGCCGCCGGTGCCGGGCAGCACGCCGAGCAGCGGCACCTCGGGCAGGCTCACGG
>CAYXVR010000024.1:0-168988 GCA_964468635.1 uncultured Nannocystaceae bacterium
CGTCGGAGTGCGGATGGTACATGTGCGTGCCGTGCTGGCGCAGCGTGAACTCGTACGCCCACGTCTCGCCGGGCTCGATGTGCGGCTGGTTCAGCCCCGCGACGCCGTCCATGCCGTTGGGCAGCAGGATCCCGTGCCAGTGCACGCTCGTGCGCTCGGGCAGCTCGTTCGTGACGAAGATGCGCACGCGATCGCCTTCGACGACCTCGATGCACGGCCCGTGGCACTGGCCGTTGTAGCCCCACGTGTCCACGACCATGCCGGGCGCGAACTCGCGTTTCACCTTCTGGGCGACGAGGTGGAACACCTTCACGCCCTTGTCCAGCACGTACGGCAGCTTCGTGCCGTTGGGGATCACGACGGGCACGACGTGGCTCGGCAGTCCAGGCGTCGAGTCGCCCGGCAGCGGCTTGGGCGGCTCGTCGGCCGCGAGCACGCGCCACGGCAACAGTGCACCGCCGACGAGGGCCGCTCCGGTGCGCAACAGATCGCGTCGAGTGGGCATGTTCACTTCCCCTGCTTCTTCTTCTCGATGGTGGACAGCCGACCGCCGACGGCCACCTCCAGCTCGGAGCGCGCGATCCAGTAGTCGCGCATGTGCTCGACGAGCTCGGCGCGCGCCTCGTACTCGTGGATCTTGAAGTCGATGAGCTCGTACACGCCGAGCAGCATCGCGTCGTAGCGCTCCTGACCGAGCACGACCATCCGCTCGCGCACCGGGATCACCTTGTCGCGCTCGTACTCGGCCAATCTGCGCTCGGTGACCATCCGCGCACGCGCGACGCGGACCTCGGAGCGCGCGTCCACGGCCATGCCGCGCAGGCGCCGTTCGACCTGGCGCAGCGCCGCCTCGGCCTTGGCGATCTCGCCCTGCCCCCAGTCGATGATGGGGATCTCGAGCTCGAAAAACGGCCCCAGCGTCGGACCGTGGCCGGGGTCGGCTTCGCCGATGACACCGATCTGCACGTCGACGAACGGCACACGCCGCGCGAGCTTCACGGCGTGGGCGAGCGACTCGACGCGCGCGCGCTCGGCTTGCAGATCGAAGCGACGACGGATCGCGACGCGCTCGAGATCGGCGAGCTGGGGCTCCGCCTTCGGCAGATCCGGCAGGCCCTTGGGCAGCTGGAATCGCACGTCGTCACCCCAGACACCCAGCAGTCGGACGAGGTGCTCGCGCGACTCGATCGCATCCATGTGCGCGCGCTGCAGCTCCACCCGCGCCGCAGCCTCGGCCGCCACGATCTCCGCCCGCTCGAGCTCGTTCATCGTGCCCTCGGCGCCGGCCTCGACCTGGAGGGTCGCGAGCTCGGCAGCCGCTTCGGCCAGCTCCGCACTGCCCCGCCGCAGCTCGAGGATGCGCTCGGCCGCGATCGCGTGGACCACCGCGGTGCGGACGTCGCGATCGAGCTCGACCACCGCGTGTGCCACCCGCAGCGTGGCATCGCGCAGCGAGGCCTTCGCGACCTTGCGACGAAGCGGGATCAAGAACACCTGCAGGAGGTTCACGGCAGCGTCGCCCGACCACCCGACGCCGCCGCCGCTCAGCGAGAAGCGCGGGCCGCCACCGATGTGCGGATTGTCGATGAGCCCCGCCTGCACGACATCGGCCTGCGCGACGCCGATGTCCTCGAACATCGCGAGCAGGTCGGGGTTGCGCACCATCGCGATCTGCACGGCCGCATCCGGGGTGAGCTCGCCGGCGAGCAGCTCGTCCACGCGCTTCTGGACCCGCTCGTCCTCCGGCGTCCCGCGTTCCCACGCGACCTGGGCCCCCACGCGCGCGCCGCCCAGCTTCGCGGCCTCGTTGTGGCCCTTCGTCGAGCGCGCGGCCGCGCAGCCCGAGCTCGCGAGCGCGAGCACGAGCGCGATGGCTCGATTCACTTGCCACCTCCGTGGCCGTGGTGATCGTGGTGCCCCGCGTGCGGGTCGTCCTGCTTGCCCTCGCTCTTGCCCGTCGACAGCTCCTTCGTGAGCACGTCGGGCGGGGGCTCGTACGGGGTGACGGGCGCCTCGGCGGCGGCGGGATCGCGCTGCGGCGGCAGGGGCGGGAGACGATGGGTCTTGCAGGCCGGGAGGACGAGGCCCACGAGGCACAGCAGTGGAATGCGAGCACGCATGACGGAGCTCCAGGTGGAAGACGCGCGAGACCGCCTTGCATGACGCAAGGGCGGCCGACGAACGACGATGCGTCCGCGCTTCAGATCACCCAGTGCTCGATCGACGCGTGCACGCGTAGCGGCGGGCCGCGCGGCTCCTGCGACGGCGGGCCCGCCACGCGTCCGCGAACGACGGCGCGATGCTCGACGTCGATGCGCACCGCCGTCGCGAGCGCGACCCAGGTGCGGGACGGCGCGATGGCGGGTGTGACGGTGCCCTCGGCCTCGCACGGCGCGGCGCAGCAATCGACCCGCTGCGCGACGGGTCCTTCCGCCGCGCGGTCATCGTGCTTGCGGCAGCAGCAGCGATCGGCCTCCTGACACGCGCCGACGAACCGCGCCCGCAGCTCGCCCGGCACGAGCGTGCACAGTGCGACGAGGAGCGGCAGGATGCGCGCGAGCACGGGCGCCTCGGACGGTATCACGTCCGCGGGCGCCGCATCTGCCTCCCGTGACGGTTCAGCCTTCCGGCGGGTTGCACGTCACGTTGTTGATCGCGCCGCCGGCCATGTCCGAGTACGTGTACGGGCCGTTCAGGCCCGTGTACGTCTGGATGTCGTAGTTGTCCGGATCGATCTTGTAGGCCGTCGGGTCGTCCTGGCGCACCGCCCAGATGTAGCCGTCGATGTCGACGGAGACGCCCTTCACCTGGCCGCTGCCGGGCAGCGCGACCTCGTCGCCCACCGCGAGCGTCTCCATGTCGACCCACACTACGCCGTTCTGGCCCGCGGCCCAGATCCGGTTCTGCAGGTCCTGCGTGATGCCGCCGCTCGTCGAGACGTTCGCGCTCTGGCGATCTCCGGTGGCGTAGTCGAAGCGCGAGATCGACGACGACAGCCACACGCGCGCCTCGGTGTCCACCGTGATGCCGTAGCCGCCGCCGTCGAAGATCTCGACCTCGAGCGTCTCGAAGTCGACGCGCGCGAGCTTGAACGTGCCCCACCCGTGGAACCAGAAGTTGCCCTCGTAGTCGACCGCGCCGCCGTAGGGTCCCAGACCGAGGCCGAGCGTGGTGCCCGTGTGATCGCACGGGAACTCCGCCTCGCTGAGGTGGATCGTGTCCTCCACGACGCCGGTGTCGCCGTCGAGCCGATGCACCCACACGCCCGACTGCCCGCACTGCCCCGGCCCCGCGCCCATCGATCCGGTCGTCGTCCAGATCTTCTGGTCCTCGTGGCAGTCACCCGTACCGGGCGTCCACTGCACCGGTCGCTGCACCGTCATGTCGTCGAACGGCGTGTACCACTCGACACAGTCGTCGTCGTCCCACGCCTTCACGTCGTCCTTGCCGGTCGACGTGTTGTTGCCCGAGCAGAACTCCGGGCGCGCCCAGATCTTCATGATGCCGGTGTGCCGGTTCGCGACCGCGACCGCGCGCCCGTCGATGCTCACCGACGTGCGCGACGGATTGCCGAACCCGTCCTCGCGCGTGAGATACCGGCCCTCTTCTTCCAGCGTGCGCGTGTTGATCTTCGAGACCGTGCTCTCCTGGCTGTTCGCGATCCAGACGTAGCTCCAGTCCTCGTTGCCGCACCCGCACTCGCCGCTCGGCCCCTCGTCCGCGCCGTCGTTGCCGTCGGGCGTGTCGAACTTCGGGCCCTCGTCGTCGTCGGCTCCGTCACCGCTGCCGTCGGGGCCGTCCGCGACCGTGCCGTCTGCGTCGTCGTCGTCGTCGTCGTCGATACCGTCGTCCTGCCCACCGGATGGACCGCTCTCGCCGTCGCCGAACAGCCCGGAGTCGTCGTCACGAGCGTCGCCGCACGCCGCGAGGCACGTCGCGAGCACGACCCGGCGTCCCCACCTCTGCTTGGTCTCGACCATGCCCCTGCCTCCCGCACCGGTCATTGGCCGCCGACCGGATTTGTCGTGCGAGGAAACTCAGGGTGTGGGGCCACCGCAGCTGGCGCGCACCTTGGCGGCCAATGGGTGCTTGCCGTGCTTGCGCAGGAACGCGTCCGCACGCGTGCGCGCGGCGTCGGTCTTGCCGAGGGCACACAGCGCGGTGATCCACGAGACCTCGCGCTCGAGCACGAACGCGCCGTGGGGGAACGCCTTCGCGTGCTCCTTCAGGAGGCCGATCGCGCGCGCGGCATCGCCCGCGCCGAGAGCCGCACGCGCCTCGGACATCAGCCTCATCTCGCGCTCGAGCGCGTCGGGCCCCTCGTCGGGCGGCGCCGGCTTGCTCGGCTCCACCTTCGTGCGCACGCGCGGTGCCTTCACGCGCGTGGACGCGACCGACGGCACGATCTCCGGCTCCGCCTCGGCCGCGACGATCTCCGGCTCCGCCTCGGGCTCGGGCTCGACCGCGGGAGCCGGCATCGTCGGGACCGCGTGCCCGAGCAGCCGCTGCACTGGTGCGACCTCCTCGTCGTCGCCGGCGCTCGCGATGCCCACCGCGATCGCGGCCGCGACCGCAGCCGCACCGACGACGATCACGAGCGTCTTGCCGACGCCCGCCGTCGCGGTCGCGGGCATCGGCGAGTCGGCGGGAATCGTGGGGCCGAGATCGCCGGCGGCCGTGCGCGCGACGACGGCCGACCAGGCGCGCGTCTCGATCTCCGCGGCCGGCGAGTCCACCGTCTGCAGCGCATCGAGCATCGCGCGAGCCTTGGGCGACAGCTGCTTCATGATCGTCCCTCCGCGTGCGCCGCGACGGCACGCTCGAACTTCTGCCTCAGCTTGCGCTGACGCGCATACACGGTGTTGCGATTGAGCGCGAGCGCCTCGGCGATCTCCGTGCCCGAGAGACCTTCGAGCTCCGTCAACACGAACACCGATCGCCACTCCTCGTCGAGCTCCGCGAGAAAGCGACGGACGAACTCCGCAGCCTCGCCGAGCTGCGCGCCGCGATCGGCCGTCTCGACCTCGGGCGGCGACGGCAACAGATCGAGCCGCCGTTGCGCGCGCCCGGTGCTGCGTCGCCACTCGCTCGCCACGCGTCGCACGATGCCGAACAACCACGCCGGAAGCGATCGCGAAGGGTCGTAGTCGACGAGCCGTCGACGCACGACGAGGAACACGTCCTGCGCGACGTCCTCGACGCTCGAGCGCGGGATGCCGAGCCGCAACAGCGACCGCCACACGAAGCCGAAGTGGCGGCGATACACCTCGTCGAGCGCCGGCACGACCGGGGCCGAGGGGGGCGCATCGCTGGGGACGGAGAGTCGCATCGTCGGCGGTCTGTTCGGGGATTGGCCGCCGACGCCGGGGATCGTGCGGCGACTCCGGCGCTCAGGGGAATCGGACCTCGATTCCCGCGTGGATCCGCACACCGGCGGGCCGCGGGCGATGCACCTGGCCCACGTCGTCGATCACGAAGCTCGGGCGCGTGAGGGGGACTACCGCATCCACACCGCCGCCCACCGCGATCCAGCGCAAGGGCACCCACAGGAGCGCCGCTCCGCCGGTGACGGCCGCCCAGGTCGCGTGCGCGCGCCGACTCACCGACAGGCCGTAGCCGCGCGCGCGCATGCTGCCGATCTCGGCGCCGGCGCACACGGGCACCTCGAGCGTGCGCCATCGCGGGGCATAGCAACCACGCGGACCGACCGCCCACAGATCGAGATCGGCGCCCGCGTCCACGTCGTCCGCCTGCGCGCGTTGAGGTGCTTCCCAGATCGCGTGCACCTCGATGCGCCCGGGACCGATGCGCACGCCGACCAAGCCGCCGACCGCGACGCCGAAGCGCGGCAGCGGTCCGTACGATCCCGCGACGAACGGACGCGCGACGCCCTGGATCGAGAGCCGCTTCTTCTTCGGCGGCGGCTCGGGCTCCTCCGGCGCCGGCGCGACCGGAGCGACCGCGACGGGTGGCGGCACGGCGGCCGCACGCTCGCGCTCGACGGTCTCGACGACCGCCGTCGGATCGAGCAGCACCGCGACGACGAGCGCGACCGCGGACGCGAGCACCTTGCAGTCGTCGGCGCGCATCGTCTTGTCGATCGCACCCGCGGACGACTGCACGGACAGCGCGAGCTCGAGCTTGCTGTCGACGCGGCGGACCTTCGCGTCGATGACGACGGGTCCGACGTCGGCCCGCGATCCGTGGGCCAGGAACCGCGCGAGGTCGGCGTCGATGCGCGAGCGATCCGGGCACTCCGGCGGCGCGTCCCAGCGCAGCTCGACCGCGGGCGCGGCCGGGGGTGCCGACGCGCCGACCCGCGGTGCGGCCGCGAGCCCACCCGCGATCAGAACCGCACCGAGCCCCCCTCTGGCCACGCGAGGACGATCCTACGTTGGGTGCGGTTGCACGCGCGAATCGGCCGGCCCGGCGCGCGACAACCCGCGCGGCCTTCCGTCTCGATCGGCAGTGAGCCCCTCCTCCTCCGTCGCGCGTCCGCGGGCCCCTCTGCCCGCGTTGCACGAGTCGGGCAGATGCCCCCTGCCCGACTCGGGCACCGATCCCTCGCCGTGCCCTTCGGCGGGCCGCTCCGGCGCGGTTTCTCGCTTGGCCCAGGTCGTGCTCTGGGGATCGGGCATGCGCGCCCTCCCCCGCCACCTCGCCCTCGTCGCCCTGCTGCACGGCTGTGCGCGCGCGGACGCGTCGCCCTCTGCCGACGACCTCGACCTCGGCGAGCTCGCGGCCGAGGTGATCGCGTCGGCCTCGGAGTCCGTCGCGTTCGCGGCCGAGCCCAGCGATGCGCCGGCCGTGCGCGACCTCGCGCCGCCGCGGGCGACCGTGTCGACCTACGTCCACGCTCGCGCCACCGAGCCCGTGGTCGACGTCGTCGAGGAATCGCACGCGATCGCGGCGGCCGACGGCCCGGTCGTGCGTTTCGTCGAGCACGCCGAGGTGCACATGGCTCCGAAGCTGGATGCGCCGCTGCTCGGCGTGATCGGCTTCGGCGAGCGCGTGCGCATGGTGGCGGAGGTCGACGGCGAGGGCTGCGATACGCAGTGGGTGCAGGTCGAGCCGCGCGGCTTCGTGTGTGCGAAGCACGAGGAGACCGACGGCGCGCCCAGCCAGGTCGTGCTCCCGCGCCTCCCGCGAGGCGGGCTCGTGCCGGGCATCTACGGCAAGCTGCGCCAGGGCGAGGCCCGAGTGTTTCCCACGCTCGCCGCCGCGGCGCGGGGCGAGGGCGGCACGACGCCCGAGGCCGCGCTGACGGTCCGTCGCCAGGGCGTCGAGGTCGTGGGCGGCCGCTCGTTCTGGCGCACGCGCCACGGCTTCGTCGCGACCAGCGAGGTGCGCAAGCTCGCGGGCTCGAAGTTCCGCGGCGTCGCGATCGGCGAGGCCGGGCTCGCGCAGCCGATCGCATGGGCGCGGTTCCGCGGCGACGACGGCAAGATCGCGCTGCGCTCGGCTCCGTCAGCACGCGCGAAGGTCGTGGGTCGGATGGCCGCCCGCGAGCACGCGCGCGTCGTCGCGACCTCGCCCGACGGCGCGTTCGTGCAGCTCGACGGGCTCGGCTGGGCCGCGCGCGACGAGGTGCGCATCGCGGCGGCGACCGAGCCGCCCACCGGATTGTTGTCCGACGACGAGCGCTGGATCGACATCGACATCGACGAGCAGGTGCTCGTCGCCTACGAGGGCGCGCGCCCGGTCTACGCGACGCTCGTGTCCACCGGCAAGCGCACGCACGACACTCCGATCGGTACGTTCCGCATCGAGCGCAAGGTCGCCGAGCGCACGATGTCGAGCAAGCCGGGCGACGACGAGCCCTACTCCGTCGATCGGGTGCCGTGGACGGCCTACTTCACCGGCAGCTTCGCGCTGCACGCCGCGTACTGGCACGGCCAGTTCGGCGAGCGCAAGAGCCACGGCTGCGTGAACCTGGCGCCCGCGGACGCGCGCGTGCTCTACCGCTTCACGACGCCGGCCATCGTGCCCGCGTGGAGCGAGGTGCACGGCCACGTCGATCAGCCGGGCTCGATCGTGCGCGTCCGCGACGATCGCCATCCGACGCCGCCGATGTACGGCTACGCGCTCGAGCTGGTGAAGGACGAGCCCACCACGATCGCCGCGAACGACGTCGTCGTCGTGAACGAAGGCTGATCTCTCGCTCGCGCGGTTCGGCGCCCCTACGAGTCGTCGCTTCGCACAAGCGAACGACGATTCGCATTGGGCGTCATCACCATTGACCCCCGCGCACGCCGTCCGTCATCGTCGGTCATCGTGCACGGCACGAGGTCCACGAACGACCCCGCGTCGGGCGAGCGCACGCGCGGCAACACGCTGGGCGACGGCGGCGTGCGCGACGACGGCGAGCTCCCGATCGGGGAACGACTGCAGCGGTACGTGCTCGTCGATCGGCTCGGGCATGGCGGCATGGGCGTCGTGTACGTCGCCGACGATCCCGCGTTCGATCGCCGCGTCGCGCTGAAGGTCGTGCGGCCGGGCGCGCGCGATCAGGAGCAGCTCGTCCGCGAGGCGCGGGCGATGGCGCGAGTGTCCCATCCGAACGTCGTGCAGATCTACGACGTCGGCCGCCACCACGACCGCGTCTTCCTGGCGATGGAGCTCGTGCCCGGCACCTCGCTGGACGCGTGGCTCGCCGCGGAGCCGCGGCCATTCGCCGAGGTGCTCGCGGCGTTCGTGCAGGCCGGACGCGGGCTCGCAGCGGCCCACGCCGTGGGGCTCGTGCACCGCGACTTCAAGCCCGCGAACGTGCTCGTGCACGACGACGGGCGGATGCTCGTCGGCGACTTCGGCGTGGCGCGATCGGACCGCGCCGCGCCGCCGATCGAGGGCTCGACGTCGCGCGATCCGACGAGCCGCGAGCCCGACAGCGCGCGCGGTGGCGATGCGCTCTTCGGCACGCCGCGCTACATGGCGCCCGAGCAGCACGTCGGCACCGTCGCGCTGGCGAGCGCGGATCAGTTCGCGTTCTGCGTGAGCCTGTACGAGGCGCTGTGGGGGCGGCCACCGCACGTCGACACGACGTACTGGGAGCTGGTCACCGCGAAGCTGCGTGGTCTCGTGCGACCGCCCCCCACCCGCTCACCGGTGCCGAAGCGCGTGCGCGCGGCGATCCTGCGCGGGCTCGCGGCGCGGGCCGAGGAACGGTGGCCGGACATGGACGCGCTGCTCGGCGAGCTGCAGGCCGGGAGCACGCCGGCTCCGCGCGCGCGGGGGCTGGCGATGGGCGTCGCCGCGATCCTCGTGGTGATCGCCGTCGTCACCGATCCGGCCGACGCGGACCACTGCCTCGCGTCCGGCAGCGAGTGGAACGACGAGACGCGCATGGCCGTCGACGCGCGCTTTGCTGCCACCGGCCTGCCCTACGCGACCGCGGCGGGCGAGATCGTCGATCGCGAGCTCACCGCGTTCGGTGAGGCGTGGCAGGCGGAGCACGATCGCACATGTCGATCGCAGAGCGCGGGGCCGCAGCTGCGCTGTCTCGAGCACTCGCGAGCATCGATGCGGGCGCTGGTGGATGTGTTGCGCGAGGCGGATGCGGAGATCGTCGAACGATCCGCCGCGGCGGCGTCGCGGCTGCCGGCGCCGGCCTCGTGCGCGCTCGCGATCGCCGGCCCGCTCGAGCCGAGCCCGGAGATCGCCGCCGAGGTCGAAGCGGCCCGCGACGCGCTCGCGGCCGCCGACGCGCTCGCCGAGCTCGGCCGATTCGCGGACGCGAGGGACGCGGCGCGGGCGGTACTCGCGGACGTCCACGCGCTCGCGTACGCGCCGCTCCTCGCGGAGGCCTACTACGCCGCCGGCGTGTACACGACGCGATCCGGCGATGGCCTCGGCGGCGCATCGATGCTCGCGGAAGCGGTGTGGACCGCGAGCGCGTGCGGGCACGATCGCATCGTCGCGGCGGGTGCGATCGAGCTCGTCGCGGCCGCGGCGGACGATCACGTGCCCGCGCAGGAGGCGGAGACGTGGGCGCGGCATGCCGAGGTGGCGCTCGATCGACTGCCGGACGCGCCGCTCGAACGGGCCCGGCTCGCCGATCGGATCGCGCTCGTGCACGAGCGGCGGGGCGAGTACGCCGATGCGGCGGCGCAGGTTCGCATCGCGCTCGGCCTGCTCGAGCGCGTCGTCCCACCGCCCGAGCTGGCGCTGGCCGATGCGCACGGTCGGCTCGGGGACTCCGCGTTCCACATGGGCGACTATCCGGCCGCGATAGCGTCGCACGAGCGCGCGCTGGAGATCCGCGAGCGGCTGCTCGGGCCGGATCATCCCGACGTCGCGAGCGCGCTCAACGGGCTCGGCGTCGCCGCCCACGAGCAGGGCGACATCCGCCGCTCCATCGCGTTGCACGAGCGTGCGCTGGCGATCCGCGAGCGCGCGCTCGGCCCGGATCATCCGCACGTCGCCGGCACGCTGACGAACCTCGCGTCGGCGCGGCTGTCGGCGGGCGAGGTCGATCGCGCGCGCGAGTTGTTCGATCGCTCGCTCGCGATCAAAGAGCGCGTGCTCGGTCGGGATCACCCCCAGCTCATCGGGGTGTTGTCGAACTCGGGCGCGGTGGCGGTGGAGCAGCGCGACTATCCCGCGGCCCGGCGGCTGTTCGCACGCGCGGCCGCGATCGTCGAGACGGCCTACGGTCCGGATCATCCGCAGCTCGCCGCGATCCTCAACAACGTCGGCGTGGTGCAGGCACGCGAGGGCGACAACGCGGGGGCGGTCGCGACGTACGAGCGGGTGCTCGCGATCGAGGAGCGGACGCTCGGCGGCGATCATCCGCGGCTGGCGAGCACGCACTACAACCTCGCCGTATCGCTCGCGCGGATGGAGCTCTGGCGCGATGCGGAGCGCCATCATCGACGCGCGCTCGCGCTGTTCGAGCACAGCGAGGGGCCGACCGGGCCGAGCACGTTGGTCGTGCGCGTCGGCATCGGCGACGTCCTCTTCGGTGCGGGCGCGCGGGACGAGGCGGTTCGCGAGTTCGAGCGCGTGATCGCGACGGAGGGAACGGAAGGACCGGCCGCTCGCGCGCTCGCGGAGTTCGGGCTCGCCCGCGTGATGGCGGCGCGCGGCGAGACCGTTCGTGCGCGGGAGCTCGCGACCGTCGCACGCGACCGGCTGGCCGCGCTGGATCGCACGTCCGAGCGCGATCGCGTGGACGCGTGGTTGCAGCGCTGATCAGGAGCCGCCGAGGCTTCCGTCAGGAGCCGCCGAGGCGGCTCGATCTGTCATTGCGCGCGCGCTGCAGCTCCGCCTGCGGTCGGTGGGCGTCGGCCCAGCTGCGCTCGACGAAGAAGCGCGCGAGCGCGGCGGGCAGCTCGAGCTCCGGCTTCGCATCGCGCCGGCGGTACTCGTAGATCGTCTTCTGCTTGCGCGGATCGAAGCCCCGCGTGCCCAGGCTCGCGTCCGCATCGAGCATGATCTGCGAGGTCGGCACGACGATGCGCACCGGGGCTCCGTGCGCGTCGGTGACCGTCCACACCGCGACGACGTGGTTCCACACCGGCCAGAACAGGCCCACGTCCTCGACGCCGAGCTTGCGCACGAGGAACGCGAAGAGTGCGGAGAGCTCGTCGCACTCGCCGGTCGCGCTCGCGCGCTCGGTGACGGCATCCCAGTCCGAAAGCGAGCGCCACTGCGACCAGATCTTCTCGGAGTTCGGCTCCTCGTTCGTGATGCTCCACCGCAGGTTCCACAGCCCGCCGTCGCGCGCGGACTCGAACACGAGCTTCACCCGTACGTAGTCGCGGAAGAGCTCGGGATCGTCGGGCAGGTCGAACGACTCGCGCAGCGCGTCGAAGTCGGCGCGCACCGTGGGCTCACGCTCGAGCGCGACGGCGATCGCCTCGAGCGCGACGACGAGATCCGCGACGCGCACCGTGTCGCCGTCCGGCAGCGTGGGCGCGGGCCCGCGGGTCGGCGCCGGCTCGACCTCCGGCACCGACGTCGGCGTGGGCTCGGCGGGTGCGATCGCAGCGACGATCGGCGCGGGCGGTGGCGCCACCACGGCGTCCTCGCCCGCCGGCGGGTGCGTACACGCGGCGACGAGGGCCGCCCCGCACGAGAGCCGCGCGCATCGTCGGCGCATCGCGTCGACCGTAGCGCGAGAGCGTGCCGGCGGCGATGATTGCCGCGAATCGGTGGACGCGCCCGGTGTCTCGCGCTCCACCTGTACTCGCCGAAGATGAGCTCGCTCCTGCCGCACGTGGTGCAAGCGCTCGTGGTCGTCGGGCCGACCGAGGCGCCGCCGTGGTCGCTGGAGTGGACCGCACCTTCGGCGTGCCCGAGCGGTGCCGAGGTCGACGGGGTGATCGCGGGCTGGCGCGCTCAGGCGCCCGCCGACGCGGTGACGAGCGGCGTGCGTGCGCGTGCGGTCGTGCGCGAGCAAGCGCCCGAGGGCTTCGCGCTCGAGCTCGAGATCGATGCAGACGGCATCGTCACGCGCCATGCGGTGACTGCGGCCGACTGTCGCGCGCTCGCGGATGCCACGGCGCTGCAGATCGCGATGGCGCTCGGGCTCGATCCCGGGGCGACGACGACGACGATTCCGCCGCCCGTCGCGTCCGAATCCGCCACCACGCCGCCGGTGACGACGAGCACGACGTCGACCCCGTCGAGCCTGCCTCCGCTGCCGCGGCGACGCGATCGCGTTCGCGAGCTCCGCGGTGCGCTGCGCCTGCAGGGCGGCGTGGGCACCGGTCGCGTGCCGACGATCGACGGACGGCTCGGGCTCGCCGGTGCGCTCGCGTGGCCGCGCGCGCGCCTCGAGCTCGGCGTGATGCACACGTTCGAGCAACGCGAAGAGCATCCCGATCTCGACGTCGCAGTACGCGTGTGGCAGTGGACGGCGATCGTGCGCGGCTGCTGGACACCGCGCGTGGGGCCGCTCGAGCTGCCGCTGTGCGGCGGTCTCGAGGCCGGTGCGAGTCAGGGGCGTGCGGCCGGCGTGCCCCAGCGCGAGACGGTCGCGAGCCCGTTCGTCGCCGCGGTCGCGGGCTTCGGGCTCGCGTGGCCGTTCGCCCGCCGCTTCGCGCTGTGGGTCGAGGTCGACGGCTGGGTCGGCTTGACCCAGCCCGCGTTCACGATCGAGGGGCTCGAGCCCTGGTTCACGACCCGCCGCGGTGGCGTCGACGGGGTCCTGGGGCTCGAGGTGCGGTTTCCCTGAACTTCGTCACGATCCCGGCGCGAGCTGGCCATACAGTCGGACGGGTGGAGTCCTCGCGGTCCACGGCGTCCGATTCCGCGCCGATGCTCGACGTCGGCGCCGTGTACCGCGAGCACTTCGATTACGTGTTCACGAATCTGCGCCGACTCGGCGTGCCGGATGCCGCGCTGGAGGACGCGTGCCACGACGTGTTCGTCGTCGTGCACCGGCGCGCGCGCAGCTACGACCATCGCTGCGCGGTGCGGACGTGGTTATACGGCGTCGTGCGGCGCGTCGCGGCGGACGTGCGTCGTAGCGGTGGGCGCCATCGGCGACGACTCGAGGCGGCGCGCTCGGTCGCAGCGCCTGCGGTGGTGATGGACGACGCGATCGCCGATCGGCGGCTCGTGCAGGACTTCCTCGACGCGCTCGACGAGGGCAAGCGCGAGGTGTTCATCCTCGTCGAGCTCGAGGAGATGACGGCGAACGAGGTCGCCGCAACGCTGCGGATCAATCCCAACACGGCGGCCGCGCGACTGCGAGCGGCGCGACGCGTGTTCGCGGAGCGCATCGCCGCCGAAGGCGATCACGAGCTGCGCCTGCTCGCGGCAGCGCGTACCCTCGAGCGCGCGCCTTCGGAGACGCGCACGCGCGTGTGGGCCGGGCTCGCGCCGCTGGTCGTGCCGGCCGCGAAGGCCTCGGTGCTCGTCGGCCTGGGCTGGGCCGCGGCGATCGTCGTCGCGACGACGGTGATCGTCGGAGCGACGTCGTCTCCGGAGCGTGCTCCGATCGCGGTGCGGCACCTCGAGATCGAGCCGCCGGCGGAGCCGATCGCCGCGGCGGTCGAGATCCCGCCGGCACCGGTCGTCGCAGCGGCGACGATCGTCGCACCACCGTCGGTCCTCGCACCTTCTCCACCGCCGCTGCTCGTGCCGGCGATGCCCGTGCAGCGCGCTCCCGTTCCGCGCGAGGAGAAGGAACCGACGTCGCCACCGGTGCAGCCGACGCACAGCGATGCGGATCTACGCGCCGAGACGGAGCTCGCAGGCCGAGTGCTGCGCGAGACCGATCCGGCGCGCATCCTCGAACTCGTCGACGAGTACCGCCGCACGTTCGGCGCCGGCTTCTACGCGGACCGCCTCTCGGCGCGCCGCATCGAAGCCCTGTGCCGCACCGACGAACGCACGCTCGCCCAGACGGAGCACGCCATCCTCGCGAAGCGCCAACCCGCGCTCGCAGAGCGAGCCCTCACGAAGTGCGACGCCGATCACGAGCCGACGCCCCCCCGGCCATCCAGCGGCTGAACATGCGCGCGCTCGTCCTCGGCCTTCTCCTCGTGCTCGCCTGCGGCCCCGACGTCGAGATCACGAGCGCCACGATCTCCGACAGCAACGGCGGGTCCGCGGAGGATTCCGCCGAAGGTGCCGGCTGCGACGAGCCGCCCGAGATCCTCGCGTTCTTCGACGCGACCGTGCGCCTGGAGGAGACCGCGAGCACGCTCGGAGGCCGCACCGACGCGATCCGCCGCGAGCTCGCGCTCGCGATGTCGATGCCCGAAGACAGCCTGGCGACTGAGATCGCCACGGAAATCTCGGCCTTCTATCTCGCGAACGTGGAGGGCTCTGCGCAGCTGATCGTGGGTACGGTCCGATGCACGGGCAGCATCGCCGCGGCCGCCGACAATCTCGCGATCTGTGAACCTGACCTCGTCGCGCCATCTCCGTTCGAGTGCATGGGGAGCTGCCTGGTCCTGTCGGCCGCGGACTGTCCCGGCAACGCGCAGTGCCGCACCACGAGCGAGAGCTGTCCCGGCCGCTGCGACGGTCCCTGCGAGCTCGAGGCAGGCGCTTCCTGCGAGGGGGCCTGCAGCGGGGAATGCGACGGCGGATGCGGATGCACCATCGACGACGACTGCGAAGGACAGTGCGAAGGCATGTGCACCGGGGAGTGCGACCTGGTCGAGAGCAGCTGCGCAGGTCGGTGTCTCGGCGAGTGCAGGGAGGTCGCGGCCACGTGCACGCAGGCGCTGATCTGCGACGAGCCGGGAGCCTATTGCACGCACGACTGCGAGAGCTGGGCACGACCGACGGGCGCGAGCGCGGGCTGTACCGGGCTCGCCGCGTTCGCCGGTGCCGCCGACATGGACTGCGCGCCGACGCGGGCCATCGTCCTGCACGCGACCACGGCGGCCGCCGATTGTCAGGACTTCGCACCGACGATCGGATTGCTCGCGGACGCGGCGGGCGAGCTCGAAGCGCTGCGCGTGCACATGGATTCGATCCGAGTCACCGGCGACCCGTTCGAGCCCTTGTTCGACGCATGGATCGCGGAGCCAGACTTTCCGGAGTGCGCGGTGCCGCTCCTGCAGGACGCAGTCATGAAGTACACCGACGCGATCGCGAGCACCGGAACGAACGCGATGGACGTCGACGCGCTGCTCGACGCGATCGCGCAGCAATAGGTCAGCGGCGGCGACGCGGTGGGGGCGGTTGCGTGAAGCCGTCGTCGCGCGTGCCCGGCCAGGGGTTGGGCACTTCGAGCTCCGTCGGGACGACCGCGACCGGACCGATCGGGATGCCGCGGGCGGCGAGGCGTTCGGCGCTGTCGTACTGCAACGCCACGCGGGCGTCGGGGCGCGCGGAGTCGCGGCGCGTGAAGGCGACGACGCGTACGCGGCTCTCGCGAGTCTCGCCGAACTCGGTGCCGAGCTTCTCTTCGCGCGGGGCCATGTGGCCGCGCGAGGCCGACTTCGCGGGCGCGTCGGCCGGCTTCGCGGACGGATCCGCGGAGGCTCGACGATCGCGCGCGGGCTTCGTCTCCGGCGCCGCGTCCTTCTTCGAGCTCGCGCGCGGGCGCTGGGCGATCTGGGCCTGCGCGCGCTCGCGGAACACCGCGACACCGATCGCGCCGACGTTCTGCGGCGCACCGCTGCGCGATGCGAAGCTGTCCTCGATCCCGGCGAAGCGGAACGCGGCGACGTGATCCAGCGAGCGCCGGAATCCGTCCACGCGCACCGTGCCGAACGGCTCGAGCACGTAGCCCCGCTGCTTGCGGAAGTCGGCCCTGCGCCCCGTGAGCACGTCGCGCCCGTCCACGCTCACCACCACCTCGAGCCGATCGCCCGTCTGGTTCGTGAGCACGATCTCGTAGCGATGCCCGAGCTCCCCCGCCACGAACGTCGAACCGTGGTGCGCCACGGTGGGCAACGCGTCGCCGTGGTCCCCCACGATCGCGACCGTCACCGGCTGCTGCGACGCCCAGCCTCCCGGCCGCGCGACCCGGGCCTCCGCCGGCGCAGGCGCGAGCGCCGAGCCCGCGAACAACAGCAGACCGAGCACCGACGAGGACGCGATCGCGCGCATGCGGAACATGAGAAGGCCTCCCACGGCTGGGTCCGGCTTCGAACGAACGACCCCCACGGACCGATCTACTCGGATTTGCGCCGGGGCCCGCGGTTCGGCGGGGCGCAGGCCTCGGTGCCGCTGAACCCCACGCGCCGGAACCACCGCCGGCACGCGTTGCATCGATACGTCGCCTGCACGGGATGGACCTGCGCGTGACGGCAGTGGGGGCACACGAGTCGGAGCGCGGACAACATCGTCGGCCGCTCACGGAGGGATGACGCACACGCCGACGTTCTCGAGTTCGGGCCCCGGCAGCTGCTGCCCGCCGACGTACCACGACACGCAATCGAGCGCGTCGTCGACCTCGTCGCACGTGCCCGGCTCCGTGACGTCGCACAGCGGCGTGCAACAACCCTTCGGTGCGGTGCATCCGGGGTAGAACTCCGGCGTCACGCACACGAGCCCCGGATCGCAGTTGCTGAGCAACCAGCACGGCCCACCCAGCTGCGCGACGCCGATGTGCGGCATGCACAGGAAGTCCGTGCCACCCACGGCCTCCTCGCCGGGATAGCAGCCCTGCCCGTCGGGGCAGTCCTGCACGAGCGGGTTGCAGCGTGGGAAGCAGAACGGCACGCCGGCGAAGTAGATGAGGCAGCCCTCGTCGGGACCGCACTCGGGGTTCGCCGCCTCACCGGTGCAGAACGCCTGACACACGCCGGCGCCGTCGTTGTCGGTGTCGAGGCAGATCGATCCGAGCGCGCAGTCGTCGAGGCAGCTGCCGAAGTAGTCCTGCACGCTGCACTCCTCGCCGGGCAGCTTCGGGTTCTCCACCTCGGGGCAGCACCGCACGTCGTCGGGCACGAGATCGGGCTGCAGCGACCACGGCACGCACTTCTCCTCGGCCGCGCAGTCCTGCTCCCAGATCGAGCACTCGCCGTCGATCGTGCCGGTGTCGCCGACGCCGTCGCTCGACGACACGTCCGCGCCGTTCGTCCCTGTGTCCTCCGTCGTACCGACTGGGGCACCCGTCGTCGACGACGTCGGCGCGGCACCGGTGGACTCGGCGGGCATCTCTTGGGGCTCCGCGCTCGGACATGCCGCGACGAGCGCGACGAGCACTCCGACGACCGCGCGATCGATCGCACGCACGCCTCGATCCTAGCACGGGCCCGCCGCACGTCGCGATGGCCCTGCGGCCGCGCGGGCGCGACACTCTGGCTCGCATGCCGGACCCGAGCACCGCCGAGTCCGCCCCCGACGGGCTGCGTCGGGAGCTCGGCACGTTCGACACCACCGCGATCGTCGTCGGCGCGGTGGTCGGCGTCGGCATCTTCTTCACGCCGAGCCGCGTCGCCGCGCTGGCGGGCGACTCGACGCTCGCGCTCGTCGCATGGGCGCTCGGCGGCCTCGTGGCGCTCGCCGGCGCGTTCACGATGGCGGAGCTCGGCGCGATGTACCCGCGCACGGGTGGTCAATACGCGGTGCTGCGCGACGCGTACGGCCCGGGCGTCGCGTTCGTGTACGTGATCTGCAACTCCACCGCGATCCAAGCGGGATCGATCGCCGTCATCGCGCTCGTGTGCGGACAACACGTCGCGGTGGGTCTCACGGGTCGTGAGCTCGACCCCCGCACCGCTGCGCTCGCGGCCACGTCGCTCGTGGTGCTGCTCGCCGCGATCAACGCCATCGGCGTGCGGTGGGGCGCACGCGTGCAGAACCTCACCGTCGTCGCGAAGCTCGGCGTGCTGCTCGCGATCGGCGGGCTCGCACTCGTCGCACCGACGATCGACGATCCGGTGCAGGAGACTTCGTCGGGCGGATCGCTCGGCGTGCTCGCGGCGCTCGTACCGGTGCTGTTCAGCTTCGGCGGCTGGCAACAGGTCACGTGGATCGGCGGCGAGGTGCGCGACGCCCAGCGCACGCTGCCGCGGGCGATCGTCGTCGGAATCGTGGTCGTCGTCGTGATCTACCTGCTCACCAACTGGGCGTTCCTGCAGCTGCTCGGCGCCCACCGGGCCGCGACGAGCCAGGCGATCGCAGCAGATGCGGCGGGCGTCGTGCTCGGAGAGACCGGGCGTCGCGCGCTCGCGCTCGCGGTCGGTGTGTCGGCGTTCGGCGTGCTCAACACGCAGCTGCTCACCGGGCCGCGCCTCTTGCTCGCGCTCGCCCAGGACGGGCGCTTCTTTGCGCCGTTCGCCCGCGTGCACGCGCGCGCCGGCACCCCGATCCCGTCGATCGTGCTGCTCACGGCCGTGAGCACGGGGCTGTTGTGGCTCGCCGGAGCACGCGGTGTCGATCGACTCGTCAACGGTGTCGTCGCGGTGGACGCGTTCTTCTTCGCGCTCACCGGCCTCGCCGCCGTCGTGCTCTTGCGCAAGATCCCCCGCGCCCAGCGGCCCGTCCGCGCGCCGCTCGGCCCGGTCATGCCGCTAGCGTTCACGCTCGCAGAGCTCGCGATCCTCGTGGCCGCCGGCATCGATCCAGCGGTGCGCGCGACGCTGTGGGTGGGGCTCGCGTGGGTCGCCGCCGCCGCCATCCTCTATATGGTCAGGTTCCGTCGGTCCCGCGTTTGCGCGTCCGATCGCTTTCGGGGATCCTGATGCCCTTGTTCGCTTGGTCTCGTGGATGGGGTCTGCTCGGATGTGCGCTCACGCTGCTCTGCGCGTGCGGCAGCACCGACGGCGACGATGCGCAACGGCGGGCCTGTGTGGCCCCGCCCCGCCCTCGCCTCGACGAAGTCGTCGCGTTCGAGACCGTGTTCCCGAGCGTCGACGTGGATCGGGGCATCGCGCTCGCGCATCGCCCCGGCGACGATTCGCGCTGGTATCTCGCGAGCCAGCAGGGCGTCGTCTACACGTTCACCGCCGACGACGGAGCGCCCACGGTGTTCGTCGACATCCGCGATCGCGTCGTCGTCGACGGCGAGGCCGGCCTGCTCGGCATCGCGTTCCATCCCGACTTCGCCGACAACGGCGAGGTGTTCCTGTCGTACACGGCACCGGGCGACGACCCGTTCCGTTCCGTCATCGCGCGCTACTACAGCGGCGACGGCGGGCTCACGCTCGAGCCCGATCCGGTCGAGCTGCTCTCGCTGCCGCAGCCGTGGGCGAACCACAACGGCGGCGACATCCACTTCGGCCCCGACGGCTACCTCTACGCCGGCTTCGGTGACGGCGGTGCGGCCGGCGATCCGCTCGGCCACGGACAGGACGTCGAGCGCCTGTTCGGCAAGATGCTCCGCATCGACGTCGATGGCGGCGAGCCGTACGGGATCCCGCCCGACAACCCGTTCGCGCAGGGCGGCGGCGCACCGGAGATCTTCGCGTGGGGCCTGCGCAACCCGTGGCGCTTCGCGTTCGATCGCGAGACCGGCGATCTGTGGGTGGGCGACGTCGGCCAGAACCTGTGGGAAGAGGTCGACGTCGTCGTGCGCGGCGGCAACTACGGGTGGAGCGTGCGCGAAGGCGAGTCGTGCTTCTCGTCGGACACGTGCGATGACCCGGAGACGATCCTGCCGGTCGCGACCTATCGCAACACCGGGCTCGCCACCGTCGTCGGCGGTGCCGTGTATCGCGGCACCGCCTTGCCCGAGCTCGACGGCACCTTCCTGTACAGCGACTTCTACCGGGGCACGCTGTGGAGCGTGCGGCAGGGCGAGGCGCCGAGCGTCCTGCACCGCAGCGGTGCGCGGCGGATCTCGGCGTGGGCCGAGGACGACGCCGGCGAGATCTACGGCGTGCGCTACGACGGCGGCGTCGTGCGCCTCGTCGGCGCGCCACCGCCGAGCGACGACGACGACTTCCCGTACACGCTGCGGGCGAGCGGCTGCGTCGATACCGACGACCCGATGACGCCCGTCGACGAGCTCGTCGCGTACGAGGTGAACCTGCCGTTCTGGTCGGACGGCGCCGACAAGCGGCGCTGGCTCGCCGTGCCCGACGGCACCATCGACGTCGCCGACGACGGCGACTTCGATCTGCCGAACGGGTCCGTGCTGGTGAAGTCGTTCACGCGCGACGGCGCACCGATCGAGACGCGCCTGCTCGTGCGCCACGACGACGGCGCGTGGGCGGGCTACAGCTACGCCTGGCGATCCGACGGCTCCGACGCGGAGCTCGTCGTCGACGCACGCACCGTCGACACCACGAGCGGCCCGTGGCCGATCCCCGCGATCGAGGATTGCACGTGGTGCCACTCCGACGCGGCGGGCGGCTCGCTCGGGCTCGAGACCGCCCAGCTCGCACGCACCGTCGACGGCGTCGATCAACTCGCGCATCTCGCTGCGCTCGGCCTCGTCGCCGAAGCACCCACCGGCGCGCCGCTGCCCGACGCCGACGCACCGCTCGAGGATCGCGCGCGCGCGTGGTTGCACGTGAACTGCTCGCAGTGTCACCGCCCGGAGGGGCCGGCCGGCCGCGCGCAGCTGGATCTGCGGCTCACGACCGCGCTCGCGGACACGGGGCTGTGCGATGCGCCGCGCGCCGGCGTGCTCGACCTCGTCGACCCCGCGATCGTCGTCGCGGGTGCGCCCGAACGATCCGTGCTGCTGGCGCGTGTCCGCTCGCTCGGCAGCGTGCGCATGCCTCCGCTCGCGTCGCTCGTGGTCGACGACGACGGCGCGTCGCTCCTCGAGTCGTGGATCGCCGCGCGCACGAGCTGTCCTTGACCGTGGCAGATCCGCACGGCCTCGCGGGCACGCGTGCTCGAGCCGCACACGCATGGGCGAGCGGGATCGCACGTCGGGGACCCTGCGACCCGGGAAACCCGTGGTCCGCCCCGCGGCACGGCGTTTGCTGAACGAAGGGCAGCGCCCGACCCGGCGTACACCACGATGTCCGACCGCAACGCGAAGGTTCACCGGCTCAGCATCCTCGTCGTCGACGACCACGAGGACATGCTCGAGGTCCTCCAGCAGCTGCTCACACCGCGCGGCTTCGACGTGCACGTTGCGAGCAACGTGAAGGAAGCGATGGAGATCGTCGCGTCACGCGCGCCCGAGGTCATCGTCACCGACCTCGAGATGCCCGACGTCGACGGCTTCGCGCTGTGCCGGTCGTTGCGACGGTGGGCGTCGCACGGCGAGGGCGCGATGGTGCCCGTGCTCGCGTTGACCGGATCGTCGGACACCGATCTCGATGCGCGTGCGGCCGCGGCCGGCTTCACCGATGTGCTGCGCAAGCCGTGCCCCGGCCCGCAGCTCGCGACCGCGGTGTGCCGAGCGCTCGTGCGTCAGCACGCCGCCGCGAACGACGACCCGCGCGCGTTCGGCTTCACGCGCGCCGACGCGGGCGCAGCCATGGCGCGGCGAGCCACGCGATGAACAGCCACGCGGGGTCGGACCCCGTCGTCGTCGAGCACTGACATCCGGACGGCTCGATGCGGCCGTCCGTGCCGCCCGCTCCGCCGTCGCCGTTCGCATCGTCGGCGCCGTCGTCGTCGTCCGCATCGTCCGCGGCGTCGTCGGCCCCGTCGTCGTCGTCGTCCGCCGCGTCGTCGTCCGCCGCATCGTCGACGCCACCGTCGTCGTCGTCCGCACCGTCGTCGGTGCCGTCGTCACCCGACGATCCGCCGCCGTCGTCGTTGCCCGGATCCCAGTCGCCGTCGGCGCGCCGGTTGTTCGCGGTGAAGAACGTCGCGAGGAAGTACGCGAAGTCGACACCCGTGCCCGCGACGTACGAGATGCCGCCGCCCGCTTCGCCCGAGCCGGCCGGCCACGCGTGCCCGCCCCCGCTCGTGGATTGGATCAGCGCGACGCGAGGCCCTTCGCCGTCGGCGTAGTACGTGCCCTGCCCGGCCGGCATCGCGCCTTCGACCGTGGCGACGTCGAACGCCGAGCTCGTCGGGGACGCATAGACCGACGCGAACATGTCCGCGTTGATGCCCGCGTAGCCCTGCGCGACCACGAAGTCCTGCGCGTCGGTGAACGCGACACCGAGCTGACTGCCCAGCGCATCGGCGTTGCCGGCCGCGTACTGATTGCACAGCATCGCGGCACCGGCCGCCGTCTGCGACACCTGGCCGATCTGCGTGGCTGCCGTGCCGAGCGACGGCCCCGCGGCCGCGCCGACGCCGGCGAAGAGATCGGGTGCGAGACAGCCGACGACGAGCGCTTCACCGCCGCCCGACGAGAAGCCCGCGAGGTACACCTGGGCCGGATCGATACCGAGCGCACCGTCGGCGAGCAGCGTCTCGGCGAGCGAGATGACGGCCGCATCGTCGCCGCTGGTGCCGTTGTGCAGTGCACCATAGTAGTTCCAGCACCCGGCGTAGACGCCTCCGCCCGGCACGTCGGGCAGCGCGATCACCATGCCGAAGTCCTCCGCGGCGTGCTCGAAGTTGCCGAAGTCCTTCAGCTGCGTCGCGCTCTGCGTGCAGCCGTGCAGCGCGATGAGCAATGCGTGCCCGCCGAGCGGGCTGTCGGCGCCCGGCGTGTACACGTGCACGGACATGCCGCCGGCGTTCCTGGTCTCCCATGCGGCGAGAACCGGGGGTGCGAAGGTCGCGAGCCCGATGGCGAACGCTGCGACGACGACTCCCGATCCACGGCGACGATGCATGGGCGATCACTCCTCTTGGGTGGGCAGCTCGAGCGAGGTCTGGTGCGGGCCCTTCACGCGCGTGCTCGCGAGCTCGGGCGTGGAGCCGACGACGAAGATGCGGTAGCTGGGATCGTTCACGCGCCACGCCGCCGACCAGCTCGAGGCGAGCTGCACGTGGGCACGCATGCTCGCGCCGGCGGGCACGCGCACGTGGATCCAGTCCACGAACCCGGCCGTGTCCGACACGACCTCGCGATGCACGTCGCCCACGTCGACCTCGAGCACGAGATCGATGTCGTCGAAGCTGCTGTCGTGGTCGTACGAGTTGAACGGGAAGACGAAGCCCGGCACGAATCGCGGCGGGCGGAAGCCGATGAGACTCGCGGACGCGACGAGCTGCGCCGCGGTGGCGGGCGGGTACTTCGTCCAGATCCCGAATGCGACGATCGTGACGAAGCGATCCTCGGAGCTCGTGAACGAGAACACGTCGTCTTCGTCCTCGGCGATCTCGCCCTCGACCATGAACGACGTGTCGTTGTCGGTCATCGCGAGCGCGTGCTTCTCCGCGTACGCCTCGAACAGCTCGTACGTGCGTGTCTCGCTCGACGTCCACGCGACGTCGATCGTGCGGCAGACGTCGCCGTCGTGATCGCAGCGATCCTCCGGCACGTAGTTGCCCACCTCGTCGCGCGAGTAGCCGTGCGCGCCGACGGGGCCGAGCGGACCGAGCGGACCGAGCGCGCCGAGCGGACCCACCTTGCCGAGCGGCGCGAACACGCCGCCGGGCTCGAGCTGCGTGAAGAAGTCGTTCTCGATCTCCGGGAAGCGCTGCGCGAACTCGGGCCAGTAGTCCGTGCCGAGCGGACCGTTCGCACCGAGCGGACCGTTCTTCGACAACGGCCCACCCGCGTCGGTGAGCGCGCCCGCGAAGCCGTCCCACGGCGCACCGAGGCTGACCCAGGAGGACGCGCTCCACGAGCGATCGCCGACCGGACCGAGCACACCGAGCGGTCCGAACGCGCCAGCGGGGCCGTAGGGGCCCAGTGCGCTCATCTTCCGCAGGTACACCTCGGGTGGGAACGGATCGCCGACGACGAACTGCTCCACCTCCGGCTCGACGCCGACAAAACTCTCGCCGAGCGACTGAACCGAGGACGCGGTGACTGCAACCGCTACAGTCGATTGGCCGTCGATGTCGTCGGCTTTGCCGCCGGACGCGGCACTGTCGTCGTCATCGCTGGATGGCGGCTCACTGCACGCAACGAGGGTGGTTGCGAGTGCAGCGAAGCTCACGGCGAGAAGCTCGGAATTACGAAGGTTCACGGCGGGCTACCTCGACTAGTGGAGTGTCGCCCGCTCGCGCTGGGTTTCCCGTCGATCGCGAGTCCTTCGCGGATGAGCGCGAAGACGTCGTCCAGCACCTTCTTCGGCGGCTGCTTGCCCTCCCACAGCACCCAACGCATGCCGCAGAAGTCGAAGATGCCCATGAGCGCGTACGCGACCGCCTCGGGGTCGAGCTTGCGCATGTGACCCTTTCGCATCGCCCTCGCGAGGCCCTCACGGTACCCGTCCGCGATGCGGCGGTAGTACTCGCGGTAGAGCTCCTCGTCGACGAACTCCGCCTGGCGAACGATGCGGTACAGGTTCTCGTGCGCCTGCACGAACTGCAGGAACGCTTCGAAGCCGGCGCGCTCGACCTCGAGTCGATCGTCCATGCCACGGACCGCGTCCGTGAGTGTGCGCCGCAACATGTTGCCGAGCTCGCGCACCAGCTCCGCGAACACGGCCTGCTTGCTGGGGAAGTACAGGTAGAACGTGCCCTGCGCGACGCCGGCCTTGCGCGTGATGTCGCCGATCGAGGCCGAGTCGTAGCCCCGCGTGCCGAACACCTGCTCGGCCGCCTCGAGGATCTTCTGTCGCGTCCGCTGACCACGTGCCGTCGCCGGCTCTGCGATTGCGGTGCCGTTGCCCTGCGCCATCACACCACCTCCGTCGTCGGCGCCGTCGTTCGTCGACGGGTCGCGACGAGCCCCACGAGTCCCACCATCGTGCTCGCCAGGATGGCCCACGTCGCCGACACCGCGGGGTTCGGCACTTCCGCGACGAGCGGCAACACGAGATGCGTCGCGACGCCGGTCGCCGCGGCAACGCCGACGAGCGCCGCGGGCACGGGCCCACGCACGAGCACGCCGAACACGATCGGCACGAACGACGCGGCCGCGAGCGCATAGACGCCGCGCTGCGCGAACAGACCGACCAGCTCCGGCGGATCGATCGCGAGCACGAACGACGCCACGCCGACGACGACGAGCGCGATGCGCGACGCGAGCAGCCCTTTCTTCGGGTCATCGGTGTGTTTGCCCCGCATCACGAGGTCGTGCGAGACGACCGCCGCGATCGCGACGAGGATCCCGTCGAGCGTCGACATGCCGGCCGCGAGCAGCGTGACGACCATGACGGCCGCGAGCATCTCTCCGGAGGCTCCGCTGCCGAACACACGCAGCACGTAGTCCGTGACGACGCGATCCTGCTCCGCGAGCGGGTGCACCGCGCCCTCGAGCCGGGCGTACACGCCCACGAAGAGGCACAGGCCGAACACGAGGCCGACGACCACGGTGGTCGCGATGAAGCGCCTCATGTCCCGCTCGTTGCGGAGGTACAGCGTCTTCGTCAGCACGTGCGGCTGCAGCATGAGCGCGAACGTCACGACGAACGCGCTCACGAACACCGCGAACACGCTGCCGTACAGGTCGCTGTCCGGGTTCACGGGGGCGGCCCAGCTCGGCGAGACTTTTTGCAGTGCAGCAACGAACCCGCCGTCGAAGTAGTGCAGCCCGGAGGCGAACAACGCGATGGCGACGATCACCATCATGCCGCACTGCACGATGTTGGTGTACGCGTGGGCGTACGCACCGCCGAGCACGACGTAGCTGAACACGACGACGAGCACGGCCACGAGCGCGGCGAGGTACGGCAGGCCGAGCAGCGCGGAAAGCAACATGGCGCAACCGACGAGGATGAGCACGACGAACGCGATGCTGAGCAGGTTGAGCCACGCGAACGCGGTGGCCAGGCGCGGGCTGCCGTAGCGCACGCGGATCCAGTCGGGGATCGTGAGCACGCCGTGCGCTTCGCCGAGCTTGCGGAAGCCCTTGCACACCGCGAGCAGCCCGAACGCGACGCCGGCCTGCGCCGCCACGCCGTAGTGCAGCAGCGCGGACAGGCCGTGCGTGTACACGAAGCCGGGGTTGATCACGAACGTCGCGGTGGACGCGATGGACGCGGCCATGACGATACCGACGAACACGGGGCCCATGTCGCGGTTGCCGATCGCGAAGCCGGTCGCGGTGGTGGCCTTCTTCATGCCGATCCACGACAGCCAGTACACCGACACGAGATAGAGGCCGAGCAGGCCGAGCTTCGTCGCGAGGATCACCGCGGTGCTTCCTCCGTCATCGGAGACACGGGCGCGCTGGGCTGATCCGGCGCCGGTGCGGGGGCGGACGGGACATCCGGTGGCGGCGTCGTCTCGGGCACGGGCGCGGGCGCGGGCGTCGGAGCAGGCGCGGGCGCTTCGGTGCGCACGGGCGGGACCTCGTCGAAGAGCGGCACGAACTCGTTCGGCCCGCGGTGGGGCTTCGCGGGCCCCTTGCCCGGCTGCGGCGGTGCGCCGCCGTGCGACGCGAGAAAGTGCAGCACCTTGGTGTTCCACGCCTGCGCCTGCTCGAACTGCGCCATGTGTCCGGCCTTCTCGAGCAGCACGAGCTCCGCGTCCGGGAACTCCTTCACCGCCTTCTTCGCGAGCCGCACCGTGCTACCGCCGTGCAGGATCGGATTCGGGATGAGGTAGTCCTCCTCGCCGAACAGCACGAGCACGGGCACGTCGATCTCGCCGAGTCGATCGACGACCGGTTCGTCGACCATCGCGGACACCGAACGCGACACCGCGCGGCAGTAGTTCTCGAAGTCGGGCCCGCCGATCACCGCGAGGCGGTCCTTCACCATGAACTCGGCGTCTTTCGGCGCGCGGAAGAAGTTCTGCACGTGACGCACCCAGATCGCCTCGGAATCTGCCGCACACGTGAACGTCGGCGTCACGGCGTCCGCGAGCCAGCGCGCCTCGCCGTCGCCGAACTCCTCGAGGCCGGCGGGCGAGCTGAGCACGAGCGCCTCGACCTCGCCGGGGTACACGAGCGCGTAGGTCATCGCGATCTGCCCGCCCATCGAGTGGCCGACCAGCACGGGCCGCGTGACGCCGAGCTCTCGCACGACCGCGTGCACGGCCTGCGCGAAGAACTCCATCGAGTAGGTGTGGTTGGCCTTGCTGCTCTTGCCGTAGCCCGGCAGGTCGATCGCGATGACGCGATGATCACGGGCCAGCGCGTCGAGGTTGTGGGTCCACACCGGCATGTAGCTGCCGAGGCCGTGGATGAGCACGACGGTGCGCTCGCCCTTGCCGCGCTCGTGCACGGCGATCTCCGCGTTGCCGACGGTGACGATCCGCGTGTCCATCGGGTAGTCGAGGTCGCGGAAGGCCGCGCCTTTCTTCGCGGCACAGCCGGCGAGCGCGACCGCGAACAACACGACGAGGAGCGATGCGACGCGATGCATGGTGGTCCTCATACGAGCAGCCACTTCAGCGCGAGGAAGACGGTCCAGGGGTTGAGCGGCTTGCTGCCGCCGGCGACGACCTCGGGGCTCGTGAAGTAGTCGCCGAGGAACATGTAGGCGCCGTGGGCCTCGACGTGCATCAGCGGACGGATGCGATACGAGATGCTTCCGTTGATCTCGCCGCCGATGAAGTTGCCGCCCTCGATCGGCTGGATGTTCGACCGTGCGATCGCGCCGCCCACCTTCGCGAGCAATCGGTGACGGATGATGTCCCAGCCGAAGCTCATCGAGCCCGCGGTGAGACCGAAGCCCATGTTCGAGATGTCGCTCACCGCGCCGTAGAGCCGGTTCACCACGGTGGGATGCGGCATGAGCAGGTACGTGCCGAACGTGGTGAACGGGGCGCCCGGCGAGCCCCACGTGTTGCCGGTGACGACGCCGCTGTACGTGCCGTCCTCGAGCCCGTCGTGATCGCCGCTCGTGTACATGAGCTCGCCGGTCAACGCGTCGCGCGGGCTCTCGCCCCACCGGAACGCGAGCCGCAGGTTGGCCGCGAGGCCGAGGATGTTCGTGAGCTTCTGGAACTCGCCGGGCTGGCCGGGGATCTCGGTGACGATCTGCCCGAAGTTGCCGACGAGGAAGCCGGCGCCGCCGAGGCGACCGGCGAGCAGCTCCGGGTTGTACGACGCGTTGCCGCCGACCCATCCGAAGTGGCCGCGCCAGCGCTCGGCGTCGTCGGGGATCGTGAAGCGATAGCCGCCGTTGTACTCGACGAGCTGGCTGTCGGGCCCTTGCCCGAGGATGCCGAGGCCACCCGCACCGCTGCTGACGTCGCGCAGGTAGCGAGCGGTGCCGCCCACGTGCCACGTCTTGCCGAGATGGCGGTCGGTGGCGAACTCGAAGAGCGACACGTCGTCGTCCTTCTGGATCATGTTCTCGTAGAGCTGGTACGCGCCGAGCTTGAAGCGCTGGCCCCACTCCTTGCCGTGCACGACGATGCCGACCGCATCCGTGCCCCAGAACGCGAGACGCTCGCCGGTGTACTGCATCGTCGTCACCTGCGTGCGATACGGGTCGTACGCGGTGTCGTAGAGGCGCTGCAGGCCCAGGCTCACCGACCAGTTCTTGGCCTTGCCGGGCAGGTCGAACTCGATGGCGAGGTTCTGCGTCTGCAGGTTGACCTGATCGGCCGTGATGGCGCCGCCGAAGTTGCCGCCCACGGAGTTCGACACGTCGCCGAACGTCCAATCGAGCTCGAAGCTCGCGCGCAGCCGCACCTTCTTGTTGGTGATGCGCGGCTCGACGAGGAAGAACGGGATGATGCGCTGTTCCACGAACACCGCGCGGTCCTTCGACGTCGTCGTGGTGTTCGGGCCGAACAGGCGGCCGACGATCTGGCCGTTGAACAGGTCGTTCGACGGCGAGACGTTCGTCATCTCCGCGCGCGTGAGGAAGAACGCGTAGAGGTGGAACGCGTCGTCGGGCTTCTTGCTGCGCCGCATCTCCTCTGGCGCCAGCTTGACGCCGCTGTCCGGCTCCTGCGGCGGCGCAGGGGCCCACGCGAGGGCCGAAGCCAGGAATGCGGTCGCGAGCATCGGCGCCTCGGCTCCAAGCTACTGGCGGCGGAAGATCTGGGTGAGGTCCGAGCCGTATGACGTGGAGCCGAACCCGCCCTCGGCGGTGGGGGCCACGGCACCGACGCTCGGCATGGTCTGCACGACCTCGTACGTCAGGATCGCCGGCGACACAGAGTCGTCGATCTCGTAGATGCCCTCGACCGTGATGGCCGTCGGCATCGTCTGCTGCAGCGTGATGTTCATGATGTTGCCGACACCGGACGCCTCGGCCGTGTACACGCCGAGCTGCTGCACCTCCGCGCCCTCGTCGTCGATGGTGACGACGGTGAACGCCTCGTCCGCGAACGTCGCGGTGATCGACTGCGCGTGCGTGAGCTCGATGAGGATCGGCGCGATGTCCTCGCCCTCGCTGAGCCACACGCCCTCGAAGGTCACGGGCTCGCCGCCGCTCTCGTCGCCGGGGGCATCGTCGGCTCCGTCGCTCGTGCCGTCGTCGTCCGCGCTCGGATCGGTGCCGCCGTCCGTGCCCGCGCTGTCGTCGTCGTCCGCCGAATCGTCGTCGTCACCGGCGCTCGCGCTGTCGTCGTCGTCGTCCGCCGAATCGTCGTCGTCCGCCGAGTCGTCGTCGTCCGCGCCGACGTCGCCCTCCTCGGTCTCCCCGGTGGTCCGGGCGGTGGTCGACACCCCCGAGCCGGAGCAGCCGACGAGGCCGAGCGCCAGGAAAAGGGCCGAGGCAAGGCGGTTGCGGGGGTGTTCGGCGGCAAACATGACGGGTGATTCAGGCGTCATGTACTCCACCCACCAGGCCCTGTCAAGCGACCGATCGCGCCCGTGGGCGATCGATCGGCGAAGGAGTTCGATCGACCTACGCGTGGTTCCCGACGACGCGCGACACGAACGTGAGCACGGCTTCGTTCCACGCGTCGGGCCGTTCGAACTGGACCATGTGTCCGGCGTGCGGCACCACGAGCAACTCTGCGTTCGGCAACGCATTCGCGGCCGCGCGAGCGAACGTCGTCGTGCTCTCGCGATGCAACCATCGGTTGGGCACGAGACGATCCTCGCGACCGAAGACGACGAGCGTGGGCACACGCACGCTCGTCAGTCGATCGCGTACGGGCTCGTCGAGCATTGCGGCCACGCCGCCGGCCACGGTGCGGCAGTAGTCGTCGAAGTCGGGGCCGCCGATGACCGCGATGCGATCGCGTACGAGCGGCCACGCCTCGGGCGGCATGCGGTGGAACGCCTGCAGCCAGCGTGCGACCACTTGCCACGCCCCCACCGTGCGCGTCGCCGACGGATCGACGTGTGTGCGCAGCCACGACGACTCCGCGGCGGTGAACGTCTCGAACCCGGCCGGGGCCACGAGCACGAGGGCACGCGCACGGCCCGGCAGCGCGAGCGCGTGGTGCAGCGCGAGCTGCCCACCCATCGAGTGCCCGACGAGCACGAAGTCCCGCAGCTCGAGCGCGTGTGTCAGAGCGTCCACACACGCGGCCCAGCCCGCGAGCGACGGGACGGTGCGCGGCTTGCTGCTGCGCCCGAATCCGGGCAGATCGAGCGCGATCACGCGATGGCGCCGCGCGAGCGCGTCGAGGTTGCGTTGCCACGCCCGCAGATCGCTGCCGAGGCCGTGCACGAGCACGATCGCCGGGTCACCGCGGCCGAGGTCGACGACGGCGAGCTCGTGGCCGCCCGCCGTCACGCGCCCCACCGGGCGCCCGTAGTCGAGCTCCGCGAGCGCACGCCCACGCGCGAACGAGAACGGCCACATCAGCCGGACCAGCGCCACACGCCGCAGGCCATCGCGAGGCCGCCACCCGTCGCGCAGAACACGATCGGATCGCCGGGCGCGAGCTTGCCGAGCTCCACGGCATCGTCGAGCGCAGCGGGAATGCACGCCGACCCGAGGTAGCCCCACTTGTCCATGACCATGTGCGTGCGCTCGCGCGGCACGCCGAGGTTGTCCATCACGCTCTCGATCGTGCGCGCGTTCAGCTGCGTGAACAGCAGCAGCTTCACGTCCTGCAGCGCGACGCCGGCGTCTTCGAGGGTGTCGCGTACGAGCGGCGGCCAGCGCTCGCTGTTGAACGTGGGCGGGAACTTGCGCACGAACTGCACGCGCGGGCGGCCGATGTCGCTCGTGAGCTCCGGCGTGGCCGGACGCGCCGCGCCGCCCGTGTAGATGCCGAGCGCATCGTGGTACTGGCCGTCGGCTTGGCGCCGACCGGCGAGGAAGCCCGGCGCATCGCCGGCCCCGAGCAGCACCGCGCCCGCACCGTCGGCGAACAGCGTGGCTGTGTGCTTGTCGCGCCAGTCGAGGAACCGGCTCATGCCGTAGCCGCCGCACACGAGCACGCGGGCGACGTGGCGATCGGTCGCGATCACGCGCGCAGCGAGATCGAGCGCGGTGACCCACCCCGCACACGCGGCGTTGACGTCGAACACGCCCGCTCGCACCGCGCCGAGCTTGTGCTGTACGACCGACGCGGTCGCGGGGCTGAGCTGATCGGGCGTGTCGGTCGCGACGATCAGCAGGTCCACCGCGCTCGCCGGCACGCCCGCGCGCTCGAGCGCCTGATTGGCGGCGGCGGTGACGAGATCCGACGTGGTCTGCCAGTCGGCCATCACGTGGCGCGCGTGGATGCCCACGTTCGCGACGAGCCAGTCGTGGACCGGCTGGCCCACGATGCGCTCGAGCTCGGCGTTGTCGATGCGGCGCTCGGGGATCGAGCGGCCCGTGGCGAGGATGTTGGCGATGCGGTTCATCGGAGAGCGACCGCGCGCGGCGGCGCGGCGTCGTGATCGGTCCAGAATCGGGAAAGCGTGGGCCAGAGCGAACGTGCGGCCTTGCGCGAGACGACGGCCCCCACGTGCCCGCCGGGCAGGTGGAGGTGGCGTTTGTCGGGCGCGCCGATGCGGTCGAGCAGCACGGCGGCGCCGCGCCAGGGGACGATGTGATCGTCGGAGAACGTGACCGCGAGCGTGGGGCAGCGAATCGCGCCGAGATCGACGGTGCGGCCCTCGATCGCGAGCGTGCCCCTGGCCAGCGCGTTGTCGCGATAGAGCTCGCCGATGTACTCCGCGAAGCAGCCGCCGGGGAACGAGACGTTGTCGCTGCCCCAGTGCTCGACCGCGACGAAGCCGTCGACGAACTCGTCGTCGTGCGCGCGATCGATCAGGTTCGCCAGCTTGCGCAGCGTCTGGGTGGGGCGCAGCAGGTGGAAGGCGGCCTGCATGAGCGGCCAGGGCACGTTGCCGAAGCCCGCCGTGATCGCGGCCGGATCGAACGCCTTCGCCCGCATCCACACCGACAAGAGGCCGTCGTCGTGGAAGTCGACGGGAGCCGCGAGCGCGGTGAGGCTCTGGATCTTCTCGGGGCGCAGCGCGGTGTGGATGGCCGCGAGCGTACCGCCCAGGCAGTAGCCGACCAGGTGCACGCGGCGCGCATTCGCGGCAGTGCACGTGCGTCGGACCGCGCGATGCAGGTAGCGATCACACCAGTCGGCGAGCTCGAGCCAGCGATCCTCGGGCGCCGGGCGGCCCCAGTCGATCATGAAAACGTCGTGCCCTTCCGCGACGAGGTACTCGACCAGGCTCTTGCCGGGCAGCAGATCCAGCACGTAGTGGCGGTTGATGAGCGACGGCACGAGCAACACGGGCGCGCCGGTGCGCGACGGCGTGGACCTTCGGTAGCGGAGCAGGCGCCAGCGGTGCTCGGCGTGCACGACGTCCGCGGGCGTCGTGCCCACCTTCTGCGCGCTCGATCGCACGAGACGCGTCGCGAGCTTGGCCAGCTCGATCACGCGTACAGCTCCTCGAACTGGGCGCGGAACGCCTCGACCACCTGCCGGCGCCGCACCTTGAGCGTCGACGTGAGCAGCCCGCCGGCGACCGTGAGCGGCCGCTCCATCACGCGGACTCGCTTCACCTGCTCGAACCGTGCGAGCTGGTCGTTCACGTCGTCGACGAGCTGCTGGATGGCGGTCGCGATGGCGGCCGCGCGCGCCTCGCCCGACAGGGTCGCGAAGCGGGCGTCGACCGCCTCGTCGTCGAGCCACAGCCCCGCGACGAGGTACTTCTTGCCGTCGCCGTAGACGACGGCGTGCTTCACGAGCGGCGACGCCGCGAGCTGGCCCTCGATGTTCGCGGGCGGCACGTTCTTGCCGCCCGCCGTGACGAGGATTTCCTTCTTGCGATCGACGATCTGCAGGAAGCCGTCGTCGGTGAAGCGCCCCACGTCGCCGGTGCAGAACCACCCGTCGTCGGTGAACGCGGCGCGGGTGGCCTCGGGATCGCGGTGGTAGCCGCCGAACACGCTCGCGCCGCGCGCGAGGATCTCGCCGTCGTCCGCCAGCTTGATCTCGACGGACGGCAACGGCTTGCCCACCGTGTCGAACCGGAACGCGTCGGGGCGGTTGATCGTGAGCGTGGGCGACGTCTCGGTGAGGCCGTAGCCCTCGACGACGAGCACGCCGGACGCCCAGAACAGCTCCTTCACGGCCCGCGGCAGGCCGGCCCCACCCGACAGCGCGAACGCGAGCCGTCCGCCCGTGATCTCGGCGAGCGCGGTGCGGATCGCCGTGGCGTCGTCGGAGCCCGCGCGGGCGCTCGCGAGGCCCGCGAGCTTCTCCCAGTACGCCGGCACGCTCATGAACACGCTCGGTCGCACGCGCGGCAGCAATTCGACGACGTGCGCGGCGTCGGTCAGATAGCTCGTGAAGCCGAGCGCGTTGCCCAGGCACGCCTCGCCGAAGCCGAAGATGTGGCTCATCGGAAGCCACAGCAGATCGACGCCGTCGTCGGGCACCACCGCTGCCACCGCGCGGATCCAGTCGGCCTGGTTCACGCACAGGTTGCGGTGCGTGAGCGGCACGCCCTTCGGACGCCCGGTGGTGCCGCTCGTGTACAGCATGAGCGCGGCATCGGACGGCTCGATCACCGCGAGCATGCGCGCGAGCAGGTCCGGATCGGCGGCGAGCCGCGCGCGACCGAGCTCGCCGAGCCGCGCGAACGGACCGAGTCGGCGATCGAGCTCGGCCGCCGGGGGTACCGGACGACCACGCGCGCGCAGCCGCCCGAGCACGGCCGCGACGTCGATGTCGTCGACGAGGATGAAGCGCCGGACGCTGCCCAGGCGATCCCAACCCTCCAGCACGCGCTCGAGCAGCTCGCCCGTCGCGACGAAGAGCACCCGCGCCTCGCTGTGCTCGACCACGTACGCGGCCTGATCGGCCGTGGATGCGGGGTAGATGGGGACCATCACGCCGCGCGCCGTCTGGATCGCGAACGCGGCCGTGAACCACTCGACGCTGTTGGGGGCGAAGATCGCCGCGCGATCACCCGGCTCGAGCATGCCGTCGGCGAGGCACGCCGCCACCGATGCGACCGCACCCGCGACCGTGCTCCACGTGATCGCGTGCCAGTCGGCGCCGCCGTTCACGAAGAAGCGCGGGCGCGCGCCGCGTTGCTCCGCCTGCGCGAAGAGGATCCCCGGCGCAGACGTGCACCCGACCGCCTCCGCGATGCCCTCGGCGTTCACCGATCCTCCTCGCGCTCGGCGAGCCGGTCCTCGAGGTCGAGCAGCCGGCTCTCCATGCGCTGCAACAGGAAGAGGACCCGGTCCTGGTCCTCGCGGCTCGGCAGCCCGAGCGCCCGGAGCACGCGCCGACGCACGGCGTCCGCCACCGACTTCGCACGGGCGACCGTCGTGATCGTGGCCGCAAGGGGCTCTACGACCCAGGGCTGGCGCACCGCGGCGTCCCACGCGATCGCGGCCCGCGGCTCCCATGCGTCGAACCACAACCGCCATGCTCGAACGGGATCGTTCGCGCTCGTCGTCGTGTGGTTCCGCTCGCCCGGATTCATATTGCACTGCACCAAGCGGCGGGGAGCCTAGCCCCGTGATTCCGCGTCGTCAAGACCGCTCGCTGGCGAGCCGGCGTGTGGCCGCGCTATGATCCGCACACGCGATGCACAAGGGCGTCATCTCGACGCGCCTGCTCGCCGATCGGCGTCGACGATGATCGTCAAGAAGTACAGCAACCGACGGCTCTACGACACGGAGGAGAGTCGCTACATCACCCTCGACGAGCTCGCCGAGAAGGTGCGCGGCGGCACGGACGTGCGCGTCGTCGATGCCTCGAGTGGCGCGGACCTCACGCAGGCCACGCTCACGCAGATCATCCTGGAGGGCGATTCGGGCCATCTGCTGCCCGTTCCGCTGCTGCTTCAATTGATCCGGCTGGGCGACGACGCGCTCGCCGAGTTCTTCGGGCGCTACGTGGGCTTCGCGCTCGAGATGTACCTTGCCACGAAGTACGGCATGCAGCAGGCGATGCCGTTCTTCCCGTTCGGTGGCATGGGGAGCAACCCGTGGATGCGTCCGTTCTCGGGGGGCACCCCTCCGCCCGCGCCGCCGCGAGAGCCGGAGCCGGCCCGCGACGACGTCGCGCAGCTGCGCCGCGAGCTCGAGGAGCTCAAGCGGGACCTGAAGAAGTCGCGACGCTGATGCCCGTTCCGATTTTGTTGCACTGCAACAATTCAGGTTGCATCCGGCGACCCGAGGACGCAGAGTTGCCGGCGGAAGCGGCGACTCGTCGCCCCCGACGGAGGAACTGAAATGGAGACTCTCTTCTCGCAAGTGCAGCAATTCAACCAGGGTGTCGCGCAGCTGTGGCAGGACCAGCTGGGCCGATGGGCGCAGGCCGCGGAGCTGTCGGGCAAGCTCGGACGCGCGTGGCTCGACCAGTGCCACGAGCTCTACGCGCGCTGGCGTGTCGCCGAGGACGGCTCCGCCCCGACGCCGCGCCCGTGATCGGTCACTCGCCCGGCGAGGCCGCATCGGCCGGCTTCGCCGGGGCCTCGTCGGGCGCGGGGCTCGGCACCTCGTCGACCGAGGCGGAGTCGCGCGCCCACGACTGACGCCCCGTCGGCGTGCGCAGCCGCGAGTGCGGACCACTCGTGCCGGACCGCGTGCGCCGGCGCAGCAGCTGCGCGAACACTCGATGCGCGCGGTGAGGCGTGTGCGGCCCCGGTGACGGGCCGAGCAGCACGGCGATCCACCGCAGGTCCTCGGTGCGCTCGAGCAGGAGCTTCACGATCATCGTGAGCGGCACCGAGAGCAGCATCCCCACGGGGCCCCACACCCAGCCCCAGAACGCGAGCGAGAGGAACACGACGAGCGGCGACAAGCCGAGCTCGCGCCCGAACATCTGCGGCTCGACGATGTTGCCGACGACGGTGTGGATCGCCGTGAAGCCCACGACGATGAGCACGATCTCGAACGTGCCGATCTCCGGCTGCACCATCGCGACCAACAGCGGCGGCAGCCCGGCCACGAACGCGCCGACGTTCGGCACGTAGTTCAACAGGAACGCGACGAGCCCCCACAGCACGGGGAAGTCCACGCCGATGGCCGCCAGCCACACCCACACGAGCACGCCCACGAGCAGTGACAGCGCCGTCTTCATCCACAGGTAGCGCTGCAGCTCCACGGCGATCTCGGCGAACGGCCGCAGGTCCGCGTTGGGATCGCCCACCGCCGCCCGCAACTTGCGGGGGAAGCCGGCGACCTCGAGCAGCACGAAGAACACGGTGAGCAGCACGAGCGCGAGGTTCGACACCGCCGTGACGAGACCGGACAGGAACACGCCGACGAGCGCGACGACCGATCCCGGATCGAACTGCTCGAGCCAGACCTGCTCGTCGACCGACACGCCGCGCGCCTGCAGCCACGTCATCATCGCGTCGGTCATCTCGAGCAGCGCGCGCTCGTAGCGGGGCAGCGCGTCCTCGAAGCCGATCATCGACGTGGTGACGAGGCCCGCGAAGGCCGCGACGCCGGCGAAGACGGCGAGCATCACGACGAGCGCGGAGAGCACGACCGGCACGCTGCGGCGCTCGAGCCACAGCACCATGGGCGCCACGAGCACGGACAGGAACACCGCGACGAGGAACGGCAGGAGCAGCGCGCCCGCGGCCTTGAGCGCCGCCACGACGAACGCCCCCGCGGCGAGGACGAGGAGTGTGCGCGCGCCGGTCGGGGCCGGAAGCTCCGTCACTCCACGATCATAGCGGAACGTTCACGCCGGCTTGGGGTAGCGCAGCGAGACGTCGCTGATCCCGATGCGGATGCTCGCTCCGGCCGGCAACGGCGTCCGAGCCGCGATCGCTGCGCCTCCGACCCACACGTCGGTGCCCTCCGGCACGATGTCCGCGAGCGTGCTGCCGCCGTCCCACTCCAGCACGGCGCCGATCCTCGCGGCGTCGTCCTTCACCGGGTTGCCGCGGATGTCCAGGCGATGGCTGCCCGGCACGATGAGGTGGAAGCTCGGCGACGCATCGCGCGAGCGGGTCGACAACACCGCCGCTTGTGCCACGCCGAGCTCGGCGTGCAGCACCCAGCCCAGCTCGTTGGCGAGCTCGGCCGCGGTGGGCGGACGAGCCGAGGGATCCTTCGCGAGACAGCGATGCACGAGCGCGACCAACGGCGCGGGCAGACGCGCGCACACCGGGTGATTGCCGAGCGGCGTGGGCTCGACCTTCACATGCGTGCGAAGCCAAGCGCCGGGATCGTCGGCCAGGTCGGCGCGCGCGCGACTCCACGACTTGAGCGGGAAGAACGGCGAGTGACCCGACAGGATCTCGTAGAGGATGACACCGAGCGCGTACACGTCGGCGGCCGGCGACAGCTCGCCGCCCGCGAGCTGCTCGGGCGCGGCGTACTGCGGAGCCGCGAGCGCGACGGTGCCGACGGTGACGTTGTCGCCGGTGGGCTCCGAGCCCCATGAACGCGCGCTGCTGAAGTCCATGATCTTGAGCGTGCGATCGGGCTCGACCCACAGCCGGCTCGGCTCGATCGCGCGATGCACGATCCCTTCGGCGTGGATCTCCGCGAGCCCGAGGCACGCGTGGTGCACGAACGTCGCCGCGTCGGCGGGCGGCAGCGGCACGTCGAAGTCGTGCCAGTGGTGTAACTGCGCGCCCTCGAGGTGCTCCATCAGGATGAACCAGTGATCCTTGGGGCCGAGCCCGCTGCCGAGCACCTTCACGACGTGGCGGTTGCTGAGCTTGCCGAGCACCGCGACCTCGCGCAGCGCTCGACGAGCCGCTTCCTCGGACACGACGGGATCGAGCGACACCTTCAGATCGAGCGGCGCCGGCGAGCTCGACGACCGCACCTGGTACACCCACGCGTGCGGGTACTTGCGCAGCACGCGTTCGATGCGGAACTCGGCGAACACGTCGCCCGCTTTGAGCTCGAGAGCCATGGGCCCATGCTAGCTCAGGCGGGCTTGGCCGAGGGATACGTGAGCTCGAGGCGGAACGCGCCGATCTGCAGCTTGGTGCCGGGCACGAGCCGCACGCGATAGTCGAGGACGTGCCCGTTCACGCGCAGCTGGCCGTCGGTGACGAGTGGGCGCAGCTCCGCCTCGCGTGGTGCGCCCGTCCACTCGATCACGCCGAAGACCTGGGGCACCTCGTCGGCCGCGAGCTGGATGTCGCAGCCCGCTCCATACCCGACCCGGTAGACCCCGGGCAACAGCACGTGACGGCGCAACGCGCCACTCGGATAGCGCACCTCGAGGATCAACCCCGCGCTGCCGCCGAGCTCGCTGTGCAGCACCCAGGCGAGATCGTTCGCGAGCACGCCGGCGCTGGCGGGCCGCGCCGCGGGATCCTTCGCGAGCGTGGCGCTCACGATCTCGCGCAGCCTCGCCGGCAGCTTCGCCCCCTCCGGATAGTGCTCGAGCGGCACGACCTTCTGCTTCACGTGGGCCACGAGCCACTGCAACGGCTCCTCGATCAGCCGGTTGCGCACCGCCGACACCGTCTCGTCGGCGAAGAGCGGCACGTGCCCGACCAGCAGCTCGTAGAGGATCATCCCGAGGCTGTACACGTCGCTCGCCGGCGTCAGCTTGCCCGTCTTCACCTGCTCGGGCTGCGAATAGTGCGGCGTGCCGATGAGCATGTGCCCCGTCGTCGCGTTCGTGCCGATCGTGGAGTCGACGTCCCACGCGCGCGCGAGCCCGAAGTCGAGCACCTTGAGCGTGCCGTCCTCGAGCAGCCACAGGTTGTCGGGCTTGATGTCGCGGTGCACGACGCCGGCGCGGTGGGCCTCGTCGAGCCCGAGGCACGCCTGTTGGACGATGCGGACCGCCTCGCGCGCCTCCATCGGATGGTCGAAGTCGTGCTTCGTCGACAGCGCGGCGCCACCGAGCAGCTCCATCACCATGTACCAGCGATCGTCTGCACCGAGCCCATGGTCGTAGATGTGCACGACGTGCGGGTTCGTCATCGAGCCGAGGATGCGGATCTCCCGGAGTGCACGCAGGGCGGTCTCCTCCGACTGCACGGGCTCTTTCGAGATCTTGAGCGCGACCATCTCGGTGCTGCCGGGTCGACGCGCCGAGAACACCTTCGCGAAGGTGCCCTCGCCGAGGAACTCGAGCAGGTGGAAGCCTTCGTAGTCGCGGCCCGGCGCGAGCGCCTGGGGATCGCCGCGCGGTGGTGGTGCGGGTGGATGGGGATCGGCCATCGGCGGATCAGTCGCGACCGTGCTTGCCCTTGCCGTCCTCGTGCTTCTTCTTCTTCTTCTTCGGCTTGCGATGGCCGGGGGGCACTCGCGAGCGAGTATCGCTCGCTTCGCGCTCGCGCGGCACCTCGTCGTCGCCGAGGACGGCCGGCGGCGATCCGGGCACGGCCGCGGGGACCATCGCCGCCGGCAACGGTGGCGGCGCGCGTTCGCCCTCGACATCGCCGGGCTCGTCGGACGACGACAGGGTGAGCACGAGACCCACGAGCAGGCCGACGACGAGGATCGCGGCCACCAAGGCCAGCACCGTGGACGGACGATCGCGGCGCGGCACGTGCGGATCCGGCAGGCGCAACGGCGGCGCAGTGCTCAGCGGCACGCCACCCACCGAGCGGTGGGCGTGCGCGACGACGACGCGCTCGGGCGCCGGCGTGGGTGTGGGCACGTGGACGGGCACCGGCGTCGGCGCGTACGCGGGCGCGTACGCGGAGGTGTTCGTGGGCGGCGGTGGAGCGGAAGGCGGCGGCGCGGCGATGGTCGGCGCGAGCGCGAGCGCGGGCGGTGCCGGTGGTGCGGGTGCGGACGCCTGCACTGTCGCGGCCACGAGCATGTCGATCACCTCGCGCGCGCCCGCGGGCCGATCGCCGGGGCTCTTCTCCATCAACTTCGCGATCACGGCCGCCACCGCCGGCGGCACCGTGTCGGGCAGCGGCGGCACGTCGGCGAGCACGTGCATGCGCATGAGGATGCCGGGCGAGTCCGCCTCGAACGGCGCCGCGCCGGTGAGCATCTCGAACAACACGATGCCGACGGAGTAGAGGTCCGCGCGCTCGTCGATCTTGCCGCCGGTGACCTGCTCCGGGCTCATGTAGCGCGGCGTACCGAACACGAGACCCGCCCGCGTCAGCTTGGGCTCGTCGCCGCCGAGCAGCTTCACGATGCCGAAGTCGACGAGCTTCACGACCTCGCGCCCGTCGTCGTCGACGACGACGAACATGTTCTCGGGCTTGAGATCGCGGTGGACCAGGCCGCGCCGGTGGGCGTGCTCGAGCCCCCGCAGCACCTGCAGTGCGAAGTCGAGGGCACGATCCAGCCCGAGCGGACCCTCGGCGATGACGTGCCGCAGCTCGCGACCCTCGAGCAGCTGCATCACGATGTACTTCCCGCCGTCGGGCATCGTGCCGGCATCGAAGACGCGCACGCAGTTCGGATGATCGAGCCGCGACACGGCGAGCGCCTCGCGATCGAATCGCGCGGCGACGTTGGGATCCGAGACGAGCTGCGGCAGCAGCATCTTGATCGCCACCGGACGCTGCAACGTGGTGTCGACCCCGCGATACAGGGTGCCCATGGCGCCGCGCCCGAGCCGCGCGTCGATGCGGTACCGCTCCGCGACGACGCGTCCGATCAGCGGATCTGCCAACGCGGCTTCGTCGGGTTCACCCATGCGCGACGCATCCATTCTCCGCGGCGCTCGGCCACGGGTCAAACGAGGCCGCGTGCGAGCTACGCTCGGCCGGGATGACCCCCTTCGGTCATGCGGCGGTCGGGCTCGTCGTGGCTCGCGCCCACGCGCGCCTGGTGCCATGGCTCGTCGCCGTGGGCGGCGTGCTGCCGGACGTGGACTTCGTGCTGGTCTGGGCGCCCCAGTTCAACGCGTGGCATCGCGTGATCACCCACAACCTCGCGTTCGTCGCGATCGCCTCGCTCGCGCTCGGCTGGACGATCGCCGCCCGGCGCCGGCTCTCGGTGCCGCTCACCGTACTCGCGCTCGCGCTGGGCGGCGCGCTGCACCTGCTCGTCGACGCGTGCATGGACGGCAACTCCAGCAACGGGATCGGCATCGCGATCCTGTGGCCCTTCGACGATCGCATGTGGTCGCCCTTCAACGTGCTCGACGCCGCCACCTCGGGTCCGGGCTGGCGCGACCCGGCGCGCGCCCTGCTCGGCAGCGCGCGAGGGCTGTGGTGGGAGCTGCCGTGGATCGCCGCCGCGGTGCTCCTGCACGTCCGCGATCGCCGTCGGGTATGATGGAAGCGATGCGCGTGCGAGCACTCGCGATCGTGATGAGCGTCGCCGCGTGCCAGGAGGTCCACGCGGTGTCGTGGTCGCAGCTCGATCGCGAGGAGCGGCTCGCGTACATGACCGACGAGGTCGAGCCGACGATGCGCGAGATCTTCCTCGAGCGTGATCCGCAGCGATACGCGGGCTTCGGGTGCCCGAGCTGTCACGGGCCCGATCCCGAAGGTGTCGACTACGCGATGCCGGCGTTCCTCGGTCCGCTGCCGCAGGACGGCACGCTCGAAGCGGCCGAGCTGCGCGATCCGGAGATGACGGCCTTCATGCTCGCCGAGGTGTTCCCCACGATGGCGGACCTGCTCGGCGAGCAGAAGTTCCACGAGACCGACGCGCCCGACGGCTTCCGGTGCGTGCGCTGCCACCTGGTGGCGCCTTGACGAGAATTCGATCGCGACCCCCGTCACAAACTGCGTTCGGCCGGCTCACCCCGGCATGAAGAGTCTGGAGCGGGATGCGGAGCGCGCCTATGCAGTGGTGCGCGATGGCGGAACGGTGCTGCTGCCCACGGACGTGGGGTACGGCCTCATCGCGTGTGCAGAGGAGGGCGTCGCGCGGATCTACGCGCTCAAGGGCCGCCCCCGCGGCAAGCCGTGCATCGCCGTGGCGAACACGACGATCCTCGACGACGTCGCCGAGCTGTCCGACGAGCGGCACCGCGCGTGGATCGACGGGATCGCTCGCCGCGTCCCCATCGCCGTCGTGAATCGCGTGCGCCGCGAATCCGTGCTGCTCGGTCGCGTCACGCCGTACGTGCGCGCCCAGGCGACGACCGGGCGCACGATCGCGACGTTCCTCAACGCCGGCGCACTCGTGTCCCGCATCGCCGAGCTCGCGCTCGCGGACGGGCGGCTCGTGGTGGGATCGTCCGCGAACACCGCGTTCACGGGCAACAACTACGCACTCGAGGACGTGCCCATGTCGATCCGGTCCGGCGTGGACCTCGTCATCGACGACGGCCCCGCCCGCTATCGCAACCCCGAGAAGCATGCGACCACGATCCTCGACCTCACGATCGGAGAGTTCCTGCGCAAGGGCATCGAGTTCGCCGCGATCGAGGCTGCCTGGCACGAGTTCCGCGAGGCGAACCTGCGCTCGGCGGTCTGAACACCCGATGCGTCGTTGCGACGCGGCCCGATCGTCGGGTGTACTCGCACTCGTGCACCGCCTCAGCGTCCTCCTCGTCGTCGTCGCCCTCGCCGGCGCGTGCCGCAAGGACGGAGGCGGCACCGCAGCGCCCGTGTCGATCAGCTCCGAGTCGTTCAAAGACACCGTCGGCGAGATCCAGATCGACGTCGGCTACCGCGCGAAGGCGGGGCGCGAGGTGCAGGTCGTCGTGAACATGAAGGCCATCGGCATCGAGGAGATGGACAAGATCGTGCTCGACGTCACGGTGAACGGGTTCGTGCTCGTCGCCGGCGAGCCGGAGTGGTCCGGCTTCGTCGCGCCGCGACAGCCCATCCGGCACGAGGTCGGCTTCAAGCTGCTCGACGACACCGAGCACGGCGAGCTGCACGTCACCGTGCGCCGCTCCAACGACAGCGAGCTGTTGTACGAGCGGGTCCTGCCGTTCGTCGCGGACGGCGATCGCCTCGCGCACGAGTCGCAGTAGCGGTGCGCGACGTTGCGGACCACCACGGTCGCGCGTGGCCTCGGCGGCCGGTCGGCGGAGGTCGGCGAGATGCTTGGGTGTTTCGCCCACCCGGCTCCTGGAACGCAACGCGCTCTACAGGCCGCCATGGCGACACGACTCGGACTCGCGGCCCTTCCCCTCGCTCTGCTGGCCGGTGGCTGCTGGGAGCACTCGTACGCGTTTCCGACCGCCGAGGACGTCCGCATGGCGCCGTCCGACGACGATGATCGCGAGGCCGCGCTGCAGGAGTACGGCGACGTCTACGCCCTCGGCATGCAGAGCGCCCACGAGGTGAACGGCTGGGTCGAGGAGGGCGTCGTCGCGGCGGGTCGTGTGATCCAGTTGCTCGAGAAGGTGCCCGCGACGTCCCACGACGGCGACGTCGACGTGTTCGGTCCGTACTACGACATCGAGACCGACCTCACGTGGCTCATCCGCATCGAGGGCAACGACGACGGCAGCCACTTCGAGGTGCTCGTGGGCCAGGGCGAGGACACCAAGTCGATGGACGAGCTGCTCGACGGCGAGATCGAGATCGACGGCGACGTGCGCAAGGGCGTGTTCGCGATGAACTTCGACACGGTCGAGAAGCACGACCTCAAGCGCGGCCCCGATCGGGACCGCACCTACAAGGGCAGCATGGAGATCCGCTTCGAGCGCGACGAGAGCAGCGAGCAGAAGATCGTCGAGATCGCGTACGACGACTTCGAGGTGACGCAGGAGTTCCCCATCAAGGAGTACTTCTCGGCCGACGAGTACTCGTTTCGCCGCAACGCCGACGGCGCGGGCGAGTTCGTCTTCGAGCTCGTCAGCACGTTCCAGACCCAGGTGTGGAGCGGCCCGGAGCGCGAGCGCATGACGCTCGAGCTCGAGTGGAACTCGAAGGGTGCCGGCCGCGGCAAGGAGCAGGTGCTCGCGCTCGAGGACGGCGAGGGCGATCTCGCGTACGGCGACATCGTGGTCGAGGAGTGCTTCGACGAGAGCGGCTACTTCACGTGGCGCACGCTCAACGAGGCGTACGCATCGCGCTTCCCGGAGTACCAGGCGGGCGATCGCGACGACTGCGTCGATCTCGACCAGAAGCTGCCCGAGTTCTCGCCGCGCAACTGACCTCGGCTACAGCTCCCCGAACGTGGTGGCGGGTGAGAAGTCGCCGGTGCAGATGCAGCCCTGGGGGCCGAGCGCCGTGTTCACGCGGACTCGGCCCACGCCGCCTCCGCCTCCGCCGTTGCCCGAGTAGACGTCGGCGCTGTCGAAGCAGACCGACTCGTAGCCACCGATGCCGCCGTCGGCGGCCGATTGCGATTCCGTCGCGCCCGCGCCCCCCCACCCGCTGAACACGGTGTTGCCGAGCGCGCACGGCTCCTCGCTCTGCGAGGGGCCACCGTCGGCGCTCGCGACCGACACCGCGTCGTCGCCGTCGTTGCCGGAGTAGCTCGTCGTGCCGCCGCTGCCCGCCCCTCCACCGTTGGCCGCGACTGCGCCGTACACCTCGACGCCGATGCTCTCGAGCAGGATGGCGCCGCCGCTGCCGCCACCTGCACCTCCGTTGCAGCTGTCCGACGGCGATCCGCCCTCCCCTCCGCCGCCGCCCGCGTTGACGACTCCGTCGATCCCGATGCGCTCGCCGGCGGAGATCTGCAGCGCTCCTCCGGCTCCACCGCCGAGCGATCCGCCGCACGCGTCCTGGCCCGTCATCCCACCGACGAGCGGCACGAGCTCGTCCTCGCCGTACGGCTCCGCGCTGTTCTCCCCGCCGAACGATCCGTAGCTGCCGCCCACGCCGCCCCACGAACCGTCGGCGGTCTCGAGGTAGTGCATCCACGCGCCGGGGCCGTCGACGCCGTTCTTGCCACCGACATCGAGCACACCGATCACGTCGACGGACGTCCACGCCAGCAGCACGAGCGCGCGCGTGCCCACGACCTGCAGGTCGCCGATGACGATCTCGTCGGCCCGGCAGACGCACGCCGAGACGGTGTCGGTCTCGACGTGCTCGCAGATGCCGAGGGTCGCCTCGTCGGTGCAATCCGTGTCCGTGTCGAACGTCCCGTTCGGCGGGCCCAGCACGAGCCCGGTGGGTGCGAGCGGGCCGAAGTCGGCCTCGTTCGAGATCGCGAACGGCGGAACGATCGCGTCGCCGGTCGTCGAGTCGCTACCGTCGTCGCTCTCGTCGGCGTCGCCGCTGTCGCCGTCGGTGCCCGAGCCGTCGCCGTCGGATCCATCGCCGTCGTCGCCCGCGGAGGACGACCCGTCGCCGTCGTCGTCGGGGTCCGGCCCGTCGTCCTGGCCCGTGTCCGTGTCGCCGCTGCCGCTCGAGTCACTCGATGCAGCCTCGTCGTCCGCGTCACCGCCTTCGCGGCATGCGGCGAGGGACAGCGCGAGGGCCCAGGTCGTTCGAACGTGTCGCACGCACCCAGACGAGGCAACGCGGACGATGTCTCGCGCGCGCGTGTCGATTCCACGCGTGAGCAGCGTCACTCGTCGGAGGCGCGCAGCTTGGCCTCGAGGCTGAGGTCGAGCTGCGACGCGATGAGCCGCACGACGCTCTCGAACTCGCTGATCGGCAACCCCAGCGCCGATTTCATGCGCTCGCGCGTGGTCGCCATGAGCTGCTCGCGGATCTCGCTCACCCAGCGCGCCGCCGTCGATCGATGCACCTGGTGCAGCCGCGCGATCACGTCGATCGACGCGTTGTCGAGGTACTTCATGCGCAGCAGCATGCGTTGGCGGCGATCCAGCTCGGCGAACGCCCCGTCGAACGCCGTGCGGAACTGTCCGCGATACGTCTGCTTGAGGAAGACGAGCTCGGGGTCGTCCTCGATCGTCGCGGACGCGAGCCCGGAGTCGTCGACCGGCTGGTCGGGCCGGCGCTTGCGCACGAGATCGAGCGCCTGCCGTACGGCCGCCGCGCGCAGCCATGCACCGAGCTCACCGCGGCCCAGGTATCCGGCGATGCGCGGCGGATTCGGAGGATCCGCGAGCAACAGGCGCGCACGCACGATCTGCACGGCTTCGGTCGCGAGGTCGCCGTCGCCCACCACCGACTGCACCGTCGCGTGCAGCATCTCCGCGAAGCGGGCGTCCAGCGCACGTACGGCGGGCGCGCTGCCGTGCGTGCACGCGCACGCGATCCACAGGTCCTCGGCGCGCGCACGCGACAGCGCGTCGGCGACGTCGACATCGGCCGGCAAGCGTTCGCCCACGAACGCCGCGAACACCTCGAGCTCGACCACCACGCCGGGCCACGCGGCGCTCGCACGCGCGACGCAGTCCGCGAGCGCTGCGACGTCGATCGGCTTGCCGCCCCGACTCACGTGCATCATCATCACCGGGTTTCGTCGCCGCGCCAATGGAGCTGGAGTCGGATTGCATCTCGATCGACGACTCGCTGGCCTTCGTCGCCGGCGAGCTCGACGTGGCGCGCAGCTCGACCATCGAGGCGCACCTCGAGCAGTGCGCGGAGTGTCGCGCGTTCGTCGTGCACCTCGCGCGCACGGACGAACCGCCCGCCGACGACGCCCCGTTGCTCGGCGCCGGCGATCGCGTGCACCGCTACGACATCATCGAGCCGATCGGGGCGGGCGGCATGGGCATCGTCTATGCCGCCTGGGATCCGGCGCTCGAGCGCCGCATCGCCTTGAAGATGGTGCGCCCCCATGCCGTGGGCGCCGCGGGCCTCGCCCGACTCGGCCGCGAGGCGGCGACACTCGCCCAGCTCTCGCATCCGCACGTCGTGGCGATCTACGACATCGTGCAAGAGCGAGGTCGGCTCGCGATCGCGATGGAGCTCGTCGAGGGCGCTCGGTTGGACGCGTGGCTCGCCACGGCACGGCCGCACTGGCGCGAGGTCGTGCGCGCGTTCGTCGGCATCGGCGACGGCCTCGCGGCCGCGCACGCCGTCGGCATCGTGCATCGCGACATCAAGCCGTCGAACATCCTCGTCGGTCACGACGGGCGCGCACGCATCGGCGACTTCGGCATCGCACGTCGCCGTGCGGATGCCGAGCGCACGGGCGAGCTCACGGGCACGCCCGCATTCATGGCGCCCGAGCAGCGCCGCGGCGAGGAGGCCACCGCCGCGTCGGATCAGTACGCGCTGTGTCTCGCGCTCTATTGGAGTCTGTGGCACGAGCGTCCGAGCAGCGACGCACCGATCGAGCCGCCGAGCACACCGCGCGTGCCCGCTCGGCTGCGCGCCGCGATCGTGCGTGGGCTGCAGAACGACGCGAGCCAGCGGTGGCCGTCGATGCGCGAGCTCGTCGACGTGCTGCGGCGACCCGATCCGACGTGGCGCCGCCCGGTCGCGCTCGCCGGCGCCGTGGCGTGCGTCGGCGCGCTCGCGTTCATGTGGGGCAGCGCCACGACGCAGCCGTCGTCGAGTCGATGCAGCCGCGACGGCGCACTCGCGGGATGGAACGACCAGGTGCGCGCGGACCTGCGGCTCGCGATCGCGGATGCCTCCGTCGCCGAGCCACTCGTCGATGGGCTCGACGGCTATGCGCGCGCGCTCGCGATCGCTGGACAGGACGCGTGCGCCGCGGCCCGCGATCCGGCCGACCCGCGCCAGCTGCACGCGCGCTTCGGATGCCTGCGCGAGCGCGAGCGCCTGTTCCATCACGTCGTGGGCGAGCTGATCGCCGAGCGGGCCGATCCCACGCAGTCGAGCTGGCCGTTGCTCGATCCCGAACAATGCGCAGCGCCCGAGGCGTGGCTGTCCCGCCAGCCGTTGCCGGCACTCGCGACCGATGCGGAGCTCGACGCAATCGCGGACGCGCGCGCGGACCTGCTCGCCGCTCGCATGTCGTTCGGCTGGGGCGAGCTCGCCCGCGGCAACGCGTTGTTGGACGACGTCGGCGCGCGACCGATCGTCCGCGAGTTCCCGCCGCTCGAGTCCGAGCTCCTGTGGACGCGATCCAATCTGATGGGCTCGTTGGCCGACTCGAGCGAGGACGCGGCGACCGCGATGCGCTTCCGCGTCGTCGCCAGCGCGACCGCGACGCGGCACGACTGGATCGCCGCGATGGCCTGGATCGAGCTCGCCGACTGGGCAGGGCCCGATCGAGCAGCCGCCTACGCGGGCATCGCCCGCAGTCACGTGGAAGCGCTGGGCGAAGGCGATCCCAACCTGCCGATCCTGCTCGCGCAGGTGGAGGCGCGTGCGTTCCGGCTCGACGGCGAGCTCGAGCGCGCCCGTGAGGTCCTCGAGGGCGTGCTCGCGTCCACCGACGACCTCTACTGGCGGGCCGACACGCTCGCCGACCTCGCCGTGATCGCGGAGGCGCGCGGCGATTTCGCAACCGCGATCGCGCGCGGCGACGAGGCGATCGCGACGGCCGATCACGTGACGGGTCAGCCGCTCTTGTGGCACATGATGCTGCGGACCCAACAGGCGACGCGCATGTCGATGGCAGGGCGGCGCTCCGAGGCGCAGGCGCTCGCGCGGGCCACCACGGCGACCGCCGACGAGGCCTCGCTCGGCCCGTTCGGCATGGGCTACGTGCTGCTACATCTCGCGATCATCGAGCTCGTGACCGGCGAGGCTGCGGCTGCTCGCACGGCAGCTGCGGCGGCGAGCGACGGCTTCGCGCGCGGCGGCGGAGCAACGTCGCTCGTCACGCTCGCGGACGCGATCGGACTCGCCGCGCGGATCGCCACGGGCGATCGCGGCGACCCGGCACTCGCGCGCGTGATCGCAGCCGACATGGATCGGGAGCCTCGCGACGAGGTGCTCTCACCACTCGACCGCCTCACGTGCCGCATGGTCGTCGCACTGGCAGCGGTGCCGACGAGCCCGGACCGCGCGACGCGGATGGCTGCGGTGCAGCGCGCTGCCGAGGAGATCCCGCGCTGGGAGCTGGCCGAAACGCACCGCGATCCGTTGTTCGCGTGGCTGCGGGAGACGCTCGTGCGCGAGAGCCCGGATCTCGTCGCGCCCATCGACGAGATCCTGCATCGCGACGGCGACGTCACACGACCGCCGCCGTGACCGATCCGTGGCGATGATCGCCGCGAGGTGTGACGAGAGCGAGGCGTGGCGTTCGCATCCGCGGACGACGATCGCGAGCTCGAATGTCACGGCTCACGGCGATCACCGTCGTTTCTCTCGCACTCGCAGGATGCGCGGCAGAGCCGACGGATCACGACATCGAAGGGGTCACCGACGCCGAGAGCTCGTCGAGCTCGGGAACCGGTGGCTCGTCGGGCCCGCAATACGAGTGCGAGCCCGGCGACGTGCGCTGTGCCGGATCCGCAGAGATCGAGCGCTGCGCTCCGACCGGACAGGTGTGGATCCCCGAGCCCTGTCCGAGTCAGACGACGTGCGTGCCTTGTGACGACGACACGTGTGTCGAGGTCCGGTGCCTCGGGCCGTGCGAGTCCGTCGACGACGTGCCGTCCTCCGCGGGCTGTTCGTTCATCGCGAATCGTCAGCTCCACCCGAGCGAGGTGTTCGAGGACGGCCTCGTCGTCGCGAATCCCAGCCCCACGGCGATGGCGACCGTGCAGTTCCTCGTGACCCCGGAAGGGATGAACCACGAGGACCTCGTGGAGACGATCCTCCTGGCTCCGCTCGAGTCGCACTCGTTCACGCTCGCGAACGACTTCGTGCAGGGCAAGTCGTCGATGTACCGAACCGGAGGCACGCATCGCGTCCAGAGCGACACGCCGATCGTGGCGTATCACCACGCGCCCCATGCGTTGTCGCGCGGCAACGACTCGTCGATGCTCCTGCCCGAGAGCTCGCTTCGCCAGGAGTACGTCATCGCATCGTACGGTCCGAACGTGGAACAGTTCCGCGGCGAGCCGAGCTATTTCGAAGTCATCGCGCTCGAGAACTTCACGACGTTGGAGTGGTTTCCGCGAGCGGACACGGCCGGCAACGGCCTGCCGATCCCGTTCGTTCCCGACGGCGGCCGCGGCGAGCTGCACATGAACCGGTTCGACACGGCGCGCATCGCAGCGTCGGCGAACCAGCAGGCGCTGGTGCACTTGCGCGACCTGTCCGGCACGATCGTGAAGGCCGATCGACCGATCTGGGTGACGTCGGGTACGCGTTGCGCTCGCGTGCCGATCCGCGATCAGGACACGTATCCCGAGGGCCGATGCGATCCCCTGCAGGAGATGCCGATCCCGCTCGCCTACTGGGGCACGACGTACGTCGCGGTGCACTCGCCCGTCCGCGGCACGGAGCGGCATTGGTGGCGCATCTTCGCCGGCACCGACGACATCGAGATCACCGCCGATCCGCCGCAGCCGGGCACGCCGATCGTGCTCGAGGAGAAGGGCGACTTCGTCGACCTCGACGTGCCGAGCGGCACGAGCTTCGTGCTCGACAGCGCCGACGGCGTGTTCATGCCGGTTCAGTATCTGCAGAGCCAGCGTTGGACCGTGGACCCCGACGGCGAAGGCTTGCCGGAGCCGGAAGAAGAGTCGGCCGAGTTCGGCGATCCTTCGATGTACCAGACGATTCCCGTCGAGCAGTTCCTCACGCGCTACGTGTTCGCGACGGCGCTGCGCTTCCCGTACAACTACGTGCAAGTCGTCCGCGCGGCCGGATCCGCCGACGTGGTGCTCGATCGGATCGTGATCGAGGACGTCTCTTTCGATCCCGTGGGGGACTACGAGGTGGCCGAGGTCGCGATCGACGAGGGCACACACCTCATCGAGAGCGACGACCCCTTCGGGATCATCCAGGTCGGCTACAGTCAGCACGACATCGATCCCGATTGCTTGTTGGAGGACGAGTATCGCGACCCGAACACGGGCTTGCCCACGCTCGGATGCGCGTCGTCGTACGCCTATCCCGGAGGGATGAAGTCCGAGGTCATCTACGTCCCGTGAGTCGGGCTACCACGAGCCCGACACGTCGATGCGCTTCACGCCCGTCGGCTTGCCGCTCGGATCGAGCTCGAGGCAGACGACTTCGAGGTTCACGACGTTGTCGCCCACGCCGACGCCGGCCTCGGGGACGAACTTGCAGCAATCCTTCTCGCACGCGATCGTCTCCTCCGCGGAGAGCACCTCGGCGGGAGCGGTGGCCGCGAGCTCGGTCGCTCGCTTCGCGATCGCGTCGGCACCGGTGACCTTGCTCGTCTTCGGTGTCTTCGCGCCCTTGCCGTCGCACGCGCCGCAGAACTCGCGCAGCTCGATCTCGGTGGCGGCGCCGACGAACGCGGGCACCGGCGCCTTGCTCGGGGCCGAGAGCCACGCACCGAGCTGACGCGCGCCCTCCTCTGCACTCGCCGGCCCGGGTGCGGTGGGCTTGGTGGGCGCGGCCTTCACCGGCTCGACCTTCGCGGGCTGGGCCGACGCGGGCACGATCTTCGCCGGCTCGGCCTTCTCCGGCGCGGGCTCCTTCTTGGCGGCCACGCTCGCGTGGGCGGTGCCTGGCTTCGACTCGTCGGCGCCGTCGCAGGCGAGCGCGAGCGTGACGACGATGGTGGTGACGATGGCGGTGGAACGCATGCGGAGCACGTAGCACGCAACCGGGGTCGCGCGGCGTGGTGCGCGTCGAGGGGAAGTCACGGCGCGCGTTCGCGTCCGACGTGCGACAGCCGTTCGCGACCGGCGTCGAATCTACGGACGCTCGCTCTTCTTCTTCGTACGCGATCGCTTCGACTTCGCGCGGCGCTTCTCCGTGCGCTTCGGCTCTGCGGGCGCGACCTCGGTCGGTACGGGCGTCGGTGCGACGGCCGCAGGCGCCGGCTCGGCGCTCGCCGGCACGAGGGCCGCGCGCACCATCTCGAGGCCCTCTTTCGGGTCGATCGTCGGTGGCGGCGGATCGTCGGGCCACGCCGCGATCGCACCGCCGACCACGAGCGTCACGAGCACCACCGCGAACGCGATCATCGAGTGGGTCGCGGTCCACCACCCGCTCGGCTTCGCGGGCGCGACGACGGGGGGCGCGTCGGGATCGGGCACCACCACGAGCGTCGTGCGCCACGGGGCGGGCCGAACGGGCGGCACGCTCGCGGGACCGACCTCGGTGAGGCGATCGGCACTGACGCTCGCGAGCACGGGTGCGGGCGCGGGCTCGACGTCGTCGACGGACTTGTCGAGTCGCGCGTAGAGATCGGTGTACTCGGCGTCGAACGCGTCGCGTCGGCTGACGAGCGCCTGCTGCTCGTCCTCGAGCGCTTCGCGACGCGCCTCGAGCTCGGGCACCTCGTTCTCGATCTCGAGCTTGCGCTGCTCGATCCGCTCGCGCTCGTCGTGACAGCCGCGGATGCGCGCGAGCAGTCCGTCGTCCTCGCGCGCGAGCGCTTCGACCTGCGCGTCGACGCGCTCGCGCTCGCGCTGCAGCTCCTCGAGCCGCTGCATCATCGCGTGGACGTCGATCGGTGCCTCGTTGACCGCCGCGGGATCGCCCATGCTCCTACGATAGCCGGCGCCGCGGCGGCGCGACACTTCACGGCCCACCGTGCGATCGCGACTTGACCGATACGCGGGCGCGCGTAAGTTCCGAGCAATCGCTCAGCGCGCCGCGACGTCGAGCTCTCTGGCCGCGAACGCCGCGAACGCGCGAACTTTCGGCACGGCGTTGCGCGTGGGCAGCGAGAGCGCGTGGATGGGCTGCTCGACGCACGCGCTCTCGTCGAGCACCTCCACCAGCTGCCCGGCCTTGCGGCCCTGCGCCATCATGAAGTCGCAGACCCAAGCGAGCCCGGCTCCACCGACGACGAGATCGACCAGCGCCTGGGCGTCGTCCACGAGGATCCGTGGGCCCGGGTCGACCTCGCGAACGACCGTCCCTTCCCGCAGCCGCCACGCGAGCGCGCGTCCGTGCGGAGCGAAGGCGAGCCGTTCGTGGCCCGCGAGGTCCTTCAACGCGCGCGGCGTGCCCTTCCGCGCCAGGTACGACGGTGCGGCGCAGATGCACATGCGCGTGCGACCCAGTCGCTTCGCGACGAGCCCGGAGTCCGGCAGCGGGCCCACCCGCAGTGCGACGTCGATCCCTTCCGCCACCTGATCGGACGCGGTGTCGCGGAGCGAGAGCTCGACCTGCACGCCGGGGTGACGCGCCATGAATCGGGGCAGCGACGGCACGACGAGGTAGCGCCCGAGGATCGTCGGCGCTTCGACCCGCAAGCGTCCGGTCGGTCGGGCACGCAGTGATCCGAGCTCGGCATGCGCCTCCTCGATCTGCGCGAGCGCGCCTCGACTGCGGTCGTAGAACAGCTGGCCCTCGTCGGTCAGCCGCACCGTCCGCGTGTTGCGGTGGAAGAGCGTCACACCGACTTCGTCCTCGAGCTGCGCGATGCGTCGTCCGAGCGCCGACGGGCTGAGGCGCAAACGCTTCGCCGCGAGCGTGAAGCTGCGGAGCTCGGCGGCGGCGACGAACGCTTCGAGGTTACCGAGGCGATCCATGGCGCGACGATTGTGTGCCGCGCACAAGTGAACGGCAAGCTGGGCGCTACCCCGCACGGGCCGCAAGAGTCAGATCTGCGGACATGAACACCGCGACCCACCTGCGCGCCGCGTTCGCCGGTGCCATGGCGACGTTCGGCCTCACCGCGCTGCATCACTCCTACGGCGCCATCGTGTACTCCACGCCATGGCGGCACCACGCCACCGTCGTTGCCGCGATCGCCGGCGCCGTGCTGTGGCTCGCCCGTCGTGCGTACGAACGCTACGCCGGATCGACGCGCGGGAGCATCGGGCTCGCGATCTTCGTGGCCGTGACCAGTCTGTACGCGGTGGTGGCGATCGGCGCGTTCGAGGGCTTCTACAACCACGTGATCAAGGTCGTGACGTATTTCGCAGGGATGCCGCTCGAGCTGCATCGCGAGCTGTTCCCACCACCCGTGTACGAGCTGCCGAACGACGCGATCTTCGAGATCAGCGGGGTCCTGCAGGTCGTGCCGGCGGCGTACACGGCGCTCGCACTGGTGCGGTTGCTCCGCGCGGATTGGTCGAAGCGAGCACTCGCGCCGTAGCCGATGCCCTCGGCATCGCTCGCTCGAGGCGGGTCGATCCTGCCGCCGTGTTCGCGCGGCTGCGCGACCGCGGCTTCGTGGTCTCGATGCCGTCGTGATCCCGGGCTCTCTCGATCGCGACGCTCGCGGAGCACCTCCGGCGAGGCGTGGGTCGAACGCGCACCGTAGATCCTACGAGAGTGATCATCACGGTCGAAAGCTGCGCGATCTGTGTATGGCGACGAGCATCGCCGCGCGGTGAAATGGCGGTGTGATCGCGACACGCTCCGCCCTCGCCGTGCTCGTGCTGCTGCTCGCCTGCGGCGGCGGCGACGGGCTCGCCGTCACGGCCGCATGGGACGAGAGCGGCAGCGTCGGCGATGGCGACGACGACGGCGGGACGACGACCGCGTCCGCGCCGGCGGATACGTCGTCGACCTCGACGAACGCCGAGCCCGAGACCTCCAGCGGCGACGCGCCGCCGCCCGATCTCCCCGCCGTCGACGACTGCCCGCGGATCCGCGTGGTCGTGCCGCCCACCGAGCCGCTCAACGTGCGGCCCGATCCGTCCACCGCGAACCCACCCATCGGCTCGCTCGCCAACGGCACGATCGTCGAAGTGATCGAGGAGGTCGTCGGCGAAGCCGTGGAGGGCAACACGCAGTGGTTCCGCATCGCCTACCTCGATGGCGAGGGCTACGTGTCCGGCGTGTTCGCCGAGTGCACGCTCGACGAGCCGCCCGAGCCGCCCGACGGGTTCTACCTGCCGCTGCCGTGCGGCATGCAGGCCAACTGCACGCAGGGCAACATGGGCGATACGTCGCACAACGGCTTGCACGCGTACGCGTTCGACTTCGGCATCCCGCTCGACACGCCGCTCGTCGCGATGGCCGACGGCACGGTGAGCCTGACGTACGCCGAGACCGTGCCCGGCGATCCCTGCTACGGCGGCGGCGGCCCCGAGTGCGGGCCGTACGGCAACCTCGTCATCATCCTCCACGGCGACGGCACGCAGACGCTGTACAAGCACCTGAACGCGGTGCAGGTGAACGTCGGCGACGTCGTCACGCGCGGCACGCAGATCGGTCTGTCGGGCAGCACCGGCTACTCGACCGGTCGTCACGTGCACACGATGCGCATGGAGAACTGCGGGCAACTGACCTGCCAATCGATTCCGCTCGAGTTCGTCGAGGCCGGCGTGCCGGTGACCGGTACGCCCGTCGTCTCCGAGAACTGCCCGTAGCTCTGCCGCGTCGGTGCTACGCTCGCGGTCGTGTCCCGCCATCTCGACGAGTTGCGCGCGCTCGTGCGCCCGTTCGCACGCGCGCCGGGGATCCATCCGCTCGGGCTGCCCGGCTGCTGGGTGTTCCGCGCCGACGGACTGTCGCCCGTCGAGAAGCGCTCGTCGTCGATGCTGTCCGTCGCCGTGGTGCTGCAGGGTCGCAAGCGCGTGCGCATCGGCGGGCGAGAGCTGCTCTACGACGCGTCGGAGTGCATCGTGATCACCGGCGAGGCGCACTACGAGTCGTGCGTCGTGGAGGCGACGCCGGACGAGCCCTACCTGTCGATCGTGTTGGCGGTGCCCCCCGACCTCGTCGCGTCCACGCTGGTCGAGCTCGCCGAGGTCGCGCCGACACCCGCCTCACCCGGGGTCGCGCCGGAGGCCGCCTTCCTCGCGCGCGTGGACGATCGCGTGCTCGAGCCGCTCTGTCGGATCGTGCGCTCGATGGACGACGCCGCCGAGCGCCACATCGTCGCTCCGCTCGCGCTGCGCGAGCTCGTGTTCCGCCTGCTGCAGTCCGACGCCGCGACGGCACTGCGTCGCGCAGCGTGCCGCGGCGGCGACGAGGGCCGGATCCTCGCGGTGATGCAGTTCATGCGCGACCACGCGGCGCGCAAGCTCACCGTGGAATCGTTGGCCAAGCGCGCACACATGAGCCCGTCGCACTTCGCCCACCGCTTCCGCGACGTCGCACGCGTCAGCCCCATGCGCTACCTCAAGCATCTTCGGCTCGAGCAGGCCCGCGTCGCGCTCGTGCGCGACGGCTTGCGCGCAGCGGAAGCTGCGGAGCGCTCGGGCTACGCGAGCGCGGCTCATTTCACCCGCGACTTCAAGCAGCACTTCGGCGTGTCGCCGACACAGTTCGTCCGCGGGGGCTCGACATTCGCAGGATCCGGCAAGGATCCCGCAGCGCTCGTGCTGGCCCCACGGCGCGTCCCGGCCTAAGTTGGTCCCGCGAGAGTTCACGATGAAGACGAGAACGTTGGGCGTGAAGGGCCCCGAGGTGGGCGCGGTCGGTCTGGGTTGCATGGGGATGTCGGACTTCTACGGGCCGTCCGACGACGAGACGTCGATCGCGGTGATCCACCGAGCACTCGAGCTCGGCGTCGACCTGCTCGACACCGCGGACATGTACGGCGTGGGCCGCAACGAGGAGCTCGTCGGGCGCGCGCTGCACGGACGCCGCGACCGGGCGCGCATCGCCACGAAGTTCGGCGTGGTGCGCGACGACAAGGGCGCGTTCCTCGGCGTGTCGGGCAAGCCCGACTACGTGCAGCGCGCGTGCGAGGCGAGCCTGCGTCGGCTCGGGGTCGAGACGATCGATCTCTACTACCAACACCGCGTCGATCGAACCGTGCCCATCGAGGACACGGTGGGCGCGATGGCACGGCTGGTGGAGCAGGGCAAGGTGAAGCAGATCGGTCTGAGCGAAGCATCGCCGGCGACGCTGAAGCGCGCGCACGCGGTGCATCCGATCGCGGCGCTGCAGACCGAGCTGTCGCTCTGGTCGCGCGACGCGGAGCGCGAGCTCGTCGCGCTCACGCGCGAGCTCGGCATCTCGTTCGTCGCATACAGCCCGCTCGGCCGCGGCTTCCTCACCGGTGCGATCCGCTCGCACGACGATCTCGCACCGACCGACTGGCGACGCACGAACCCCCGACTGCAGAGCGGCAACCTCGAGCACAACCTGACGCTGGTGGACGCGCTCGGCGAGATCGCGGCCAAGAAGGGCTGCACGCAGGCCCAGCTCGCGCTCGCATGGGTGCTCTCGCGCGGGGCCCACGTGCTCGTGATCCCCGGCACGCGCTCACAGGAACGCCTCGCCCAGAACGCGGCCGCCGCCGACATCGAGCTCACGACCGCCGAGCTGGCACGGCTCGACGAGCTCGCCCCGATCGGTGCCGCGGCCGGCGAGCGCTACGACGCCGGCAGCCTCGCGAGCGTCGACGGCTGACCTGCTATTCTCGATCGTTGTCGAGCGACCACGATCTGTTGGCGAGCTGGAGCGGGGGCGACGTGCAAGCCGGCAACGAGCTGTTCCAGCGCCACTTCGAGTCGATCTTCCACTTCTTCCACAATCGCGCGGCCGCGGAGGCGGAGGAGCTGACGCAGGCCACGTTCCTCGGGGCAGTGGAGGCACGCGACCGATTCCGCGGCGACGCTTCCTTTCGCACGTTCCTGTTCGCGATCGCGCGGCGTCAGCTGCTCAAGCACTTCGAGCGCACGCGCCGACACGAGGTGGTGACGTTCCGCTCGCACTCGCTCGCGGATCTCGGCACCTCGCTCGGCACCCGCCTCGCCGCAGCGCGTGACGAGGTCCGCCTGCGCGAGGCGATGAGCCGACTGCCCATCGATCTCCAGCTCGCGCTCGAGCTCCACTACTGGGAAGGCCTGTCGACCACCGACGTGGGCGAGGTGCTCGAGTGCCCGCAAGGCACGGTGAAGCGGTGGCTGTGGCGGGCGCGCAAGCTCTTGGCCGACGACCTCGGCGTCGCCGAGGACGCGCTCGTGCTCGAGGAGCCGCTGCGGTGATCGAGGTGCGACGGCCCCGCGCGCCGCAGCTCGAGGTCGAGCGCGTGCGCAGCCGGCTCGCCGCCAAGCTGTACGGCGTCGATTCGGCGCCCCCGAAGATCGACCACTACGAGGTCGTCGAGCGCATCGGATTCGGAACTCAGGGCGACGTGTACCTCGTGCACGATCCGCGGCTCGATCGTCGCCTCGCGATCAAGGTGCTTCGCCGCGACGTCGGCGACGAGGGTGTCGCCGAAGCGCGTGCGCTCGCGCAGGTCGTGCATCCCAACGTCGTGCCGGTGTTCGACGTGGGTGTCCTGCCCGCCGACGGACCCGACGCCGCGCGGGCGTATCTCGTGATGGAGTACGTCGCAGGTCGATCGTTGCAGGCATGGTGCGAGTCGACCACGAGCTGGATCGATCGCCTGCGCGTCCTCGTCGATGCGGGCCGCGGACTGCAGGCGGCCCACGCGGCCGGCCTCGTGCACGGCGACTTCAAGCCGTCGAACGTGGTGGTCGGCGACGACGGCCGACCGCGCGTGATGGACTTCGGGCTCGCGCGCTGGGCCGCGGACGCCACCACGGCCGAATCGACCGGATCGTATCGAGGCACGCCGGGCTACCGCGCGCCGGAGTGCGACGAGCACGGCGCCGACGCACGCAGCGATCAGTACAGCTTCTGCGTCACGGCGCGACGGATGCTCGTGGAGGCGACGACGATGCCCCCGCCGGGCATCGCCGAGCGGCTGAGCGCGGTGCTCGATCGCGGCCTGCGAACGACGCCCGCCGATCGCTGGCCCGACATGGCGACGCTGCTCGCGTCGCTGGCCGACGCCGGGCGTCGGCGCATGCTCGTCGCGCCGCTGGCGATCGCCGGTGCGCTCGTCCTCGTCGGCGGCGTGCTGGTGGCCGGAGAGGCGAAGCCGGCCCGACTCGTCGCGTCCGCGTCGCTCGATGCCCGCGGGCCGATCGCGGCCGCGCTCGTCCGGGCGGGTCACGCGGCGACCCGCGCCGACCACGACGACGAGGCGCGCGCGTTGCTCGAGCGTGCGATCTACCTCGCCGAAGCGAGCGGAGACGATCGCGTCACCGCTGACGCAGCGCTCATGCTCGTCGATCTGTTGGGCCGCCGGCGCGGACAGTTCGAAGCCGCACGCCGTTGGGAGCCGCACGCTCGGTCCGCGATCGTGCGCCTCGGCGACCCCGAGCTCGCGGCGCGACTCGACCTGCGATGGGGCACGATCCTGGGCCTCGCGGGCGATGCCGACGCGGGACGCGAAGTACTGCTCGATCTCCACGACCGCCTCACGCAGGGACCGATGACCCTCGTGCACACCGCCGACGTCGAGTCCGCGCTCGCGCGACTCGAGGTCGATGCGAACCACTCGAAGGAAGCGCTCGCGTGGGCGGAACGCGCGGTCGACAGCCAAGCAGCGCGCGGGGAGACGGCGCACGCGGCCTACGCAGAGGCGCTGCTCCGACTCGGCGTCGCGCAGGAGCAACGCGACGATCTCGTGGCGGCTCGCAAGAGCTTCGAGACGGTTCTCGCGATCCACGAGCGCGCCGGCGAGCACACGCTCGCGATCGGTGCGCGCAACAGCCTCGCCGTCGTGTTGGAGCGGCAAGGCGAGCTGGACCGCGCTGCGACGGAGTACGAACGCGTGCTGCGGGCTGCGACCGAGCTGCGGATGGACGGCTTCGTCGTCGCCACGCGCGCGAACCTGGCCCTGCTCGAGCTCGCGCGCAAGCATCCCGACGCGGCGCTCGAGCACGTCACGATCGCGCGCACCGTCGCAGAGGACTTCTACCCGGCCGGCCACGCGATCTTCGCGGCGATCCACGGCACCCACAGCGACGCGCTGCGAGCCACGGGAGCGCTCGATCGCGCCGTCACGGCGGCCGAGCAGGCGTTGTCGATCGCGGTCGCGCGCGGCATGGAGCTCGGCGAGATCGGCCGCCATCGTTGGCGCGTCGGTGAGGTGCGGTGGTTGGCCGGCGGCGCACGCACACAGGCCCGCGCCGAGGTGGCGCAAGCCTGTGTGGAGCTCGGGATCGATCCGACGGTGCACGCGGACGACCTCGCCGATTGCAAGGCGTGGCTCGCCGCGCACCCGCGGTGATTCAGCCGCAGCCCGAGAAGCACTCGTCGTGGCAGACGTACTCGCCGCCCGAGGCGTAGCAGGCACACTCGACGTCCTCGTTGCACTCCGTCACGCGGCACTCCGAGCTCGCGTCGAGACAAGCGACGCTCGCGTCGAATCCACAGTCGTTCGATCCGCTGATTCCGCAGAGCCCACCGTCGCAGTCCGCCGTCGTGGTGCATCCCGCCGGCACGCACCGCGGCACGTCGCCGACGATGCCCGAGCACGCGCAGACGTTCCCGGCCCCGCAGTCTGCGTCCGTCTCGCAGCTCGCGACGCAGCTGCACGTACCTTCCCCGAGGTTGCTGACGCACCGCCCGAGGGCGAGCTCGCTGCAATCGGAATCGCATTCGTCGCAGGTGCCGGCCTCCGGAACGAGGCACGCGTCCGCCGTCTCGCGGTGCACGAAGCCATCGCTGCACACGACGAAGCCCGACGGCGTCACACCGTCGAACTGCAGGAGCGGCTGCGGATCGTCGCACGCGACATCGAGCGGACCGCCGCTCTCGCCGCTGCTGCCGCTCTCGCCGCTGCTGGCCGACGCGTCCGCGCCGCTGCTGCTCGCGGAGCCCTCCTCCTCGCTCGAGCCCGGCTCGGCGCCGGACGACGACTCCTCGGCGTCGTCGGCGGGCTCTCCCGCACACGCGACCACCATCGCCACGACCACGCACCACGATCTCTTCATGCTCGTCTCCAATCCAGCCTACGCCGTGATCCTACCAGCGAGAAACCGCCTCGCAACCGCCATGCCGCGTGCGAATTCGCGTTCTCGCGATCGGAGCGAACCACTCTCCGCGTCGGCGTACCACCGACGACGGCACGCTCGCGCGCCGCGTCAGAAGCCGAGGATCAAGCGACGCCAGCGGGTGCCGTCCCAGTAGAGCACCTCGGCCGCATCGCTCCCCGACATCTCGATGCCGGCACCAGTCGCGCCCGGAGCCGCGGTCACCTCGGATGCCCGCGATCGCGGGCGCTTCGGCCCGGCGCCGACGAATCCCTTGTCCGCCCGCTGCACGAGGGACCATGCCTCGACGAACTCGAGATCGTCCTCGACCTCGCTCCACGAGAGATCGACGCCCTCCATGTGCACGTCGGTCGAGAGCTGACGCGTGGCTGTGCCGGCGCCGAGGATCGACACCACGCCGCTGCCCCATCGGATTGCGATGCCGCTCTTGCGCGTGCTCGTCTCTCGGATCTTCACGGCGCGATCCTTCGTACCGTCGCCGTCGAAGTCCGCGACGAGCTCGCACGGCTTCGCCGGGAACGCGCTGCAATCGCGCCGGTGGTTCGCGAGCACGGACGCCCAGTCGGGCAATCGCACGTCCACGGGCAATGCAGCGATCGACGCGTCGGGCTCGGGCGGCACGAGCCCGGTCGCGTCGGGCGCGGGCGTCGGTGCGGGCGCGGGCGTCGGCGCGGGCGTCGGCGCGGCCGCGACGGGTGTCGCCGTGGGCGTCGCGGCGACGGGCTCGCGTCGCATCGGTGGATCTGCAGGCGACCGATCCGGAGCCGAGCACCCGATCACGAGACCGATGGAGAACGCGAGACGTGGTCGGAATCGCATGCCGGCGAGTGGAACGCCCGAGGGCGCGCTTCGGCGTGCAAGTCTACGCGACGGACCGGGTAAGCTGTGCCCGTGGCCCTCGACATCCCGCCCAAGAGCCATCCGCTCTCCAGCGTCGGCGGAATCGTCGGTGCGGTGATCGGAGCCGTCGTCGCGAGCTACTGCTGGGCACAGATGCTCGTGCCCGCACTCACGACCGGCCTCTTGCTCGTGCTGTTCGCGAAGACCCCGGTGAAGCCGCGCGGCTTCGCCGGCGCGATCGCGGTGACGACCGGCCACGTGACGTGGTTCGTCGTCGGCGCCGCGATCACCGGCATGTGGGCGGGCGTCGCTCCCGACATCGCGCTGCTCCTCGCCGCCGTCGCGCTGCTGTGGGCCCGTCCGTCGATCGCGAGCGCCGTGGTGCTCGGCGTGATCGAGCTGGCGTCGCTCGGGCTCAACGTCGCGCTCATCCTCGACGCGGCGCTCTACTCCGCAGACCACCGCGCGCTCACGGTGCACATCCTCTTGCGCGTGATCGTGCTCGTCGCGCTCGCGACCGGCGTGCTCTCGCTGCGTACGCCACCCGCCGCCGCGCCCGATCCGTGATAGGCTCCGACGATGGCGACGGAGCACCCGACGCCGTACGAGCCGGCCTCACCGACCCGCGCCGCAGCGTCCACGATGCGCGGCGTATCGGACGATCGCGACGACGATCCGGACGGTCCCGAGCCGACGGCGATCGGGCGGTTCGTCGTCATCGGTCGCATCGGCCGCGGTGCGATGGGCCAGGTGCTGCACGCCTACGATCCGAAGCTCCATCGCGAGGTCGCGCTCAAGCTCCTGCGCACGCGCAACGCGATCGGGGCCGAACGCATGCTGCGCGAGGCCCAGGCGCTCGCGCAGCTCAACCATCCGAACGTCGTCGCGATCTACGACGTGGGCGAGCACGAGCCCGCGGTGCCGTCGGGCGCCCCGGTCGTGTTCATCGCGATGGAGTACGTGCAAGGCCGCACCATGCGGCAGTGGTGGGCGAGCGCGCGACCGAGCTGGCGGGAAGCCGTCGCGCTGCTCTGCGACGCCGGGCACGGCTTGGCGGCCGCGCATCGGGTCGGGCTGGTGCACCGGGACATCAAGCCCGACAACATCCTCGTCGCCGACGACGGGCGCGTCAGGGTCGTCGACTTCGGACTCGCGCGCGCCGATCAGGCATCGATCGACGAGATCGCGACCGGGCGGTCGTCGCCACCGTCGCGCGCCAGCGATCCCGCGTGGGACATCCCGCTCACCGAGACGGGGGCAGTGCTGGGCACGCCCGCGTACATGGCTCCCGAGCAGCACCTCGGTGCGTCCGCGGATACGCGCAGTGATCAGTACTCGTTCTGCGTGACGTTGTTCGAGGCGCTGTTCGGGCATCGACCGTTCACCGGACCTGCGACCGAGCAGATGATGCTGAAGACGCAGGGCACGATTCGGGTGCCCACCGCGCCCAAGGTGCCGCGCCACGTCGTGCGCGCCATGCTGCGAGGGCTCGCTGCGCGCCCCGACGAGCGTTGGCCGACGCTGGACGATCTGCTGGTGGAGCTCGCCCGCGATCCCCGGCGCGCGCGCGCCCGCACGCTCGCGATCGTCGGCGGCCTGGCCGTCGCCGCGATCGGTTGGGGCACGTATCGCCTCGACCGCGAGCGCATCGCTGCCGCGTGCGTCGAGGAGGGCGAGGCGATTCGCGACGCCTGGAACGACGACGCGCGGGCCCACGTGCGCACCGGTCTGCTCGCCACGGGCGCGAGCTCGGCCGCCGCGACGGCGGACAAGCTCGTGCCGTGGCTCGACGCGCACGCGCGTGACTGGGAGTCCGCACGCACCGACGCGTGTCTCGATGGTCGACTGCACCGCACGTGGGATGCCGACACGCTCGAGCGGGCGAGCTGGTGTTTCGACGACCGGCGCATGGAGCTCGACGCGCTCGTCACCGAGCTCGCGCGCACCGATGCGCAGGGCGTGTATCGGGCCGTCACCGCGGTCGCGGATCTCTCGCGCGTGCAGCCATGTCGCGACGCCGCCCTGCTCGCGCGCCTGCCGGCGCCGCCGCGCGAGCAGGCGAGCGCGGTGAAGGAGGTGCGCGGTGCGTTGTCGCGATCGCAAGCCCTCGCGCTCGCCGGCCGCTACGACGAAGCTGTGATCGTCGCACGCGAGGCCACGAGCGAGGCGGAGGCGCTGAGTTGGCCGCCACTCGTCGCCGACGCGCAGGTGCGCCTGGCGGCCGCGCTCACGCGCACCGGCGAGCTCGACGAGGCGGAGTCAATCGCCTACGCGGCCTACGTCGAAGCGGCCGAGAGCGGCGCATGGCAGATCGCCGCGGATGCGGCCGATCAGCTCGTGTACACGGTGGGCTACCAGCTGCGGCGGCACGTGGACGGCCTGCGCTGGGCGGGCCTGTACGACGTCGCGGTGGCGAATCGCGGCGGGATCGACGAGCTCGACGATGCCACGCACGTGCACAACCTTGCGCTCGTGCACGAGGCGGCCGGCGAGTACGCGGAGGCCAAGGCGTTGCACGAGCGCGCGCTCGCGGTGCGCGAAGCACTGCTCGGGCCCGAGCATCCCGCGGTGGCTGAGACGCTCGTGGTGCTCGCGCACGATCACGCGCAGCTCGGCGAGAACGCCGAGGCCAGCGCGCTGCTCGAGCGTGCACTCGCGATCCAGGAGGAGGTCTTCGGCGCCGAGCATCCGCAGGCGGGCACGACCCACACCGGCATGGGCTACGTGCACATGAACGCGGGCGAGGCTGCTCTCGCGAAGGCGGACTACGACCGCGCGCTCGCGATCTACGAGGCGACGGTCGGGCCCGATCATCCGAACGTCGCGGTGACGCTGCACCAGCTCTCGACGCTGCGGGGGATGGTCGGCGACTTCGCGGAGGCGCGCGCGCTCGACGAGCGGGCGCTCGCGATCTGGGAGGCCGCGCTCGGCCCCGTGCACCCCGACGTCGCGAGCGCGCTGCGCAACCTCGGGAACTTCCACGGCATCGCGGGTGACTTCCCCAAGGCGAAGGCGCTGCACGAGCGCGCGGTATCCATCGTGGAGACCACGCTCGGTCCCATGCACCCCGATCTCGCGTGGAACCTGAACGACCTCGCCAATGTCCACGGGCTCGCCGGCGAGTTCGAGCAGGCGCGGGTGCTTCATCTACGCGCGTTGAGCATCAGCGAGCGCGCGTTGGGCCCGAACCACGTGCGGGTCGCGATCGGCCTCGACAACCTCGCGAAGGACTTCCTCGCGATGAAGCGCTACGACGAAGCGCGTCCGCTGCTCGAGCGCGCACTCGCGATCAAAGAGGCTCAGCTGGGCGAGGACCATCCGGAGGCCGCGTACACGCTCGAGGCGCTCGCGGCGATCGAGCTCGCCGTCGGTCGTGCGACCGAAGCCGTGCGGATCTTCGAGCGCACGTTGTCGCTCCGCGAGACCCACCCTTCCACCCCGACCGAGCTCGCCTCCACCCGCTTCGGCCTCGCCCAAGCGCTGACGGCCGCGAAGACCGACCCGGCCCGGGCGCTGGCGCAGGCCCGCCGCGCCGCCGACGAGCTGCGCGCGGGCCAGGACATCGACGAAGCGACCGCGAAAGAGATCGACGACTGGCTCGCCGCGAATGCAGCGGAGTGATCCGCGTCGATGGTCAACGCGGTTGCTGTCATGATCGATGCTGCCCATGTCCGGCTCGAGGTCGTCATCCGACGATGATGTGACCGTCGTCGTCACGGCGGGCTCCGACGTGCCCGAGTCGGGTGTCGCGAGATCGTCGGCTGGCGCCCTCGAGCGGTCGGATCACACGACCGCGACTACGCGCGCAACTCGGCCGCGGTGAGACCGAGCGCGAGCCACTCGAGGATCCCGCCGCGCATGTTCGCGACGTCCTTCACGCCGGCCTTCTCCAGGATCGTCGCCGCGACGGCCGAGCGCGCACCGGCGGGGCACAGCAGCACGACTGGACGATCGCGGGGGACCTCGGCGATACGGTCTCGCAGCTCGCTCAGCGGCAGGACCACCGAGCCGTGCAGGCACGGCAGCGGGCTGGCCTCGACCTCGGCGCGCTCGCGGACGTCGATGACGTGTACTTCGTCGCGGTGCTGGAACAACCACTCGGCGGGGATCTCCCAGACACCGGCGAACGTGCGGATGACGGGGCCCCATTGCGGCGTGCGCGGAATGGCGGCCGGATCCTTGGGACGGCCGCACACGAGGTTGGCCGGCACGGCGTCGGCCATGCGCTTCGGATGCGGGAGGCCGAGGTTCTTCATGTAGCCGACGAAATCCTGCTCGCGCACGCGATCGCCGAGGCGAGGGTTGTAGGCACGCTCCTCGGCCACGGTCGTGACGGTGCGGCCCTCGTAGTCGTGGCCGGGATAGAGCATGCAGTCCGGCGGCAGCGTGAAGATCTGCTCGCGCACGGAACGGAAGAGCCGCGCGGGATCCCCCCCTTGGAAGTCCGTGCGGCCGGCCCCACGGATGAGCAGGGCGTCGCCGGTGAACGCCATGCTCTGATCGGACAAGACGTAGGTGGAACAGCCCGCGGTGTGGCCGGGCGTCGCACGGACCTGGATATCGATCGATCCGCAGTGCAGGACGTCGCCATGGCCCACCAGCAGGTCGGCCCCCGTCACGCCCGCGCGCTCGGGAGCGACGATCTTCGACGACGTCGCCTCTCGCAGCAGCCACGCCCCGGTCACGTGATCGGCGTGGACGTGGGTCTCCAGGGTGTAGCGCAGCGTGAGCTCGAGCTCGCGCAGCAACGCCAGATCGCGCAGGTGCTGCTCGAACACGGTGTCGACGAGGATCGCCTCGCGGCTGTCGGCGTCGGCGAGCAGATAGGTGTACGTGGACGTTGGCCCGTCGAGCAGCTGCCGGAAGATCACGCCTCAGCATACCCTCGTCGCCCGACGGTTCGCGCCGATCGTACGACGCGCCAACCGCATGGAATGTTTGTCGAATCTCGGGTGGAGCACCGACCGCGGGTATCGGCGGCCTCGATCAGTCCACGTCGACGAGCGCGTACGCGTAGATGCCCCGCGGATCGTTGAACGCCGCGAACTGTCGCGCCTGCTCGTCGAAGAAGCGCACCACGTCGCCGTACGGAGAACCGGCAAAGGTCGCAGCACCGACCGCCTCGGCTCCTTCGCCGAGCACGTTCTCGATCAGCCGGTCCTTCAGCTCGCGATCGCGCTCGACATAGTCCACGACGTAGTCGTCGCCGAGCTCCGCGCGCGCGGCCGCCGACGCGATCGCGTCCTGCAGGCCTCCGAGCTGATCGACGAGGCCGAGCGCGTGCGCGTCCTCGCCGCTCCACACGCGTCCCTGCGCCACCGCGTCGACCTGCTCCGTCGTCATGCCCCGGGCCGTCGCCACGCGCTCGAGGAACCCACGGTAGCCGTGCTCGATCGTCGACTGGATCATGCGGCCCACCGCCGGATCGAGGCTGCGCTGCGGAGTCAGGCCTGCGAACGGCGTCGTGCCCACGCCATCGGTGTGGATGCCGATGTGCTTGGCGAGCGGCTTCTCGAACGTCGGGAACATCCCGAAGATCCCGATCGATCCGGTGATCGTCGTGGGGCTGGCCCAGATCTCGTCGGAGGCGGTGCTGATCCAGTAGCCGCCCGACGCGGCGACGGAGCCCATCGACACGACGACCGGCTTGCCGGCCGCACGCGCGAGCTCGAACTCGCGACGGATCACTTCGGAGGCGAACGCACTTCCGCCGCCGCTGTCGACGCGCAGGACGAGCGCCTTCACGTCCTCGTCGTTGCGAGCCTTGCGGATCAGCGCGGCCGTGGAATCGCCGCCGATCGTGCCGGGGGGATGCTCGCCGTCCACGATGGTGCCGCGCGCGACGATCACCGCGACCTTGTCGCCGAAGACGGGCTTCGGCGATTCCATGCGCACGTACGAGAGGTACTGCTGGCTGTCGACGCGGTGGTAGTCGTGCTTCTTCTCGTCCTCGCCGACGAGCTCGATCAGCCGATTGCGGACCACGTCGCGACCGCCGATGTGGTCGACCAGCCCGGCCGCCACGGCGGCCGCAGCCGTGTCACCGTTCACGGCCGCGACGCGGGCGTCGAAGTGCTGCGCGTAGTCGGAGAGCTCGTCCGCCGACACGCCGCGCGCAGCCGCGACGTCGGCGATCCACGCCGCCCAGAGATCGCCCATCCATGCGAGGTCGGCCTCGCGCGCCTCCGCGGACATCCCGTTGGCGGTGTAGGGCTCGACCGCGGACTTGTACTTGCCGACCCGAAAGACGTGCCACTGCACCTCGAAGCGATCGAGAGCGTCCTTGAAGTAGGTATTGTAGCGACCGAGACCGGTGATCGAGATCGCCCCCATGTCGTGCATGTAGATCTCGTCGGCATGCGCCGCGAGGTAGTACGCAGTCTGGTTGTACTGGTCGGCCGTCGCGATGATCGTCTTGTCCTTGGCCTTGAAGGCGCGCAACGCCCCGCCGATCTCCTGCAGCTTGCTGATGCCCGCCGACTCGAGCTTCGACAGGTCGAGCACCAAGACGTGGATGCGATCGTCGTCTGCGGCGCGCTCGATCGTTTCGATCACGTCGCGCAGAAGCGTCTCCTCGTCGGGACCACCGCCGACCAACGCCGACACCGACGGCATCGCAGCGGAACGCTGCTCGACGATCGTGCCCTTGGGTGCGAGCACGAGCGCGTTCTTCTCGGCGAAGTCGGGCCCGCCCTTGCGCAGCGCGAACACGACGACACCGATCACGATCGCGAGGAACAACACGTTCATCGTCGCGATCCGAGCCGCGTTCACGACCTTCCAGACGCGCTTTGCCACGCGGCCCGACTTCGTCATCACGCCACGAATGCCCGAACTGCTCCGTCGCTGTGCGGTCGCCATTGGACGAGTGTGGCTGCGCCGCATCGACTCGGCTCGCGAGGAGGTCGATGCGCGCCGTGAGGACGCTCTCCGCACTCGGACAGCCGAGGATGAAACCGTGGGTTGCCTCGAGCGCGACGCGACTCGACTCGCGCGCGCGGCAGGGTTCGAACCTGCGACCTTCGGCTCCGGAGGCCGACGCTCTATCCAGCTGAGCTACGCGCGCGGGCGGGGTCGCTTTCTAGCAGGGTGAAGGGGATTTCGCACCCGGTTCGACGGGGTGCGCGCCGAGGGGCGGATTCCGCCGTGCGTGCCGGTTCTCGGGCGGACGCGGGGCCCTGCGGGGCGCTGCCGGGGCGTGCGCTGGTCCGCGCAGGGTGCACTGCTACACTCGATTCCATGGTTCCGATGCTGGCGCTCGCCGGGCTGCCCGACCTCGATCGACTGCGCGAGCTGCTCGAGCGGATCCGCGAGATGATCGCCCTCGGCGGAGTCGCGCTCGCGCTCGCCATCAGCTGCGTCTTCCTGCTCGCCTGGGTCGTCTCGCATCTGCGCCGCCCCGGCGTGAAGGGCCAGGCCGGACCCGGCTGGCTGGCCACGCTCACGCTGTGGGCGAGCTACGTGCCGGTCGCGCTCACCTGCGTCGCGGCGCTCGGCGCCTTCGTGCCCACGTTCGCCCCCTTCATCCTCAAGGCGTTCGCGCTCGCCGTGCTCGTGGCGGCGTTCGTGTGGTGCTTCGCCGTCGCGGCGATCATCATCGGCGGCAGCCGGCAGTCGCTGTCGCGCGCACGGCGAGCACTCTTGCTCGCCGGTACACCTTGGTACTGCCTCGCGGTCTACCTGAGCACGTGGCTCTGATCCGGATGCGTCGCGCGCTCGCACGGTTCGGTTGCATCGTCGCGCTCGCGACCGGCTGCGCGCACGCGGGGCCCAGCGATCACGCACTGCACGTCGTCGATGGCCAGGTCGTCCACTCCACGCCGCCGCCGTCGTCGGCGTATGCGGCGTACTTGCGCGCCCGGCTCGCGCTCGATGCCGAGCCGCCTCGGCTGGACGAGGCCCGCGAGGCGATCGATCAGGCGCTGCGCGCCGACGGCCGCGATCCGCATCTGTGGACGATGCGCGCCGAGATCGCCGCGCGCATGGGCGACGGTGCAGGTGCGAACGCGGCGATCGACCGCGCCTTCGCGCTCAGCCCCGGCTACCCGCCGGCGAAGCAGCTGCAAGCGAAGCTCGGCGCCGGCAAGGCGTCCGCGGCGGCGACGACGGCCCACTGATCGAGCCCCGCCTCCGGAGCTCGACCTCCGACAGACCGCTGTCCGAGCTCGAAACACAATGCGGAGCGCCTTCGGGCCTCAGGTCGAAACGCGAGCGCTTGTGCCACGGTGTCGCGACTCTGCACGTCGCGGGCCTGGGCTGCCCGTCGCGCGGCGCGTTCGCCGAACACGCTCGGCGACTCTCGATTCGCCGGATGCATCGTCCGGCACGGCGGTTGCGGAGCAGCTCGGTGGGGATGGAGACCGCGAGCACGCCGAGCGAGCTGATCGAGCGCGCGCGATCGGGGGTCGAGCGCACGGCGGCTCGGCGCAGTGCGGCGCGTCGCGCCGGCCGCGAGCTCGCGAGGATGCTCGCCGATGCCGAGGCCTCCGCGGCCTCGGTCGGCCTGCGTCACGTCGCCGCCGACGAGCCGGGATACCACCGCCGCAAGCGCGGCCGTGGCTTCGCGATCGTCGACGCCGCCGGAAGGCTGGTGAAGGATCCGCGCGTGCTCGCCCGCGTCGCCCGCCTCGCGATCCCACCCGCGTGGACCGACGTGTGGATCTGCCGAACGGCGAACGGTCACCTGCAGGCGCACGGCCGCGATGCCCGGGGCCGCAAGCAGTACCGCTACCATCCCGACTTCCGCGCGGTGCGTGACGCCGCGAAGTACGAGCACATGCGCGACTTCTGCCGCGCGCTGCCGAAGCTGCGCGCGCAGGTGGAGGACGACCTCGCGTGCCGCTGCCTGTGCAAGGAGAAGGTGGTCGCCACGGTCGTCGCGCTGATCGAGCGCGCCCACCTGCGCGTCGGCAACGACGAGTACACGAAGCAGAACGGATCGTACGGTGCCACGACGCTGGAGGGCCGCCATGCGAAGGTGCGCGGCGCGGAGATCGTGCTCACCTACCGCGGCAAGAGCGGGCAACGCCGCGCGATCCGCTTCCGCGACACCCGAATCGCCCGCGTCATCCGACAGCTCAAGGCGCTGCGCGGCGCTCGACTGTTCCGCTGGCGCGACGGCAAGCGCACCGGCGCCGTCACGTCGGCCGACGTGAACGCCTACGTGCACGCGCACGCCGGCTCGCGCTTCACCGCGAAGGATTTCCGCACGTGGGCCGCGACGATCGCCGCCGCGATCGGCCTCGCGCGCGAGGACGAGCCCGCGAGCACGACGGCCCGCAAGCGCGTGGCCTCCGCCGTGGTGAAGAGCGTCGCGATACGGCTCGGCAACACGCCGGCGGTGTGCCGCAAGAGCTACGTGCACCCGCTCCTGATCGAGCGCTACGTCGACGCCCAGCTGGGCGTGCACATGAAACGCCTCGCGAGGCTCACCGACGGAGCCTCCGCGCTCGATCCCGCCGCCATGCAGCGCGTCGAGACCGAGGTCTTCGACATGCTGCTGTGAGCACCGAGGTTTCGAGCCGACAGGACGTCGGCTCGACGCGCGCGAGCGCCGTGAAGGTGGGGGGCCCCAGACGGCTTTGCCGGCTGGGGGGAGGAGCGGGGACGCTCCTCCATCATCATAACGGAATGTTGCCGTGCTTCTTGCGCGGGTTGTCCTGGCGCTTGTTCGCGAGCATCGCGAAGCTCTGCGCCACGCGCCGACGCGTGTCCTCGGGACGGATCACCTGGTCGACGAAGCCGAGCTCGGCGGCCTTGTACGGGCTGGCGAAGAGCGCCCGGTAGTCGTCGGCGAGGCGCTTGCGCGTGGCGTCGACGTCGGTCGCGTTCTGCAGCTCGCGGCGGAACACGATGTTGACCGCCCCCTCGGCGCCCATCACCGCGATCTCGGCGGTGGGGTACGCGAGGTTGATGTCGCCGCGGATGTGCTTGCTCGCCATGACGTCGTACGCCCCGCCGTACGCCTTGCGCGTGACGATCGTGACCTTCGGCACCGTGGCCTCGGTGAACGCGTACAAGAGCTTCGCGCCGTGGCGGATGATGCCGCGGAACTCCTGATCCGTGCCCGGCAGGAACCCGGGCACGTCCACCAGCGTCAGGAGCGGCACGTTGAACGCGTCGCACATGCGCACGAACCGGGCCGCCTTCGTCGACGCATCGATGTCGAGGCATCCGGCGAGCACGAGCGGCTGGTTCGCGACCACGCCGACGCTGCGACCCGCGACACGGATGAAGCCCACCACGATGTTGCGCGCGAAGTGCTCCTGCACCTCGAGGAACAAGCCTTCGTCGGCGGTCGCCGCGATGATCTTTCGGATGTCGTACGGCTTGCTGGGATCCGCCGGCACCACCTCGGCGATCTCCGGGCACGACCGCAGCGCGTCGTCGTGGGTGACGACCGCCGGCGGCTCGCCCAGGTTGTTCGAGGGCAAGAACGACAACAGCTGCCGCACCATCGCGAGTGCGGCCGACTCGTCGGGGCAACGGAAGTGCGCAACACCGCTCTTCTCGTTGTGCGTGGCCGCTCCGCCCAGGGCATCCTTCGTCACCTCTTCGTGCGTCACGGCCCGGATCACGTCGGGCCCGGTGATGAACATGTAGCTCGAGTGATCGACCATCAGCACGAGGTCGGTGAGCGCCGGCGAGTACACGGCCCCACCGGCACACGGGCCCAGGATCACCGAGATCTGCGGGATCACGCCCGACGCGAGGACGTTGCGCTTGAAGATCTCCGCGTACCCGGCGAGCGACTCGACGCCCTCCTGGATCCGCGCGCCGCCGCTGTCGTTCAATCCGACGACCGGCGCCCCCACGTCCATCGCGAGATCCATGACCTTGCAGATCTTCCGCGCATGCGCCATCCCCAGGCTGCCGCCGAACACCTCGGACTGCTGCGCGAACACGAAGATCGTGCGTCCGTCGACGGTGCCGTGACCCGTGATCACGCCGTCGCCATACACCTGCTTTTCGAGCATGCCGAAGTCGTGGCACGCGTGGGTGACGAACGGATCGAGCTCGACGAACGTGCCCGGATCGAGCAGGAGCTCCACGCGCTCGCGCGCCGTGAGTCGACCAGCCGCATGCGCCTTCGCGGCGACCTGCTCCGCAGATGCCTTCGCGGCCTCGACGGCCGCCGCCCCCTTCGCCGCCGCCTTGGGCCCCGCACCGCTCTCCGCCAAGGTCTCCCGCAGCTGCAGCTCGCCGCGGACGTCGCGTGTTCGCCTCTCGTCGGCCATCGTCGTCCGCGAGAGTACCCTCTCTCAGCCCGCGCGGATCTACACGACGCCCTTCGTGGACGGCACGCCGATCGTCGCAGGATCGGGCGTGCAAGCCGCCCGCAGCGCACGCGCGAAGGCCTTGAACGCGGCCTCGACCACGTGATGCGCGTTGCCGCCGGCGCGCAGGTGCAGGTGCAGGTTCATGCGCGCCTGCACGACGACCGCCTGGAAGAACTCCTTCACGAGGTCGCAGTCGAACGTCCCGACCCATCGACCACTGATCGCCGGCAGGTCGTAGACCAGATACGGTCGCCCGCCGAGGTCGATCGCGGCGTCCACGAGCGTCTCGTCCATCGCGAGCGAGAAGCAACCGAAGCGCACGATGCCGGCTCGGTCACCGAGCGCCTGATCGAGCGCCGAGCCCAGCACGAGCCCCGTGTCCTCCACGGTGTGGTGGCCGTCGATCTCGACGTCACCTTCGGCGTCCACGACGAGCGCCATTGCCGAGTGCTTCGCGAGCGCCTCGAGCATGTGCGAGAAGAACGGCACGGGGGTGCGCACGCGCGCCGGCGCCGGCGCATCGCCGGGCAGCGCGAGCTCGACCGCGATGCGCGTCTCCTTGGTGTTGCGCTCGACTCGAGCTCGGCGAGGATCACCCATCACGACACTCCGATCTCCGTGGCCGCGTCGGGATCGCGGCGGATCTCCTCGAGCACCGCCACGAGCGGCGGCGCAACCTCGAGCACGAGGCCGAGCTGCACGTCGATCCACGCGCCCCGCAGGTCCTTGCGCTCGAGCTTCGTGCGCGCCGATCGCAGGTAGATGCGCGCGAACGTGTTCGCGACCTGGCGCTCGTCGGCGGTCAGTCGCTTCGAGCGCGCGACGTCGGACAGACGCGCGTGTCCCTTCATCCGCGCTTCATCATAGGCCGCGCGCAGGTCGGGATCGAACAGCACGTTGTACGCCTCGGTCATCCGCTTGTAGACCTCGTACGCCGCCTTGACGAGCTCGCTGCCCACCGTGAACACGAACCTGTCCGGATGATAACGCTGGGCCCTCGCGTGGAACGCATCGCGGATCGCGACGTAGTCGCAGCCGGGGCGCAGACCGAGGAATTCGTAGTAGCTGAGCCGCTCGAGTCCGTCGTGCAGCCGGCGCAGCTCCTGTTCGAAGGCGAGGGGCGGTGTGCTCACCCGCCGCCCTCGCGAGCCGGAGGCACCGGCCGAGCGACGACGGCATCCTTGTCGACGGTGGGGTACGCAGTGGTGGTGGGTCGCTGGCCCATCCGCTGGGACGCGGCCTTCATCTCGTCATCGGACAGACCGCCCGGCACCCGCATCGTGGCGCTCTGGTACTGGCCCGTGCCGTGGTCGACGGCCCGGACCTCGAGCAGGCCGTCGGCATTGATCTCGAACGTCACCGCGATCGTCACCTCGCCGCGCGGCGCATCGCGCAGACCGGCGAGCGTGAGCTCGCCGAGCTTCTGGTTGTCGTCGAAGTCCTCGCTCTCGCCCTGACACACCTGGATCCGCACGATGTGCTGGTTGTCCGTGGTGGTCGTGAAGAGCCGGGTCTGCTCCACGGGAATCGGCGTGTTGCGAGCGATGACGACGTCGACGAAGCCACCGAGCGTGCGCACGCCGAGGCTGCGCGGCGTGACGTCGAGCAGCACCGCGGTGCTCGACCCCGCGCCACCGGCCACGGGCACGAGCGAGCCGATGAGCGCCGCGGCCTGGATCGCGGCGCCGACGGCGACCACGCTCATCGGGTTGATCGACGTCTGCGGCGGCTTGCCGAACACCTCGTGCACGAGCTCGCGCACCATCGGCAGCCGCGTGGTGCCGCCCACGAGCACGATCTCGTCGATCTGCATCGGCGAGAGCCCGGCGGTGCGCAGCGCGTCCTCGCACACCGGCACGGTGCGGCGCACGATCGGCGCGACGGCCCAGCGCAGGTCGCCTTCCGACAGCGTGTACTCGAGCGGGCGGCCGTCGATCACGTCGTCGACGACGACGGTGGACAGCACGTTCTCCGACAGCTCGATCTTGACGTGCTCCGCGGCCGCGCGCAGCTTTTCCATGCCGATGGCGTGGCCCCGCGGCGAGCGCCCGTGCTGCTGCTCGAACGCAGCCACCATCATCCCGACGATCGCATCGTCGATGTCGTCGCCCCCCAGGAACATCTCGCCCGACGTCGCGAGCACCTCGAACACGTTGCGCGTGATCTGCAGGATCGTGACGTCGAACGTGCCGCCGCCGAAGTCGTACACGGCGATGCGGCGATCGGTGTCCTCGATGTAGCCGTATGCGAGGGCGGCCGCGGTAGGCTCGTTGATCACGCGGATGACGTCGAGGCCGGCGAGCCGCGCTGCGATGCGCGTGGCGCTGCGCTGCGCATCGGTGAAGTTCGCGGGCACGGCGATGACCGCCTTGCCGACGCGCTGGCCGAGCGCTTCTTCGGCCATGCTCTCGAGGTACCGCAGGATGTGGGCGGCGATCTCGACGGGGCTCTGCAAGCGGCCGCCGAGGTCGATCATCACGGCCTCGTTCGCGCCCTCGACGATGTGATACGGCACGGTCTGGCGCATGCGCTCGACCTCGTGCGAGCCGAACCGCCGCCCGATGAGGCGCTTGCTCGAGTAGACGACCTGCGTGGGGTCGACGGCCCGCCGCTGCTTCGCCCGGTTGCCGACGATGACGCGTCCGTCGGGCAACGCCGCGACGACCGACGGCACGATGCGGTCGTCGCCGCGGCGGACGACCGATGCCCGCCCACCGCGTACGACGGCACACGCCGAGTTCGTCGTGCCGAGGTCGATGCCGAGAACCGGCTCCGGATCCGCCATGCCCGGGCGGGATTGTATCAGGCCACGGATCGCCGCCGCCGCCGGGGGCCCGGGCGGCGGCTAAATCGGCGATTCGGGGACGAACACGATGTCGCCCGGCTCGAGCGGGAGGTCGTTCGTACGGGAGTCGAGGATCGCGGTGACGTCGACCTCGAACGTCTGTCGGCCCTTGTCGGTGTCGCGGATGAGCTTGACCTTCCGCTTGTGCGCGAGCGGGTTCATGCCCCCCGCGAGCGAGATCGCCTGCATGAGGGTGATGCCCGGCTTGTACGGATAGGAGCCGGCCTCGTTGACCTGGCCGAGCACGCTGACCTCGCGGTTCTTGCGGTCGGTCACGCGCACGCGCACCTGCGGCTGCTTGAGCCAGCCGTCCTTGAGCCGCTCCTCGATGTCCGCGGCGATCTGCGCCTGGGTCTTCTGCTTGACCTCGACCTCGCCGATCCACGGGAAGCGGATCTTGTAGTCGTCGCCCACCTCGTACTCGCCCGAGAGGTCCTTGCGATCGCCGACGAGCACCTCGACCATGTCGCCGGGTCCGAGCGCCCGATTCTCCGGGCTCGCCGCCGGTGGCAGCGTCACCGTGCCGTCCTGCCCGGTCCGACACGCGACGACGGCGAGCGCCGCGACGACGAAGCGACGGCGCCCGATCATATGCGCACCGACGCGAGCACCATCGCGAGGTGCTTCACGTAGCCGAGGTAGTCCGTGGCGCCGTTCTCGTAGAGAACGGCGAAGTTCGCGGTGTCGACGAAGATGTTGTAGCCGGCGGCGATGGAGAAGAGCTTGCCGAGCTTCTGCTCGACCTTCACGCCGCCCATGACCACTGCGGATCGGATCTCGAGCTCGTTCGGGTCGTAGCCGGCGATGCGATCGTCCTCGCCGTTCGGAGCCGGACCGGGCACCGGCAGGTTCTTGTAGCGCCGCGACGCCACGTTGACGCCCAGGCTGCCGACCATGCGCCAGCGGAACTCGTGCTCGAGCGCGATGCGACCGCCGTTGTCGACGTAGAAGTTGCCGAACAGCGCGTCTTGATAATTCCGGTACAGCCCCACGTGCACGAGGCTACGCAAGGTGGGGAAGTAGCTCACGCCGAGGTTGCCGATGAACGAGTTGAAGTTGGGGTCGGCGTCGATGGGGATCTTGTCCTGGCGGTAGAACGCACCGCCCCACCCGACCATGGCCTCGAACGTGAACTTCTTGAACGCCGCGCCGCGATAGCCGACGAGCAGGCGGTGCGCGTAGTTGTCCTCCTTGCGCCCCGTGCCGGGCTGCGCGCAGCAGTTCGTGTAGTACGTGAAGTCCATCGTGTACGAGAGCACGATGGAGCTGCGCGGCAGGAAGCGCCACTTCGTCTCGTGCATGAGGCCGTTCACGAGTCGATTGCCGCGGTACATGCTCGGATCGAAGAAGTACAGCCACTGCGAGCGATAGCCGAGCGCCAGGCTGAAGCGACCGCCGCCCGGTCGGAAGTAGAACGCGAGCTGCCCGCGGTGATCGATGCGGTTGAAGTTCTGGTCCCGGCCCGACGTGACCCAGTTGCTCGGCGCGGACCCGTAGAAGAAGTCCTCGTCGAAGTGCGCCGAGAACTTGCGACCGGGCAGGAACGCGAGCCGGATCTGTGTGCCGATCGAGAAGCGCGGTGCCTGCCGCACGACCGCGAGCTTCTGCAGGTACTGCCGAAAGCCGCCGAGGACCGAGATGTTGTAGTCCATGATCCGGCCGGAGCGCTCCGGCGGTGTCATGAGCAAGCCATCGCGGAGCTGGCGATTGCCGATGCCGAGCCACGCCGACGGCCACACGAACCCGGCGACGACCGGACCGCCGAGGTCCTTCGTGTCCTGGTGGTAGACGTTGCTGTCGACGCCGGTCGCGAGCGCGAGGCCGCCGTGGAACGTCGATCGCTCGCCGACCTTGAGCCCGTTGCCATCCTCGGTGCGCGGAATGCCGAACGCGTTGTGCAGCACGCCGTCGGCCTTCGCGAACGCCGGGCACCACCACATCACCACGAGCACGACCGCGGCGAGGGCCGCCCGGATCCAACGGTGGCAGGACGAAGCCAAGGGTCGAGCTAGGCGCGAGGGCGCGGACAAAGTACCGCAAACCAGGAATGGTCGAAGAGCGACGGGGACATCGAGGCGACCCCGCGTCAGCCCGTCGGGCTCTCGACCGTCGGAGGACCGGCCTGATCGACCGGCGGCGGTACGGGGCCCGGCGGCTTGCCCGTGCCGACGATCGTGGGATCCGCGAACGGCACCGTGGTCGGCTCGTCCGCCTCCGTGCGCGTCTTGTCGTCGTCGTCCTCGGGGCCGGTGTTGCCCGAGCACGCCCGCGCGGCCTCGACCAGCTGCTCCATCCGGCCCGCCAGCGCGTCGAGCTTCTCGGTCGCGAAGCGGCGCTGCTGCTCCGTCGAGCTGCCGTCCTGGATCACGAGGAGCTCGCCGGTCGCCAGCTCCATCACCTCGCGGCCGCGGTCGCGCTTGTCGACCAAGCAGCCGGCGAGCTGGGCATCGCCGCCCGCCCCGGCCTCGCCTTCGCTCGTCAGCGAGCCCAGCTCGGCCATCGCATCCTCGAGCGCGCGGCGAGCCTTGCCGACCTCCGCTGCCGAGCTGGGCTCGGGCGCGGGGGGTGCAGCCGCCGGCCCTGCATGCGTGGCGGCAGCCAGCAGCCAGGCCGGCAGACACACGAGGGCCATGGCGCGGACCATGCGGAATCTGTGTGGGTGGCGGCTGAGGAACGTCACAGCGAGAACTCCCCGCCTAGCCATGGTCGCCGGGCCGACAATCCGTGACAAGCCCCCGCGGGCCGGCCAGGACCCTGCTCACGACCCGCCGGAGAAGACGACCGAGAACGTGACCTCGGCGGGCTCCTCGGCGCCGTCCATCGGGAAGCGCCAGCCCTGGATTTTCGCGCGCGTGCACGAAGCCACCGCGGCCGACCCGACCGTGTCCTCCTCGATGTCGACCTTCGTGACCGAGCCCATCACGCTGATCGCGATGGTGTAGCTCATCTTGCCCGCGAGATCGGGCTGGGTCTGCAGCGCCTTGTTGTAGCAGTGCTGCAGCGCGCTCGTGCGGTGCTTGATCGCGGCCTTGATCGAGTTCTTGTCGACGTCGCCGAACACGTCGGTGTTCGTGGCCTTCGTGACGCCCGCCACCTTGCGCTCGAGCTTGGGATCCTTCTTCTCCAGCGCCGGACCGGAGCCGGTCTCGAAGCCCTGGGTCTGCACCGCAGCGCCATGGGCGTCGATGCCGGTGCCGCCGGGGACGAACGGGCTGATGTCGCCGCCGTCGGCGAGCACGGTCGTCGTCATGCCCATCGCGAACAGCTCGCCGAGGTTGTTCTCCGTGTTCTGGATGTTGTCGAACACGGTGCCCTCGCCGGGACCACCGTACGTGCCGAGCACGCGGGCCACACCGACGCTGCGCGCCTCTGCGAGCGCCTTCTGCGAGAACTTCTCGGGCTTCTCCTTGAGGATCTTCGGAGGCTCCTTGGGCTTCTCCTTCTCCTCGATCTTCTTCTCCTCGTCCTCTTCCTCGAGGAGGTCTTCCTTCTTCTCCTCCTCGACGACCTCGGGCTCCTTCTTCTGGTCGACGATGCCCATCGCGCTGATGAAGCGATCGTCGATGTTCTCGAGCCCCATGTCCTTGCGCTCTTGCTGAGACATGTAGACGAAGAGCGAGCCGAGCATCACCGCCGAGCCCGCGAGCGTGTACTGCTCGAGCGGGGAGAAGTTGTCCTTGAAGCGCGCCTTGAACTCGACCGGGAACGGGAGCTTGGGCGGCAGCGGCTTGGGCGGCGCGAACTGGAAGAGCACCGTGCTCTCGCCGAGCAGGAGCTTGCCCTTCGCGCGGGGATCGAGCGTGACGCGAACGCGATCACCGTTGCCGTACTGCCGACGGAGCTCGCTGACGGTGACGGTCTTGCTGCCGAGCGAGATCTTGCCCTTCGCGTGCGCCGGCAGATCGAGCACGTAGCGACCCGCGCGGAAGTCGAACATCGTGTGCTTCACCGGCGCACGGCTGCCGAACAGCACGACGTCGGCGTTGTAGTCGCTGCCGAAGCTGATCGAGCCGGGGGCGTGCTGGTGGACCTCGTCGCAGACGAGCCCGTCCACGAGCACGGCGACACGGAGGACCTTCGACGTCGAAGCGCGCGCTGGAGGTGCAGCCTTCATCGGTTTCGGAGCTTCGCGAGGAGTCGGGCTCGGGGTGCCGTGTCGCGACGGTTGCCGTGCCCCCCCTGGACATCAGCATACAGCGTCCGATCTGAAGCACCAATGTGGCGCGGGGCCGTCTGGCCTTAGTTCCCCTCAGGGGGTGCCTTCGCCACACCGATCGATCACCTGCGCAGCGCCCGCGACAATCCGTCGCAGGCGGAGGCCCCTCGAGGGGCCTTTTCGCGCTCCGCTCCCAAGCCAGCTCACACAAAAACCGACGGGGGTCACGAGCCGCTGGCGACCGAAATCCGGGTGCCGGGCGCGATCGTGACGTCGAGGTACAGGCACTCCGGACCGGGGGCTTCGCCCGGCCCGATCGCGGACGGCTGGCACTCCGATCCGCGCAGCGCATCGAGGGTCGCGACGAGCGTCTGCAACGGGATCGATCCCTCGGCGTCGACGTGCAGCCCGCCCGTGGGATGGACGTCTCGCACACGCCGCGCACGCGCCTCGAGGGCCGCGAAGTCGTAGCCCGCGAGCTCGCCCGGCGTCGTGACGGGTTGCGCGAGCGGGATGCGCTCGCCCGGGGCTTCGCCGACCGCGACGACGAAGCCGTCCTCGGCGACGAACACCCGAAGCGGTGCGTCGAGCGGCGTGGGATCGTCGCCGGTGACACCCGGGCCGACGCGCGGCGGCACGACGGCGATCGCGGCCATGCGCGCGACCTCCATCGCGAGCAACAGCGCGGGCACGAGCAGCAGCATGATGTTCATGATCGGGAGCAGGGAGTGCTCCTGCGTGCCTTCGGACTTGTCGCGACGACGACGGGCCATGGCGAAACAGACCGCGGCTCGCCCATGAAGTTCCTGGGTGAACCAACGAAGAACGGCCGAGCACAGGGTGCCCGGCCGTTCCGACGTGCGTTCGTTTCGGAGAAGGACCCGGTCAGGAGTCCTTGATGATGATGCAGAAGGCGTACTCGCGGTACTCCGCGCGCCCCGCCGTGTACATCACGTCGACCAGGACGCTGAACTTCAGCATCTGATCGCCGACGAGGATGATGCGGCCTGGCCACTCCTCGCCCTTGGCCTCCGCCATCTGCTTGCCCTTGTCGGCCTCCTCCGCGAGCATGTCGTAGAGGGGGCCGATGAGGTGACCCTGCAACGCGGCGGGATCGATCTCGCCCGCCTCGTCCATCTGCACGATCTTCTTGTCGCCCGCCGTGATGGCGCGCTGGGTGACGTAGATCGGGTATCCGTCCTGGATCGGCGTGTCGGCGCGCGACATCGGGATCTTCTGTCCCGAGGTCGGCGTGATCACGACGGGGTCCGAGCCGTACGTCTTCAGCAGGTAGCAGACGATGATCGTGATCATGTCCATGAGCGACGTCATCGTGAGGGCAGCGCCCTGCTCGTCGCGATCCCGTCGGGACGCCTTGATGGCGGCCTTCTTGGCTTGGAACAGCTCTTCTGACGTCATCGGCATGGCGTCACCCCGCTCCCGCTTCGACGATGGCCTGCCAGAACATGCATTCTGCCGGGACCTCTTCGCCGCTCTGCATCGCGCCCATCAGCTTGCACTGACTGCCGCGCAACGCGTCCATGGTGGTGATGAGCACCTGCATCGGGATGCTGTTCTCCGCGCTGACCGTCACCACGGTCTCGTGGGGGAACAGGGTCTTGTACTTCAGCGCCTCGGCCTCGAGGCCGGCGTAGTCGTAGCGCTCGAAGTCATCCAGCGCAGTGCCCGGCTTGGCGAGGGGGATCGTCGGCGCCTGACTGTCGGCCGACTTGCCCGCCTCGGCTCCCGCCTGCTGGCCCGAAGCGCTCACCCGATAGCCGTCTTCCATGATGAAGACCTTCAGGTTGAGCGGCTTGTCCTTCTTGTCTTCCTGCTTCTGATCCGCCGTGGCGGCGAACTTCGGAGGAGACACGGCGATCGCCGACAGACGTGCGACCTCCATCGCCAGCAGCAGGGCCGGGATCATGAGGAGCATGATGTTCATGACCGGAAGCAAGTTCGCCTCCGGCACCTCCTCCTTCATCTTCTTTCGTCTGGCCATGTTGCTCTCGCTCCTTGCTCAGGGGTGGATGGACGTGGACCGGTCGGAGGCACGAGGCCTCCGCACGGACCGCATCACCCTTGCCGCACTCGGCTGGCGAGAAGGTTCTCGAGCTTGCTCGCGTACAGGTCGCACTCGTCGGCGACCTTCTTGGCCAGACCCGCGATGAACATGTGCACGGCGAGGAGCGGGATCGCGACCATCAGACCGAAGCCGGTCGTGTTGATGGCGATACCGATGCCCTTCGCGAGTGCCTGCGAGCGCTGATCCGCGGACACCGTGGCGACCGCGCGGAAGGCCTGGATCATGCCGTCGATGGTGCCGATGAGGCCCAGCAGCGTCGCGATGTTCGCGAGTGCGGGAATCATCGCCAGCCGCTTCGTCGTCGCCGGACCGACCTCGAGCATCGCCTCTTCGATCGCTGCCGAGATCTCCGCCTCGCTCTTGTTCGCGCGGGTGAGACCGGCCTTGATCACGCGGGCGAGCGCAGCCTTGTCGGCCGCGTTGCACAGCTTGATCGCACGGTCGATGTTGTTCGCCATCACCAGCTTCTGGATCTGGTTGAAGAACTGCGCTCCGTTGATGTTGAAACGGAAGAACAGGAAGATGAACCTCTCGATCGTGACGCCGGCTCCCATGACCGCCGACAACGCGATGAAGTGCATCCAGAACCCGCCGTCCTGGTAGAACTCCGCAAATGGTTGACCGCCCATGACTTGTCGTCCTCCTCCTCAGCGGGCTCGGCCCGCATGGTCACCCTGGTGGCACGTCTCACCGGGGTTCGTGTCGCGTGGAATGAAGTAGCTTCGCATGTTGCCCGAAGGGCTGTGGTTTGGCGAGCGTTCTCGCGCGCGGAGAGCGCCCGAAGGTCTGTCGGAGTGATTGCCTGAGAGAACGTCGGGCCCTCTCGTGCCCGACGGTGTCGTCGCGGCCGGTGGACCCGGACCGCTTCATCGTCGCTGATTAGAACAAAGGATCCTGGACGGACTCAAGCACCAAAGGAGAGAAGGTGGCGCCCAGGCGCGCCCAGTCGAAGTCGACCTCGGATCGACGAAGGATGTAGTAGGCGCTCGGTTTTTCGAGCTTGCCTTCGATGAGGAACTCTTCCTCGATGCGGGTTTTCGAGCTCTTGCCACGCGCGGCGCCGGGCTTGGTCTTGGCACTCGCTTTGGTGCTGGACTTCGCGCTCGACTTGCTGTCGGGCTTGCTGTCGGGTTTGGCGGCCGACTTGGTCTCGCTCTTGGTCTCGCTCTTGGTGGAGGTGTCCGCAGCGGGTGGTGTCGATCGCGGCGTCGGTGCAGGCGTCGTCGTGCTCGCGCTGGCTTTCGGACGTTGCGGAGGGGTCTTCGCAGGCGTCTCGGTCGTCGCGGATGGCGGTGGGGCCTTCGCGTACACGGGTTCGGAGGCGAGCACTCTAACGAAAACGACCCCCGCTGCCAAGAGGAGGAGCGCGCGCGCGCACGCGTGAACGCGTGTCCTCATTGCGGACGATGCTCGGTGGGGCGTGCTCATGCGAAATCCTCTTCACGGGCCGCGGCTGCTTCACGGCCATCGCACGCGGAGGCGTGCGTGCGAGAAGCGAGCGACATCCGCGTGGAGCCGAGCATCGCGCCAGCGTGGTGAGTGTCCGCGCACGAGCGCGGGTTCCACGCCTGGTCTGCGCACGCATGCAGTTTCGTTGCGCGCATGCGTGGCGAGTGCGCGGCACTCTTCGATGGGGCGGCTGGCGTCTGGGGCTTGGGGGACTGGCTCGGTGCCTGTGGCTTCGGTGCCTGCGGTTTCGGCGAGCTCGTCGGTGGGGTCGGCGTGGGGGTCGTGGGAGCCGGCGTCGTCGGGGCGGTGGGCTTCGCGGGCTTCGCCGGTGCTTGCGGTTTGGGTGAAGCCGGCGGCGTTGCGCCCGGCGCGGACGGTGGGGGCGACTGCGGTGGCGTCGGCGTCGGCTTGGCGGTCGGCGCTTGTCCGGGCGTCTGCGGCTTGCTCGGCTCCGGCTTGCTCGGCTCGGGCTTGCTCGGCTCGGGCTTGCTCGGCTCGGGCTTGCTCGGCTCGGGCTTGCTGGCGGCGTCCACCGTGCCAGCGTCTGCCTTGCTCGCGTCGGACTTGCTGCGCGCACGCTCGCGCTCGGCCTTCCGTTCCTCGCGCTCGATGCCTTTCTTGGCGACGCGGATGTAGTCCTCGGCCCGCGCTTTGCTGACCACCGCGGGGCCGGGGGCGATCTTCGCGGATCCCTTCGCCCCCGTGCGCGCGATCCCGGCGGTCGGATCCGATCCCGGCCCCTCCGGTCCGTCGGACACCGCGAGCTCGCGGTAGCGCGTGAGGAACTGGATCGACTTGTTCAGCCGCGCGACCGTGTCGAGCCCCGGGTAGGGATCCGCATCGAGGTAGAGCACGCCGAGGTTGAAGAACGCCTCCGCCCAGTTCGGCTTGAGCTTGAGCGCGGCGTTGAGCGACTTCTCCGCGTCGGTCCACTTGCCCTCGGCTCGCAACGCGGCGCCGAGGTTGAGGTGGGCCTTCGCGAAGCGCGGCTGCAGCTCGATCGCGTACGTGAAGCACGACTTCGCGGTCGCGACGTCGCCCGCGGCCATGTAGCGCGTGCCGAGGTTGTTCCACGCCGACGCGTTCTTCTCGTCGGCGTCGGCCGCCTTGCGGAACGACTGGGTCGCGAGGTTCTCGTCCCCCATCGCGACGTACGCGAAGCCCTTGAGGTTGTAGACGCGCGACGTCTCCTGCGGACTGATGACCTTCGCGTCGACCTGCAGCGCGCTCGACGTCACCGCGTGCACGAGCTCGAACTTGTTCTGCTTGTAGTAGGACTCGGCGAGCACGAGCATCGCGTCGACGTTCTGCTCGTGGATCTTGAGCGCCTGGCGCGAGTGGTCGATCGCCTCGGTGAGCCGGTTCTGTGCCAGCATCTTGCGGGCCTCCGCGCTGCGCTGGCGCGACAGGGCCATCTTCTTCTTCTCTTCTTCCGGGTCGCGATCGCGGACCTTCGGCAGCGCCTTCTTGTCGGTGGGTGCCGCCGGGCCCGCGGCCGTGGCGTCGTCCGGCGTGGACGGCCCGGTCGACTCGATGCGATCGAGCGCGCCGTCGTCGTCGGGCGACTCCGTCTCGGTCGGCACCTTGCACGACGCGAGCGCGAGCAGGAGCACGAGCCGCTTCATCGCAGATCCTCCACCTGCAGCTCGAGCGCCGGTGCGCGCAGGAGCGGATAGTCGGCGGGCTTGTAGATGTTGAGGCGCTCGCGGGCGGAGCGGGTCCACTCGTTCGCGAGGCTGTACTCCTTGCTGCGCTTCACGGTCTCCTCGTACAGCGAGATCGCCTTGGCCTCCGCCTGGCTCGCGTAGCGATCGACGTCGTCCTTGTAGGCGAACCAAGCTTCGCTGTTGGGCTTGAGCACCTTCGGCACCGGAGCGGCTCGCATCGCGATCGCCCACGTCTCGAACGCGTAGCCGCGCCGGTACATCGCGGCGAGTACCCAGTCGAGCCGGCGATAGGGGAACACCGAGTCGTAGGCCGCGGCCGCGACGGTGAGGCGATCGGTGAGCTCCCTCGCCTCCTTCTCGAGCTTCTTGCCCGTGGAGGTGAGCTTGACGGCGAGCACGTCGGCCAACGCGTACTCCGCGAGCAGGAACTGCGCCTCGGCGGGGAGGTCGGCGGCGTCCGTGCTCGGCTTGAGCTTCTTGGCGTCGAACGACGTGACCGTCGCGCGGTAGTACTGCTGGGCCTTGGCCCGATCGCCCATCTTCGCGTACGCCTGCCCGATGCGGAGCTGGGCCTCGACGCTCTTCTCCGCCTGGCCCGCGTCGTTGCCGAACTTCGCGAGGTAGGCCTCGTACGCCTTGATCGTGCCGCGCTGATCCGTGGTCTTGCCGAGCACCTGCGCCGCGCGGAAGCTGGCGTCCGCCGCCTTCTCCTTGTCCTGCGACTTCTCGGCGTAGCGCTGGTACATGCCCGCGGACTTCTTGTAGTCCTGCAGGTTGTCGAGCAGGTCGGCCGCGTTCCACAGCGCGAGCTCGCGGTGCTCGCTGTCCTTGTAGCGCTTGTCCTCCGCGAGCACGAGGTAGCTCTGCACGGCCTCGTCGAACTCGAAGAACTTGGAGTGGTTGTAGCCGGTGCGCAGGAGCGCGTCGTCGGCGAACTCGGAGTCCGGGTACTTCGTGTAGATGCGCTTGTAGGTCTGGCTCGCGCTGCCGAAGCGGCCGATGTTCTCGTACGCGACCGCGGCGTTGTTGAGCGCTCGATCGGCGTTCGGATCGTCGGGCGCCTGGTCCACCAAGGCCACGTACCTGTCTGCAGCGGCCTCGAACTCGCCCGCCTCGTAGAGGATCGTCGCCTCCTGGAACCGCACCGCGTTGCCGAGCGTCTTGAGGTCGCCCGCGAACTTCTTGGCCTCGTCGCCCTCGCCGCAGCCCTTGGTCGCCAGCTCGTCGGCCAGCTTCTTCGCGCCCGCGAGATCCTGCCGCACGATGCGGCTGTCGAGCCGGGCCGTGCTCGCGTTGATCGCCACGTTTTCGTCGCAGTGCGCCTCGATCACCGCGGCGAACCGCGCGTCCGCGTCGTCCCAGTGGTGGTAGCGCTGCGACACCTCGCCCGCGAGGTACATCATCGACGGCGACTGATCGCTGTCCGGCCGGGTCGCGACGAAGCGATCGTACGCGTCGCGCAGCGCGAGCATCACCGTGGGGATCTCGAGCGGCTTGTCGAACGGGCCGGGGTCGTCCTTCTTCGGCATCTTCGGCACGACGAGGCGGCCGGCCGTCTTCTCCTGCTCGACGTACGCCTCGTAGGCCGACACCGCGCCGCCGGCCGCGTCCTCCTGCAGGCGGTTGTCGAGGTTGCTGTCGCGCACCTGGCTGTACTGCTCGGCCGCCTTCAGGTACTGCTCGCTGTAGAAGAGCGACTCCGCGAAGTTGTAGCGGTACTCGTACGAGCTCGGCGTGTCGGGGAAGCGCTCGAGGTAGGCCTCGTAGGCCTTCGCCGCGATCGCGTACTCGCCCGCGGCCTTCGGGTCGCCCGCCGCCCGCAGCGTCTGCGCATGCGCGTGGTGATCGATCGCCGTGTGGACCAGCGCTTCCTCGGCGAGCTTGAGCGCCCCCTCGACGACGTCGGGGTCGCTCTCGTTCGCGTAGAACCACTTCGTGCCGCGCAGGTAGTTGGTCGCGAGCTTGTCGCGCGCGAGCGTGGCCTTGCCCTTGTCCTGAAGCGCGTTCCAGCCCTGCATCACGCGCAGCTGCAGCATCGGCGCCGCGGGGGCGAGCGGCCAGCGGGCGAGCGTGAGCTCCCAGATCTCGATGGCCTTCGCGTACTCGGTCTGCATCGCGAACAGGTCGCCGAGCGCCGCGTAGATCTCCGCGACGTGCTTCTCCTTGCCGCGCGACTTGTAGTCGCGGTCGAGGCGGGCCACGCCCCACACGCGGTCGCGCGCGCCGTCGTCGTCCCAGTCCTCCTCGGCGTAGGTCTTCGCGAGCCACTTGATCGCGTCGTCGCGCAGCGCGATCGCGCCGCCGGGCTCGTCGTCGTCCTTGTGCTTGTCGGCGTACTTGACGAAGTCGTCGAGCCGCTTCGCCGCGTCGGCGAAGTTGCGCTGCAGGTAGAGCGTCCACGCGAGCCGGATGAGCGCCTCGTCGTACAGCTCGCCCTCCGGGTCCGCGACCACGCGCGAGTAGGCGGCGAGCGCCCCGTCGAGCTCGTCGAGGTCGTAGTGCACCTCGCCGATGCGCAGCCACGACTCGTCGATGTACTTGCTGTCCTTCTCGTACGCCTCGCAGGTGTCGTAGTCGCCCTTCTCGAACTCCTTGTTGATGATGTTCGAGCCGTCGGCGAGCGGCACGGGGTAGCGATTGAGGCACGCGAGCGCGAGGTACGACTGCTTGCTCTGATCGAACTCGCCCATCTCGTAGAGCAGCGTGCCCATCATGTAGAGCGACGCGTCGGCGAGGTGGAAGCGCGGGAAGCCGACGACGACGTCGCGATAGAGCGCGATCGCGTCGGCATGCTCGGGCACCGGCGAGGGCGGAGGCTGGGCGTTCTTGTCCTTCTCCAAACGAAGCTGGTAGGCCTCGAGCTCCTTCTGGAACGCATCCTCGGCGCGGGCGAGCCGCTCGCTGCTCGTCTCGAAGTGGAGCTCGGCGAGCCGGAACATGATCTCCGGCGTCCACGCGGGATCGTCGGGATGGAGCTTCAGGAAGTCCTGGTAGCGGCGCACCGCCTGGGCCCTGAACTTGCGGGCCTCGGCCTGGCGCGTCTTGATCTTCTTGTCGTACGACAGCTGCAGCGCGCGGCGACCGGTGACGCCGCCGATCACGAGCGTCTGGCCGATCGTGTGCGCCATCGCCTCGTGGCCCGCCCGGTAGCGGCCCGCGAGCGCCTCGAACTCCGCGATGCCCTTGGCCTCGCGCTCGTCGGCCGCGCGCAGCGGCAACGGAGCCTGCAGCTTGCCCGCATCGGTGCCGCGCGGCGCCTGCTCGAGCGGCAGGCCGCTGCCCGGCTCGCCCGGCACGCCGACCGGCACCTTCTCCTTGTCGGGCAGCTTGTCGTTCGACAGCTTGCCGCGCGGCAACGCGAAGGCCGTGCTCGGCGCGAGCGCGAGGGCGAGCATGACGGCAATCGTCTTCATTGCACGTCCTCCAGGCCCATCTCGACCGCGCGATCGAGCTCGCCGATCTCGCGGTCGCGCTCGACCTCGAGCCGCTGGATCTCCTCGGTCTCCGCCTCCTTCATCGCCCACGCGACGTCGAGCAGGCCCACCTCGGAGCGCAGCACGAGGCTGCCGAGCTCGGTGACGACGTCGGCGTAGGAGGCCGCGAGCACGTCGGCGACGACGGTCTTCGACTCGCCCTTCTTGCCGGTGAGCTCGACCTTGTACGCGTCGAGGTTCGCGCGCTCCTCTTCGAGGATCTCCATCGCGTGCTCGAGGCGCTTGCCCGCCGTGCGATCGAGCGCGACGCGGGCCTTGTCGGCGCGCGCCTGCAGCGACTCGGCCTTCTTCCACAGCGCGTCGACCTCGGCCTGGTTGCCGCGCTTGCCGAGCGCGGCGTACATGCCCGTGATGTGCTGGCGATAGAGGATGATCGCGCGGGTCCGAGCCTCGCGCAGCGGATCCTCGTAGCGCAGCGCCGCGCGCCCGCGATCGATGCGCTCGCGCAGGGCGATCACCTCGGCCTCGAGCTCCGCGATCGTGTCGCGCATCGTGGCGGCCTCGCGCAGGAAGCCCTGGTGATCGATCTTCTGCTCCTTGCGGCTCTCCTCGTAGTACCGCTCGGTCGCGACGAGCTCGGCTCGCATCGACGCCACGGTGAGGTCGAGCTTGTGCGCCTTCTCGAGCAGTCGCTGCAGCCGCGTGACCGCGAGCCGCTGCTTGTCCGTCTTGTTGCCGAGCGGTCGATCGACCTTGTCGCGCAGCTCGACGCGCGTGCGCTCGGCCTTGCCCAGGTCGCGGCCCTCGCCGCGGCGGGCGACGAGCGCCTCTTCGATGCCGAGCAGGTCGTCCTCGACGTTGTCGAGCCCGGCGATGTGGGCGGCGAGGTCGCTGAAGAGCCGGGCCTTCTCCTTCGCGCGCACGGCCTCTTCCATGCGCGCGAGCAGATCGCGGGTCTCGCCGAGCTCGCGCTCGAGCTTGCCGACGTCGCGCGCGAGGTCCTCGGCCTGCACCGCCCGCGGCAGCGAGCGCGCGACCGGCAGCGCGCCGACCGGCAGGATCGACGCGAGGCTGAAGTGCTCCATGTCCTCGCCGATCACGGCGGCGAAGTACTCGGTGGCGTCGCCCTTGGCCTGCAGCTTGCGCCCGAGCTGCGTGCCGAGCCGATCGAACTCGCGGCGCAGCCCGAGGAACTCCTCCTCGGCGCCCTTGTAGTCGCGCTGCTGGATGCGCACCTTGCCGCGCAGCTGCTTGATCTCCGGCACGATCGACGAGCGCGGGTCGTACAGGAGCAGCAGATCGAGCGCCTGCACGGCCTGATCGAAGCGAGCGGCGCGCAGGAGCGTCCACGCGGTCTCGTACATCGCCTCGGGGAAGAACGGCGAGTCGCGACCGATCCGCTTGTAGGCGCGCACGGCATCGTCGGTGTCGTCGCGATCGTGGTGGATGCGACCCAGGGCCATCCACGCGAGCTCGACCACTTGGCGCTCGCGCGGCGCGGACGGCCGCGACTTCGTGATCCGCGAGAAGCGATCGAGCGCGTCGTCGACGTCGCCCTTCGCGAGCGCCGCTGCGCCGGCGATGTAGGCCGCGCGCACGCGCCACTCGGCATCGGGGCCGCCGCGCGAGATCGGCACGTCCATCGGCGACAGCGCGTCGAGCTCCGCGATCGCGGCCGCGTGATTGCCCGTGAGGTAGAGGTAGCGTCCGTGGCTGTAGCGCAGCTGGGGGATCTTCGACGCCGCGGGGAACGTCTCGGCCCACTTCACGAGCCGCTCGGTGTTCGTGGCATCGAGCACGCCCTTCGGCGGCGCCGTCTTCACGTCGATGCCGACCGCCTGCAGGCGGGCGCGCACCTCGGGCGTCGCGGAGATCCCGGGCTTGCGCGCGAAGCCGGACTCGCGCCGCGGGATCGCGAGGTCGAGCAGCCGCGCGACGCTCTTCTGGTGCAGCCGCTTCGCGTCGGGGCGCGCATCGCCGAGGTTCTTCGCGAACAGCTCGACGGCCCACCGCTCCATGTCGAGGTGCGTGAGCGCTTCGGCGAGCCAGTGGGTGGCCTGCGCGGCCGCCTGCGACTCGGGATGGTTCTCGACGAGATCGAGGAACTTGATCGCCGCGCCGTCGTAGTTGCCCTCGGACAGATCGAGCTGGCCGGCCACGAGGCGCTTCGCGAGCGTGGCCTCGTCGGGCGTGTCGTCCTTCGCGGCCGCGCGCTCGGCCGCGACGACGTTCTCCTCGGCCTCGCGCAGCGCGGTCGCGAGCTTGCCGAGCTCGGTGGGGGCGGGCTTGGCCGCCGCGGGCACGGCGACGGCTGCGATCGCGACGAGCGCGATCGCAGGCCCCAGCCGCGCGAGTGAGCCGCTCCGGCGCATCGCGGGCTACTCCGTCGGTTCCTTGGCCTTCGCGCGCCCGCGTGCCGAGGGCAGCGGACGGCCCGCGGCGTCGAGCGGCAGCTCCTGCCACGAGACGCTCGGTCGATCACGCATCTCGGTCGTCATGTTGCCGCGCTCGAAGCCGACGCTCGTCAGCTTGAGCGCGCCGTTCTCCGGTGCGGTGAAGCTGTGCGAGCTGCGGGAATCGAACGTGTAGCCCGACAGATAGGCGAACACGCCGTAGCCGTGGCCCTTGTACGTCATCTCGATCGTGACGTTGTGGGGGCCGGGCGGCAGGTTGCCGTCGTAGATGACGAGCTCGTCCTCGGAGTCGAGGCCGCCCGACTCGTCGGTCTTCGCGTAGATCTGCGCGCCGTCCATGATGATGACGATGCGCGTGAGCCGGAAGCCGGAGCCCATGAGGTTGCGGTGCGCGAGCACGACGCGGCTGCCGGCGAGCACGCCCTTGAGCACGGTCTCGCGGAGCAGCGAGAGCCGAGCGCGGCTGCGGAAGATCTTGTCCTTGAGCGCGTCGACCTCGACCGACAGTCCGTCGATGCGATCGCCGTAGATCTCGCTCTGCCGCGACGAGTCGGCCGGGCCGGCGAGCGGATCGGCGGACTTCTTGCCGGCGGCGGGGGGCGTGGTCGTCGTCGCGGCGGGCTTCGTGCCGGCAGGCGCCGTCGCGGGGGCGGTCGGGGCCGGCTTCGCGGGGGTCGTCGCGGCCGGCTTCGCGGGGGTCGTCGCGGCCGGCTTCGCAGGGGTCGTCGCCGGCGGCTTCGCGGGCGCCGGGGTCGGCTTCGCGGGAGCGGCCTTGGCCGGCGCGGGCGGGGGCGGAGGCGGGGCCGCGTGGGCGGTGCCGAGCGCGAAGACGAGCGCGGCGACGAACGCCGCTCCACTCCATCCCCACGCTCGCGATCCTCTACGGCCTACCCGATTCGAACTGCGCACCGGCACGCCCACCAAGGTACCAAGCCCCCCAAGGCTGCACCACCTCGCGGTGAAGATCCGTGGGCGGGTCGGCGCGACCAAGGTGGGCCGATCGGAAGCATCCGCCGACGCGGGTCGCGTGCTGTCGGATTCCCCGACCGGGGTGGAAGCCCGACGGGGACGGACCGCGTTCCTCGGGGCCATGACGGTGGATTGTCCGGAGCGCCCTGCCCTTCGCCGGCTCGTGCTGGGCGCATCCCTTCTCGTGATCGGCGCCGGCGGGCTCGGCTGCGCGCGCGGGCGAGCTGGGTCCATCGCGACGCCCGACGCGGGCGCGACCACGGCCGCGCCGCGCGAGGTGGCGCAGCCGGCGAACGACGGCGCGGTGGCGACGGCGAGCGCCGACCCGAGCGCGCCGGCGTGCGGCGCGTTGACGACGATGGATCGGAGCAAGCCGCTGCCGCTGCTCGCCGATCGCCTGCGCGTGCGCTCGGTGAAGGGCGCAGAGGACAACCCGGTGCCGTGGGACGTGATGGGTGCGCCCGATGCCGCGACGGATCGCTCGCGATGATCAACCGCGCTGCGGGTGGACGCGGCGCCACAGCGCTTCGAGCAAGGCGGGGACGCCTTCGCCCGTGTGGGCGCTGATCGGGAAGAGCGGGATGCCGCGGGACTGCAAGGCGCTGCGCAGATCCTTGAGCTGCTTTCTGCCCTCCGGATCGCCGAGGAGATCGATCTTGTTGATCGCCACCACGCGGGGGCGGTTTGCGAAGACGTCGCCGTATTGGTCGAGCTCGGACTCCAGCGCCTCGAGGTCCGCGAGCGGCTCGCGATCCGGATCGAGATCCGGGGCGAGCAGGTGCAACAGCACGCGCGTGCGCTCGAGGTGTCGCAGGAACTGCAGGCCCAGGCCGCGGCCCTCGCTCGCGCCGCGGATCAGGCCCGGCACGTCGGCAATCACCATCGAGCGGCCTTCACCGAGGCCCACCACGCCGAGCTGGGGGACCAGCGTCGTGAACGGGTAGTCGGCGATCTTCGGGCGCGCGCGGCTCACCTTCGCGATGAAGGTGGACTTGCCCACGTTCGGGAAGCCGACGATGCCGACGTCGGCGAGCAGCTTGAGCTCGAGTCGCAGCCAGCGCGCGTCGCCGTCGGTGCCCGGCTCCGCGTAGTCGGGGGCCTGGCGCGTCGCGGTGCGGAAGTGGATGTTGCCGCGACCGCCCTTGCCGCCGCGCGCGACCACGATCGTCTGGCCCGGCGTCGCGAGATCGCCGAGCACGCGGCCCACCTCGTCGTCGTCGCCCTCGTCGCCGTCGCCGAACACCTCGGCGACCTCGTCGTCCCCCATCGGGCGCCCGTCGTCGCCGATGTAGACGGTCTCCATCTCGTCGTCGTCCTCGTCGTCGGGCGCCGACTTCGGCATCGAGCGCGGCGCTCGGACTTCGTCGGACGGACGATCGACGACGACCACCGTGCCCACCGGCACGCGCACCTGCAGGTCCTCGCCGGCGCGCCCGTTCTTGTCGCGCGTGCCGCCGGGCTTGCCGTCCTCCGCATGCAGGTGCGGACGGAAGCGCAGCTCCAGCAGCGTCGACAGATGCGGATCGGCGACGAGCACGACGTCGCCGCCGTCGCCTCCGTCACCGCCGGCCGGGCCGCCCTTCGGCACGAACTTCTCGCGCCGCCACGCGACGGCCCCGTTGCCGCCGCGACCGGCCCGCACGTGCACGCGGACCAAGTCGACGAACTTCACGGCTCACCTCGACTCGCGCACGAGCGCGAGCGTGCTCCTACTGCTGGATGGAATACTCGATCGGATCCACCGCCACGAACGCCTTGCGCTCGCGGCCGCGCTTGTAGAAGCGGACCGTGCCCTCGACGAGGGCGAACAGCGTGAAGTCCTTGCCGAGCCCGACGTTCGGACCCGCGTGGACCGTGCTGCCGACCTGGCGGACGATGATGTTGCCCGGCTGCACGAGCTGGCCGCCGAACTTCTTCACGCCGCGGTTCTGCGCGTTGCTGTCGCGCCCGTTCTTGATCGATCCTTGGCCTTTTTTGTGTGCCATGACGGGCTCCTCTCAGGCCTGGATGCCTTCGATCTTGATCTCGGTGAACGACTGGCGATGGCCATGTCGACGACGCTGGTTCTTGCGCCGCTTGAACTTGTAGACGATGAGCTTCGGACCGCGGCCCTGCGCCGTGATGGTGCCGGTGACGACGGCCCCCTTCACGACGGGCGTTCCGATCACGCAGTCGGCTCCCTTGCCCACGAGCAGCACGTCGGCGAGCTGGATCTTCGCCCCCACGTCCCCGTCGAGCTTCTCGACGCGCAGAAGAGCGCCGGGCTCGATGCGATACTGTTTGCCGCCGGTGCGGACGATGGCTTGATCGTAGGTGGGCATGGCGAAGGCGATCCTTCTCGCCGCTTTCCGTGCACCGGGACCGCGTTCGGTGGGTCCCGGGCGGGCGAGGGAGTGCGAAGGATATGGATCTCCGGCCGGCGGTCAAGCACCCGTCCCGGCGCCTCGGGCGTGATCCCCGCCAGCGGTCGTTGGTACCCTCGCGGCCATGATCATCCTGCGGTTTCGGATCCTGGCCGTCGCGGCCGTGCTCGCGGGGCCCGCCTGCAACGGCGCCCCCGACTCGGGCAAGGCACCGGCGAAGACCGAGGCGAAGACCACCGACACGAAGTCGCCCGAGGCGAAGGCCCCGGAGGCGAAGGCCCCGGAAGCCAAGGCGCCCGAGGCGAAGGCGGCCGCGGCCGACGACGGCCCCGATCCGTGTGCACTCGCGACGCGCGAGCGCGCCGCCACGGCCTTGAAGTCGCCGGTCGCCGAAGGCGTGCGCAGCGGCAACGCGTGCAAGTGGAAGGCAGAGACCGGCCCGGGCAGCGTGACGATCGAGATCACGCCGACGAAGGGCGCCGAGGTCTACGACCACGAGCTCGGCCTGCTGGGCAGCGATGCCACGCTGTCGGGCATCGGCGATCGAGCGTTCCGCAGCGGCATGATCATCGGCGTGCACAAAGACGAGCGCTACATCGCGATCGGCGTCGCGCCGAACATCGGCCAGGGACCGATGGCGAAGCCGCCGGAGGCCGAGGCCTTCGCGCGCGACGTGATCGCGGCGCTGCCCTGATCGATCAGCGACGGCGTCGATACGCCGCGATCGCCACGACGAGCGGCCACAGGCAGACGACGCGCGGCGCGGCTCCGATCGCGCAGCCCTTCTCGCCTCCGCCGTCGTCGGCGGCCGCGGTGCCGCCCGACGTGTCGTCGTCGCCCTCGTCGTCGTCGCCGTCGTCGTCGTCGTCGTCACCGTCGCCGGTGGTCTCGTCCGCGCCGTCGTCCTCCTCGTCGCCGCCCGTCGTGTCGGCGCCGTCGCCCATCACCGTGACGTGCACCGAGGCCTCGCCCAGCTGATCGGCGTGATCCATCGCGATCACGGTGAACGTGTACTCGCCCGGGTCGAGGTTCACGAACTGCAGGTACGGCCGATCCATGTCGTCGACGTCGCGCGTGTAGTTCACCTGATCGTAGGTGACCTCGCCGTCGCGCTCGACGTGGTACTTCCACGCGTAGCCGCCGTAGTCGTCGGAGATCATCGACACGACGTCGACCGGCTCGCCCATCGCGAACATTGCCCCCTCCTCGGGCTGCAGGATCTCGACGGTCGGCGCTTCCATGTCCGGCGCGTCGGTGCCGAACAGCCACGCGAGCTCCTCCACCTCGTTCTGCTGGTCGCTGCCGGCCCCGCAGAACATCTCGTGGGTCTCGCGGCAGTTCGCGGGCAGCTGGCAGTCGAGCTCGCACAGGTCGTCGCACACGTCCGAGAAGATCTTGTCGGCCGCGCCCGCGCAGTACGACATCACGCTGTCGCAGTTGTACGAGTGATCGAGGCCCCACGCGTGGCCGGCCTCCTGCGCTGCGGTCGAGGCGATCTCGAGCGCTGACCATCCGCCGTCGGCGAACACGTAGACGACGCGCCGCTGGTTGGTCGCACCGCAGTCGGCCGCTGCCGCGACACCGCCGGCCGGGCTGTCGAGCTGCGTGTCCATCCACTCGCCGCCGATCATCGCCATCGTGTACGGCAAGAGCTCGGGCGGGCGCTCGAGATAGACGACGCGCACGCCGAACGGCGCGAGGTCGGCCTCCAGCGACTGCGCGGCCGCGATCGCCTTGGGCTCGCCGCCCGTGAACACGGGGTACGGCCCGTTCTCCGCGAGCTGCGAGCGATTCGTCGCGGAGTTGTCGCCTCCGCTCATGAGATCGGCGCCCGCGAAGTTCAGATACAGCGTGTGCTTGCGCGGGTACTCGCTGCCGGGCTTGTTCTCGTCCTCGAGCCCGATGGGATCGGCGGTGGTGAACCCCGGCGCGATCGTGCCGCGGCGCGGGCTCGGCACCGCCGGGGGCGGCTGCACGTGGTCGTCGAGTTGGTCGAAGCGCACGCGATCACGGCCCGGCGGATCGGTGGGCGGCGGCGCGCCGAGATCGACGACGTGGGGCTCGGCGAGGGTGAACAGCAAGAGCGCGATCATTCAAGGCCTCCGACGACGGAGACCGATGAGTACCGCGAGCCCGAGCGCGAGTGCACCCGATCGCGAATCGCCGCCCCTACACGCGCACCCGCGGTCGGCTGCGTCGTCGCCGTCGAGGCCGCCCTCGCTGCCGCCGTCCTCGCTCGACCCGTCGTCGTCGTCGTCGTCGTCGTCGCCGTCGTCGTCGTCGTCGCCGTCGGTCGCGCTCGCCGAGCCGTCGTCGTCGGTGCCGTCGACCCCGTCGCCGCCGTCGGTGCCCGCGCCCGGCATCACCGTGAACGAAACGGTCGCGGTGTCCTCGCCCTCGTACTGATCCACGATGAGCACCGTCGCGGTGTACTCGCCGGGCTCGAGGTTCACGAGGTTGAGCGCGGCGCGGTACTCGGCATCCACCTCGCGGTCGTAGTCGACCTCGTCGTACTCGACGACGCCGTCCTTCTCGATCACGAACTTCCAGCCGAAGCCGCCGTAGTCGTCCTCGACGATCGCGCGCAGGTCTACGTCCGCACCGGCCTCGACCACGGTGCCGTCGGCGGGCTCGACGATCTCGACCGACGGGGGCGTCGTGTCGGGCTCGTTGCCGCCGAAGATCCACGTGAGCTCGGCCTGCTCGTTCTGCTGGTCGTTGCCCACGCCACAGAACATCTCGTGCGTGAGCCGGCAACCCGCGGCGCCCTGGCACTGGTTCTCGCACAGCCCGTCGCAGGTGCCGGAGAAGACGCCGTCACCGCCGCCGCAGTACGACATCACGCTGCCGCAGTTGAGGTTGTGATCGAGCCCCCAGCCGTGACCGGCTTCCTGGCTCGTCACGTTCGCGATGCCGGTGGATCCCCACCCGCCGTCGGCGAACACGTACACCACGTGCCGCTGGCCGAGCGCGCCGCAGTCGGCACCCGGTGCGACGCCGCTGGCGGGATCCTCGAGGCTCGTGTCGGTCCAGTGGCCACCGATCATCGCCATCGTGTACGGGATGATCTGCGGCGGGCGCTCGTAGACGACGCGGATACCGAAGTTCGCGACGTCGACCTGCACCGCCTGCACGGCGGCGAGCGCCGTCTGCTCGCCGCCGCCGAACATCGGATAGGGCCCGGTCTTCGCGAGCGTCGACTTGTTCTCCGCGCTGTTGTCCGAGCCGCCCACGAGATCGGCGCCGACGAAGTTCATGTAGAGCGTGTGCTTGCGCGGGTACGCGTTGCCGGGGATGTCCTCGACCGCGAAGATCGCATCGGGCTCGATCGTCATCGTGCCGTCGGCGACGGCGGCGGGCACCGCCGTGTTGCCGCGCTGCACCCAGCCCTGCGGCATCGAGCCCGGCCGCGAATCCGTCGGCATCGGCGTCGGTGCGGCGACGTGATCGTCGAGCTCGTCGAACCGCACGCGGTCACCGGCCGGCGTGCTCGCGCGATGCGTGCGCAGATCGACGGTCTTCGGACCCGTGCGGGTGGGTGCGTACGGATGGGCGAGCGCGTCGGGCTCGGCGGCGAGAAGGAGCAGCAGCGTCGAGCCGAGCATGGCGATCGTTCCCTTCAGATCCTTCGGCGGCGCACTCCGGCGACGAGCAGCACGAGCAGCGCGGCGGCCCACGGCGTGGTCGGCTCGGTCGTGAACGAGCACCCGCGATCGACGCTGCCGCGATCGTCGCCGCCGTCCTGACCGCCGTCGCCGTCCGATCCACCGTCGTCGTCGTCGCCGTCGTCGTCGTCGCCACCGTCGTCGTCGTCGTCGCCACCACCGTCGGTGCCGTCGCCGTCACCACCGTCGCCCTCGCCGTCACCGGCATCCGCCCCCGTGGCCGCACCCTCGCCGACCTGGAACTGGATCTCGTCCGTGCCCATGCCGCCGTAGTGATCCTCGATCTCGATGCGGAACGTGTAGCTGCCCTCGGGCAGCCCACCGAGGTTGAGCGCCGCGCGGTACTCCGCGTCGACTTCGCGCTCGTAGTCGACCTGATCGACGATGACCTCGCCGTCCTTCTCGACGATGAACTTCCAGCCGTAGCCGCCGTAGTTGTCGTCGACGAGCGCGCGCAGCGAGACGTCGGCGGGCGCGTCGAACATCGCCCCGTCGGCGGGCTCGACGATCTCGGCGGTGGGATCCTCCATGTCGGGCTCGTTGCCGCCGAAGATCCACGCCATCTCGGCCACGTCGTCCTGCGCGGCGCTGCCCTCTCCGCAGAACATCTCATGGGTCGCGACCTCGCAGCCCGCGGAGTTCGGGCCCTGGCACTGCGCCTCGCACAGCCCGTCGCATCCGCTCTGGAAGCTCTGATCGCCGCCACCGCAGTACGACATCACGCTGTCGCAGTTGAACGTGTGATCGAGGCCGTACGCGTGGCCGGCCTCCTGGCTCGTCGTGTTCGCCATCTGCACGGCGGACGCGGTCTCGAACGCGTACACGACGTGGCGCTGGCCGAGCGCGCCGCAGTCGGCTCCCGGTGCGACGCCGCCGGCAGGATCCGAGATGTTCGTGTCCTGCCACGAGCCGCTCACCATCGCCATCGTGTACGGCAGCGTCTTGCTCGCAGGGCGCTCGAGGTAGACGACGCGCACGCCGAACGGCGCGAAGTCGGCGGTGACGCCCTGCGCGACCGAGGTCGCTCGCGCCTCGCCGCCGCCGAAGACGGGGTACATGCCGTCGCGCGCGAGCTGCGACTTGTTCTCCGCGGAGTTGTCGGTGCCCGAGGTCAGCATGCCGCCGGTGAAGTTGAGGTACAGCGTGTGCTTGCGCGGGTACTCGTTGCCGGGGATGTCCTCGACCGCGAAGATGTCCTCGGGCTGCACGACGATCGTGCCGTCGTCGATCCCCTGCGGGAGCACCATGCCGCCGCGCTGCACGAGGCCCGTGGGCATCTCGGTGCGCGCGGGCGTGCCGTCCGGATCCTTGGCGATCTCGCCAGCCGCGACCGCGTCGAGCATGGAGAACTCGCGCGACTCGACCGGCGTCGACAGGGCGCGGCCCGCCTCGATCTGCGCCCACGTGATCGTCCGGACCTCGCCGGTCCAGTGCGAGTACGGATGGGCTCCGGGCTCCGCCGCGAGGGCGGTCGCCGACAGGAGCGTGGGGATTGCCAGGGCCGCGATGATCGTGCGGGTCATCCGGGCCAGAGCGTAGACGAAGCCGTGGGGGCGTGCGACGCGGCGTTGGGCCGCAGGCGGGGGTCCGCAGGGCCGTACGCGAACCCACCACGATTGCTGCGCACGATCGAGCGCGACCCTCCTGCCGCGCCGGAAACTTGGGGGGCCGGGCCCGGACCTTCTATGGCTCGGAGGTGAGCGCGACGACTTCCCTGCCTCGCCCCGTTGCCGCCCTCGTCGGCCTCGTGGGGATCCTCTCGACCGGTTGTGCCTCCATGGGGTCGGTCGGGCCGCGGCCACCGGGCGGCGTCGCGACGACGAGCTCGTCGCCCGTCGTCGTGGACGACTCGCCGTTCAGCGTCGAGGAGCGCGAGCGCATCGCGGCGGTCGATCCGTGGATCGAGCAGGCCGCGACGAAGCACCGCATCGATCCCGATCTGCTGCGCGGCATGGTGTGGGTCGAGAGTCGCTTCGATCCGCGCGCGCAGAGTCCCGCCGGCGCGCGCGGTCTCATGCAGCTCATGCCCGCGACGGCGGCCGGGCTCGCGCCGCGCGTGAACCAGTCGGGGCGCGCGAACGCGTTCGACCCGCAGTTCAACGTGCTCGCCGGCACGCTGTACCTGTCCGACATGCTCGCGCGCTATCGCGGCGACGTCGTGCTCGCGCTCGCGGCGTACAACGCCGGCCCGGGCAACGTCGATCGCTGGCTCGACGAGGACGGCGAGCTGCCGCCGCGCAGCCGCGAGTACGCCGACCTCGTGCTCGCCGCGAAGACGCGCTTCGAGACGCGCTGGCGCGTGCCCGACGAGCGCACGGATACACAGCTCGCCGCTGCACCGACGCCCGTGCGCGCACCGGCCCCGGTCGTGATCCCCGAGCCGCCCGCCGTCGAAGAGCCCGAGCCGCCGCTGCGCTGGGACCTCGACCAGATCGATCGCACCGATGCACCGGCGCTCACGGACGACGAGCCCGAGCGCGACGTGCCGGTGCCCGCGTTCACCCCCGACGTCGACGAATCGCGCGCCCCCGCGAAGACGGAAGACGAGCCCGCGATCGGCCTGGGCGTGCTGCCGTCCGTCGGCGAGTGATCGCGCTCGCCGGTATACGCCGGTGGCACGGTCCTCGGTGCTCGGGCATGATCGCGGGCATGGGAACACGCCGTCGCGTCGGGCGAGCCGTCCTGGTGGCGACCGACGATCCGCGCGAGCTGACGCCACCGCGCCGCGCCGCGGGGACCGACACCGGCTGGGCGGTGTCCGAGCTCTTCGAGGCGGCCTGGATCGCGAGCGGGCGGGATCCCGCAGAGCTCGAGCGCTCGCCGCGGAAGCGACGTGAAGCCGGAACCCGGTAGCTGGCAACACGACCTCGTCGAGTTGCTGCGGCTGTTCGCGCGACATCGTGTGCCGTTCCTGATCGCCGGCGGCTATGCGGTCGCCCACGCTGGCTACCTCCGAGCGACCAAGGACATCGATCTGTTCGTGCCACGCTCGCTCGAGAACGACGAACGGCTCGCCCGTGCGCTCTCGGACTTCCTCGGCGACGTGCTCACTCCCGAGGAGACGAGGGCGACGTTCTTGCGGTTCTTCGTGGGGAGACCCGGAGCGATCGATGTGATCAGGAAGATGCCGGGCGTGACCTGGGCGACTGCCTGGGAGGGGCGATCGCGCGGCGAGTTGTTCGGGATGCGCGTCCCGTTCCTCGGGCTCGAAGCGCTGATTCGCAACAAGCGTACGGTCGGACGGAAGCTGGACCTCGCGGATGTCGACGAGCTCGTCAGGATTCGAGCCGAGCGGAAAACCGCTACGGCTCCGCGAGGAACACCGCGACGCGGCCGCCCGTCCCGTCGTCGTAGGCCGTGACGATGTCCGTGGCGCCGTCGCCGTCGAGGTCGCCGAAGGCGATCGTGGAGGAGGGCGCGTCGATCGCCAGGTGGATCGGCTCGGCGAGCGTGCCGGTGCCGTCGTTGAGGTAGATCGCGAGGTCGGCGTCGACGTTGCTGCTCACGCCGATGTCGATGTCGCCGTCGCCGTCGAGATCGCCGAGCGCGACCTTCTGGGCGCCGGCACGCGCGGTGCGGACGCCGGCGTCGAACGTGCCGTCCTCGTTGCCCATGTGCACGGTGAAGTCGCCCATCATGCACGTGATCACGAGGTCGACGTTGCCGTCGCTGTCCAGATCCGCGACGTCCACGAATCGACCGCCCTCGTACTGCTCGCTCGGGCACGCCTCCTCCGGGCCGGGCTGTACGTCGAACGTGCCGTCGCCCTGGCCGAGCAGCAGCTGCACGTTCTCCTGGTACTGGCCCACGGCGACCGCATCGACGTAGCCGTCGCCGTCGAACTCGAACTCCGTCGCCACGAGACCCGTCGCGCCCTCGTTGCTCGCGCCGGTGGGCACGGGCGCACCGAACGTCCAGCCGTCGCCGCCCAGGCCTGGGGCGAAGTTCGAGTCGTATTCCGCGGTGAGCAGGATGTCGAGCGAGTCGGTGCCGTTGCCCTGGATGACGTTCAGCTCGGCGTGCACGTCCTCGCTGAAGCTCGGGCCGTCGCCGACGTCGGGGCTGTCGTATCGGTAGAGCACACCCGTGCCGTCGTTCACGAGCGTGGAGATCTCGAAGGGTCCCGTGACGAAGTCGAGATCGCCGTCGCCGTCGCCGTCCGCGGCCCGGATGCGCACGGGCTCGCCGAGGACGGAGTGACTGTCGGCGTCGCCGAAGCCACCCACGCCGTCGCCGAGCAGCACGCTGACCGTGCCGCTCGTTCGGTTCGCCGTCGCGATGTCGGGGCCCGCTCCGTCGATGTCGGCGATCACGACGTCGAACGCGTCGTTGCCGACGACGTACGTTGTGGGTGCCGGGGGCGGACAGAACTCGCCGGGCGTGAACGCTCCGTCGCCGCACATCGGTTGCGGTCCCTCGGTGTCCGTGTCGGTCGTCTCCGGGCCCGGCCCGGCGGACGTGTCGGGATCGTCGGTGGTCGACGGCGACGTCGGTGAGGACGTCGGTCCGTCGTCGTCGTCGTCCGCGGTCGGAGAGTCGTCGTCGTCGTCCGCGATCGTGGCGGTGCCGGAGCTGCTCGGGCCTCCCGTACCCATCTCGGCGCCTCCGCTGTCGCCCGGGTTGAAGCAACCCGGGCCGAGGGCGAGGAGCGCGAGACCGGCGTGGACGAAGCGAGACGAAACCATGCCAGCAGCCTAGCAGACCCCCGCCCGCGCCGACGACGGGGCCGCTTCCTTGAACGGAACGAGATCAGCGCGCGTCCGCACGCCCGGTCTTCACGATGTAGTCGTCGTAAGCACCCGGGAAGTAGTCGCTGCCTGCAGGCCCGCGCAGCTCGAGGATCGCCGTGGCGACCTCCTGGACCATGTAGTGATCGTGGCTCACGAACACGAGCGTGCCCTGGTACTTCTGCAGCGCGTCCGTCAACGCGCGGATCGACTCGAGATCGAGGTGGTTGGTCGGCTCGTCGAGGATGAGCAGGTTGTCCTTCGTGAGCGTCAGCTTGGACATGAGCAGGCGCGCGGTCTCGCCACCCGACAGCGCCTTCACGTTCTTGTCCGCGTCCTCGGACGGGAACAGCATGCGCCCGAGCAGGCCGCGGATCTCCTGCACGCTCGCCTTCTCGTCCCACTGGTAAAGCCACTCGAAGGCGGTCTTGCCCGACTCCTTGTCGACGCCCTCCTCGTGGTGCTGCGGCATGTAGCCCACGGTGACCTCGTGGCCGTACTGGATCTTGCCGCGGTCCTGCTCGAGCTCGCGCGCGAGCACCTTGCACAGCGTGGTCTTGCCGATGCCGTTGGGGCCGATGATCGCGAGCTTCTCGCCGCGCTGCAGCGTGAACGAGACGTCCTTGAGCACGACCTGACCGTCGAAGCTCTTGCTCAGCTTGTCCACCTCGAGCGCGAGCTTGCCGCTCGGCTTCTTCACCTCGAAGCGGATGAACGGGCGCTGGATGTTGCTGCGCTTGAGATCGACCATGTCGATCTTCTCGATCGCGCGGCGGCGCGACTGCGCCTGGCTCGCCTTCTTCGCGTTGGCACCGAAGCGGCGGATGAAGTCCTGCAGCTCGAGGATCTTCTTCTGCTTGCTCGCGTTGCCCTTCTCGGCGTTCACGCGGTACTCGATCTTCTGCTGCAGCATCTCGTCGTACGCGCCCGGGTAGACGATGATGTTCTCGTAGTCGACGTCGGCCGTCTCGGTGCACACCTCGTTGAGGAAGTGGCGATCGTGCGAGATGACGATGAGCACGCCCTTGTAGTTCTGCAGGAAGCCCTCGAGCCAGCCGATGGACTCGAGGTCGAGATGGTTCGTGGGCTCGTCGAGCAACAGGATGTCCGGCGTGCCGAACAGCGCCTGGGCCACGAGCACGCGCAGGCGCAGGCCGCTGTCGAGCGTCTTGAGCGGGTTCTCGTGATCGGCGGGCGCGATGCCGAGGCCGGTGAGCAGCTGCTCCGCCTCCGTCTCCGCGTTGTAGCCGTCCTCCTCCGCGATCGTGCCCTCGAGCTCCGCGAGGCGCATGCCGTCCTCGTTGCTCATGTCGCTCTTCGCGAGCAGCTGCTCCTTCTCCTGCATCGCGTCCCACAGGCGGCGGTTGCCCATGATCACCACGTCGCGGATGCGATCGTTCTCGTAGCGGTAGTGATCCTGGTGGAGCATGCTGAGCCGGCTGCGAGCCGGCCGCGTGACGTCGCCGTGATCCGGCTCGAGCTCGCCGGCCAGGATCTTCATGAACGTCGACTTGCCGGCGCCGTTGGCCCCGGTGAGGCCGTAGCGGTGGCCCGGATCGAACGTGGTGGTGACGTCCTCGAACAGCTTCTTGCCGCCGTAGGTCTTGCTGACGCCGCTGACGGTGAGCATGGCTGCCGCGTGTCTAGACGAGATACCTGCGCATTGCCAGTCTCGAATCGCCCACGGGTCCGCGCCCTCTGGTAGCCTGGCTCGGATGAGGGCCGCCGGGCTCGCGCTCGCGTGTGCGATCGGAGTCGCGCTCGTCGGGGCTCGCGCCGCGCGCGCATGCAGCTGTCTGCCGCCCGCGCCTCCTGGCGATGCGGCGTCGCGCGCCACCGCGGTGTTCGAGGGGCGCACGTTCGGTGCGCGCCGCGAGCAGAACGAGCTGCGGTTCGCCTTCGAAGTGACGCGCGTGTGGAAGGGCGAGGTGCCGCCGTCGGTCGAGATCGTCACCGCGCTCCACTCCGCGGCGTGCGGGCGATCGTTCGAGCTCGGCGTGCCCTACGTCGTGTACGCCAACGCGCGCGACGACGGCACGCTCGCCGACAACCTGTGCTCGCGCTCGCGCATGGTCGTCGATGCCGTGGAGGATCTCGATGCGCTCGGCGCGGGCCGGCCGCCGCTGCACGACGGTGCGTCGGTGCCGGGACCGGCGGGCCCCGACGTCGAGCCGCCGCGCATCGAGCCCACGGCGTCGTCGCAGCCCGCGCCGGCCGCACGGGGCAAGCGCGGATGCGCCATCGCCTCGACGGGCGCGGACCCGTTCTCGGGGCTCGCGATCGTGATCGTGGCGCTCGCGCTACGCCGTCGTCCCCGCTTGTGGCAATCAAGCCGGGTATGAGCGCCGCCGTGTTCGAGGTTCCCCCGCCCGTCAACGAGCCGGTCCGCGACTACGCGCCCGGCAGCCCCGAGCGCGCGCGCGTGCAGGCCGAGTACCTGCGGCAGCGAGACGATCGCATCGAGGTGATGCCGTGGATCGGGGGGCAGCGCGTCGCGACCGGCAAGCTGGCGGACATCGTCGCGCCCCACGATCGCCGGCGCGTGCTCGGCGTGTGCCACCAGGGCGGCGCCGACGAGGTGAACCGCGCGATCGCGGCCGCGCGCGCGGCCAAGCCCGCGTGGGCGGCCACGCCGTGGGAGGAGCGCGCGGCGGTGTTCCTGCGCGCGGCGTCGCTCTTGCGCGATCGATTCCGCGATCGCCTGAACGTCGCGACGATGCTCGGGCAGAGCAAGACGGTGCACCAGGCGGAGATCGACTCGGCCTGCGAGCTCATCGACTTCTTCCTCTTCAACGTGCAGTACCTCGTGCGGATCATGCAGGAGCAGCCGCTCTCTCCGCCCGGCGTGTGGAACCGCGTGGAGTACCGGCCGCTCGACGGCTTCGTGTTCGCGCTGACGCCGTTCAACTTCACGTCGATCGCGGGCAACCTGCCCACCGCGCCGGCGCTGTGCGGCAACACGGTCGTGTGGAAGCCGGCATCGACGTCGGTGCTGTCGGGCCACGTGATCACCGAGATCCTCGAGGAGGCCGGATTGCCGCCGGGGGTGATCAACTTCGTGCCCGGGCCCGGTGCGGCGATCGGCGATCCGGTGATCGCGAGCACCGAGCTCGGCGGCGTGCACTTCACCGGCAGCACCGACACGTTCCAGGCGCTGTGGAAGTCGATCGGCAATCGCATCGCCGAGTATCCGCAGTATCCGCGGCTCGTCGGCGAGACCGGCGGCAAGGACTTCGTCGTGGTGCACGCGAGCGCGGACGTCGAGGAGGTCGCGGTGGGGCTCATCCGCGGCGCGTTCGAGTACCAGGGCCAGAAGTGCTCGGCGGCCTCGCGCGCGTACGTGCCGGACTCGATGTGGCCCGCGCTGCGCGAGCGGCTGGCGGCGATGCTCGGCGAGATCCGCATCGGCGACGTGGGCGACTTCAAGAACTTCATGGGCGCGGTGATCGACCAGCGCAGCTTCACGAAGCTGCGCGGCGCGATCGAGGGCGCGCGTGCGGCTCGCGGAGGCGACGTGGTGGAGATCCTCGGCGGGCGCTGCGACGACGAGGTGGGGTGGTTCGTGAACCCCACGATCGTGGTGGTCCGCGATCCGAAGTACCGCACGATGTGCGAGGAGCTGTTCGGGCCGGTGCTGTCCTTGTACGTGTACCCGGAGAGCGAATGGGCGGAGACGCTGAAGCTGGTGGACGAGACGAGCCCGTATGCGCTCACCGGGGCGGTGTTCGCCCGCGATCGCGCGGCGGTGAACGAGGCCTCGACGGCGCTGCGCTTCGCGGCCGGCAACTTCTACGTCAACGACAAGCCGACCGGCGCGGTCGTCGGTCAGCAGCCGTTCGGCGGCGCGCGGGCCTCGGGCACGAACGACAAGGCGGGCTCGCTGTGGAACCTGATCCGCTGGCTGTCGCCACGCGCGATCAAGGAGAACTTCGCGCCGCCGCGCAGCTGGCCGTACCCGTTCATGCGCGAGGAGTGAGCGAACCGGCGCGCCGCGAAGCGCACTGGGACACGTGGCATCGCTGCGACGCTTGCTCCTCGTGCTCGTTGCTCCAGCGTTCGCGGGCTGCGGCGACCCGAGCTTCTCCGAGATCGTCGACGCGCATCGCGAAGACCTCGGGGAGGTCCTCGACTGCGGCGAGATCGAGCGGGAGTGTCGCACGGAGCTGCATGCTTCCGAGGCGTGTCTCCTCGATGCGCTGCAGACCTGCACAACGGCGGAGCTGCGCCTGGATTCGCACACCATCGAAGGCGATCCGATTCCTACCGTGTTCTTCGTCGAGCCCGCAGACGGCGACTGCACGATCACGGAGTTCGTCGACAACAGCGCCGACGCGTACAAGGGCGACTACGCCGATCACGTGCAGCACAGCTGCGACCGCGTCGCCCCCAAGGAGGCGTACGACGACTGCTTCGTCCTCGTCGCCGAGGACTGCACGACGGTAGACGAGTGGTAGCGACGGCGCTACAGCCAGCCCTTGCGGCGGAAGTAGATCAACAGGCCGATCGCGGTGAGTGCCATGAGCCCCAGCGCGAACGGGTAGCCGAAGTACCAGCGCAGCTCCGGCATGTTGAGCGGCGACGCGGCCGGGTCGAAGTTCATGCCGTAGATGCTGCAGATGAACGTCAACGGGATGAACAGGGTCGCCATGATGGTGAGCACCTTCATCACCTCGTTGAGGCGCTGGCTCGCCACCGACATCTCGAGGTCGCGCAGATCCGTGGCGAGCTCGCGACTCACGGTGAGGATGTCGAGCAGCTGAGCGGCATGATCCTGGCAGTCGCGCAGGTACATGCGCGCTTCCTCGCCGATCACGGACGACTCGTCCGCGGCGAGCGAGCCGAGCACCTCGCGCATCGGCCACAGCGCGCGGCGCAGGCCGAGCATCTGGTGCTTCACCGTGCGAAGCCGGGGCGTGAGCGCGAAGGGCCGCGCGTCGGGAATCGCGTCCTCGATCGCGTCGAGCTCGTCGCTCAGGAGTTCGAGCACGGGGAAGAACGCGTCCACGGCCACGTCCAGCAGCGTGTACGCCAGGAAGTCCGAGCCCGCGTCGCACAACCGCTGCGCGCGATCGCGGATGCGCTGGCGCACGACCTCGAAGATGTCCTCGCGGCGCTCCTCGAACGAGAGCACGAAGCCCTTGCCCACGAACACGCTGAGCTGCTCGGTCTCGGCGGAGCCCGGCTCCTCGACGATGCGCACGACGATCTGGGTGACGTCGCCGAAGCGCTGCACCTTGGGACGTTGGTGCGTGTGCACGACGTCCTCGAGCGCGAGCGCGTGCAACCCGAACTCCTCCCCGAGCTTCGCGATCGTGGCGGCGTCGTCGAGCCCGATGACGTGCACCCACGTGACGGGCAGGCTCTTGCGCAGCTCGGGAATCCGCCCGATCTCGCACGCCTTCACCTCCTGCATCCCGCCGGACCCGTACGCGATGACGTGCACCGTCGTCTTCGCGGCATCGGCCTCGACGATGAGCGACCCGGGCGGCGCGTGCACGACCGGCGGCCCCACTCGCTTGCGCCTGCGCTTCGACTTCCGCTCGGGCCGCCGCTTGCTCATGCCGCATCGTCGACGCGCCCGCGCGCGCCGTCAAACGGTCACTGCCCGAGCGTGGCGGGCGTGACGAGCTTCACTGCTCTGCCCTTCTCGAGCGGCTCGTCGGGCTTCACCTGGTTCACGAGCGCGAGCGTCTTCGCGTCGACCGGGCCGTCCTTCGCGAGATCGGTGATCGTCGCCGGCGCGTCGAGCACCTTCACGCGCACGCGCATCGGCTCGACGCTCTTCATGCGCGGATCGACGCGCGAGAAGCTCGCGAACGTGCGCGCCAGCGTGTCGGAGCGGTCCGCCCAGCCCTCCTGCGGGCCGATCGCGACCATCGCGAGCACGGCCCCCTCGTACGCGACGAAGGCGACGAGGCCCATCAGCACGCGGCCGTTCTCGTCGGTCGACGCGAACGAGCTCGACACCACGCGGAAGCCGCCCACCTGGCCGTCCCAGCGCTCGCCCGGCGACAGCTGGCCGTCGGCGAAGAACGACTTCATCGCCTCGTCCGGCGTCTTCGATTCCGTGTCCATCAACAGGAACACGGCGCGATCGTCCGGGCTCACCGCGACGATGCTCGCCTTGTCGTGCAGCGTCTTCCACCGCGGCGGCAGCTCCAGCTGGAAGCCGCGCCGCGGGTGCACGAACGTCGTGCCCGCGAGGAAGCCGTCGCGCGGATCGTCGCCGAACGCGAGCCCGTCGATCGCACGCAGGTAGCCCTCCTCGGGCGCCGAGCCCTGATCCGCAGAGATGCCGAGCGCATGCGCGGTGCGACCGCGACGCTCGCCGGGATCGGGGTGCGTCGACAGCCACGGCGGCGGCTTCTCGGCGCCCACCTGCAGGCTCTCGAGCACCGAGAACACGCGCACGATCGCCGCCGGATCCCAACCGCCCGCGCGCACGTAGCGAACCGAGAGATCGTCGGCCTCGTGCTCGTCCTCCCGCGAGTAGCGCAAGAGCGACAGCCCGGCCGCCCGCGCCGCGAGCCCGCCGACGTGGCGCAGGTTCGGGTCGATGATGCGGAACACGTCCACGCCCCGGCGCGCGCTCGCGGCCTTGCGCGCATGCACGACGCCGTGCCGCGCGGTGACGTGACCGGTCTCGTGCGCGAGCACGGCCGCGAGCTCGTCGTCGCTGTCGAGGTGCGCGAGCAGCCCGCGCGTGACGTACACGTACCCGCCCGGCAGCGCGAACGCGTTCACGGCGGGCTCGTCGAGGATGCGGAATGTCCACGGCAGATCGGGCCGCTCGCTGCTCTTCGCCAGCCGCTCGCCGATGCCGGTGACCATCGCGTTCGCGGCCGGCACCTCGTCGTACAGCCCGAGCGCCTCGCGGACCTGGCCGTCGCCCTTCTTGCCCAGCGCGATCTCGTCGTCGTCGCTCGGCAGGCCGTACTGCAGCTTGCCCGTCGCGGGGTTGCGCGAGCAGGCGGCAACGAGCACGACCCCGATGATCCAGCGCGAGAGCTGCGACATCCTCGCGCCCGAGGATAGCAGCTACTTCTTCTTCTTCTTGCGCCCGAACCCGAACAGACCCTTCGGCGGGTCGTTCACCTGCTCGCCGCGCGCGCGCGCCATCTCGCGCAGGATTTCCTCGTGATCCTGCTCGAGGTCGTCGGGGATCGTGACCTCGACGTGGATGTGGTGGTCGCCGCGGCCGCGCCCGCCGAGCACCGGGATGCCCTTGCCCCGCCGCACGACGGTGTAGCCGGGCTGCGCGCCGGGCTCGATCTCGATCTCCTCGCGCCCCTCGAGCGTGTCCGCCTGGACGTTGCAGCCGAGCGCGGCCTGGAACATCGAGATGCGCACGCGACCGTGCACATCGAAGCCGTCGCGCTCGAAGCGTTCGTCGGGCTCGACGCGCAGCACGACGTAGAGGTTGCCGGGCGGACCGCCGCGCGCGCCCGGATGACCACGCGACTGGATGCGCAGGGTCTGCCCGTCGTCGACGCCGGCCGGCACGTTCACCGTGATCGTCGACTCGCGCTGGATGACGCCGGTGCCCGTGCAACCGCGGCACGGGTTCGTGATCATCTTGCCCTCGCCGCGACACACCGGACACGTGGTCTGCAGCGTGAAGAAGCCCTGGCGATGGATCACCTGGCCGCTGCCGCGACACTGCTTGCAGCTCTCGGGCGACGTGCCCGTCGCCGCACCGGTGCCGCCACAGTCGCCGCAGCGCTCGCGCCTCGGCACGACGATGTCGTGATCGCCACCCTCGACGACGTCGCCGAGCCCGAGCACGAGCTCGACCTTGATGTCTTGTCCGCGCTGCGGACCACCGCTACGACGCGAGCCGAAGCCGAGGTTCTCGAAGAGGTCGCCGAACAGATCGCCGAAGTGGCTGAAGATCTCTTCCGCACCACTGAACCCCTGGAAGCCCGCGCCGCGCGGACCCTCGTGGCCGAACTGATCGTACAGGCGCCGCTTCTCGGGATCGCTCAGCACCTCGAACGCTTCGGCGCACTCCTTGAAGCGCTCTTCCGCGTCGTGATCGCCCGGGTTGCGATCCGGATGGTTCGCCATCGCGAGCTTGCGGTAGGCCTTCTTGATGTCCGGCGTGGCGGCGTCGCGGGCGACCCCGAGGATCTCGTAGTAGTCGCGCTTCGCGGGCACCGCGCGGCGGAACCTAAGCACCGGACTCGTCGGTGTCAACCAAACCCGCGGGCGGCGGGGCGGCGGTCCGGAAGCGCGCGCGGGCTCGGGCGTTGTGTTAGCGTGCGTTGGGCGGCTGTCCGCCGCCCGCCACGCCCATGTCCCGACTCCATGCCTTCCTCCCGTGGTCCGTGATGCTCTCCTTGGTCGGCCCGATCTCCGGGTGCAAGGAGGACCCACCCAAGAAGGTGGTCGACGAGCAGGGGACCTGGTCGATCGAGCGCTACAACATCGACGGGGAGACCGAGGTCCTGAACACCGGGACGCAGAAGGACGCGTTCCTGCTCTACTTCGACGCCGACGAGCTCGTCATGACGGCCGCCGCCTGCGGCATGGAGACGTCGGACAACATCCCGGGCGAGTCGGTGTGCCGGCAGAACCACTCGATCACCGGCTGGGCATGCCGTTGCTTCTCGTACGCGTACCACGTCGACACGATGCAGTTCCGCGAGTTCGCCGCCGGCGATCCGCCGCCCTCGGTGGACTTCGTCGATCCCGACGACGCTGCGGGCGGTGGTGAAGGCGACACCGGTGGTGGCGGGGGCGATTCCTACTCCGTGATCACGGAGAACCAGACGCCGGTCGGCACGTACGCGTGGCAGCCGCTGCCGGAGGGCGTGTTCGGCAGCGATGGCGAGGTCGATCGCTTCGACATGATCCGCCGCGCCGACTCGATCTTCTTCGGCCCCGCGGACAACATGAACTCCCCGTTCGAGGATCCGCAGTTCGCCTGCACGCCTTGCATCCCTGGTCCTTGATCCCGCACGGAGGTGCTCGACGTGCTGGTGCTGTCCCCGGTCTTCAACACCGGTGTGGGGTGCGAGGAGCATCCTGGGCAGGTTCGATTCCTGTGCACCTCCGCGATGGATCTGGTTCGTAGGTAGGGCCTACGAGCAAGAATCCGTCGCGTCCTTCGTCGTGGTCACACCGGTGGTCACACCGCGGTCGTCGCGCTCGAGCAAGTCCACCGCTGCTCGCCGCGAGCTCGGCGAGAGATGGGCGTAGCGAAGCGTCATGGTGAGGTTCGCGTGGCCGAGCAGCTCCTTCACTTCGACGATGCTCGCGCCGCGCATGATCAAGTGCGAGGCGTAGGTGTGCCGCAGCGCGTGCCAGCCGATGCGGCGCAAGCCGATCTTCCGGCACAGCTTCGCGAGCGGTCCGTCGTCGCGTTCCCGCTTGGACTTCGACTCGCATTCCCACGTAGGGAGGATGCGGCCATCGTCGCGACAGAAGACGAAGGGTCCGCGCAGGTGCTTGTGCGCGCGCAGTTGTTCGACGCCGCGTCGTGTGAGGTCCACGATGCGCGCGCGTCCGTTCTTCGGCGGGTGCAGCTCGTCCTCGTCGTCGGCCGCACGGCGGACATGGATCCTCCGCGCGACGAGATCGACGTCGTCCCACTGCAAGCCGCGCAGCTCCGAGAGCCGCAGGCCGGTCCAGCACGCGATGGGGATCATCGCGCACCACGGCGACGGCATCGCAGCCGCGCCGGCGATCAGCCGCTCCGCCTCGTCGAAGTCGAGGAAGTCGAAGTCGGGCGGTCGGACCTTGAGCCGCTTGATCGGCGGCAGCTTCTCGATCTCGCCCCACTCGTGGGCGAGTCGGAGGATCTTGCCGAGAATGGCGAGCTCCTCGTTGATGGTCTTGGCCTGGGGCTTGGTGCCCTTGCAGGTCGTCGACGCGAGCCGAGCCGCCTTGTAGTGCTCGATCTGCCGGCCGCCGATGTCGGCCAGCGGCAAGGCGCCGAGCGCCGGCAGGATCGCTCTCGCCAAGCAACGCCGTTTCTCGCGGACGGTGCTCGGTCGGTTGTTGGTCGTCGCGTACGTGCTCATGAACTCGTCGGCGAACTGCGCCAACGTCTTGCCCTCCCTCTCGCGCGCCGGGGCGCGCACACTGTCCGGTCCGGCGGGGTTCAGTCGCGCGCGCAACTCGGTCTCGGCCTGCACGGCGTCGTCCTTGCGCGAGCGATACGCGGTGGCGACCCTGCCACCGACGACGACGCGGGCGCGCCAGATCCAACGCCCGCGTCGCTTCACCTTGTTCACGGCCATCCGTCGCCTCACTTCGAGCGATGCGGATGCTTGGCACGCGACGACGATACCACGCGCGGACCGGCCACCGGCGCGCTCGCGAGCCAGTCGTCGACGGCCGCCTTCGGGAACACGATGCGTCGCCCGAGCCGGCGGTGCGGGAGCTGGCCGAGCCTCGCGGCGACGTACACCGTCTTGCGATCGACCCCAAGCATCGTGGCGAGCTCATCGGCCGTGTATGTGTGCGCGTGGTTCATGGCGTTCCGCTTCGACCCTTCGCACGGGTTCGGCGGTACCCCAGGGGTTCGCGGAAGCGCGGGCCGTCGCAAACGCTCGCTCTAGCTGCGCTTTTTCGAACGACGTGGCTTCTCGACGCGGGCGAGCAAGCCCACCTCTTGCGCCACTCGCTTCACCCGCGACCATCCCGTCTTCCATGTCCTCTTCGGTCGATCGCGCGACGAGATCCTGAGCACGTTGTCGCGACCGAGGACGGCCCGATCGAGCCGGTCCCACGGCGCCGCGAGCAGGTGGAGATCCACGCTGCGAAGCACGACCTTCAACGCGGCCTCGTCCGCTTGCTCGCCGTGCTCGCGACGCAGGTGTTCCAGCACCGCGCGCAGCGGCACGCTCGAGTGCGGACCGCCGCGGAGCGCGGCAACCTGTCGGCGCTGTTCGTCGCGCTCGACGAGCGCGGTGAGCGTCTGTTGCAGGACGTCGGCGAACGTCTCGAGCTCGATCGCCGCGCGCATCGTCCATGCCTGCGGATCCTCCGCGTTCGCGCCCACTCGCAGCGCGACCGGCTCGACCGCGTACAGTCGCGAGATCTCATAGGCGGCGGGTCCGAAGAACTGGTTGCCCGCGAGCGCAGTCGCCCGGCGCAGGCAATCCGCGATCCGAGCGACCGGCGGGAGCAAGAGCTTCTCCGCCCACCATCGCTGTCGACTCCAGTGAAATCCGTGCCCGCTCTCCATCTCGAGCGGTACGAGCGTCGTCGTCAAGGGACCATCGTCCAGCTCGATCCCCGCGCGCTGGCAGAAGAAGCGGACCGCGAGCGCCCAGTCTCGCGTCGCAAGACTGTCGGCGATCCGCTGCCGCGGATCCTCGTGCGTGCCGCTGGCGTCGTTCGGCAGAGGAGCGGTGGTCGTCTTCGCCGACGGTGTCTTCGTGGACCGCTTCTTGGCCGTACGACGCGCCACGAGCGTTGCTAACACGCTGTCTGGCGCTACTTGAGCCAACTTGACTGAACTTGACCGAACTTGACTGAACTGCCCGAACGGGCCGCACTTGAGTCGTGGTCACCTACACCAAAATGGTGTAATGAGTAACCGGTTCAGTGCTTTCATGGCCTCTTTCGTGCACCGCAGCCACGCGATGCGCCGCCTTCTCGCGGAACTCGATGGGCTGCCACGCGAACCTCGAGCTGCGCTCGTTCGCGGCGAGGCCGGCACGGGCAAACGGCGGCTCGCAAAGGCGCTACGCCGACGCTGGGGCGTCGGCGGCGAGCTGGTGATCGTCGAGTGCGACCTGCCCCACTCGCATTCCGAGGACCTGTTCTCGTACCGGTCACGCCTGAACGAAGTGAAGGTCGGTACGCTCCTCCTGTCGCACGTCGACCAGCTCGCGCCCAAGTTCCAGCGGGAGGTGCTCAACCTTCGTTTTCGGATCGGCCTCGGTCGACGCGACGGTTGGGCTCTGGTCGCGACGACCACATGCGACCTCGAAGCGCTGGTCGAAGCGGACGCGTTCGACCACCGCCTGCACGAGCTCGTCGAGAAAACCGCATTCACGATGCCGCCTCTCCGCGAACGTCGGACGGATCTCGTGCAGCTCGTCCGCGAACTGCTCGTGTCGCTCTACGAGGACGAAACGGACTTGCCGAAGTCGATCGCGTCCGAGGCGCTGGATGCCATCACGGCGTACCACTGGCCGGGGAACGTCACCGAGCTGTGCGGCGCGCTCGAGCACGCGATGCTCGCGGCGGGAACTCGCGATCGCATCGAGCTCATGGACTTGCCACGCAAGGTGCGCGGGACTCCAGAGCTCGCCGACGCGGGCGCCAACGAGTGGCCGACGCTCGCCGAGGCCGAGCAGAAGCTGATCCTCGCGACGCTGCAGCGCTTCGGCGGTCACCACGGAAGCGCCGCCGTGGCGCTCGGAATCCATCCGAACACGTTGGGCCGCAAGCTCAAGAGCTACGGATTCGGCCGCACCCGCCGGCCGCGTACCCGTGTGCCATCGTCGCGGTCCCGAGGGGCGTGACGTCGAGACGTTGCCGCGATAGTCCCAACGCCCGAGCGACGGTCGGCGTCATGCTGCAATGGTCGCGCCGAACACCATCGGGTTCACCATCCCCACCGGCCAAAGAGATCCAGGGAAGAAGTCATCACTTCGCGACTCGCGCGACCCACACTGCGCGGCCACCGATGAAGTTCGACTGACCGTTCTGGCCGTAGCCCGTGGCTGAGCCAGCCACCAACAGGTCTTGATCGGCCGCGAACACGAGGCGGTCGGCAGCTTTGATCGCGTCCACGTCAGGAACCTCGATCTGCCAGATCTCCTCGCCGTCGGCGGTGAGCTTGCGGAGGATCGGGAGATCCGCGTCCAGATCATACCCGGACAGACCCACGCGCCCTTCGATGTCGACGGCGACCTCTGCCAGCGAGGTTTCGTACGGCGTGTCCGTCCATCGTTGCTCGCCATCGTCGGAGTAGCTGACCGCATTGTAGTCGTAGTCCGACGTGCGCCCGGTCACCACGGCGCCCTCGTCGGGTGTTGCGGCCACCCGGCGGTACTCTTCGAGTGTGAGATTGATGCGCGACCACGACAGCGCGCCATCCGGTGAGTACTTCAGCAACAGACTACGACCGCCGTAGAGCGCGGACTGTCCACACGCGAACACGTTTCCGGCACCATCCACCGCGATGTCGACGATCGTGTCGTCGCCGGCGGCCACAGTCCAGATCGCGCCTGTCCCGTCACGCTTCTGCACGACCGTGCCCATAGTATATGCGCGCAAGATCAGGGCATCGCGAGGATCGACGTGGACGCGCCACCAGGCGCCGACGTCCGGGTCCACGTTCTCGTCGAACTCGATCTCGCCATCGTCGTCCAGAAACCCCATCCAGTCGTCGAACTCGACGACGAGATCGTCGCGGTAGCCGACGACCGTAACCGACCCGTCCGCGTCGATGGCCGCATCCTGTGCGGTCAAGTTGGCATCCGTCAGATCGTGAGACTTCGTCCAGACGGGAACACCGTCGTGCGTATACTGGCGGGCCCAGATTCCGAGGCGGTTGCTCGGTGGCCCGACGATTGCTTCGCGGGCGACGACCACCACGTCCCCGTTGCGATCGAGCACCGAGACGGCTCGGTCCTCATCATTTCCGCCGTGGGAGAGTCCATCACGCACGTCTTCCCACAGGATGCTGCCGGGCACTTGGCAGTCTGTGTTGCAAGCATCCTCGTCGACGTCGTCTCCATCGTCGCACGCCTCAGCGTGGTCTGCGTCCACCAGGCCGTCACCGCAGCGCGCAGCGAGACCATCGCACCCGGGAAGGCACCCACCGTATGCGCCGTCGTTGATGCCGTCATCGCAAGCCTCTCCGTGCTCGCCTTGGACCTCGGCGTCGCCGCAGCCGGGCGCCAGAGCATCGCAGTTTGCTGCGCATCCCCCATAGCTTCCGTCGTTGATGCCGTCGTCGCAGATCTCCCCGGGATCGACGACGCCGTTTCCGCAGAACGCTTCCGCATCAGGATCGGTCGTCGACGTATCCAGGGTAGCACCGCCCTCCGTGGTCGTTCCGCCGGCGTCCGAGCCGACTTCCGAACTCGTCGACGTGTCCGACGATCCGGCCGACGCACCGCCGGATCCGTCGCCGTTGCACGCGACGGTGCACCACAGGCACCCGAGCAGAAGGTGCACGGGGTGGATCGGGTAGAAGCCAGTGTGGCGGTTCACTCCGATGCCTCCGCGAGTCGAGGTCGTGGTCGGCGCGCGCGTGCACCCGTACTGCTTCGGGGCCCTCACGGGATGTCGGCTCCTGCGACGTCGGCGGTACCATCCACGTTCGGGCGCGCGTCATCGTCGATGTCGGTCGCCGGATCGTCGGCGAGTCTCGGCGGCTCGTCACTCGGGTCGGCGGTGCGCCACGACGCAGCGGTCAGAACGGCTGCCGGCGGCGCCGAGAGGGCGAACTCGCCGTTGTCATAGTTCTCGAACCACGCCGCAGCCTCAGGATCGCCCATCGTGCCCAGCATCACGTTGCCCATCCCCGCGGTCGCCTCGGATGCACTGAACGTCACCGACGCGGACGCGCACGACACCTCGGGATTGGAATTGCGCGCGACCAAGATCGAGTTGCGTACCACCACGTCTCCGGCTGCGGAGCAAGACAGCGCGGGTGAGGTGCTGAAGCTTCCACCAAGCGTCGAATAGAGAAGCGACGCGGTACTCGCCGAGTTCACTGCGATGGCAGGCTGGCCGATGTCACCGCCAATGAAGCAGTTGCGCACCTGCGCGTAGCCGGCGTTGGTCAGCCGGAGGCCGCCTCCGGTGTTCTGCACCACCTGCGCGCGGTCGAGGTACACGCCCCCGCCGTCGCCCTCGATACCCACTTCATCGCCGTTGAGCGTCAGCTTCACGTCCTGCACGTAGGCCTCCGCGTCGTTCGTCACGCTCAGCGTCGCGACGGCCGTGCTCGTGTTCACCCACTGCGGGGCATCGCCGTCGGCGGCCACGAACGCGTACGCCGTGTTCGCGCCCGTGAGCTCGAGCACTTCATCGAAGCTCGCGCCGGCGTGCAGCACCAGCACTACCTGCGCGCCGTCGCCCAGGTCGTCGTGCGCGTCGGTCAGCGTCACGTACGTCTGCCCGGCGCCGACGTCGTAGACCTCGGCTTCATCGAAGCATGCACCGGTCGCGATGCGGCAGGCACTGCCCTCGCACTGCTCGTGATACGTGCAGCCGACACACGCGCTCGACGGGCCATCGCAGATCGGCGTCGTGTCTTCACACGCCGCTGCGTTCAGCGACGTGCACTGCACGCACTGCCCGTCGTCTCGGCACGCCGGCGCATTCGGGTCTTTCGCCGCACAAGCAGCGTCGCCGTCGCCGGCCGTCGTACATGGCACGCACTCCATGTCCTCGCAGATAGGCGCCGCGGGGTCGGTACATTCGTCTGACGTCATGCAGCCGCTCGGGCCCGTCGTGTCTCCGCTCGACGTCGCTGTTTCCGTGTCGCCGGTGTTCGACATCGTGCCTTGCGTGGTCGGATCGTCCGTCGTCGGATCGGTCGTGTCCGAGGGCTGCGTCGTCGGGCCGTCGTCGCTCGACGCGTCGGCCACGCCTTCGCAATCGGGATCCTCGTCGAGCGACAGGCCGCCGCCGCACGGCGAATAGCAGGCGTCGTCGGCCGGGCGCGCGTCGAGACAGCCGTCTTCGACGTCGCCGTAGCAGGAGCCGCGGCCGCAGTACGGACGGTCGTCGTGCTCGCGCATGCAGTACGCGTCACCGTCTTGGTTCGCACAGTGGTTCTCCGTCGCGCTCGAGGTGACGCACGCCGCGAGAACGCCGAGGACGAGCCCGGTGCACCAATACAGGGGAGCAGGAGACATGTTCATCGTCGTTTCCGTTCGTCGGATCAGAAGCGCGTCGACAGCACGAACCCGGCCGAACGGGGTCCGAAGGTGGGCACCAGCGCGGTGTTGCGCGAGCGGGCGCGTTTGCGGTCGATGCCGAGCAGCACCGCACCCACGATCACGCCCGCGAGGCCGACACCGAGCACTGCACCGCCGACCGGACGGTAGCTCGTGCTGTCGGTCCGTTCCGGATCGTCCGCAAGATCCTCTTGGGGCGGTAGCGCGAGGAGCACGATGCCGGCGATGGTCGCCGCCCCACCGACGGAGATCAACGCGACGCCCGCCTTGCCGCCCGCTTTCAGAGGCCGACGGTCATCGCCGCTCGGCGGAGGCGCGACGTCGGGAGGCGAGCCGGTGCCGCCGTTCGTCGCGGGGGCCACGGCGGGCCCCGTCGTCGAGTCGTCTTTCGCCTCGAGCTCGGGTGCGACCGCGGCCACCTCGGCGGTCAATCGTTCGACGAGCTCGTCGGGGTTGCACTTGCACTCGACCGGCCCGGACTTCGCCAGCCAGTCCTCTCCTTGCCGCACACCGACCGTGATCTCGTACTTGAACTCGCGGCCGCGGAGCTCGACGACGAGCACGCGGCCGTCGGCGACATCCTCCGCATCGATCTCTGCCTTGCGCAGCCCAGCGACCGTCGCATCGTTCGCCCACGCCCGCACGAGCTTCTCGGCATCGGCGAACGAGTCCGCCAACCAGATGCTCGCGTACTCGGGAGGCTGGGGCGCCGGCTCGAAGCCTCGCGCATGTCCTGGCCAAGTCGCGAGGGCAACGCTCAGCGGGGCTGCGAGCGCGAGCGATCGGTGTGTCCTCATCGGTCTCCCATCTTGGCCGAGCAGTACTCGACGATGTCGGCGATGCGCGCCACGTGTGAGAGCTTCGCACCCTCCGCGGCGCAGGCCTCGTACTGCCCGAGCCCCGCGAGCGCTTGTACCTTCGCGATCTTCCGCGGTTGCTGATTCGACCAACAGCTCGGGCTGCGCGTCAGATCGATCACTCGTGACCACGAGCGCGCGGCGAGTGCGTCGTCGACGTCGGCACGCACGCCCTCGCATCGTTCCGTCGCATGCGCCGGGATCGGAGCAACGTCCGGCGCACGTGGTGCTTCCTTTCGCTCCGCGTTCGGCGGGTTGCGATCGGGCTCCACGGTCGGCGGCGGCCGGACCTCCGGCTCTCGAGGCGGATCGACTTGCGGTGTCGCAGCGTCGACTGCAGGGGGCGCTGGATCGCGCGGTGGCTGCGGTGTCGGTGACGACTTGGGCTGTGGCTCGACCGCGACGGTCGGCGCGGGCGTCCCTTCTTCTTGCTGGCGACCGACTCCGCCATACAGCCACGCGCCGAGTCCGATCGCCCCTGCGACGAGCACGGCCGTCGCGATCAGGACCGCGCGGGACGACGAGGTCGGCTCGCGCGAGTCGGTCGGACGTTCCACGACCGCGGCCGGCTGCACCGGCGACGCGTCGGCTCTCTCGGCGTCGAGCGCTGCCGGCTTCGCGGCCGGTTCGACGACGTCGGGCGCGAGCATGACCGACGGCGGTTTCGGGACGTGGTCCGCCGGGACGAGCTCGGTCTTGTCGCGCACGACCACGGTCGCCACGCGCATGTGCTCGCGGCGCACCGCGTCTTCCTCCGCGCGCCGCTTCATCTTCTCGGCGCGCGCGCGACTCTCCAGCTCTTCCGCCGATGGCTGGGGAGCGGCGGACGGGGCCTCTACGCGAGCGACAATCTCGGTCGCAGCTGGTACCGGAGGCGAGTCGACGAGCGCGTTGGCTGAGGGAGTGTGGGGAACACGGCCCGTCGCCACCAGCTCACGATGCGCACGTTCGACGAGGGCGAGCGGCACGATCGTCGCCTGATCGCCGGCTTCCTTGAACGCAGCTATCTCTGCGCCGTCGACCTCGGCGATCACGGCGTCCAGCCCATCACGGAAATCGGCCGCGCTCTTCATCCGCGCTTCGGGCTCGCGCTCCAGCGCGCTGTCGATCAGGCGAACGAGCGAATGCGGAAGCGAGCGCTTCGTCCCGATCGACGGCATCGGCCAGCTCGGATCGCACTTGCGGCGCATCACCTCGGTGCGCGACAGCCCGAACATCGGCGGATCGCCGAGGAGCATCTCGTACAGCGTGACGCCGAGCGCGTACACGTCGAACTGCTCCGTCACGGGACGGCCGAGCACCTGCTCGGGTGCCATGTAGTGCGGCGTGCCGGGACGCTGGTGTGCTTGCGTCAACCCGCCCGTCGCAGGCACGCCGCCGGTACCGGTCGAGTACGCGTAGCCGAAGTCGAGCAGATGGAAGTCGGTCGACGCGGGCATGATGCCGACGAGCACGTTGCCCGGCTTGATGTCGCGGTGGATCACGCCACGCGCATGCAGGCGAACGAGCGCGTCGGCGATTCGTCTGGCGATTCGGCACGACCAACCCACTGGTTGAGCGCTGCCCATGATCCGGGCGCTCACGGTCGCGCCGTCGACGTACTGCTGCAGCATGAACGGTCGCATCGACAGCTCGGGCAGCTGGCCCATCGCCAGCGGACGCACGACGAAGGGCAGCTCGCCGAGGGCGCGACCGATCTCGTACTCGTTGCGCAGCCTCGCCTGCATGTCGAAGTCGTTGGCGTAGCGCTGCGCGAGCACTTTCAGCGCCGCCGTGCTGCCGTCGCGCTGCTTCACGCGATAGACCGTCGACGCACCGCCGCGACCGAGCACCATCTCGACGACGAGCGCGCCGTCGCAGAGCATCGTCCCGGGCGCGAGCTCCGCTTCGTCGCTGCCGGCTGCGAACGGCGCGGTCATCGTGAGGCTCGCTCCGGGTTTGTCTTCGCACGGGCAACGTCGGACGGCAAGACAACCGCGCGATCGAGGTGCCCCGCCGCACCCTCGGTCTGGCCGGCGTGGCAACCGAACACGCCGAGGGCGATGGTCGCGGCGACGACGGCGAGTACCGCGAGCACGATTGCGATCGCCAGGGTGATTGCCGGACTCCGGGCACGCTCCGCCGCGCGTGTCAGCCAAGGCAAACGGGTGCCATCCTCCAGCTCGACGAACTCGAAGAAGTCCGGCGGTGGCGGCCGGCCCTCGAAGAATCCCTCGTAGGGCGGCTCCGGGTTGTTCCAAGCGTCTCGGCTCATGCGCTTCCTCGGCTCGGGCTCCGCTTGTCGGGCGGGTGATCTCGCCGTCAGAGCAGCCAGTGCGGATGCCACCTGGATCGGTGGCTCGACCGACACCGTCGGTCCGACGACCGGCTCGTCCGTTCTCGGCAGACGATGCGTCGGCGTCCGTGGTTCGGCGTTCGTAATGTCGCCGTAGCGAACGGTCGCGTGCCGATCCGCCGGATCGATCGCGGGGCCCTCCACGTCGGGTTCGGGGGACGGTTCGTGCTCGTCGCTCGCCGGCGTCTCGCTCGCCGGTGTCTCGCTCGCCGCTACGACGAACTCGCGGGGATGTACAACGGCCGTCGGTTTCGGCACAGCCTCGGCGTCGGCCGGAGTGGCGGCAGCGAACGCACGCTCGCGCACCGCACCGGTGCGGACAGAGGATTGCGGTGCCGGAGCGTCGTCATCGCGAGCCTGCTCCGGTCTTCCGGTGGTGGCGTCGTCGAACGGATCGCTCTCGTCCGTCGCCGGCGTGACGACCGGCCCACGTGCCGGCAACGGAGCGGTCGGAGCACCTGCTCGCTCCACGTCGATGGATGCCGGATCGTGCTGCGCGATCCACTGTTCCTCGACCAGGTACGCCGTCCCCGCCGCGAGCCCTGCTGCATACGTGCGCTCGAGCTCGGGCGTCATCACGATGTCCGCGGACGTATGGCCGGTGCGCAGCACGTCGTTGCCGAACACCTCGCGGATCCAGTGCTCGAGCCAGATGCTTCCGTTCGCGAATGGCGACAACCACGACAACGCCTCTCGCACGAGCGCGCGCCGCTTGTAGTCGGGCTCGAGCAACCCATTGATCGCCTGCTGGATCAACGAAGGAACCCCCTCGCGCGTGAGAGGCGGAATCCAGCCATCCATCGCAGCTTGCTGTGCTTCCGCTTCATCGAGATCGCCGCGGAACATCCGCCCCTCGACGCACTCCCACAGGATCGCGCCGAGCCCGAACGCATCGCACCACGGGCCCAGACGCCCCGCGAAGTGATCGGGAGCCATATACGCGAGCGTGCCGGTGATCGAGTCGGTGTGACCATGCAGCAGCTTCGCGAACGCAACGCCGAAGTCGGTCAAGAGCGCGTTGCCCGAGCCGCTGATGAGCACGTTCTTGCTCGCGACGTCGCGATGAACGAGGCCGAGCGTCCGCCCGCCGGGCGCGAGCTCGTGCGCGTAGACCAACCCCTGCCCGACCTGCTGCGCAATGTGAGCCGCGACGTGGCACGGCCACGACTCGCGGCGTTCGATTCGCTTGCGCAGCAGCTGCGCGAGGTTCTTGCTCGGCACGTAGTCGAGCACGATGAACGGCACACCACCGTGCACACCCACGTCCCACGCACGCACGATGTGCTCGTTCTCCAGCATCAGCGCGACCTGGGACTCGCGCATGAACATGTCGACGGCACGCGCATCCACGACGCCGTGCGCCCGCGGGAACTTGAGCACGCAGACCTTCGTGCGGCCGCCGGGATAATGCCGGACGGCTTGCCACACCTGCGCCATGCCGCCCTTGCCGAGCTCACGACGGAGCTCGTACGGTCCCATCATCCGGGGTCGTGGCGCAGGGGCGCTCATCGGTCGAACCTCGCTACCGCCCAGGCGATCATGCCCGATCGCGACGCGGACGTCCGAGCCTCGTTCGTGCGCGAGCATGCGTGTCGGCCGACCCGGCTGGCCGAACGGCCGCTCGCGCGCTGCGCCGCGAAGGATGCGTCGGACTGACGTACGCTGGCGAGTGCATGGTGTCGCCGCCACCCGACGAGGTCGACCAGCTGCTCTCCACGCGCTTTCGGATCCGCGGCGCCGACGAGACCTCCGTGCGACGTGCCGGGCCGATCGTCGTCGAGGTTCTCGAGGGCGCCGACAAGGGCAAGCGCTTCGCGCTCGACCTCCAACGCCGTCCGCGAATCACCGCCGGACGCAGTCGCGCGCACGACATCGTGCTCACCGACGAGTCCGTCAGCACGAGTCACTTCGAGCTCGTCGCGCGCGAGGACCTGCTCGAGCTGCGCGACCTCGGCAGCCGCAACGGTCTGTGGCTCAATAACCTGCACTTCGAGCGCGCGACGCTCAACGACGGCGCCGAGTTCTTCGCGGGCCAGTGCAAGCTGCGGGTGCGGCTCGTCGGCACGGTCGATCTCGCAGTCTCGACCAAGGAGCAGTTCGGACCGCTCGTGGGTCGCAGCGCCGCGATGCGCGAGCTCTTCGCGCAGCTCGACCGCATCGCGCCCTCGCCGTTCGCCGTGCTCGTGCTCGGCGAGACCGGCTGCGGCAAGGAGCTGGTCGCGCGAGCGATCCACGACAGCTCGGATCGCAGGAAGGGGCCGTTCGTGGTGCTCGACTGCGGCTCGATCCCGCGCGAGCTCGCCGAGTCGGCGATCCTCGGCCATCGTCGCGGCGCTTTCACGGGCGCCAACGCGGATCGCAAGGGCTGCTTCGAGGAGGCGGACGGGGGCACGCTCTTCCTCGACGAGATCGGCGAGCTCCCGCTCGAGCTGCAGATGAAGCTGTTCCGCCCGCTCGAGTCGCGCGAGGTCCAGCGCGTGGGCGACGACGTGCGTCGGCCGGTGAACGTGCGCGTGGTTGCGGCGACGAACCGCGACTTGCGGCAGATGGTCGCGAGCGAACGATTCCGGATCGAGCTCTACCATCGACTCGCACAGATCGAAGTACTGCTGCCACCGCTGCGTCAGCGGCCCGAGGACGTCGGGGTCCTCGCGGCGCACTTCCTGGCGAAGTTCGCCGAGTCCACGCAGCGCGCCATCACGCTCGGTGCCGATGCCATCGAGCTGCTGCAGACCCAGCCGTGGGAGGGAAACGTCCGGCAGCTGCGCAACGCGATCGAGCGGTCGGCGTGGTTCGCCGAAGGCGCGGTGCTCGGTGCGCGCGACTTGGTCGGGCTTCCGATGCCGAGCGCGGCACCGCTGCCCGCCGACGAGTCGCATCGACTGATCGGTGCGCCGCTCAAGGAGGTGCTCGACGACGTCGAGCGCCGTTACTGCCGTGAAGTGATGGCGGCATGTCGCGGCGACGTGAACCAGGCGGCCGACCGGGCCGGCTACTCCCGCAAGGGCTTCCGCGAGATGCTCCGTCGCCACCGGCTGCTCGGCGACGACAGTGGGGTGTAGGGCGGGCCGCATGCTGACCGTCGCTGCCTGAAGCACGCGGCGCGCCCGATCCGATTTCCGGCGCTTTCACGGACTTGGCGGACGACCGAGTCCCCCCGAGGAAGAAGCCTCTTCCCGCCCGGCACCCCGACCGCCCGCGGGCGGGATGGCAACCGCCCACCGGGACCACGACATCGCTGTGCAAGTCAGCGGTCGCTCTGTGGCCCGGTCCTTGCGATGCCGGGCGCCGTGCAACGGTCGGCCGCCGCGGTCGATTGAACACGGTACCGCCGATGACGCTCCAGACCGGTCACCTGCTGCTCGCCTCCTGGCACGAGTACGAGACGATCCGCGGAGCGGATGCGATCGCTCGGTTCGTGGCGGCTGAGCTGGGGATCTCGATCGACGACGCCGAGTCGCGAGTGCGGGAGCTCGGCGACGAAGTGGTGGCCGTGCGACTGCGCCCACTGCATGGCTTCCACGGCCGGTCGCGCGATCTCGAGATCCCGTCGCTCCGCTCCGTACAACCGCAATCGCCGACGCCGAAGGTCGAGCCGGTGCGGCGCGAAGCGACGAAGCCCGAGCCGACTGGAATGTTGGCGCTTCGACTCCTCACCGACGACGGAGTCGCCATTGCCGACGCGCCTCTCGAGATCATCGAGGGCTCGACGACGCACAGCGTGCGTACCGACGCGGATGGTCTCGTCAGCATGGCGCTCGAGGAGGGCCCTTACGATGTCCGCTTCGTCGAGTTGCCCCTCGCGTTGCCGCCACGGCCCGCCTCTCCCGTGGAGGTGCGGCGTGACGTCCTCGTGGAGCGGGCGCGAACCGAGGCGTTCGGCATCACGGCCCGTCCCGTCGGCGCTGAGCCGCGGACGGTCGCGGTGCGGCGACCCGCGTTTACCGAGGTGTTGATCGACGGCTACGCGCAAGGTGCCAAGGTGATGCGCTGGGGCGGCATGCGCCAACGCGCGGACGGGACTGTCGCGACGACGCGCGCGGCGTTGCGCCTCGCGTTGTGGATGGGCCGGGGACGAACGATGTGCGTGACCGGCCACGCCGATCCGCTCGGGCTCGACGCCGACAACGAAGCGTTGTCGCTCGCGAGAGCGACGAGTGTGCAGCTCTTCGCGTCGGGCCGTCTCGACGAGTGGGCGGAGGACGCGTTCGCGATCGCGACGGACCTCGACTTCGCGTGCGCGATGGTGGCGTGCAACCGGATCCTCGGGCGGGGACCCGTCGGGATCGAGGACGACGAAGCGCTCGACGCAGCGCGAGCCGCCATCCGATTGCACGCGGGGCTCGCTGCGGACGGTCCGCCGAGCGCCGCCGACTGGCGTGCGATCGCGGATCTGTATGACCTAGATCTGGCCGCGATCCTCTTTACAGACCTCGCCGGCCTGGCATCCGTCCGCTCCGCGATCACATGGACCGATGCGCCCGTGGTCGCGCTCGGCGAACGTCACCCCCAGTCGGACTCGGAGCTCGACGATCTCGCGAGCGGGCCGGACCTCGCACACCGTCGCTGTGGGCTGTGCATCTTCGGCTCGAGCGACGCGCCGCAGACAGCGGTCGATGCCGGGGGCGACGAGCTCTACGACGGCACGTACTCACGCCGCAGCATCATCGTCCCGGGTGAAGTCCTCGTCGACATCGCCGTCGATACGCCGACGCGCGAGCCCATCGCCCGCGGGCGTGCCTGGATACGCTGCGGAGGCCTCGGCACGCACGAGCACACGGCGGCGGCCGACGGACACGTCCGGTTCATGACATGCCGCGGCGATGAGATCGAGGTCATCGCTGCAGTCGATTCCCAGGGCCGCGGCACTCTGGTCGCCGCCGGACGGCAGGACCCGTGATCGGCGTGGACCCGATCGAGATCTCTTGCCCTGCAACCACGACGACAAAGGAAGCAACGCGATGTTACCACTGACAAGCAAGCGCGCGACGCCGGAGTTGAGCGATGCCTGCGCTTCATGATCTGCTCGCGCAGACGATGTTGTTCACGGCCGCCCAAGGCAAGCACAACGAGCCTGAGCCGCTCTCGAAGAGCCGGACCTTCTGGTCGCCGAAGCCCGTATTCCGCACGTTCGCGGAGATCAACGAGGACGACAGTGTGATCCACAAGCCGAGCGCGCGCGTGGAGGCGGCGCTCCACAACGAGATCTGGCGCTTCCAGTGGGACCCAGCTCACCCGGCGACATTTCGGGGCATCACGTGCAACACGCGCGGCATGGGCATGGACTACTCCATGCCCGCCTCGGTCCTTCGCAAGATCGAGTTCAGACAGCTGCAGATCGAGCGGCTGACCGGCGAGGTCGTCGACCTGATACTCGCGCCCGAGTTCCTCATGGAGGCCTGGTGGTTGCCGAACGGACGATGCACTGGTGTCGATCCGCTGTGGAAACTCGAGGCCGAGACCGACAGCTCGATGCTGGCGCTCTTCGGATGGAAGCTCGAAGGACCGCGCCCGTCGCCGCTAACGATGGAGGAGGCGCAGGACTTCGGACAGGCACTGATCCCATCGTTCGCGCCCGAGAGCTGGATGGACCTGCTCAAGTTCACCGCCGGCGACCCGGGCTCTCGGTTCGTCTGCGTGGGTCCGTCGCGCTATCTCGCGGCGGTCGAGCTCGTGCTGTGCAAGGAGCGCACGGACTTCGTGCCCGGTGACCTCGTGGGCTTCGCGCGCGTGCACCCGCACCTGTTCCTGTGGTCGAACGAGGATCTTGCGCGTGCCGAGGTCCGCATCAACCTGAAGCGCCCCTCGACCGGCATGGAGTGCGGAGATGCACATGGCATGAAGCCGGACCTCGGGCTTCTGCTCGTCACCGACACGAACGATCCTCACGGGCTCGACGTCGACACCGTCGGCAAGCCGCTGCCGTTTGCCGACAATCTATACGACTACTACTCGACGAATCCCAGACGCGAGAACCTGCGCGCCGACCGGTCGAACGACCATCCACTGCAGAAGGACGACGAGCTCACGTTCACCGATTCGCGCTTCAAATCCAACCGCTGGCGCGAGCAAGTCGTGACTCGCAAGACGCTCCACATCCGTAACGACCGCGACATCCGCAAGTGCGCACGGCAGGGCCAGTTCGACAACGTGCACATGGCCGCGCGCATGACCGCGAACATCGAAGGCGCCGATCGAACCACCGAAGACATCGTCATGCTGAATAGTTGCGTGCACGACTGCCTTCATTTTCACGTGCGCTGGGGAGATTTCCTCGACGCGCCGATGCTACGAGGATGGGGCCCCGATGGACCGCTGTCGGAAAACGGCGCGCCGACGGTCCCGGCCAACCAGAGCGTGTTCGTTTCCTTCCCGTCGAACAGCTCGTGCAGCTACCGCGCCGTCGCGCAGTCGTGCAAGGCTGGCGAACCGCAGGTCTTCTGCCATCACGGTGCCGCATACGCGATCGACGAGTGGCCGGCAGCGCTGAGCGCAGCGGCACGGCAGGCAATGTTCCTCGGCATCGAGATCGCGGGAGGGCCGAACCCCTACGTGAAGAAGTTCCGCGACCCGTGGACCGAGTTCTACTGGCGCGTGCGTTACAAGTGGGAGAACGATGGGCCCGTCGAGCGGCTCCGCTTCAACCTGCCGGAGTGCATGAAGTGATGGCCGTGGGGACCAACGACGCGTCCGACATGAGGTGGACCCGCATCACGCTGCGCGCCGTCTGGCCTCTTCACGTGGTAATGGGAGCCATCGGGCTCTTGATGGTCTGGCCGTTCGGCCTCAACTACCTGGCGTGCGCGGCCGCGGCTGCATGCGCAGAAGCCGTGGCCCAGGCCAGCGCCAAGCTGTTTCGCAGCCGGCCTGATCCGACGCATCGGCGACTGTCGATGATGCTCTGGATCACTGCCGCGCTCACCCATCCCTTCGCCGAGATCAAGGTGTACGACCAGGAAGTCTTCGGACTGCTCCTCGCCGTCGCGATCGCGGCGGGATGGCGCGTCGCGCCTCGAGACGTGCGGCCCCTCCTCAGTGCTGGTGTGGTCGTGCTGCTCGTGTGCTTCGTCGCGCACCTCTTCGACGCGTCACTCGGCGACATCCACACGATGGGGGTCGCGTACATGCTGCTCTACGGCGCCACGGCCGTACCGCTGACTGTCTTCACGGTCGAGCGTACCATTCAGACCTTCTGGGAGCGCCGCCCATGACCCGCGCCTTCGCCATCATGCTGCTGGCCGTTTCACCGCTGGTGTGGATCGGCGCGCGGGAGTACCTGTCCTACGCGGCGCTCTTGTGGCCGCTCGCGCTCCTGTTCGGCCTCGGTCTATTGCTACCGATCCTCGTCCACGAACGCCGTGGTCAAAGCTTGCCCATGCGCACGCAGGTCGAGGTCGTGAGCGCGCTGGTGGTCGGCGCCACGTTGTGGATTTTCGTGCCGCTGTTGTCGGTCAGCGCATTCGTGGTCGCGCTCGTCGTCATGCGGATCCCGAACCGAACCTGGGCGCTGTGGGCCCTCGCGCCGCTCGCGGCTGCTCTCGCGATCGCATCCAGCTTGCATCCGCTTCTCGACGACGTCGCGCGGAGCCGACCGTGGCTACCGATGGCGCACGGGAGCTTGCTCGGCGCGCTCGTGCTCTGCTACGCGATCGAGAACCGGCTTTGCCATCCTTCCGCCGAAACAGCTTCATGGCGGAGCCCCTGAGATGAGGACGGGGTCTACGATGCTACGCACCACGAAAGCACGCGCCGCATGGTGGACGGTCGCGAGCCTGTTCGCGATCGCGCTCGGAGGCTGCAGCGGCGCCAGAGGAAGGGCTTCCGCCGAGGCGGACTCGACGCTGCCGAGCAGCTCGTCCGTAGGCGGCGATCGAGCCAAGCCCAAACCGATCCAGGTCGCGGCAGGTGATCGCGCGACGTGTGCGTTGCTCGACGACGGCGGGGTCTGGTGCTGGGGGAAGCTCGACCTCTACGTCGATCATCCGCCGCATCCACCGACGCTGATGACGGCCGTGCCTGCTGCGCGCAGCATCGCCGTCGGAGCGGACGGCTGTGCGATTACTCGAGACGACGGGATCGTGTGCGGCTGGCTCGGGTCCGGGTTGTACACCGTCACCGGCGTCGACAACCCAGACGAGATTGCCGTCGCCGACGACGGCTCTGGATGCGCGACCAGCCGCGAGGGGACGGTCGCGTGCTGGGAGGACCCACCGGGATACCAGAAGGAGAATCGGACGAGCGCGGCGAAGCGCGTCGAGGCCGTCGGACCGGGTGTCGCGTTGCGGCTCGGCCACGCGATGGGTTGCGTGGTCCACCGCGACGAACGCAAGCTGCAGTGCTGGAGCCCCACCGGCCCGGTGCCGGTCGAGTCGCCGCCGGCCGGGCCGTTCGCGCTCGCGGGCGAGGACGGTTGTGCCGTCGATGGACGTTCCATCCTTTGTACCGACGCTCGCAAGATCGACGCGGTGGCGTTCGGCGAGATCGCCGAGATCGGGATGTCGGAGAACGGAGTGTGCGGACGATCCACCGGAGGCGCGGTCTTCTGCGCGACGCGGGGCGGCCGGTTCGACCCGGCCGACGACGTCGTCGCCGGGGCGCACGCGCTCGCGACGAGGATCGAGCTTCCGAAGAGCGCGCAGCTCACGGTCGGGGCCACCCACGCGTGCTCGCTCTCCGTCGCGGGCGAGATCGACTGTTGGGGCAACGACGCAGGCGGGGAGGCGTCAGGTCGATCGGCGATCGAGCTGCCGCCGACCGAGCTTCCGATCGGAGACTTCACGGAGATCGCACTCGGCCACGGGAACACGTGTGTGCTCTCGAACAACACCGTCGCGTGCACCGACGGCGGAGCCACTTGTCCCACCGGCAAGTTCGAGACCGTGCGCGCCCAGCACTGGCACGAGTCGTCGGACGAGCACTGGGAACACGCGCATCTGCTCGCGTCGGGACATGGCGTGTGCATCGCGTCGCGCCGTGAGAAGGCGGTGTGGGATCGAGCCACCGACACGGCCGGCCGCAAGCGAAAGGCCGGCGCGGCGCGACGGACGAAGGAGACGCGCTCGCAACGTCGGGTCGAGCACGAGGAGTTCTTGGTCTGCCTCGAGAACGACCGCAGCAAGGAGATCGGCTACCGGCTGCCGAGCGGCACGCTCGACCGTGCCACGCAGCTCATGCTCGGTCACGGCTTCCTCTGCCTGCTCACCCGGGCGGGTGGAGTTGAGTGCGTCGAGCTCGGCGAGCGGGAGTACTCGAGTCCTCGCGCACGCGCGATCAGTGAGGAGAACGACGCTGCGCTGCGGTTCGTCCCGCTCGCATCGCTGCCCGCCGCGAAGGCGCTCGTCGAAGTGGATGGTCATCGTGCCGCGTGCGCGCTGACGACGGATGGCGAGACGTTCTGTTGGCGTGGAGCGGAGGCGCCGCGCCGTACATCTGCGAGCAAGGCAAAGTCCATCGCGGGTGGCCGCGACCGGATCTGCCAGCTCGACGTCGATCGCAACATCGGCTGCAGCAAGATCGAGCACCCTCGCGAACGCATCCCAGGCATCGAGCGCGCCCAGGCGATGGCCGTCGGAGATGATCACGGCTGCGCCATCGACGAGCTCGGACGCGTGCGTTGCTGGGACATGGACGGATACTTCAGCGGCGACGATCGGCCCGGCGACGACGAGCGCGGCACTTCGGCACCCGTCGAGCTTCCCGGAGCCGCGACGGAGCTGTTCGCGGGTGGCGGCACGAGCTGCGCACGGCTGAAGAGCGGCCGCGTGTTCTGTTGGGGCAACAACGCACGCGGTCGGCTCGGTGTCGGCGTCTCGACGTGCCGCGCACGTCCCGTGCGTGTCTCGGTGCCAGAGTGAGGGGCGCATGGGCGCCGAGCTGTTGCACGGAGGAACGTACTCGGTCCCCGTGGCGTGGAAGCAGTCGAAGCCTCTCCGCGAGTCGCTGCGTTGCCAGGAGCGCGAGCCCTCGCGCTCCCTCGGTGGTTGGCGCAGGCTCGCGTCGGGATGTCGCCGTGGCTGAACCCAGTGTGGTGACCCCGCTGAGGCCCGTCGCTGCGGCCGGTCGTGAGCGCGGCGAGATCTGCCGATCGCCTCGCGGTCAGTCGGCGTCGAGATTCACAGACAGCGTTACGCGGTGTCGACGCGCGCCGTGATCCTTCGGCCAAGTTGATCAGCCCTGACGGCGATGCTCTGATGCTCGCTGGATCTCCAGGAGGATCGAGCCATGAGTACCAAGGCGTTGATGATCACCTTCTTGTCCGCGTTCATCGGTGGATGCGGCATCGACAGCGGCGACGCCGACAGCAGCCACGTGGTTTGCGACACGGAGTGCGAGGACCCCGACTTCTCCGAGTACATCTGCCAGTGCGATCTGAACTTGGATGGCGTCTTCTGTGACCCAGCGAACCCGCCCGAGGATGCTATTTGCAACCTCGACTCGGAGTGCATCGAAGACGCCGACGCGGAGCGCTGGTGCGACGAGGACGTGTGCCGGCCGTACAGCTCTGGTGAGTTCGATGGCGCGCACACGAAGATCGCGTGCGTGACGAACCCGAACTCGGGCTCGTGCGGCTCGTGGTCGCCACAGAGTCACATCACACTCACGGGCGGCGTCCGCTACGTCGGAGCGACCTGGCTCGCCGGCCTCGTCGGCAACCCCGCGCCGCTGTGGACTTGCGACGATGCCTATCTCGCCGGCAACGTTGGCGCCGGTTTCACCGTCACGAACGCCAGCTCCGGCGAGTTCCTCTACGAGCTGGGACTGCGAAACGGCGATCGTCCCCTCGCCGTGAACGGCTACACTCTCCACACATGGACGCAGGCAATCACGGCCTTCGGCAGCCTCTACTTGAGCGGAACGACGAGCTATACGCTCCTCGTGAAGAGGGGGGCGAACAACGTGACCTTCTCCTACGTTCTGCAATGAGACGCGTCCTCATCCTCCTCCTCCCATGTCTCGCCTGCGGTCCGGACGAGCCGCGCGAGCCGAGCGATGATGCTCCCAGGGTCGCCGCGGCGATCTGCGAGGCCGCGAACACGTGCGCCTGCGCGTCGAACTACGACTCAACGGACGAATGCGAAGATCGCTACGTCAGCAGGTTCGAGGACGCGATCGATCGCGACATGCGGGTTCACAGCGACTGCGTTGACGACTACATCGATACACTCGCCGAAGATCCGTGCCTCGACGAACACACGACCCTGGACTTCACCTGCGCCAGCTTGCGAGGAAGTCGCAAGCAAGGCGAGAGCTGCTCGGATCACAGCGAGCTTCCGCTCCTCTGGGCGGAGGAATGCGACGAGGGGCTGACCTGCTTGATGGGAGTGTGTCGCTCGATCGATGATCCCACGCCCACGCCGCGCAAGGAGGCCGGCGAGTCCTGCTGGTCCGATTCATCACTGTCCTGCGGGAGCCTCGACGTCTACTGCGGAAGTGACGGCGTCTGCCATGACATCGAAGCGCTCGGAGGTCCGTGCGAGCCATTCGGTTGCGACAATCACACGGACGCGGGGCCCCTCTACTGCGAAGGCTCCTACGCGGGCGAGATCGGAACCTGTGCGCCAATCGTTGCCCTGGAAGCCGAGTGCGATCCGCTCGACTTCAAGCCCTGCGGCAACGGTTCCGGAGACATGTTCTTCACGTGCGATCCGAGCACGCGAACGTGCGTGACCGGATCACCCCCGAACCTGTGCTGGTTGATGAACTACCCCACCGCCTGGCGATGATGAGCGAGCCGCGGGCCACGACCCGGACTTCGTCGGGGAACTTGACCGACCCATGGGGGATCGGCGGAAAATCCCGGCCATGCCCCGAGGCTCGCGATCCAACGCCACGCCGGACCTGCGCCCGCTCCTTCTCCACTACATCCGCAGCCAGGGCCCGGACACGACGATCGGCGCCCTCTTGGCGGACCCCGTCGCGGGGCCGCTCGTGCGAGACGTGACCCTGGGCGAGCTCGGGGCCGGGTCGATGCCGGCACGCGGGCCGGCAGCGAGCGATCGTCGATCGTCCCCATCGCGCAGTGGCGGCGCGAGGGGGAAGGCGAGCACCCGAACCGCGGGCGGGCGCGAGGTCTACGACACGAAGGTGCTCGCTGCGATCGCGTCGGCCGGTGGGCCCGTCGCCGCCGAGGCCGTCATCGCCAAGGTGGGTGGGACCGGGTTGCAGTTCCGGACCGCGACCAAGCGGTTGCTCGCGTCGAGGAAGATCAAGCGTACCGGCAAGGCTCGCGCGACGCGCTACGCGGCGGTCTGACGCGGACACGGGTCGCCCGTCGCAGCGACGGGAGCATCGCGAGCGTCCTCCCGTCGGGCCGCGAGCGTGCGATCATCGCCCGACGATGTTCGCGACTCACTACGCTCACATGACGATCGTCGGCGACGCGTTCGACGTGACGCGGTGCGAGTACCTCGACTGGATCCTCGGGACGAACGGCTATCGCAGCGCGCGGCAGCGCCGGATGCAGGCGGGCCTGCGCCCGAGCTGGGACGCCGCGACGCTCGCGGACGGCGGCGACTTCCACGGTGACAACGAGTTGCTCGTGCGCGTGCGCGGGCGTGACGGGGAGCTGCGGCTGGTGTTCGAGCACCGCGACGAGTCGAGCGCGGAACGCAGGTGGCACACCGCCGCGCGCCTGGAGGCGTTCCCGGGCGGCGTGCACATCGAGCATGCAGTCGGCCAGACGTGGTCCGACGCGTCCACACCGCGGCTGATCGCGGCGCCGCCCCAGGTGTTGCGCAAGCTCGTCGAGCGCTACCGCCACGCGGTCGCGCCGCGCGAGCTCGCGCAGTCCGGCGTCACGCACGTTCGCGGCGACGAAGCCGAGGCGTTCGTGCGGCACATCGTGCTCGACCGCAACCGCACGCTGCCCATCGTCGTCGTGTCCAGCGAGAGCGCGACCGACCGACCGCTCGTCGACGTCGAGGCGTTCGCGTCGTGTCTCGCCACCGTCGCCAGCGTCGTCGAGCTCGACGACGACGCGAGCTACGCATGGGGCGACGCGTTCGCAGCGGCGCGCGACGACCGAGCGCTGGGCCGGTGCTTCGACGGCGCGGTGCGACTGTATCGCGGGCCGATCGGCGCGAGCGATGCCGATGCTGTGCACTACGTTTGGCATCCGTCGCGCGTGTGGGGGCACGTCGAGCGACATGACGGTGATCGCCGCGCCGCAGCCCGAGACTGCGCCGCCGAGGTCGCGCAGCAGATCGTCCGCGCCACCTTGCCGCCGGGGTTCTTCCGCTTGATCGAGACCTTCGATCGCCAACGATCGGCAGAGCGAGCGCGGGCCGTTCTCGCCCAGCACGAGGCGATGCGCGAGGAGACTGCACGACACCAGGTCGTGCAGGTCGTCATCCGCAAGCCGGCGGCGGCCGAGAGCCCGGACGTGGCGCGACTGCACCAGGCACTCGAGGCCGAGCGGCAGCAGACGCAGTCGCTGCACGCGAGCTTGGTCGAGAGCCGGAGCGAGTGCGACGACTACGTGGGGCAGATCGACGCGCTCGAAGAGGACCGCAAGCGGCACACGGCGCTCATCGCCGAGCTCGAGCAGGAACGGGATGCGCTGCGAGCGGAGCTCGCCCGCGCTCAGCGAGGCGTGGACGTCGGCGCCGACCGCAATCGCGCCGCGCTGCGGGCCGCGTTCTGTGATCGCGAGCCGACGCTCGAACAAGCGCTCGTGGTGCTCGAACTGCTCGTCGCCGACCGCGTGCGCGTGCTGCCGACGGCCTTCGCGGCGGCGCGTCGATCGGCGACGTTCAAGCGCCGCGGCAAGGCCTGGGAGCTGCTCTGGAAGCTGGCGACGGACTGGTGGACGGCGATGGCGGAGGGTGGCGGCGACGATCGGGCGCGGCACGTGTTCACGCCCGAGCAGTATGCGGCGCGCGAGAGCCAGACGGTGGAAGGCAACCGCGTGGGGCGGGAGCGGCGGACGTTCGTCGTCGACGGTGCGCCGACGACGATGTGGCGGCACTTGAAGATCGGGGTGAAGGACAGCTTGACGGAGACGTGGCGCTGCCACTTCGAGTGGATGCCGGAGGAGCGCAGGATCGTGATCGGGCACTGCGGGGGGCACTTGGACTTCGAGTGACGCTCATGCCCCCGCGCGAGACGCGACCGTAGCCGCGCGCAGTGGCTGTCCGATCAGGTTCGTATTCGGGACACGCGCCCCGGCTGTCGCGATCGCATGATCGCTGACATGCAGAAGAGTGCTCTCGATCGCTTCGAGGCCGAGCTCGGGAGGTGGGTCCGAGCGCACGCGCGGCAGCACGGAACGGCGTCGACGCCCGACATGGTGATGGACGTCCTTGGCCAGCGCATTCCGGAGGAGATCCGCTTCGCGATCGGGTCCGGGTTCCTCCACGGCTCGCTCGCGACCACGAAGGGCTACTACGTCGGGCCTCCGGAACCGGGGAAGAACCCCCAGTACGTGCTCACGGTGACGCGGAACCCGACCAAGCTCTCTACGCCGTGTTGGGAGATGTTCGTGCAGCTCGCGGAGTACGCTCGCCTGCACGCGTCGTGCGAGCGTCGAGGCCTCGGATTGCTGCTCGAGTACCGGCTCATGGACATCGTCGTCAAGGATGCGGGCGGCGTTCTGGCGTATCTCGAGATCAAGGTCGACCGCGCCGACGCGCGTCGACTCGTGGACGGAGTCGGGGCGAAGGGCGCGTCCGGACCTCCGACGGCGATCAAGCGCAACGACGATGCCGCGAAGAAGGTGGGCTACATCCTGCGAGAGCGGCCCCGCTACTTTGCCGTGCGAGCGATCGGTTTCAGCGAAGTCTACGAGGTGTTGTACGATGGAGATCGCTTCCAGCTGCGAGATGCACAGTGCAGCCTGGAGGCACTCCTTCGTGCGCGTACCGACGGTCCGGTGATCGCCGAGCATGATCCCGTCGATGAGCTCTGCACGAGCTTGAGGGAGAACTGCCCGGAGTTGTGGGCGTCGACCGGCACGGGTCAATCCGCCTTCAACTTCTACGTCTCCCACGACGGTGGCGAGCACATCGTGCTCGGCGTCTTACGACAATGGCAGCTATGGACCGACCTACGACCGTTCGCCGATGAGCAACGCGCGGCGTTGGCAAGCGCGCTCGCGGGCGTCGGGCTCGAGCTCGCGACGCAGAAGGCCTGGTCCCACTTGCGCCGCGACGGCAAGCGTGCGGTCCTGCTCAGCGCGGACGTACTCCCGTTGTCCGCCGCGATGAGAATGTTCTTGGATGCGACCGGTCTCGCCGACACGTGAACGCCTTCGTGTCGGAGCGAGCGGCTCAGCCGCGAGGACGTGCCAGCGCGGTGGCACCGGGATCACGACCGGCACGCGGGTCGACACGGCACGGAGGAACGCGAGAACGCCTCGCCGCAGCTCCCGGGTTGACCGGGGTTCGCCGGGCGTTCGATCATGCCTCGCCCGCATGCCCCGCACCTCGCGCTCCGCCCCCAAGCCGACCCCCGAGCCGCCCTCGCGCTCCACCCCACGATCGGCGGTTCAGCCCAAGGACGGTGCTCCGGCAGGCGCGGTGGCCGGCAACGGTAGGCGCTTCAAGAACTTCAGCGAGGTCGCGAGCTTCATCTGGGACGTCTTCGAACTGCTGCGGGGCGAGTACCGCCGCTCGGAGTACGGCATGGTCGTCCTGCCGTTTACGCTGTTGCGACGCCTGGACTGCGTGCTCGACGGCACCCGGGCGAAGGTGCAGGCCGAGTACCAGAAGCGCAAGGGCGGGCCGGTCAAGAACATCGACTCGTTCTTGACCCGGATCACCGGGGTGCCCTTCTACAACATCTCGAAGTTCACGATGCCGGTGTTGTTGAACGACCCGAACAACATCGCGCACAACCTGACGACGTTCATCAAGGGCTTCCCGGAGAGCATCCGCGAGGTCTTCATCCAGCGCTACAAGTTCAGCGAGCAGATCGCCAAGCTCGACGAGGCGAACCTGCTCTACCAGGTCGTCGATCGCTTCGCGCACGTGGACCTCCACCCCGACGCCGTGCCCAACACCATGATGGGGTCGATCTTCGAGGAGCTGATCCGGCGTTTCGCGGAGGCGGCCAACGAGGAGGCCGGCGACTTCTTCACGCCTCGCGAGGTCATCCGGCTGATGGTGAACCTGCTCTTCACGGGCGACGAGGACGGCCTCACCAAGCCGGGTACGGTGCGCACGCTCTACGACCCGGCGGCGGGCACGGGCGGCATGCTCTCGGTCGCCGAGGAGCACCTTCGTGCCCTCAACCCGCAGGCGAAGCTAGAGGTCTTCGGCCAGGAGCTGAACGACCGCTCTTTTGCGATCTGCAAGTCCGACATGATGATCAAGGGGCAGGAGCCCGACAACATCGTGCGCGGCAACTCGTTCTCCGAGGACGGACACGCGGGCAAGCGCTTCGACTACATGCTGTCGAACCCGCCGTTCGGCGTGGACTGGAAGAAGGTCCAGGCGAAGATCGAAGACGAGCACGCGTCGCTGGGGATGGACGGACGGTTCGGCGCCGGCCTGCCGCGGATCAACGACGGCGCGATGCTGTTCCTGCAGCACATGATCGCGAAGATGAAGCCCGAGGGGACGCGCATCGGGATCGTGTTCAACGGCTCGCCTTTGTTCACGGGCGCCGCGGAGTCCGGCGAGAGCAACATCCGCCGCTGGATCATCGAGAACGACTGGCTCGAGGCGATCGTGGGGCTGCCCGACCAGATGTTCTTTAACACTGGGATCAACACGTACATCTGGTTGGTGACGAACAAGAAGGAGAAGCACCGACGGGGCAAGGTGCAGCTCATTAACGCGGTGGGCTTGTGCCAGAAGATGAAGAAGAGTCTCGGCAACAAGCGCAACGAGATGACCGATGCGCACATCGACGAGGTCGCGCGGATCTACGGCGACTTCGAAGAGGGGCCGCTGAGCAAAATCTTCGACAACGAGGATTTCGGCTACCGCCGCGTGACGGTGGAACGTCCGCTCCGACTGAACTTCCAGGCCTTGCCCGAGCGGATCGAGCGACTTCGCGAGGAGAAGGGCTTCGTCGCGCTGGCCGAGTCGAAGAAGAAGGGGGCGCAGGCACAAGCGGAGATCGAGGCCGGGCGCGAACTGCAGCAGCGCGTGCTCGGCGCGCTTCGGACGCTGGATCCGACGAAGCTGTGGAAGAGCGGAGACGCCTTCGTGCAAGTGTTGGAGGCCGCGTTCGCCGAAGGCGATGTGGCCGTCGCGAAGCCGGTGATGAAGGCAGTCTTGTCGGCGCTGTCGGAACGCGACGAAGAGGCCGAGATCTGCCGGGACAGCAAGGGCAACCCCGAGCCCGACGCCGACCTGCGCGACCAGGAGGACGTCCCGCTGAAGGAGGATGTCCACGCGTACTTCGAACGTGAAGTGCGCCCGCACCTCTCCGATGCGTGGCTCGACGAGGACAAGACGAAGATCGGCTACGAGATCCCGTTCACGCGACACTTCTACGAGTTCACCCCGATGCGCCCGCTGGAGGTGATCGAGAAGGAGATCAGGGCGCTGGAGCAGGAGATTCAGGGGATGCTCGAGGTGGTGCTGCGATGAAAGATCGGCTGCATCATCCTTGGGGACCGCTCCGCGACGCGATGCCGGTCATTCGACTGAAGCGTGGTTGTTCACTAGTGAACAAGCGGACGATGAATGCGGACATGCCCTACCTGGGTCTCGAAAACATCGAGCCATGGACTGGTCGATTAGTTTCCGGCGAGAGCGACCAGCCGAGGGATAGCGTCGCATCGCTGTTCGAAGCGGGTGATGTTCTCTTTGGGAAGCTCCGGCCGTATCTCGCGAAAGTCGTCCTCGCACGGTCTGCCGGTCGCTGTACCTCGGAGCTGCTTGTGCTTCGGAGCTCGGCGTGGGATCCGCGCTTTCTCCAGTACGCGTTGCTCGCCGCGCCGCTCATCCGGGCCGTCGATGCCTCGACCTTCGGCACCAAGATGCCTCGCGCAGACTGGCAGTTCATCGGTCAAGTGTGCGTTCCCGTTCCCGAGCGCGCCTCGCAGCTAGCCGTAACCGACTTCCTCGACGCAAAGACGGGCGCAATCGATGACCTCATCGCCAAGAAGCGCCAACTCACCGAGCTCCTGAAGGAGAAGCGCCGAGCTCTCATTACGCAGTGTCTGAGCAGAGGACTAGACCGCTGCGCGCCGCTGAAGGAGACCGGCATCCCCTCGATGCCCAAGATCCCCCGGCACTGGCACCTTCACCAGCTGCGCAGAGTCGTCAGCGGATTCGTCGACTACCGCGGCCGCACCCCGGAAAAGACTGATGACGGCATCCCCCTCATCACCGCGGGCGCAGTGCGAGAAGGGATCATCGATCACGCACGTTGCCCTGAATGGGTCTCGCCCGAAACTCATAGAACGCTCATCGAGAGAGGTGCCCCCGAAGTGGGAGACCTGCTGTTCACCTCCGAAGCACCACTCGGTGAGGTCGGGTTGGTCAAGGATGCCAACATCGCGTGCGCGCAGCGCATCATCTTGTTCAAGGTTGATCGCCGGCGGATGGAACCTGAGTTCCTTCGACTGCACTTCTTGGCTGACTCCGGCAAGGACGAGATCTTGTCCCGAGCTTCTGGGTCGACCGCGGACGGCATCCGGGCCGACCGCTTGAAAATGAGTGTGGTGCCCACGCCTCCTCTTGATGAGCAGCGTGCCATCATCTCGCATGTCGCTGCTGAATCGGCTTGGGTCCCGAGGTTTCAAGCGATTCTCGACGAGCACATTGCCAAGCTGCTGGAGTATCGTGAGGTACTCATCACCGCTGCTGTGACAGGCAAGATGGACATCGCTGTCGCCTCGGAGGCCGTGGCGTGATGATGCGCGTCGACGTCAAGCCGGAGCTGCTTCGGTGGGCATGCGACCGCGCCGGTGTCGAACCCGCAGACCTGGCAGAGAACTTTCCGAAGCTCCCTGAGTGGCTCCGCGCGGAGAGCCAGCCGACGTTGAAGCAGCTCGAGAGGTTCGCGAAGACGACGCACACGCCGCTCGGCTACCTATTCCTCCCGGATCCTCCCCGAGAGCAGCTGCCGATCCCCGACATGCGCACGATGGGTAGCACCCCCGTCCGCCGCCCCAGCCCCGACCTGCTCGACACCATCTACACCTGCCAGCAACGCCAGGAGTGGTACCAGGAGTTCGCGCGCCTCACGGGCGAGGGCGCACGCAGGTCCGTCGGCACAGCATCCATCGGCGACGACGTCGTCACGACCGCCGACAGCATCCGCGCCGCGCTCGGCTTCGATCTCGATGCACGCAAGCAGATGGGCACGTGGGAGAGCGCGCTGCGCCGATTCATCGAGCAGGCCGACGACCTTGGGGTGCTCGTCATGGTCAGCGGCATCGTTGGGAGCAACACCCGACGGAAGCTCGACCCGGAGGAGTTCCGAGGGTTCGCACTAGCCGATTCCGTGGCGCCTGTCGTCTTCATCAACGGTGCCGACACGAAGTCGGCGCAGATGTTCACGCTCGCGCACGAGCTCGCGCACATCTGGGCGGGCGCCACCGCGTTGTCCGACGCCGCTCCGGGCACCGTGCCCACCCACGAAGTCGAGCGGTGGTGCAACGAGGTCGCGGCCGAGCTGCTCGTCCCCATCGCCACGTTTCGCGAAGAGTACCGGCCGAAGGCCGACCTGCACGACGAGCTCACTCGCTTAGCCCGGCGTTTCAAGGTCAGCACGCTCGTCATCCTGCGGCGGATGCACGACGCCGGTGGTCTGTCGAAGTCCGCCTTCTGGAAGCACTACCGCGCCGAGCTCCAACGCCTGCTCGAGCTCGGCAAGGGCGGCTCCGGTGGCGGCAACTTCTACAACACCCTGCCCGTGCGCGTGAGCAAGCGGTTCGCCCGGGCCATCGTCGTCAGCACGCTCGAAGGGCAGACGCTGCACCGCGATGCGTTTCGATTGCTCGGCTTCTCGAAGCTCGAGACCTTCCGCGAACTCGGCCACAGCCTCGGGATCGTTTGATGGCGTACTTGCTCGACGCCAACGTCTTTATCCAGGCGAAGAACCTCCACTACGGTCTCGACTTCTGCCCCGCGTTCTGGGAGTGGCTCATCCTGCAGAACGACGAAGGCAAGGTCTTCAGCATCGAGCAGGTCGGTGACGAGATCGAGGCCGGCGACGACGAGCTCGCCGAGTGGGCAAGTGCGCGCGGACCGGGTTTCTTCCTGCCACCCGACGCCGCCATGCTCGCCGCGCTCCCGAGGGTGAGCGCGTGGGCGACGAGCCAGGGCTACGAGCCGGCAGCGGTCAACACGTTCCTGCAGGTCGCGGACTACTACCTCGTCGGTCATGCACTCGCGCACAAGCACGTGCTCGTGACGCACGAGGTCGCGTCCACCTCCGTCAAGAAGATCAAGATCCCCAACGCCTGCGTCGGGCTGCGGATCAAGTGCATGACGCCCTACGCGATGCTGCGCCACGAGCGGGCGCGCTTCGTGCTCGGAGATCACCAGGAGGCGGTGGCATGAGCGGCGGACACAAGGAGATCGACTTCGAGGCGGCCATCGAGCGCCACATGCTCGAGAAAGGCGGGTGGGTCAAGGGCGACCCGAAGAACTACGACCGGGAGCTCGCACTCGATCCCTCCCACCTGTTCCGGTTCATCGAGGCGACCCAGCCCGATCTCTGGACCGAGTTTCGCAAGCACCACAAGGCGGGCCTCGAGTCCGCGATGCTCGAGGCGCTCGTCAAGCACCTCGAGTCGCGGGACACCCTCCACGTCCTGCGCCACGGCTTCAAGTTCTACGGCAAGACCGTCCGCGTCGCGTACTTCCGGCCGGCCCATGGCCTCAACCCCGAGATCATTGCGCAGTACCAGCAGAACCGGTTGGTATTGACGCGGCAGGTCCAGTACATCGCGGGCAAACCCGACGACATCGACACCGTCCTCTTCCTCAACGGCCTGCCCGTCGCGACCGTCGAGTTGAAGAACCACTTCACCGGGCAGACCGTCCAGCACGGGATCCGGCAGTACAAGGACCGCGATCCGAAGCACAAACTGCTCGCCTTCAAGACCCGCGCCCTCGTCCACTTCGCCGTCGACACCGAGCAGGTGTACATGACGACGAAGCTCGCGAAGGCCAACACGTTCTTCCTGCCCTTCAACCGAGGACACGAAGGCGGCGCAGGCAACCCTCCCCACCCCAGCGGCTACCGCACCGCGTACCTGTGGGAGCAGGTCTGGCAGCGCGACAGCTTCCTCGACATCCTCGGTCGCTTCGCGCACCTGCTCGTGGAGGAGGAGACCGATCCCGACGGCCGCAAGGTCACGAAGGAGACGCTGATCTTCCCGCGCTACCACCAGCTCGACGTGGTCCGGAAGCTCGAGGCATCCGCGCGCGAGCACGGGCCCGGTCGGAACTACCTCGTGCAGCACAGTGCGGGCAGCGGCAAGAGCAACAGCATCGCCTGGCTCGCGCACCGCTTGCAGAGCCTGCACGACGAGAACGACGAGAAGGTCTTCTCGTCCGTCGTCGTGGTCACCGACCGCAAGGTCCTCGACAAGCAGCTGCAGGACACGATCTACCAGTTCGAGCACAAGCAGGGCGTCGTCCAGCGCATCGACGACGACTCCAACCAGCTGGTCGCTGCGCTCGAGAAGGGCGTGCCCATCATCATCTCCACGCTACAGAAGTATCCGATCGTCGCCGAGCGGATCGGCAAGCTCCCCGATCGCCGGTACGCCGTCATCGTCGACGAGGCGCATTCCAGCCAGTCCGGCACGGCCGCCGAGAAGATGAAGCAGGTCCTCGCCGCCAAGGACCTCGCGGACGCGGCGGCGCAAGAAGAGGGGCTCGAGGAGGAGACCTACGAGGACAAGATCCGCGACGTGATGGCGGCCCGAGGACCGCAGAAGAACCTCAGCTTCTTCGCGTTCACGGCCACGCCCAAGCACAAGACGCTGGAGGTGTTCGGCGAGCCCGGGCCCGACGGCAAGCCGAGGCCGTTCCACCTCTACTCCATGCGGCAGGCGATCGAGGAGGGCTTCATCCTCGACGTGCTCGCGCACTACACCACGTACGCACGCTACTTCAAGCTCGTGAAGGCCGTCGAGGACGACCCGCAGCTCGACAAGAAGTCCGCGATGAAGGCGCTGGCCCGGTACATGAGCCTGCATCCGTTCGAGGTCGCCCAGAAGACCGAGATCATCGTGGAGCACTTCCGGCACTCGGTCCGGCACCGGATCGGCGGCAAGGCCAAGGCCATGGTCGTCACGCGCAGCCGACTGCACGCCGTCAGGTACAAGCGTGCGGTCGACAAGTATCTCGCGGAGAAGAAGTACGACGACATCCGGGCGCTCGTCGCGTTCTCCGGCACCGTTCACGATCCCGACGACCAAGCCGACTACACCGAGCCGTCGATGAACCGCGACGTGAAGACGGGCAAGCCGATCGGCGAGAAGGAGCTGCCCAAGAAGTTCGCCTCGGGGGACTACCAGCTGCTGCTTGTCGCGAACAAGTACCAGACCGGCTTCGACCAGCCGCTCTTGCACACGATGTACGTCGACAAGCGGCTGGCCGGCGTGCAAGCGGTGCAGACATTGTCGCGGCTCAACCGGATCCACGCCGGCAAGACCGACACGTTCGTGCTCGACTTCGTCAACCGCGCCGACGAGATCCAGGCCGCGTTCCAGCCCTTCTACGGGCAGACCATGGTGGAGGAGGTCGCCGACCACCATCAGCTCTACGACCTCATGTACAAGCTGGACGACGCCCAGGTGTACACGGCGGAGGAGGTCGAGGCGTTCGCCCAGGTCTTCTTCGACCCGAAGTACAGCGCGACGACGCACGCGAGGATGAACCTGAACGTGTCTCCCGCGCTCGAACGGTTCAACGCGCTCGACGAGGCGAAGCGCTTCGAGTTCGGCAATCGTTTGCGGGCGTTCGTGCGCCTCTACGCCTTCATGAGCCACGTCATGCCGTTCACGGACGTCGATCTCGAGAAGCTGTACACGTTCGGGCGGTTCTTGCTGACGAAGCTTCCGCGACCGGGCGAAGGCGAGGCGCTGCATCTCGACGACGAAGTCCAGCTCCGCTACTACCGGATCGAGAAGCTGAGCGAGGGCAGCATCGGCCTGCTCGCCGGCCAGGGCGGCACCGTGCGCGGACCTGCCGAGGTCGGAACGGTGACAGCAAGGGACCAGCGCGCCGCGCTGTCGGAGATCGTCGACACGCTGAACGACCGCTTCGGCACGACGTTCACGCGGTCGGACCAGCTGTTCTTCGACCAGGTAAAGGAGGAGGCGAAGCTCGACGACGACGTGATCCAGCAGGCCCTCGCGAACGATCTCGAGAACTTCGCCGTCTCGAGCTCGCTGCGCAAGCGCATCATGGACCTGATGGTCGAGCGCAACGACCAGAACACCGCCATCGTCGCGAAGTACATGGACGACGACGAGTTCCAGCGGCTGGCATTCCGCCTCTTGGTCAAACAGATTCACGACGAGGTCCGCGAGGAGGGGTGACGTCCTTCGCGCTTGGCGCTCGCCGGCGCACCCAGCTCAAGGACAGCTGCGATGAGCCGGTCCCCTGGGTCGGCGTCTCGACCGCGTAAGGTCGTGAAATCCCACCACTCCTATAAAGGACACGATCGAAGGCTGTCCTTTTCAGGGCACCGTACGGTGTCCTTTATCCGCCTCGGGCACTCCGCCGACCCACCCCCCCGATGACCGCCCCTGACCCCAGCCGCGTGATCGCCTCGCTCGCGCGCGACCAGGTCAACCTCGACCTGAAGACCGTCGACCTCTGTTTCGTCGCGGGGCTCTACCTTCGCGCCGACCGAGCCGCGTTGGCGTCGTTCGACGAAGACGTCCTCGTCGATCTCTTCGAGCAGGTCTGCGAGGTCGTGGAGCCCGGCGCCGAGAACCCGCGCAAGCGCGCCACCCATGCGATCCAGCGCCTGCGCGAGCAACGAATGCTCGCCCGAGTCGACGGCGCGGGCATCGTGCGGGCCGGCGAGTACGCCCTGACCCGCCTCGCCGCCGCCGTCGTCGAGTACTTCCTCAGCGACGAAGCCCTCACCCGCGAGAGCCTCACGCTCCTCACCGGAACCCTCCGCGCCCAGCTCGCCGAGATCCTGGCCGCCGCACGAAAGGCGCACGACGACGAGGCCTGGCGTCACAGCGTCATCGGACCCCTGCGCGTCACGGTCGGCGATCTCGTCGCCGGCATCGAACGCCGCCAGCGTGGCCTCGACGCCCAGCAAGAAGAGTTGCAAGCCGAAATCGCGAGTCTCGTGTCCGCCGACTGGTTCGGTGCCGTCGATCGCTGCCAGTCGCTGCTCGACACCACCACGGGCACCTTGAAGGAGCTCAACGAGATCCTGCTGCGCGACACCCATCACTTCGTCGCGCTCCTGCAGGACATCCAGACCCTCGCGGGCGCTGCCGAGCATGCGGATGCCGAGGACGCGGTCCAGCGCGTCATCGAGCACGTCGACCGGATCGCGGCATGGGGCGGCGCGAGGCAGCGTGCCTGGTCCGAGTACTACCAGTACGTGCACCGCTACCTTCGCGACGTCGTCCGTCTCGATCCGGATCGCGCGCTCAGCCAACGCCTCCGCGATCAGATCACGCGATGGGCCTCGCGTCCGTTTCGCCTCGCCGTCGCGCATGCGCCGTCGATCCGCCTGTTGCGGCCGCTCGAGGCCCGGGTCGAACGTCCAGCGGTGGCGCGGCCTCGGGAAGATCGAGAGGCCGCCCCGGAGTGGGTCGAGCCCGAGGACGCGCTCGCGGACCTCGAGATGCTCGTGCGCACGGCCGTGGCCGACGGCGCACGGACCCTCGCCGAGATCACGATCCGCGTCCTCGCAGAGCTCCCCGACGGTGCGCGATACGTCGCGACCGGACGCGTCGCCGACGTGCTCACCAAAGTCGCGGCCGTGCAGTGCGAGCACGAGCGCAGCTGGGCGCCGCTCGTCGACCCGATCGAGATCGAGGACTGGCAGCTGCACCCGAGAGACGAGCCGCCATGAGCGACGCCACGTTCTCCACGCTCGAGGCGGCCATCGCCGACGACCACTTCCCCGAGGTCGACCTCACGCTTCGGCGGGGGCGGCACATCGGCCGCGACGACGGCACGGCCTACGACTACCTCGTCGATGCCCAAGCGATCCTCGAGGGCTTCTACCGTCGCTTCGGCTGCGAGCTCGTCCAGCAGAGCGACGGCTACTTCTACCTGCTCCCCTCCGGCGACCGCCTGGGCCGTCGGCATCTGTCGGCCGGCGAGATGCTCGTCGGACAGACGCTCGCCCTGCTCTACCTCGATCCCGCGACCCTGCAGCACGGCGGCACGGTCGGACGCGAGGTCCTGTTGCAGCGCCTCTCGGGGCTCGTGCGCACCGAGGTCCTCGTGCGCACGCTCAACCCGCGCAAGCGCAAGTACGACGAGCGCATCGCGGCCGAGACCGTGCGCTCGCAGGTGGGCGAGGCACTGCGCCGCCTCGACGATCTCGGCTTCGTCGACATCATCGACGATGCGCGCGTGCGCCTGCGGCCCGCGCTCATGCGCTTCGCCGAGCCCGTGCGCGGCCTGCAGGATCCGGACGCCGCCCTCGAGCGACTCGTGGCGCGCGGCGAGGCGATGCTCGAAGAGGGGACGAGTGACGACGAGGCGCAGACCGACGAGGACGCGGCCCCATGAACCGCACGCGCGTCGAGGCCCTCGTCCTCGTGAACTGGAAGGGTGTGTTCTACGAGCGCTACCTGTTCCACCGGCACGTGACCGCGCTCGAGGGCGCGAACGGTGCCGGCAAGACCACGGTCATGATCGCCGCGTACGTCGTGCTCTTGCCGGACATGTCGCGGCTGCGCTTCACCAATCTCGGCGAGAGCGGGGCCACGGGCGGCGACAAGGGGATCTTCGGGCGCCTCGGCGAGTCGGGGCGCCCCTCGTACGCTGCCATGGACTTCGTGCTCGCCGACGGTCGTCGGCTCGTCGCGGGTGTTCACCTCGAACGCAAGGGTGAGCCGACCGTGGAGCCCACCGCGTTCATCGTCTCGGGGCTCGGCCGCGATGTTCGACTGCAGGACCTCCTGCTGCTCGCCCAGGGGGAGAACGAGGTCGTCCCCGAGCTGCCCGAGCTGCGCGAGAATGCGGCGCGACTCGGCGGTCGACTGCAGGTGTTCACGTCGGTGCGCGACTACTTCGCGGCACTGTTCGACGAGGGGGTGACGCCCCTTCGTCTCGGCACCGACGAGGAGCGCAACAAGCTCAACGAAATGCTGCGCACGAGCATGACGGGCGGCATCTCGCGAGCACTCACCTCGGAGCTGCGTGCCTTTCTCCTCAAAGAGGAGAGCGGCCTCGCCGAGACGCTGCACCGCATGAAGGCGAACCTCGACGCCTGTCGGCGCACGCGGACCGAGGTGCAGGAGTCGCGACGACTCGAACAGGAGATCGGCGGCGTGTTCGAATCCGGACAGACGATGTTCACGGCGGCATTTCTCGCCACGCGCGAACGCGCCGACGAGCTCGAACGCCGCGTCGTCGAGGCCGAGGCCATCCATGCGGCAGCGGTCGAGGCTCGAACGGTGGCGCAGGACGCTCTCGCTCGCATCGCTGCCGAGCTAGGATCGTTGGAGACCCGCCGCACCGAGGCCGAGGCGTCGGTCGAGTCTGCCAAGGAGTGGCACGGTCGTGTGCGCGCCGCATTCGCGGCGGCGGGCGAGCTCGCCAGCTGCGTGACTGCGCTCGAGAGCGCTGCGGCGCAAGCCCAGTCTCGGGCGGACGTTCGCGCTCGCGCGGAGCAGTCGCGGCTGTTGCGACGCGATGAGCTCCGCCGTGCCCAAGAGAGCTACAAGCGCGCAGCTTCCGGCCTCGCGGATGTCCAGCGTGGCATCGAGGATCTGCACTGGCGCGCCGGCGCCTACCACCAAGCAGTACGGCGTCTGCGAGAGGCGGAGGATCGTCTCGGCACTCCGGTCGTCGTCGCCGAGTTGGACGGGAGGATCGTCGCCACCCGCGACGAGCTGGCACATGTCGACCGCGAACGCCGTGAGGCAAGCATTCGCCTCGCCGATGCGGACGATCACCGTCGTCGACACGCGGAGGTCATGTCGGCATTGCGCGCGATCGTCGAGCACGACGTCGATCCCGACGCGGCCCACGGAGTCGCCATGGAGGCTCTGCGGCGCCATCGCGACCAACGAGTCCTCGCGGAGCGCACGTCCAGCCTTGCCGAAGCGCTCGGCGAGGCACGGAAGCTGTCGGAACGACAGGCCCGTGCGCGCGGGAAGGCCGAGAGCCTGGGTCTCGAGATCGGGGACGAGCCCGCGGCAGCCACCATTCGGGCTGGGCTCGACGATGCGGAAGCCACGCGTGCGCAGCACGATGCCGACGAACGCAGCGCTCGCGCCGAGATCGCGAATATCGAGCGAACGCAGCGCGAGCTCGAGGCACGAAGGCGCGAGCTCACCAATCGCGAGCCCGAGTGGCGGGAGCACGACGCCCGCGCAGCTCGACTGGGCCAACACGTCGGCGGCGCGATCGTCGATCGCCCCGGCCTCGATCGGGCACGAGCCGCCCTCGCCGACGAGCTCGCGACGACGCGCAAGACCGAGGCCACGATTGCCGATTGCCAGGAGCGACTCGTGCGGGAGGCGCAAGACCTCATGGCTGCCGGCGGATCCCTCGATCCGGAGCTCCTGCGCCTCAAGGACCAGCTCGGAGCGGACCTCGTGGCGGCGAGCTTCGAGGACGTGGGCTTGGCCTCGGCCGGAGTCCTCGAAGCTCGCCTCGGCTCGCTCGTGCACGCCTTGGTGGTTGACGAACCAAGCTCGGCTGCGCGCGCCGTCCATGGACGATCGGCGACGCTCGGCGACGTACTGCTCGTCTCGCGTGACGCGAACCTCGAGGAGCTTGCGTCCTCCGCCGCGCATCGGGACGACGGCGCATCCGACGTGATCGTCCAGGAGAGCGTGGCGCTCCGCGTGTCGCGGATCCCCGATCGTCCGCGGCTCGGTCGACGGGCGCGCGAGGCGAGGGCCGCCGAGCTGCGCTCCGAGGCGGACGCGAAGGCGCGAGAGCTGGACGAGATCCGTGCCACGCGGCGCCTGCTCGACCGCCATGTGCTCGATGGCGAGGCCCTCCTGGCCGGTCACGCCATCTGGCTGGCCGGCGATCCCGCCCCCGAGCTCGCTGATCTCCGGCGAAGAATCGGCGAGGGCGTCGAACAGCTCGAAGCCCTGCGTGCTGCAGCGACTCGGCACGCCGACGCAGGCGGAGCGCTCCGACCCCGCATCGATGCATTGCGGGCCCTGCTCGCCGAGGCCGTTCTCCTCGACCCGCCGGACCATGCCGAGCGCGCGAGCGCTCTCGATGCACAGCATCGCGCTGCGCTTGCGGCCACGGCCGAGGTCGCACGAAACGCTCGCCATGCGATCACCGTCGAGGACGGCCTCGCCGTCCTGAAGCACCGCCCCTTGTCGGACGACGAGCGCACTCGGTTGGACCGACGAGTGGAGGAGTTGCGGCGCGACCGCGCGCGGCTCGATGCCGCCGTCGATGCGCTCGAATACCTGCAAACGAATTCCGAGGCGCTCGGTTGGTCGCAGGCGCCCGTGCGGCTCGCCGACAACCAGGCGTTGGTCCCCGCCCTCGAAGCTCAGCTGCAAGAAGCCGAGGACGCCCAGCAACGAGCCGAACAGACGGCGCGCGAGGCTGACTCACACTACGACGAGACGACTGCCCAGTGGCAGGATGCGGACGGTCACCGGCGTGCGGCGGAACAACAACACGCTGCGGCCGCGGCACGTTTCGACGCGATGGGGATCCCGTCACCGACCGAAGCCGCCGTGCTCGATGCGGCCCACGAGGTGACTCGCGCAGACGGTGAGCTGCGCGGCTTGAATCTTCGGCGCGACGAGCTTCTCACGGCACGCGGTCGCGAGGACACCACCCACCGCGACGCACTCGAGCGGGCGGGGGCGGCCGAGGAAAAGCTCGTGAGCGAGCGTCGCGAAGCCGAGCCGGCCGTCGCTCGGTGGCAACGCCTGCACGCGCTCGCGCTGCAGCACCGACTCGTCGCCAGCACGGTCGTGCCCGCGGACAGCCCGTTGGCGGCAGTGCGCGGCCACGTGAACCTCGTGCAGGCCACCCATACGCACCGTGCGCTGTTGCTCGATCGCCTTCGCAGCGCGCGCGGAGGATCTCAACTCCTCGCCGAGCTCCAGATCTTGCGCGATGCGACGGACGCCGAATTCGCCGACGAGTACCTCGATCTGTGGCTCGCGGTCCGTGACTGGCTGCGACGTCGGCTGCCGGCGCAGGTGGCCGAGGTCGACGACCCACGCGAGGCCTTGCTGCGCCTGCGCGACCAGCTGTCCGGGCTCGAGGATCGACTCACGCGTCAGGAGAGCGACCTGCGCGGCGAGAGCGAGCACGTCGCGCGCGGCATCGACGTGCAGGTCCGAAAGGCGCGTGGCCAGGTGAATCGCCTGAACCGAAACCTCGACGGCGTCAGCTTCGGGAGCATCCAGGGGATAAGGGTGATCGTGCAGCCCGTCGATCGGATGGAGCAGGTTCTGCGTGCGCTCCGCGAAGGTGCTGCGCAGGGGCTGCTCTTCCAAGAGGATCTGCCGATCGAGGATGCGCTCGACCAGATCTTCCAGCGCTACGGGGGCGGGCGCACTGGTGGGCAGAAACTGCTCGACTACCGCGAGTACGTCCACCTGCAGGTCGAGATCCGCCGAAAGTCCGGCGCCGACTGGGAGATCGCGAATCCCACGCGCCTGTCGACCGGCGAGGCGATCGGCGTGGGCGCGGCGTTGATGATGGTCGTGCTCACTGAATGGGAGCGCGACGCGACGTTGCTTCGCGGACGGAAATCGCTCGGCTCGCTGCGCTTCTTGTTTCTCGACGAGGCGAACCGACTGTCTCACGACAACCTCGGGGTGCTCTTCGACCTCTGTCGCACGCTGGATCTGCAGCTCCTCATCGCCGCACCCGAGGTCGCCCGCGCGGAGGGCAACACCACGTACCGCCTCGTTCGCCGCACGATGCCGGACGGCAAGGACGCGGTCATCGTGAGCGGACGTCGGATCCGGGCGGAAGCGTGATGTGGGAATCGACGGACGAGAGACTGGCGCTGCTCGAGCTACTCGTGCGCGGCGCGCTGAAGCGGCGCCGATCGCAGTCGTCCGCCCACGATGCCCTCGCCGAGCTGCCCTGGACCCGCGCGAGCGGTCGACGCGACGAGATCCGGTTGGTCGAAGAACGACGAAGCGAGCTCGTCGCGTTGATCGAGCGCGTGTGGCCGCAGTGGCAAGCGGCGCTGGTCGAGCTCGCGGCGCGTGGGCTGCCCGCGACGCCGGACGGTTGGGGCCGCCTCGAGGATGCCCGTCGCTCCGAGCGACTGCCCGAGCTCCCCGAGCTCTTGAACCGGCGGACGGCTGCCGGGCTCACCGCCACGCACTCGAAGGCCACCCTCACCGAGCGCCGGCTCGCTGGCCTCGGCGACGTCCAACCAACCCACGACGGCACGGTGAGACTGCGCCCACCGGCTGGCTTGGTTGCACGCTCTCCACGTGGTGTCGTGGACCTTTCGGCGGTCGCGACGGTGCTCGGCGAGGTCGCGGTCCCGGAGCGCGCCCTGCTCGAAGGCCTCGCTCTCGAGGGGACGATTCGCGCGGTCTTGCTCGTCGAGAATCTCGGCGCGTGGCGAGACCTGCCGCACCTCGACGGCTGGCTATTCGCGCACGTTGCCGGCTGGGATACGGCGACGGTCGTGCAGTTGCTGGCGATCGTGGCCGACGTGCCGGTCGTGCATTTCGGCGACCTCGACCCCAACGGGGTTCGCATCGAGGCACATCTTCGGCAGCACCGCCCTGGCCTGCGTTGGTTCATACCGACGTTCTGGGAGGAGCTCGTCGCGACACACGGGCAGCGCGCTCCGTGGCCTGACGATCTCGACCTTGCAGGAGCGCCCGCGCTTGTGCGCCGGCTCGCAGCGGAGGGCATCTGGCTCGAGCAGGAGCCTCTCGTGGTCGATGTGCGGGTGGGTCCCGCCCTGGCGGCGATGGCACCATAGGAGTTCGGAGAGCTGGCATGTCCTCCACGCAGAAGCCGCGCCTGACTTCGAAGCAACGTGCACTCTTCGTCTTTCTCCGCGATCACGATGGCGAAGAAGTGCGTGAGGCCGACATCCTCGCGGTCACGGGATGGAGCGACAAGAGTTGGAGGGTCTACCGCACGAACGGACTGTACAGTCCGTTTCTGGTTCCGCTGTCGGAACGTCGCTTCCGAATTCGATGCGGCCCCGACGTCACCGATTGGGCGTTCTACAAGGCGGTCACCCAGACGAAGATCGGCAGCAGGTTCGCCCCACGCTGCAAGCACGACTTCGCCCGAGCGCTGGCGTTGCGGTCCCGCGACAACATGATCCTCGCGCTGGAGCTCTACAACCGTCCCTCGCTGAAGAACCGCATCGACGGTTTCGCGCTCCTGTTCTGCGCCGCGTGGGAGCAGTTGCTCAAGGCCGAGATCGTCGAAGATGCCGGAGAGGAAACGATCTACCGCAAGAAGAAGTCGGGTCGACCTCGCGAGACGATCAGCCTGCGCGAGGCGATCGACATTCGACTCGACGCGACATCCTTGGCAACCAAGAACCTCGAGTACATCATCGACCTCCGGGACAAGGCCGCCCACCTTCTGATGCCCGAAGTGCGTTCGACGCTCGGATACCTGTTTCAGGCGGGTATCCTGAACTACGCCGCCCGGTTTTGCGACTTCACAGGGGAAGCGTTCGTCGACGACACCACAGGCCTCGTTTCCCTCGTGGGTGCGGACGATCCACCGCCGACGGCGGTGCTCATGCGAGCGTATGGCGACCTCACCGGCGCTGAGATCGGCGAGCTGGTCGAGCGGGTGAGAACTGACATCGAGCAGGCTGACGAGCAGACCTTCGCCATCTCGGTTAAGCACAGGCTCGTCTTGACCAAGAAGCCGGCGGACGCGGACATCCGCCTGTCCACCGCGGCGACCGGAGCATCGGAAGGTGTGCTCGTCGAGCGTGAGGTCGCCACCGAGAAGCGATATCCGTACCGCGCGGGCACGTTCTGCCCGGCCGTCGTCGAACGCACGAAGAAGACCTTCAACGGTTACGACCTGAACGCCGTGTGTCTCCGTGAAGGATGGACGAAGTCCGACAACGAGTACCATCGCTTGCTGACCGTCACGGGCGTCGATACTCACCTCTACTCGGAGGCTGCCTTGGAGTGGGTCGTGCAGAAGCTGTCCGCGGAGCCAGAGTACATGGAGAACGCGCGTGTATCGTTGCGGCACGCTCGTCGAAAGCTCGCGCTGGCCAAGGGCGCCGCGAAGGTCGAAAGAGGACGGCCACGTAAGGTCCGCTGAGGCCACGCGCCGACACCGGCTGGCAGGCGCAACGGCACCTCAGGGCGCGAGCTCGACGATCCAGATCCCCGCGCGCTCGAAGCTCTCATCGCGAACCGCGTACAGGATCGGACCTTCGTGCAACACCGGCCCGCCGGAGAACGAGTACGGAACCGGCGTGTAGCCGAGATCCATGAACACGTCGCCATCGACCGAGCGGGTTTCCCCGGTCACACCATCCACCACGACGAGGTCGCCGTGATAGTCGCCCGCGTGATCGCGCACGGTGAGCCACCGATCGCCCGGTAGAGCACGCGGATTGTAGACGTCGTGGACGACGGTCGACGCCGCGAAGTCGGGGGCTCGATGCCCGACGATGTCCTGGGTCTGATTGCCCACAGGCGGCCACCCGTCGTCGCTGGGCTCGGTGCGATCGACCAGCCGGCGGTATTCGCCGTCGCTCCCAACCCAGCCGTACTCGGCGAAGTCGTCGCCCAACCGCGTCGGCGCCTCCGCGTCAGGCGGGAGCACGAAGTCCCCGGCGCCCTCACCCATGCGTTGCAAGAAGAGTGTTCCATCGGTGAGCCGAGCGACGACCACCCACGCGCCATCCAGGGCAACGGAGCGCATCTCGGGGAGCAGCAGCAACTCCGTCGTGGAGTACCAGTCGTCCGCGGCGAGTGGGCCGTAGATCATCAGAGCGTCCGGGCCCAGCACTGCATCGCGCTCGGCACCCTCTGCGACGGCGACCTCGACATCCGTCTCGCGGTCCCACAGGAACCAGCGCCGCATGAATGGCCACGACTCCCCCTCGTCGATTTCGTCCGGCGTCCACGAGACGTAGCGCCCCGGCATCGGTGACTCGAAGCCCACCGCTCCGGTGCGCAGGACTCGGCGAGCACCGGTGGCGTGTTCGATCTCGACGAGCTCTTGGCGGTCGTTCGAGACCAGCGAGCGCTGCGCGCGAAGCGATCCGACCGTGCCTTCCTCGTTGGCGGGCCTCCACCCGTTGATGCCAGACTCGAGCACCACGACGCTCGTCTCGCCGTCGCCGATGTCGACGCGCACGAGCGACACATCGCTGGTGAACGTGACGATCGACGAGCCTGTGCGTACGAACCAACAGACGGGCGCGACCACGAGAAACCGCGGCGGCGAATCGCCGTCCGGATCGAGGAGATACAGCGATCCATCGCCGGCGCAGGCGAGCCACGGCTCGTCCGGCGCCGTGGGCGGGTAGACCTCGGCGAGCCCTTCGGCGACGACGAACGAGTCCTCGCCGCACTCGTCTACCGAAACGATGCGCGAGCCGACCTCGGTCAAGTCCAACGAGTCGTTCGGAAGTGACTGCGCCTCGAACACATCGGGGACATCGGTGTCGTACTCGTGCACGCCGATGAGCCAGCGATCCCCGTGGCGCGCGACGCTGTTGGAGTGGCCGTGCACGAGCTCGCGGGGACCGAGTGGCAGCAGCCGCAGCGGCTCCGTCGTGCCGCAACGCTCGACGATGTCCGCCGGCTCGCCCGGATCCGGGCCGCATGCGGAGGCGCCGAGCAAGCTCATCGCGACCGCCCAGCGCCTCACGCTGCGCTCGGAGCTACGTCGGTCCATCGCCACAATCGTCGCTGTCGAACGGTCGGCAGTCAACGACACGGGCTAGACGCGTTCCAGCACATCATGACCGCGCAAGCACCGGCTGCGTGCTCTCGGTCTCCCGGTCGGAGCCCTGCGCGCCGCGATCACACACGCACGCGCACGACTTGCCACTCGGCCAGGTGATCGAGCTGCGACGGATGAAAGCCACCGGACGACGAGCCCCCCGCACACAGTGGGCCGCGGCGTTGCCTCTCGTTGTCCCACAGCGACCAACGCCCGCAGATCGGGCGCTCCTGCCCATCCCAGCCATTGGGGAACAGCTCGCGCCAGTCGTCGGCGCAGCTCATCTCGGCCTCGTCGAGCTCGTCGTCGAGCGCCTCGGGATCGACGAGATCGAGCACGCCCGTACCGATGAGCGTCCAGCCGTCGACGTCCTCGCGGCGCAGCACCCACGCGACGCGCAGGTTCTCGCCGACGACGGCAACCGGCGCGAAGCCTGCGCGCGCGAACGAGGCAGGCACCTCCGGTGCGGGTGGCAACCGCACGAGCACCGCCGGTGACGTCGCCGGTTCCGGCTTCGGCCACGCGTGACGACTGACGAACGGGCCCATCGCGATGCTCATCGTCTTCGAGAACACCGTGGTGACGCCGCCGTCTTCGGGCGATCGCGGCGGCACCGGCAGATGCACGACGTCGTCCTCCGGCCGCGGCACCGCGTGCAGCTCGAACGGCAGCGGCTCGCCGCCCGGCTCGCCGATCAGCGCAGGCTTCACACGCCAGATCTCCGCCGCCAAGCCGCGCACGGCCTCCTCGCGCGTCGCGCCGGCCGACAGCGCGCGGCCGCACCAGCCATCGAGCGCGAGCCAGCGGGCCTCGGTCGGCACGAGCCCCTGCCACAACGCGACCGCGAGACTCGTGCGCGTGCGCAGTCGGATCGCCTGGCTGCCGAGCGGCAACGGCTCGGGTGCGAACATCAGCACGTCGGAGCTCGACGTGTCGGCGAGCGCTGCGATCCAGCCGGCGATCTCGGCGAGCTCGTGTCCGTCCGCGCGCAAGTCGGGCCGCAGCAGCATCGGGTGCACCGGCGGCGTCGGTGGCCGCGCGCGCGGGTCGAAGACGAATGGGCGCTCCTCGCCCTGCCACTGCATCGCGAACGAGTCGCCGCCGCCTTGCTGGATCTCGTTGCGCACGCCGTCGCGGCCATAGCCGATCGCGAACGTCGCTCGTCCCGCGTTCAACACGAGCTTGCCCGCGTGCATGTCGGCCCCCTTGGGCACGATGCGATCCTTCGGCGGCTCGGGCACGTCGCCGACCGGTCCCCAGCCCTGCTCGTCGACGATCGCGGGCGAGAGCAGCCACGCGGGATCGTTGCGGTCGCGCAACGTGACCCACCGCTGCGGGCCGTTCTCCTCCTCGACGAGCGCAAGCAGGCCGAGCCGATCGATGATCACATCGGTGAGCCGACGCGCGTCGGCAAAGGTCGACACACTGCGCGCGAGCGCGAGACAAGCGGTTCGCATCGGCAAGTGTCCGCGCTCCTCGAGCCCGGTCCGCTCGAGCCAGGGTCGCAGTCGTTCGGGCATGTCCATGCGGTCAGCATCATCGACGCTGCACGAGCGCGCGGACAAGCACGCTCGACGCGAACACGGTTCGCCCTCGGTTCCACGCCCCAACGGTCTGGACCGGAGGCCAGCACGGCGCCCGCGCCTTCACCGTGCCGATCACAAACGAGCCGCTCTATTCCCGCTGTTCGCGAGGACATCTACGAGGTCCTCAGCGCCAGCGCGATCTCCGATAACTTCATGAGGGCGAGTCCTGCTTGCGCTAGCTTGAGCGTGGCCTCCTTCGGAGTCGCCGAGGAGTCCGACGCTATCTCGCGGGTCACCTGACCAGCGGCGAATTCGACGTTCACCAACCACGTTCGTACGTCGCGCAATCGTTGCTTCAGTGCGGTCTCGACCGGCATCTCGGATTTCCGTTTCGCGGCGAGCTTCGAGGCTCGCTCCGCCAGCGTCTCAAGCAGCTCCCGCGAGTTGCCTCGCTGGTACCAGTGCTTCCACAGCCGGTCGTCGTCTTGATCCTGGGCGACCCGACGCAGGAAGTCCTGCAGGTAGACGCGGTCCGCATTGCCGATCTTGGTGCTGACGAACCTGCCCTTGAAGGCGCCCGCCATGTGGGTTCGAACGTCAATGTCGAACGTCTCGGCGATCTCTTGCGCAAGTTGGCCGCTGACCGCGGCGGTCGTCTCCAGGTATTCGTCAACCGCCTCGTGTTCGAGGGTATCGCGTGCGATCGCAGGGGTGAACAACAAATCCAGGATCAGATTTGCGTGGTTCTGCAACTCGAGGATGCGAGTGCGCTCTGTCGTTGCCTCTTCGAGACGAGGTGCGAGGGCTTCCTGGATTTGAGCCTTTGCAGCGGCCTGGCTCTCGAGCTCCGCATGGACGACCTGCCACTTGCCGTCCTCCCTCAGGCTATCGACGAAATTCTGAGCCTCTGTCGCGGACACCGGCGAGCCCACGAGCCGCGCGGCTACGTCCAACACCTTCGTGATCCATCCCTTCGAGTTCTCTTGGGACATCTCGTGATGGAGAGTCCCACCTTCGCACGCCGGGTCAAGACCCTATCGAAGACGCCGCCTGCGGCGCGATGCGACGGTACGCGAACGCGGAGGGGGACCGTCCGGCTCGCTGACGATCCGTTCCCCGACCTTCCGTCCGCGGGGCTGTGCACGTCCTTCCCAACTGCAAGCGCAGCGCATCCGCCAGCTGCCCTGGTGGTCACACCTTGGTCACACCCGCGCTCCGCGACGCCACGGTACAGCACGGAACCCGGCGGCACGCACCGGTCTCGAACCTCCGAGGGATCCCGCGACGTTGTGCGCCAAGCACCCGCGATCGCTGGTGTTGTCGCGCAACCCCATCGGAGGTTCGATTCCTGTGCACCTCCGCCGTCGCGCCGCCGTAGGCGTCGCGACGCCGTGCCCATGCCCGTGCCCGAGGCCTCTCGAGAAATCGTCGGGCGTCGAACGACCTCGACGAGCGGGCGGCCGCGACACACGGCGGAAGACGAACAGCAGCACGAGCAGCGCTCCCCCCGGCGCACCTCGCCGATCGTCGAGGGAACACGCACACCCGTCGTCACCGCCTTCGATGCACTGCCAGCGCAGCTCGACCGTCTCGCGCATCTCGTCCATCTCGCCCGCGAGGATCGCCGACCGCCACGTGCCCGCCGCAACCCGATCGCAGCCGTCGTCGGCGACATTCGTCCACCAGCTGGGATCCCCGCGGCCATCGTCGTCGTGGTCCCACGGGTCGAGCTCGACGTCGCCCTCCACGACCGACCACCAGACTGGCGGCTCCCGCAGCACCGTGCCGTCGCGATCGCGGGCCACCGCCTGGGCACCGAGCGCGAGGAACTCGTCGTCGCCGGCCGAGCGCAAGATGGACGGCGCGAGGACCAACTCTACCGCTTCGCTGCGCGCGACGACGTGGACGTCGCCGACGTCGAGGGTACCGGCGGGCAGCGACAGCGTGACGTGGAAGACGTCACCCGCGTTCGCGTCGACGCCGAGGTGGCGCCCACCATCGAGATCGAGGGCCGGCGACCCCGCGACCGCCGTGCCCTCGGCATGTGGCAACGTCACCGCGACTTCCTCCGGACGATCGCTGCGGATGGCCGTGGTCGACACGCCCTCGAACAAGTCCTCGATCACGAAGACAGGTTCGCCGACCTCCGCGAGCCAGCCGGGCATCGACGACGGATCCTCCACGACGGCGTCCCAGCGTTCGAGCGCCGCGGCATCGATCGGCACCGCGTACTCGAACGCGCCGCGCAGATCGCCGGGCGCCAGCACCTCGAAACGCAGGCGGTCGTCGCCGAAGTCGCCATCGATCGCACACGGCCGGCGTTCGAGCTCGAGGTCGACGGTGCCGGGCGTGTCGAAGACGAGGCAGCCGTCCTCGTCGACGCTGGTCGGGCCGACCAGCCGTTCGTCGTAGCACGCATCCAGATCGGCATCGGGCTCGCCGTCGAAGTCGTCGAGGAGGTCGCCAGGTTCCAGGCGGCGGTCGAGGCAGACGATCGACTGCTCGGCGATACCTCGGCCCGACAGGAAGAACCCGCTCAGATCCTCGGACGTCAGACGAACCTGCCCGCGCTCCGTGTACAGGTCCGCGTCGCACGCGGCGACGAGCACGCTCGCGAGCAGAGCACGCATGGGACCCGACGCAGGCACGACAGTCGGTAGTCCCGACGGACCCTGCCGCGGATCCCTGCGCACCGCGGAACGCTGGTCACGTACGAAAGTGCTCCTGCGCGACGGCGACGGCTTCGGCGTGTGCGTCGACGGCATGTGTCGCGAGAAGCGATCGTCATGGCGAGCCCCTACGTGTCCGGCAAGGGCGCCTGCGAGATTCCCCTCGAGTCGCATCCGGCGGCAGCCCGGTGTTGCTGCGGTCCCGTCTGAGCCGCGACGACATCGTTCGCACGGAGAAGGGACCGGCAGGATCGGATTTGCAGGACGCGCAGAGAGGCTGGAGACGCGCTTCGCTCACGCTATGCGCACATGCCGATCGAATCCTGAGCTAGGATCTCCCTTCGATGCAGGCCACGCTGCGATTGCCCCGCCGAGCGACCTACGCGGAGTACCTCGCGGTCGAGCAACAGAGCGAACACCGCCACGAGCTCATCGACGGTGTCATCGTCGCGATGGCCGGTGGGTCGGACGAGCACAACGCGATCGGCGGCCGCTTCGCGATGTTGTTGGGGCTGGGGCTCCGTGACGGTTGCCGCTACTACACGCCCGACCAGCGCTTCTGGATCGCCGCGAACGCCCGCGGGCGGTACAGCGATGGTTCGGTGATCTGTGGGAAGCCGGAGCATCCGCCCCATGATGGCCAGGCGACCACCAATCCGATCGTCGTGCTCGAGGTGCTGTCGCCGAGCAGCGAGGGTGACGATCAGGGCGACAAGCGCATCGATTTCCAGTCGCTCGCGTCGCTGCAGGCCTATGTCATCGCGAGCCAAGATCGCCTGCGAGTCGAGCTTTGGCGCCGCGGCGCCGACAAGAGCTGGGCCGACGCGGCGGAGGTCTACGAGGACGGCGACAGCTTCGAGCTGCCGACCTCTACGCACCCGATCGCCGTCGCCGAGATCTACCGCGGCATCCTCGACTCGGCCGGACGCTCCCTCCTCCGTTGAGAGCGCTGCACCGTCAACGGCCTCACTGACACGCCGTCTCGTCCTCGAGGTGACAGGTGAACGCGAAGTAATAGTAGTAGTAGTCGGCCTCGTCACCGTTCGGCCCATCGGAATACTGGACGAAGAACGGATCCTCATCCCCCATGAAGAACGGATGCAGCGTCGCGAGCCCCTCGAACGGACCGTACGGCTCCCACGCGGTGATGAGCTCCTCCTCGTCCTCTTCCCAGAGCGTGGGCCACATGCTCTTCACGTAGTAGCCGCGCAGCTCCTTGCGCCCGGACAACCAACGGATCGCCGGCCCATCGGAGAGCTCTTCGATCGCGATCGAGGCCGACGCTCCGGGCGACGGATACGCGACGTAGTCCTTGCCGTCGAAGCCGGAGTGGACGAGCAGGTTGTCCTCGGCACCGAGGTCGTCGTCGAGCTCGGCCCACATCTTCAGCTTCTGGGGCGCGACGAACGTCAGATCGGTGTCGTAGGCGATCGTCGACGTCATGCCGGCGTTGCACGTGTTGAACGGGTCGGTGTGGTCGGCGCTGCGCGTGAGGTGCACGAAGTACGTCGCGAACTCTCCGTCGGTCTTGCTCGGCAGATCCGGTGCGAGCCAGCGCTCGTCGTGGATCGCGTCGCCATCCCAGCTGTCGTTCTCGACGTCGACCAGCACGTCGGCGAACTCGATCTCCTCGAGCAACACCGAGGGCGACGCAGGGTCGTCCCAATTCTCCAGCATCGGCTCCTTGTCGGTGATGCAGGCGTACGGCCCGTACTTCGCGGCCTCGAGCATGAAGTCGACCGTCGGGTAGAGCACGTTCGCATTCGCATCGCTGACCAGATCACCGCCCGCGACCCCCGACGTCTTGAACTTCCAGTAGGTGTCGCGCACCTCGCTGAGGATGTCGACGACCGTCGGCCACACGTACTCGGAGGGAGCCGTGAGCGCGCGGCCGGGCGCCAGAAAGCACGCGTCGTGCGGATCGCGACACAGGTGCTGGTGCACGGTGAGCGTGTAGTCGCGGCCGGTCGCGTTGCGATCGGGCTGGCCCGCGCCGTCCACTGCGAACGTGCGGATGTAGTACGGCGGATCCGGCATCGCGAACGGCAGGCCCCACTCGGTCTCTTCGGGATCGAAGGGCTGGATCGGCCGCGAGAGGTCCGTGTGGTGGTAGACGAGGAAGTCGACCTTCTTGTTGGGGGCAGCGGTCGTGCGGATCGAATAGCTGCCGGGCTGGTCGACGACGAACCACTGCATGTTGCCGCCCAAGGCGATGCGCGCCGTCGGAGGCGCGACGATCTCGTCCTGGTCGCACGGGGGATTCGGGCCCGAGGGCGCACAGTTCGTCGCACCGAACTGCAACAGCATCGCGTTGTGATCGGGATTGTACAGCTGCGGATCGTCGCTCGGACTGCATGCCGTACCGCTGACCGCGAAGTCGCCGCGTAGCGGCAGGTGATCGGAGAGCCACGCCTTGCCACCGTCGACATCCACGAGCAGATCCCAGGCGATGTGCGTGTGCTGCGGGCACACCCGCCCGCCGCCATGGGAATGCGCGAGGTAGTCGAGGCGCGCGTCGTCCTCGTCGTTCGTGATGCCCGGGTCGGTCTCCGAGTGGCGGAAGCCCCGTGGGTCGCTCAGCATGCTCGAGCCGTTCACGCCGAATCGGCACGCTTGTACGGACGGGCCGACCTGCACGCCGTTGCCGCAGGCGAAGAAATCCGTCGCGATGTTCGGGCTCGTGGAGCCCGGGTCGAACACGTCGTGCCACTCCTGCGTGCCGGGATCCTGCGCGGCGTTCTGATCGGAGCCCACGACGTTGAGGTCACCCGCGAGCACGACGAATGCGTCGGCGATGTCGCGCGGGTCGATCGATCCGACGATGGTGTCGCGGATCGCCTGGAACTGCTTTTTGCGCACGTCGGGCAGCACGAGGCCCTCGTCGGCGTAGTCGGCCTGCATGTGCGTGAACGCGACGTAGGTCGAGAAGCGCGGGGTGGCGACCTTGACGAGGCCGACGCCCTTGCTCGCCCAGCAGTCGGGGTCCTCGCACGCGTCGTAAACGTCGAACGCGAACTCGCCGGCCGCGATCGGAGCGCCGTCGTTCCACCCCTGCACCTCGCAGACGTCCTCGGCGCACGCGGTGTCGTCGGGAATCGCGCTACCGGTCAGCTTCTCGAACGGCAGCTTCGAGAAGATCATGAGGCCGCTGTCGCCGGGCACCGCCTCGTAGTCGAGGAAATCGGGCAGGTCGGGGAGCCACGGCACCTCTTCTTGCGCGAGATCGCTGAGCGTGAGCCCTTCGACGACCGGATGCCCCCGCAGCCGCGAGATGTAGTTCACGTACGGCCCCGTGATCGCGAGCCGCTGGGTCAGGTGCGCGCGCACGTGCGGATCGAAGACCTCGTTGAGGACGACGATCTCTTGATCCGTCGCGAGGATGCGATCCGCGATCGCATCGGCGCGCTCGATCTCGCTCAGATCGGTGAACCTCCCCTCGTTCGGATAGAGCACCATCGACGGGAAGCACTCGCACGGCGTACCGAGCGGGCTGAGCGGCGGGAGCTCGAGGGGATCGCAGCTGACGCACAGCGGCAGGAGGGGCACCGGGTTCGGGCTCTCGGCCTCGAGGTAGAGGAACGCCGTGTTGTAGGTGAGGACGCGGACACCGTCGGCTGCCAGCCCGACCGCCGGAACGAACGCCGCACCGGCTGCGAGTGCAGCCAGGGCCCAGGACACGTGACGTGACATGATCGACTCCTCGCGGGATCCGTGGCGACCGGGCGCGAGCGATGGAGACACGCGAGCGAGGGTTGTGACCGCGGAAGCGCCGCTGATCCGGTGGGCCGGCTCGTTCGTCTGGTTCTTGGTGAGCACGACCGGCAGCGCGACGAGGTGGTCTGGTCCCGCCTTCCTGGCATCCCTCGCCTGCGCGCCCGTGCCGAGCGAAACTGCGTCGTCCGCTTCGCTCGAGCCCGCCGCAGCGCAGGCTGCCGCCGCGCCGCCTGCCCACGCCGCGCCCACGTCCGCGGCGAAGCCCGAGCCCCCGATCCCGTGGACGGAGCTGGGACCCGTGCGGCACGTCTGGACCACGACGGGATCGGCATACGTGACGGTCCGTGAGCGCGACCCCGGGGTCGCACAGCGCATCGGCGCCGACAGCTTCGAATTCAAGCGCGACCACCCGCGAGTGCCGGACGAGGTGCGGGCGATCGAGCGGCAGTGGGTGGTCACGAACGACGGCGTCGAAGTCGTGCAGGAACCGCTCGGTGCGGTCTTCACGGCCTCGCCGTTCGGCGACAACTGGAAGGTGCCGTTCGCGTGGAAAGGCGGCGAGCGCCGAGGTGTCGCGCTGACGCGTGCTCCGCACACGACGACGAAGCTCGTCGCACCATCCGAGGAGCCCGATCCGACCGGCGTGCTACGAAAGACGATCGTCGCCGCAGTGCCCAAGCGGCTTCGGCCGCGCCCAGGCGTGACGATCCAGATGCGGTCCGCGCCCGCGCGACTGCCCGGTGGCGCCACCAGGGTCGTGTGCGGGTGGTGGGACGACGAGGAGACACCCCCGTCGTACGGCGTGGTACTGAGCGTCGACGACGACGGCCGCGTGGTGCACCGGATCTCGAAGCATCGCGATTACACGACGTGGGCGTCCATCGAGTGGATCGGCGACCTCGACGGCGACGGCATCGACGAGATCGGCTGGGGATACGGCGGCATCGAGGACGCCGCCTACTTCCTCACACGATTCGCCGACGGCGCGAAGACGGACCTCGAGCTCTACGCGTCGGGTCACTGACGTCGCGGCCGCGGTCGACGAGTTCGCGATCGGCACCCTTGGACGCATCCGTGTGGCGCAAACAGCCACTCGCGCGAGCGCCGGGACGGATTCGGGCGAGCGCTCCCACTCAGCCGACGAGCGTCCAAATCCATGCCGATACCGATTCGAACCATGCTCGCGCTGCTCCTCGCTGCCGCCTGTCATCCGAGCGGTGGCGGCGACGAGCTCGGAAACGACGACGAGACCACCGGTGAACCGACCGAGACCGTGTTCCCCGCGGGCATGCCGATCGGTCCCGCGACGACCGCCGTCGTCGGACCGGCCGGCGGCATGCTGGATTCCGCCGACGGAATGCTGCGCGTGACGATCGGTGCCGGTGCGCTCCTGCAGGACACGACGATCGGCATCGAGCCCATCACGAACACCGCACCGGGCGGCCTCGGCACCGCGTATCGGCTCACGCCCGACGGCACGACGTTCGAGGTGCCCGTCGAGCTCGCGTTCGTCGTCGAGGACGCCGACCTCGCGGGCTCGGTCGAGGACGCGTTCACGATCGGCTTCCAGGATCACGAGGGCCTGTGGTGGGCTGCGCCGGAAGCCGACGTCGTGCGCGAGCTCGACGCGGGCTCGATCGCCGTGTCGACCACGCACTTCAGCGACTGGTCGCGGCTGAGCGGATTGCAGCTGCGCCCGCCGGAGCACACCCTGCGCGAGGGCGAGACGATCGGACTCACCGTCGTCGACTGCGAGATGCAAGGGGGCGACGAGGAGAACCTGCCGTCGCTGCTCGCCCTGTGCTCGATCGACGCGGAGCTGCCGCCCTTGCCGGGTCTCGTCCAGGAGTGGGCCGTGGACGGCATCCCCGGCGGATCCGAAGGCGTCGGCACGATCGCCCCCGGCTCACGCCCGGATCAAGCGATCTACACCGCGCCGGAGTTCGCCGTCGGCGTCGAGCGTCACGCGGTGAGCGCGAAGATGCGGCGGCGCAACGGCCAGACGGTGACGCTCGTCTCGAACATCACCGTCACGGGCTCCTTCACGTTCCAGCTGAGCGGCTTCTACTCGGTGGACATGAGCCACGAAGCCTGCCAGTTCGTGTCGTCGTCCGTGAGCGACCGCGTCGACGTGCTGCTCGGGGTGAACGACGCCGGCATCTACGACGTCGAGGAGATCACCAATCACACGACGACGTACGCACTCGGATCGCTGCCGCCGCTGGACCCGGGGAGCATCCGGCTGGACTCGCCCCCGGAACACCTCGACGCGAGCGAGGGGTCGGTCACGACCGTGCAAGGCAGCGACGTCCTGGGCGTGAGCTTGTTCGGAACCCACACGATGGGCGGCTGCACGTACATCGTCGACGACGAGGAGCTCCCGCTGCCGTCGATGTCCATGGGCGGTGGCGTCGCGATGACGTTCGCGATCAGCGACCTCGTCGACGGCTCACTGGTGATCGCCGAAGAGGCGAACTGGTCGTGGACCGTCACGCAGATCGAGTGACTCACGCGAGGATCGCGGACATCTCGTGGCGGGCCGGGAACTCGATGTCGAGCGCTTGCGCGACCGCGGAGTAGATGTGGCCTTCGTCGTTGCGCAGCGTCTTGTCCGCTTCGCCGGTGGTGCCGTCGAAGCCGTACGTCGTGCACGTCGCAGGGTCGATCCCGCCGAAGACGCGGTTCCCTTGCAACAGCGGCGACATGAGCAGCGTGCCGTTGTTGAGCGCGTGCGCCGTGCCCCAGAACGGCGCGCCGACCGGGCGCGCCTTCTCGCGGCCGAAGTCCGTCGCGACGTACACGAGCGAGCGATCCCACATCTTGCCCAGGCTCGGATCGCCGAGGTAGTCGAGCGTCTTCAGGAGCTCGATGAGCGCGTCGGCCACCTCGAGCAGCGCGCCCCACATCAGCTGCTGCGCCACGCGATGGTCGACGTGCGAGAAGTCGAACGCCACCGGCGACGTCGCGAGCTTGTCGCCCTCGCCGAACACCGGCTCCTGTTGCAGCGAGATCGTCGTCGAGCACGACAAGCCGTAGTACGTGAGCAGCACCGACAACGCCGCCTGCGCGTGCCAGGGGTTCGTGTGCAAGTCGGGCAAGCGGGTGAGCAGCGTCGGCAGGAGCGGACTGCTCGTGATCCCGTAGCGCGGGTCGAGCATCTCCTGCGGCAGCATCGTGAGCGGATCGACCAGCTTGGCCGCCTCCAGCTTCGGCAGCCGCTCGCGCCGATCGGCGAGGAACGAGCTGCGCAGCGGGCTGTCCTCGAACGTCTTGCCGAACGGGGACGCGTCGTCGAGTCGATCCCGCACGCCACGAGCCTTCTGCACGAGCTCGCGCTCGGGGATGCCGAGCACGCCCTTCATGCCGTCCATCGCCGCGGCAAAGCCCATCGGCGCGGACACGATCTCGGCGCGCGCGAACGAGGGGATCGACGCATCCCACCCGGGCTGGATGAAGCCGTCCACCGCCATGTTGCAGTTGGGCAGGATCAGATCCTCGCCGTGCCGCATCGCCATCGCTTCCATCAACGTGCGACCGGAGTTGATGCCGTTGCCGTTGAGCGATCGCGCCTGGGCCACCTGATGGTTCACGCTCGTGCATTCCTGCGTGAGCACGGTCATCGAGCCGTGGTGCTTGGCCAGGAAGTCCGACGCGTAGTACTTCGCTTGATAGATTCCGGCGAGCAGGCCCGCCGACTCGAGGTACGTGGGCGAGCGGATGTTGCTGCCCTCGGGCACGACGATCTCGTCGTCCTCGTAGACGTTCAGCGAGTCCGCCAACGCGTCGTCGTCGACTTCGCTGCGCGACAGCGGCATGAAGCTGTCGACGATGCTGGCTCCGCCGTATCCGCACAGCACGAACAAGAGCTTGCGATCGCGATCGGCCGTACTTCCTTCGCGCAGCGTCGCCGCGCGCACCAGGTTGGAGCCGACGGCCATCGTGCCGAGTGCGCCCGACATGCCGAGCAACATCTCGCGTCTGCTGAGTCTGGTCATCGTCGTTCCGCCTTTCAGTAGAAGAGGAATTCGGTGGTGCTGCCGACCGCGTAGCAAGCCAGGACCGCGAACTCCTGCGCCGTCATCGGATCCGCCACGAGGTCGCCCATGATGGAGACCTCCTCCTCGGTGGGATCGCGCGAGAGGAACCGGCGGTAGAGCGCGGTGACGGTGGCGTCGAACGCCTTCGTGCCCGCGTTCGGTGCTCGGTCGTCGTCGAGATCGAGCGCCGTGAAGACCACGGCCGGCCCTTCGACGTCCTTCGCGACGCGGTTGCTGCACGCGCTCAGCACCACGCGATCGACCACGACGGCCGTGGAGAGCATCGGAGTCGGCAGCGCCTTGTGGAGCCCGAGCGTGAACGGTGCCGCCCCGCCGAGCGCGACGTGGTGGACCTCGCGGGTGCACGACGCCGAACCGAGCTCCTTGCACACCTCGTCCGACTCGAGCTCGAGCGCACGAGCGATGTCCTTCTCGAGCGCCACGTTGCGCTTCCACAGGAGCTGCGCGCGGGTGGATTTCGTGAGCTCCTCCTCGGCGGCGGCCTCGGGCTCTCCGCACGCCGTCACCACCAAGATCCCCGCGAACGCGATGTCGAATCTCGTCATGGTCGATCCCCTCACGGCGTCCCGAACGCGTCGGTGTCGATCAAACGGTGGAGCAGACGGTTGGCCGAGTAACCGTCCTCGGGCAACGCGGTCCAGATCGCTTCGAACTCGTCGAGCTCGGCGGGCCCCGGCTCGTGGCCGACCGCGTACACGAACATCATGTGGGCGAGGTTGCGGCTGAACTCCGGCGAGTCGGCCATCACGCGCGCCATCTCCACGAGGCTGTCCACCTTCTGGCCGAGCACGATGAAGTCGGGCTTCGCCTCGTCCCACCCCGGGATGCGCATGGACGGCCGATCCGGTCGATAGGTGCCGATGACGAGGCTGGGCGCGTTCGTCATGTCGAACCCCTCGTACGCCGCGAACGCGTAGGCGATCGGATCGAGCGTCGAGTGACACTGTGCGCACGCCGGCGCATCGACGCCCTTCGCATCGAGGTCGAGCGGCTCGCCGTGCACGGG
>CAYXVR010000025.1:0-154976 GCA_964468635.1 uncultured Nannocystaceae bacterium
CGCCTGGCCGGCCAGGTCCCAGTCCCCCGCGCCTGCCCCGACGCCGAAGCGCGTCGTGTTGCCGCTCATGAAGGACAGGAAAAAGCCGCCGAGTTGCAGGAACCCGACGGCGTCTACAAAGCCCGCGCGACGCAGATCGGCAAGCTCAACGACGTGGCCGCGTCGATGCAGTCCTCCGCGTTCGGCACGAAGGGCAGCGTGTTCGCGACGAACAACGTGCTGCTCGCGCTGAACCAGCTGCTGTGGGGATTCGGCGGCGACGCGCTGCGCAAGCTCGGCGTCCTCGGCGAAGGCCAGTCCACGGCGGCCGCTTGGTTGTCACCGCTCGGAAGCCTCGCCGTCTCACAGGTCGCACTCGGAAGTCGGCAGCACGAGCGCTTCGTCTCGGGCGTGGAGACCAACTTCGACGACACCCCGGGGCAGGGCGGCAGCGGCGGAGTGGGCTCCGGTGGCACACCGTCGGTGCGCGCCGTCGTACTGCTCGAGGATCGGATCGCGAGCGGCGCGTTCGAGGAGTTCCGCAAGCGCACCGATGTCCCCGTCGTGGTGACCGTTCTCGAACCGTCCCAGTCGCCCGTGCTGGCGAGCGGTGTGGTCTCGAGGGGCGTGCTCACGATCACCGTCGTCGGCGCGACGAAGCTCTCCAATCCGCGCGTCGCGTGGATGATCGACACGGAGGAATCCAGTGGCTGAGACACCACTCGGCAAGCTCGCGCGGCTCATCGGTGGCGTCGCGCTCACGCAGGGGCGGCTCGGGCATCAGGTGCTCGGACAGCTGCTCATCACGAACACCACCGCGGTCGAGCTCGCCGGTGCGAACGTGGCGATCGCTGCGACCGCGCGCAGGCGTAACGTATTCACGCAGGCCGCGGTCGGCACGGCTGCGCCCGCGCTCGCCGTGCACGGCATCGCGCGGCGCGAGGCCAAGCGCCTCGAACGGATCTCCCGAGCAAGCGCCGATGCACTTCGTCAGGAAGAAGCGAAGCTGCAATCGGGCTGGGCAGAGTTGCGTCGGCGGCGCAAGGAAGAGCCGCCGACGCAGGACACGCGGATCTGCGAGATGGAGCGCGAGATCCAGCAGCTGCGGGCCGACGTCGCGGAGCTGCGACGTCGACTCGACGAGCAGAACGGCGAGTCCGCGCCCCCGCCCCTGCGCGCGGTGACCCGCGAGATCGAGCCCGTGGAGCCCGACCCCGAGCCCGACCCGATCCTCTATATATCCCCCGAGCCCCCGCCGCAGAGCGAGCCGGAGCCCGAGCTGCCGACATCGCCGGCGATCTCAAAGCGCGCCGCGAAGAGGTCCACCAAGCCGCGCGGCAAGGGGAGTAAGCGACGGTGATCGACGCGCGCTTAGCCGCGCGCGCGCCCTCGCGTGCGTGCACGATGCTCGCGGATGATCTCGCGCGCGCGATTGATCTCCGTGGACACCTTGCTGCGGCGCTCGAACTCCACCGGATCGTGCGCCGCCCGATCGGGGTGCACCTCGAGTCGCAGAGCACGCCACGCGGTATTGACCTCGCGGTCGCTCGCGTTCGGCGACACACCGAGCAGCGCGTAGGCGCGCGCCAGCTCGTCCACCGAGCTCGGAGGCGGCGGTGGTCGGGGATGCTCCCGATGATCCGCAAAGGCGTGCCGGAATCGGTCGGCAATGCGGTCCGCGGCCGCCTCGTCCGCGGCGAAGCGGAACGCGCGCGCGAGAGAGGCGACGTTCTTCGTGAACGCGTAGAACACCGCGCCGATCACCGCACCGCGGAGGATCGACGGCGTGTCGACGCGTGCGGGCAGCCCCGATTCCCACGCGAGCAAGCGGCTGTCGTGGAACAGGTAGTACCCGGGCAACACCTCGAACCATCCGCGCACGCCGAGCGCGATCAGTCCCTGTTGCAGGAACGGCAGCACCGGACTCGCCGACACGACGAGCTCCAGCATGCTCAGCGTGCCGAATGGAACCTCCGCATCGTCGTCGGCGAAGCGCCGCGCGAGCGCGTGGTTGAACGGATGCGCCGGATGCAGCGATACGAACACCACCACCGGTCCAGGGGCGGCGATGAACTCGAAGAACTGCGCGGGCGCCAGGTGAACGGGATCGCTCATTCCGCGGATTTCGTCGGCACGACGCTCCTGCGTCGCGACGAGATTGTAGCGCGACCTCGGACGAACGCGGGCTGATTCGGAGGCACATGGACCCCGCACTCTGCGAGCTGATCGAGACCGGCGATCCCGACGACGAGGTCAGCGTGATCCTCCGGCTCACCGACCCGGCAGTGCTTCCGGATCACGTGCGCGAGGTGTCGCGCTTCGGGCACATCGTCACCGTTCGCGTGCGACGAATCCACCTCCGTCAGGTCTGGGACAGCGACAAGGTCGTCAGTGTGAAGGCGGCGCGACCACTCCTGTGGCCGTCACCGATCGAGGACTTCGAAGACACCGACGAGGGCGCTGCGGAAGCGACCGGCGCCGACCCCCCGCTGCTGCCGCCCGACGTCGTCGAAGACGGCACCGGCGTCGTCGTGGGCATCTGCGACTGGGGCTTCGACTTCACGCATCCGAACTTTCGCAAGCCCGATGGATCCACCCGTCTGCGCGCGCTCTGGGATCAGCGCGGCAAGGGCGGCCGCGCCCCGGAGCCGTTCGGCTACGGCGTCCTGCACACGCGCGCGGACATCGATCGTGCGCTCGCGCAGCGCGATCCGTGTCGCGCTCTGAACTACCACCCGTCGCTGGGCGATCCCGGCAAGAACGGCTCGCACGGCACACACGTCGCCGACATCCTCGCAGGCAATCGACGAGAGCCCGGCTCCGTCGTGGGCCTCGCATCGGGTGCCGACATCGTGTTCGTCCACCTCGCGCCCGATCGGCTCGCGGGTCTGGCGAATTTCGGCGACTCCGTGCGGCTGCTCGAGGGCCTCGACTTCATCCGCCGTCAGGCGGGCAACGACCCGTGCGTGCTGCACCTGAGCGCCGGCAAGACCGGCGGTGCCAAGCGCGGCGAGACCCCCTTCGAACAGGCGGTGGACGCGATGCTGCTCGAGCGTCCCGGCATCGCGCTCGTGCAGAGCGCGGGCAACTACGCGAGCGCGGGCATGCACTCGCACGTTCGACTCGGTCCGGATCAGCGTCACGTGCTCGTCTGGTCGGTGTCGCGGGGTGACAAGACGCCGAACGAGATGGAGATCTGGTACAGCGGCCAGGACGTCTTCGACCTCACCCTGATCGCTCCGAACGGCGCCGAGTTCAGCGTGCCACTCGGCGAGCGAGCGAAGCTCGAGCACGACGGCGCCGACTGGGGCACGCTCTATCACCGCGCGAACGAGCCCAACAGCGGGCTCAACCATATCGACATCTTCCTGCACACGAGCGCGCCCTACGGCCACTGGCGCGTCGCATTGCGCGGGCGCGAAGTCGTCGACGGACGGATGCACGCGTGGATCGAGCGCGATGCTCGCGGCCGCCACCAATCGCGGTTCCTGCGGCGACAGGCGACGTCGCGATACACGACCAACACGATCTGCAACAGCTTCCGCGCGATCGCGGTGGGGGCGTACGTCGCGACGAGCCCCGAGCGTCCGCCGACGGTCTTCAGCAGCCGCGGTCCGACCGCGGATGGACGACAGAAGCCCGAGCTCGTCGCCCCCGGCTTCCGGATCCTCGCGGCGCGATCCATGCCCGCGGGCGGATGGAACGGCGAGCGCCGGCTCACCGTGAAGTCGGGCACGAGCATGGCGGCACCTTGGGTGTCCGGCACCGTCGCGCTCATGTTCCAGGCCGCGGGTCGCCCGCTCACGATCAACGAGGTCCGCAGCCTGCTCATCGGCACGGCGGATCCTCCGCCCGGCCCCGGCCGCAGCTCCACGCGACTCGGTTACGGATACCTCAATCCCGCGGCCGCAGTGGCCGCAGCGCGGCGCATCGGCGCCGACACGCCACCGGTGGTGATACCGATGGTGCCTCCGACCGCACAGCTGCACCGCGAGGATCTCGACCCGTCCGCCGACGAGACCGCGCTCGACGAGACCGCGCTCGACGAAGCGGTCGCTCTCGAGGATCTCCACGAAGCGATCGAGGACCTCGAGCAAGGAGAGTGGTGACATGGAGCTCGATCGCAGGACGCGATTCCGTCGCAGCGCTCACGCGCAACGAGCCGCCGACCGATTCCTCTCCGATCTCCTCGGCGAGCCGCAATCGGTGCGCCCGCATCGAGTGGAGGTCGTCGAGGGCGAGGACCACCCGGAGTGCGGTTGCACCCACGCGCGCGAGCCCGAGATCCAGGTCGACGACGCCGAGGCGATGGTCGGCAATGCCGTGGTGGGCGGCCGCCGACTCGTCGTCGACACCACGGGTGCCGAGCTGCATCGCGGCACGAGCTTCGACGCCGCGCTGCGGTTCGCGCTCGCCCAGCGTACGCGACACACGGTGATCCTCGGTGACCCGCTCGCGTCCGGCACCTTCGTCGTGCAGGAGTGGGGCCCGCGGACGTCTCTGCCCGCACCGCTCGCCATCGAGCTCGATGCGACGAACATCGCCGCGCTCCTCGTGAACGGGGGCGATCGCGTCTACTTCCGTGCGAATCCCACCGCGAGCACGCCGGCCGATCGCTTGCGATGGGTGCACGTGCCGTCCATCGGCGAATTCCTGCGCTTGCCCGCCGCACACCAGACCTCGCAGCGGGCCGACTGGATCGCGCGCATCCGCGCCGGCGCGGTGCGCAATCCGGCGACCAGCGCGACCTTTACTGCCGCGGAGCTGCAGGCGCTGTCGACCCCGGTGTTGCGCGTGCTGCTCGCCCACAACGCCACCGCATCGTTCCGGGTCGGCAGTCTGACGCACGGCGGCGTCGTCCACGGAGTGACGCTGCCGATGCTGCGACTGCCGCTGCGCGAGCCGCAGATCTACCTGCGCGTGATCTCCATGGCCGAAGGCAAGATGGAGAGCATCAACGCGTGGGACGCCGGTGCGGGGATCAGCCCCGGCCCCATCCAGCTGAACGCGATCCGCGGCGCAGTGTTCCGCTTCCTGTGGCGCGTGTGGCAGGAAGACCGCACGGCGTTCGAGACCGCCTTCGGTCCGGCGCCCAACTGGGCGATGCGCGAGACGGCGGGCGTGCCCGAGCTCTGCGTGCCCGTCGCAGGCACGCCCACGTGGCTGCGCGGCAGCGGCGATCAGGCCGACGTCGCTCGCAACATCCGTTGGTTCCATTCGGGTGATCCATCCGTCGCGCGCCGCGATCCCGCCTGGCGCCGCCAGCTCGCCGGTCGTTTCCTGCGCCTGGTCGCGTGGCCGCACCTACAGGAGCTGCTCGAGGACGTCGCGACGTGGTGGCTGCAGCCGGGCCTGCGCCAGATCGATGCGGCCGGATATCCCGCGCTCGATCCTGCGCGACCCGATCGCGACACCTTCGTGTTGAAGTCGATGCTGATGTCCACGTACGTCCGCTACAGCGGATGCGTGGCGCCGCTCCTGCGCGAGCTCGCGCGTTGGCCCACCATCGCGCAGAAGCTCGCGAACTGGCGGACCGCCGTCGACGCGTTGACCGGACCATGCAACCGCACGGGGACCGACGAGCAGCGCGAGCGTCACCGAATCCTGCTCGACCGACTCGATCGACAGCAGCGCGACGCCGGACAGGTCTTCACGGCGATCGGTGCCCTGCTGGGCGCAGCGGGCACGAGCACGACCACCACCGTCACACCCACGACGAGCACCACCACTCGCACGGCGCTCGGCGCCACCGCGCGGGTCGCAGAGCTGTTCGATGCTGTCAACGCAGGCGACGAGTCGATCGTCACCGACCTCGGCCTCCGCATCGTCGCGCGCCCGGGCGAGCCCGCCCCACAGGACGTCCCCGAGGACGCGTGGCTCGTGACGCGCGCGCTCGGTGAAGGGCGACTCGCCGACGTCGCGCGTGTGCGCGTGCTCGGCTCCGGTGAATGGGAGCTCGCGTGTGCCCACGGCGTTCGCACCACCGCGCGACCGACGAACCTCCGAGCGGACCGCTTGCTCGTCGCTCGCTCTGCGCAAGCCGAGAACACGCCCACGCCGGCAGCTCCGGTCGCGCACGCGCATCACTGCGTCGAGATCTCGACGTATCGCTCGATGGACCTGACGGTGGACGGCACGCTGTCGCTCCCCACCGCGTCGACGGCGACGACACCCCCGGTGTTCGCGTTGTCGGCCCCCACGCGCTTTCGCACGATTGCGGGGCTCGACACGTTCCCTGCGGAAGAGGAGCCCACCGGCACGCCGAACGAGTTCCTCGAGACGACGCGGGGGCGCATCCTGCTCGACACCGGCCACTTCCGCGTCGACCCGAGCGCGGCGACGAACTTCCAGGTCCGGCTGCGGGGCCTGCTGTGCCATCCCGCCGACGCCGCGCATCCGGACCGACTCCCGCCGGGCACCGGGAAATTCCCCGTCGTCGTGATCGTGCACGGCAATCACACCGCGCTGCAGGTGACGCTCACCGATTCGGGTCGTCCGCGTCGCACCCGTCCGCGCATCGTGGGCGGCACGACGGTCACGGAGACGCTGATCCCGGCGCGCGCAGCCGTCGCTCACGAGGTCTTCAGCTATCGCGGCTATCGCGACCTGCAGGAGCACCTCGCGAGGATGGGCATCGTGTCACTGAGCATCGACACGAATGCGGCGAACGAGCTCGACTCGCTCGTCCGCTTCCGGGCTGATCTCGTGCTCGAGGCGCTCGACCACTTGCGCTCGCTGTCGACCACCCAGGGCTCCACGTTCTGCGATCGCCTCGACTTCTCGAACGTCGCGCTCGTTGGTCATTCGCGCGGTGGAGACGCAGTCACCATGGCAGCCGACCTCAACCGCGCGCGCACGACGAACAAGTACGGCATGAGAGCCGTGGTCGCGCTCGCGCCGACGGACTTCACGGGCATGCTCGCACCGTCTGCGCGCCTGCGCATGACGACCGGGACCACCGCCAGCTTCCTGTGCGTGTACGGCTCGCACGACGGCGACGTCAGCGGCCGCTTCGGTGCCCAGCGCAGCCAGGGCTGGGGCTTCGTCGGCACCGGCTTCCGTCACTACGACCGCGCCACCACGCAACGCGCAATGGTGTTCGTCCACGGTGCGACCCACAACCGCTTCAACAGTGTGTGGATCGATCCGGCCGCGCACGCACCGGGGTCACCGGCTCGAGCGCTCGCGGGCAAGCAAGCCGACAACTCCACCGACGCCGCGAGCGTGGACCCGAGCCTCCCACCCGCGACCGCGTTCCCGGTGCCCACCGGTCAGCGCGACGCGCGAGTGCTGTCGGCGGGCGCTCACCGCACGCTCGCGCGCGAGTACGTCGGGGGTTGGCTCGCGTACTGGTTGCTGCGTCGATGGTCGGAAGCGGATCGCTTCACGGGCGCGCGCGCGAACAGCCTCGGCGTGCCGGTGGCGTTGCAGTGGAAGCTGGGCCGGCAGCTGCGCAGCGTCGACGACTTCGACGACGCCGATCCCACCCGCAACGTGGGTGGCGGCGCGGTGACGATGCCGCCGTTCGTTCGTGAGCGATTGGTCGAGCTCACGGATCTCCCGCACAGCCCGCACAACGATCGCGCGCTGCAGGTCGATCCCCCCACCGGGGCCGCGCGCGTGTACCGGACCACGCTGCCGGCCACGGCGCGAGATCTGAGCAGCTTCACCGCGCTCACGTTCCGCGTGTCGAAGCACTTCCCCGACGTCACGAGCCCCGCCGCGATCGCCTCGGCCGCGTTCCCGCCACGTTTCACGGTGACGCTGTTCGACGGCACGCGGCGCGCTACCGTGGACGCCGCCGCGATCGCGCCACTCAACCCGCTCACCGTGCGTCCGTATCACCGCACGCTCGGCGCCGAGAACCTGACCAAGCTCCACATGCAGACGTGGCAGGTGCCGCTCGCCCGATTCACCGGCGTCACGCTCTCGTCGGTCCATGCGATCGAGCTCTCGTTCGATGCGGCGGCGGGCGAGCCCATCCATCTCGACACTCTCTCGGTCGTGCAGTCGTAGGAGGATCCCATGACGGTAACGCGCGAGCTCGCTCGTCCTCGAGTCACCGGTGCGAAGTTCATCCCGGCCCGCGAAGGCGGAGGGGTCACCGTGCAAGTCGCCGGCGAGCACTTCCTCGTGCGCGCCGCCCCGCTGTTGGCGCGGGTGGGCGCGCAGCCGCTCTCGCGCGTGCTCGTGCGCGCGGACGGGCGTGGCTTCGTCGGCGTGCTCGAACGACCACCCCGCGCGGGCGATCGGCTGTTCGTCGGATACGCCGACGAGGAGCTCGCCCGGACGCCGGTGATCTTCGGCGGTGGCGGCCCCGCACCGAGGGTGGCGTGACCATGCGACGGTTCCACGATCGTCGTCGTCACGATCTACCGAGCGGCGCCCACGCGCGCCGCGACGCGGATCTGTTCTTCTCGGAGCTCGTCGGTGATCGGCCGCGGCGTGCTCGGGCCACCGAATCGCTCGCGCCCACGCTCGAGCCGCCCGTCCTCGAAGACGAGGCGCAGGAGTACGAGGCGTACGAGGCCTACGAGGCGGACGCCGACGAGACGCCGGCGCCGACGTCGTTGCCGCCCGTGCCGGTGCCGCCGCCGGTCGCGACGACCCGCTACTTCCGTCTGCTCGTCGACGCCGATCGCGATGGCAACGTCGACACGACGGATCCCCCCACGACGTGGACCTGGGGGTCGTCGGGCCGCGGCGCGGTCGTGCTCGCGAATTTCGACAACGATCCGTCGGGTAGCGACGTCGACACGAGCGACCGCAGGATCGACACCGGTGACGACGCCCAGAAGGACATCGCGCCGCTCGTCATCGAGCCGGTGACCGGCGGGCCCCCGGTGCCGCCGGGTACCCGACTCGAGCTCGTCACGTCGCCTGCAGGCGTGCTGCGGATCTTCGACGGCACGGCCGCCGGCGCCAACGAGATCGTCGGCCCCACCGCGGGAGCGCGCCATCGATTCACCGTGCTGCCGACTGCACCGTTGCGACTCGGCATGGAGGCGCGGCGCTACGCCGGCCGCGGATTCGACGGGATCGTCGAGATCACGCTGCGCACCACGCCCCCGACCGGAGCACCGCTCGAGCAGCGCACGTGCGTGCGCGTGTCGCCGTGGATCATGCCGAACCATACGCACACCGCGGAGAAGGTGTTCGTGGTCGACGCGGGCGGCTCCAACCTTCGATTCCGCACCGATCTGCGGCGCCTCGTCACGGCTGCCGGCTGCACGCTCGTCGAGCATTCCGAACCGCGCGACATCTGGATGCAGGACGCACTCGAGTTCGGCGTGTCGAACCTGCCGGGCGGTGGATTCCGCACCGTGTTCCGGGCCCCGCGCGATCGCCCGTTGAAGACGTTCGCGCGCACGTTGCTCGCACCCCAGCTCGGCTTCACGAGTCAGGGCACGCTGCTCGACTACACGACGTTCGACTCGCACGGCAACCTGGAGGCGAGCCCCGCCGTCACGGTGAACGGCAAGCGCTATCGCTTCGGCCGCATCTACTACGGGCCGGGTCGGCCGCACGAGAAGCTCGACGCGCGCGTGCGCGAGTTCCTGCACGCCCAGGTCGTGCAGGCACCGTTCGAAATCGACACGAGCTGGCTGGCCGTCGGCCACGTCGACGAAGCCGTCTCGTTCGTGCCCACTCGAGCGACGTCCGGCAACCGGTTCAAGCTGCTCATCGCGAGCCCGCAGAGGGCCTACGCGATCCTCGACGCGCTCGCCCGTACGAACCCCACCGCGCGGATGTTCGTCGGTCGCTCGCTCGACGGCGGAGCGACGAGCCTCGAGACCGACGTGCGGACGTTCCTCGCGGCGAACGAAGACATCCATCCACTCATGCGCGACCTCATCGCTCGCGGGCACGTCCGGCACCGGGTCCGGACCCTGCGCGTCTTCAACGACGAGCGACAGGTCAAGCTCGACGGGATCAGGGCCACGATGACGCGCGAGCTCGGCCTGTCGGCGAGCGACATCATCCACATCCCGGCGATCTTCATGCCCACGCCCGATGCGCCCTCGCTGACGGACGCGCTCACGCCCGGCATGGTCAACATGCTCGTCGTCAATCGCCACTGCATCGTGCCGAAGCCGTTCGGCCCGATCGTGGGGACCGTGGACAAGTTCGAGGAGGACGTGCTCACGAGCCTGCGTCCGCTCGGGCTCACGGTGAACTTCCTCGATTGCTGGGCCGAATACCACGTGAAGCTCGGAGAGGTTCACTGCGGCACCAACACGCTGCGCAACCCGAACCACGGCCGGTGGTGGCTGTTCCAGCCCTGAAGGCGAGCGACGATGGCGACCAATCTTCCCCGCACACCCCCGAGCAACGCCGATTCCCCGGACGCACTCGCGAAGGCGCTCGCGTATCTCGACGCCGCGGGCCAGCGCTGGACGGGAACTGCCGCCGGTGCACCGCCGATCGCAGGCATCGCAGCGAATCTGGGCGCGACCTTCGGGGCCCACATCGCCCTGCCGTTGGCCCAGCGCCTGGCCGAGCAGCCGCAGATGCCCCACTGGCGCGCGATGGCGACGCTCGCGTATCTCGACGAGCACCGAGCCCCCGCGATCGTGCCGCACATCGCTCGCTTCGCGTTCGCGACGGAGCGCGAGTCGGAGCAGGAGCTCGCGATCCGCATCCTCGGCAGCATCGGCGGACCTGCCGTCGCCGCCGCCGTGCGAGCCGAGCGTGATCGCATGGCCGCGACCGGTCGCACGATTCCGCCGGCACTCGCCGCGCTCGTCGGCACGCCGACACGCGGCCCCACCGTGTGACTCGATTCATCAGACGACAGGAGGCATTCGATCATGACACGACGATTCGGAAGCTGGACCGAAGGTGTATCGCACAGCGATCGCCGCGACGCGGACTTGTTCTTCGCCGACCTGCTCGGGCGGTCGGAGCCGACGCGCCGACGCTCGCGTCGGCGGGGCTTCGAAGCGTACGAGGCCGAACAGGAGCCGTTGCAGCACCGCTGCGGCTTCTTCGGCTCCGGCGTCGTGCGCACCGAGGCCGAAGTGCGCGCCGCGGTCGTCGCGTCCGCGAACACGGAGTGGAACCTGTGGCACGCCGCCGGTCGACCGCGACGCGAGAACGACGCCGGCATGTTCGGACGGCTGGTGCGCTACTACGTCTCGGTCATCAATGCGGCGCGGCCCGACACGCTGACCACGATGTGGACCAACGCCGCGGCGGCCACGACGAACTACGCACCGCTGCTCGCCGCGGGTGCGAACGTCGGGAACGAGGCCCGGAGGATCCGCATCGCGCTGCTCACCGGGGCGCCGGGCGCCACCACGCCCGCGAACCTCACGAACGTCGTGGAGACCGAGATCCGACTCGCGCTGGACGCCCGCAACGACAACAACGCGTGGAGTGCCGTGTGTATCTCGGCGATCGTGCGAGCCGCGAGCATCAATCCGCTGCAGCTCGAGCTCATGGTGGGCACGAACCACGTCGGTCGCGACAAGCTGCTGCAGTTCGATCACGCGCATCGCATCTATACCGTGGAGGCGTGGAACCGCCGCCGCGCCGGTCGGGGTGGCAGCTACTACGCGTACGACCCCGCGCTGCGGGCCCCGCAGAACGGCGACATCATCGTGCAGGACCGAACGGCGACCGCGGCCGCGAACGTCGTCTCCTTCGCCGACATGCCCGCTCGGTTCGCCCAGCAATACGGCACGCACGGCGACATCGTGGTCGAGGTCCATCAGGATCACGTCGTCACGATCGGCGGCAACCTCGGCGGCAGCGTGCGCAAGCGGAAGTACCCGCTCGACAACGGTCGCCTCGTTCGCGATCGCCAGCAGCTCTACGTGCAGGAAACCGACGCCGGTGCACTCCCTGCCCTGCCGGCCCGGAGCAACGATCCGCTGCACACGAACAGCACGGCGCGCATCGTCGCCCTGCTCAGTCCCGTGATCGAGTGCGCCGTGATTCCCGGCCAGCGCTACCAAGGCGGCGTCATCACCTGACGAGACGCGACCATGACGACGCATCCCCTCGGCTCTGCTCCCGCAGACATCTTCGACGCGTACGTGCATCGCGGCGCTCTGCCGGCACACGTCGAGGCAATCGTCGCGCCCCGCCGCGCCCCGACACGACCCATCGAGCGCGGCGATGTCGTCATCGAGCGCGCACTCGGAGAAGCTCGGCTCGCGACGCTCGGCGTCGTGTCCGACGCGACGCTGGTGGGACCTCCCGCAGGGCGTCCTGCCGGCCGCTACGTCGCGCTCGTCGGCGACCGCGTGCGCCTGGTGCTCGGCTCCGACGGCCGCGCGCCGGCGAACGTGCTCGTCGTGCGCCCGCGGCTACCGACTGCCGCTCGGCCGCGACCACGCGCGCGCGAGGACGAGCTCGCGACGATCTCCGAGGAGATCGGCATCCGCCTCGATGCGGAGAACACGGCCGCGGCGCCCAGCTGGATCCACGCGGAGCAGGCCGCACCCCAACGGCTCCGCGTCTCGGTGCGCACCGACTTCGGCGTGCCGGCGACCGGTGGCGGGCTCGACTTCCACTGGGCGCACGGCGAGGCCGTCCGCAACGCGAACGTCGAGATCGTCGGCACGCCCGTTCGCGGGATGACGAACGCGAGCGGCAACGTGGATCTCGTGCTCGATCCGCCGCTCGTCGGCACGTTCACGCTGCGTGTGCGCCACAGCGTCGCCGCGAGCGATCTCGACGAGCTCGCCGGTCCGCTCGTCGCCGACCCGCTCACCGGCGATCTACCCGCGCGAATCTATCGCCCGCTCGAGGTCTCGATCGTGCTCGCCGCGAACGGGCTCACGAGCGCGACGGTGGATGCCACCGATCGACTGCACGGCAGCATCGGCAACCGAACGCGCGCAGCCATCTCGAACGACCATCTTCCGCTCGACTGGAAGCCCACGTGGATGAAGGCCCCGACGAAGAGCGGCGAGAACGCTCGCGTCGTCACCACGGTCGACCTGATCGTCTGCCATCACACCGGTGGGCCGCTCGTGGGCCCGGCCATCAACACGTTCCTCAACAGCACCGAGATCCAGAGCGCCCACTACCTCATCGACACCAACGGTCACGTGATCAAGATGGTCGCGGATCGCCGGATCGCAAACCAGACGGGCACGTCGAAGTGGAAGGGCGATCGCAACCTCAACTCGCGCTCGATCGGCATCGAGATCGTCAACAGCACGGGCGACTACCCCGCGGTGCAGATGGACGCCGCGATCGCGCTGATCCAGCGGCTCATGGGGGCGTATCGCGCTCACATCCCCGCGCATCGCATCGTCGGCCACAGCGACATCGCGACCCACAAGCCCAACGATACCGACGTGCCCGACTGGAAGCGTCACGTGCTCTCGACCCGACGCGCGGGCGATCCGGGCCGCCGCTTCGAGTGGGAGAAGCTCGAGGCGCTCGGCCTCGGCATGGTGCCGTCCGTGGGCATCATGCTCGGCCACTGGGCCCGCATCGTGCTGCTCGGCAATCCCTTCTTCGAGCTGCGCGAAGGCGATCGAGACGCCAGCGGCTCCACGGCTGCGATCCATGCCGGCACCGCCCGACCGGGCGTCACCGCGACACTCGTCGCGGACGTGCAACAGGATCTCGAGCACATCGGCTACGCGGTGCGGCGCCCCGGCGTGGCGCATGGCACGTTCGACGAGTGGACCGCGCGCGCGCTGGAGATGTTCCAACGCCACTTCTTCTCGGGCTCGCGCCGCTCGCACGTACCGCACGCGTCGCTCGGGCGTCTCACCCAGGACACCTTCATCATGCTGAAGGGCGTGCGCGCCGGGATCCCGTGATCAGTTCTGCGGCACACCACCGCCGCCGGCCGACGACAACGCGAAGCCGGTCATGTCGCTGTACGTGTACGCGCCGACGAGTCCGTTGAACGTCTGGACCTCGCCAGACTCCGGATCGCCGCGATAGGCCTGCGTGCCGGGCGTGACGCCCCAGACCATGCCGGCGAAGTCCACGCTGATGCCGTGGACGTACTGAGGAATCGGGATCGTGTTCACGACGTCGAGGGTTTCCGTGTCGATGCCGACCATCGAGGAGCCGCCGGCGAAGCCCGCGTGCCAGATCGTGGTCTCGCCGTCGGTCATGCAGCCGCCGCCGGACGAGACGCCCGGCGCCTCGCTCCACGTCGACGTGTCGAGGTTGAAGCGTGCCACGCCGTTCGAGCAGACCCAGGGCCGGCCCTCCTTGTCGACCGTGATCCCGTACGCGCCCACCTGTGGTGGCAACGGATAGGTGAGCACCGAATAGTCCTCGTGATCGACGCGGAAGATCGCGGACGCGCTGCCGAAGTCGAGCCCCCAGAAGTTGCCGTCGGCATCCGCCGCGCCGCCGTAGACGAACGCACTGCCGGCAAGCGCGATCGACTGTTCCGTCTCACCCGTATCGCCGTTCAACAGCAGCACCTGCGAATCACAGACCGTCCACAGCTTCGCGTCCTCGTACGAGCACGTCGCCTCGTTCCACTCGCCGCGCGTCCACGCGACGGGGCGGTTCGAGCTGCACGCCATCGGATGATCCCACGCGCGGCAGTCCTCCTCGTCCCACGGCAGGATGTCGGCCGCGCCGGTGGAGGTGCTGTTGCCGTTGCAGTCGTCGGTGTTCGCCCAGAACTTCGCGACGCCGCCGTTGCGGTTCGCGACCGCGACGTCGCCGTTGAGGTTCACCGAGGTGCGCGAGGGATCGCCGTTGGCTGGCTTCGCCATGTACCGGCCCTCTTCCTCCATCGTCTCGGTGTTGATCTTCGAGATCGTGTTCTGTTGCGAGTTCGAGATCCAGATGTACGCGAGCTCGACATCGACCGCACCACCGCCGCCGCCACCCTTCCCGGTGTCGCCCCCGCACGTGGTCGGCGTGACGTCGGGGAGACCACCGAGGTCGAAATTGACCGGGCCGTCGTCGTTGAAGTCGTCGTTGACGTCGTCCTCACCGGTATCCGCGCTCGCGCTCGCACTCGCGCTGCTCGACGACGAGCCGCCGTCGGCGCTGCCCGAGGACCCGTCGTCGTCGGCGCTCGCCGACGTCTCGTCGCCCGCACCGGTACCAGTGCCCGCGTTTCCCCCGCCGCACGCCAGCACCAGCGCATACGCCCCCGTTCCGAGTCGAAGCTTCATGGCGAATCCCCCGAGCCTGTACATGGCGCGGGCGGCCTCGACCATCGGATCCCCTGGCGAACCGTCCGCGGAGGACCCTGGCTAGTTCTGGGGGATTCCCCCGCCGCCGGCCGTCGACAGGGCGTGCCCCGTCATGTCGCTGTAGGTGTAGGCCTGCATCAGCTGGTCGAAGACCTCGACGTCCCCGGTCTCGGGATCCGCCCGGTAGGCGTTGTTGCCCGAGAACGTCACGCCCCAGACCTTGCCCTGGAAGTCGACGCTGATGCCGTGCACGTACTGCGGCAACGGGATCGTGTACACGAGCTCGAGCGACTCGATGTCGAAGCCCACCAGGTTGGCGGGGCCGCCACCGAGGAAGTTCGTGGCGTGCCAGATGATGTCCTCGCCGTCGGTCATGCAGCCGCCGCCGTTCGAGGGTGACGGGCTGATGCTCCACGTCGAGTCGTCGAGGTTGAAGCGCGCGACGTTCTGCTGACACACCCAGGGTCGGCCTTCCTTGTCGACCGTGATGCCGTACGCACCGGAGGCCGGCAGCGGGAACGTCAGCACCGAGTAGTCCTCGTGGTCGACGCGGAAGAGCTGACCGTGGCCGGTGTCGAGGCCCCAGAAGTTGCCGAACGCATCGGCGGCGCCGCCATAGACGAACGCGTTGCCGGCGATCGCGATGGACTGCTCGGTCTCACCGGTCTCGCCGTTGAGCAGCAGCACCTGCGAGTCGCACACCGTCCACAGCTTCTCGTTCTCGTACTTGCAGGCGTTCTCGTTCCAGTCGCCGCGCGTCCACGCGACGGGTCGGTTCGATTGGCACGCCATGTCGTGGTACCAGGCGCGGCACTCCTCCTCGTCCCACGGCAGCACGTCGTTGAGACCGCTCGACGTGTTCGATCCGTTGCAGTCGTCCGGGTTGGCCCAGAACTTCGCGACACCGCCGTTGCGGTTGGCGACGGCGACGTCACCGTTGAGGTTCACCGACGTGCGCGACGGGTCGCCGTTGGAGGCCTTCGCCATGTAGCGGCCCTCTTCCTCCATCGACTCGGTGTCGATCTTCGAGATCGTGTCCTGGCCGGTGTTCGCGATCCAGATGTACGAGAGCTCGACGTTGGCACCGCCACCGCCGCCACCGCCTTCGCCACCTTCGGCGCCGCCGCACTCGCTCGGCGGCGTGTCCGGGATCCCGCCGAGATCGAAGCCGACCGGGCCGTCGTCGTTGAAGTCGTCGTTGACGTCGTCTTCCGACTCGTCGACGTTCGTGGCGCTCGCGCTCGCGCTGGCGGAGGTCGTGCCGTCGGCGCTCGCCGACGTCGTCTCGCCGTCGTCGTCGGCCGACGCCGAGGTCTCGTCACCGCCACCGGACCCGGTGCCGCCGTTCGAGCCGCCGCACCCCAGCACCGCCGCAAACGCGCACCCAGAGAATCCAACGAGTCGCTTCATGGGCAAGAGCTCCCCCCGGTCCACGGGGTGAATGTTCCGGAGGCGGGGCGGCCATCGCCGCCCCGATCCGCGTGAAATCACGTGGCAGACCCGGATGAACGTCAGTTCTGCGGCACGCCGCCGCCGCCCGCCGTGGACAGCGCGAATCCGGTCATGTCGCTGTAGGTGTAGGCGCCGACGAGCGCCGTGTATGCGTCGACCTCGTCGGTCTCGGGGTTGGCGCGGTAGGCGTTGCTGTTCGCGAACCCGACGCCCCACACGTTTCCGTCGAAATCGACACTGATGCCGTGCACGTATTCGGGCAACTGCACCATCTCGACGATGTCGAGGGTCTCGATGTCGAAGCCGAGCAGCGTGCCGCCCGAGTTGCTGTGCCAGAGGGTGTCCTCGCCATCGGTCATGCAGCCGCCGATGCCGCCGAAGCCACCCGCGCTCGAGGTCCACGTCGAGTCGTCGAGGTTGAAGCGCGCGACGCTGCCGCCACCGCACACCCACGGCCGGCCCTCGCGGTCGACGGTGATGCCGTAGCCGCCCATCGGGGGCAACGGGAAGCTGAGCAGGGAGTAGTCCTCGTGATCGACCCGGAAGATCGACGAGCCGCTCGTGTTGAGGCCCCAGAAGTTGCCGTCGGCATCGGCTGCGCCGCCGTACACGAACGTCGGGCCGACCAGCGCGATGCTCTGCTCCGTCTCGCCCGTCTCGCCGTTCAACAACAACACCTGCGAGTCACAGACCGTCCACAGCTTCTCGTCCTCGTACGAGCAGGTGGCCTCGCTCCACTCGCCGCGCGTCCACGCCACCGGGCGGTTCGAGCCGCACGCCATGGGGTGATCCCACGCGCGGCAGTCCTCCTCGTCCCACGGCAGCACGTCGTTGGCGCCGGTGGAGGTGTTGTTGCCGTTGCAGTGGTCCGGGTTCGCCCAGAACTTCGCGACACCGCCGTTGCGGTTCGCGACCGCGACGTCGCCGTCGAGGTTCACCGAGGTACGCGAGGGATCGCCGTTGGCGGGCTTCGCCATGTACCGGCCCTCTTCCTCCATCGTCTCGGTGTTGATCTTCGAGATCGTGTTCTGCGACGAGTTCGAGATCCAGATGTACTTGTGATCGACGTCGACACCGCCACCACCACCGCCACCGCCGCCACCTTTGCCACCCGGACCGCCGCACTCGGACGGCGGCGTGTCGGGGATCGCACCGACGTCGAAGCCCACCGGGCCTTCGCCGACGTTGGAGTCGTCTTCGCCGTCGTCGCTCGTCGATCCGTCCGCGCTCGCGCTCGCGCTCGCACTGGCGCTCGCACTGCCGCTCTCGCTCGCGCTCGCGCTGCCGTCGGTGCCGTCGTCGGCGCTCGCGGAGTCGTCCGCCGACGCGTCACCGGAGCCGGATCCCTGGGAGCCATCGCCCGAGCCGCAGGCGAGCAGACAGAACGCGGTTAGAGCGGCGGTGCTGTGTCCGAAAGCGCGAGTCATGATCATTCTCCAGGGAGCCCCCGCCTATATGACGGCACGTCGGGCCCCCCTTCAAACCCCTGCGCACGAGACGGGGGTTTCACCCGGTCGAGCAGGGTTTCGACCCCCGCACGACCGGATCGGCGTCGAGCGCGCGGAGCGGGGGCGCGGCGCCGCAGTCACCTGCTAGGTTTCGCCCGGCCATGATCACCCCCATCGTCGTGCAGAAGTACGGAGGCTCGTCGGTCGCCGACGTCGAGCGGATCCGCAAGGTCGCCGAGCGCGTCGTCGCCACGAAGGCGCTCGGGTATCGCGTGGTGGTCGTCGTCTCCGCGATGGGCAAGACGACGGATCAGCTGATGGCGCGCGCGCGCGAGATCTCGAGCTCACCCTCGCGACGCGAGCTCGACATGCTCTTGTCCTGCGGCGAGCGGGCCAGCATGGCGCTGCTGTCGATGGCGATCCACGAGCTCGGCCACGAAGCCATCTCGCTGACGGGGTCGCAGAGCGGGATCATGACGAACGATCGCCACTCCGGCGCGCGCATCCTCGAGGTGCGGCCGTTCCGCGTGGAGGACGAGCTCGAGCGCGGGCGCATCGTGATCGTCGCGGGCTTCCAGGGCGTGTCGTACAAGCGCGAGGTCACCACGCTCGGACGCGGCGGATCCGACACGACCGCGGTCGCGCTCGCGGGCGCGTTGCGGGCGGAGTACTGCGAGATCTGCTCGGACGTCGACGGGGTGTACACCGGCGATCCACGGGTGGTGACGGCGGCGGAGCTCGTCGACGCGATCTCCCACGACGCGATGCTCGAGCTCACGTCGCACGGCGCAAAGGTGCTGCACGCGGAGTCCGTCGAGTTCGCGCGTCGCACCGGGGTCGCGCTGTACGCCCGCGCCACGTTCAGCGATGCCGGCGGCACGCGGGTCGATCGCAGCGAGAACGTCGCGACCGATCGCGCGTTCTTCGGCGTCACCGGCCAGCGCAACCTCGTGCGGCTGCGCGCGTTCGGTGGGCACTCGATGGACCGCATGCTCGCGGCCGCGGCGGACGCGTCGCTGCCCGTGCTCCACCTCGACGCCGACCACGAGATCGCGGATCTGTGGTTCGGGCTCGCCGACGTGCCCGACTGGCCGAAGGTGCGCGAGAAGCTGCTCGATCAGGTGCAGATCGAAGAGAGCTGCGGCGCCGTGTCCGTGGTGGGCGACTTCTTCGGGCGCAATGCGGCGCTCCTGGCCAAGACGCGCTCGGTCGCAGCGGGGATCGGCGTGCCGATCAAGGCGATGGCGACGTCACCGATCCGCGCGACTCTGTTCTGCGGGGACGAGGACGTCGATCGCCTCACACAGGCGATGCACCGCGAGCTCCTGTCGATCTAGCTCAGGCCTTGCGGCTCTTGTTGTAGTAGTGGGCGCATCGCTTGCCGAGCAAGCGGGCCGCCACGCCGGCGCGCTGGTAGATCGATGGCTGCGTCACCGAAGCCGCGACGACGGCCGAGGTCTCGATCTTGTCGGTCACGGTGTCGCCGTCGCTGAACACGCACTGCGCCTTGATGACGGTGTCCTGCACGAACGGCGGCGCGAACTTGCCCTGCTGCATCATCGTGTAGAACACGGTCATCTTCGCTGGCGCCGTCCCGACGACCTTGCCGTCGATGGACTCGGCGAAGGCCTGGCCCAGCTCGAGGTCCATCTTCTCCTTCACGTCGTCGAACTTCTTCTCGTCCTTGCCCTCCTGGAACTCCTCTTCGGTCTTCTGAGCGAGCATGCCCAGGCGCAGCTGCGAGTAGTCGAAGACGACCGCGACCTCGTCGGCCTTCGCGAGCGCCGAAGGTGGCCCCGAGCGCTCGATGACCTTGTAGGGGGCGCATGCGCTGCTGCCGATGAGGATGGCGAAGAGGGGAATCGTGGCGAATTTCACGAGGCCCTCCGACGGCGACGATGCCGGCCTATTCCAGGCAGAGCGTGCTGTGGCGCACAGCCTCTCAGTCTACGGCGCGCAGCGATGCGTAGGCATTCGCCGCGACCTTGCCGGCCAGCGGGTGCTCGTTCCACCAGATCGCGCGGACGACGATGCGCTGCCGATCGTGCAGCTGATACCAGTTCATCGCCTCCACGCGCTCGCCCCGGAACTGGTCGCGGAAGGCCGGCAGCTCGCCCGTGTCGTCGTCCTCGCGCTCGCCGACCACGGTCATGTCGGGGTCGGGCCAGGGCGGGTTCGCCTTGCGGAACTTCTCGAGCTCGATCACGCGGGTCGAAGGGTTCTGCACCTCCTCGACGATGACGGCGATGACGAGCGGATCGCGGAGCAGATCGCCGAACACGACGATCCGTTCTCCGTCGTCCGATTCGAGCTCCCGCCCCACGAGGATCTCGGGCACGGTGATCTTCACGCCGACTACCTCGCGCTCGACCATCGCTCCGGGTGCTGCGAGCTCCCACGGGCGTTCACGCACGACCGCCGTCGCGAACGCGGCGACGAACACCGCGCCACACAGCGCGGCGCCGAGTTGCATCACGCGGCTGGGCCCGGTGCTCGCACCCACGCCGCGCGTGATCACGCCGGAGAGCACGAGCCCGCCGCCGACCAGCGCACCGCCGAGGTGGGCCATGCCGTCCACCACCGGCAGGAACGAGATCACGACGCACACCACGAGGTTCACGAGCGCGTTGCGCCGGATCACCGGCAACACCGAAGGCGGGATGATGCCGGCCGGACGCCAAGCGAGCGCGACCGCGGCGCCCAGGAGCCCGCAGATCGCTCCCGACGCGCCGACGCTGAGCAACGCGCGCGCCACGAGAGCGCTCGCGAGCCCGCCACCGAGCGCGGAGAGCACGTAGATCACCACCAAGCGCGAGCTGCCGAGCAGACGCTCGAAGAAGCTGCCGAGCACCCAGAGCGCAAATCCGTTGAAGGCGAGGTGCACGATCCCGGCGTGCAACCATGCCGACGCGAGCAGATCCCACGGCTGATCCCACGTCTCGGCCGGCACGTTCGCGCCCATGCGCACGAGCGTCGGCGTCGACTCGGCGCCGCCCCACAGCATCTCGAGCGCGAACGCGACCACGTACGAGGCCAAGAGCGCGATCGTCACGCGCGGCACCCCGCGGCGCACGGTGTCGACGAAGCCGCGCGCCTCCTCGGCGCGCTTGCGGTCCTCGGGGTCGGGTCGCGCGATCCGGACGCGCAGCGCGTCGCGGTCGACGTCCTTCGGTGGGCGCGCGCCGATCTCTGCGAGCACGCGGCCGGTCGGCGAGTCGAGTCGCGAGCGCGAGCCCGCCCACGGCGTGCCGTCGTCGGCGAGCGCGAACACCTGGATCACGCGGCGCATCATCACGGCGGGCTGCAGCTCGCGCAGCAACGCGTGGTGCTCGGCGGTGCCGCCGACGAGCACGAGCTTGAAGCCGTGCGTGGGGTTGTTCGCGATGAGCGACCGCCACGTGTCGACGATCTCCTCGGGCGTGCCGTGGTCGAGCGACAACACCGTCGCGAACGAGCCGTCGGGCATCGCGAGCGCGGCTCCGGCGTCGCCGAGCGCGACGAGCTGCGCCTCCACCGGCTCCGCCATCAGCGCCTGCACGACCTCGAGGAATCGGCGCTCGCGGTCCGACACGGGGAGCGCCCAGTGTAGCCCACTGACTGGGGGTCACTTGACCACGAATCGTCCCAACGACGTGCGCAGGGGGTGAAACCACGGGCGTCTCCGGCGGTTCTCACGGTCGCGCTGCCGAAAGCCCTCCAGCCGAGGCTGCGTCGCCGCGGGTCCCCCGACCAAGCCCTTCGGTTCGGGAGGCCTGCGGCGATCCTATATTGATGCGATGGCCGAGCCTGTTTCCGGCGTCGTGTCCGCCCGCCACTGGCACCTGGCGGACGACGGACGCATCCAGTGCGACCTCTGTCCGCGCTACTGCAACCTGCGCGACGGTCAGCGCGGCTTCTGCTTCGTGCGCGAGCGTCGAGGCGACGAGATCGTGCTGACGAGCTATGGGCGCGCGTCCGGGTTCTGCGTCGATCCGATCGAGAAGAAGCCGCTCAACCACTTCCATCCCGGATCGAGCGTGCTGTCGTTCGGCACCGCGGGCTGCAACCTCGGGTGCCGGTTCTGTCAGAACTGGGACATCTCGAAGGCGAAGGCCGACGATCGACTCACCGATCGCGCGATGCCGTCCGGCATCGCCGAGGCCGCGGTGCGAGCGGGCTGCACGAGCGTCGCGTTCACGTACAACGACCCGGTGATCTTCGCGGAGTACGCGATCGACACCGCGATCGCGTGCCACGAGCGCGGCGTGAAGACGGTGGCGGTGACCGCGGGCTACATCACCGCGGAGGCGCGCCCCGACTTCTTCCGCCACGTCGACGCGGCCAACGTCGATCTCAAGGCGTTCACGGAACGCTTCTATCACAAGCTCTGTTTCGCGGCGCTCGAGCCCGTGCTCGACACGTTGAAGTGGATCGCGAACGAGACCGACGTGTGGCTCGAGGTGACGACGCTGCTGATCCCCGGGCAGAACGACTCGGTCGAGGAGATCGATCGGCTGTGCGGATGGTTCGTGGAGAATCTCGGGCCGGCGGTGCCGCTGCACTTCACAGCGTTCCACCCCGATTTCAAGCTCACGGATCTCGAGCACACGCCGCCGTCGACGCTGCAGCGCGCGCGCGCGCAGGCCAAGTCGCACGGGCTGTTGCACGTGTACACGGGCAACATCCACGACGGGAACGGGCAGTCGACGTACTGCGGCGGCTGCGGCGAGCTCGTGATCGAGCGCGATTGGTACAAGCTCGGCGCCTGGAAGCTCGACGAGCACGGGCGTTGTCGCGCGTGCGGCACTGCGCTGGCCGGGCGCTTCTCGGCGACGCCCGGCGCATGGGGGCGTCAACGCATGCGCGTGCGCGTGGTATGACGCTCGCGTGGACGCGCGCTCCGATCGCTCGGCCGGGCTCGTGTGGGCGTTCCTCGCGTACGGGTCGTGGGGGTTCTTCCCGCTGTTCTGGAAGCTGCTCGATCACCTGCCCGCGCTCGAGCTCGTCGCGCATCGCGTGCTGTGGGCGTGCGTGGCGTATCTCGTGCTCGTCGCCGGCAAGCGCCGCCTCGGCGAGCTCGCCGCCGGGCTGCGCGATCCGCAGGTGTTGCGATCGATCGGGCCGGCGGCGGCGTTCATCTCGATCAACTGGCTCGTGTTCGTGTACGCGGTGGTGACGGATCGGGTGCTGCACGCGAGCCTCGGGTACTTCCTCAATCCCCTGGTGAGCATCCTGCTGGGGCTCGTCTTCCTTCGCGAGCGCATGCGCCCGGTGCAGTGGCTCGCGGTGGGGCTGGCGGCGCTCGGCGTGGTGCAGCTGGCCGGGCTCGCGGAGGGCGTGCCGTGGATCGGCATCGTGCTCGCGCTGTCGTTCGGGCTGTACGGGCTGACGCGCAAGGTCGCGCCGGTCGACGGCTTGATGGGCGCGACGATCGAGTCGGTGTTGCTCGTGCCGATCGCGATGGGCTATCTCGTGTGGCTCGCGCTCTCGGGCGTGGGCGCGTTCGCCACGACGGGGGTGCGCACGGATCTCTTGCTCGTGTGCGCCGGCATCGTGACGGCGACGCCGCTCGTGTGGTTCGCGAACGCGGCGCGCCTCTTGCCGCTGCGCACGCTCGGCTTCGTGCAGTACCTCGCACCGTCGACGCAGTTCCTGCTCGCGGTGTTCGCGTTCGGCGAGCCGCTGACGAGCGTGCACGTACGCGCGTTCGCGTGCATCTGGATGGCCGTCGCGCTCTTCACCGCCGAGTCGTGGTGGCGCGCACGCCGACCTCCGTTTCAATAGTCGCCGGCGATGCCTGCGAGTGCGTCGTCCGCACAGCCGAGGTGGATCTCGGCGTCGCAGATCGACGCGACGCAGCACCGCGTTTGGCCTTGCTCGAAGTCGGACCCCGGAATGTCGGCCGAGCGACACACCTCGTTCAAGCGGAGATTCGGAAGCGCGCGCATCTCGCGTTCGACGTCGCTGCACGCCGGGCCGATCTTGTAGTCGAATGTCATGTCCTCGACCTCGATGCCGTCCTTCTGCTCGCTCGGGAAGAGGTCGTCCTCGCGCCACTCGCGGAGGACGATCTCTTCACCGCCGTCCACGGCGATCACGAAAACGCCATGGCCCTGATTGCCCAGGACGTCCAGATAGTCCACGTACCGAGACACCGGCAGCAGCACCTCGTCGCTAGTGCTGCAGTCGGTGTAGATGCCGTCGCCATCCGCCGGGCCGCAGCTCACCCCGGCGTTCCAGCACAGGGCGCTCGAGGGTGCGGGTGCGTCGGCGCCGGGCGGTGTCTCCCAGAACTGGGGATCGAGCGCGACGTCGGAGCCTTCCATCGAGCAATCGGTCTCGTCGGTGGCGACGATGACGATGACGTCGCTGCCGTCGCGCAGGAACGGGCGCTCGCCCTGGTTCCACTCGGCGTCGGGGTTCAGCGCCTGCAGCATCGACTCGAGCGGGGATTCGTAGCCGCAGCCGTCGATGCCCTGCGGCGCGAGACAGGCCACGGCCTGGCCGATCGTCGAGTCCGCCACGCCGTCGTGATCCACGTCGCGCGTCGCGCCGTCGGGCACGTTGCCGCCGGCGGCCCCAACGAACGCCACGAAGGAATCCGCGGGCACGACGTCGTTCGGACAAACGCCGGTGCAGATCTCCTCGATCACCTCGGGGTCGTTGCCCAGCCCGGTGAAGCGGCTCTTCCGTGCGTTGCAGCCAGTGACGATCGGGCTGCCCAGGGCGGGCGTGTAGTCGGGCTTGAAGAACGACGTGCACAGCTCGTTGCTCATGTCCGTCGTCGTGAACATGATCTGCACGTCGAACGTGCGGCCCATCTCGGCGTCGAGTCGCTCGATGCGACCGACGAGCTGCACGAGCGAGCGCGTGAGCGAGGCTTGCGCGTCGCCCATCCTGGCGGAGTTGTCGACGACGACGAGGATGTCGACTGGGCACGGCGCATCGGGGTTGCACGGCTTCGGCTCGGGCACGCCGCCGATGTCGTAGTCGACGATCTCCGTGTCGTTCGCGTCGTCCGCAGCGTCACCGTTGCCCGTGCTCGTCTCGCTGGGTGTCGTCGACACGACGCCCGTTTCGCCCTCGCTCGGTATCCCGACCTGCGGACCGCAGGCGAGAAACGTCGTGGCGATTGCGGCGACGCGTCGCACGCGATCAGTCCGATCTCGGGAAGATCTCGGCGTTGGAGAGCCAGCCGTCGACGCAGTCGAGCGGCATCGCGTAGTCGCAGACGGACTCGACACAGCAGCGCACGCCGGCATCGCCGAGATCGCGCGTCTGGTCGAGCGACTCGCAGACCTCGGTGACGCGGATGTTCGGCACGGCCTGCACGAATCGGCCCGTGTTCACACCGTACTCGGAGCACGCCGGACCGATGTGCGTCGCGAAGCGCTTGTCGTCCACGCTGACACCGTTCTCCAGATCCGGCGGCAGGAGGTCCTGGTACTCCCAGTCGCGGTAGACGAGATCCGCGAGGCCTCCGGCGATCGGATGGTATGGCGGCGCCCCATTGCGCTTCGTCACCGCGGGCACGCCCGTGAAGGCCACCATCAGCACCTCGCGGCCGGCGGCCTCGCGCAGTTCCTCCACCAGGTAGTCGCGGTATCGATCGGGCGAGAGCATCGGCCCGTCCGTCGCGTAGCAATCGGTGTAGATGCCCTCCGCGTTCGGGCCGGCGCAGTACGACCCTGCGTTCCAGCAGATCGCGCTCGACGGCAGGTAGTTGCCGCCCTCGTCCGGCTCGTACCACTGCTCGTCGTTCATCACGGAAAAGTCCGTCATCGAGCAGTCCATCTCGTCGGTCGCAAGCACGATCAAGAGCGTGCTGTCGGGCCGCAGGAACGGGCGCTCGCCGACGTTCCAATCCGCGCCGGGGTTCAGCGCCTGCAGCATCGACTCGAGCGGCTGCTCGTAGCCGCAGCCGTCGAGCCCCTGCGGGGCGAGACAGGCCACCGAACGTGCGACCGCCGAGTCGAGATCGCCGTCGCCGTCGATGTCCACGTCGGCGTTCTCCGGCACGTTGACGTTCTCGCCGAAGAAGGCGACGAACGGATCGGCGGGCGCGACGTCGGAGGGGCAGTACGTCTGGCACACGTCCGGTCTCACCTCCGGATCTCCGCCGAGCCCCGTGAAGCGATCGATCCGCGCGTTGCAGCCCTCCGCGATCGGAGCCCCCATCGCGGGCGCGTAGTCGGGCGGCTGGAACGGCGTGCACTGCGGATTGCCCATGTCCGTCGTCGTGAACATCATCTGCACGTCGATCGGCTCGCCGCTGTCCGCCAACGCCTCGATGCGACCCACGAGGCCGACCAGCGAGCGCGTGAGCGCGAGCTGGAAGTCGCCGGTCCGGCTCGTGTTGTCGACCACCACGAGCACGTCGAGCTTGCAGTGTCCGTCGGCGCAGTTGCCCGCCGGCCCGACGTCGCCGGGGGAGCCGAAGTCGTCGATGATCGCTTCGTCGCCCACCACCTCGTCGTCCGATTCGTCGACGCTGGTGGGCGCCGTCGCGCTCGGATCCGTCGAGGGGCCGGTCATCGTGCCGGTGCTGCCCGTATCGTTGCCGCCATCGGCATCGTCCACGGCGACTTCCGGGCCGCACGCCGTCAGCACCAACCACGCGAATGCTCGTCGCTTCATGTCCCCCTCCACTGACGCCGCGGGTCGCGGCGATCGGCTCACCCGCGCCGATCCAGTGTACCGAACAAGAGGTCCGCGAGCGGGAACGTCACATTGAAGTTGATCTCGGTCATCCGCTGCAGTTGGTGGTGCGCGTGGTGTCGTGCGCGCAACCATGCGATCGCAGCGGACCGCCCGAACGGGACCTTGGCGAGCATCGGCGGCGAGAGGTGGTGCAACGTGTGGATGAGCTCGTACAGCAGGAAGTACAGCACCGCCGCGACGAGGAACACGCCGGCGAGCGTGGCACCGCCCACGAGCGACGCTGCGAAGGCGATCGGCGACGCCATCGCGAACACGACCACGAGCGTGTACCAGGGCATCATCACCACGGACAGATCGAGCGGCGTGCGGATCTCCTGCGCGTCGCGATCGAACGCGCGGTGATGGTGGATCGCGTGGTTCACGTACAGGATCCGCGGCTGCAACGGGCGGTGCATCGGAAAGCGATGCATCGTCCACTCGAACACGTTCGCGACCGCCCAGAACACCGGCACGAGCGCCCACTGCCACAGCGGAGCATCGCGCGCGAGCCATACGCCACCGGCCAGGATCACCGCCGCCACGCCGAGCACCTTCGCGAGATGGCCGGCGAGCGAGAACTGCCGGTTCAACGCGGCATCGCGATACGCGAGCGGGTCGCGCGGCGCCATGCTCCGATCATGACGCCGGGCCTCGACTCCGGCCACCTCTCGGACGACGGCATACCAGGAGGCGCGTGAGCGCCGGAGAGGAGGGGGTTCCCTGCGCGGCTCTGCCGCGGAGGGGGAGGAGAGCGGAGCTCTCTTCCTAAAGCTCGTCCAACGGCCCGGCGCACACGTCGGCGAAGCCGAACGTGGTCGCGTCGTCCTGCCCGAACGCGCGCAACAGCGACACGTAGAGGTCGTTGTGTGCGCGGTCCTGATACTGCAGCCACCGGCCCGGCTCGACCGCGCCCGACGCTCGGCCCGCCAGCACGAACGGGATCTCCTCGGGCGAGTGCACGTCGCCGTTGCCCTGCTCGTTCACCCACAGCGCGAGGCTGTGATCGAGCAGCGTGCCGTCGAGCTCGTCGACCTGCTTCATCTTGTCCACCAGATACGCGAACTGCTCCGCGTACCAGTGGTTGATCGCGACGAGCTGTTCGCGGATCGCCGGATCGTCGTCGGCCTCGTGCGACATCCCGTGGTGGTCGCTGTTGATCCCGAGCCACGTGAAGCGCGTTGGGCTCTGCGCCACCGACCACTGCAGGCTCGCGACGCGCGTGAGGTCGCACGAAAGCGCCATCACGAGCAGATCCATCTGCGCCTGGCCCACCGCCGGGAAGTTGTCGTTGGCCTCGTGGTCCATCTCCGCCGGCATCGTGGGCTGGATGCACCCGGGCAACAGGCCGTGCTGGTTCTCCAGCGCCATCTCGAGCTCGCGGATCGCGTTCAAGTGAGCCTCGAGCTTCATGCGATCGGTGCCGCCGAGCTTCGCGTTCAGCTTGTCGAAGTCGCCGCCCACCTTGTCGAGCACGCTGCGCCGCTTCGCTCGCAACGCCGCCACTTCCGCCTCGTCGGCGTCGAGCTCGAGGAACAGGCGATCGAACGCGGCGAGCGGATCGTTCTCGGGCGGCAGCACCTCGAACGGACCGCGGTAGCACATGCGACTCGTCAGCTGGCGCGCCGTGTCGAGGTACGAGTTCACGCCGAACTCGAGCGAACGATATGGCGTGGTGCCGGCGATGAGCTCGGCGATCGCCTGATCGATCGACGGCCCCGCGACGGAGCCATCGGGCAAGTGGCTGAACTCGCCGTATCCGCTCGGCCCCTCCTCGAGCACGTTCGCCGTGAGCATGTGGCCCATGCCCATGTCGTGGCCGTTGCCGCCGGGGCCATGGCCACGCGACTGCATGTCGAGGCCCTGCAGCACGATCAGATCGGCCTTGTGCGGCTCGAGCGGCGCGAGGATCCGCAGCGTGCCGGGGTTCGCGGCGTCGACGAACGAGTACTCGCTCGCCGTGCCGATGGGATCCCAGCGCTCGGCGATCGTCCCGTTCGGGCTGAACGTCACGACGAAGCGGTTGGGATAGCCCTCGCCGCCCGCGTGGGCGCGCCGGGGCAACATCGCCTCGAGCAGAGGCAGCGAGATCGCGATGCCACCGGCTCCGCGCAGGACCGTGCGTCGACTGATGGGTCGCATGGTCACTCTCCCTCCGCGGCGGGCCGGAACATGAACGCGTCGGTCTGAGTGAGCGCGACGAGCAGCTCCGTGATCTCGTGGTCCGATTCGGCGAAGCGCGTCTGCAGGTCGTCGAGGGTGCAGGCGTCGACGTCGGGGTTCTCGGTGCGCCCGTACGCGTAGCGGAACCACTGGGTCGAGACGCAGTCGGCGACCACGTCGCTCGCGGCCAGCTTCGTCGCGAGTTCCTTCGCGCCCACGAACGCGCCGTCGACGTCGGTACCGACGACGCTGCCCGACGCGTCGATGTCGAGACCGTTCTCCAGCGTTCGCCACCGACCGCTGCCGTCGAAGTTCTCGAGCCCGAAGCCGAGCGGATCCATGAGGTCGTGGCAGCCCGAGCACGCCGGATCGAGGCGATGTTGCTCGTAGCGCTCGCGCGTGGTCGCCTCGGGATCCACGGGCGGCGGATTGATGTCGACGTCGTCGGGGGGCGGCGGCGGAATCGTGCACAAGAGCTGCTCGCGCACGAACAACCCGCGCTGGATGGGATTGGTCTCGTGGGGCTTGGCGTGCACCGCGAGGATCGCTCCCTGCGTCAGCACGCCCGCGACGTCGCGGTCGCCCGGCGTCACCTGTTGCGGCCCGGTGCCGCCGGGCGCCGGGAGGCCGTAGTAGCCGGCGAGCGCATCGTCGACGAACGTGTACGGCGCGGCGAGCAGCTCCTGCAGGGTGCCCTCGCCGTCCCACACGACGTGATCGACGAACGCGTCGACCTCGGCGCGCTGGGCCGCTGCGATCTCGGCGGTGTAGTCGGGGAACACGGCCGGATCCTTGGAGAGCGAGTCGATCTCCTTGTAATCGAGCCACTGCTGGTGGAAGTGCAGCACCATCGCATGTGCACGCGGATGGTCGAGCATGCGCCGGGCCTGCGCCTCCACTTGCTCGCGCGTGTGCAGCTCGCCGGCGGACGCGACCGCGAACAGCTCCTCGTCGGGCATCGTCGCCCACAGGAAGTACGACAGGCGCGAGGCCATCTCGTGATCGCCGAGCTCGACGACGGTGCCCTCGCCCGGCACGCCGAACTCCACGCGATACAGGAAGTGGGGCGACTGCAGGAACGCCTGCAAGACGAGCGCGATCGATTCGCGCACGTCGTTGGCCGGCTGCCCATCGAAGCCTACGCGGGCATCGGCGAACAGCCCCGTCATCTCCGTGATCTCGTCGGGTGTGAGCGGACGACGCCACGCGCGTGCGCCGAAGCTCTCGACCCACGACGCCACGCAGCCGGCCTCGTCGAGCGCCGGATCGCAGCCGAGCAGGCCCGGGAGATCCTCGGTGGCGCGCGCGGCGATGTCCTCCGCCGCACGCATGTACTTCTCGGCGAGCAAGCGGCTCACCGATGCGACGTCGGCGTTGTTGTCGAAGCCCGACGCGCCCTCGGCCGGGAAGTCGTCCGCGGGATGGCTCGTGTCGCCCAGGAGATCCGCGATGGTGTTGTCGTACTCGAACGCCGAGAGCCTGCGGATCGGCGCAGGTCCGGGCACCGCCGTGCCGCACGGACCGCTCGGCTCGCCGCCCTCGTCGGAGCCGCCGTCGTCGTCCCCGTCGTCGTCGGCCGAGCCCGCCTCCGCGCCGTCGCCACTCGCCGGCGACGACACGCCCGAGTAGCACCCGGCGAGTGCGAGCAACAGCGCGCCGCTCGTCCTCGCACGCAGATCCGCCATGCGCCTCATCCCGTCTCCAGCATGCGCGCGCGTGCCGGGGCGTGACAAGGAACGGCTCAGTGCTTTCTTCGTGGCGCGACCAACAGCACGAGCATCGCGAGGACACTCCAGACTCCGGAGTCAGCAGGCGTACGGCTCGTGCAACCGCAGCCGTCGATGCGGTCGCCATCGAGCATCGGCAGCGTCGTGGCGTCACCGCTCGTGCCCTCGCCGACGGGCCCGGTCGTCTCCGCGCCGCCGTCGTCCTCGCCCGTGCTCGCGACGCCGCCCTCGCTGGTGTCGAGCGCACCGTCGTCGGCGCTCGACGAGCTCGATCCGCCCACGCCACCGGTCGTGTCCCCCGTGTCGGTGCCGCCCACGAAGCCCGGACCACACGACTCGCTCGGTCCCGACAATTCGCCCGGGCAGCCCTGCGCCCACGCGCCGCCACCGACGCCCGGCGACAGCGGGAACTCGGTGCAGTCCTCGCTCGGATTCCACGTGCCGTCGGCGTCGTGGCACGGCGTCACGTCGATCCCCGCCGTCTGCTCGATCCACTCGATGTGAGGATGAATCATCGTCCACACGCCGATCTGCGGGCAGTCGGGGCTCGGCGTCGACGCGCCCGAGGTCGCACCGAACACGCGCCACGATCCGTCGGGCAGCTGCACGTAGGCGGGACCGCCGGAGTCGCCGAAGCACGCGGCGTGCACGTCGTCGCCGATCCAGATCGCATCGGTGCCGATCTGCTGGATCGGTGCCACGACCTCGCGCTTGGGGCCCATGCCGAGCGCGTCGTCGGCCTGACCGAAGCCGACGAGCGTCGCGTTCACGCCCACCTGCAACGCATCGGCCTCGCATCCCATCAGGATCGGCACGATCGGGACGTCGTCGATCGGCTCGCTGATCTCGCAGATCGCGATGTCGTGCTGGCCGTCGCCGGGCATCTGCATGGCCCATTGCGGATGCGCGACGCAGCCTTCGAGCGGGATCGTGCGCTCCGGTGCGTTGAAGTTCTCGCCGAGGCTCACGGTGTCGGGTGGGAGGAACGCGACGCAGTGCGCGGCGAAGACGACGACCTGCGGGTGGACGAGGCTGCCGGAGCATCCGTCGACGTAGAGCGCGCTCGGCCAACCGCAGGAGGCGACGGGTGTGCCGCCGTAGATCCCCTGGGGCTCGACGTCCGCGACGAGCGACTCCGCGCTCGCGTGCTGCGCGACGAGTGCGAGGATCGCGGTCGTCAGTGCCGTGCCGATTCGGGTCGCCGTTCGCATGCGCATTCGTGGTGTTTTCCGCCGCGCGGGCGAGGTTCCCTGCAACGCGGTCGTGCGGTACACGTCTCCGCCTCGGTGATCCCTCGCATCCACGCGCCCACGAGCATGACAGCCCTGGTGGGCGTGATGTGTCTCGCATGCTCGGTCGGCACGAACGACCCCTTCCCGGGGAGTGTCACGATCGGGTCCGGCGGATCGGCGAGCGCGGGGTCGACGGGCGAGGTCGACGCGAGCACGTCGGGCGCGGCCGACGATGCCGCGAGCGCGGACTCGAACGGGAGCGACGACGCCGAGGCGAGCACGATGGATCCGACCGCGGTCGACACGTCGAGCGCGAGCGCGGACTCGATCGGCACCGACGATTCCGCGACCGATGCGACGTCGACCACCACGAGCGGCGAGAGCAGCGGCGATCCGCTCGATCCGGATCTCGACGTGCCGAACGGCGGCGAAGAATGCACGATGCCCGGCAGTCTCACGGAGTGCCCGGGCATCGCGGTGTGCCGCTTCGCGACGACGGATCACGGGCTGTGCGAGTCGTGCGACGCGTGCGGCAACCTGAACGACCCGTGCGTCGAGGGCACGGACTGCGACATCCTGTTCATGTGCTACGCGGGGCGGTGCACGAACTTCTGCACGCTCGGCACGTTCGAGTGCGGGCCGGTCGAGGACTGCCTCGACATCGGCCACGCCACGCACGGCGTGTGCGATCCGTTCGCGTGATCGCGGATCAGCGCGGCGCGTCGTCGGTGTGCCGGGAGATCTCGAGGTGCGGCTCGCGGCGATCGGGCACGCGCGCACGGACCTCGAACTGGCCTGCGGCTCGCTCCGCGACCTCGAACGTTGCCGACGCCTCGCCGATCTCGATCGCGCCGATGTTCGCGCTGTGGATGTCGCCGCGGCGGCACACGTGCGAGAGCAGGCGGCTCGGCGTCGCGCCCTTGCCACGGCCCCAGTTGATCGAGAAGCGCACGAACCGACTCGGGTGACGGGGCTCGTGCAGGCGCTGGGGACGGCGGCGTTCCTCGACGGCGACGGTGCGCGTGGGCATCGGTGCGCACTGCAGCTTCGGGCCCGCCATCGCGAGCAGCGTCGCGACCAACCTCGCCGCGTCGCGACCTTCGAGCAGCATCGCCGCTTGCTCGAGGCTGCGTGGGGAGGGTGCTTCGGCGGCCTCGAGCGCGGCATGCACGTCCGCGCGCGTACGCTCCGCGAGCGCTTCGTGGATCTCTTCGGGGGTCGGCAGCGGACGCCACGCGAACTTCACCTTCGCTGCGTGCAGCACGGATACGGCATGTCGACGCGCGCGGGGCGATACGAAGAGGAGGCTCTTGCCCTTGCGACCGGCGCGACCCGTGCGCCCGCTGCGATGCGTGTACGCGTCGGCGTCGCTCGGCAGTGCCGCGTGCACGACCAGCGTGATGTCGGGCACGTCGATGCCGCGCGCAGCGACGTCGGTGGACACGAGGATGTCGATGATGCCGGTGCGGAACGCGTCGAGCGTGCGCGTGCGCTGCGGCTGGCTGAGCTCGCCGGAGAACGCCTGCGCGGCGAAGCCGTCGCCTGCGAGTCGATCGGCGAGCTCGGCCGCGTCGGTGCGACGCTCGACGAACACGAGCACGCGCTCGCCGTGCGCGAGGAGCAGTGCATTCGCGAGGGCGGCGTACTCGTCGCCGCGCTCCACCATCATGGCGACGTGCTCGATGTCGACGTTCGCGGTGCCCAGCGCGGTGCCTTGCAGATGGAGCGCGTCGGCCTGCACCTTGTCCGCGAGCTTGCGGACCTGCGGGGGGAACGTGGCGGAGACAAGGTGGCTGCTGCGCTCGGTCGGTAGCGCTTCGACGATGGCCTCGAGCTCCTCGCGGAAGCCCATGTCGAGCATGCGATCGGCCTCGTCGAGCACGAGATGACGGACCGCCTTGCAGTCGCACGAGCCTCGACGGATGTGATCGAGCAGGCGGCCCGGCGTGGCGACGAGGATGGTGGGGGCGCGGCGCAGCATCGTGCGCTCGCGTCCGATGTCGGTGCCGCCGGTGACGGCCTCGATGCGGATGCCGCCGAAATCGGCGAAGAGCCAGCGCAGCTCGTCGCGCACTTGCATCGCGAGCTCGCGCGTCGGCGTGACGACGACGGCGAGCATGGTGCGGCGCGGCGTGTCGGGGCCGAGGTCGCGCGCGAGCACGAAGCCGAGCGCGACGGTCTTGCCGGATCCGGTCTGCGACGAGATGCGGAGGTTGCGGCCGATCGCATCCGGCTCGAGCACCGCCTTCTGCACGGAGGTGAGCTCGGAGAATCCGCGGCGCACCAGGGCGACGCGCAGCGCTTCGGGGACGGCGGGATCGGAATCGAGGGGGAGCATCGAGGGCGCGCGACTATCCGCGCGAAGGGAGGCGGCGTCTGTGTGCAGACGCACCTGTTTCGCGGTTCGGAAGGCGGCTCACTGCGGCTCGCCGAAGCTGAAGCGCAGCTCTTCGCCGCCGGCGTTGGCGGCGAGTCCCTCGGCGATGCCGATGAACCAGAGCGTGTGGCTGCGGTCGCGGTGCTTCATGCGCACGACGCCGACGTTCTCGTCGAGCGCGGTCGCGGACTTCACGACGCCGGCGTACTTGCCCTCGAGGTCCGACGCGCGATCGAGCCCGAAGGCGAGGACGATGCCCCAGTTCGCGGATCCGCCCACCACGGCGCCGGCGCCGAGCGAGTCGATGACGAACGATTCCTCCCAGCCGGAGTCGGCCGTGCGAACGATGCCGCTGCCGCGCCCGACCTTCACGACGAGCCCGCCCTCACCGTGACGATAGACGCCGACGGCCCGCACGGGCGCGCGCGCCGACTCGCTCGCGAACGCAGGGCTCGCGAGCACTTCGTCGAGCTTCGCGAGCAGCTGCGTGCGTTGGACGCGATCGATGCTGAGCTCGTCGGCGAGCTTCGTCGCGTCGGCGCGGATCGTCGCATCGTCGAACTTCCCCTGAATGGGCGAGTTCGACGGCGGCGTGACCGGCTCGTTCACGCGCTGAGGACAGGCAGCGAGGACAGCGAGGGAGAGCACGACCCAGCGATGCATGCGCGGGAAGACTATCGATCGCGCGAGCGAGAAGCGAGATGACGCCCCGTCAGGGCGGCTGTCCGTAGTAGATGACGCGCGGCCAGCGATGCGCTCGGCCGCGCTGCTCGCACCACTGCGAGCGCTCGCGTGAACACGGGATGCCACTCGTCGGTGGTCGAGACGTCGAACGGGTGCCACGAGAAGACGAACTCGTGGCCGCCGCCGTCGCTCGTGAAGTGGGTCCAGCAACGCCGCGGCTTGCGGTGACTCGCCGGGCTCGATCGTTCCCTTCACGAGCTGCACGCCGGCAAGCGGATGCCGGAACACGAGCAACTCGGTGCCCGCGCGCCGCAACACCACCGGACACGCCTTCGTCGCGCGCATCACTGAGCGCTCGGGAGTCGCTCTTCGCGTTGCTGCGCTCCGGGGCCGCCGCGGCGCACCACGACGCGCGCGTTTCGACAGAGCGGATATCGGCGCAACGTGCTGCGGACTCCGGCGTAGAGGCGCTCGGCGTCGGGGCCGTACATGTACAGCACGACCTCGTCGCCGCCCATTTCGTTGCCGTCGAACTCGCCGAGCTTCTCCTCCTGGATGACGGCGATGAGCTGCTCCTCGAGCGTCGCGAGGTCGTACTCGTCCGCGATCTCGGGCGGCAGCGCGTCGAGGTCGAGATACACCATCACCGCCTGCTGCGGCTCGCGAAGCTTCGTCGGGTCGCCGGGGATCCGATATGCCTCGGCCGTGCCCTGCGAGGGATCGCTCGTATCGGGTCGCTTGCAGCCCGCGATGGCCAGCACCAGCACGAGAACGGCGAGGAGGTGCTTCATGACCGGTTCGACCCTACAGCACTGGCGATCGTCGGTGCGCGGGTCGATTTCCTGGGACACTTCGGGGGTCCGTGGCGTGTCACGGGCATGGGCATCGACGGCGAGGTCATCGCGCTGCGGCGGTTGGCTCGCGCGCTCACGGCGCGGGCGGAGGAGGCCGAGGATCTCGTGCAGGACACGCTGCTCGCCGCGTTGCGGCGTCCGCCCGCCGATGCGGGCACGCGGCGGGCGTGGCTCGCGACCGTGCTGCGCAATCGATGGGCGTCGCGGTTGCGCGCAGATCATCGCGAGCGTGCGCGTGCCGAAGCGACGGCCGTGGTCGTCGTCGATGCCGTTCCGTCGCTCGAGCACGTGCAGCTCCTGCGCGAGCTCGTCGAGGAGATCGCCGCCCTCGATCCCGAGGATCGTGCGCTGCTCGATCTCCGCTACTGGCAGGGACTGTCGGCCACCGAATGCGCGGAGCGACTCGGCCGGCCCGCGTCCACGATCCGCACGCAGGTCCAACGCGCGCTCGCTCGGCTGCGCGAGCGGCTCGATCGACGCCGTGGAGGACGCCAGGCGTGGTTGCCGGCGCTGCTGCCCGCCGTGGACGCGCGGCGCCCGATCGCGCTCGGGGCGAAATCGCTGAGCGTCGGTGCCGTGTTCGCCTCGACGATCCTGTGGCTCGGCATCGCAGCACCCCAGGGCTGCGGCGCGCACGTCGAGGACGCCGCGGTCACGCCGTCGACGCGCGACGCCGACGCTGCGTCGCCCACCGCGGCCCCGTCACGTCGCGAGTCGTCGCGCACCCATGCAGCCAGTGCGTGGCGATTGCCGACCCCGGATCCCGACGACGACGACGACGTCATGAGTGATTGGAGCGCGAAGATCGTCGGAGCGAACGGCGGCGTGCACCCGCAGATGGCGGTCGCGATGGCGCTGCGCGGCGTGTGGGAGCGCCTCGGCGCGTGCCACCCGGGCGCTGATCGGGCCTCGGCTCGCGTCACGCTCACGATCCGCTTCGACCCCGACGGATCCACCTCGTTCGAGCGCGTCGACTTCACCCGCGTAGTCGCCCTTCCCGACGACGAGCAGGAGTGCGTGCGCCAGACGATCTCCGCGCGCGAGATCCAGGTGAAGCCCATCGACGTCACCCAGCTCGGCTTCGCGGCCGACGTGACGCTCGAGTACCAGCTCACCTCCGACATCGAGATCGAGGACGGAGACGCCGAACAGGAGAGCGTCGTGCAGCAGCCCCTCCCCGTGCTGTACACGAAGACACAGGGCTCGGCCCCGCTGCGCGCCGCCATCGCGGCGTGCGGATCCGGACCAACGGAGGCCGAGCTCACCTTCGATCCGAAGACGGGCGCGTTGCTCCGCGCGCACGCGATCGGGATCCACGCCGACGACGCGCAGGGTCGATGCGTCGCCGACGAGCTCGCAGCGCAAGTGACCCCCGTCGACCGCTTCGAGCCGAAGACAGCGGACGACGCACTCGTGCGATGCACCTTCGACGACGTCGCGGCCGACTCCTCGTGGTACGCATGCAAGAACGTCGGCGCGCGCCCGGCTACGATGCCCCACCCGATCGAGTGAATCGGCGGTAGCCTGCCCTTCGGATGGGCAAGCCTCGCATCTTCCTCGGGTCTTCGGGCAAGCAGCAGAAACTGCTGCAGGCGCTCGCCAAGGGACTCGGCGACGTCGCCGACGTCGAGCCGTGGACGACCGTGTTCAATCCCGGCACGAGCACGCTCGATCGGCTCGTCGAGCTCTCCCGCGAGGTCGACTTCGCCGCGTTCCTGTTCGCGCGCGACGACTGGACGACCGCGAACGTCTCCGCGGCTCCCGACGCCGACTCGGGCCAGGCCGCGCCGCGCGACAACGTCGTGTTCGAAGCGGGCCTGTTCGGCGGCGCGCTCGGCATGCGTCGCACGTTCATCGTGCACTCGAGCGGCGCCAAGCTGCCCACCGATCTCCTCGGCCTCACGTGCGTGCGCTACGAGGACGGGAGCAGCGCCGCCGAGGTGAGGACGATCTGCCAGAAGCTCACCAAGGCAATCGAAGCGGAGGGCCGCCGCGCCGCCGTCGAGGGCTGGTGGTGGCAGTTCTCCCTCACGGAGCGCAGCGAGATCGAACCATCCGCCGTGAGCCTCTTGTGCGTCTCGCGGGATCGCGATGGCGCGCTGTCGATCGCCGGTCGCTCGTGGCAGCAGGACGGGCGGCTGTCCGCTCGCTACTGGAGCGAGGCCTCGCGCGAGCGGAAGTCTCCGTCCGGGATCTTCTACTACTGGAACGGCGAGCGGCCCCTCGACGCGAGCGCGCCGCGACTCCACGGCACCGGCGAGATCCTGCTCGAGTCGGCCGATCGCGCGGCGGGCTTCTGGATCACGCGCGTCGACGGACAGCCCGACGTCAACCTGCGCACCTCCGGCGTCTACCTTCGCGCCGATCCAGCGGACGTGCCGGTCCTCGACGGTCAGGACAACAAGAAGCGTGCGGCGCTGATCAAGGAGCGCCTCAAGCACTGGAAGGCGATCACGAAGGTGTGATCACGCCATGATCGCGGGCAGCAGCCCGTTGGGCAGGCTCGGATCGCCGAAGTCGTCGAGGGGCTCGCCGTCCGCGTTGCGCAGGCCCACGGCGGTCCCGATCGTCTGGAGCATGCGGCGGTGATTCGGCGTGCCCGGATCGTCGGCCTCCACGTAGAGGCCCTGGCGCAGGAAGCCGCCCGCGCTGCCGCCGATGACATACGGGATGTGCTCGCTGAAGTGCTCGCCGTGGGCGTTCTCGTTCCACCACACCGCGAGGCCGGCGTCGAGCAACGGCTGCCCGTCGGGCATCACGATCTCGTCGAGCCGCTCGAGCAGGTAGAGGAACGCGCGCGCGTGGTGGATGTCGCAGTGCGAATGCAAGAGATCGGAGTCCGGGATCAGCTCGCCGCTGTTGTCGTGCGACAACCGACGATGCGAGACGTAGTGGTAATTCTCCATGAGCTCGCCGTTGTCGAGGTTGCGATAGCGCGTCGTGCCGCCACCGCCCACCTGGATCGACACGGAGCGCGTGTAGCCGCACGCAACCGCGAGTGCCGCGACGCGCATGTGTGCCCGTAGCGCCTCGAGGACGAGGTCGCCGTCGTCGCTCGAGTGCCCTGCGGCCTGGCCCGCCAGCGCCGCCTCGGCGTCGCGCTCGAGCGTGCACGACAGCGTGTTCTCGAGATCGCGGATGCTGTCGCGATGCAGCTCGAGGCGCTGGCGATCCGCCGCCGACAGCCGCGGATGGTTCAGGATCGCGGCCATCTGCTCGCGCACGAGGTCGTTCACGCTGCGCTGGCGCAGGATCAGCTTCTCGAAGTCGCCGGTGTCGAGCCCCATGATGGTCTGGTACGCCTGCACGGGATCCTGCAGCGGCGAGCGCCGCTGACCGGGGCCGCGATAGCAGATCGTCGCGTCCTCCTGCCCGACGTACAGGAACAGCGACTCGCGCCCGTCTTCGTTGAGCTCCGCACCGATGCGATGATCGAGCGACTCCCCGTTCGCGTGCTCCTGGTACTCGCCGGTGGGCCCCTGCGCCGTGAGCCCCTGCAGGTAGCCGCGCGCATGGCCGTCCTGGTAGTCGAAGTAGTCCATGTTGACGTGGCCCACGACGAGCAACCGATCGAAGAACGGCGCGAGCTCGGCGAGCGCACGACCCTGCACGTTCGCGGCATCGAGCGCACCGAGCTCGTGGGGCCAGAAGCGTTCCGGCTCCGGACCGAGCGCCGAGTGCTCCCACTCGCTCGCGACTCCATTCGCCTGATCCATGAAGATCACGAACGGCGGCGTGGTAGTGCCGCCGTGCGCCCGTGCGGCGCGCGGGCGCAGGCTGGGCACGAGCGGAAGGCCGAGGGCGAGGCTACCCACGCCGGTGAGGAGCGTGCGGCGGGAGAGCGTCATGGATCGAGCTCCTGCGTGGATCGAGTGCGGAACGGACGGGACTTCACCACTTGCACGACCAGCTCGACGATCGAGAGCTCGTCGTCGAGCGAGGCCTCGCCGAGCCGCACGACGAGTGGTTGCTCCTCTTCGGTGGCCCAGCGCCCGGCCGCGTACGACACCCAGTACCGCGCGTAGCAGCCGTGCACGCCCGCGCTGTCGGCGAGCGCATCTGCGAGCGCGAGCGCACCATCCACGGGGATCGACGCGCCGTCGAGCTGCACCTCCGAGCTCGCATCGATCTCGAAGCCGCGATCGAGCTGGCGATACGCACCCACGGAGTCGTAGTGCTCGAAGGGATAGCCGAACGGATTGATGATCGTCGCGTGGCAACCCGCGCACGCGGATCCCGGCACCTCGGTGAGCGCCTCGACCGCGTCGCGATTCGTCTCGCCGTCGGCCGGGCTCGGCACCGACGGGATGTTGTCGGGTGGCACGAGCGTCTGGCAGGCCAGCCGCTTCGTCACGAACACGCCGCGGTGGATCGGGTCGGGATCCACCGGCGTCGCATGCGACGCGAGGAACCCCACCTGCGTCAGTAGACCGCGACGCGTGGCAGGATCGAGATCGACGCGCTGGAACTCCGCCCCCGCGACGTCGACCCCGTAGATCGCCCCGAGCTCGGCGTTCGCGAACGTCTCCGTCGACGTGAGCAGATCGGCGAATCCGCCCCCACCCTCGCCCAGCACGACGTGCCCCACGAAGCGCCGGAATTCCTCCCGCGCGAGCGCAGCGAGATCGGTCGGCGCTTCGGGATACGTCGCCGGATTCGGCTCGATCCGCTCGTAGCGATCGATGTCGAACACGACCTCGTGGAAGCGCTCGACCACCGCCACCGCGCGCGGATCCTCGAGCATGCGACGCGCGTGCACCTCGATCGCGTCCGAGTCCCCGAGCTCGTCGGCCTCGGCGGCGTCGAGCAGCTCGTCGTCCGGCATGCTGTCCCACAAGAAGTAGGACATGCGCGACGCGACCTCGTATCCGCCCAGCGGAATCACGTCGCCGTCGACCTCCTCGCTCGCTTCGACGCGATAGAGGAACCACGGCGACTGCAGCATCACTTCGATCACCGCGCGCACGCCTGCGACGAATCCCGTCGCGTCGTCGTAGAGGTCCTGCCCCTCGTCGAAGAGCGCGACGTGGCGATCGATCTCCGCCTCGGACAACGGCCGCCGGAACGCGCGGCGGCCGAAGGTCCGCACGAACTCGCGAGCGCGGGCCGCGTCGTCACCGGTGTCGGGCGGCAGTATGCGATCGAGCCGGGCGGGATCGGCTGCGACGAACGCCGCGACGTCCACCGCCGCGCGTTGGTACTGCGCCCACAGCGGTCCGTCGACCTCGAGGCCGGTCGCGCTGTTGTCGAACTCGTACGGTCCCGCCTTCGCGTCGACACGAAACTCCGTCGAGAGACCGAGTGGCTCGGACTCGCCCAACAGATCGCGCACCGTGTTCTCCCACTGCGCGTGCGTGAGGCGGAACAGTCGCGTGTTCGCACCGGGCAGCTCGTCGGCCGGACCTTCGTCGCCGCCCTCGTCGTCACCGCCGTCGTCGTCGGCGTCCTCGCTCGCGCCATCGAGGCCACCCTCGCCGCCCTGATCGGCCGCGCCGGACGACGTGCCCTGGTAGCAGCTCGGAATCACGCAGAGCAGCGCAGCCCAGCGGAGTCGAATCGCGAGACCCATGCCGAGCAGGAGTCGCACTCGGCGCGTGCCGGTCTCACGGAAAGACCGGTGAAGGCCGTTACCGTGACTTCGCGAGCGGCCCGACGTCGAGCGTGCGCAGCGAGGACGCCCAGCGCTCGAGGTCGTCGATGAGCGCCGCGCGGACGCGCTCGCCGGCGGGCATCGCCGCGATCTCCTCGCGCAACGCGAGCCGGGCGCGATGCAGTCGCGTGGTGACGGTGCTGCGCGGCATGCCGAGCGCGTCGCCGATCTCCTGGGGCGGCATGTCCTCCCAGTAGAAGAGCTCGAGCACGAGCTGGGTGTCGAGCGGCAACCGCTGCAGCGCGAGCAGGAGGATCCGCTGCTCCTCGTGCGCCGCCACCACGCGGCTCGGTGACGGACCCGGATCGACGCCACTCACGTCGCTGAAGTCGTCGACGCGAGCCTCGCGCGATCGATCGCGCATGTGTTGCAACAGGATGTTGCGCGCGGTGCCGAACACGAACGAGCGAAAGCTCGCGCGCGAACGGATGCCGTCGCGCGACTCGACGCAGGCGAGCAACGTGCGTTGGGTGAGGTCCTCGGCGTCCAGCGACACCCGCAGATCGAAGAACCGGAACAACTTGTCGCGATAGCTCGACACGAGTTGCTCGCCGGCGGCCGCGTTCCCGCGCTGCCATGCCTCGAGCAAGTCGGCTTCGTCGTGCACGACGGACGCACCTTGCCCGGGGGGCCGAGGCGGTGCAATCACACCGGAAGCCCCCCGGTCGAAACGCGTAGCGCTGCCCGCGCGAAGCGCGTATGCGACCATGACGACGACGTGCGATCGCCCGCTCGCTATACGCTCGTGCGGCGGTTGGCGCGGGGCGGGATGGGCGAGGTCCACCTCGCGGTCGCGTCGGGCCTCGCCGGCGCGCGCAAGCTCGTCGTCGTGAAGCAGGTACTCGAGGGACTCGCGGACGATCCCGAGTTCCGCGAGATGTTCCTCAACGAGGCGCGGCTGGCCGCGACACTCGATCATCCGCACATCGTGCGCGTCTACGACGTGTGCGAGATCGACGGGCGCCCGAGCATCGTGATGGAGTACGTGCACGGCGAGAGCCTCGGGTCGCTCTTGCACCTCGCCACGCGCAGCGACACGGAGCTACCGCTCGCGGATGCGCTCACCGTGATCGATGCAGTGGCGGGCGCGCTGTCGCACGCGCACGACGCCCGTGCAATCGACGGAGCGCCGCTCGGCATCGTGCATCGCGACGTCGCTCCCAACAACATCCTCGTCGGGTACGAGGGCGAGGTGAAGCTGATCGACTTCGGCGTCGCGCGTGCGCTCGGTGCCACCCGCATCACCCGCGGCAGCGTCGTGAAGGGCAAGGCGGCCTACATGGCGCCAGAGCAGTACACGGGTGGAGACGTCGATGCGCGCTCGGACGTGTTCGCGCTCGGGGTCGTGCTGTACGAAGCGACCACGATGCGGCGCGCGTTCAAGGCCGACAGCGAGCTCGCGACGATCGCTCGCGTGGTGAACGGCGAGCTCGTGCCGCCGAGCGAGGTGCGGCCCGAGTATCCGCGCGCGCTCGAGCGCGTCGTGTTCGGCGCCGTCGCGACCGATCCCGCGGATCGGTTCCCCACTGCGCAGGCGATGCGGGATGCACTCGCCGACGTCGCGCGCCAGCTCGGCGTCGTGCTCTCGCCGCAGCACCTGCGCGAGACGTTGGTGCGACTCGCGGGTGAGCGCTCGCCGCCGCGCGTCGACCTCGCGACCGTCGGCATGCTGCGCGCCCGCCGTTGGGGTATGCGCCGCGCTCCGGTGCTCGCGTTCGCCGCCGGCGTGATCGCGACCGGCGTCGCTGCGCTCACGATCGGAAACAATCGCGACGAGATCGCGAGCACTACGTCCGCGGAACCGACGACGACGGCTGCGCGCTGTGGCGACGGCACGATCGATGCCGAAGAGCTGTGCGACGACGGCAACGAACGCGACGGCGACGGCTGCAATCGCGACTGCCGCCAGTCCGGTAGCGTGCTGTGGGAGCGCACGTTCCAGGGCGACGATCCGGGGCGCACGCGTGACGATCGCGGCTATCGCCTCGCCGTCGACGCGCACGATGGAATCGTCGTGGTCGGCGAAGCCGCGGTACCCGACGCGCGACAGAACGTGTTCGTGCGCAAGTACTCCCCGGACGGCGAAGTCCGGTGGACGAAGCAGCCGGGCAAGGCGGGCGACGACGAGGCGTGGGCGGTGCAGGTGCTCGCCGACGGCAGCGCGATCGTCGGTGGCTACGTGTTCGACGAGGCGACGGGACGCGACTTCTGGCTCGCGCGCTTCGGCGTCGACGGGCGCGAGCAGTGGCAATTCCAGCTCGACGCGGCGGAGATCGCAGGTGCTGCGCCGGACCCGAAGCGCCGCAGCGACGACGAGATCCGCGGGCTCGTGATGACGGAGCCCGATCGCATCGTCGTGGTCGGCAAGAGCTTCGTCGACGGTGCGGAGGATCGGTTCGCGGCGCACGGCACGGTGGACGCGTCGGGCGTCCGGCTCACTCCGTGGGATCTCGCAGCCTCCGAACAGGAGGGCGGCTGGGATGCGGTGGAAGCGATCGTGCGCACCGACGCCGGCTTCGTGCTCACCGGCAGTCGCACGCACTTCGCCACCGACGGCGCGAAGTCGCTGTGGGTCGGGTGGTTCGGCGAGACCGGGAAGCTTCTGCGCGAGGTGTCGATCGAGCCGCCCGGCTGGCCGAAGCCGGCCGGCGGCGAGGGGCGGAGGCTGTGGCACGCCGGCGGCACGATCTACGTCGCCGCGTTGCTCGGCGGCTGGGGCACGGAGGCGAACGCGTACTACGCCGCGCTCGATGGAGACGCGCGAGTGCTGTGGTCGCGCGAGTACGACGGCCCGCGAAAGCGCCGCGACTTCGCCCACGGGATCACGGTGGATCGCGAGGGCAACGTCATCGTGGTGGGCGAGGCCAACGGCGAGCCCGACCGCACCGGCACGGGCCCCGACGCGAACGCGCAGGTGTGGATCACGAAGCTCGCGCCCGATCTCTCGGAGCTATGGACCGAGCTCTACAACGGGCCCGAGAACTCGCGCGACGTCGCCTTCGACGTCGCGACCGACAGCACGAACCACATCGTGGTGGTGGGCTACCAATCGGTCGCGGGCAACGGCTACGACCTGTGGGTCCGCAAGTATCGCCCGTAGGTCAGCGCTCGAGCGCCTTCGCGACCGCGACGTACGTGCTGAAGCTGCGCGTGGTGAGCGTGTCGCCGAAGATCTTGTCGAGCTCGCGCAGTCGCTCGACCACCCGCATCTCCCGGCGGAAGACGCCGTAGACGAAGCGATCCTCGCGCGCGAGCACGTTCACGAGCCAGCGCCCGCGCGCCGGCAGGGTGAACGGGATCTCGGGCGGCGCCTTGGGCTTGGTCGCCAACACGCTCACGAACCGCACGATCTCCTTCTTGTCGGGGTGGCCCGCGAAGTGCTCCGTCGCGAGGATCTTCGCGACGTCCTTCGCCGCGAACGTGATGATCGCGCAGGCGAACGGCAACCGCTTCGCGATCTCCTCGCGCACGCGCGCGACCGCCACGGGCTTCTTCACGACGAACGTGCCGGCCGCGCCGACGCTGACGACGTCGAGGTGCTTCAGCTTCTGGGCGAGCACGGACGGGCGAAACGTCTTGTTGCCCCCGACGTTCACCCCTCTTAGCAGGACGACGAGCGCCATGTCAGCTCTCCGCGATGTGCCGAGCGATCTCGGGATCGACGAGATCGGCATGCGTGATGGCGCCCATGTGGCCGGCGCCGGGCACCTCGACGATCCGCGCGCCGGGCATTGCCGCCCCGAGGCGATGCACGACCCGCCTCTCGGTGGACGGCGTGCGCTCCCCTGTGAACAGGATCGTGGGCGCGCGAATGGTCCCCCACTGCGCGGCGGAGGTGCGATCGCCCAGCAAGCTCTTCACCTCGAAGAACACCTTCCGCCCCACGCGAAGGAACGACGCACGCGCCGGCTCGGGCAACGACGCCCACGTGCCGTCGCCGTTCCACCAGTCGACGAAGATCCGAAACCACGCTTCGCTTCCACCGATCGCATCGTCGACGAGCGCCGGCGTATCTGTCATCAAAGTCTCCGCATCGGGCTCGTCCTGCAGGATCCCGAACGCGACCGGGTCATACGCGGCGATCGAGCGCACGAGCGCAGGCGAGTCGCGTGCGACCATCAGCGCGAGCAATCCTCCATAGGAGTGCCCGACGAGATGCACCGGCTGCCCGAGCCCACGCACGAGCGCCGCGATCGCCTCCACATCCTGCGAGAAGTGAAACGGCGCATCGGCGGGCCACGGCGGATTCTCCCCCGACCCGAGCAAGTCGGGCGCAACGACGCGATGCGTCCGCGAAAGCCGTTCGACGAGCCGCTTCCACTGCCGCCCCGACATCCCCCCGCTGTGCAAGAGCACGACGGGAACACCCTCGCCTCGATCGATCACGCGCGCATCATCGCACGGACGGGCGGGCGCAGCCGCCGGCGAGCGTCTTCGGGGCGTCGTCGCCCAGCGGCTTGCCGTCGCACTTCACCCAGCCCTTCAGCCAGGCGTCGAGGCGGTTCTTCAGGACTTCGTCTTTCGGCGTCGACGCGTCGGCGCGCGCGTAGGCGGCACTGATGGCGCTCTCGACCGGCACGCGCTCGTACGGCTGCACGCCCAGCTCGAACGACGTCGCGACCGACGGCGCGTCCTTCAGCATCTCCACGCAGCCCGTCGGATAGCCCGTGAGCGGCGAGTCCTCGTGCAGCGGGTTCGCCATGCACGACGTCGGCGTGTCGACCTCCGGTGGCCGGAGCACGTGCGCCATCGACAGGATCCGTCGGTGCAGCGTGATGCGATACGACCCGGGCTCGGCGAGCGCAGGACACATCGGATTCAACACGAACGACTCGCGCAGCACCTCGTCCTCTTTCATCGTCCGATCCGATCCCGGCCCCCCGAAGCTCGGGATCGCCGGCGCCGTGACGCTGTCGCACACGATCGCGCCATCCTCCACGCGCTGCACCTTCACCGCGACCTGGGTCGGGAAGTACGCCGCGTTGCGCTGATCACCGCCCACGAACACCGTCATCGGTCCATCCGTCGAGTGCACCTCGAACGTGACGACGACCGGCTCGCCCACGCGCGGGTACTTCCCACCGGCGACGAAGAACCCGCCCGCCACGTTCCCGTGCACGCGATGCTCGGGCGCCACCATGCGATCCATCGGCTCGGGTTGCGGCGGCTCCGGGATCCGATCGATCACGTGCACGATCGGCGGGGGCTCGGGCGTCTCGACGGACACGGGCGGCTCGGCGGACGTGCACGCCGTCAGGATCGCGGCGGTGGCACCCGCGCGGAGTCGAGCGATCATCCCCTCGAGAACGCACCGCGCCCCGGATGGATCTGGCTCATTCGACGAGGCAACACTGGGTGCCGGTGAACGTGCGCCCGATCTGCCCGGTCGTGCAATCGAGCTCGCTGTCGCTCGGGAAGCACTTCGTGGCCCCCTCGACGCAGCAGAGCGCCCCGGTCCAGTTCTCGATCGTGGAGCCCGGCCCACACCCGAGCGAATCACCGGTGACGCACGTCGCCTCGAACTCGATGCAGCACTGCGCGCCGGTCCACACCCGATCCGTGTGGCCGATCTCGCAGTCGAGCGAGGTTCCGTCGACGCACTGCGTCACGCCCTCGACGCAGCACTGGCTGGCGACCCATTCCTCGGCCGTGCTCGTGCACTCGAGCTCGGTGCCGTCGGTGCACAGCAGGTCGCCCGATCCGGACTCGGAATCCGCGTCGTCGTCCGCATCGTCGTCGTCCGCGTCGTCGCCAGCGTCCGCGTCGTCGCCCGCATCCGCCGTCGTCGGGCTGGTCGCCGACTCACCGCCGGACCCACCACTGTCGTCCGTGCTCGCGCCGCTCGAGCCGTCACCGACGTCATCATCGGGCTCCCCGTCGTCGCCACACGCGCATGCAAACGCGAACACCACGACCATTCTTCGCATCGTCACACCACGACGTCCAGCGCCCCGGGCAACACATCGAGCTCGAGCGGGCTCACGCGCACGGCTTCGCCGTCGATCATCACGTCGATCTCGTCGGGTACGTCGAACACGATCCGGCGAGCCTTCGCCGTGCGCACCGCAGGGTGCTTCACGTGCGTGCCCTCGAAGATCTTCGGGAACGTGCGCAGCAGATCGAAGCGCCCCATCTTCCCCACGAGGATCACGTCCACCAGCCCGTCGGCGGTGTCCGCCTCGGGCGCCATCATCATCTTGCCGCCGGTGAACTTGCTGTTGTTGAACGACGCGAAGGTGATCGGCGCCTCGTCGCGCGCGCCGTCGTCCACCGTCATCGGGAACGCGCGCGGCGACAACCCCACCACCGACGACACCACCGCCGCGACGTACCCCAGCTCGCCCCACGCCTTGAAGCGACGCGCGCGCAGCCCGTTCACGTCCGCGACGAATCCGATCGAGCAGATGTTGATCCAGTACAGAGTGCCGCCGCGATGCTTCAGCCGCATCACGTCGCACGCCCGCGCGCGCCCGTCCACCAAGGCCGCCATCGAGTGCTCGGCCCCCTGCTCCGTGAAGTCGCGCAGGAACGAGTTGCCCGTGCCCATCGGCAAGAACCCCAGCCGCGGACGCTCGCCGCCGTCGTGTGCCGCGGGAAACAGCCCGTTGACGACCTCGTAACCCGTGCCGTCACCGCCGACGGCGAGGAATCGCCGACGTCCCTCGGACCACGAGCGCCGCGCCAGATCCGTCGCGTGCCCTTCGCCTTCGGTCTTCACGACGTCCACCACGAGGCCGTCGCTGCGCAGCCGCTCGAGCGCGGCGGGGAACTGCTTGCCGCACCGGCCTCCGCCGGCCGCCGGATTCACGATCGCGAGCCACGCGTCGCTCATGCTCACTCCGACAGCGGCTGGATCGCGCGTTCGCGATCCATCGTGCGCAAGTGCTCGGCCAGCGCGACGCGCTTGATCTTGAGCGATGCGGTGGCCGGGAACTCCTCCGTCATCACGACGTAGCCCGACAGCCGCTTGAAGTCCGCGAGCCGACGATTGCGCTTCGCGAGCTCGGCGACGAGCGCAGGGCTGGCCTCTTCGCCCGACTCGGGCCGCACGACGATCACGAGCTGCTCACCGGTGAGCTTGCCGCTCGGCCAGATGAAGTTCGCCGCGAACACGCAGAACTCCTCGCAGTCGGGGAGGTCTTCGAAGTTGCTCTCGATGTCCTCGGGGTAGATGTTCTTGCCACCCTCGGTGACGATCATGTTCTTCGCGCGGCCGACCAGCTTCAGGTGCCCAGCCGCATCGACGAGGCCCAGATCGCCGGTGCGTAGCCACCCGTCCACGAGTGCTTCGCGCGTGAGCTCGGGTGCCTCGAGATAGCCTTTCATCACCGTTCGACCGCGCACCCACACCTCGCCGACACCGTGCTCGTTCGCGTCGCGCACCTGCACCTCGACGCCCGGGATCGGCTTGCCGACCGTATCGGGCCGGAACGGCTTCAGGTCGTTCACGGTGCACACGGTGCTCGCCTCGGTGAGCCCGTAGCCGATCACGACCGGGAAGCCGAGGTCGTAGAAGAACCGCGCCGTGTTCGGATCGATGAACGCACCGCCGGCGAAGATGAAGCGCAATTTCCCCCCGAGCTCGTCATGGATGGGCTTGAGCAGGAACTTCGACACGTCGTGCCTGGGCTCGCGCGCCGTGACCCACTCGTTCACCTTCGTGAGCCCGTCCACCACTCGACGCTGCCAGTCGGGCAGCTCGTCGAGCCGCTCCCGGATGCGCTCCTCGAGGTTCTTCAGGATCGTGGGCACCAACGCGATGTGCGTGATGCCGTACTTCTTCATCGTCGCGCGCAGGTACTGCGGACGCAGCGTGCGCTGGTGGACGACGCCCGCGCCCATCAGGAACGGAATGACGAACCCGCACATGAAGTCGATCGCGTGGTTCGTGGGCAGCACCGAGAAGTAACGATCGGCTTCCTCGATCGGATACATGCGCCCGAGCACCTCGGCCTGCTCGAGGTAGTTGTCGTGCGTGAGCATGCAGCCCTTCGGCGTGCCCGACGTCCCCGACGAGTACACGATGCACGCGACGTCGTCGCGCGTGCGCGACACGTAGCGGAACTCCGCGGTCGGTGCCGATTCCCATCGCATCGCGCCGCCGAGATCGTCACTGTCCGGCGCCTCGGTGACGATCACGAGCGTGTTGCCGAGCGCCGCATGGGCGTGCTCGTGGCGCAGGTCGAGCCAACGCGAGTACTCGGTCACGAGCACGCGCGGCTTCGCGTGGCCGACGAGCGCGAGCTGTTCCTTCGCGGTGAGCTTGTAGTCGAGCGGCACGAGCGTGGCGCCGGCCCAGAACGCCCCGAGGGCGCTCATCGGCCACTTCGACTGGTTCTGCATGAGGATCGCGCAGCGATCCCCTTCCACGAAGCCGTGCGACTGCAGGAGCGCCGCGAAGCGCTCCGCCTCCGTGCGCAGCTGCCGGTACGTCCACTGCCCGTTCTCGCGATTCCGATCGGCCTCGATGAGCGCGACGTTGCGCTTGAACGTGACCGTGGCGTCGCGAATCGCCTCGCCGACCGAACCGATGCGCCCGAGCTCCAGCATCAGCGCCTCTTGTCGATCGCGGCGGCGAGCTGGCCGAACGTGCGCACGCCCTGCAGCTCGTAGTCGGGGATCTCGACGTCGAATTCGAGCTCGAGCTCGCTCATGAGCTCGACGGCCTGGAAGCTGTCGATGCCGAGCTTCTCGAAGACGTCGTCCTCGGGCTTCAACTTGGACGCGTCCGCCTCGTAGCGCTTCGCGGCGAGCTGGATCAGTCGGTCGATGCTGGCGCTCATGGTGGTCCTTCAGGGCAGGTACGGGCGCAGGTCGTCGCTCTCGACGAACTTGCGCAGGGCCTCGCGCAGCGCGGGGCGCTGGGCGAGGCGCAGGAAGTGGGCCTTCTCCTCGGCGAGCTCGGCCCGCGGGAGCGGCTTCATGAACTTCTTCGTCGTGGCGAGCGCATCGCGATCGAACTTGGTGGCCTGCTGCGCGACCGCACGCGCCGCCGCGAGCCCCTCGCCGGGCGCGACCATCTGGCTCACGAGCCCCGCGCCCATCGCCTTCTTCGCGTTGATGCTGCGCCCGGTGAGCAGCAGGTCGCGCACGAGCGCGTTCGACACGTCGCGCCGCAGTCGCGGGATGCCGCCGAAGCCGGGCAGGATGCCGAGCCGCAGCTCGGGGAAGCAGAAGCGGGCCGTCTTCTCGGCGACGAGCACGTCGCACGTGAGCGCGAGCTCGAAGCCACCGCCGAAACAGACCCCGTGCACGACGCCGACGGTGGTGATCGGCAGCATGTCGAGCGTGTCCATCACCGCGTGGATGCGATCGATGAAGTCGCGCAGCGCCGGCTCTCGCTCGTCCTCCGGCCGATTGACGAGCCCGTCGTAGAGCTCGCGCAGATCGGCACCCGCCGAGAAGCCCCCGCGCGCCGTGCTGTACACGACCAGCGCGTGGATCGATCCGACGTCGAGCTGCGCGAGGAACTCCTCGAGTCCGGCGAGCATCTCGCTGCCGATCTCGTTGCACGGCGCGCGCCCGAGCGCGAGCTCGCAGACGCCACCCTCGACGTTCCACTCGATGCCGCGCGCAGAGGTCACGACGACACCTGGGCCTCCACGGACCCCTTCTGACGCTCGGCCTTCGCGGCCGCGTACGACGCGTCGATCACCTTCTCGAAGTGACGCTCGATCACCGCGCGTCGCAGCTTCTGGTTCGCGGTGAGCAGACCGTTGTCGACGGTGAACGTCTCGTCCACGAAGATCGGGTGGCGGATCCGCCGATACGCCGGCAACTCCGCATTGATCTGTTCGAGCGCACGCGCCACCGCGTCGGCGTCCGGCTTGCCGGGCAGCAGGATCGACACGAACGGCCGCGCATGCCCGACCACCATGCACTGTGTCGCGAGCGGACACGCCGCCAAGAACTTCTCCTCGAGCGGCTCGGGCGCGATGTTGTGGCCCGACTCCGGCACGATGAGGTTCTTGATGCGGCCGATGATCTTGATGTTGCCGCGCGCGTCGACGTCGACCTGATCGCCGGTGTGGAACCAGCCGTCGACGACGACCTTCGCGGTCTCGTCGGGCTTCTGCCAGTACCCCGCGAAGATGTTGTCCCCGCGCACGCGCAGCTCGCCCTCGTCGCTCACGCTGAACTCCACGCCCGGCAGCGCGACGCCGACGCGCCCCGGCACGACGCCGTCGGGCTCGTCGAGCGAGACGATGCCGGTGGTCTCGGTGAGCCCGTACGCCTGGTACACCGGGATGCCGAGCATCTGGAACCAGCGCTGGGTCTCCTCGTTGAGCGGCGCGGACCCGGAGATGAGGAACTCGAGGTTCTCGCCGATCGTCTTCTTGATGCGAGAGAAGACCACCTTCTCCGCGAGGCCGAGCGCGACCTTGTCGAAGAAGCCGGCCTTCTTCTCCACCACCGCGCGATGGGCCGCGAGCCCGCGCTCGTACAGCGACGCCGCAATGCCGCCGCGCTCGCGGATCTTCGTGCCCACGCCGTTGCGGATGCGCTCGAGCACCGCCGGTACGTTGAGGAAGTAGTTCGGCTTCGCCGTCGCCATCTCCTGCACGAGGTTCGCCAGGTCGGTGGACAGCATGATCGGGTTGGGCCGCGACAGCTGCGTCCATAGCATCATGCGAGACGCCGCGAAGCACAGCGGCAGGAAGTGGAACACGCGATCGGCCTCGGCACGCTTGCCGGCGACCTTGTCGAGTCGCTCGATCGTGCGCGGGATCATGAAGTCGAGGTTCGCGCGCGTGAGCACGACGCCCTTCGGCTCGCCGCTCGTGCCCGACGTATAGATGATGGCGCACGGGTCCTGCGGCGCGATCGCGTGGAGCCCCGCCTTGCTCGGCTCGCTCTCGAACACCTCGTCGAACGTCGCGATGCGGCCGTGCTCGGGCCACGCCTTCGCGATCGTGTCGGCGAGCTCGTGCGACCCCGCCAGTAGCAGCGTGGGCTGCGAGCTGCGCAGCATCACCGCGAGCTCCTTGGGCTCTTGCTTGTCGTAGAGCGGCACGACGATCGCTCCGCTCGCGAGCACCGCGAGATCGGCACACACCCAGCGCGCCGAGTTCGGCGCGAGCACGGCGACGCGATCACCCGGCTGCACACCCGCGCCCGCGACGAACGCCCGCGCGCGTGCGATGAGCTGCAAGAGCGCGTGGCCGTCGGTGGGGCGCAGCTCGGTGCCGTGCACCTCCACGATCGTCGCGCGATCGGGCTTCGTCTCGAGGTTGTCGAAGATGCGCTCGAGGAAGTGGCTCATGGGCGCGTGGCCCTCCCGGGGCCGTGAGTGTAGCGGCCCGAGCCCGCGCGCCGCCACGCGGCCGCCCAGCGGAACCCGGCCGTACGCGTGCGTAGACCCGCGTCGCGCAGAACGCGCGCGGCGCCGCATTCACCATGCCGCGCGAGCGACGAAGCGGAGATATGGTCGCGCCGCTCCATGACGCGTGGGTGGCAACCTCTGCATCTCCTCGGATGCGCACTCGCATCCGTTCTGTTCGTGGTGGGTTGGGTCGCCGCTTCGCCGCCCGCTGCGGCGGCGGGGCCGGACGCCTCCGATACGACCGACGGGGACGCGACGCCGCCGGCCCCCGACTCTCCGCGAGCGGCGGTCACGTCGTTCCTCGAGCTCACCGAGCGCGGGAAGTTCGAGGAAGCAGCGCGGTACCTCGAAGTTCCGCGAGATCGCACCGACGACGCAGCGGAGCTCGCTCGCCGCCTCGATGCCGTGCTCGACCGACGCGTACCGTTGGATCTCGAGAGCATCTCCCCTTTGTCGGGGGGTAACGCCGGGGACGGGCTCCCCAAGGGCATCGACCAAATCGGCGAGATCGCCGTCGACGAGGACTCGCCTCCTCACCCGGTCAAGCTCAGACGCTCGCGCAAGACCAACGCGCCCTGGGTGTTCACGCGCGACACGGTGGAACAGGTCGACGAGTGGTATCTCGGCCTCGACGATCGATGGTTGATCGAGACTCTTCCTCCCGCACTGTCACGCATGGGGCCGCGAGGATTGCTGTGGTGGCAGTGGATCGCGATGCCCTGCGTACTCCTGCTGTCGTGGGGCGCCGGGTGGGCCACGTCACGGGTGTTTCGCCGCATCGCTCGAGTGCCGCTCGAACGCACCGCGTCGACGCTCGATGATCGAGCGCTCTTCCGCCTGTCCGGCCCTTTCACCCTGTTCTGGACGCTCGTGGCGGCGTGGTTCGGGCTGCAGTTCGTGCACCTGCTGCCCAGGGCGGAGGAGTTCGCAGAGCGCGTGCTCCTGGCCGGCCATCTCATCGCGCTCTTCTGGGCGCTCTTCCGACTCGTCGACGTGGTCCTCTCGCTCGTGGAGACGTCGCCATGGGGCCGAGCCCACGTGGCGTTGCGCTCGCAGATGCCGCTCGTCGGGCGGGTCGCGAAGATCGTGCTCTTCGCGATCGGTCTGGTGGCCATGCTGGCCCAGCTCGGCTATCCGATCGCGAGCCTGTTGGCGGGCCTGGGCATCGGCGGGCTCGCACTGGCGCTCGCAGCCCAGAAGACGGTCGAGAACCTGTTCGGCGCGTTCTCGATCGGCGCCGATCAGCCCTTCCGTGAGGGCGACTTCGTCAGGGTGGAGGACTTCGTGGGCACGGTCGAAGTGATCGGGCTCCGGTCGACACGCTTTCGCACACTGGACCGCACGCTCATCACGATCCCGAACGGCAAGCTGGCGGACATGAGGCTCGAGTCGCTCTCGGCCCGCGATCGCCTGCGTCTGTCGTGCATCCTCGGGCTCGAGTACGGGACCACGGAAGAGCAGATGAAGGGCGTGCTCGACGGCTTCGCCGAGGTCCTGGAGCGTCAGCCGAAGTTGTGGAAGGACTCGAAGACGGTCCGGTTCGTCGCCTTCGGATCCTCTTCGCTCGACATCGAGATCATGGCGTGGTTCACGACCTCCGACTGGACGGAGTTCCTCGCGATTCGGCAGGAGGTGCTGCTGGGCTTCATGCGCGTGGTCGAGCGCGTCGGCACCGCCTTCGCCTTCCCGACGCAGACGATCGAGCTGCGCGGGGACAACGCCGGCGGACCAGACCGTCCGTGATCCGATGGGCCCGTGGGGGACACAGCCCCTATGGAGACCCCACGATGCATGTTTCCCAGCGCTTCCTCGGAGCCGTGCTCGCTTCGTTCGTCCAGGTCATGGCCGTCGGTTGCGATGCCGAGCGCGATGACGACGACATGACCGCCGTCGAGGACGACGGCGACGACGAGCCGGACGACGAGGCCGACGACGACGAGGGCGATGGCGACGACGGGGGCGACTCGTCGGGCGACAAGGGCGACCGCATCGGCACCGACGCACCGTCCTCGCCCGGCAAGAACCCCGGGTACGCGCCGTGCGGCAACGGCGTCGTCGACGAGGGCGAGGAGTGCGACGACGGCTGGTTCAACGATGCGAACCGCGAGTGCACCGACGCGTGTCTCGCGAACGACTGCAACCTCGACGAACAGGGGTTCTGCACCGACGCGATGTGGCCCGCCCTCGACTTCGACCTCTACCCATGTGCCTCCGACGTCCCGGCCTCGCAGTGCGCGCCGGACCTCGCCGCCGGCTGATGCAATAGACCGGTCTCCCGACGTGGTGCGTTGGGCGACCGGTGCCCCTGTCGATGCTGGTCTCGCTCGTCGCCGTCCTCACGACGGCCCTCGCCCTCCACGCGACCGGCCGCCGACCGACTCGACAGCGCGCAGTGCTCTCGATCGTCGGCGCAGTCCTCGTGTTCTTCTTCCAGAGCACGCTGATGCTCTGTCGATGTGCGCGCGCGAACCCGATCGCCGAGTGGGCCCTCATGGCCGCCTGCCTCGCGATCACGCTCGCCGGCGTCGGTCACCCGTGGCTACGACGCTCGCTCGCGGTCGCGCTCGTCGTCGCGAGCTTCGCCCTCGTGCACTGACGGATCAGACCCGGAGGGCCGTGGAGATGGTCAGCCGCAGCCGCCGTCGACCGCCATCGTGACGCCGCCGCTGTTCATGCAGATCGCCTCGCACGCCGCGTTCCCGTCGGTCGTGCACACGCCGTTCTCGCAGCTGCCGATGGTCATGAACTCGGTCTCGCCGGCAGCGCACGTGCACAGCCAGGTGTTGCAGTAGTCGTTCGGCGTGCAGGCCTCGCCCGCGCCGACGCATCCGCCGGCGCCCGTCGTCGAATCGCCCGCGCCGCTGGAGGAGCCTGCGTCGTCGTCGGCCGACACGCTCGCGTCGGCATCCATCGGCGCGAAGTCGTCGGACGCCGGCGTCTCGTCGTTCGAGTCGTCGTTCGCAGTGTCGTTTCCGGTGTCGTCGTCACCGTCGTCACCACCACAGGCGAGCATCAAGGTCGAAGCCAGAAGCCATCGATTGCAATGCATGCGCGCACGGTGCCACCGCGTGCACCGAGCGTCAACGCGACATCCAGGCGATCAGCCGTACGTCTCGAGCAGCTGCTGCAGCTCGGGGGCGAGCGGGGGCAGGTGCGCCTGCCAGTTGCGCGCGAGGTTTCTGCGCGGGAACTCGGGATACACGCGCTGCACCTCGTCCATGAAGTCGATGCCCATGCCGCCCATCAGCGCGAGCTGCTTGGGCACCGCGCGGCCGATCTCGTGGCTGATCTGCTCCCGATCCTTCGCCAGCGTCTCGAGCACCTTCACGACCTTGTCGGCCAGGTCGCTCTCGTCCACCTCGAGGAACAGGTGCGGGTGCCCGCGGTCGTTCATGAGGTTGCGGATGCGCTCGTCCATCGTGATGCCGGCCGACGCGACCAGCCCCGGCATCGACGTGACCACGGCGTGGAAGCGCGAGCTCAGCATCCACGTGCAGTTGCGCAGGATGCTGACGAGCTCGAACATGTCGTAGTCCTCGCTCACGAACACCGGCGCGTTGCTCTTCAGCCGCGGCGCCAGGTCGTCGCACGCGTACTTGTCGAGCTTCTCCATCGCCACGAGAATCGGGAAGCACTTGCGCTGCGACGCGAAGTGGTTCACGCCCGTCGCGATCGCATCGAGGTAGTTCTCGTACTTCGCGGTCGCCTCGGGCGACGAGTGGTGGAAGTACACCGACTGGTAGTGCTCGTCCCGGTACTGGCCGACGAGCTTGCGCGCCGCCGCCTTCGCGAGATCGGGCTTCACCGGCCACCAGAACGGATTGATCGGACACACCACGAGGATCGGCGTGTGCCCGTCCCACCCGCGCTTCTTCAGCAGCTCCGCGCCCTCCCCCTTCGGGGCCGGCGCGAACGTCCAGGCCGTGTCGGCGCCACCGGTCGTGCGGATGCCGAGCGCACCGAGCACGTCGCGTGAGGGCTTGTTGCGGCAGATCACGAGCGACTGCTTGCAGTGCTTCTTCACGAAGTCGCGCAAGGCCGGCGTCATGTTGCCGGCCTCGGCGCCGTAGCCGACGCTGAGCTTGCCCTCGGCGTTCGCGATGCCGAGCGCACCGGCCATCATCACCGACAAGGCGCTGGCGAACTTCGACTTGAACATCGAGCCCTCGCACGCGATCACGCCGTGGTGCTTCGGGCACTCGTCGAACAGGAACTTGGGGAACACGACGGGCAGCTCGACCTGCCGCACCGTGCGGAAGTAGCCGGCGGTGAGCTTGGGATCGACCGTCATGATCGTCAGCTCGAGGTCGTCGTCGCCGACGACCCAGCGAATCTGCCGGATCATCTCTTCCACGCGCACGTCGGCGCCCGTGTTGCGCGTACCGACGTAGCCCGCGAAGATCAGCTTGAGCGCGTTGCCCGGGCTCCACACCGATTGATCGCGATCGAGCGCGCGCTTGACCGCGACGGCCTCGATGAAGCCGTTCATCACCTCTTGCAGCACTCGATCGGGATCGAACGCGTCCTTGACTCGCTGCAGGAAGCCCATCAGACCGACCGCTCCGGCGCCATCGCGACCGCACGCACGCCACCGCCGGCGGGCCGCGCCGCGGCGAGGCGCGTCTCGGCGTCGTGCGGCCACGGGCGGTACGGATAGGTGAACTTGCCGTCCACCGCGAAGCGCAGCAGCCCGTGGGCGTACTCGGTGAACGGCGCGGGCGCGTGGCCGAGCGCGTCCACGATGCGACGGTTGTCGAACACGGTGTCGTAGGTGAGGTACGGCCAGAACACCTTCATCAGCGAGGCCGCCGGCGCGAGCCCGAGTTTTTTGGGCGACGACATCAGCGCATCCACGGCGCGCTCGAACGTGCCGCCGAGCGCGGGCGCGAAGAACACGCGCGGCTTGTGCCCGGCGCGCTCGAGCGCGCCGACGATGTCGCCGTAGCTCGGCGACGCCTCGCCGGAGCTCAGGTGGTAGATGCCGTGCTTCGGCTTGGGGTCGAGGTGCACGCGGGCGATCGCTTCGCCCACGTAATTCGCGGACACGATGTCGATGCGCGACGTCCTCGGCAGCGGCAGCACGCGCATGTACGCGAGCGCTGCGAACGCGCGCACCATGTCGAACTGTGTCGTGGCCGAGAAGCGGCTATCGCCGAGCACCGTGGCCGGCCGGAAGACCGTGACCGGCACGTCGGGCAAGAGCTCGTGGATCATGTGCTCGCAGAACTTCTTCGTGCGCGCGTACGGGTCGTAGTCGCTGCGATCCCAGTCGATGGCCTCGTCCTCCTGCACCGTCTCGTGCGAGCGCGTGCCCGCGACGGCCACGGTGGACACCTCGCTGAAGCGGCGCAGCGGGTGCCGTTCGTGGGCCTCGCGCGCGAGCTTGAGCAGCGCGAGGGTGCCCCGCAGGTTCACGTTGAAGCAGACCTTCGACGACTTGCGATTGAGCGACGCGGCGCAGTGCACCACGGATCGCATCGACTCCGTCAGCCGCTTGCGTGCGCCCGGCTCGATGCCGAGCTCGGGGCTCGTGAGATCGCCGAGCACGATGTCGAAACGCGGCAGCACGCGCGCGAACGCGTCGAAGTCCATGTGCAGCTGCATGGACTTCCACAGGCGCTCGCGGCCCTCGTCGACGGACTTGGCGCGCACGAGCACCGCGAGCCGCTCGTCGCTGCGTTGGAGCAGCTCGTGCGCGACGTAGGAACCGAGATAACCGGTGACACCGGTGAGCAGCGTCGTCATGAACCGACATCCTCGCGCGCGGGCGCGGGCTCGACCGCGGGCGGCGGGTCGAGCAGCTTGAACGGGGCGTCCGGCGCGTAGCTCTCGCGCGTGCCGCCCTCGTACTCGGGGAAGCACCAGCGCCGCAGGCCGGGCATGTGCACGTCGAGCCAGTACGTGCGCCACTCGATGTCCTCGGGCGCGAAGCGGAACTCCGGCTCCGACACCGCGTGGCGCACGATCGCCTGGCACTCGAACACGCAGTAGTGGTCGTACGTGAACGGCATGAACAGATCGAGTACGTCCTCGATCTGCCGCAGCTTGCGAACCGTGCTGTCCGACGACTTCGCGACGTCGTCGGCCCACTCGCGCACCTCGCTGGGGATCTTCTCGGGCCGCCCGTGGCGCAGGTAGCGGACGACCTGCGCCAGGATCTTGCGGATGTTCGTGACGTTGAAGACGTGCTCGCGATCGGCTGCGAGCGCGTCCCAGCGCGACAGCACGAGCTTCTCGAGCGCCGACTTGCCGTGCTTGCGCAGGTGTTGACGGTGGCCGAGCGCGGACAGCTCGGTGAGGCGATCGATCGCGAGGAAGTTCCGATCCGACGAGCCGCAGTGGTACACGCGGACCGCTTCGCCGCGCAGCAGCGCCGATGCGACGATGCACAGCGCCTTGCACACGTAGTCCACCGGGATGACGTCGAGCGGATTGCCGTGCGCCGCGGGCACGTGGCGGAACCACGTGCCCGCGAGGTAGACGAGCGGCCCCGACGTGTTGAACCCTTCGTTCCACCCGGAGAACGGGAAGTCGATCGCGCTCTCGACGATCGCGGGGCGGAAGATCGCGAACTTCAGGTTCGGCCGCTCGCACAGGAGCAGCTCCGCGAGCCCCTTGGTGTACGTGTACGTGTTGGGCCAGCCGAGCTCCTTCGCTCGATCGGTGCCGGCCTTCGCCATACGCTCGCGCAGGCGCTTGCGCTTGAGCCGACCCACCATGTCCGCGATGCGGCGGTCGTCGCCCGGCTTCGCGTTGCGCTCGGACAAGCGCGCGACCACGTCCTGCCGCAGCTGGGCCTCGGTCTTCGGGTCGTCGTTCTCCGCGTTGACCTCGGCGATGATGCGCTGAAGCTCGCGATACTCGTCGGCCGCGTGGATGGTCTCGCCCGACGGCGTGCGGTCGCGCTGCACGTCCTCGGGGATGAAGCCGTCGCGCTCGCCCGCGACGTAACACGTGGAGACGTGCAACAGCGTCGCGTGATCGCTGGCCTCGACGAAGTCGGCCACGTTGAGCGCGCCGTCGACGTTCGACGACAACGCGTCGCGCACGTCGGGGTTGAAATCGACGAGCCCCGCGAAGTTGAGGACGATGTCGACGTCGCGAGCGAGCCGCTCGGCCACGTCGGGCGCGAGGCCGAGGCCCTTCTCGCTCACGTCGCCCTCGACCACCTCGATGCGGCGCGACATGAACTCGCTCATGCGCGTGCCGTGGGCGTCGTGCAGCGGCTTGAACGCAGGGCTCGTGCTCACGATCTTCTCGAAGCGCTCGCGCGCGCCTCGTCCCTTGCCGCGTACGAGGAGATAGATGCGGCCGATCTGGGGCACGTGGTGCAGCACGAGCCCGAGCCACACCTTGCCGAGGAAGCCCGACGCGCCCGTGAGCAAGATGTGCTTGCCCGCCAACGTCTCGCGGATCGACATGGTGGAGCGCGCGTCCATCGTCACGCCCTGTAGTCCATCACGGGCCACTCGGCCTCGCGCGCGGCCTTGCGCAGCGTGAAGTCGGGATTCACCGCGCACGGGAAGCCCACTGCGCCGAGCAGCAACAGGTCGGGGCCGTGGCCGGCGTACGCGAACGAGCGCGCGAGATCGATGTCGTGCTCGCGTGCGTACTGCTGCAACCAGCGGCCGCCCTCGAAGCCGCCGATGACTGGCTCGAGCAGCTTGCCGGTGGCCTTGCCGTCGCGGTACTCGAGCCGGTTGCACACGAGATCGTCGGTGTGGCGGAACTGGTCCTTGAGCCGGCTCATGATCTCGTGGATGCCCTCGGAGATCACGACGACGCGATGGCCGTCGGCCTTGGCCTTGCGCAGCAGCTCGATGCCGCTCTGCAGCACCTTGTCGTCGAGCACGTCCTCGACGTACTCCTCGGCGAGCACCACGATGCGGTCCTCGCTCATGTCGCGGTAGCACAGGTGTGCGAGGCGATTGCCGAGCGTGCGGTCGTTCTGACCGAGCAGGCCGAACAACGGCGCGGAGGCGAGCGCCTGGCCGAATCGCAGCGCACGCTCGCGCATGCCGGCGCGCTGTCCGGCCATGAACATCGCAGCGTGGAGGACTCCGTTTTGGACCAGCACTCCTTCTGCGCGGAAGAAGGCGGCGGTTTGCTTGGCGGTCATTCGTCGAGATCCGGCGCGGCGGCGCCCGAGCATACCGACCTCGGCGTCGCGTACAACACTGCCGAGGGGGCGCGAGCGGTGCACCGCGGGAGCCTGTACATGCGCGCCCTCACGCGAGCGCGGCAGTCGGCGTGTTTTGCGTGTGCACGCCCCTGCGCACCGCCGCGTGCGCCGCACGCGGCCCCGCGTGTCGGACCGCCCTCGTGTCATGCTCCGCGCGAGGTCGCCCGCCCGCGATGCGTTACGAAGGCCGGATCTACCGCCCGCCGTCCGAGGCCGACGCGTACATCCTGCAGGCCACGATCGGTTGCTCGTGGAACCACTGCACGTACTGCGACATGTACAGCGACAAGCAGTTCCGCGTGCGCGACCTCGACTCCACGCTCGCGGATCTCGACGAAGCCGGCCGCCGATTCGGACGGCGCGCGGACAAGCTGTTCGTCGCCGACGGCGATGCGCTCGTGATGGACCTCGACACGTGGCGCCCGATCCTCGCGCGCGCGAAGGCGAAGCTGCCGGGCCTGCGGCGCGTGTCGTGTTACGCGATGGCGCGCAACATCCTCGCGAAGACGCCCGACGAGCTCGCCGAGCTGCGCGCCGCCGGGTTGACGCGGCTCTATATCGGGCCCGAGTCGGGAGACGACGCCACGCTGAAGAAGATCGCGAAGGGCGACGACGCAGCGGCGCACGTCGAGGCGGCGAAGAAGGCCCATGCCGCGGGGATGGAGCTCAGCGTGATCGCGCTCTTGGGCATCGCGGGCGAGCGCAGCGAAGAGCACGCGCGCGCGACCGGCGAGCTCGTCACTGCGATGGATCCGGAGTTCTTCGCCGCGCTCACGGTCACGGTCGTGCCGGGCACGCCGCTCGCGAAGCTCGCGGCGCGCGACAAGTTCGCGGTGCCCGAGGTGCCGGAGCTCCTGCGCGAGCTGAGGACCATGGTGCAGCACGCCGCGCCGACCGACGCGATGTTCCGCACCAATCACGCATCGAACTACCTGCCGCTCGGCGGACGCCTGCCGCGGGATCGCGAGCGCATCGTCGAGGTGATCGACGCTGCGCTCGACGGGCGCATCCCACTGCGACCCGAGCGATCGCGAGGACTGTGATGAAGCTGTACGTGCTGCACGTATCCCCCTGGTCCGAGCGCGCGAGATGGGCGCTCGATCACCACGGCATCTCGTACGAGCTCGTGCAGCACGCGCCGTTCCTCGGCGAGCGTCGGCTGCGAAAGGTGGCGGGGCCGTCGGATGGGCCCGTCACCGTGCCGGTGTTGGTCGACGGCGACACCGTGATCCGGCAGTCGTGGGACATCGTCGCGTTCGCCGATCGCACCGGCAACGGCACCAGGCTGATCCCGACCGACGGCGAGGACGAGATCCGCGAGTGGACGCGCATCGTCGACGTGGCTTCGGGTCGCGGACGCGCGTTGGTCATCGCGGGCATGCTCGCGAACCCGCGCTCGCTCGACGAGAGCCATCCTCCCGCCGTGCCCGGGTTCATGCGACCGCTCTTGCGCCCGGTCACGCGCTACGGCACGCGCTGGTTCGGGCGCAAGTACGGGCTCGATCTCGAAGCGCTCGATGCCCATCGCGCCGCGGTGCGCGAGTGCCTGCTCGAGATGCGCGCGCGGCTCGGCGGCAAGCCGTACATGCGCGCCGAGTTCTCCTACGCAGACATCGTGTCCGCCGGCTTCCTGCAGGCGATCGCGCCGGTGGGCGACGAGTACATCCGGCTCGGTCCCGGCACACGTGAGGTGTGGACGCAGCCGGAGCTCGCGAGCGAATTCGTGGATCTGATCCGCTGGCGCGACGGGCTGTACCGCGAGCACCGTCGGCCACGCGTGAAGCCGTGAGCGATCACGCCGGCGCGAGCGTGCTCGCCTTCAGCTGACGCAGAGTCCGCTCGAACACGCCGGTATCGCCGGTGCCGGCCGCAACGACGAGCGCGCCCTCCACCCGCACGACGAAGTCCTCTGCACGCGTGCGGGCGAGCGCGGGCGCCAGGCCGGCCTCGCGGGCGATCCGCTCGATCGCCTCGAGCCACGTCGTGAAGCAGCGCGCGAGCGGCTCGTGCAGGCGCGAGCTGTCGACACTCGCGCACAGCCGCTCGAGCAGGCACGCCTTCTTGCCGCCTTCGTAGAACTCGTCGATCGCGCGCACGACCTTGTCGAGCTTCGACTTGGGCGAGCCCGGACCGGCGAGCGGCTCGAACACCGCGTCGCGCAGCTGCTGATCGAGGAACGCGAGCACCTGCTTCGCCATGTCTTCCTTCCCGCCGGGGAAGTGGTGGTAGAGGCTCGACTTGCCGAGGCCGGTGGCTTCGGAGATCTCGGACAGCGACGCGCCGTCGTAACCACTCGTGCGGAACGTGTCGAGCAAGCGCTGGAGCACTTGTTCGCGTGACATGAGCGCCGCGGGCATCGACGTGGTTTCTACACCTCGCGCGTCGCGGGTGGTGGATTGAGCGGTGAGCGGTCGACGAGCTCCCAGTCGAAGCCGCCCGGCAGCGCGCGCTCGCGCCAGCGCTTCACGACGAAGTCCCAGTAGCGGCCCGTGCCACCCGTGGGATGCGCCGGGTCGTCCTGTCCGTGCCGGATGACGACGTCGCCGGTCATCACGAGCACGCGCGAGCGCTCGAACTCGACGAGGCAGAGGCCCGCGGCGGGATGGACGTGGAAGTTGCCGAGCGTCTGGAACATGCCGTTGCCGGGATAGTCGGGCACGCGGATCGTGCGCTCGTCGAGCACGCGTAGGAACCCGGGCTCACCGCCGCGATGCGACGCGTCCGGCCCACGCGTGGGATGGCGGCTGCCCACGAACATCGTGTCCACGCGCTCGACGAAGGCGCGGCGCTCGGCGTCGAGGATCTCGCCTTCCACCTCGTGCTCGTCGGACGCCGCGCTCGCGCGCGGCACGAGTCGGCGCTTCTGGATGTACTTGGGGCAGTTCGGGAACGACTCGCGCACCGTCATGTGCAGCTCGTCTTCGCCGGCGCGATCGACGGTGCCGTTGATGCGCAGTCGCTTGCGGGTGCCGAGCTCGATCACGAGCAGGCCGAGCTCCGTGCCGGGTCGCACGAGCGCTCGCACGGGATCGTCGGGCGGCGTGTGGTCGAGCGCGCGCGCGATGGCGACGCTGGTGACGTCCGTCGTGTGGACGAAGCCGGGCGTGCCGCACCAGACCGTGCACCACATGTTCCCCTCGTCGTCCGATGCAGCGGCCGCGAGCAGCGACTGCCGGCTCACGAACGGCAGCGCCGGCACGAGCATGGTCGAGCCGACCAGGTTGCCGTGACGTACGGCGACGTCGCGCTCGCCCGCGAGCCGCTGGATCGCGATCTCGCCGTCGTGGAACGGGTCGTCTCCCATCGCGTCCTCTTTCGTCCGGCTTGTTCGTACCGAACGTTCGGTACAATAGCAGGCCCGAAGACCGCGTCAAGCCCGAAGATCCCCTTCGTCTTCAGCCCTGCGGCTCGAAGCCGACGTCGCAGCCGTAGCGCACGTCGAGCTGTGCGGCGACGTCCGCCTGCACGAGCGCGCACGCTTCGGGGCACAGGAAGATCGTCTCCCCCGAGATGTAGAACGCATCCGCGGCGCACTCGGCCGGGCCGACGACCTGGTGGAACGACTCGGCCGGGCCCGCGCCGTTCGGCAGGTAGTCGATCTCGATCGTGTTCGGATCGATCGTCTCGCCCTCGGGCGGCTCGGGGATCGCGAACGAGCATGCCACCGGCGTCGACTCGACGACGCCTTCGGCGATCTGTTGGAACACGACGTCGAAGTCGTCGGGCAAGGACAGCGGGAAGCGCCAGCCGCCCGAGACGACACTCACCTGCTGGATCGAGTCGCCGTTGCCCTGGATCGGATCGGCCGGCAACCACGGCATCTGCGGCGGGTTGTTCGGCTGCATCGAGATGATCGAGTGGAACACGTAGCGTCGATCGCCCGGCGTGCCGAACGGCGAGCCCGGCAGCGCGAGGAGCGCGGCGTCGAACGCATCACCATCCGCGTTGTCGTTCGACGCGCTCGAGCCGTCGGTCATCGCGAGGAACAGCTTGAGCGCCTCGGGGCGCAGCCAGTCCTGCCAACCGCCCGGCGCGAGCCCGTGCGGATCGGGCGTCGAGTACCACGCGAGGATGTTGTCGAGGAACGCACCCGAGCCGGTGATCGCGTCGTACTGCTGGTACTGCGCGGTGGTGGCGGGGATGGGCGGCGGCGGATTGCAGTCCGTGCCGGACAGCGGCATCGAGATGCAGATGTAGAGCTGCTCGGCGGGCGGATAGTCGCCGAGCACGAGCACTTGGTAGTCGAGGCCGCTACCACCGAGCACCGCCGCGAAGTCGGCGTTGATGCTCGCCTCCACCGCAGCGATCGCATCGGCCATGCTGTTCGACGTGTCGACGACCAGGATCACGTCGATGGGCAGATAGCTCTGCTGGCCCTCGAGCGTCTGTGCCGCACACTCGCCGCTCGTCTCGTCGGCGCCCGCCATGTCGCTCTGCGGGCCGAAGTCGAGCTTGATGACGTCGTCACCGGCGCTCTCGCTCGCGCCCGTCTCCGCGTTCGTGATCGACGCGAGCGAGACGCTCGATTCGTCCTCGCGTGGCTGTTCCTCGGCGCCGCACGCGAGTGCGACGACGACCCCCCCGATGATCCACCGACCTCGCATCCGCAACGAGCGTATCACCAGTCGCCGCCGTGTCCTCACTCGTTGGTTTCGGCGGCGCGAAGGTTCCCCTGCAGGCGGTCCACCACGAGGTGGAAGTCGCTCGCCGGCAGCTCGCAGGCCGGTGCGTTGCTCGGCGCTGGAGGCGTGCGCTCCACTCGGAAGCCACAGCTGCGATAGAGATCGACCTCGTCGGCGATCGTGCGCGCGTCTGGGCCCGTGGCGGCGACCTGCACGATGGCGCGATCGAGTCCCTGCTCCGCGCACCACAGGAGCGCGCGATCGAGGAACTTCCCCACGACGCCCGCGCCGTGCAACGTCGCCGGCACGACGAGGTCGGACGTCAGCCAGCTGGCCACGCCGCACTCCGTGTCGATGCAGATCCGGGCTTGCCCGACGCGCACCTCGTCCGCCGAGCCGGGGAGCGTCAACAGGTACTCCAGCGAGTGATGCCCCGAGGCGCCCTCCTGCGGTGCCTCGACCTCGACGAGCCGGAGCCTCGCGTCGCGGGCCCCGTCCACGCGCGCCTCGGGTGTGAGCCGCGGGTCCACGACGCGCAGGCCGAAGCGCTGCTTCACGAACTCGCGGAAGCCCGGCGAGAACATCGGACGCAACACCGGCCAGAAGCGCCGGAACGTCGGCATCGCGGCCCAGCGCCGCAGGTAGCCGAGCCAACCCTCCGCGAGTGGATGGGCCCAATTCGACTCGAGTCGACACGCGAGCCAGGCGTCTTCCATGAGCTGCGCCACTTGGATCATGAACGCGAATGCCTTCACCAAGTCGTCGCGCTCGCGCTGCGCTTCGGTCGTGGCGGCGATCTCGGGCGCGAACTCGGCGGCGAGCCACGTGGGCATGTCCGCGACGAGCGAGGATTCGAGCGTCGTGCAGCGGTCCTTCAGTGCGAGGAACCGCGACTCGAAGTCGAGCGGCACGGGTTGCCACACCCGCGCCGCCTCGCTGAAGACGCGCTCGCGTCGAGCGATCTGCTCGCGGGAGAGGTCGCCGACGTAGCGGAACACCACGCGCCCACAGTGCTCGCCGAGGCGGCGATACGACTCCCACTGGGGCTCGTCGAAGAACTGATCGCCCGTGCTCTCGTGGGGGAACGCCTCGTTGCGCGCGCGGTACTGCATGACGTCCGGCGGCTCGTCGCCCGTGAGGCTGGGCTTCACGTACACGAGCACGCCTTTGTCGAGGCCCGAGCGTCCGTCGTAGTGGATCACGCCGACCACGACGTGCTGACGGGAGAAACCCTTCGCGTCGGGCCGCAGCGGCTCGACGTCGATCTCGATCTCGACGCCGAAGTCCTCGCGGACCCGTCGGATCGCGTTGCTCAGATCGTCGAAGCGCACCTCGGGATCCGCTCCGCTATCCGACACGATCACGTAGCGACAATGACGACGCACCAGCTCGTAGAGCGCGAGGTTCTCGAAGTGGCCGCCGTCCGACAGGTGCACCCAGCGATCGGTCTGACGCGTCAGGCCGAGCATCTCCGTGACGAGCCGAATCCCCGGCACGAACAGCCACGGCGACGTGCCTTCGCCGCGCTCGAGCCACAGACCGAGCCGCAGGTTGAACGCGCCCATCAGGAACGACACCGCGCGACCCATCTGCAGCGACATGCCGCCCATCTGCGTGTTGAACGCGGCGGCCGAGGCCGTCAGCGCGTCGGATAGGCGGATGTCGTGGCGACGCGTGATGTCGCCCATCGTGAGCCCCTCGGCCGACAGCACGGCACTGCGAGCGCCCCGATACAGCGTGCGCAGCGGGTCGCTCGCGACGTCGTTGGCCGCGCAACACACGAGGTGGATCGGCCGCATCGGCGGCGGGCTCGCCTTCGCGCGACACAACCAGTCGCGATCGCGCGGTGGATCCTCGGCGTCGAACAGCACGAACGCGCGCGCGAGCCGACGCCGGTAGAACTCCCGCAGGCCCGCGCGCGGCCAGTCGAGCACGAGCAGAACGGCGCCGATCGGCAACACCCACGCGAGATTCTCCAGCCCGTGCCCGGACGCACGCAGCACCTGCACGACCCAGCGACAGCCGATGCCGACGAACGCGATGAGGAAGAGCGCGCCCAGCATCGCGATCACCTGCGGTGCCAGTGCGCGCAGTCGCTGCCCCACGCCCGCCTCACCTTCCTTCGGCGGCGACAGCAGCAGATCCCTCAGCTGGTGGAGCACCAGCGTGAGCGCACCGGAGATCGCGCCCGTCGCGATCACCTCCCACAGGCCTGCCAGCCCGCCGTAGTGCGGGACGAGGGAGGTGAGCATCCACGTCGCAGCGAGACCGGCGAAGAACAGCGCGACGAACAGGAGGCGCGCCGCCGTGCGCTCGAGCGCGCGGCCCAGATCGGCCGGGTCGTTGCGATCGCTGCGGCTCAGCTCGAGCCAGCTCGGCACCAGCCCACGCACGAGCCACAGGAGGCCGCCCGCCAGCGCGAGCACGAGTGGGATCGCGAGCTCGATGATCGGCGGCACACAGGTCGTCGGATCGCCCAGCATCGTGAACCACGTCGTCGTGCCGCACATCGGCGTGTCGTGGAGCTGCTGCAGGTCGCGGAGCGCGGGGATCTGCGCGCGCGTGAGCCAGATGAGCAGGAATGCACCGACGCCGAGCGTAGGGGCCAGGAACAGCGCGATGAAGTGCCACACGTCCTGCAACGTCGTGCCGGTCGACGGCTTGGTGACGACTGCGGGCGGCGGGCGATCGATCCGCAGCCTCCGCCAGCGGTGCTCGAGCGCGACCAGCCAGGCGAACAGCGCGAGCAGAGCGATGCCGACGATCGGCACGAAGCCCGAGTCCTCGACGATCCACGCGTGTTGGAATCGCAACAGCACGTAGCGCCACGAGAGCAGGAAGACCGCGACGATCGCCGTCGTGGTCAGCAGCGTCGGCACTGCGCCACCGATCGCCGCGAGCGCGCCCTCCCACAGATCGACGTGGATGAGGCTCGAGCGCGGCGCGAGGAATCGACTGTACTCGCGCAGGTGTCGGATCTCCCGGGGCTCCTGCGTCGCGGGCGTGCCCGGCTCCGAGCCCGCGCCCGCATCGGAGCGTGGGAACACGGGGCCGTCGACGCTCGCGCTCGGATCGCGCCGCTGCGCCCACGCCGTCCAGAACCCGCCGGTGTATCCCCCGCCGGACACGGTGGACAGATAGTCGACGAGCGGGAGCACGCGACACTCGTCGAGCGCTTGCAAGAGACCGAGGCTGAACGACGAGCTGCGGATCCCACCGCCCGACAACGCGAGCCCCACACAGTCGCGGGCCGGCCGCGAGATCCACGGCTCGTTCGACGGGCCGACGCCCGTGACGTCGTCCGCCGTCGTCGGCAGATCGCACGCCGTGTGTCCGGTCGACTTCAGCTCGAGCTCGGTCGTCGCACGCGACGTCGACGGTCTCGGCGGCTCGGCCCCGCGCAAACGGGTCTGCTCGCTACGATGCGTGTCCTTGAACGCGATCTTCATCGGCTCGCCGTCCTGGCGGAGTGAAGTGAGTGGATTGGAGAAAACGATCTCACTTCGTACGCGCGAACGGGGAGTTTCGTGACGACGATCGAATGGCCACCGGGACGTCGCGACGGACGAAGTCGCGCATTCGCGGGCCGATGCGTGTACGCGGCCGGTTCAGCCCGGCTCGGCGTACGCTTCGCCGTGCTCGAGCTCGCGATAGGGCACCGCGCCGGCGCGGGCCTTCGCGGTGTCGTCGGTGCACTCCACCTGCAGCGATGCGATCCCCACGGGGATGCCCAGCACGCGACGCGCGAGCAGCCGCCCGCTCTTGCAGCGGCAGTGCGGGACGGTGGAGCCGTCCGCGAGCTCGACGTCGGCGAACACCGCGGGTGTGCCGTGGGCGTCGATCTCCACGGTGAAGCGGTACTCCTTGCGATCGCCCGCCATGCGCACCGCGAGTGTGCCTTCGCCCGCGCGACGGTGCTCGAAGTCGAGGTATCGCCGCAGATACGCACTGAAGGGCTTGCGCCGATCGGCCTCCTGGGTGTTCACCCACCACAGGCGCAGGTCGGCGATCCGACCGTCGACGGCGTGCGGCGTCCAGCCGTCGAGCGCGATCTCCCAGTGGTCCATGCCGAAGTCGCGACGGATCCGCAGCACTTCGTGGTGACGCAGCGTCTTGGTCGACAGCTCCGCCACGGGCGTGGGTCCGTGCGGGATCCCGTCGTCCGAGACCGCGGGCCGCACGAGCCCGAGCGCGAAGGCGAAGACGAGCAGCATCCCCGCGGCGATCGTACCGCGGAACCGGGAAAGCCTGCGAGACTTCCGGCGATGATCCGCACCGTCGTCGCGACCGTGCTCGCTGCGTGTGCGTGCCGACCACCGGACGGCGAGGCCACGACGACGACGACGAGCGCCACCTCGGGTGGGTCCGACGACTACGAGCGGTGCTGGTCGCTGGGCTTCCATCCCGACGAGCCGACCGAGTGCGCAGCGGCGTGCGTGTCGAACGAGGACGAGAAGCAGCACGCGTGCGCGCCCGCGTGCGATGTCACGACGACGTGTTCACCGCCCGACGACGGCACGGCATCGGCGACCTGCGTCGAGGATCGATGTGTGCTCGATTGCACCGACGGCGAGTGTCCCGACGGCATGGTCTGTGCGCCGGTCGACGGGCTCGCCGGCACGCGCGCATGCCTGTGGCCGTCGCAGTGGCTCGCACCCTATGGGCAGTGCACGCCCGACGTCTCACCGCCGGAGCAGTGCATCGACGTGGAGAACGGGATCTGCGGGCAGAGCGGGCTGCTGGGTGGCCCGACGGTGTGCGGGCCACGATGCATGGTCGACGGCGATCCGTGTCCAGAGCCCACGAGTGGCACTGCGCCCGCGGTGTGCCGCGAAGCGCCGCCGTTCTGCATCCTCGACTGCACGCAAGGCGAGTGCCCCGATGGCATGGACTGCCTCGTGATCGACTACGGCGTGCTCACGACGCCCGCATGCATGTGGAGACCGTGAGCGTTCACTGGCTGTACAGCTGCCACTCGCGCAGGCGCACGACCTTGCCGTAGCGCTTCAGGTCTTTCATCTTCACCTTGCGTGGATCGCCGGCCACCATGATCGCGAGCGGCTTGCCCGCGACGTGGGCGCGATAGAACGCGACGATGTCGGCGAACTCGAGCTCACGATAGGCCGGGAGCGCCTCGCGACGCGGGTCGCCGCGGTCGCCCTCGAACTCCCACTCGTCGATCTGGTCCTGGAGATCGCGGAACGAGGGACTGTCGGTCTCGGTGCCTCGCACGAGCGCGCCGCGGACGAGATCGATGCGATCGGGGTGCTCGGGGAGCTTCGTGACGAGCTCGACCATCACGTCGAGCGCCTCGATCGTCTTGTCGGCCTGACAGCCGACATGCGCGACGAGCTGACCGCGCTGTACGGGCTCCTCGTCGCGCTCGTACCAGGCGTGCGCGGAGTAGGCGAGCGCCCGGAACTCGCGGACCTCCTGGAACACGAGCCCTGCCATGCCGCCACCGAAGTAGCTCTCGAACGCGTCGGCGGCGGGACGATCCGCGCGCGCGACGGGCACGCCCTCCACCGCGAACCACAGCTGCGTCTGCACGGCGCCCCGCTGCGGCACGAAGTACACCGTGGTCTCGCGCGGCGGATTGCGGCCGTAGACGAGATGGGGCACCGCCGCATGCACCTTCGATCGCAGCGGCAACGCATCGCGCACGGCAGCCGCGACCTCGTCGGCCGGCCGGCGACCGACGTAGCCCACCTCCACCGCGTGGCCCTGCACGCGATCCCATGCGTCGAGCAGCTTCTTCGGACCGACCAGCCGCGCGCCGCGGGGACCCAGCTCGCGGTGGTACGGCGAGTCGCCGCGGTAGAGCACGTGATCGCGCAGCGCCTTCGCGACCGCCGGTGGGTTCTTGCGATCGAAGCGGCGGAACGCCCAGATCTCGCGCCGCACCTGCCGCAGCGGCTTGCGCTCCGCTGCGGGTGCCGTCATGAGCTCGGCGAGCAGCTCGAGCGCGGCCTTCATGTGGCGCTGCGGGCCGGCGACTCGCACGACGAAGCGATCGATCTCCGCGTCGGCGGTGATCGTGGTGGACAGCTCGAACAAGCGCTCGCGCATGCGGGCGCCCACGTTCCGCTCGGACCCGATGCGACCGAGGTAGTCCTCCAGCAGGTCGAGCTCGCGGATGCGATCCGTGCCCACGCCGAAGCGCAGCTCGAGCTGGTAGAGATCGTCGAACGGGTTGCCGTTCGCACGCAGGGCGACGTGGTCGTGCACCTTCGTGGTCGTGACGTCCTTCGCGAAGTCGACGAAGTCGAGCTTCGGGTCGGGCTTGGGTGCCGCCCGTAGCTCGGCGAAGCGCTGCGAGTGCGCGCCACCGCGCCCCTTCACGGGCGGGTGCTTGGGCTTGGCGAGCCGCGTCTTCTTCGGGTAGCCCACGCGCGAGCGGAGCACGAGCTTGCGATCGCCGAAGAGCTCGCTCGCCACGCGCACGACGTCCGCCTTCGTCAGCGCGCGCAGCCGCGCGAGGTAGCGCAGGTGGCCCTCCCATCCGCCTTCCGCCGCGAACGCGTGCGTCATCGCGAGCGCGCGCTCGCGGTTGTCCTCCCACTTCTCGGTCTCCTCGACCATCAAGCTGTCCTTGAGCGCCTGGAACTTGCGATCCGAGAAGTCGCCCTCGCGGATGCGGCGGAACTGCGCGACCACCAGCTTCTCCGCCGCGCGGAACGACTGCGTGATGAGCCGCGGCACGTACGCGACGACGTCGAGGTTGTGCTCGGCGAGGTCGGCCGGCACGTGCTGCGCGTAGAGGAACTTGCCCTGATCGCCCAGTCGATCGATGAAGCCGGAGCGTTGATCGTTCGCCAGCAGGCGTCGCGCGACCTGCAGCGCCGCGAAGTCCGGGTGCGACTGCGGCACCGTGCGATACGCGATCGCGCCCGCGCGCACCGGGGTGACGCGCGCCTTCAAGCGCTGATCGGGCTCGAACGGCGCGAGCGGACGCGCCTGCGGCTTCGGGTCGGGCCCGGCCTTCCACGCGCCGAAGCGGCGCTCGACGAGCGGCAACACGTCGTCGGTCCGGAAGTCGCCCGACAGCACGAGCGCCATGTTGTTCGGCACGTACCAGCGCTCGTAGTACGCCTTCATCGCGCGCAGCGAAGGGCGCTTGAGGTGCTCGACCTCGCCGAGGATGTCGTTGGTGCCGTAGGGATGGCCCGGGAACGCGCCGCGCATGAACGTGCGGAACAGCTCGTAGCCGGTGGTGTCGATCGCGGTGTTCTTCTCCTCGTACACCGCCTCGAGCTCGGTGGGGAACAGGCGGAACACGGGCTCCTCGAAGCGCTCGGCGTAGATGGCGAGCCACGTGTCGATCTGCGAGGCGGGGAACGTGTTGTGGTAGACGGTCTCGTCGTACGTGGTGAACGCGTTGACGTGGGTGGCGCCGATGTCCTCGAGCAACTGATCGATCTCGTTGGGCACCGCATACGCGTACGTCTTCGCCACCGTGCGACGGATCTCGGCCTCGATCGACCTGCGCTCCGACGGCGATGCGCGCTTGAGCTCGTCGTACAGCTGCTCGATCTGTGCCTGCAGTGGGCGCTCGCGCTCCCAGTCGGTGGTGCCGATCTTGGTGGTGCCCTTGAACAGCATGTGCTCGAGGTAGTGCGCCATGCCGGTGTCGTTGGGCGGATCGTTGCGGCCGCCCGTGCGCACCACGACCGCGCCGAAGATCTCCGGGCGCTCGTGGTTCTCCGACAGCATCACGGTGAGGCCGTTGGGCAGCACGACGCGGCGCACCGCGAGTGGATCGTCGGGGAACGTCTCGATCGCGAGCTCGGCGGGCGCTTCGGCGGGCGGCGCTTCGGCGGGCGGCGCTTCGACGAGCGCGGATGCGAGGAGGACGACGGCGACGAACGACACCGTCGCCTTCGTATCAAGGACGCTGCAGGAACGCCACCACCGCGTGGACGAACGCGGGGCCGCAGTCCTCGAGATGTGCGGCATGGTCGCCGCCGGCGATCATCGTCATCGCGCGATCGGGATGGGCGAGCTTCGCGAACAGCTTGGCCTGCAGCTCGACGGGCGCATACGGGTCGCGCGCGCCGAACAGCACGAGCGTCGGCACCTGCACCTTCGACGGATCGAGCTCGGCCCACTGCGACATCGCGCGCCAGTCGGCCCGCACCGGATCGGCGACGAGCGCCGCATCGACGTACGCGTCGATCGTCGCTTGGTCGATCGACTCGGGCGTGATGAAGTCCGACGCCGCGTTCGCGCGCGTGTTCGGCTTCGCCGGCGGCGACGGCGGATCGGCGTCCTTGCCCTTCGCGGGTCGATCGGGGTCGCGCGGATATCCATAGAGGATCGCCGCCGACATGGACTTCGGTCGGCGCTGCGCGGCGAGCTGCACCACCAACGCGCCCAGCGACCACCCGAGCACGGCCGGCCTCGGCAGCTGCGGGTGGCGCTCGGCGATCCACACGAGCACGCTCGCGAGATCGCGGTCGGCTCGCTCCGGCGTGATCCATCCGCTCTTGTCGCGCTTCGTGCCTCCGTATCCGCGCAGATCGATCGCGTACGTCGCGAAGCCATTCGCGACGAGCGCGTCCATGAGCGAGCGCTCCTTGCCTTCGACCTGCAGATCGAAGTCCGGCACTGCGCTCCACGTGCGACCGTGCACGAGCACGACGACGCCCGTCGGCGTCGCGGGCGACTTCTCCCACACGGCGATTGAGTGGCCGTCGTCCGCGGCGACGTCGTGACGCACGCGCTCGACGACGCGCGCGGGTGTGGGTGCCGGCGTCGTCGCTGGACTCGCATCGACGGTCGTCGTCGGCGCTTCCACGACGGCCGCCGGCGTGCCGCCGCACGCGAGTGCCGTGGCGAGCACGAGACACCACCCGGAACGCATGGCCGGAATGGTGCCTCGTGCTCGCCGGACGTGTCGAGCGGGCGGCGACCTCGGGTCGCAGATCGGTCACTCGCGCTCGGCGTCCGCTGGTGTCTCCACCACGCACGCCGGGATCAGAGCGAACCAGATCTGCGGGGTGCGCTTGCGGTGGATCGCGTGGGCGACTCCCGAGCGCAGCTGTCCCCTCGCGGCGTCGAGGCGAGCTCGAACCGTGGTGGGATCCCGATCGTCGGGGACGACGACCCCGACGCGTAGCGTCGCGCCGCCGGCATCGACGTCGACGGCGAAGATCGCCAGGCCGTCGAGCAGCGGATCGTCGAGCTCGCCGAATGCGAGCTCGAGCTCTTCATGGACTTGCCGACACAATTGTCGGCGCTTGCGGTCGGACCCCGAATCGGGGCCGCCGCGTGTTCTCGCGGGCATCGCGGGCGCTTTCGGTGCGAAACGAAACGGGAGGCCCCCGCACGCCCGCACCGAAGATGCGTCAGCGCGGGCGACGGAGGCCCGAGACGAGGAATGCGGGGAATCGTGGTGTCATGCAGGACCTCCTTTCGCTGTGCGTGGGCGCGTGGACGGCAAACCGCTCCGTACATTCAACGGAGCGGCGGTCGACGTATATGAAGCAACGCGGGCGCGGTGTCAAGCCGCGCCCGCGTTCGGTGGTTCGAGGATTCGAGCAGCGCGGCGACGTCAGTCGCGCTCCGCCGACGAGCCTTCCAGCTCGTCCAGTTCGTCCTCGTCGAACACGCAGGACTCTTCCTTGCCGAAGTTGTACTCGGGCAGCTCGCTCGCGTAGGCCTCGGTCAACGAGCGCCAGGTGAGCTGGCCGTCGCCGCCGAAGCACTCGTGCAGCGCGATGTCGCCGAAGCGCAGGTCGCCTTCCTTCTCGGACTCGAGGATGAGACCGCGAGCGCGGCCCTCGTCGTCGGCGTTCCAGCGCATGTCGATCGTCATGCGCTCGATCTCGGGGCCGCTCCAGCCCTCCTCTTCGAAGCTGCTCTGCGCGCCGAGGTGGAACGTGCCGCCGCCCTTCGCGGCGCGGTGGTACTCGTACGCCTCGCCGTCGAAGTCGACGGTCTCGTCGTCCGCGGTCACCTCGACCCCGTCGAACGCGATGTCGACCCACTTGTAGTCGCTGTCGAGGTCGCGCGCGAACTCCACTTGCACGCGGCCGGTGACGAGCGCGTCGTAGCCCTCGCCGTCGAGCAGCTCGGGGTTCGCGTTGATCGCATCGAAGTCGATCATGAAGCCGCCGTTGCGCGCGCTGTCGTCGGTGGCGATGTCGCCGATGAGCACCGCGTCCATGCCGTCCTCGCCCGCACCGCGGCCGCCGACGTGGATCTCGACGCTGCCGCTGCCGGCGTCGCCCTTGATCTTCACCATCCACGAGAGGTCGCGACCATCCTCGTCGTCGCGCGGGCCGTAGACGCGCCACTCGCGATCGCGACGATCCTCCGGATAGCCGTTCAGCGTGCGCGTGATGTCGGCCATGCCGGCGACCGTCTCGGCCACCCAGTCGTTCGTGTCGTACGCGGTGTCGAGCGCGAGCTGATAGACCTCGCCGCGCTCGCCCGACTCGCGGAAGCCGTCCTCGCTCGGCGTCTCGATGCGCACGTCCTCGTCCTCGATCACGGGCGTGTCGTAGCTGGGCATGAGCCAGCAGCCGGCGTTGAGGGTCAGCGCGAAGAGGATGGTGGAGGCGATCGCGAGGCGGCGAAGCATGGGCACCGGCCTTTGTGCGAGCGGCAGGCCGGGGGGTCGGCCGGGAAAATCCCGCTGATCCCCACCGCTTGCGCGATCGCGAGCGCGCCGCGCGGCGGGGCCGTTGCAGCCCGCGACGCATCGCTTCGCCACGCTCCGAGGGTCAGCGGACCAGCATCTTGCTGCCCGTGTCGCGCGCGACCTCGGCTCCGCGCAGCTGCTCGACGATCGTGAGCGCGAACGCCATCGCGGTGGCGGGACCGCGGCTCGTGACGACGGTGCCGTCGACGACCACGGGATCCTCGGCGTAGTGCACGTCGCCCAGCTGCGCACGTGCACCGGGAAAGGACGTCGCGCGTCGTCCGTGCAACACCCCGGCGCTCGCGAGCGCGATCGGCCCCGCACAGATGGCGGCGAGCAACCCTCCGCGCGCGTGCTGACGCTTCACCAGCGCTTGCACGCGCGGATCGTCGCGCAGGTTCGTCGCGCCCGGCAGACCGCCTGGCAGCACGATCGCGTCCCAGCTCGCGTCGTCGTCGAGCTGGTCGAGCGCGACATCGGCCGCAACGCCGATGTCGTGCGACCCGACCGGGCCGCGCGTACCCACGCCGATGACCGTGGTCTCGATGCCGCCGCGACGCAGCACGTCGATCGCCGTGATCGCTTCGATCTCTTCGAAGCCGTTCGCCAGGAGCACGCATGCGGTCGCCATCGCGAGCCAGCCTAGCAAGGTGTACGCTGGTCCGCGATGGCCCATCCGTGGCACGACCTGCCGAACAACCCGGACACCGCCGAGGACTGGGTGAACGTCGTCATCGAGATCCCGCGCGGGTCGAAGGTGAAGTACGAGCTCGACAAGCCCACGGGCATGCTGCGGGTGGATCGCGTGCTCTACAGCTCCGTGCACTACCCGGCGAACTACGGGTTCCTGCCGCGGTCGTACTGCGGCGATGGCGATCCGCTCGACATCCTCGTGCTCGGCACCGAGCCGGTGATGCCGCTCGTGATGATGGAAGCGCGTCCGATCGGCGTGATGCACATGGAGGACGACGGCGAGGACGACGACAAGATCATCGGCGTGCAAGTGAAGGACCCCGCGTACGCCGACATCATCGACATCGATCAGCTGCCAAAGCACGTCTTCGCCGAGATGCGGCGTTTCTTCCTCGACTACAAAGTGCTCGAGAACAAGAACGTCAAGGTCGATGAGTTCGGCGGGCGTGACAAGGCCGTGCAGGTGGTGCGCGACGCGTTCGCGCTCTACCGCAAGGAAGAGAACAAGCTCCGCGGCTGGCGTTAGGCGAACAGATCGCGGTCGAGGCAGCTCTCGTCGCCCGACTGCACGGTCTTGGCACGCGCGGTGGCGACGGGGAGCAGGTGCGCGACGTAGTGATCCAGGCCGAGCAGCTTCGCCTTGAGGCGCGGTGACTCGCCCTTCGCGGTGATCAGCTTCTTCGCCACGCGAGCCTGGTCGAGCGCCTCGAGCGCGAGCAGCACGGTGCCGAACACCTGCAACAGCGGCACGGCCTGCACGAATGCGCCGTCGATGTTGCCGCCGCCCGCGAGCTTGCCGAGGTGCATCGCGCACGCGCCGAGCTGCGCGACCGCCTTGCCGATCGCCTCGCTCTGCGCGCCGAAGCCCTCGTCGGCAGCGGCCTTCAGCTCGGCCTGCGCCTCGGCCATCCAGCCCATGAACAGCGCACCGCCCTGCGCTCGCATCTTGCGACCGAGCAGGTCGAGCGCCTGCACGCCGTTGGTGCCCTCGTAGATCGACTGGATCTTCGAGTCGCGCACGAGCTGCTCCACCGGGTACTCGCCGATGTAGCCGTAGCCGCCGTACACCTGCACGGCCGTGGCCGCCATCTCGAAGCCCATGTCGGTGCAGTGGGCCTTGAGCACGGGGATGAGCAGATCCTGGCGCTGCTCGAGCTTGGTCTTGAGCGCCTCGTCCTTCGTGGTGCGAGCGACGTCGTGGTCGAGCACCATGCGGACCACCGCGGCGCGCATCGTCTCGCTCACCACCTTCAACGTGAGCAGCATGCGGCGCACGTCGGGATGCTCGACGATCGCGACCCGCTCGGAGTCGCTGTCGCGCTTCGTGAGCTTGGTGCCCTGCACGCGATCGCGGGCGTACTGCACCGCGTAGTTGTAGGCCGCGCCCGCGATCGCGGTGCCCTGCCCGGCCACGCCGATGCGCGCCTCGTTCATCATGTGGAACATCAGCGCGATGCCGTCGCGCTCCTTGCCCACGATCCACGCCTTGCACGGGCGATCGCTGCCGAGCGCGAGCGTGCACGTGGCGGAGCCGTTGATGCCCATCTTGTGCTCGAGGCCGACGACCTTCGCCCCGTTGCGCGCGCCGAGCGTGCCGTCGGCGGAGAACTCGAATTTCGGCACGACGAACAGCGACAGCCCCTTCGTGCCGCCGGGCGCGTCGGCGGTGCGCGCGAGCACGAAGTGGATCACGTTCTCCGCGAGATCGCTGTCGCCCCCGGAGATGAAGATCTTCTCGCCCTCGAGCAGGTACACGCCCTCTTCGTCCGTGGCGGTCGCCCGCGCACGGTTGTCGCCGACCGAGGTGCCGGCGCCCGACTCGGTGAGACACATCGTGCCCGACCACTTGCCCGTGAAGAGGTTCTTCGCCGCGAGCGCGCGCATCCACTCGGGACCGAACGCCTTCATCATACGAGCCGCCGCCGCCGTGAGGCCCGGGTACATCATGAAGGCGGTGCACGCGGCGATGAACATGTCGTTCACGGCGATGGAGATGACGCGTGGCAGGCCGGGCCCGCCGAGCTCCGCCGGCGCCGACGGTGAGATCCAGCCGCCCTCGGCCATCTGCCGCCACGCGTCGCGATAGCCCTTCGGCGTCGTGACGTTGCCGTCGCCGTCGAGCTTGCAGCCCTCGCGATCGCCGGTGCGGTTGATCGGCGCGAGCACCTCCGTGGCGAGCCGCGCGGCCTCCTCGAACGTGGCGCGGTACGTCTCGCGATCGAGGTCGGCGTACTCGGGAATCGCGGCCAGCCGCTCGTGCGCGCGCAGCTGCTCGAAGAAGACGAAATCGAGGTCGTCGAGGTCGATGCGGAACGGCGTGCTCATCGTGATCGGGGGCAGTGTAGCCCGATCCGAGAGCGCCGCCACGGCCGCGCGCCGCTCGCTTCCCAGGCGATTTCGCCGGGCGTCCCGGCGAAATCGCAGGACGACGTACCATCGTCGCGATGACGACGGCGCTGTTCGACCTCTCGCATCGTGAAGCGCGGGCGCTCGTGCGCGAGGGCATGCCCGTGTGGCTGTGCGTGAACCCGGTGGAGTACCACGGGCCGCATTTGTCGCTGCACAACGATCGGTTGCTCTCGCTCGGCGTCGTGCGCGACGTCGGAGCGCGATTACACGCGCTCCACGGCTGGCCCGTCGTGCTCGCGGATCACCTCGAGGTGGGCGTGGATCCGTGTCCGGGGCCGGGCTCGCGGCCCGTCCGATTCCCCATCGTGCGCGAGCTCGTGCTCGAGAGCTGTCGCGCGCTCGCCGAGCTCGGTGCACGCAAGGTCGTGCTCGTGACGTTCCACGGCGCGCCCTTGCACAACGTCGCCATCGAGGCGGGCGCGCAGTGGTTGCGCGAGCAGGGCATCGCCGCGATTGCGCCGTTCCACTCGCTCTTGCGGCTCATGCTCGCGTTCGAGTCGGCCGAGCCGTACGCGGACGCGCTCGCCCCGCTGTCGCCCGCCGATCGCGAGCTCGCAGCGGCCGAGCTCGGGCACGACTTCCACGCCGGGTTCTTCGAGACGTCGCTGTCGCTGCACTGGGCACCGGACTCGGTCTCGCCGATCCATCGCGATCTGCCGCCGTGCGCCGAGATCGTTCCGGATGCGAAGCTCGTGCGCGCCGCCGCGGCCGCGCGCGCGATCGGACGCGATGCGCTCGCGCGCGAGCTCGACTACGGCGCACGTGCGATGGGCTGGACGGCGCTGCGTCCGTTCCCCGGCTACACGTGCCGACCGAGCCTCGCGAATCCCGAGTCGGGTGCCGCGTTCGCGCGCATCGTCGTCGACACGTTCACGCCGATGATCGACGACGTGCTGCACGGACGCGCGCGCGCACCGGAGCCGATCATGCCGTGGGTCGAGTGGATGACGGGCGGCGGTCGGCTCGTGCACCCGGCCCGCATCGCCGCGCACGACGTGCTCGGCGTCGTGGAGCACGATCGGTGAAGCGCACCGAACGATTGTTCGCGCTCGCGGAGTACCTGCGAGGACGACGCACCGGCGTCACGGCGGAGACTCTGGCGGAGCGCTTCGAGGTCACCGTGCGCACGATCTACCGCGACCTCGATGCGCTGCGCGCCGCCTCGTTGCCGCTCGCGGCCGAGCGCGGACGCGGCGGCGGCTATGCACTCGATCGCCACTACAACCTGCCGCCGGTGAACTTCACCGCCCGCGAGGCCGCGCTGCTCGTCGCGCTCGGGCGCTTCGCGGTCGACATGCGCCTGCTTCCGTTCACCGAGACGGTCGACGCCGCGCTCGACAAGATCCGGGCCGCGCTATCCACCTCGGCGCAACGCGAGCTGCTCGCGCGCCTCGACGAGCTGTCGTTCCACGGCGTGCCGGCCATCGCGACGCGCAAGGAGGTCCGCGAGGCGCTCGAGCGCGCGTGGTTCGAGCGCCAACCGCTGCGCATCACCTACGTCGACGGCAAGTTCATCGAGACCACCCGCGACATCCGCATCGATGCGGTCCGCATGGATCGCCACGAGACGCGCATCGACGCCTTCGATATCGCGCGCGGCGAGCACCGTCACTTCCGTCTCGACCGCATCGTCAAGGCCGAGGTGATCCGCGAGCTCGACCCGATGCCGAAAGGCCCCCGCGGCGCCGCCAACTCGAGGCCCCGAGGGCCGTGACGACGGCCTCGAAAAACCTGACATACGGCTGACAATCCGCGGTCGCATGCTCCCGGCATGGCCACCGCGATGCGAGCGCTCACCGAGGGTGTCACCTACGCCTGGCGACTGCTGGCATGCACGGTGGAGGCCCGCGATCTCTCAGGCGATGGCGTCGTAGAGCGCGGCGACCTCGAGGAGGGCGCCGACGGAGTCGAGTGCCGCAGCTTCACCGTCGGCGAAGCGCCGCTGCCCCCAACTGCCGTCGGTGGCGCGCGTCCACACCTCGACCATGCGGCGGTCCTGCGCGACGAGCACGTACTCTCGTAGCGAGTCGATCCGCTTGTAGTGATCGAACTTTTCGCCGCGATCGTATTCCTCGGTGCTCGGGCTGAGCACCTCGACGATCATGGTGGGGTTGTTCACCGCGTCGGCGTCGTCGGGATCGTGCTCGCGGGGCCCGCACACGACGGTCACGTCGGGATAGGTCGCGAGGCCCGTCGCGCGCACCCGCACGCGCAGGTCGGCACTGTGCGCCCGACACCCGCGATCACGGAGCGCCGGAAAGAGCAGGCCCACCACCGCCGCAGCGAGGGCCGCGTGTTCCGGGGTGCCGCCCGCCATCCCGTAGATCTGGCCGTCGAGGTACTCGTGCTTGACGTTGCTCGCCTTCTCGAGCGCCAGATACTGCGCGTAGGTGTAGCGCACGCGGTGGGCCGAGGTGACCACTCGAGCCATTATGACACAGCCCGCAGCGTCGGCGCGCCTGGAGGCGCGTCAGCGCCGGAGATGGGGGAGGCTCCGGACGGCTCTGCCGGCCGGAGGGGGAAGAGCGGAGCTCTTCTCCGTAAAGACGAGTAGCGTACCGACATCGTGGAGTTCTGGCGCGCCGGCGTCATTCCGAATCTCGTCGTGCTCGCGGTGCTGCTCGCGATCGTCGGCGTCGTGCGTCGGCACGTCCCCGCGTGGGCACGGCTCGGCGTGCCCGACAGCATCGCTGCCGGTGCACTCGGGCTCGCGCTCGGGCCGAGCGGAGCCGGCATCGCGCCCGTCGATCCGCGGCAGCTCGAGCTCGTCGTCTATCATGCGTTCGCCGTCGTGTTCATCGCCGTCGGTCTGCAGCGCGCGCAGAAGCACGTCGCGAGCGGCGGTGCACGCTCGCTCGCGTTCGCGTTGCCGGGCTCCGCCGTGGGCCAGGTCGTGCTGGGCTTCATGATCCTTGCCGCGTGGGCGCTCGCCGACGCGGCACCGCTGCATCCCGGCTTCGGCTTCATGCTCATGCTCGGCTTCTCGCAGGGCCCCGGGCAGGCGCTCGCGTTCGGCAGCGCGTGGGAGAACCTGGGCATGGAACACGGCGCGCAGATCGGGCTCACGTTCGCGGCGCTCGGCTTCGCGACGTGCGTGCTCGTCGGCGTGCCGCTCGTCGCGTACGGTCGCAAGCGCGGCTGGGTCGACGCGCAGGGATTCGGCGAGCGCGAGCGCGAGCCCGCGCCGCCGCCCGAGCCATCGCATCCGATCGGCGAAGCCGTACCGCCGGAGGCCGTCGGCGCGATGGATCCGCTGACGCGCCAGATCGTCGCCGTCGGATCCGTCTACGCGCTCACCTTCGTCGTGTTGTGGCTGGGCACGCGTTGGCTGCCGCCGACGCATCCGCTCGTCGCCACCGCATGGGGTTTCCACTTCCTGCTCGGCTCGGCGCTCGCGATCGGCACGCGCCGCACGGCCGACCAGGTCGCGCCGCATCACGGCCTCGACGATCGCCTGCTCGCGCGGGTCTCCGTCACCGCCGTCGACTTCACCACTGCCGCCGCGTTGTCCGCGATCGAGCTCGACGTCGTCGGGCGCTGGATCGTGCCGATCGTGCTCACGTCCGCGATCGGGGCCGTCGTCACGCTCGTCGTCTGCCTCTGGCTCGCGCGGCGCGCGTTCCCGGAGGCTCCGTTCGCGCACATGCTCGTGCTGTTCGGCACCGCGACCGGCACGCTGCCCACCGGCTTCGCGCTCCTGCGCATGGTCGATCCGGATCTGCGCGGACCCGTGGCGCGCAGCACGGTCGTCGCGGCCACGGCCTCGATGCCGATCGGGGCACCGCTGTTCGTCGGCGTGATCCCGTTCGTCGTGTCGCGCTGGAGCGAAGGCTTCTGGCCGTCGGTCGTGCTGCCGCTCGCGCTCGCGGCGATCTACCTCGTCGCCATGATCGCGCTCGCGCGCCGGCTGACGCCCTTCCGCGCGTTGCGCCCCCTCGCGAGCGCCTGGCCGCCGCTGCCGGAGCCGAAGCCGCGCGCCGACTGAGAGCACACGCGCGCGCGATGCAACCGGATCGCGGTCGCGAAGACGTGCGCGAGCGTTCGGTCGTCCGCCTCACGAACGGGCGCGATTCGACGGGTTGCGAGCGTTGCATCGATGCGACGCGCAGCAGTGCACGCACCGCGAACGCGCGCACGCACTGGTCGACGTCGCATTCGCGATCCCACGCTCTTCGCGAGACGACATGCTCATCCCTTGCACTCTGTTCTCCCTCGCGCTCGCGTCCACCGCTCCGCCCGCCGACACTCCGCCCGAGCTCACCTGGGATCGCGGCGGCTACTTCGGCTTCGGCGTCGCGCCTGCCGTGATCCTGCGCAAGGACGGCTTCGCGCCCGGCCTGCGCTACGACGTCGAGACCGGCTTCTCGTGGCACAAGAAGCGGACGTTCGTCATGGTGGGCGCCGAAGGCCACCTCGTGCAGATGTTCGGGCGCAAGAAGCCCGGCGGTGGCGTCGATGGTGTCGTCACGCTCGCGTACGGCCCCGTCTACGTGCGCGCCGGCGTCGGCACGATGGCGGGCATCCCCGCGACGAAGGATCTCGACGACGCGCTGCCGGCCGTCGGCGGCCTCGTCGGCATCGGCCTGCAGACGCAGCGCAAGCACATCGCCGGCCGCATCGGCGTCGACTACGACTATCGCATCGACACCGCGGGCCGCCCCATCCAGATGGTGCTGCTCACCCTTCGGGTGTCGTTCGGCTGATCCATGACGGCTCGACGTGCACCACGCCGCTCTTGATCACGAGCGCCGGCGCCTCGAGCAGCTTCGGCGTCTTCAACGGATCGCCATCGACCACGACGAGATCCGCATGGAAGCCCTCGCGCACGAGCCCGACGTCGGTCAGACCGAGCAGCTCGGCCGCACGCCCGGTGCCCGCGACGATCGCGTCCATCGGCGTCATGCCGTGCTCGATCATCTCCGTGAACTCGCGGCCGTTCTCGCCGTGATCGAACACGCCGGCGTCGCTACCGAGCGCGATCTTCACGCCGCCCTTGTACGCGAGCGCGAAGCTCTCGCGCATCCGCGGCGCGATGCTCTTCGCCTTCGCCGCCGACTCGGGCGACAGCGTGCCGGCGTTCGCCCGCCGCTCCACCACGTCGCCGACGTACAGCGTGGGCACGAGGAACGTGCCGCGCTTGCGCATGAGCGCGACCGTGTCGCCGTCGAGCACGCTGCCGTGCTCGATGCTGTCCACGCCGGCCGTCACCGCATCGCGGATGCCGGCGTTGCCGTGCGCATGCGCGGCCACCCGGCGATCCGCGCGATGCGCCTCGTCCACCGCGGCGCGCAGCTCGTCGAGCGTCATCTGCGAGTTGCCGACGCCGTCGCCCTGCGACATCACACCGCCGGTCGCACACAGCTTGATCACGTCCGCGCCGTGCTTCACCTGGTAGCGCACGGCCTTGCGCACCTCGTCGACGCCGTCGGCGGTGCCGCCCTGCCAGCTCGAGCGCGCGGGCGCGACCTCGGGATGCAGGCCGTTGCCGTCGTCGCAGTGGCCGCCGGTGATACCAATCGAGTGGTTCGCCACCAACATGCGAGGACCGGGCACGTAGCCCTGCGCAATCGCGTCGCGCAGCGCCCGATCGGCGAACGATCCACCGACGTTGCGCACCGTGGTGAAGCCCGCCCGCAACGTCACCCACGCGTGGGCGACCCCGTGCAGCGCCTGATCCGTCTCGTGCCACTTCACCGCGCGCGTGACCCCGGCCTCGTGCGACGGCGCGGGCATGAACGTCATGTGCACGTGCGTGTCGATGAACCCGGGCAAGAGCGTGCGACCGCCGAGATCGATCACGCGTGCGCCGTCCGGCACGGCGAGCCCCGAGCCGATCGCAGCGATGCGGTCGCCCTCGACGCGCACGTCGACGCCGGTCTTCGCGGCCGAGCCCGTGCCGTCGACGAGGCGCGCGTTCTTCAGCACGAGCGTCGATGCGGGCACCGACGTCGGCGCACGCGCTTCCACCTGCACGCTCGCGGGCACTGCAGCCGGACGCGCGGCCTCGCTCGGTGCCGTACCCGCATCGGAGCGAGGTCGCGTCGCGCACGAGAGCGCTCCGGCGACGACGGCGACGATCAGCACCTCACGCATTCGCGCGCGACGATACCGCGCGGGCCCGCGCGTTGCCTATCGGCGATCGCGGCGGTCGGCCCAGCCGCGGCGCGAGCCGACGATGCCCTGACGGGCGAGGAACCGCTGGGCCCCCTCGCGCATCTGTACGCCCTGCGTGTCCGTGAACGCGACCGCGCGACCGCGGCGGCAGGAGCACATGATGTTGTCGTCGCGCGTGGTGTGGCGCAGCCCGAACAGGTGGCCGAACTCGTGGGCGAGCGTCGTGTCGGGGGCGTCGCGCGTGACGATCACGTACTCGCGGCCCCGCAGCCCGCGCGCGAGCCCGCGGTAGCGCCAGTGCAGCCCGCGGACGCGCCGGCCGAGCCGCGCGCCCTCGTCGAGGTGCGTGATGCCGAAGACGTGGATGGTGCCGTCGTTGGGGGCGTAGCGGGCCAGCGCGCGACGGGCCTGCCAACGCGTCACCGAGCTCCACCCCGCCGGCATGCGCCGGACCGCGCGGACCTCGACCTCGATCCCGTACGGCGCGAGCTCCTGGTTCGCGCGCTCGACCCATGCCGCCACGTCCGCCCGCGACGTGACGGGCGAGCCGTCCTGGGTCGCGAGGTGCACCGTCACCGGCAATCGGAGCATCCGGGCCTCGCGCGGCTGCACCCATGCACCGGCATCTCGGCGCAGATCGGGCACGACCTTGCGCGCACCACCCGCGAAGGCCGACAGCGGGAAGAGCAGCATCCCGACGACACTCACCAGGAGCGTCAGGGTAGCGATGCCGTGTCCACGCACTCGGTGATCCACGAAGGGTCTCTCTATTTCAGTGTGACGTCGGATACGGCGAGAGCAACTCGCGGGATCGCCGATCGGCGCGCCGACGGTCCCGGCGCGGCCGCGGGCGGCGGCCGTGGCATCGCTGCGGACCGCTCGCTATGCTCGGCGTCCATGATTCGCTTCACGGGCGGGCGCGCGGTCGAGTTCCTGCCGGACGACGATGCCCGCGCGTGGCTCGCCGAAGGGCTCCACGAGCTCGCGGCTCGCCTGGGTGAACCGGCTCGCGCACCGCGGCTGGTGCTCGATGCGTCGACCGCGAAGCCGCGCGACCTCGACGATCTGTTCGAGCTGATGTGCGGCGCGCAGGCCGAAGTGGGCCAGCGCGAAGTCGAGTTCACACTGATCGAGCTGCAGCCCGGCGAGACGCGTGAGCAGATCCCGCGCGATTTCGTGCCGCTCGGGAACTCGGACGGACAGCTCTTGCACACGTTCGCCCGCGGCGACGAGCTGCTCGTCGTCGTGATGCCGGCGATCTTGAAGGTACCGGCGCTCGTGCACGCCTCGGTCGCGCGCGAGCTCGGCCGCATCGCCATCGCGCGCCACGGTGGCCACCGGGTCGAGCCCGAGGACCGCGAGGCGGACGCGGAGCTCGCCGCCATCGCGCTGGGCTTCGGCGTCTGGGTCGCGAACGGGGCCTACATCTACGACAACGCGTGCTGCGGCGGTGGCTGTGGCGTCGACCTCACGAGCCTCAGCGCGGGGCTGTCGATGCCCGAGGCCGTGTTCGCGTTCGCCGTCGACGCACGTCGGCGTGGGCTCTCGACCCGCGTGGCCGCGCGCCACCTCGAGGCGACCCAGAAGGCCGCGTTCAAGAAGAGCGCCGCGTTCGTCGAGCGCACGCCGGCGCTCGCCGGTCGCGAGCCCGCAGCGCTGTCGGACTGACGCTTCACGTGCGCGCGAGCCAGCGCTCGAACACCCACGCCTGCACGTCGCGGTGACCGAGCGCCCACCAGACAAAGAGCGAGCCGGCGAAGAGCGCCCCGGCGAGCACGCCCGCGGTCGCGTCCGCCTGCGGCATCGTGGCGAGCCAGCGCACGACCGCGAGCCCGTCGTAGGCGAGGCCGAACGCGGCCGCGAGCCGCACGAGCCTGCGCATGCCCTCGCGCCCGCGCACGAGCGCAGCGACCACGACCAGGTCGACGACGAGCCCCAGCGCGCCGAGCCCCATCTCCTTCGCAGTCGGCGCCGCGGCGAGCGCCATCGCGTCGACGACGATCTGCACGCCCAGCACCACGACGAGCACGCGGAGCATCCACGGCATGGCGGGCTCGGACAGCCATGCGGGAGAGAAGTTCCCCGATTCAGGGAACGTCGGCGCGCAGCAGCGCGTAGTGGAAGTTGGCGTACACCTCTTCCAGGTTGCGGCGCACGTCGGTGGGCAGCTGCGCCCCGACGCGGTTGCTGTGCTGGACCGTGGTGACGAACCACAGCGCGCCGCCCGTGCCGCGCATGCTCTCGACGAGCTCGGTGAGCGCCTGGCGATCGGGATCCTTCATGACCCAGACGTCGCCCTTGGTGAAGTACGTCTCGCCGCGATAGTAGAACCACCAGCTCACGAGCCGGTCCTGGGGCGCACGGCCGTCGAACCAGATCTGCATCGCCCGCCGTTGCGACCAGCTCTCCGATGCAATGGGGAGATAATCACCGATGACCCACCCCGTGGTGAGCACGCCCGACAGCACGAACGCGGCGATGCTCAGATCGCGGCGCACGAACGGCCACACGAGCAGCCCCAGCGCGAACACGGCGGCCGTGCCGACGAGCCAGTCCGTCGGCGGCGCGCCCTGCAGCCACATGCCGGTATAGAGGTACGTGGTGAGGTGAGCGATCCAGGCCGGCGCGTTGAGGACGTCGCGCACGACGAGCGCGAGGATCGCGAGGCCGACGACGACGAGCACGATCGTGGCGGTGCTCCTGCGAGCCGCACGATCGTCGGCGGCGCGATCGAGCCAGATGCCCACGAGCAGCGCGAGCGGAGGCAGGCAGGGCAGGAGGTAGTGGTAGTACTTCGTGCTCGAGAAGCCGATCGCGAACATCGACACGCCGAACCACAACAGCGCGAATCGCTGCAGCATGACGCCGCGCTCGGTGGGCGCTTCGCCATAGGCGCGCAGACCCGCGAACGTGGCGATGGGCGCGAGCGCCGACCACGGCAGCGCCGCGATGCCGAGCGTCTCGAGGTAGAACGCGAAGTCGCCGACTGCCTGCTTCTGCTCGCCGGTCGCGAAGCGCCGCAGGTTGTTCTCGATGATGAGCTCGCTGACCCACCGCTCGCCCCGATAGAGCGCCATCGCGTGGTGCCATGGCAGGCCGACGATCGCGAAGATCAGGATGCCGGTGGGCAGGCCGCAGCGACGCAGGATGTCCCACCGACCCGACAGCACGAGGTGCCCGAGCACGAACACGCCGACGAGCGCGGGCCCGATGAGGCCCTTGCCGATGAGCGACAGCCCCGCGCAGACGTAGACGATGCCCATGAGCGGCTGGCTGCGCCGACGCCAACGCAGGCTCGCGACCAGCACGATCGCGACGAAGCCCCAGTACAGCCACATCTGCTCCTGGATGCCGCGCAGGCCCTCCGCACGGCGGGCGATCTTGCCGACCTTCGCCCAGGTGCCGCCGTCGAAGGCGTGCTGGTGCAGGACGGCGAGCGGCACGATGGCCGCGATCACGAAAACGATGGCGAACACGAGCCACGCGCGATCCCACGGCACGCTCTTCCACCCACGACCGCGACGGCCGAGGTCGCGATCGTCCTGCAGCCACGCGAGCGCGTACGCGGCGGCCGCGACGACGACCGGCACGACGAAGAAGAGGTCGGTCAGCGCTTGGCGCGTCGCGATGGCGAACTGCGGCATCGTGGCGAGCGCGACGCCCGTGAGCACGCCCGCGCGCGGGGATGCGAGCTTCCACGTGACATGGCCGAGCACCACCGCACCGACCCATCCGGCGAGCATGCTGGGCAGTCGGATCGCGATCTCGGGGATCGGCGAGCGCACGAGCTCTGCCGGGTCGGCCGACGTGCCGACGCCGAACGCCTTCATCGACAGCGCCATCAGCCAGAACGCGAGCGGTGGCTTGCTCGCGAAGCTCTTCTCCGCAGCACCGTCCGGGCCGCCGTTGCCCGGTGACCACCACAGGTCGAGCGGATCGTGGCGCACGAGGATCTGGCGCGCGACCTCTCCGTAGTGCGTCTCCCACGGATCCCACGGTCCGGCGAGCCCGATCGTGAAGAGGTCGATGCCGACGATCGCGAGGGCGAGCAGCACTGCGAAGCCGGCCGGCGTCGCGAGCCGCTCGAGTCGGCCAGATACGGGGGTGGAGCCCGGCAATACGAGCGCACGGTAGCAGGTCGGTGTAGCCTTCGTCACCGTGAGCGATTCACTGCCGGGCATCGCCGACGTGCGCGCCGCCGCCGAGCGCCTGCGGGGGCTCGTCGTGCGCACCCCCGTGATCCGCTGCCCCGCGCTCGATGCGATCGCGGGCTGCGAGCTGTGGCTCAAGGCCGAGAACCTTCAGCGCATCGGCGCCTTCAAGGCCCGTGGTGCGCTGCATGCCGCGGGGCGGCTCGCGCCCGAGGTGCGCGCGCGCGGGCTCGTGACGTTCAGCTCGGGCAATCACGCGCAAGCGGTGGCCCTCGCGGCGCGGGAGTTCGGTGTACCCGCCACGATCGCGATGCCCGTCGATGCGCCGAAGGTGAAGCTCGCGGCCGTGCGCGCGCTCGGGGCCGAGGTCGTGCTCGCCGGCACCACGTCGGATCATCGCAAGGTGGTCGCGCTGGAGATCGCCGAGCGCACCGGTGCCTTCGTGATTCCTCCGTTCGATCATCCGCACATCGTCGCCGGTGCGGGCACGGCCGCGCTCGAGCTGCACGAGGATGCGGCGGCTCGCGGCGTCGCGCTCGACGTCGTGCTCGTGCCGGTCGGCGGTGGTGGCCTGCTCGCCGGCACGTGCCTCGCGAGCGCGGCCTACGGGGCGGCCGTGCACTCGGTCGAGCCGATCGGCTGCGATGCGATGGCGAAGAGCCTCGAGAGCGGTCGACGGGTGCAGGTGGAGCCCGCGCCGACGCTCGGCGACGGACTCAAGCCCACGCAGGTGGGCGAGCTGACCTTCGCGATCGCGCGCGAGCACGTGCGTGCATCGCATCGCGTCGACGACGACGACATGGCGCGCGCGCTCGTGCGGTTGTTGTTCGCGGCGAAGGTGCTGGTGGAGCCGTCCGGGGCGGCTGCGCTCGCCGTGGGGCTGCGCGGCGAGCTGGCGGGCAAGCGCGTGGGCGTGCTCTTGTCGGGCGGCAACGTGGATCCCGCGTTGGTGAGCGAGCTCGTCGCGAAATACGGGGACATCGCATGAGGTCGATCGTGTTCGTTACGGCGCTCGCGATCGCGGGCTGCCCCGCGCGGCGCGACGAGCAGAGCCCGCCGAAGGAGACCACCGAGACGCCTCCAGCGAAGACGGAGGCCGCGGACGCGAAGGACGACGGCGAGGACGCGCACACGGTCGTCTTCGCCGATCGCACGAGCCAGGGGTACGTGCTCTTGTTGAAGGGCCGCACGTCGGAGGCACCGTCGCGCGAGGACCTGCAGGCGCTCGTGCGCAAGAAGCTGCCCGCGGGCACCGATGCACCGGAGGTCGAGCTGCTCGTGCAGCTGATCGCGACCGAGCCGGTGGTCGACGCGCGCGAGGCCGAGCGCAAAGGCGAGCGCAAGGGGCCGGGCGATCTGCTCGGCTTCCATGTCGAGCTCGTGTCCGACCTCGATCTCGCGAAGGTGGTGGCGCCCGAGACGTTGACGGATCCGGTGCTCGTCCGCGAGCTGTCGCCGCCCGAGGCCGCGTCGCTCGCGGAGCGTCGCCATGCGCTGTTGTTGCGCGCGGACTATCGCAACCAGCATGCGGTCCGCGGGCTGCGGCTGTTGCAGACGCTCGTGCGGATCGTCGCCGAGGATCGCGGCGCGCTCGTGCACGACCCGGACACGGGCGAGACGATGGGCGCCGCTGCGTTCACGCGGCGCCGGCTGCAGGCCGGGCTCGGCAACATCGCGGATCAGGTCGCGATCGTGCCGTTCGCGGACAAGCTGCACGGCGATCCGTTCGTGCGGCTCACGACCCGCGGCATGCGACGCTTCGGGAGCTTCGATCTCGAGCTCGACGGCCTGCCGCGCGACCCGGCGGTGCTGCAGCAGGCGACGTTCCTGTTGCACGGGCTCGCGCTGCAGATGGTGCGCCAGGGCGAGGTCGATCCGTCGGGCTTCGCGGTGGAGCTCGACGAAGAGGTCGAGGTGACGCACGCGGACATCGTGCAGGCCTACGCGCGCCAGCAGGGCGCGGTGCCGCAGTGCAAGGACTGCCCGGGCCGCGTCGCGCTGCACCTCGTCGAGCGCGCCGCCGAGTCGCACGATCCGCAGCACCACCTCGTCGTGCGCGTCGTCGCCCCACGCGAGACCAGCGGCGCGCGCGACTACGACCACCCCGCCTGGGTCCGCGCAACGATAACGAAGCTGCTCGGCGCCCCAACGGGCTGACGGCACACAAGGCTTGGAAACCATGTCGATGAGCGACACGAGCGATGACGCGCGTGATCACCTCGACGAGCTACTCCGCCGGATGACACCTGCGGAGAAATTCCGGCGGGTGCTCGCCCTCATTGGATTGTCCCGCAGACTCGCACTCTCGCGCATGGCCGCCGCCTACCCAGACGCGAGCGAAGCCGAGCTTCGTCGCCGTCTCGCGCTTTCGTTGCTCCCGCCCGACCTCGCCTCCATCATGCGAGCCCGACTCGGAGTCGATGAATGACGCGATCGAGGGCTGACGGCGCTCGGGAGATCGAGTAGATCTGGCGCGTGACTGCGCCGCTCGTCTGGATGGACCTGGAGATGTCGGGGCTCGATCCCGACGCGTGTGCGATCCTCGAGATCGCGACGATCGTCACCGACGCGGACTTGAACGTCCTCGCCGAAGGGCCCGACCTCGTCGTGCACCAGCCCGATGCGGTGCTCGACGCGATGGACGAGTGGTGCACGAAGCATCATGGCGACAGCGGTCTCACGGCGCAGGTGCAGGGCTCGTCGATCTCGCTCGCCGAGGCCGAGCGGCTCACGCTCGAATTCGTGGCGGCACACACGGGTCCGCGGCAATCGCCGCTGTGTGGGAACACGATCTGGCAGGACCGGCGTTTCCTCGTGCGACACATGCCGCAGTTGGAAGCGCACCTGCACTACCGGCTCGTCGACGTCAGCACGATCAAAGAGCTCGTGCGGCGCTGGTATCCGGAGCTCAAGGCGCCGCCGAAGGCCGAGAGCCATCGCGCGCTCGACGATATCCGCGAGTCGATCGCGGAGCTGCGGTTCTACCGCGAGCACGTCTTCCGATGAGCCCGTACCGATCGATCGCCCTCGTTCTCGTCGCGTCCGCCTGCACCCGCCCCGCGCCCACCGTCGCGCCCGCGCCCGCCCCGACACCGGTCGCCGCGACGCCGAGCGAGCCGCCGACGGTCGTCCTCGGTCTCGACGGCAAGCCCGACCCGTTCGCGTTCATGAACGCCGAGGGGCTCGGCCCGCTGCACCTCGGCATGACGGAGGCGGAGCTGTTGCGCGCCGTGCCCGAGGCGAAGCCGCAGAGCGAGTGCGCGGAGTCGTGGGTGGACGGCGGCACGTATCGCTGGTTGCGCGACGCGAAGGCCGGCGTCGACGTCGTGATCGGTTGCGAGGGCTTCGACGGCGTGCAGTCGATCCGCGTGACGGCTCCGTTCTCGGGGGCGAGCCGCCGTGGCATCGCGCTGGGTGCCACGGCGGAGGCGGTGACGAAGGCCTACGCGAACGTGCTGTCCGAAGAGGACCCGCCGGACGCCGACGGTATCGTCGCTGGCTCGATCTACGGCGGCCTCGTCTTCACGCTCGAGAACGGCAAGGTCACCGAGATGTTCCTCGGCGCGATGGCCGAGTAGCTCACTCGTCGCGGCGCGTGTTCGACATGCCGCCCGCGGATCCCGGACGCGCGTCTTCGGTGGCGTCGGCGGGATAGAGCGCTTGGTGACCCCAGCGCTCGCGCACCGCGGAGACGACCGCTTGCAGCTCCTTCGGCGGCGGGGGCTTGCCGTCCATCGGCAGATCGAGCTGCTCGCCGGGGCGGTGGGCCGGCTCGAACGCGCCGACGCCGATCCCCGTGAGACGGAAGCAGCGGCCCTCGAGCTCCACGCTGCGCAAGAGCTCGCACGCCGCGGTGTAGAAGACCCGCGCATCGTCGGTGGCGCGCGGCAGCGTGCACTGGCGCGACTCGGTGCGGAACGAGGTGTCGCGGATCTTGAGCTGCACCCGCTTCGCCAGCAGCTGCTTCTTCACCACGCGATCGGCCACGCGCGTGGCCTGCGAGAGCAGCTTGCGCTTGATGGCCTCCTCGCCGACCACGTCCTTCGCGTACGTGTCCTCGTGGCTGATCTGCTTGCGCTCGCGCCACGCGATCACCTCCCGCTCGTCGAGCCCGCGGCTCAACCGATAGAGGTGCATGCCATGCTCGCCGAACCACGACGACAGCGACTCCGCGCCGAAGCGATTCAGGTCGCCGATCGTGTGCACGCCGTGCTCGCGCAGCTTCGCGCCCGTCTTGGGCCCCACGCCCCACAGCTGATCGATCGCGAGCGGCGCGAGGAAGTCGAGCTCGCCACCCGCGGGCACCTCCGTGAGTCCATCCGGCTTGTGGCAGCCGCTCGCGATCTTCGCGACGAACTTCACCGCCGAGATGCCGACCGAGCACGTGAGCCCGTTGGTCTCGCGCCGTACGGTGGAGCGCAGGTCCTCGGCCGCGCGGCGTGGCGGACCGAGCAACCGCTCGGTGCCGGTCATGTCGAGGAACGCCTCGTCGATCGACAGCCCCTCCACGCACGGCGAGAAGCGCCCGAAGATCTCGAACACCTGCTCCGACACGCGCTCGTACACCTCGTGGCGCCCGGGCAGCACGACGGCGTGCGGGCACATGCGCAGCGCGACCGCCATCGGTTGCGCGGAATGGCATCCGAACTTGCGCGCCTCGTAGCTCGCCGCCGCGACCACGCCGCGGCGCGCGACCCCTCCGACGAGCACGGGCTTGCCGCGCAGCTTCGGGTCGTCGCGGATCTCCACGTTCGCGAAGAACGCGTCCATGTCGACGTGGAAGATCGTGCGGCGCGACATGACGCGGACTCCCATGGTCGCGGAGATCCCCCGCGCTGACCAGCACGAGAGCAGCGACGCGCCTCCTGATAGTCTCCGTGTGCGCGTGCCCGACTCCGCCAAGCCCGCCGACGGGGCGACGACCGCACCCGGTCGTCTCCACGGCCTCGATGCGCTGCGCGGTCTCGCGGTGTTCCTGATGATCGAGCAGCACATGGGCGTGTGGCTGTGGGCGGGCCGCCGACTCGGCGTGTCGGTGATCGAGTACTGGCCGCTCGTCGCTTTCAACGCGCTCGGTGGCGGCGCCGCGCCGATGTTCATCACCCTCGCAGGCGTGGGCACCTCGCTCATGCTCGTGAAGCGCGACGGTCCCGGAACGGACGCCTTGCTCGTGCGGCGCGGCCTCGTGTTGATCGGCTTCGGACTGCTGTTGAATCTCATCACGCCGAGTTGGTTCTCGTGGGGCTCCTTTTTCGTGCTGCACCTCATGGGCTTCGCGATGGCGTTGGCCCCGTTGTGGCGACGCCTCTCGGATCGAACGCTGATCGTGGTCGCGGTGCTCGTGGCGGTCGCCGCGATCGCGCTGCAGATGGCGCTCGACACCCCGATGCGGCTGACCAACGAGCGCATGCGCGACGTGTCGTTGCCGGGCGGCGCGCTGCGACTCGCGCTCGCCGAGAGCCAGTTCCCCATCTTCCCGTGGCTCGCCCCCTATCTGCTCGGCACGGTCGCAGGTCGATGGATCCACGCGCGCCGCTTCGCCGCGATCGCGAAGCTGGGCGCAGCCTCGGTGGCCGTCGGTGGCATCGGTGTCCTGCTCGCGCGCACGATGCCGAAGAGCGAGATCGTGCGGCGCGCGTTCGGGCTGCAGCTCGGGTTCTTCCCCGCCTCGATCGCGATCGTCGCGCTGCTCGTGGGCGCAGTGCTGATCGTCATCGCGCTCGTCGCCCGGCGCGACGACGCACGCCCGCTGTCCGGTCGCAATCCGCTCGTCGCGCTCGGCCGCATCTCGCTCACGCTGCTGCTCGTGCACGTGCCGCTCTTCCGCGAAGCGACCCGTCCGATCGGCTGGTGGCAGGCGCTCGGTGCCGGCCAGGCGTTGCTCACCATCGCGATCTTCGTGGTCGTGTGCGTCGTGATCGCGCGCGTGTGGGAGCGCTTCGGCTATCGCTTCGGTGCCGAGTGGCTCTTGCGCAAGCTGGCAGGCTGACATCGCTGTCGCGGTCCCGCATTAAGCGGGCTTTAAGCGGTTCGTAAGCAACTCGGGGCCCATGTTGCGAGCGTGGACGCGCCTCCCCTTTCGGGCGCGTTCCGGGGAGTTCTGGACCATGAGACTGCACGAGGTACGAGCACTTTGGATCGCGCTGTCGCTCGCCGGCTGTCAGGCGGGCGGTGGACGCGAGGACGACGACGGGACCGATGGTGGCGACGACGCGCCCACGGGAGGCGACGACGTCGCGACCGACGACGGGGTCGACAGCACGGGTGGCGACGACGACCCGAGCGGCGGCAACGAGAGCGAGTCGGAGACGGACACGCCCGACGACATCGAGCCGCTCGACACCCCCCAGAAGGGTGGCGCGGTCGCGGTGAACGACGCGGGCACGCTGCTCGCCGTCGCGAACAGAGCGACCGATGACGTCTCGGTGTTCGTCCTGCCCGAGCTCACGTTGCTGAGCCGCTTCGACGCCGGCGACGAACCGGTATCGGTGTCGTTCGGGCCCGACGGCGAGACGCTGTTCGTCGTCAACCGCGGTGACGGCACCGCGATGAAGGTGACGGGCGCGAACACCGAGACGCCGACGGTCGCCGCCACGGTGTCGGTCGGCTCCGAGCCGATCATGGGCGCGCTCGCACCGACCGGCCAGACGTTCTACGTGAGCACGTTCGTGGACGGCCAGCTCGTCGTCGTCGACACGGAGGCGATGTCCGTCGTCACGCGCGTGACGCTCGGCGGCGCCCCCTATGCCGTGTGCGTCACCAACGACCTCGACGAGGACGAGGGCGACGAGACGATCTACGTCACCGACTTCTACGGGCGGGCCATCGACGGCGAGCTCGAGGCGACCGACGTGTCGCGCGAGGGTCGCGTGTTCCGCATCGCGAGCGGCGATCTGTCGGTGAGCGAGTCCACCATCGCGCCGTTCACCGACTCCGGTGTCACCGGCTTCGAGACGACGGGGTTCTATCCGAACCAGCTGTACTCGTGCGTGGTCAACGACCCCGACAAGGACGGGCCGGACCAGGGTCTCGTGTACGTCACCGGCATCGGCGCGAGCCCGGCCCCGTTCATGACGAACACCGACTTCCACCAGAACGTGCAAGGCATGGTGGGCGTGATCGACGTCGCGACCGGCGACGAGGTGCGCGATCGATCGACGAACCTGAACGCGCTGGTCGACGATCTGCCCGCGCCCAAGCGCTTCGCGGCCGTGCCGATGGACATCTCGTTCGTCGACGGCACCGAGTTCGGCTACATCGCGTCGACCGCGAGCAACTCGGTGTTGCGCGTGGCGTGGGACGTCACGCCGCCGATCGCCGGTGCGCCTTCGGGCGTCACGTTCTTGCCCACCGGCGCGTCGCCGACGGGCCTCGCGATCTTCGACAAGACCGCGTACGTGTACAACGAGGTCGATCGTTCGGTGACGTCGATCGATCTCGCCGAGCAGGAGTCGGCGGAAGAGGCCGTCTCGTCCGCGCCGCTGCCCACCGACGCCGGCGACCTCGAGGCCCTCAAGGGCCAGAAGTTCTTCAACACCGGCCTGGGCCGCTGGTCCGCGAACGGATGGGTCTCGTGTCTCGCATGTCACCCGAGCGGTCTGTCCGACAACGTGACGTGGAGCTTCCCCGCCGGTCCGCGCCAGTCCGTCGATCTGTCGACGACGTTCAACCAGGGCGGCTCGGTGCAGCGCATCCTGAACTGGACCGGCATCTTCGACGAGATCCACGACTTCGAGCTCAACACGCGCGGCGTCGCGGGTGGCACGGGTGCGATCGTATCGAGCGCGGATCTCAACGCCGACGGCACGGCGAACGTGGCGGCGCGCATCGACTTCGTCGGGCCGGGCGGCACGGCGGATCCGGACAACGGCTTCAACATCGGGTCGGCGCGCGCCGTTGCGGTGTCGGGTGCGGTGCCGGACGACTGGGACGCAATCGAGACGTACATCGCGACGCTCCGCGCTCCGCGGGCGGCGAGCGTGTACGAGGGCGATCCGGAGGCGGGCCGCGTGGTGTTCGAGGAAGGCGGTTGCCAGAACTGCCACGGCGGTCCGCTGTGGACGCTGTCCGAGCGCTACTACACGCCGCAGCTCGACGCCGACGCGCGCACGCTGACGCTCTTGTCGCAAGGCGTGGCCTCGATCGACGTGCGTGCGGATCAGGTGAGCTCGACGGATCCGGGCGCGGTGTTCGTGCTGCAGAACGACGCGAACGGAGCGCCGCAGCGCCACTCGTGCGTGATGCGCAAGGTGGGCACGTTCGACGCGGACGGCCCGAACGGACGCGGCGCGGAGGAGCTGCGCCAGACCGGCACCGCCGCGCAGGGCGTGGACGGCTTCAACGTCCCGTCGCTGCTCGGCATGGCCGTGGGCGCACCGTACCTGCACAACGGCGCCGCCGAAACGCTCGAGGAGCTGCTCGATCCCGCCGGTGACTTCACGACGCACCTGCGTGCGGGCAACCAGGTGTTCTCGCTCAGCGACGACGAGCTGGCCGATCTCATCGCGTTCCTGCGCAGCATCGACGACGACACCGAGACGTTCGCCATCGAGAGCGAGTTCGTCTTCTGCCCGGACAACGTGAGCTTCTGATTCCTCTCGCTGCTCCCCGCAGTCCGCACGGGCGCCCCGCCAAGACGGTGGGGCGCCCGTTTTTCGTGGGCGATTGCCCGGGGATCTCGAGGAGGGCTACGCTGGAAGCATGCTGGCTTGTCATGCGTGTCACAGGTTCGTCCGCGAGCAGAGCACCGCGTGCCCGTTCTGCGGCGTCGCGCTCTCGTCGGCTCGGGCACCGCTCGGTGGATTCCTCGGCGTGCTGCTCGGCATCTCGCTCGTCGCCTGCGGTGGTGACGACGACGACTCGAGTGGGAGCGTCACCGTCGCGGACGACAGCTCGGGCGTCACCGACGATGCGACGATCGGCAACGACAGCTCGAGCGTCACCGAGGTCACCGGCCCGCTCTACGGTCCCGTGACGTTCGACGACTCCGGCGGCTCCTCGGGCGGATCGGAGTCGGACGGCGGCTCGACCGGCGGCGAATCGGAGTCCTCCGGCACCGATACGGGCACGGGCACCGACACCGGCACGGATTCCGGCACCGACACGGGCACCGACACCGGCGACACGATCACGGGCGGCAACGAGGAAGCGGGTCCGCTCTACGGGCCCGTCACCTCGAACTGAGGGCGCCGTGGCGCTCGCCGACGTTCGTCGTCGACTTCCCATCGTCGGCTCGTTGCCGGTTCCGAAGACGCGCAGCTTTTCCCGCACCGCCGTCGCGAACGCGCCGCGGCCCGCGATCGCCGTCTGGGAGTTCACGCTGATGTGCGATCACCGGTGCCTGCACTGCGGGCCGCGAGCCGGCTACGCGCGCGACGACGAGCTCACGACCGAAGAAGCGCTGCGCCTCGTGGCCGAGCTCGCGGAGGCCGGCGTGGGCGAGGTCGCGCTCATCGGCGGCGAGGCCTACCTGCGCGACGACTTCATCCTCGTCATTCGTGCCATTCGCGAGCACGGCATGACGTCGAGCATCGTCACCGGCGGCTGGGGCATGACGGCGGAGCGCTGCGCCGCCGCGTACGAAGCCGGGCTGATGGTCGTGTCGGTGTCGATCGACGGACTCGAGGCGAATCACGATCGCGTGCGCAACAAGCAAGGCAGCTGGCGTCGCGCGTTCCAGTGCGTCGCGAACGCGCGCGCGGCGGGCATGCGCGTGGGCGCGAACACGCAGATCAACGCGCTCACCACCCCCGATCTGCGACCGCTGCTCGATCGCCTCACCGACGCCGGAGTCTCGGCGTGGCAGCTGCAGTTCACGATGGTGCACGGCAACGGTGCGGATCACCCCGAGCTGATCCTGCAGCCCTACATGATCCCGGCGCTCTTCGAACAGATCGAGCCACTCGCGGATCTCTGCCGCGAGCGCGGCATCCGGTTCCTGCCCGGCAACAACATCGGCTACTTCGGTCCGAGCGAGCAGAAGCTGCGTTTCATGCAGAAGCGCGGCGGTCACTACAGCGGCTGCACGTCCGGCGTCGCGACGATCGGCATCGAGAGCAACGGCCAGCTCAAGGGCTGCCCGAGCCTCGGCGGCCCCACGAACCTCGGCGGCTCGTGGCGCGAGCACGGCTTGCGCGTGCTGTGGGAGCAGGCGCCGGAGATCACGTACATCCGCGAGCGCACCGTCGACGATCTGTGGGGCTTCTGCCGCGAGTGCTACTACGCGGACGAGTGCCGGGCCGGGTGCACCGCGACGAGCGAGCCCTTGCTCGGGCGCCCGGGCAACAATCCGTTCTGCCATCATCGCGCGCTCGAGCTCGACAAGGCGGGGCTGCGCGAGCGCATCGAGCTCGTCTCCGCGGCGCCCGACATCCCCTTCGGCACGGGGCTCTGGCAGGTCGTGCGCGAGCCCGCCGATGCGGACGAGCGCAGGCGCACCGGAGCCGTCGCGATCGAGCGCCCCCGCGTGTCGCGATTGGTGGAGCCGTTCGGGCCGGGCAGCGAGGTCGACCCCGCCGACTACGTCAGCGTGCCAGCGCGCGACGGATGAGATCGCCGGGCACCGTCGTCTTCGGCACCTTGCGGCCCTTCACGGGAAACCATGTGCGCACGTCCTCGTCGAGGCCGAGGCCGTGCATGTAGTTGTAGAGCGCCTTGCGCAGGCCCTGGCCGAGCAGGTCGTGATCCGTGCCGGTGGGATCGTCGAACGGCACCTCGTTGATGGCGAAGCCCTGGTTCGCGGGCTTGCGCAGGCGGATGCCGAACAACGCGGGGTCCTTGCCGATCGGGCTGTGCACCGTCGCGGCGAAACGATGCCAATACGCCGACTGCAGGCAGCCCTCGGCGAACAGCTGGCGCACGCGCTCGAGCGCGTCGATCGTCTCCTGCGTCGTCTCGGTGGGGAAGCCGTACATGAGATAGGCGTGCACCATCACGCCGGCTTCGGTGAACGCGTGGGTGACTCTCGCGACCTGCTCCACCGTGACGCCCTTCTTCATCGACGCGAGCAGTCGATCCGAGGCGACCTCGAGGCCGCCGCTCACCGCGACGCAGCCCGAGGCCGCCAGCAGGCGCGCGAGCTCGGGCGTGAACGACTTCTCGAAGCGGATGTTGCCCCACCACGTGATGACGACGTCGCGCGCGAGCAAGCGCTCCGCCAGCGCGCGCAGGCCGGCGGGCGGCGCGGCCTCGTCGACGAAGTGGAAGCCGCTCTGGCCCGTCTCCGCCACGATCGCCTCGATGCGATCGACGAGCTGATCGGCGCCGACGGGGTCGTAGCGCGCGATGTAATCGAGCGTGACGTCGCAGAACGTGCACTTCTTCCAGTAGCAGCCGTGGGCGATCGTCAGCTTGTTCCACCGCCCGTCCGACCACAGGCGGTGCATCGGGTTCAGCATCTCGAAGAGCGAGCAGTAGCCGGCGAGCGGCAGCCCGTCGTACGTGGGTGTGCCGGCGTCGCGCTGGGGCACGTCGTGCACGGCCGCGTCGGTGCGCAGCACGACGCGATCGCCCTCGCGCACGAACGTGCGCAAGAGGGGCTTCGAAGGATCTCGCAGGTGCTCGACGAGCGCGAGCAACGGCGCCTCGCCGTCGTCGAGCACGACGAAGTCGACGTCGTCGAACACCCGCGGATCGGACAGCTCGCGCAGCTCGGTGTTCACGTAGCCGCCACCGAGCGCGATTCGGGTCTGCGGCGACACCTCGCGGATCGTCCGAGCGATCCGCAGCGCGCCGTACATGTTGCCCGGGAACGGCACGGTGAGGCCCACGAGATCCGGACAATGGCGCGCGACGAGCTCGCGCGTGATCTCGGCGAGCACGTCGTCGACCACCGTCGGTGGTCCGTCGAGCGCGGCCCTCAGCGCGTCATAGCTCGCCGCGCTCGCGGCCAGCTTCTCGCCGTAGCGCGACAACTCGAAGTGCGGCTGAACGCCGCGGATCGCATCCGCCACGTCGTCGACGTACAGGCTCGCGAGGTGCTTCGCGCGATCCGCATGACCGAGCAGCCCGAACGCCCACGCGAGCGGATCGTCGTCGTCCACGCCCGGCCCCTGTGCGAGGGCGGCGAAGCGCGGGCCCTCCGGGAGGAAGTCGCGTGAGACGATTCGCAGCGCGAGCCCGGGATCGCGGCCCTGCAGGAAGCGGATCGCGGCATCGACCGTGGCGACGTAGCGCTCGCCCTGCGCGACGAACGACGCGACCGCCGGATCGCGCGCGCCCGAGCCGAGCGCCGCGAGCACCCGCTGCAGCCCGGCGCGCGAGAACAGGCGCAGGAACAGCTCGATCGCCGGATCCGCCTGCGCGACCTCGAGGTCGAGCCGCGGCGCGTGCTGGCGCAGGAAGCCCGTGAGGTACGCCGTCGCGGGATACGGCGTATTCAGCTGCACGAGCGGCGGCGTCGCGAACAGGATGCGCAACGCGGACGATGATAGCGCTGGTAGGCTGCAGGCCGTGCGCCTCAACAAATACCTCGGCGAGAGCGGGGCCTGCTCGCGCCGCGAGGCCGACGCGCTGATCCGCGAGGGGCGCGTCACGGTGAACGGCGTCATCGCCGTCCTCGGCCTGCAGGTGAACGAAGGCGACGAAGTGCGGCTCGACGGCGAGATCGTCGGCGGCGCCCGCAAGCTCGAGCGGCCCGTCTACATCGCGCTCAACAAGCCCATCGGCATCGTCTGCACGACCGATCGCCGCGTGCCCGACAACATCGTCGATTTCGTCGACCACCCCGAGCGCATCTTCATGATCGGCCGGCTCGACAAGGACTCCGAGGGGCTCATCCTGCTCACGAACGACGGCGACGTCGTGAACGAGGTGCTGCGCGCGGCCCACGGTCACGAGAAGGAGTACGTCGTGACGATCAGCCGCGAGGTCACCGACGACTTCGTGGCGAAGATGGCGGCCGGCGTGCAGCTCGAGGACGCGAAGACGAGCCCGTGCAAGGTGCGCAAGAGCGGCGCGCGGACGTTCGACATCATCCTCACGCAGGGGCTCAACCGTCAGATCCGCCGCATGTGCGAAGCGCTCGGCGAGCGCGTGGTCGCGTTGCGACGCGTCCGCATCATGCACATCAAGCTCGGCAACCTGAAGAAGGGGCGCTGGCGCAACCTCGCGCCCGAAGAGGTCCGCGGGCTCATGCCGCCGCCCGAGCGCGCGCGCGCGACCTGACGCGCGCGAGCAGCACGAGCATGAATAGCGCGAGACCCGAGTCGCGCTCGCCGATCGCACAACCGCCGCCATCGTCGTGGTCGGCGGCGGGAGGCAACGCGGGACCGCCGTCGTCGCTCGTGCCCACGCCACCATCGTCGGCACTCGCCGCCGAGACGTTGCCGTCGTCGTCGGCCGGTGGCGGCGGTCCGTCGCTGCCGTCGCCGCCGCCGCTGTCGCTCGTGTCGCCGCTCGCCTCGGGCTCCCAGGAGATTCGGATCGCATCGAACGCGAGCGCGCGATCGAGGTCGCGGCTCTCGCCCGTGTTGTCGCGCAATCGCACCCAGTGCTCCTCGCCCGCGACGAACTCGTGCACGCCGAGGTCGACCCACTCCTTGTTCGCGGATTGATCGACGGGGCCGACGGCGACCATCTCGGCGCCCGTCTGGATCTCGTACATCGCCTGCTGGCTGCTCGCGTCGTCCGCCGGCACGTAGGCCTCGACGCGATAGCGCCCCGGCACGTCGACGCCGAACTCCCACCGACCGATCGAGTCGGGCTCGGCGAGGTCGTTCGCCCACGTGTAGATGTGGCCGTCCTCCCATCCCCCCGCGCCCGGCCAGAACCAGCTGGAGACGCGATGGAAGCAGCGGCCCTCGCCGTCATCGATCGTCGTGCTCGTACCGTCGAGCGCGAGCGGACACGGCTCGACCACCGGGCAGTTGTTGCTCGCCATGTCGACGTCTTCGTCGGGATCGCCGAAGTCGACGAAGTCGGCGACCTTGCTCTGGCACCACCACGAGTCGCACGTGTGCTGGATCTGGAAGTGCAGATGCGCGCCGCAGACCCAGCCCGTGAGGCCCACCTTGCCGACGAGATCGCCCTGCTTCACCTCGTCGCCCACCTGGAACGTCGAGCTGTTCTTGCGCAGGTGCATGTACAGCGCCTCGGTGCCGTCCTCGAAGTCGACGACGACGTAGTTCGCATCGTTCGCGTACGCGCCGTCGCAGCCGCCTTGGCTCGAGTCCATCTTCACGAGGCGCACGACGCCGTCGGCCGCGGCGCGCACGTCGGTGCCCTCCGCGAGCCCGAAGTCCCACGCCCACGCGTCCATGCCGGTGTGCGAGTTGGTGTTGTGCCCGTTCGTCACGTGGTGCACCTCGTCGCACGTCCACGGCAGGTACAGCGGCGGCTCGGCCGATGCGATCGCGGGCGCGAGCGAGAACAGGACGACGAGACCGCACCTCACTGCGTTCATCACTCCCATCGTACGGGCCGCGCGGCTCCGCGTCGTTACGCAGAGCCGCGTACGCGAAAGCACGGATGCCCCCATTCGCGCTACGCTCGCGCGGGATGCCGACCGTCCGCCCCGCGCGCGCCGACGATCTCGACGTGCTCGTCGACTTCAACGCCGCGCTCGCGCACGAGACGGAGAATCGCGAGCTCGATCGCCCGACGCTCGAGCGCGGCGTCGCGTCGCTCCTCGCCGATCCCGCGAAGGGCCGCTACGTCGTCGCCGAAGCGCACGACGCCGTCGTGGGCGCGCTGTGCATCACGTACGAGTGGAGCGACTGGCGCAACGCGGTGTTCTGGTGGATCCAGTCGGTCTACGTGCGGGCGGAGCACCGCCGCACCGGCGTGTACACGGCCCTCTACCGTGCGATCGAAGCGCAGGCGCGCGAAGAGCCCGGCGTGTGCGGCCTGCGGCTGTACGTCGATCACGACAACGCGCGCGCGCAATCCGTCTACGCCGCGCTCGGCATGCGCGAGAGCCACTACCGCTTCTTCGAGCTCGACTTCGTGCTCGGCGGATGAGCGTCATGCCCCCGCGATCTCGTGCGGCGCGAACACGCCGCGTTCCGTGATGATCGCGGTGACGAGCGCCGCCGGCGTGACGTCGAACGCCGGGTTGCGCACCGGGATACCGAGCGGCGTGAGCGTCGTGCCGCCATGGCGGCGCACCTCGTCGCCGTCGCGCTCTTCGATCGGGATGTCCGCGCCGGTCGCGACGTTGCGATCGATCGTGGTCCACGGCGCCGCGACGTAGAACGGGATCCCGTGGTGCTTGCACAGCACCGCGACCGTGTACGTGCCGATCTTGTTCGCGACGTCGCCGTTGCGAGCGATCCGATCCGCCCCGACGATCGCCGCCGCGATCTCGCCCTTCGCCATCAACGCTCCGGCCATGCCGTCCGCGATCACCGTGACCGGGATGCCGTCCTTCTCCAGCTCCCACGCCGTGAGCCGCGCGCCCTGCAACACCGGCCGCGTCTCGTCGGCGAGCACCCGGATGCCCCGACCGAGCGCGTGCGCGCGCCGGATCACGCCGAGCGCGGTACCGTAGCCCGCGGTCGCGAGCGCACCAGCGTTGCAGTGCGTGAGCACCGTGCCCCCCTCGGGCAACAGCGGCGCGCCGTGTTCCGCCATCGTGACGCACGCGCGCAGATCGTCGTCGGCATGTTGCACCGCCGTTGCGAGCAGGAGCTCGCGCAGCTCGCCGACGCTCGCCTCCGGAGACGCGCCCGCGAGCGCGCGACCGACCTGATCGAGCGCGACGAACAGGTTCACCGCCGTCGGCCGCGTCCGCGCGAGCCGAGCCCGCGCTTCGACTACCTGCTCCAGCCACGTCGCGGGATCGTCGGAAAAGCCGCGCGCGGCGACGGCGAGACCCAACGCGGCGACGCAGCCGATGGCGGGCGCGCCGCGGACCGCCAGCGACTCGATCGCGTGCGCGACGGACTCGACGTCCGCGAGCTCGAGCCAGACCTCTTCGAGCGGCAAGCGCCGCTGGTCCAGAACGCGCAACACGCCGGCTCCCACTGCGAAGGGCCGCACGCCGACGTCGCCGATCGCGACCACGTCCGGACGGTAGCACGCCGCGGGCCCGCGCTGGTACGCTCCACGCCCGCCTGTGCCCGTCTCGTTCCCATTCAAGATCCTCTCCGACTTCGATGGTGTGTGGACCGATCAGGCGGACGAAGCGGCGGCCGTGCGGGGGTTCGCAATCGAGGAGCTCGCGCGCGTGTGCGGCGTGCAACGCGGCCAGGCGCTCGACGAGTACGACGCGTTCGCGCGGCTCGTCGCGGCCGCCCCTCACGAGCACGGCTGGGCACCCGACGGCCGCATCTCGGCCTACGCCGACGAGGATCCATTGTGCGAGACGAGTGCGATCGCCCGGTGGCTCGCCGTCACCGACGACGCCCGCGGCGTGCGCGTACGCGAGGCGATCGCGGCCGCCGGCTTCGCCGACCTGCAGGCGTTCAGCGAGCACCTGTTCCACGGCGGCGTCGCGCGCTTCCGCAGCGAGCACCCGCCGTGGATCGTGCCGCACGCGCGCGCGATGCTCGACACGCTGCACGAGGCCGGTGCGGAGCTCGTCGTCGTGTCGAACTCCGCGAGCGACAAGCTCATCGCCTTCTTCGCGTCGGCCGGCATCGACGCGGGCGAGGACGACGGCCACGAGCTGCGCGTGCGCGGCTCGGCCGGCAAGTGGATGCTCGGCGGCGACGAGACGATCACCGTGGGCGGCCGCCCGATCTTCGTCGACCGCCCGCGCTACCGCGACGTGATCGCCGACGAAGCGCCCGACCTCGTCATCGGCGACGTGTTCTCGCTGGATCTCGCGCTGCCCCACGTGATGCGCGAGAACGACGTCGATGGGGCCCCGCGCGTGCTCGCGCTGCGCCGCCACTCGCACACGCCTTCGTGGGTCCTCGATGCGCGCGCCGACGGGGCGATCGATCTCGTCGTCGATCAGGTCGGCGACATCGCGGCGTCGATCCATCGCTGGCGCAGGTAGCCGCCAATGCAGAAGGCCATCGAAGAGCTGATCTCGATCGCCATCCTCATCGGTGTGATCGGCTTCGTGATCGCGCGGCTTCCGAAGGTCGATCTCGGGCACAGCGCGGCGTTCAAGGCGAGGCGCGTGCGCAACTGGCTGCCGGTGGGCCTTTTGTACGCGCTCTTGTACATGGGCCGCTACAACCTCACGGTGAGCAAGGACGTGTTCGGCGAGATGCTCGACGCCGCCGGCGTGCCGCTCATGACCAACAACGACTTCGGCACGATCTTCGGGGTCGGCACCGCGGTCTACGGCTTTGCGTTCGTCCTCAACGGCCCGCTCACCGATCGCATCGGCGGCAAGGCGGCGATCCTCCTGGGCGCGTTCGGCAGCATCGCCGCCAACCTGGCGATGGGTGCGGTCACGCAGTTCGGCGCGACCGAGAGCCTGATGAGCTGGCTCGTCGTGCTCTACGGCGTCAACATGTACTTCCAGAGCTTCGGCGCCGTCGCGATCGTGAAGATCAACGCGCCGTGGTTCCACGTGCGCGAGCGCGGCACGTTCGGGGCGATCTTCGGCATCCTCATCTCGCTCGGGGTGTACCTCGCGCTCGACGTGGGGAAGCTCGTGGTGGACGAGCTGCCGCTCGCCTGGGTGTTCTATGCGCCGGGCCTGCTCCTGATGGCGCTGTGGCTGATGGTGCTGGCGTGGGTGAAGGACAGCCCGGCCGAGGCGGGTCACGCCGACTTCGACACGGCCGACGAAACGGCCGACGACGGCGGTCCGCGGCTACCGGTGCGCGTCGTGTTCGCGCGCATCCTGACGCACCCGATCATCATGACGATCGCGTGCATCGAGTTCTGCAGCGGCTTCCTGCGCCAGGCGATCATGCAGTGGTACCGCACGTTCGCGAAGGCGACCGGCCTGGAGGGCTCGTTCGTCTACGACCACTGGGGCATGCTGTCGTGCTGCGCGGGCATCCTGGGCGGCGTGTTCGCGGGCGTGCTGTCCGATCGACTGTTCCAGTCGCGCCGCGGTCCGGTGTCGGCCGTGCTCTACGGCATGATGCTCTGTGGCGCCGGCGTGCTCGTGTTCAGCCTCGGCACTCCCCTATTGGGCCCGCTCGTCGTGTTCATGTCGATGTGCGTGATCGGAGTGCACGGCATGCTGTCGGGCACCGCGAGCATGGACTTCGGCGGCCGCAAGAACACCGGCATCGCCGTCGGCATCATCGACGGCTTCGTCTACGCGGGCACGGCCGCGATGTCGTTCACCTACGGCGCGATCCTGCCGGACGGCGAGCCCGCGAAGGACGTGGGCAACTGGCTGCCCTGGCCGATCGCGATGGTCCCGATGGCCCTCATCGGCCTCGTGCTCGCGCGCCGCGTCTGGCACGCGATGCCGAAGAGCAAGAGCAGCGGGCACTAGCAGGGCGCGGAAACGGGCGCGGAATGCCGCCCTGGGGCTCGCGCGTGGTTGGAGGAAAGCCATGCGCCTCCATCCCCTGGTGCTCCTGTCCGCCGCTGCCCTCGCCCCCATCACGCTCGGCATCGCGATGCACCTCGAGCACGTCGCCGCCGCGGAGGCGTGCACCGCCGACCTCGACAGCTGGGCCGCGATGCCGACGCCGACCGCCGCGCCCGACCACGCGATCACGGCGCGCACGATGCCGATTCCCGTGCCGGTCGCAGAGCCGATCACCGAGCACGCGATTCCGTTCGCGTTCGTCGTCGACGTCGACGGCGAGCTCGCCATCGTGCTCGCCGGCGAGCCCGACGAGAGCTGGGGCGACAGCGCACCGCGCTTCGTCAAGGCGCCGCACGGAGAGGACGGTGGCGAAGCGATCCTCGAGCGCGACGTCGCGATCGAGCGCCTGCCCGCCGCCGTGCTCGCGAGCGTCGGTCGGCGCGTGCGCGTGTACTCCGACGCGGGCGAGGTCTGCACCGCGCGCGTCGGCATGCCACGGCTCGTCGGCGAGCTCTGGGGCGATCTCGCGGGCTGGGGCCCGGAGAGCGACGGTGTGTCGACGGAGCAACAGTCGTGGGACGCGAGCCGTCGCACGCTCGTCGCGCCGCTCGCGACCGACGGCGAGTGCGGCACTCCGTTGTGGGCGCGCGATGCCGCGCTTCCGGCTCCCGCCGTGTACACGAAGGCCGACGGCCACGTGCCGAAGGCGGCTCGCCGCGCGCTGTTGGCCGACCCCGGCGTCCGCGACTACGCACGAGAGATGCGGGCTGCGTTCGAGGACATGCGCGCGCACTCCGACGACCAAACCTCGCCGATCCCGACGCTCCTGCAGCGCAGCGTGGGGCAGCGCTGGCACGACGCACACGGCCACGAGGTGTTCACGCTGTCGTTCACCGGCGACGAGTTCGGCGGCTGTGGCGGCTTCGAGCTCGCGTGGTCGGCCTTCGTCCCGGGCGACGGCAAGGGGGTCACCGCGATCGATCGCGCGGGCGACGACGCGCTCGCCGTGGTGGACCTCGAGCACGACGGCCGCGTGGAGATCATCACGTCCACCTGGATGGGACCCACCCGCCTCGTCGAAGTGGCAGAGATCGGCGGCACGGACGCCCTGAAGGCGCGCGCGAGCCTGGCCGACGTGCCCTTCTTCGGCTGCCCCTGCTGAGCGCCGGCCGCGAACGTTGTACGATCGCGGACGATGACGGCCCCCCTGCTCGACGTCTCCGACTTCGAAGTCGTGACGACCGAGGGGGTGCGACGCGCGTTGGTGGTGACGCCCGCGGAGCGCCTTCGGGTCGGACGGGCGCGCATCGACGCGACGAAGGCCGGCGATCGCGGCAGCGCCGTCGACGACGAGATCGTGCAGCAGGTGTCGACGTGGCCCGAGAAGATCGACGTCGTGCTGCTGCGCTCGTGGGGCGGCAGCGAGGAGCGCTCGTGGGGCTTCGAGCCCGCCCTGTCCGACGCCGAGGTCGACGAGCTCGGCTACCAGCTGATGCGCGACCAGCTCGCGTTCTTCCGCCGCATCATCGCGCTCGGCACCTACGCGATCGCGGCGACCGATCTCTCCGCGCGCGAGTTCGACGCGATGGTGCGGGGCACGATGCGGCTCACCCGTGAGCTCACGGCCCGCATCGGCGCGGGCGCGGCGAGCGACGCCGACGCGCTCGACCGCTGGATCCTCGATCACTTCTCGCTGTGGACGACGCGGCACTTCGACGAGTTCGTGCTGCAGGGCCTGCCGGCCCTGTTCGCGCTGGTCGACCGCCACGCGCACAAGCTCGCCGACCTCACCGCCAAGATCTCCGCCGACGGCGGTCGGTGACGCCCGCGTCGCCGAGAATTGGCCGACGCGTCACGACTGCGTCGTCACCGTGCGACGTGGAGGGATCATGCTGAGCTCGTGCAGCTCCCGATCGTGCTCGACCGTGCTCCCGCCCCGTGGCGCGTCTGGCCGCGTCGGCGCTTGCCGAACGACGTGAAGCGCGAGCCCGTCGACGCGCCCGTCGTGCAGCCGACGCATCCGCTCCAGGATCCCGCGCTCCCGTGGTGGAGCGACGCGCAGCTGTGGTGAGTCTCAGGCGCCGAGCGCCGACCACACCCGCAGCACGCTCTCCTCCGCCGGCACGCCCAGGCGGATCGGGAACCCGTAGTGGCCCTGCGAGCGGTGGACGTACAGCCGATCGCGGCCCCGCGCCCACAGCCCGTGATCCGGGATCGAGAACAACAGGGCGACGACCGTCCACGGCATGCCGAGGCTGACGAGCCCGATCTGTCCGCCGTGGGTGTGGCCGGACAACACGAGATCGCCCTCGCCTTCGGGCAGGTGACGGAACGCGCCGGGGTCGTGGAGCAGCCACAGCCGCAAGGCGTCGGGTACGCGAGGGAACCGCTGCGCGAGCGCGCGCAGGTGCTCCGCGCGCTCGCGTCGGACGAAGTCGGCGCCCACGATCTGCACCGCACCTCCGCGGGTGTGCACGACGATCGCTTCGTCGACGAGCAGGCGGATGCCGAGCTTCGCGAACGCGCGCGCGACCACGGCCCGCGCCTGGTGATCGTGGTTGCCGTGGCACGCGAACACGCGACCGGGCAAGAGCTTCAGGGGCTCGAGCGCGGCGGCGACGACCTCGGCGTCCTCGGACTCGAGCGTCATGAGATCGCCGGTGATGAGCACCAGATCGGGATTCTCCCCCACCGCGTGCGCGCAGATCGATCGCAGCCGCGCGACCGACATGAACGGCCCCAGGTGAGGGTCGGTGATCTGTACGATGCGAACCGGTCGACCGGCGCCGGGGCTGCGCCCGCGCCGATCCAGCGCGATTGGATGGCGTCGCAGTCCGTCGACGTTCGCGCCGTCGAGCCGGATGTCGACGACCTCGCGCCGCGTCACGAGCGTCTGCACCACGCCGAGCACGCACAGCACGAACGGCAGCCACGCGAGCACCGGCTCGTAGCCGAGCGCCGCCGCCATGCCCCACGGCAGCGCGAGGAACGACGAGGCCGAGAACCACAGCCCCGGGATGCTCACGAGCGCGCGGAACGGCTTCGAGCGCAACGACGGCCGCACGATGAGGTACGCCACGTGCAGGCAGATCGCGACCTGCAGGTAGAGGATCAGCGGATCGAGCGGCCCCATCCACCCGCGCAGCGCGTTGCCCACGAGGATCGCGAACGACAGCTCGAGCATCACGAGGAAGCCGTACGCGAGGCTGCGGGCGAACGCGAGCGCGACGACGAGCGCGTAGGCGACGAATGCGATGGTCTCCGCACTCACTCGCCGCCTCGCAGCGCCGCATCGAGCAGCTCGGCGACGACGCGAGGGTTCGCCTGGCCGCGCGTCGTCTTCATCACCTGACCCACGAAGAACGCGCGCAGCGAGTCCTTGCCGGCGCGCAGCTGCTCGAGCTGCCGGGGATTCGCGGCGAGCACCTCGGCGATCGCGGCCTCGATCACGGACGTGTCGCTCACCTGCGTGAGGCCCTCGCGCGCGACGATCTCGCGCGGCGTGCCCTCGCCCGCCCACGCGCGTGCGAACACGTCCTTGGCGGTGCGACCGGAGATCGTACCGTCGTCGACGAGCTCGACGAGCTCCGCGAGCGCGGCCGGAGCGAGCGGACTGTCGGCGATCGCTCGACCATCGGCGTTGAGCCGACCGAGCAGCTCCACGCCCACCCAGCTCGCCGCCTTCTTCGCGCGCGTGCGACCGGCCGCGCGCACCACGGCCTCGAAGTAGTCCGAAAGGTCGCGCTCGCTCGCGAGCAGGAACGCATCGGCCTCGGCCACGCCGTCGCCGGTCCACCGTGCCCGGCGAGCCGCCGGCAGCTCGGGCATCGATCTGCGCACGTCCTCGATCCACGCGGCATCGATCGCGAGCGGCGGCAGGTCGGGATCGGGCAGGTAGCGGTAGTCGGCCGCGTCCTCCTTCGTGCGCATCACCCTCAGTCGATCGCGCTCGCCGTCGTAGCCCAGCGTCGCACGCACGACGGGCTCGCCCCGCTCGAGCAGGTCGGCCTGCCGACGGATCTCCGCCTCGATCGCGCGAGCGAGAAAGCGGAACGAGTTGACGTTCTTGATCTCGCAGCGCGTGCCGAGCTCGGTCTCACCGGGCCGTCGCAGCGAGACGTTCGCGTCGCACCGCAGCGTACCTTCTTCCATGTTCGCGCGCGAGATGCCGAGCGTGCGCACGATCGTCCGCAGCTCGCGGACGTACGCCGCGGCGTGCTCGGCCGAGCGCAGGTCGGGCTCGCTCACGATCTCCACGAGCGGTGCGCCGGCCCGGTTGTAGTCGACGAGGCTGCGCCCGCCGGAGTGGATCGTCTTGCCCGCGTCTTCTTCGAGGTGGATCCGCTGCAGTCGCACGCGCACGGGCGCGCCGTCGGCCGTCGTCGCGCCGGGCACCTCGATCGATCCACCCGTCGCATACGGATGGTCGGCCTGCGTGATCTGATAGCCCTTGGGCAGATCGGGATAGAAGTAGTGCTTGCGTGCGAACCGGCTGCGCGGCGCGACCGCGCACCCGGTCGCGAGCGCGAGGGCGATCGCGAATCTCACGGCGCGCTCGTTCGGCACCGGTAGCGTGCCGGGCAACCCCCACGTGTACGCGTCGGTGCGGGTGTTGGGCGGCGCACCGATCTCCACCGGGCACGGCGAGAACAGCTTGCTCGCGGTCTCGAGCTGGCAGTGCACCTCGAGGCCGATCACCGGCTCCCACGCGCTCATGCGGTCGCCTCCGCGAACGCGGGTCGTTCCTCGTGCCACGCCGTCGCGTCCTCGTAGCCCGCGGCCGCGCGCAGCACGATGGGCTCTCCGAAGCGCGGGCCCACGAGCTGTAGACCCACGGGCAGCTTCGGTGAGCCCGTCGTGAAGCCGCACGGCACCGAGATCGCGGGCAGCCCCGCGAGGTTCGCCCCCACGGTGAACACGTCGGACAGGTACATCGCGAGCGGATCGCTCACGCGCTCGCCGATGCGGAACGCAGCCACCGGCGACGTCGGCGAGGCGAGCACGTCGCACGTCGTGAACGCCTGCGCGTGGTCGCGAGCGACGAGCGTGCGCACCCGCTGCGCTCGCCCGTAGTACGCGGCGTAGCTGTCCTTGCGCAGCACGAACGTGCCGAGCAGGATGCGGCGCTGCACCTCCGCACCGAAGCCCGCGCTGCGCGTGGCCTCGTAGGTGTCCGCCAGCGTCGCGCCTGCGACCCTCGCGCCGTAGCGCACGCCGTCGTAGCGCGCGAGGTTGCTGGCCGCTTCGGCCATACAGGAGACGTAGTAGGCCGCCACCGCGTGATCGCAATGCGGCAGCTCGACATCGACGAGCACGGCCCCACGCGTCTGCATCACGGCGAGCGCGGCGCTGAACGCCGCGCCCACATGGGGGTCGAGCCCGGGCAGCGCGAGCGCTGCGCGATGCACTCCGATGCGCAGCCCCGCCAGTCCACCTTCGCACGCCCCGACGTAGTCGGGCACCGCGACGCTGGCCGAGGTCGCGTCGCGCGGATCGTGGCCCGCGATCGCGCCGAGCACGAGCGCCGCGTCGCGCACGGATCTCGCGATGGGTCCGGCTTGATCGAGGCTCGACGCGAACGCGATCATGCCGTGCCGACTCACGCGCCCATACGTCGGCTTGAGCCCCACGACGCCGCACAAGCTCGCGGGCTGGCGGATCGATCCACCCGTGTCGGTGCCGAGCGCGAACGGCAGCATGCCCGCCGCGACGGCCACGGCCGATCCGCCCGACGATCCGCCGGGCACGCGATCGAGCGCCCATGGATTGCTCGGGCACGGCGTGCCGACCGGCACGTTCTCGTTCGACGAGCCCATCGCGAACTCGTCGAGCGCGAGCTTGCCGAGCAGCACCGCGCCCGCGTCCGCGAGCGCGCTCGCGTGCGCACCTTCGTAGGGCGGCACCCAGCCCGCGAGCACGCGCGAGCCCGCGGTCGTCTCGATGCCGGCGGTGACGAACAGATCCTTCAGCCCGTATGGCACCCCGGCGAGCGGACCGAGCGGCTCACCGTGCGCGCGCCGGCGATCGACTTCGCTCGCCCGCTCGCGTGCACGCTCGAAGGTCGTGCGCAAGAATGCGTGCACACGCGGCTCGATTGCGGTGATGCGTCGCTCGTGGGCCGCGAGCACGTCGGACGCCGACCACGTGCCGCTCGCGATTCCTCGCGCGAGGTCGATCGCGGATCGTTCGTGGAGCTCCATCATTCCTCCACGAACCGCGGGAGAACGACCTGACCGTCGTCCACGGCGGGCACCCCCGCGAGCACCTCGTCGCGCGCGAGCACGCCGCCGGGCACATCCTCGCGCAGTGCGACCGACTCGAGCGACCCGCGCGCGAGGGCGTCGAGATCGAATTCCTCGACGCCTTCGACGTCCACGGCCTGCAATCCCGCGAGCCAAGCGAGCACCTGGTCGAGCCGCTCCGCGCCGTGCTCGGGCAAGTGCAAGTGCGCGAGGCGAGCCAGGACCTCCATCTCGTCACGACGCAGCGACAACGTGTCCTCGCCCGTGACACTACCAAAGCTCGGCAGCAGGCCCGGAGGGCCGTGAAGGAGCCGCGCCATCGGCAGGCGGCCGCGCGCCGGGCCATGCGCGCGCCGCACCCACACGCGGTGCCCGCCACCACGGTCCGACCGGTGCGTCACCGTGGCGCGCGATCGCAGCAAAGGGTGACACGATGCGCGCGCCGGGGTACCTTCGCATCGTGGCTCACCGGCACCGCACGCCCCGCGGACCGGCGTGGGCGCTCGGCCTCGGCATCGCCGTGGCGGGGTGCTCCGACGCGACGACGCGTCCGGATCCCGAGGGCGAGGTGCTCCGGCTCGGACGCGTGCACATCGTGCTCGAGCCCAGCGAGGATCGCGACGCCGCCGAGGACGCGGCCGAAGCGAACGAGGCGCATCTCGACGTCACCGCTCGCTTCGCGTTCGTGCGCGGGCTCGACGAGGACCTGGTGCGCGCGCACGCCAGCATGCCGGTGCTCGCCCAGGATCAGGTGCCGCTGTCCGAGTGCGTGCCCTCCGATCAGCTGTCGATCGATCCCGGCGAGCCCACCGGCCTCGACCCCGACATCCGCGAGCTCGTGCTCGTCGATGCCGGCGATCTCACCGTGCGCATCGGCGATACCGTCGTCGACGTGCCGCTCGAGCTCGTGCCCGACCTGCTGCCGTACATGTCCGGCGTCGAGTACCTGCAGGAGGCCGAGGTCGTCCCGGTCGCGGCCGATGCCGTGCCCGAGGTGACGATTCGCGCCGCGGGCTCGCAGACCGACGACCTGCCGCCGTTCGTGCTCGAGGGCCGCGTGCCACCGGCGCTCGGGCTCGAGGCGAGCGAGGCCGATCTCGACGAACAGTTCGACGGCGAGCTCGTCATCCGCTGGCGCGGCACGGGCACCGAGCCCGTCACGGTGCGCCTGCTGCCGCTGCTCGGCGGCGAACCGGTCGGTGAGGAGATCACGTGCGTGATCGCCGATCAGGGCCAGGGCAGCCTCGAGTTCGCGCGCCTGCGCACGCTCGGCTTGCCCGCGCAGGCGGATGCGGTGCGGATCACCGCGAGCCGCATCGTCGCGACCGGCTTCGACGTCGGCGAGTTCACCGGCAGCGAGCTCGTCATCGAGCGGCGCGACCGGTTGTACGTGCCGCTCCGGTGAGCGAGCCGGACGAGCCCCTCGAGCGCGAGCTCCGGGCCGCCAGCGCGCCGGCCGACGACGTCGAGGCCAAGCGCTGGCGCGCGAGCGTGGCCGCGCGGTTGTTCGGGCGCACGCAGGGTCCCGTCTCGATCGGTCGCTATCGCGTGATCGAGCGCATTGGATCGGGCGCGAACGGAGTGGTGTACGCGGCGATCGATCCCGAGCTCGATCGCAAGGTCGCCGTGAAGGTGCTGCACGGCGACCGCGCGACTGCGAGTCCCGACGCGCTCGCGCGCGAGGCCAAGGTGCTCGCGAAGCTGTCGCACCCGAACGTCGTGCCGGTCTACGACCTCGGTGTGCACGACGGCCGCGTGTTCCTCACGCTCGAGCTCGTCGAGGGCACCACGCTGCGCACGTGGTTGGAGACGCCGCGACCGTGGCGCGACAGCGTGAGCCTGTTCGCCCAGGCCGGGCGCGGCCTCGCCGCGGCACACGCCGCCGGTGTGGTGCACCGCGACTTCAAGCCCGAGAACGCGCTCATCGGCACGGACGGTCGCGTGCGCGTGTCCGACTTCGGCATCGCGCGGTGGCTCGAGTCGATGCCCGACGACACCGTGTCGAGCCCGTCGCCGTCGACGCGCCCGGTCGATGCGAGCCAGCGCGCGGGCACGCCGGCGTACATGGCTCCCGAGCAATTCCTCGGCGATCCGGTGGACGCACGCACCGATCAGTTCAGCTTCTGCGTCGCATTGCACGAGGCCGTGTACGGCAAGCGTCCGTTCGCCGGCCGCGATCGCGCGACCTTGGCCGCGAACGTGATCGCGGGTCGGCGTCGGACGCCGACGGACCCGAAGTGCCCGCGCTGGCTCGAGCGCGCGATCGCGAGGGGCCTACGCACCGATCCGCGCGAGCGCTGGCCCGACATGACGGCCTTGGTGGGCGAGCTCGAGGGGGACCGCAAGAGCGGCGCGATGCGGTGGGCGTCGGCGGTGCTGCTCGGTGCCGGCGTCGCCGGGATCGCGTTCGCGGTGTCCGAGCGCGGCTCCGCGTCGGCCGACGTGTGCGCGGGCGCGGGCGATCGCATGACCGAGGTGTGGAGCGACGCGCGTGGCAGGAGGATCCGCGACGCGTTCGCGGCCACCGGGCTGCCGTACGCCGACGAGCGCGGCGAGCGAATGGTGGGCGAGCTCGATCGCTTCGCCGACGCGTGGTACTCGGCGCAGTCGCGCGCATGCGAGGGGGTCGACGACGCGCTCGCGGTGCAGCGGCTCTACTGCCTGCAGTCGCGCCTGTTGGAGCTCGACTCGCTCGCGGGTGCCTTGGCAGAGGCGGACGCCGAGGTCGTCGAGTTCGCGGTGCAGAGCGGCAACGCGCTCCGCAGCCCGGAGGACTGCCTGTTCGTCGCGACCACGCCGAGCGTCGCGGGCGCGCCCGTCGACGATCGCGAGGAGAGCGTCGCGATGTTGCGCCGTACGATCGCGCGCGCGCGCGCGCTGCACAACACCGGCAAGCTGCGCAATGGGCTCGAGGTGGCCCGCGATGCGGCCCGCGCGGCGCAGGACCTCGCCGATCGCTCGCTCGAGGCGGAGGCGTTGCTCGTCGCGGGTGAGATCGAGCAGCACCTGCTCGGCGTGGAGCCCGGCATCGACGCGACGACGACGATCTATGCGGGCGTGCTCGCGGCGGAGTCGGCCCACCGACCCGACCTGCACGCGCAGGCGCTGGTCGACTACGTCGCCGTGCTGGTCGCCACCGGCGAGTTCGAGCGCGCGCGCACCTGGGCACCGCGCGCCCGCGAGGCGGTGGCCGCCATCGGCGATCCGCCGGAGCTCGCGGGGCGCATCGATCTCGCGCTCGGGCTCTCGCTCGGGTTCGAGGATCGCTACGACGAGTCGATCGCCGCGCTGCAATCGGCCCACGATCACTTCGTGCGCAGTGGCGCCGCGAGCCGCGGGTGGCTCTCGTACGCGACGAACTGCCTGGGCGAGATGAAGTTCGATCGCGGCAAGTACCTGGAGGCGCGCGGCGACTACGAGCGGACCATCGAGCTCGCGAAGGAGGCGTTCGGCCCCAAGCATGCGGCCGTGGCCAGCGGCTACGGCAACCTGGCGGAGACGTACTACGTGATCGGGGACTACGCGGGCGCCGAGCCGCTGTTCCGCGAGTCGCTCGCGATCCGGCGCGAGGTATTCGGCGATCGATCGGTGTGGGCGGTGCACAGCTTCGCGCACGTGGGCGACGTGTTGTACGAGCTCGGGCACTTCGACGAGGCGCTGGCGACCTACGAGGAGGGCCTCGCGGCTCGAATCGCGCTGCAGCCGACGTACGAGCAGGCCCAGGACGGCGAGCTGTTGTCGGTGTATCGCGACCTGCAGACGTTCGGGCAGGAGGCGTGGCTGCGCAACGGCATCGCGATGTGCATGATGGAACAGGGCCGCGACGAGGATGCGCTCGCGCAGGCGAGCATCACCGTGGACGTCGAGCTGCCGGCCGACTCGCACCATCCGGATCTGGTCGCGCGCATCGATCTGCGCGGGCACGTCTTGCTCGCGCTCGATCGCGACGCGGAGGCACTCGCCCACTTCGAGGCCGTGCTGCCGCGCCTCGAGGCGCGCTATCCCGAGGGCGCGCGCGCGGTCGCAACGACGCTCGTGGGGCTCGGGCGTGCGCGCGTCGAGCTCGGTCGAGAGGCCGACGCGGTGGCTCCACTCGAGCGCGCACTGGCGCTGCTCGACGGCACGCCGGACGCCGACCTGCGCCTGCAGGGCCGCGCCCGCTTCGCGCTCGCGCAGGCCCTCGACGCCCTCGGCCGACCCGAGCCCGCGAAGGCGGCGGCACGCACGGCCCTCGCGGCACTCGAACGGTCGTCCTTGCCGGCGGCAGACGAGCGCGCCGAGGTCGACGCGTGGCTCGGCGCGCACGAGTGATCCGCGGAGCCACCTGGAACCAATGTAGACTCGCGGCGTGCACCATCACGGTGCATGCCGCTCCCCCGCGGCCCGAGGTGGTGCTGCCATGCGATCTCGCCGAATCGTCGCGCTGGTGCTCGCGGTGCTCGCCGCGATCCTCTTGTGGTGGTGGCTCCGTGCGGAGCGCGAGCCAGCGCCCGCCGCACCCGCATCGGGCGACGCGGCGAAGCTCGCGGGCAAGCGGGCGGTGAGTGCCGACGCGAACGCCAACGACGGCTCCGGCCTGCGTGCGCGCTGGCAGGATCGCGACGCCAGTGTCTCCGGCACCGTGACCGAGACGGGCGGCGTGCCACTCGCGAACGCCGAGGTGTGTGCGTGGATCGGCGACGACATGGCGCCGTCGGCAATGAAGCGCGAGCCCGTATGCACCACGAGCGGCGCTGATGGCCGTTACACCCTCGCGGATCTTCCCCCGCTGCGCATGACGGTGTCCGCCAGCGCGCCCGAGCACATCCCAGGCTCGTACGAGCGTCGTCCCGGCGAGGCGATGTTCCAGTTGCAGCGAGGACAGGCCAAGGTCGGCGTGGACGTCGAGCTCGCGAAGGGCGGCGTCGCGGTGAGAGGTGTCGTGAAGGACGTGTCCGGCGGCGTGATCGAGGGCGCGATCGTGAGCAACGAGTGGTGGGGTTGGAGCGACGGATCGACGCGCGGTCGCACGCGCGCCAAGACGGACGACAAGGGCGAGTTCCAGCTCTGGCTCGGCAAGGGCGACACCACTCTCTCCGCGAACGCCGAGGGCTATGCGCCTGGCTCGAACCACGGCGCGGTGCCGGGCTACACGTTCGAGATCCTGCTCACACCGGAGTCGGTGCTCGCGGGCATCGTCGTGCGCGCGGGTACGAACACCCCCGCCGCGAACGTCCGCGTCACGGCCAACGGAGAATGGGGATGGGACAGCGACGCGGGCGAGGCCTACACCGACGAGGCCGGCCGCTTCCGCATCGATCGGCTCGGCCCCGGCCGCTACAAGCCGGCCGCCACGGCGGACGACGGTTACGGGCGCGCCGCGCAGAGCGTGCACCTCGGTCTCGGCGAATCGAGCGAGGATCTCCGCATCGAACTGCACGCGGCCGTGTCGATCCGCGGTCGCATCGTCTCCGCCGGCGAGTCGCCGACGCCGTGCGAGGTGGGGAGCGTGCACCTGCAGGACAAGGCCGCGAACCGTCACTTGCAGGCCGGGGCGAACGAGGACGGCAGCGTCGAGTTCCTCGCGGTGCTGCCGGGCACGTACGAGGTCGACGTGTGGTGCGAGCGCAAGCTGCCGCGCGCGCACTACCCAGTGATCGTCGTCGGCACCGAGCCGGTCGCCGACCTCGTGTGGGAAGTCGACGACGGGCTCGCGCTGTCCGGAATCGTGGTGGGCCCGCGGGGCGAGCCGATCGCGCGCGCACGCGTCTCCGTGCAGGCCAAGACCGCGGCGCCACGCGGACAGGTCGGCGAATCGTGGGGCGAGCTGACCGACGCCGACGGACGATTCACAGCGACGGGCCTCGTCGCCGGCACGTACGCGGTCTCCGCGCACGTGCAGCACCAACCCTTGGTCGCACCGATCGAGCCGACCGACGCAGAGGTCGCCGAAGGCAAGACGGCGGACGTCCGGATCGTGCTCGAGGCGGCCGGCAGCGTCGAAGGCCGCGTGCTCGACACGAACAACGGCCCGATCGCGGACGCACGCGTGATGCTGCGCGCGGACGAGGCCGGCTGGGGTGCGAGCGGGTCCACCCGTGACGACGGCACGTTCACGATCGAAGGCGTGCGGCCGCAGTCGTACCGCGTCACGGCGTCGGTGGGGTGGAGCAACACCATGCGCGCGCCCGGCACGAAGGACGACGACGTGCAGGGCGAGCGGGTGACCGTCGCGGCTGGGGAGACGGCAAAGGTGGAGCTCGTCGTCGAGGATCAATCCGCCACGATCGTGGGTCGCGTAGTCGACGAAGCGGGCGGCCCCATCGACGATGCGTTCGTGCACGCGAATCGCGAGTCGGACAGCGCGCGCAAGAGCGCCGGCAGCAATCGCGGCAGCGCACGGTGGGGTGGATGGGACCGGAAGCCGGTGCTGACGGACCAAGACGGCAAGTTCGAGCTGACCGGCCTGGCACCCGGCAGACACACGGTGTTCGCGACGCGCAAGGGTGGCGGCGAGGGTCTCACGGAGCACGTCGAGGCCGGGGCACGCGACGCGGTGGTGCGCATCGCACCCGGCGGATCGATCTCCGGAACCGTGACGTTGGCGGGTGGCGGTGTACCGACGCGATTCGAGGTCGAGGTCACCGATCGCGCCAACGGATTCGATCGCAGCGAAGAGTTCTACGAGACCGCAGGCCAGTGGACGCTGGACGAGCTACCGCCCGGCGCCTACGAGATCACCGTCGATGCGGCAGAGGGGCGCGACACCGCGGAGACGAAGTTGGGCGAAGCGGAGCAGAAGAGCGGCGTCGCGCTCGAGCTCGTTCCCAAGATCGACGTGGAGGGCGTGGTGGTCGATCTCGAGACCGGCGAGCCGGTGCCGAACATCGCGGTGTCCATCTCGCCGCGTCGCGGCGGCATGTCGTTCTTCTTCGGCGACAGTGGTGCGAAGGAGAACGTGACGGGAGCGGACGGCAGGTTCACCGTGCTCGCCGCGCCGAGCGGCAAGGTGCGCGTGACGTTGATGACCCGTACCTGGGGCGACGAGACGTACGGCTGGAACACGCTCGGCGCGACGATTCCAGCCGACGCCCGACGTCACACGCTTCCGCCGCTGCGCATCGCGAAGGCCCGCACGAAGAACAACAAGCGGCCCGGAGATCTCGGGTTCACGCTGAAGGACTCGCCGCCGGAGATCGACTTCGAGGACTTTCCCGTCACCGTCGCGTTCATCCGCCCCGGCGGACCCGCGGCGACCACCGAGCTCGCCGTCGGCGATGTCATCACCGCGGTCGACGGCCACGACGTCACGGGCGACAATCGCCATCGGTGGGGCACACTGACGCGCGTGCCTCAGGGCACGAAGCTCACGCTCGAGCTCCAGAGCGGCAAGAGCATCGAGATCACCAGCGGCAAGCCGCCCTGATCGAGACGAGTCACTTCAGCCAGTCGGGCACCGACTCGTCCGCGAGCATCTCCTCCGCCGTCTTGCGGCGGCGGATCACGCTCCACCGATCTCCATCCACCAACACTTCGGCGGCGAGCGGGCGCGAGTTGTACGTGCTCGCCATCGTCATGCCGTAGGCGCCCGCGCCGAGCACGAGCACGAGCTCGCCCGTCGCCAGCTCCGGCAGCGCGCGTGCGTGCGCGAGGAAGTCGCCCGACTCGCACACCGGGCCGACCACGTCGACGACCTCGAGCGCAGCATCCTCCGGCCGCGCGCGAGCGGGCACGATCGGATGCCACGCGTCGTAGAGCGCCGGCCGGATCAGATCCGACATCGACGCATCGACGATGACGAACCCGAGCTGGCCGTTCCTCTTGCGCCCGAGCACGCGCGTGAGCAGCAAGCCGGCGTCCGCGACGAGCCAGCGCCCCGGCTCCACCGACAGCGTCAGCCCGAGCTCGTCCGCAGCCGCACGCAATGCCCTGCCCCACTCCGCGAGGTCCAGCTCCGCCTCGCCGGGCCGATACGAGATCCCCAGCCCACCGCCGGCGTCGAGCCGCCGCAGCGAAACTCCACGCTCGCGCAGCGCGACCACGATCGATCCGAGCTGAGCCATGCTCTCGCGATAGATCGACACGTCGGCGATCTGCGAGCCGATGTGACACGCGAGCCCGTCGAGCTCGAGGTGCGGATCGTCGGCGGCTCGCAGCGCGAGCGCGAGCGCCTCGTCCATCCCCACGCCGAACTTCGACTCGCGCAGGCCCGTCGCCAGATAAGGATGCGTCGCGGGATCGACGTCGGGATTCACCCGCAGCGCGACGCGGGGTCGCCGACCCGACGCAGCGGCCCGCGCCGACACGCGCGCGAGCTCTTCGGCGGACTCGACGTTGATCGATGCGATATCGGCCGACAGCGCGGCATCGATCTCCGCGTCCGTCTTGCCGACACCGCTGAACACGATGCGCTCCGGCGCGAAGCCGGCCGCGAGCGCGCGGACGAGCTCACCGCCGGAGACGATGTCGGCCCCCGCACCTGCGCGCGCGATCAGGCGCAGCACCGCCTGGGCCGAGTTCGCCTTCATCGCGAAGCACACCTGGGCGGGCGCGCCACCGATCGCCGACTGGAGCTCGCGCAGGCGCCGGCGGATCCCCTCGGCGTCGTACACGTACGTCGGCGTGCCCGTCTGCGCCGCGATCTCGGCCAGCGCGACCCCGCGGATCGAGGCGCCCTCGCGCCCGAACGACAGCCCGTATCGCTCCGCGCGTCCTTGCACCCACACGTGCTCGGCCGGCTCGTTCGCGGGCGGCGGCGTGACGGTTCGTCCCATTCGATGGCCTTGCCACGAGCGCTCTTCCGGGTCAACGGCACGCGGGGTCCCCGACGGAGGCGGCGCCGCGCGAGGCTTCGTGACGGGACGAGCAGCCGCTTCGAAAATGCTCTGCTATGATCGAAAGTGGCAGCTCGGGTCCCCGGCACAGGAGGTCAATCGCATGCAACAGATCGACAACGAGCATCGTTCGACCACCAACGCTTGCAACGAGGCGAAAGCCTCAGGAGGGGCCTCCTAGACGATCCGGGACCGCTCGCGGCGCGCCGCAAGAGGCGGGCGCCACCCGGTCCCACGCGGAGCGCGACGCTTCGGCGTCGCCGTTCGCACGGGGTGCTCGATGCCCCGTTCGTGAGCCGGCGGTGAGCCGCCGACTCCCTCGGCCCGAGGGCCACGTCACAGACCCGCGGCGCCGAGCTCCGAACCCACGAACGTGACGCAACCACTGCCGGACTTCGCGTCCGCCACCTTGGAACCGGTTCGAACCGAGCACTGCCCACGGCGGGGTCCCTGACCCCGCCGGCTCTGTTTAACAGGGACCTACTCGTCGCCGAGGAGGTGGCCCGAGCGGTCGCGCTTCGTCAGCAGGTACTTTGCGTTCTGCGGGCGGCTCTCGATCACGAGCGGCACGCGGCGCACGACATCGATGCCGGATGCGACGAGGCCTTCGACCTTGCGGAGGTTGTTCGTGAAGAGCTCGACCTGCGGTACGTGCAGCGCGCGGAGCATCCCGGCGGCGGTGTCGTAGCTGCGCATGTCGTCGTCGAAGCCGAGGTGCAGGTTGGCGTCGACCGTGTCCATGCCCTCGTCCTGCAGCGCGTACGCGGCGATCTTGTTCGCGATGCCGATGCCGCGGCCCTCCTGGCGCAGGTAGATCAGCACGCCGCGCGGCGCCGCGGCGATGGCCGCGAGCGCGCGCTGCAGCTGCTCGCCACAGTCGCAGCGCAGCGAGCCGAGCACGTCGCCGGTGACGCACTCGGAGTGGATGCGCACGGGCACGGCGCCGGCGGCATCGACGTCGCCGTGCACGATCGCGAAGTCGTCGAGTCGGCGCCCATCGCAGCCGGCGAACGCGACGATCTCGAATTCACCGTGGCGCGTCGGCAACAGCGCACGCGAGAGCTCGGTGATGCCGGCGCCGAGGCGCGGCGTGATTGGTTCTGGTCCTGCGCGGACGGCTAGCGTGAGACGACGACCCATGACGCGAGAGGGGCTAGAACCCGCGAGAGGCGTCGACGATGCCCTGATAGAGCTTGTTGGACGACTGCATGCTCTGCTCGACGCTCTCGAGCACGAGCTCCAACAACTGATCCTGGTCGAGCCGCAGCACATCGTAGTACCGCTGGCGGTCGATCGCATGGATGGTTCCCGGCCAGTACCCCTCGTTGACGAGGATGTTGTTCATGGCGAGGCGCGCGACTCGCCCGCTGATCTCCGGCCAGGGAAAGATCCGGATCACCTCGCGATGGACCTCGACCGCGAGCTCGATCGGATGGGCTCGCTTGCACTCCTCGGTGCGGAACCAATCCGTCAGCTTGCGCATGCGGTAGCTGATCTTGTCCGCCGGCGCGAGGTCGTGGAAGTACATGCGATGGATCGGATTGTCCTTGCGGTACTGGACCTGATCCTTCTTGTCGACGGGCAACAGGAGCTGATGCAGCCGCTTGAGCCACTCGAGGTTCAGCGAGAGTCGCTTGCCGCGCTGGTCGAGCACGAAGCGAATCCCGTCGCGCACCGCGATGATGTGGTTGTACGCGGGGATGAGCGACGGCCCGCTGATGATCTCGTCGTCGCACGCGGCCTTGATCTCCGCGACGTTGAGGACCGTGCCCTCGAGCGCGAAATCGTGGTAGATCCACGACATCAAGAAACGCTCGTCGAAGTTCAGACGTTGCGTCGGGGAGAGCATCCCGAGCTTCTCCCACAGCAGTTCGGATGCCTCTTGGAGCTGCCGGTAGGTTTTGGCGCGGGCGGGCTGCAACATCGACGGACCAGTCCCCGAGGGAAGCGCACGCTAGTTGATTCCGCTTCGCCGGGTCAATCCTCGAAAACGGTCTCCAGGCCGCTCGTTTCCCCCGAATTTTGACCGCAGGCGCCCGAGTTTGGCAGGGCATCCAGGGTGGGGAGCAACCCGCCTTCGCGGCCTGCGCACGCGCCGGTCCTCGTCCGTGAGGTCAGTCGCGCGCTCGCGCCCGTGTTGGGCACCCCCGACGGCGGGCCGCGCGGCGTGCTCGTCGACGCGACCTTGGGCCTCGGCGGCCACGTGCGCGCAGTCGTTGCGCAGGCGCGACCGCGGATGGTCGTGGGCTTCGATCGCGATCCCGATGCGCTCGCGCTCGCGCGCGCGAGCCTGAGCGAGCTGCCCTGCCCGCTCGAGCTGGTGGACGCACCGTTCTCCGCGCTCGTGGCCCGGCTGACGGAGCTCGGCATCGGCGAAGTCGATGCGGTGCTCGCCGATCTCGGCGTGTCGTCGCTGCAGCTCGATCGGGGCGAGCGCGGCTTCTCGTGGCGCTCCGATGCGGCGCTCGACATGCGCATGGATCCGCGCAAGGGCCTGTCCGCCGCCGACGTGATCGCGCACATCGAGCCCGGCGAGCTCGCGAGGATCCTGCGCGAGTACGGCGAGGAGCCCGACGCGATGCGCATCGCGAAAGCCATCGTGCACGCGCGCCCGAAGACGACGAGCGAGCTCGCCGACGTCGTGACGGCGGCGATGAGCGCACCGCAGCGCCGCAAGCTCGGCACGCGCATCCATCCCGCGACGCGCACGTTCCAGGCGCTGCGCATCCACGTGAACGACGAGCTCGGCGAGCTCGATCGCCTGCTGACGGATGCGCCCGAGCTGCTCGCCATCGGTGGACGCCTCGCGGTGATCTCGTTCCACTCGCTCGAGGATCGCCGCGTGAAGCAGCGCGTGGCCGCCCTCACCCGCGCGCCCCACGTGCCCGCGCATGTTCCCCTGCGTCAGCACGAGCTGCCGCGGCCCCGCTTCGCCGTGCCCGAGGGCTTCGCCCGCGGCGTGACGGCGGAGCCCGACGAAATCGCCGCGAACCCGCGCTCACGAAGCGCTCGGCTGCGCGTCGTCGAACGCATCGCCCTATGAACGACACGCCGCGATCCAACTCGAGCCTCCGCTCCCGCTCCCGCCAGGCGCTGCAGACCTTCGCGCACGGCTGGGCACGCGTCGGCGATCCCATCGCGCGTGCGGCCGCCCCGGAGTCGCGCCGCCGCAACGCGCCCGCCGGTACGTCGGTGCTGTTGCTCGTCGTGGTCGTCGTGCTGTCGGCGGCCGGCATCGCCCGCGTCCGCGCGAGCACCCGCGTGCTCGCGCTCGGAGCGTCGATCACCGAGCTCACCGACGAACAGGCCCGCCTGCAGGAGCAGAAGCGGCGACTGCTCGCCGAGCGCGCATACCTGCGCCACCCCGATCAGATCGCCGAGGTCGCACGCGGCCAGCTCGGCATGGTGCCGATCGCTCCCGATCTCGTGCAGCAGATCCGCGTCGTGGAGGAAGCCAAGTGAACATCCTGCGGCGCGGCGGCGAGGTGCTCAGGCCGATGGCCACGGATCTGCGGGCCGTGCGACGACGCGCGACCCTGGTCGCGACGGTGCTCGGCATGGCGCTCCTCGGGCTCATGTATCGCGCGTGGACGATCGCCGTGCGTCGCCACGATCACTTCGCCGAGCTCGGCAATCGGCAGCAGCTCCGCACGTACCGCATGGACGCGAGCCGCGGCGACGTGGTGGATCGCGACTACATCGCGCTCGCGGTGACCGATCGCGTGTTCAAGATCGTGCTCAACCCGCGGCTCGTCGCGGCGCAGGGGCGCACCGAGGACGTCGTCGCGAAGGTGATGGAGCTGTTCCCCGAGGAGGACCCCGCGTACCTGCGCGAAGAGCTCGGGCGCGACAAGGCCTATCGCCAGCTCCGAATGTCGCTCGACGATCAGCAGGCCGCGTCGATCCGCGCAGCCGACCTGCCGGGCGTGACCCTCGAGCAGGTGCCGCATCGCGTCTATCCCCGCCGCCGGCTCGCCGCGCACGTGATCGGTCGCGTCGGCGCGCAGGGCAAGGGCAACCTCGGCGTCGAGTACGGCATGGAGGCGTTCCTGCGCGGGCGCGACGCGATGAGCCCGGCCTACTTCGCGCGCGGCAAGAAGCTGCTCGTCGAGGGCTTCCCGGATCCCGACGTGTCGCGCGGGCACACCGTGGTGCTGTCGATCGACTCCGCGATCCAGAACATGGCGGAGGAGGAGCTCGAGACCCTGGTGGCCACGTGGATGCCCGCGAGCGCGAGCATCGTGGTGCTCGATCCGCGCAACGGCGAGGTGCTCGCGATGGCGAGCCGACCCACGTTCGATCCGAACCACCCGGTCGACACGCTCGAGCAGACCGTGAACCACGCGGTGCAGTCCGACTTCGAGCCCGGCTCGACGATGAAGGCGATCACCGTGGCGGCCGCGCTGGAGACGGGCGTCATCCGCCGCGAGGAGAGCTTCTTCTGCGAGAAGGGCAAGTGGCAGTACACCGAGGACCACGCGATCTCGGACACGAAGCACAGCGAGTGGCTGAGCGTGTCGGAGATCCTCGCGGTGTCCTCGAACATCTGCACCACGAAGATCTACGAGCGGCTGGACAAGCAGAACATGTACAACTGGGTCACGCGCTTCCACTTCGGCGAGCGCCCGCCCATCGAGGTGTCGGGCGCGACCACGGGCGTGCTCGCCGAGTGGCAGAAGTGGAGCGACATCCAGGGCGCGAACATCTCGTTCGGCCAGGGCATGACCGCGTCGCCCTTGCAGGTCGCGGCCGCATTCGCGGTGCTCGCGAACGACGGCCTCTACAACCCGCCCACGGTCGTGCGCAAGGTGCTGACGCCCGAGGGCGACGAGCTGCCGATCGCGAGGCCGCCGCGCGAGCGCGTCGTGCGAGCCGCGACGGCGAAGACGGTGCTCGAGATGCTCGAGAACGTGGTGCACTCCGACAAGGGCACCGGCAAGAACGCCGCGATCAAGGGCTACCGCGTGGCGGGCAAGACCTCCACCGCTCAGAAGGCGAGCAAGCAGGGCGGCTATGCCGAGAACGACTACTTCGCGTCGTTCGTGGGCGCGGTGCCGGCTCGCGCGCCGCAGATCGTGATCCTCGTGTCGGTCGACGTGCCGCAGGGCGGGCACTACGGCAACGAGGTCGCCGCACCGACGTTCGCGACGCTCGGCGCCCGCGTGCTCGAGCACCTCGGCGTGCCGCGCGACGACGGCACTCTGCCGACCCCGGATCCGGTCCGCGTGCTCGCCTCGAGCGCCAAGCTGGCCGAGGGCTTCGCTCCGGTCGTGGATCTCGAGCCCGCACTGCCGGGCGACCGCGCGATCGAGATGGACGGCGGCCTGCCCGACTTCACCGGCCTCACGATCGCCGAAGCGATCGACGCGGCGACCGAAGCGGGCGTCGAGCTGCGCCCGGTCGGCACGGGCATCGCGGTGATGCAGGACACCCCCGCCGGCCCCGTCGCGACGGGCACGACGGTGCAGGTGTTCTTCGAGCCCCCGAAATAGTCAGAGGAGCTTCGCTCTCAGATCCGCGAAGTCGCGGACGTCGGTGCCGAACAGCCAGCCGTGACAGCCGGCTGCGCGGGCGCCTTCGACGTCCACATCGGCGTCGTCGCCGAGGTGCAGCAGCTCGTTCGCCTTCACGCCGAAGCCCGTGCACACCGCGACGAATGCCCGGCGGTCGGGCTTGTCCGCGCCGATCTCCGCCGACACGAGCACCGCGTCGACCAAGGGCACGACGCCGAGGTCGTCGAGGATCCGCCGCAATCGAACGTCCCAGTTCGACAGGACGCCGACCTTCAGGCCCGCATCGCGCAGCGCGATGATGCACTCGCGCGCGCCGTCGGCGAGGCGCCACACCTCGCCCTTCGCGAAGTGCTCGTACAGCTCGTTCACGAGCTCGGGCGAGTCGCTCTTGGTACAGCGCTCGATCACCGCGGCGAAGTACGCACGCCAGTGCGGATCGCCGACGCGCAGCGATCGCAGCTCCGCCATCGCGAGTGGGAACTCGCGCTCGACGAACGCGACGTCCACGTCGCTGCCGTGCTTGCGCGCGAACGCGGCGTACGTCGCCGCGACGGGCTCGCGCGGGAACAACAACGTGCCGGCCGCGTCGAGGCTGACGGCCTTCAGGCCCGCGGGCTTCGCCACGCTCACGCGCGCCGCCGCGGCACCACGAGGTACTCGCCGTGACGCGCCACGTTCAGGCGCGGGCCTACCGTGCGCGGCCGCGAGGGGATCGTCGTGGGCGGCGTGTCACCCGACTCGCGCGAGACGTGGACGAGCGTCGTCGACGTCGTCGTCGCGGGCGCAGCCCAGCTCGTCGCCCCCGGGAAGGTCGGGTGGCGGGTGACGGCGGTGCGGCGCTTCCCCATGGACATGGGGCTTGTACCAAATCGCCGCTGGGCAATGGAAGAGCGAGCGCGATCTCAGAGCGCGACCGTGCCGGAATCGGCCGGGGGCGCGGGCGGCCCCGCGACGTGACCCCAGCGGCCCCGGTCGTGGGCCGCGCGTTCGAGCGCCTCTTCGCGCGCGTCCTCGGCCCGCTCCCGCGCCTCCTCGGCCTGCTCCATCGCGTCCTCCATCGCCTCGGCGTGCGCTTCGAGTGCTTCCTCCAGCGCCTCGGCATGCGCATCGACGGCATCGCCGTACGCGTCGGCGACGTCCTCGCTCCACATCCAGGATCCGCCGAACGGATCGACGTGGTCGAAGGCCCCGAAGTGATCGAGGTGTTCGAGGCCGAACAGATCGATCTCGACCCAACCGTGCCCGCAGCACGGGAAGTGCCCGAATACGCCCCCCTCGATCCGGATCCGCAGCTCGTCCGGGGGCGGCGGCGGCACGGGTGCCCGCGGCGCCGGCGGTGGTGCGGGGGCACGCGGCGCCGCGACCTCGACGTGCACGGTCTCGCCGTTGCCCGCGATCTGCAGGCGCGCTCGATCGGCGCCGTCGCCGAGGAACACGTCCTCCACGAACAAGCGCGACGGCTCGCGTGCGACGAGGCCCGCAGCGTGCACCTCGGCCGGCGCGGCCGCAGCCGCGTCGACGCCCGGGGCGAGCCACGCGACGCCCACGAGGATCCCGAGCCCCGCACCCACACGCCACGCCGGTCGCAGCTCCGCGACGCCGAGCCGACGGTCGTCGAGCAGCCGCGTGATGCGACGGACGATCGGCGAGCGATGCCCGGCCATCGACGGCGCCATCGTCGGCGCCGGCGGCTCGCGCTCGATCCACCCGGCGACCTCCGCGAGACACTTCGCGAGGTGCACGCCGGTGCCGTTGTGCCGCGCGGCCCAGTCGTCGCACTGGTACTCCGCGACCTCCTGCATCTTGCGGCGCACGAGGTGGTTGAGCGGCTGGAAGAAGAACACCGATTCCACGACCACCGCCGCGACGAGCCACAGCGGATCGCGACGCAGCACGTGGGCGAGCTCGTGCGCGAGCATGCTCTGCTGCTGGCGCGGGTCGAGCCCGAAGATCGCACGTTCGGGGATGCAGATCTCGCGGCGCACGAGCGCGACCGGCGACTGCAGCGTCGGCGACGTCGTGAGGCGCACGCGCTTGGCGACCCCGACGCGCTGACACATCGCGAGGAACGTCTCGAGCACGGGATCCTCGATGACGTCGCGTCGCGCATGCAGCTGCTTGCGCAGTCGGACCATCGCGATGCCGATGCGCACGAGACCGAACACCGCACCGAGCCCGATGAGCGCGGCCAGCACCCACGGCCACGCGGTGGGCGTCGCCGTGGGCACGGGCGCGGGCGCGGCCGCGACGGCCTCGCGGCGCGCCGTGATCACGAGATCACCCGATCGATGGCGCAACACCGTCGACGACGGCTCGGGCGCGGGCGCCACCGCCGGCGCGACCTCGGTCGCGAGCGCGGACGGCATCGCGAAGCGACCCCACGGCGGCTCGAGGCCCGACGCCGACTGCACCGTCGTGGTCGCGATCGCGCCCACGAGCGCGAGCTTCCACAACGCATCCTGCGAGGCGAGCGACAGTCGCGGAACGAAGCGGCACACGAGCCACGTCGCGAGGATGAGCACGGTGCTGTGGATCGCGTAGGTCAACACCCACGCCAGGAACGTCTGCATGATCCAGGCTCCTTCTTCCGGTCCGCGAAACGGACCCTAACCGTCGCCGTCGTCGTCCGATTCCCCGCGCGATGCATCGAGCAATCGATGGATCGCGGCGAGCTCCTCGGGTGCGACCTCGCGACCGCCGAGCAGATGACTCACCAGTGCCGCCGGATTGCCGGCGAAGAAATAGTCGGTGACCTTTGCGAGCATGCTGCGGCGCACCTCGTGCTCCGGCACCGTCGCGCGATAGACGTAGGCGCGCCCGCGCAGCGCGTGGTCGACCAGGCCGCGCTTCTCCAGGCGGGTGAGCAGCGTCGCGACGGTGGTGGGCGCGAGCGCCCGGTCGAGGCCCTCGTGCACCTCCGCGGCAGTGGCCTCGCCCCGATCCCACAGGATGCGGAGCAGGGCGAGCTGGAGGTCGCTGAGCTGGGGATCGGACATGGTCGGAGGCAGTCCTACGACAGTAGTACTACGGTCGTAGTACTACAAGCGTCGTCGAGATCCGTCAAGCGGTATCTTGGAGCCCGCGAGGGCATAGTTGGTCTCCGACCCCGACGCGTGTACGTCCTGTTCGCCCACGGACTCGAGAGCGGCCCCTGGGGTCGCAAGTCGCTGGCCCTGCGCCGAGCGGGCCACGAGGTGCTCGCGCCCGATTGTCGCGGCCTCGATCTGGGCGCGCGCGTGGCGGTGCTGCTCGAGACGCTGCGCGCCGCCGACCCGGTGCCCGTGGTGGTCGGGTCGAGCTTCGGTGGGCTCGCGGCCCTGCTCGCCGTCGCGTGGGCGGCCGTCGACGGACTGCACGTGCCGGGCCTCGTCCTGTGCGCCCCCGCGCTCGGGCTCCCGGTGCCGCCGCGCTGGCAGATCGAGATCGAGCTGCGTTGCCCCACGCTGATCCTCCACGGTCGCGCCGACGAGATCGTACCGATCGAGGGCAGTCGCGAGTTCGCACGCACCCACGGGGCCGAGCTCGTCGAGCTCGACGACGATCACGCGCTCGCGCGTTCGCTCGAGCCCCTGCTCACCGCGATCGACAGCTTCGCAGACGCGGCTCGTCCGACGCCGAGCGGGCTCGGGCGATCGTTCGAGGCCCTGCTCGGCGTCATGGTGCACGACCTCCGCAATCCGCTCGGCACCGTGCAGCTGTCCGCCGAGCTCGCGCGCTCGGCTGCTGCCGATGCGCGCGCGACGAGGCAAGGCCAGCGGATCGTCGAGAACGTCGCGCGCATGGTCGGCATCCTCGACCAGGCCCAGAAGTACGCGACCCTGCTCGCGCGCCCGCACGTCGCCCACGAGCACGGCCCCACCGATGCGAGCGCCTCCGTCGCCCACGTCGTGCAGACGCTGCGGCCGGAGGATCGGATGGTCGTGGAGGTCGGTGCGAGCGGCGATGCGCTGGGCCCGTGGGATCCCGAGATGCTCGCGTGCCTCCTCGGCGAGCTCATCGACAACGCGATCGGCTATCGCACCGACGAGGACGCGGTGAAGGTCCGCATCGACGGCCGCGAGCCCGAGCGACTCGTCATCGAGATCGAGAACACCGGACCGTTGGGCGACGCGCAGCGCAGCGAGCTGTTCGTGCCGTACGCTTCGCGCAAGTCGCCGCGGGCCCACGGCACGAGGCGCCTCGGGCTCGGGCTCGTGCTCGCGCGGCGGTGGGCCGAGCAGCTGTCGGCCGTGCTCGCGATCGAGTCGAGCGAGCGGCGAACGATCGCCCGGCTCGAGCTGCCACGCCCTGGTTGAGTCAGCGCTTCGGCTCCCAGATCCGCTCGACCGCCGCGAGGTCGTCCTCGGCCGACGGCGAGCTCGGCAGCGCGAGCGCAGCGGCGAGGAGCGCGACCCCGCCGAGCACGCCGGCGAGGGCGAGCGTGCGCGCGCGCGGTCCAGCCTCGAGCTCGAAGAGCGCGCGCATCGGCAGTGCGAGCGCGAGCACGAGCGGCACGGCGAGCGTGCCGGGCACGACGCCGGTGCCGAGATCGAAGATCGAGTAGGGCTCGCGACCCGCGGCGAGCAACGGCACGAGCAGATCGCCGAGCGGATTCCCGAGCGGGATGAGGTGGGGGAACAGGTTCGCGGCCAAGGCGTTCGCGAGCGTCGAGAACAGCACGAGGGCCCACGTGCACGCCCACACGACGGGCCGCGCCGCGAGCTCGCGCAGGACTGCGGCGCCGATCGGGATCAGGCACGGGAGCGCCGCCACGAGGTAGCGCGGGCCCACCCGCCAGCCACCCTCCTGACTCAGCCCGAGCGTGATCGCGAGCATCACGAGGAACACGGCGAGGTGCAGCACCTCGATCGACGCGCGCTCGCGGGCGCGCACGAGCCCCGCGGTCGCGAAGAGCGCGGCGACCGGGGCCCAGAACAGCAGGCCGCCCCACGGCGACGCGAGATCCTGCATCACGTCGTCGAGTCGCGGCCACGCGAGGCCGAGCAGGCCGCGCGCGTGGATCTCCGCGAACGGATCGTGCACCGAGTGGTGATAGCCGGTCGCCCACGGCGATCCGAACGCGGCGTCGTGGTAGAGCGCGAGAAGGGCGAGCGGAGCGACGCACCCCAGCATCGCTGCGACGACGGGCCGGGCACCGACGACGCGCGCACGCGCGAGCACGTACGCGCCGATCGGCAGCGCCACGAACACGGCGCCGTACTCGACCACGACCGCCGAGGCGGCGACGAGCCCGCCCACGAACGCGCGGCGCAGCGAGCCCGTCGTGAACGCGTCGCCGATCTCGGTGACGCCGACGAACACGAGCAAGGCGGCGAGCGAGTGGCCGAAGAGCACGTGCGCGTACGCGGCCAGCGGCGTCGCGAGCACGACGATCACGATCGACGCGCGCGTGGCCGCGGCTCCGTGATCGCGCGCGAACCGGCGCCACGCATACAGGCACACGAGCATCGTGGGTAGCCACGCGCCGAGCAGTCGCGCGCCCCACGTGAGGGCGCGCAGCGTCGGCGGCTCGCCCGTCACCCCGCTCCACGCCGACAGTCCCGCATACGCGATCACGGCCGGCACCGTCGCGCCCGGCGGCTTGTTCGGATACAGCGCCCCGCCCGGCGCACGCGCGAGATCGATGCCCGGCTCGATCCGCGCCGCGGGCTCGTCGATCGCCCACGTCCCGTGATCGACGACCGCGATCGCTTGCAACAGCCGCGGACGCTCGTTCGCGTTCATGAGCCGCGCGAACCACGGGAAGCTGGCTCCCAGCGCGATCGCGAGCAACAGGCCCCACACCCACGTGGGCGGCTCCCGGCTCGCTCGCGACGGCGCCGCCACTGCTGCGTGCGAGCATAGCGGGCGGACCGGCGCGCGCCGTATAAGATGACGATCGTGAGGGTGGCACGCCGCGTCTCGACTCGCCTGCCGAGGTGGCCGCGCGTCGGCTTCGCGAGCGCCGGCGTGCTGGCGAGCGTGTTGGCCGTAGCCGCGTGCGACTCATCCACGGCGACCGCGAACGAAGCCGAGGATCCCGAGGCGCCGACGCTGAAGCGCGTGCCGACGAAGGTGGCCAAGGCGCAGGAGGAAGAGGCCGCCGCCGAGGGCTCGCTCGCCCCGCTCAGGCGCGCCGACAAGCGCATGGCGTTCCCGGCCCGCGGCGGCACGAACCTCGGCTACAACCTCGCGACGCTCGAGAAGCTGCGCGCGCTCGCGGGTGCCGTGGAGATCCCGGAGTGGAGCGCTCCGCACTCGAGCAACGCGCGAGCGCTGCGCGACGACGACATCGCGACGGCGTGGACGTGCACGCCGTCGTCGTCGAGCACGTGCGCGGCCGGGCTGCACTTCCCCGAGGCGGCGACGGTCCGCGCCGTGCGGTTGTTCGGCGCCGCCGCGAGCGGACCGGGCGCGTACGAGGACCATCCGCGCGTGAAGAAGGTCCGCATCCACACCGACGAGGGCTGGGCCGAGGCGATGCTCCCCGACGAGCCCACGCACGGATACGTCGTGCTCGGAAAGGAGGTCACGACGCGAACGCTCGTGCTCGAGGTGCTCGGCCTGCACGGCGAGGAGGACGGAGAGCTGCACCTCGGCGAGCTCGAGGTGTACGGCTCGTCGGGCGTCGCACGCGAGCCGTGGGACATCGACCCGGCGCGCGTCGTGGTGCGCCAGCTCGACGCTCCGTGGTCCGTCGCGGATCGCCGTCATCGCACCGGCGAGGCGTACCTCGGCATCCTCGATGCCCACGGCGCGTCCACGCTCCTCATGCGGGGCACCGCGCTGTACGGGAACGCGGGGGACCGACTGCTGTTGGCCGAGGTGCTCGACGACACGACGTGCGAGCATCATCGCGGGCAGTTCTATCTCGTCGATCAGCAGACCCGCGTGATCGCGCCCATCGGCGATCTCGGGGGCATCGGGGCGGACGCATACCGCTCGCGCGAGGGCCTCGGGTTCGCCCACGGCAAGGTGGACGATCACACCGCCGAGCTCGCGGGCGTGCTGCTCGAAGACGCGTCGTACGAGCGCCGTCGCACCCAGCGGCGCTCCACCGCGACGCCGGCCGAGACGCTCGCGGAGTGGAAGCTCGACGCGACGCCGCTCGTGCGCGGAGGATCTCCGATCAACCGCGAGATCGACGGCTGCAAGCTCGGCGGCGATGCGTCCATCGCGGTGCTCACGGGCGCCACCGCGCGCGAGCCGGTGGAGAAGCCGGCGGAGTGGATGGTGTGCGAGCTCGCGGAGCACGTGAGCGCGTACGTCACCGACCACGGGCCGTGCGGCGCGAGCTGGGAGATCGTGGTGCTGTCGGACGGGCAACGCGTCGTCGCGCAGAAGTCGGCGAAGCGAAAAGGCGCGCGCGCGCGACTGCGACGGGTGGGGCTCGACGCCGTGCTCGTGGAAATCGGCGGTGACGACGACAAGACCGAGCTGTACCGGATCGATCGCACCGGCATCGTCGGCCCGATTGCGGGCACGGCACTCGCGATCTCGCCCCCCGACGCATGCCGCTCGCGCTGCGACGCGCCGCTCCTGCGCGAGGACTGACGTCCGGGAATCGAATCGGGCGCGCGGGCGTTTCCACCACTCGCGGGCACCGCTAAGCTCGCCCACGCCATGGAACCACGCGCAGCCCTGCTCCTCCTGGCCGCCTCGCTCACGTTCGGCTGCGATGCCGCGAAGACGGTGGACGACGCCGCGAAGGCCACGAAGTCCACCGTCGACGACGCCGCGAAGGCCACGAAGTCCACCGTCGACAGCGCGAACCAGAAGATCGACGACGCGAAGGCGCTCGCCGACAAGACCACGAGCGACGCGAAGGCGCTCGCCGACAAGACCACGGCCGAGGTGAAGCGCATCGCGGATGCGACCACGCTCGCGGCGAAGAAGGCGTGGGCCGGGCTCACCGACACGGGCGAGCTCAGCAAGAACAGCGCGGCGTGGGTGAAGGAGCGGGCGGAGTCCGTCGACGGTGCGGCCGTGGAGAAGGTGATCGACAAGGGCGTGCAGGTGGCGCCCGTCGCCCTCGAGATCGCGCTCGTGCTCAACGCCGCCGTCGACGACGACACCGCAATCGAGCCGATCTATCAAAAGGTCGAAGGCGGCGCGAGCGAGGCCGAGGTCGATGCGGCGATCGCCGCGATGCCGCGCGTGGAAGTGATCGACGGCGTGAAGGTCGGCTACAGCCAGCTCAGCTCGCTCGACGCGAGCAAGAAGGTCGACGAGCAGGCTTACCTGCTCACATGGCGCCTCGACGACCGGCTCATCGGGCTCGTCTATCGCACGAAGCGGACGATCGATCTCGACATGCTGGTGAAGGAGACGCCGCGCCTCCTGGAGATGACGAAGAAGGCGCTCGGGGACCAGTGACACCCGCGCGCACGCTCGGCGCCCTGCTCGAGGGCGTCGCGGTCGAGTACGTCGGCTGCGACGCGAGCACGCCGATCGCGGGGCTCGTGGTCGACTCGCGCAAGGCCGGACCCGGTCTCGCGTTCCTCGCCATCGCGGGCGCGTCGCACGATGGGCACGCCTTCGTCGCCGACGTGCTCGCGCGCGGCGTAGCGGCCGTGCTCCTCGAGCGCGGGCGCATCGCGGCGCCGAACGGACCGCACGTGTGGCTCGCGAGCACGCACGACGCGTTGCCCACGCTCGCCGTCCATGTCCACGGCGAACCGGCCGCGGATCTGCGGCTCGTCGGCGTCACGGGCACGAACGGCAAGACCACCACGGCGCATCTCGTGGCGGCGATGTTCGCAGCCGCGGGGCGCCGACACGCGCGGCTCGGCACGACGGGCAACTGGATCGTCGATCGCGAGGAGCCGGCCGCGTTCACGACCCCGTTCCCGCTCGAGCTGCAGGAGCTGCTCGCCCGCGCCCGCTCGCGCGGCGCGACCGACCTCGTGATGGAGGTGTCGTCGCACGCGCTCGCCCAGGGTCGCGTGCGACCGCTCGAGTACCACGCGGTCGGCCTCACGAGCTTCAGCCAGGACCACCTCGACTTCCACGTCGACATGGAGGACTACCTGCGCGCGAAGTGCCTGCTGCCCGCGCAGCACCTGCGGAGTGACGGCATCGCCGTCGCGGCCGCCGACGATCAGACGGCGGCGCTCGCCTTCCTCGCGGCCGCGCGTCCGGGCGCGAGCATCTGGCGGGCGTCTCGCGGCGCCATCCGCAGCGCGGAGATCCTCGCGCGCGACGTCGTCTTCACGGCGACGCACACGACCGCGAAGGTCGCGACGCCCGTGGGCGAGCTCGCGATCACGACGCCGCTCATCGGCCCGTTCAACCTCGACAACGCGCTCGTCGCCACCGGGCTCGCGCTCGCCGTCGGGGTGGATCCGCGCGCGATCGAGGCCGCGCTCGCGACGAGCCACGGCGCCCCCGGCCGGCTCGAGCCCGTGCGCGAGGACGGCATCGCCGGCCCCCAGGTCGTCGTCGACTACGCGCACACGCCGGACGCGGTGGAGCGCACGATCGCCGTGCTGCGCCCCCTCGCGCGCGGTCGCTTGGTGGTGGCGCTCGGCTGCGGAGGCGACCGCGACCCGAAAAAGCGCCCGCTGATGGGCGCCATCGCGGCCCGCGGCGCCGATGCGTTCTACGCGACGTCCGACAACCCGCGCACGGAGCCGCCCGAGCAGATCATCGACGACATGCTCGCCGGCATCGCCCAAGCGGATCGCGCGAAGGTGATCCGCGAGGTCGATCGCGCCACCGCGATCGCACGCGCCATCGCCGACGCCCACGTCGACGACATCGTGCTGCTCGCCGGCAAAGGCCACGAGGACTACCAGATCCTCGGCACCACGAAGATCCACTTCGACGACCGCGAGCACGCCCGCGCGGCCCTGCGCGCGCGCCATTGACACGGTCACTCACCGTCACGACGCGATGACCAGCGCGTCGATGGCAGCGACCACCGCGTCGAGATCCTCGACGAGAAGTGGATGGGCCCGCTCGAGGTGCGCGACGTTCTCGCGCAGCTTCGCAACGTCGAGATCCGTGGAGTATGCGTGCCGGAAGAAGTGGCGGAACTTGAGCAGCTCGGCGAGCTCGGCCTCGGTCTGTTTGCGCAGCACCGGCGGGCGCACGTCGGCGAGATCGAGCGTCATTCCGCGCAGCAGCGCGCGGTGGGAATCCGACCCTCTCGGGACGCTACCTTCGAACGCCACGGCGATGCGCTCGAGCGTCTGCTCGACCGCGTTGTACCAGCCATGAAGCGCCATTGCGATCAACGCAGCATCGCCGCGCGACGGCTCGCCCGCCGCTGCCGCGATCCCGGATGCGTCGACGACCAGCGCGTCCATTGCGGCTCGCACGGTCGTGATCTCGGCGCGTAGGCGAACGAGCGCCGCGCGGCTGCGCTCATCCGCGGTCAACGAGCAGCTCCCCGTATTGCAGCGCAAGCTCTCGAAGACCCGCGGGCGCGTCTTCCCAGCGCACGAGGTCGACCTCGGGTGCGACGGCCATCGCGGACTCCAGCGCTGCGCTCAGCCGATCCGGCAGCAGGCCTTCGACGAGCAGGTCGAGGTCACTGTCCGCATGGACGTTCCCGCCCGCGAGCGAGCCGAACAACCAGACCCGGCGAGCGCCGTGCTCGTCGCACAGGACGTCGGCGATCCGACGACCGGCGGCGCGGAGGCGATCGGCGCGTGCCCCCTCCGCCGCGATCTCTTGCCGCGCGCGTTCCACGAGGCGGGCGCGGATGCGCGGGAGCCTCTCGGTCCACAATTGCGCGAGCGTCATTCCCCTCGACCGTAGCACGAGGCCCAGGAGCGCCGCACGACCTCGCGGTCGTCAAGCGTCCGACCAGCGCTCGACGAGCTGATCCACCACGCGCTCGAGACGAACGCCGCGGCTGCCCTTCACCAGCACCACCGCGCCGTCGCCGACGTGCGTGGCCACCCACTCCACCGCGGACTCGACGTCCTCGCTCGCGAGCACCTCGAGCCCGGCCTTCGTCGCCGCGTCTGCGATCGCGCGCGCGCGCAGGCCCACCGTCGCGACGCCGTCGAGCCCGAGCGTGCCGCACAGCCGACCGATCTCCGCGTGCAGCTCCAGCTCGCGGGGGCCGAGCTCGAGCATGTCGCCGAGCACGGCGATCTTGCGGCGCCCCGCCGGTAGCGCGCCGAGGCTCTGCAGCGCCGCGCTGACGGAACCCGGGTTCGCGTTGTAACAGTCGGCCACGAGCAGATGAGGGCCGAGCGCGAGCGTGCGACCGCGATCGCCGACGGGCTCGAACTCCGACAGCGCGTCGAGCATCGACGGCAGCGGCAGTCCGCAGCGCAGGCCCACGGCGATCGCCGCGGCGGCGTTGCGGGCGTTGTGCAGCCCGAACGTGCGCAGCTCGAGGTCGAACTCGCCGGCCTCGCGCGTGGCGAGCCGCGCCCGCGTGCGATCGTGCTGCTCGACGGCGACGATGCGCACGTTGGCGTGTGCGTCCGGTCCGAACGTGATGATCTCCGGCCCGTCGAAGCCCGGCAGGTACGGAGCGAGCAGCGGCTCGTCGGACGGGATCACGATCGCCCCTCCGGGGCCCACGTGGTGCAGCGGCTCGGCCTCGGCGGCCGCGATCGCCTCGATGGAGCCCATGAACTCGAGGTGCTCGAGGGCGATGCTGGTGATCACCGCGATCGTGGGGCGGACGATCGCCGCAAGCGCATCGTTCTCGCCCGGCGCGCTCATGCCCAGCTCCACGACCATCGCCGAGGGATCGTGGGGCTCGCCGAGCAGCGTGAGCGGCACGCCGAGGTGGTTGTTGAGATTGCCGCGCGTCGTGAGCACGTCCGGCAACGAAGAGGACAGCACGGCGTCGATCATGCCGCGCGTCGTCGTCTTGCCGTTGCTGCCCGTGATCGCCACGACGGGCCCGTGCACGCGCGTGCGGCTGTGCGTGGCGAGCCGCGACAGTGCGGCCAACGTGTCGTCCACCTCGACGACCGTGACGTCGCCCGAGGGCGCCGGTCGTCCGCGCTGCACGAGCACGGCAGCCGCACCTCCGGCGATCGCGGCACCGAGGAAATCGTGACCGTCGCGCGCAGCGATGATCGGCACGAACAACCCACCCGGTCGCGGCGAGCGACTGTCGATGAACGCACCGTCGATCGTGTCGCGGCTTCCGCGCCGAACGAGGCGTCCGTCGGCGAGTGAAGCGAGGTCGTCGGCGGCGATCCGCATGCGCGCGACGACGTCATAGATGAAGCGACCGGCCCAGCGCAATCGGGTGCAATCGCTTCGAGCGCGCGCGGGCGAGACCGCCCCTGAACCGGGCGGAGGGCGGAGGTGCGCGCCACGAGGGCGGCATGCTAAGTTAGCGTGGGCCCGCTTCTCGGGGAGCCATGAGCGTCCGCGACACCTTATTACTCGACCAAGGTTATCAACCCGTCAAGGTCATCCCGTGGCAACGGGCGCTGTGCATGCATTTCGTCGGGAAGGTCGAGGTGCTGCGCGAGCACGAGTGGGCGGTGCTCACGATCTCGCGCTCGTATCCGGTGCCCGCGGTCGTTCGTCTGCTTCGCAAGGTCATCGCGCGTCCGTTGCACGTGCGCTTCTCTCGGGAGAACGTCTACCTGCGCGACGCGCATCGCTGCCAGTACTGCGGCGTGCGGTGCGGTCCGCGGGATCTCACCCTCGATCACGTCGTGCCGCGCAGTCGCGGCGGCAAGACCACGTGGCGCAACGTCGTGACCGCGTGCGTGGCCTGCAATCGCCGCAAGGGCCGTGACACGCCCGAGCAGGCCGGGCTCAAGCTGCGCACGACCCCGCAGAAGCCGAACTGGCTCGCGCCGCGGCTCCTGCAGCTCGGCGAGGAGCACGTCCCCGCCGCGTGGCGCGACTGGCTTCATTGAGGCGCTTTCGCCCCGGGTTCGGTCGGCGTTCTTGCGCCGGGCCGTGAGGTCGTGCCAGGACTTATCCGGCAGGGCGCGGCGTTTGGACTGCGCGCTCCGCGGTCCGGTCTCGTGCTCTACACCCTTCTCTACCCTCTCAGCGCTCAGTTCGCCGCGCTCAGTTGGCTGAACGTCCTGCGCTACACGTCGACGCGGATCATCGCGGCCACACTCACCGCGCTGATCCTGTCGCTCGTTCTCTACCCGTGGTTCATCCGCACGTTGCAGCGGATCCAGCTCGGGCAGGTCGTGCGCGACGACGGACCGAAGACGCACCTCGTCAAGCGCGGCACGCCGACGATGGGCGGCAGCCTGATCCTCTTCACGCTGATCATCCCCACGGTGCTGTGGGCCGACATGCGCAACCCGTACGTGCTGCTCGTCGGGCTCACGACCGCGGGCTTCGGCGTGATCGGGTTCGTCGACGACTTCATGAAGGTGCGCCGCAAGCACTCGGGCGGCATGCCGGCGAAGGTGAAGATGCTCGCCCAGCTGACGATCGCAGCGTGCGTCGTCGGCTACATGTACGAAGGCGGAATCATGCCCGCCGCGATCCGCTATCGACTCGCGGTGCCGTTCCTCGACTTCTACGAGTACGAGATCACGCTCGATGCGTGGCTGTACTTCGCGCTCGCGATCTGGGTGATCGTCGGCACGTCGAATGCGGTGAACCTCACCGACGGGCTGGACGGGCTCGCGATCGGTCCGGTGATCATCTCGGCGGCGACGTTCCTCGTGCTCACGTATGCGGCGGGCACGATCCTGAACGTCGACTTCGACATCGCGAAGTACCTGCACATCCCGCACATCCCGATGGTGGGTGAGCTGTCGATCTACTGCGGGGCGATGATAGGCGCCGGCATCGGCTTCCTCTGGTACAACACGTACCCCGCGAGCGTGTTCATGGGCGACGTGGGCTCGCTGCCACTCGGCGCGGGGCTGGGTTTCCTGGCGATCGCGTCGAAGAACGAGCTGACGCTCGTGATCGTCGGCGGCATCTTCGTGCTCGAGGCGGTGAGCGTGATCGTGCAGGTGACGTCGTTCAAGCTCACGGGCAAGCGCGTGTTCAAGATGGCCCCGATCCACCACCACTTCGAGGAGAAGGGGTGGGCCGAACCGAAGGTGATCGTGCGCTTCTGGATCATCAGCTTCGTGCTCGCCCTCGTCGCGCTGGCGACGCTCAAGCTGCGATGACGGCGTTGGTCATCGGGCTCGGCGCGAGCGGGCGCGCGGCGGCCGAGATGCTGCGCGAGCTCGGCGAGGAGGTGCGGGTCTACGATCGCAACGCGGCGATCGAGGTGCCCGAGGGCGCGGATGCGTTCGTCGGAGTCGACGTTCCGCCACCCGAAGCCTTCGTCGGCGTGTCGCGCGTGGTGCTGAGTCCGGGCGTGCCGCCCGAGCGCTTTCACGCGCTCGCGCAGGCGCATGCGCCGGGCGCTCGCGTCATCGGCGAGCTGGAGCTCGCGCTCGAGCTGGCGGACATCGAGCTCGGACGACTGCCCACCGTGCTCGTCACCGGCACGAACGGCAAGAGCACCGTGACGGCGCTCGTCGGCGAGCTGCTCCAGGCGGGCGCACGGCATCCGTTCGTCGGCGGCAATCTCGGCACGCCGCTCTCCGCATTGCTGCGCGACGTGCTGCGTGCGGCCAGGACCGCGCCCGACTCGCTGGTGATCGAGTGCTCGAGCTTCCAGCTCGAGACGCTGTCGCCGTCGATCCATCGCGACGTGGGCATGGTGCTCAACGTGACGCCCGACCACCTCGATCGCTACGACTCGATGGAGTCGTACGCGGACACGAAGGCGAAGGTGTTCGCAGGGCTGCCCGAGGGCGGGCTCGCGCTCGTCGGCGACGACGATGCGTTCACGCCGCGGATCGTGCCGACGACTCCTGGCGTTCGAGTGTGTCGGGTCGGCAAGCGCCGCGACGCGTGGATCGACGACGACGGCACGGGCCAGGGTCCCGGGCACACGCTCGTCGTCGGCGACGAGCGCTTCGATCGATCGCTCCTGAAGCTGCCCGGCCGCCACAACTCGACGAATGCCTTGTTCGCGATCGCGGCGGCGCGCCATCTCGGCGTCGATGCGGACGCGTGCCGGCGGGGCCTCGCGTCGTTCCGGGGCTTGCCGCACCGCATGGTGCTGGTGCGCGAGCTCGACGGCGTGAAGTGGTACGACGACAGCAAGGCCACGAACGTCGCGAGCGCGCTCGCGAGCCTCGGCGGCCTCGCGGAGCGCTTCGTGCTGATCGCAGGCGGACGCGGAAAGGGCGACGACCTCTCGCCGCTCGGCGAGCTGCTGCGAACTCGCGGCCGCGCCATCGTGACGATCGGCGAGACCGCCGAGCAGTTCCACGCGCTCGCACAGGGCGAGGTGCCGGCCGTGATCGCCGGCGAGCTGGCAAAGGCCGTCGAGGTCGCGCGCTCGCTCGCCCGACCGGGCGACGCCGTCGTGCTCGCCCCCGCGTGCGCGAGCTACGACCAGTTCAGGAACTACGCCCACCGCGGCGAAGCGTTCGCGACCGCCGTGAACGCGCTGGCTCAGAAGTAGTAGCGCAGCTTCAGCGAGATGCTGACGTGCGCGGGGCCGAAGCGGGGGTCCTTCACTTCCAGCACGAACGGTGACCACGCGCCTTCGAGCGCCGTGTCGAGGGGGACGTCGGTCCAGTGGAAGGTCAGGCCCAGCACCGGCAGGCGGGCCATCAACGCGAAGTGGACCTTGTCGTCGGTCGCGTCGCCGCCGAAGTGGGGGCCGTCGTAGCCCGCGATCGTCGTCTGTCCCCAGATGCCGAAGCCGAGGCCGCCGCCGATGTAGCCGAGCGCGTCGACCTGGCCGTTCGAGGCGAGCACCTTCGAGTGCCACAGATAGTCGAGGCACGCGCCGCCCGAGCCGTGATGCAACGGCAACCACGCGAACTCGGCCTGGATCGAGTGACGCAGCGTGAAGAAGTGCTTCAGCGAGATGCCCATCGGATCGCCGAGCGTCACCCCGATGCCCGTGTTGCGATCCGGCGAGTTCTTCGGCAGCGACGCGCGCTCCTCCGAGGTCGGTGCCGCCCACGCGGAGGCCGACACGCTCGCGATGCCGAGCCCGACGAGCCAACCACATGCGCGGCGCAGCACACCCCAAGGTACCACGCTGCGCGTGGATCGGTCGTCTGCGCAGGCGACCAGCGGTTCTCTGGGGCACGTTGAGCGCCTCCGACCTTCACTGTAGGATTCGCGCGATGCCAGTCGAGCCGAGCGACGAAGAAGAGCGCTACTTCCGTGCAGCCGAGGCGGAGGCCCGCAAGAAGATGCGCGCCGAGCTCGAGCGCAATGCCAAGGCGCTCGAGGAACACCGCAAGATCGCCCAGAGCGTGGGCACCGAGGACCACTCGCTCGCCGAGCGGATCAAGGAGCTCGGCTTCGATGGCGAGTCGGCACCCGTGTTCGACCTGCTCCCGCTCGTGCACGTCGCGTGGGCCGATGGATCGGTGCAGAAGGGCGAGCGCGTCGCCATCCTCGACATCCTGAAGGCGCGCGGCATCCAGCCCGGCTCGCCCGGCTGGGTGCTGATGGAGTCGATGCTCGAGGAGCGCCCGGCCGACGCGTTCATGCAGGAGAGCATCGTGCTCCTGCGCGAAGTCGTCGGCGCCGAAGGTGATCGCACCGGCGAGATCGTCGATCTCTGCATCAAGGTCGCCGCCGCCAGCGGCGGCTTCCTGGGCATGGGCTCGCGCATCGGCCCCGAGGAGCGCGACCTCATCGCCCGCGTCTCGCTCGCGCTCGGCAAGGCCGCGGAAGAGCGGGTCAAGAAAGACCTCGGCTGATTCGGCCGAATTCTGGCGCCCCGCGGCGCGCCATGCTGTGTTCGGCGGCGTGCCGCCGACCGCCGAGCTGCAGCCCACCGCCGACGACGAATCCGACGACTTCGTCGACGACGGGCGCCCGCGCCGGCCCATGGACCCGTGGCTGTTCTTCGCCGCGAGTGCCCTCGCCGCGCTCGGCCTCGTGATGGTCTACAGCGCCGGCTCGTGGCTGGGCTTCCACACCTTCAAGCAGTGGGAGTTCTTCCTCGTGCGCCAGGCCGCGTTTCTCGGCGTCGGCTTCGTGATCATGCTCCTGGTGAGCCGCATCGACTACCGCGTGCTGCGGCGCTTCGCGCCCCATCTGATGTTCGCGGCGATGGCTCTGCTCGTCGCGGTGCTGTTCCTCGGGCAGGAGATCAACGGCGCGCGCCGATGGATCCGGTGGGGCTCGTTCGGCCTGCAGCCGAGCGAGATCGCCAAGGTGACGCTGTGCATCTTCCTCGCCGCCACGCTCGCGCGCCAGGGTGAGCGCGTGCGCGCGTTCCGAACCGGCTTCCTGCCGGTGATGGTCGTCGCGTGTCTCACGATGTTGCTCGTGCTGCTCGAGAAGGACCTCGGCACCACGATCCTCATCGGTGCGCTCACGCTCGTGATGACGTTCGTCGCGGGCACGCGCCTGTCGTACGTCGTCGCGGCCGTGCTGCTCGCCGCACCGCTCGTCTGGTACCAGATCCTCGGCGTCGACTATCGCCGCGGCCGGCTCGAGGAGTTCCTGTCGGGCGACAGCTACCAGGTGCAGCAGGCGCTCATCGCCATCGGCTCCGGCGGCACGTGGGGCCTCGGGCTCGGCAACGGGCGCCAGAAGCTGGGCTTCCTGCCCGAGAACCACACCGACTTCGTGCTCGCGACGATCGGCGAGGAGCTCGGCTTCGCCGGCATCGCGCTCGTCATGATCCTCGTCGGCCTGCTCGTGTGGCGCGGCATCGCGATCGCGCGCGCCACCGAGGATCGCTTCGGCACCTACCTCGCCGCCGGCATCTCGGCGCTGTTCGGCCTGCAGGCGCTCGTGAACATGGCGGTCGTGCTCGAGATCATTCCCGCGAAGGGCATCACGCTGCCGCTGCTCAGCTACGGCGGCTCGTCGCTGCTCGCGGCGATGGGCGCGATCGGGCTCCTGCTGTCCGTCTCCCGCAGCCCGGAGCCGTGGCGGTGGAGCGACCAGCGCAGTCGCAGTCGCGCCCCGAACGAGAAGAAGAAGGCGGCCGAGCGCGAGAAGAAGAACGCGCGCCGCCGCGAGGCCGCGGCCGCGACGGCTTAGGGCGCGATCTCGAGCGGCTGCATCGACAGCACCGCCTGATCGGGATCCGAGAGCACGGAGAGCTGGCGGACCAGCGGGCGCAGCCGCTCGATGTCCGCCGCGATGCGCACCTCGGCGCCCTTCGGCTGCGACTCGCTGCTGTCCGGGCCAGGCCCGAGGAACTGCTCCACCAAGCCGCGCTCGCGCGGATACAGGGCGAGCTCGATGTCCTCGTCCGCGTCGATGCCCGCCTCCGACTTCGCGAGCGCGATCGCGGTGGCGAATCCGCCGAGCTCGTCGACGAGCCCGAGCCCCTTCGCGCGCTCGCCCGACCAGATGCGCCCCTTCGCCACCGCCTCGACCGCGTCGTCGTCGAGCCCGCGGCCCTCGCCGACGCGCTTCTTGAAGTCGACGTACACCCAGTCGAGCCACGCCTGCAGACGCGCCCACTCCTCGGGGTCGTAGTCGGTCAGGTCGCTGAACATCGCGGCGTTCTTCGAGGTCTCGACCGCATCCCACGTGACGCCGATCTTGTTCCACGCCTTCTGCGTGACCGGCTTGCCCCCGAGCACGCCGATGGAGCCCGTGATCGTGCCCGGCTGCGCGACGATCTTGTTCGCCGAGCACGCGACGTAGTAGCCGCCCGAGCCCGCGACGTTGCCCATCGACACGATCACCGGCTTGCCCGCCTTCTTCGCGCGATCCACCTCGCGCCAGATCGTGTCGGACGCCACCGCCGATCCGCCGGGGCTGTCGACGCGGAACACGATCGCCTTCACGTCCTCGTCCGCGATCGCGGCCCGCAACGCGCCGGCCACCGTGGTCGCGCCCATCGTCTGATCGCCCATCAGCGGATCGGTGCTGCTCTCGCCGCGCGCCACGCCGCCCACGCCGTACACGAGCGCGATCTTCGAGCCGCCCTTGTCCCACGCCCCGCCCGCGCGCTCGTGGTACTTGGCCAGGTACAACAGCTCGGCGCCGTCGGCCTTCTCCTTCACCTTCGCGATCACCTCGTCGTGGTACGCGAGCCCATCGACGAGCTCGGCCTCGAGCGCCTCGGGCCCGAGGAAGGGCCCGCGATCCACGAGCGCACGCACCTCGTCCTCCGACATGCCGCGCCGCTCGGCGATGGCAGTGACCATCTGCCCGAACATGTCGTCGATGATCGCCTTCATCGCCTCGCGGTGCGCGTCGGTGTAGGCGGTCTCCGTGAACATGTTGAACGCATTCTTGTACTCGCGCCGATGATCGCCGCGCGGCTGCACCTCGACGAGATCGAGCGTACCCTTCACGAACATCGCCTCGGCGCGCAGACCCGTGAGGCCGACGCCGCCCGTGGGCTGCAGCCACACCTCGTCGAACGCGGTGGCGAGGTAGTAGCCCTGGTTGCCGGGCGACAGCTCGCCGAACGTCTCCGCGAACGCGATCGCGAACTTGCCGCTGTCGCGGAATCGCGTGATCGCATCGCGCAGCTCCTGCGTGCGCGCCATGCCGTGGCCGCCCTCGCCGACGTACGCGACGAGCCCGACGACGCGGTCGTCCTTGCTCGCGCGCTCGAGCGCCGTGACGATCGACAGCATCGTCGGCGCCTCGCGCCCGAGCAACTTGGCGACCGGATCACCACCCGTCTCGCCCAGTGGGCGCTCGAGGTGCAGCTCGAGCACCACCTTGCGTGGCACGCTGTCGCCCGTCATGCACTTCAACGACGCCGTGACGCACGTCAGTGCGAGCAGAGCAACGGTGATCGCACCGACGATGGTGAACAGCTTGAAGATGCGCTGTTTCATGGCACTCGCTCCCACGACAGGACGCGTCATACCGCGCCCCGTCGGTCCCGTCGAGCGCCGCACGCCTGCCATCCCCGCCGCGTCCCGCTGGTGGCCGCGATGGGACACGACAGGCGTGCGTTCTGTTTCGTCCGCGCGCGCTCAGGTGGGCAGGGCGCACACGCCGACGTCTTCGAGACCGGGCGGCGCCAGCCCCTCCGCGTAGAACGGCACGCACTCCTGTCCGTCGCCTGCGCCGGGGCACACGAAGGCGCCGTCGGTCAGATCGCAGAACGGAGTGCAGCACCCGCTGAAGCCGTCGCAGTCCGGCACGAGCTCCGCGGTCGCGCAGTACAGCCCCGGATCGCACACGTTGATGAACTCGCACGGATCGCCGTACACGCCCGCGTCGTCCCCCGAGGAATCGGGCGCGCACACGAACGTGTCGCCCACGGGGTAGCAGCCCTCGGTGGGCTGGCAGTCCTGCAGGATCGGATCGCAGCCCGGCAGGCAGAGCGCGAGCACCTCGTTGGTGAAGATGCACACCGCCGTCGGATCCTGGCACGTCGGATCGGCCGGCGAGCCCTGGCAGTAGCCGATGCAGTAACCGATGTTCGTCTCGGTATCGACGCCCCAGCACATGAGGCCGACGTCGCACGAATCGACGCCGCTCACGCCGGAACCCTCGACGGTGCATGCATCGCCGATCTGATCCGGCGAGGGATCGAGCGGGAAGCAGTTGAGCGCGTTCCAGCTGTTGCCGCCGTCGTTCGCCCACGCGTTGCACTTCTCGCCGTCGGGGCAGTCCTGCGCGAACGTGTCGCACTCCTCGCCCGTGGCGAAGTCGGGATCCATGATGAACGCCGACGGATCGTCGTCCTCGTCGTCGCTCATCGTCGTGGACGACTCCATCGGCGGCTCCGTCGTGGAGCTGTCGTCGTCGTTCCCGCTGCTGCTGCTGCCGCTGCTGCCGTCGCCGCTCGACGAGCCGCTCGAGCTGCCGTCGCCGCTCGAGCTCTCCGTCGACGTCGTCGGATCGGTGGCGGTGCCGGTGCTGGTGTCCGCCGTGACACTGCTGCTCGAGGTGTCGCTCGCGCTCGTCTCGCTGCCGTCGTCGTCGTCGTCGTCGTCGTCGTCGTCATCGGCGTCGTCGTCCTGCGAGCCGGAGCTCGAGTCGTCGTTCGTCGCCGACACGCCATCGTCGCTGCACGCCATCGCCAGCACCGCCCAGAAACCCAAGATCGAACCGCGTCTCATCCGAGTACCTCCACCCAACCGACCCAACCATCGCATCGACTGACCACCAGCCGAGCCTCGCGAGTCTATCAGGGCCGGGGCTGGAGTCACACGGGCAACGCGTCCCGCAGTTCCAGCGCCGACTGCCAGCGTTGGCCGGGGTCCTTGGCGAGTGCGCGGGTCACCACCCCGTCCCACGACGTATCGAGGCCAACGCGGGCCACACTCGGGATGGGCACGGGCTCGCTGCAGTGGGCGAAACCGACGGCGATCGGATTGTCGGCGCCGAACGGCGGTCGACCGACGAGCGCGTGAAAGAGTAGCGCACCCACGGCGTAGAGGTCCGTGCGCGGGTCGACGACGCCGCCGCGGATCTGCTCCGGCGCCATGTACTCGACCGTGCCCGCGATCATGTTCGTCGCGGTCATCCCTTCGAGGTGGGCCATGCGCGCGAGGCCGAAGTCGATGATCTTGAGGCGCTGGTGTTGATCCACGAGCAGGTTCGCGGGCTTGAGATCGCGGTGCACCACGCCGGCCATGTGCGCCGCGTGCAGGCCCTCGCACAGCTGCAGCGCGAGCGGACGCAGCTGGGCCGGCTGGATCACGCCGTAGCGGCCCAGCAGATCGCGCAGGCTGCCGCCCGGCACGTACTCCATCGACAGGAACAAGAGCCCCTCGGCCTCGCCGATGTCGTGCAGCCGCACGACGTTGGGATGGCTGATGCGCCGGGCCGCGCTCGCCTCGCGGCGCAACCGATCGGTCGCCGTGGGATCGAGCGCCGCGAGCCCGCCGATCACCTTGATCGCCACGTCCTCGCGCAGCTGTTCGTCGCGCGCGAGGAACACCGCACCCATGCCGCCCTGCCCGATCGCGCGCTCGATCACCCACCGATTGCCGAGCCGCTTGCCCGGCACGAGCTTCGCGGCGGCGAAGTGATCCGTGTCGGCCAGCTCGAACTTCGTGGTGGTGCCGGGCATGTCCGGCAGCGCGATCTGCCGGCTCGCGAGCCGGTTGATCTTCGCGTTGAGCTCGAAATCGACGCTGCACACGATCGACTCGAGGTTGCGCACCCGCTCCTCGAGCTCGCTCTTCGCCGCCGCGAGCGCCTTCATCTCGTGGCCGCTGCCGGCCTCCAGCTCCTTGATGCGGCGCTCGTGCCGGTAACGCAGCCACCGCAACGACAACGGCAACCCGACCGGCAGCACGCCGAACAGGAAGATGATCGCGATGACGTCGGCCATCGCTAGCGCGGGGGGAGCTCGGCCTGACGGACGAGCTCGGCCCTCGACTCGCGCCACGCGGCGTAGCGGTCGCGCAGCGCGGGATCCGAGCGCGACATGATCGCGACGGCGAGCAGCGCTGCGTTCACCGCTCCGGCCTTGCCGATCGCGAGCGTGCCCACCGGCACTCCACCGGGCATCTGCACGGTGGAGAGCAGCGAGTCGAGCCCGTCGAGCGACCACGCCTTGATGGGGATGCCGAGCACGGGCAGGAGCGTCTTCGCCGATACGACGCCGGCGAGGTGCGCGGCTCCGCCGGCGGCGCAGATCATCACCTGCAGGCCGCGGCCCTCGGCGGCTGCGGCATACGCGATGACGTCGTCGGGCGTGCGATGGGCGCTCATCACCTTCGCTTCGTACGCGACGCCGAGCTCGTCGAGCGTGGCGGCAACGTGCTCGACCGTCGACCAGTCGCTCGCGCTGCCCATGAGGATGCCCACCTTGGGGTTCGGTTTGCTGATGCTCATTCTTCGATGCTGCGGAGCGGCGACCAACCCGCCCGGCGACCTACGTATTGCCGTGCGAGGGGCGCGAGCGCAAGTGGCGGTCCGAAGACCAGCGAGAGTGGCCGCCGGCCGAGCGGTGGGGTAATTCGAGCGCGTGGAGCTGCACTCGGTCGCGGGCAACACCCAGCGCCTCGATGGGGGCGCCATGTTCGGCAATGCCCCGCGCGCCGTCTGGGCGGGCTGGTGTCCGCCCGACGAGCAGAACCGGATCTCGCTCGCGTGCCGGTGCCTGCTCGTGCGCGAGGCGAGCGGGCGAACCGTCCTGCTCGAGACCGGCATCGGCGCGTTCTTCGAGCCGGCGATGCGCGAGCGGTACGGCGTCGTCGAGTCGCGCCACGTGCTGATCGAGTCACTCGCCGCGATCGGGCTCGCGCCCGCGGACATCGACGTCGTCGTGCTCTCGCACCTGCACTTCGATCACGCCGGCGGTGCGCTGACGGCGTGGCACGAGGGCGAGGCGCCGCGGCTGGTGTTCGAGAAGGCGCGCTGGATCGTCGGACGCGAGGCGTGGGATCGCGCCCTGCATCCCCATGCCCGCGATCGCGCGTCGTTCATCCCGGCGCTGCAGGGGCTGCTCGAGGCGACCGGTCGGCTCGAGATCGCCGACGGCGATCTCAGCGCGACGCTCGGCGACGGCTGGTCGTTCACGCGCTCGCACGGCCACACGCCGGGGCTGCTGCTCACGCGCGTGGAGACCCCGCGCGGACCGGTCACGTTCATGGGCGATCTGATCCCGGGCGCACCGTGGGTGCACCTGCCGATCACGATGGGCTACGACCGCTATCCCGAGCTGCTCATCGACGAGAAGCGCGAGGTGCTCGAGCGCATCCGCGCCGAAGACGGGTGGATGTTCTTCACCCACGACACGAAGGTCGCCGCCGCGAAGGTGGGCATCGACGAGAAGAAGCGCTTCTTCGCGGCCGAGCCCGTGTCCGAGCTGCACTGGGAATAGCCTTGCACTCGGTGAGGTCGCCGGCCATCGTCGATGCCGATGCCACGCCACGCTTCGATCCTCGCCGCGCTCGTCTTCGCGTTCCTCGCCGTCGTCGCGTGCGACAAGATCGGCAAGGTCGGCAACACGCAGGGGACGTGCAAGACGGGCGAGACGTGCAAGTGCGACGGCCTCGGCAACTGCCAGCAGACCTGCGAGGGCGGCGGCTGCAGCTTCGAGTGCCACGGCATGGGCAACTGCATCCTCGACTGCCCCGACGGCAAGTGCACCGTCACGAGCGACGCCACCGGCAACGTGCAGCTCGGCTGCAAGGGCGGCGGCTGCACCGTGAAGTCGAGCGGCACGGGCAACACGACGGTGCAGTGCCCCGGCGACAGCTGCACGATGGATTGCAGCGGCACCCAGAACTGCGTCGTCGAGGGCTGCAAGGCCGGCTGCAAGGCGACGTGCGCCTCGGGCAGCAACTGCGTGTGCGCGGCGGGATGCTAGTGCCGATCGAGACTTCGCCCGCTTCGCGGGCGTTCGGGTGATTCCGATTCAGTTCGTGCGCCTTCCGCCTGCGTTCGAGCGTTCTCGGGCAGGCACGCGTCGTCGGAGCCGCTCCGATCGACCAAAGCCCCGAGACACGGCGAGAGACGACGAGTGAGCTCGTCCGCCTCGAAGCACGCTTCCGTGCTCACGCTCCGATTTCCGACGGCGTCCGTGATCATCGCCCACGCGCGCCGAGGTCCGGGCGCATCCTCGCGCTCGGCCCACTCCCGCGGAACGTCCGTGCACTCGCTCGGCTCGAGCACGAATGGCGCGCGCCGGAGCAGTGCTTCGAACCGCCGCATCGCCCCGCGCGAGAGTCGACCGTGCGGCTCGGCGGTTCCACTGTGCTCCGATCGCTTCCACGTCCGGTCGTCGTACAGCTCGATGCCGTAGCCGAACTGGCCGTCGCTGGCCGAGTACTCGAAGACGAGCGCAGGACGGGGAGCAACACCGCATCCGACCACGAAGGGTCCGATCACCGTCGCGAGCGCTCGTATCGTGCGAGCTCGCCTCATTTCAGGAGCCGCCACGAGGCGCGGGGCACCACGCAGTACGGTCCGACGATCCCGCCGACGTCGGCGTCGGCAGGAAGCCCTGGGCGCGTCGCGATCCTTCCGGTCACGACGACCTGCTCGCCGATCCAGCCCTCGGGCCAGGCATCCAGGCGGGGGAGGTAGACCGGAGTTCCATCGACGACCACGGCCGGTCCTCCCTTCCCGCCCCTCGCGACTCCGATCAGCGTCGCCACTCGACCGGTGCTCTCGGCCGGGACCGGGCACTCCGTACGTGGCGGTCTGGAGCATCCAGACAGGGCCTGCACGATCGCAACGATCCAGAGAGTGCGCATGACGATCGCCTATCGCGAGGGCTGTCGGTCCGGGGCCGCGATCACCGTCTTGAGCACGGTCCCGCCGGGGAGCGTGGCCGTGGGCGGGATCGCATTCAGCAGTGCGAGCTCCGCGACGCCGATCGCCGATCGTCCGGAGTCCACGACCGACGCGAGCGTCGACGCTCGATCGAGCCGAACGACCGCGAGTCGGCGCGGCTGCGGCTGCGCGAGCCCGGCATCGTCGATCGGGCCGAAGCTCTCGATCATGCGCTGGATCTCCTCGGCGAATGCGGTCCAGTTCTCGCGCGGCGCGACGCCGACCAGCACGAGAGCGGCCTCTTCCCGCTCGAGCTCCACGAACATCCCGCCCGACGAACCGAGGGAGAACCCGGCGAGGGTCACCTGCGTGGCGCTGAGCTCGATCCGATCGATCTCCCCGCCCTCGAACCCTCCCGCGGCGAGGGCTGCTTCCAGTCGCTCGCGCGCGTGACCGGGCTCCACCCGTGCGATCACGATGAACGCGCCTCGCTGCGGTGATTGGCTCACGAGCATCCGCTGGGCGACGCGGCTCGGCCATGTCGTCGGCAGAGCGATGCGCACGTCGAGCGCCGGCACGATGTACGCGCCGTGGGCGACGAACCCGTCGCGGGGATCGTCACCATAGACGAGGCCCGCGAGTGCTTCGACGTACCGCGCGTGACCGGGGTCGCGGCGCGGCACGTCGCGGGCGAGGCCGCGCAGTCGGCTTCGTCGCTCTTCGAACGACGGGTGCGTGGCGAACCAGGAACTGGCGTCATCGTCGTCGAGCCGTTCGAGCACGTCGAAGAGCTCCACCAGCGCGACCGACGATCGGCCGCACGCCTGCAGGTACTGCGCGGCCTTCGCGTCGGCGTCGCGCTCCTGCGCGCGCGAGTGTGCGGCGAGCTGGACCGCGCCGAGGATCTCCGCGAGCCTGCCGAGGTCCGGATCGTCGGAGGGCTCCGGCTCGTCCGCGAGCACGTGGCCCAACGCCAGGTGGGCCAGCTCGTGAGCGGTGACCGCCTCGAGCTCCGCCTCCGATCGCATGTGGGCGAGCAGCCCTCGGCTCAGCACGACACGGTTGCCCGGGCGCGCAAAGGCGTCGACCTCGGGATCGTCGAGGATCTCGACCTTCGCGTCGATGCGCGACTCCGCGGTCACGCAGCGCGTGACGGACTCGATGTAAGCGGGCAGCGTTCGAACGTCACCGACGCCGCCCGTCGACTCGCGGGTTCCGGCGTGGCCGCAACCGACCGCGACGACCAACGGCAGCACCCGGTGGCAGCCCCGCACGACGGCGCGAACGCGCGACAGCGGCCCGCGATTTCACCTCGAGGCTTCCGGCTGTGACATCGGGCACGATCGGACCCTGCTAGCAGGGTGCGGAAGAACGCGAAGCGTTCTTCCGGACACCCTGCTCCGTGCC
>CAYXVR010000026.1:0-7457 GCA_964468635.1 uncultured Nannocystaceae bacterium
CGCGCTACAGAGAATTCCGTCATGCATGCTGTCTCAAGCAACCTGACACAGAGGGTTCCACTCGTCGCCGAAGTCGAAATCTCCACGCGACTGCGGCTCGCCGGTCACCGGATTCCGTGCGACGGAAGCCCACCGCATGTGCATCGCGTTGTGGATGGTCATCTCGAGGAGGTTGCCCAACGCGCCCAGAGACAACGACGCGAGCATCCGTGGCTGGCGGAACACGAGCGAAAGAGGACGCATCACCGCGCTGAAGTACTCGGGCGACTTGATCCACCGATCGGAGTCGGAGGCCGCGACGGGCACCGCCACGCCGGACGCTCCCTCGTCGCGCCGGAACACGACGAGTGCCGGGTTCTCTGGATCCGGGACCTCCGTGTACACGACTTGGGGCGTCGCAGGTCCGGGCAGCTCGTTCCAGCCGCGGAGCATCGGCTTGCCCGCGGCCTCATAGTGCTTGCGCACCATGCCGATCATTTCGCGGTGCATGTAGAGGAAGTCCTCGCCGGCACCGTTGGCGAGCTCGAGCGAGCCTTGCTTCGTACGCGGAGGTCGCTTGACGTCCCAGCCCTTCGCGGCGATGTCCGTGCGGTTCTGGTCCGAGAGCGCAGGGTCCCACCAAACGGCACGCAGGGTGTGCCAGACCGCGTGCTGGAGTCGATGTTCCTTCGAGGCCAGCATGGTGAGCGCTTCCGGAAGGATGGCGACCCCGGGCACGTCCTTCGGCTCGACGAAGTCTCGCTTCACGGCAATCACGCTCGCCGTAACGCCCGCTTTGGCCACGCTTGGAGGTTGCCCGTGATCCTTGGACCGGATGACGCTCCCGACCAACGTCGTCTTCTGCGCCGTGGCGTCTGGCCAGCGATCGTTCAGCTCGAGCTTGTACGCGTACTCGAAATCGGCGATCCCCGTCGTCTCTCTCCCCTTTCCGGAGAACGCGATCGTCAGCGGAGACCAGTTCGACACGGAGCCTGTGAGGTCCATGAAGACCTTGTGCGCCGCGTTCGCGTCGGCCGGAAACGCGAGCGTTCCCGAGAGCGTGCCGTCTCCGCGCACGAAGAGAGTGAGCTCGCCTTGCCCGAACAGGAGGCTCTCGACTCCCGCAGAGGGATCATCGATGTCCCTGAAACTTCGGTAGGTGTAGACGCCCGAGAGATCAGCAGCAGCCATGACGTTCTCCTGTACTCCACGCGTCGTCCGCGCGTCATTACGCGTCAAGACGGCATGCAATCGACGGGAGGGAGTGCAGCTCGCGGCCACTTCGATCCACGGAAATCGTCGCCCCACTTCTCGGGCGTGCCGTGTGCGAGCCCACTCGATCCAATGGCCGTCGCCTCCTCCTTCAGGAGGCTGAGGCGAGAGCCCGTTCCGTAATCTCGGCGAACGGCGACCACGCTCGATCGCGGCAGAACATGTAGCTCTGCGGCGGGCGAAAACCGCGGATCTGGGCGCGGAGCTCGGACAGCAGGAGCGGCTCGCAGCGCACGCGAGGTCCAACAGCGATGGCACACGCTTGCACCGCACCCTCGAAGTAGTCGCAGTACTCGTGGCGTTCGATGCCGAGTGCTCCGCCGTGACGACGCCAGATCGCGGACGGGCTGTCGAGCTCGACGCCACGCACGACGAAGGCCCCGACCACCGCGCACACGGGCGACGACGCGTAGACGACGACGACGTCGCCAGCAGAGAGCTGCACTCGCGTTCGGCGGAGCTCGTAGCGCTTGCTGCCGTCGAGGAGGCGCTCTGCAAAAACGGGCCGGATGGACATCAGCACGATCTTCACCACTGCAACCCTCCTGCCGCGCACAGCTCCTCGAACGTGGCGAACGGGATCGCCGTGATGGCTTGCGGGTGGGCCAGTCCACGCGCCCGCAGCTGCGCGAGCGCGACGGGCTTGGGAAACGGAAGCCACCACCCGAAGCGCATCGCCATCGCGCACCCCTTCTGCTCGCCACTCTTCGCCATGTGCTCCCGGATGTTCTCCAACCCGTAGATACCGAGGTCTCCGAAGCGGAGGAAGAGCTCGTCGGGCGAGGCGATCTCGCACTCGAGCACCCGCGCGGCGCCGCCGATCACCTTGTCGACCTGGGAGAGGTAGAACAGGATGTGCTCTCCCGTCAGCGCCGCCGGGCCGTATCTCGGCGAGCAATAGTAGACGTTGTCCGTCCTCAGCAGCAGCTTCGTCGGCTCTCGCTGGAACAGTTCTTGCTGAACGGCCGGCAGCTGCAACATGCGATCTGCCCACGTGGGGCGGATCGGCACGAGGAACGCGCGCCGGTCGGCGAGGCCGAGCCTGGCCGGATACACGAGGTCCTCGAGCTCCCGAATCGACAGCGCACGAAGAAGCTCCGTCTCGTCCTCGGCGGCTCGCACCTCGATTCTCCGGCGGGACGGATCGCGGTGCAGCCGCACGCGTCGCGGGGAGATGAACCATGACGACGCATCGCCGGCCGGGTTGCACAAGCGCTGCTCGAGATGAAGCAGGAACTCCTCGAGGCCAGCCGCGTCAACGGTCTGGTAGTAGAGGTGCTTCGCGAGGACCATCTCGGTATCGTCTTCCGCGTAGCGGCGCGGTGAGGTCCCCTCGATCCGAAACCCATAGCCGATGAAGAACGGCAGCAAGTACTTCATCTGTTCCGACAAAGTCACCACGACCTTGGCGTAGCGGTCTGCCACCCAGAGCCGGAGCTGGTGGTACAGCAGATGCGGGCCGATCCCCTGCCCTCGGCTGTCGTCCGACACGAAGAACGTCGACAGCTTCACCACGCGTTTGTCCTTCGGCGACCACACCGAGACCCCGACGATCTTGTCGCCGAGCTCCACGACGAAGCACATCTTCTCGCCGAGAGCGCGCGCTCTCCATGCGTCGAAGTTCGGGTAGAGGTGTGCGATGGGAGCCATCAGCTCGGCGAGCGCGTCGGCATCGTCTTGCCGCGCCGCACGGACCACGAGCGAACGTTCCCATTCGCGGTCGCGGATCGCCGATCCGATCGTCGCGAGCGCCTCGGCCGGCGACATCACCTGAAGCGGGACTTGCTTCTGCCGGAGTCGACAGCGTCGCGCGAGATCGGCATCGAGCGTCACGAAGATGCTGCCGCCGCAGATCTTGTGCGACGCGAGATGGAGGCAGTCTCGACGTGCGTGCTCCTTCGCGCGGCTGTCGGCCCTGCTGTTCGGCCAGAGCGCGCAGAGGTATTCCTCCGCCAGCTTGCCGCGCTCCTCGGCGCGGGCGACGACGTCGTGCACGGGCAACGCGGCGAGCCGATCACGGATGTGGAGCCGAGGTGTCGGAACTTCCTGTTCGACGATCTCCGTCACGCGGACCTGGATCCGCCCCTGAAGCCCCAGGCGGAGGAGGCTGACGAGTGCAGGGTCAGACTGCTGGCCTTCCGCGTCGAGCAGATTGATGACGCACGAGGTGTCGAGCGTGTAAACGGACACACGAACCCGTGACGCGTTTGGCGACGCGGATCAGCTCCGTTCGGCGTCGCTCGCTGTCGACGACGAGCCTACCGGACCGCCGGGCGCCATCCAAGAAAGCGCGACGCCAACAACACGCTCGGCTCGCTCGGGAGTGGCCACTCGGCCACTGATCGTTCACTCCGAACGCTGTAGCAGCGCGTGGACGGTGGCGACGTGCCATTCCTTGCCGCGACATGGCACGCCGCGGCGCCCGAGCTCTCGGACGATCCCTCGGATCGTCATGCCACCACGTCGAAGCTCGCGGATCGTGGCAAGGACGTCACGCTCCGTGAGGCACTCGCGCAGCCGCTGCCGCGCCTCGTCGGCGGGATCGAGCTCGAAGCCGAACGGCACCGCGCCCGCTCGCTCGCCTCGGGCTCGCTTCGCGGCCAGCGCGACCTTGGTACGCGAACGAATGAGCGCTCGCTCGTACTGTGCGAACGCATCCACGAGTGTGCGAAGCAGAGCGGCCTCGGGGCCATCGCCCGCACCCACGCCGTCCGTGGTCACGACCCGAGCACCGGCACGCTCGGCGATGCGCTCGATGGCTGCGGCGATGACGACGTCACGGGCAAGACGGTCGCGCTTCGCGGCGACGAGCAGGCCAGCTCTGCGCGCTCGCAGCTCGTCGAGCGCCGCCAGCAGCCTGGGACGACGGTCGAGCGGCGCGCCACCGGAAACACCGACCTCGTCGAACCACGCGACCACGACGACCCCTTCGCGAGCGGCCCACGACTCGATGGCCGCCCGCTGTCCTTCGAGGCCGAGGCCGCTCTCGCCCTGTTCTTGGCTGCTGACGCGCAGAAAACCGACGGCGAGCCTGGGATCGCTCGTGCAGCGACGTGCCACTGTTCATGGACCTCCCAGTGAGCGAACAAGATATTGTAATAATATCATGTAGTTACGATCAAGCGAGCCTGCCGCGGCTTCGGGGTCCGCTCATTGAAGAATCGTGACCTCCGCCCTGCAGCGCGGCCGGAAGTGAACGGTGATGAGGCCCGCGTCGCGCAGCCGGCGAAGGCCACCGCGTACGCCCTCTGGGCTGAGGCCGAGCTCGCGCTGCCAGCGACGACGCAGCTTGATGGTGCGCGTGCGCTCGCAGGTCGCCTGGTGCCAGATCGCGAGCGCGAGACAGAGCGCTGCATGGCTGTGCGTGCACATGGCCGCGTGCAACCACATCCATGGAACGGGGCCCTTGAGAAACTCGTAGCGCTTCCGTTCCTTGTCCAGAGATGTCAGCTGTCCAGCAGCTTCATGATCGTCGACCACATGTCGCCTCCTTTCCCGGATTGCAGTCGATCGCTGGCAGGCAGGCGCTCGCCTGCCGCAAGCAAGTACGGCCGCCCCTTCTCGTCACGAGGTAGCCGCGCGAGCATGTCGGTCGGGACCACCGCCTGCCCGTCGAGCGGGATCTCGAGCCCGATCAGGCTGCGGCTCGCATCCGTCATCGCCTTGCGCGCGCCGGCGATGTGCTCGTCGAGCGCACCAATGGGCGCCTCGAAGACGATGCAGTCGTGCACGAGCGCGGCGGGAAGCAAGCCGTCCTCGACGGCGAAGATCGTCGCGAGCCGGAGCATCTCGGCGCCGGTCGCCTGTTGTGGAAAGTTCACCAGCGATCGGAAACGGGTGTGCGAGTAGACGACCTGGCGCCACCCGAGCATCGTCTGGATCTCGCCGGTGGCCATCGCCGTGCGCGCCATCGCGTCGCACCATGCCGAGTACACCGAGTACGCTCGGCGGAACGCCGCCAAGATCGCTCGCGCCTCGGCGGTTTGGCAGCCGATGCGAGCAGCGAGCGACTCCGGGCCCATGTGGTAGCCGATCCCGAGCACGCAGGACTTCGCCTTGCTGCGAACCGCGTCGTGCGTGTCCTTCGTCGCGCCGTCGGGCGCCATGCCCGTGCGGATTGCGAACGCGAGGTAGAGGTCGCCGGTTCGCAGGTCGTGCAACAACGCGTCGTCGCCGGACAGCGCCGCGCCGATCCACGGTTCCTGCTTGCCGTAATCGTACTGGAACACGACCGTCTCCGGCGGCGCCACGACCAGTCGCCGAACCCAGCTCGACGCGCCGAACACGTTCTTCGTGGTGGAGGGGGCGCAACGTCCCGTGCTGGTACCGAACGGCATGACCGGCGTGCGGACGCGACCGTCGCCGCCGATCGGCAGCTCGATCGCTCGCATCTGCCCCAGCGTCTCGATCAGCTCATGGACCGGACGCAGCACGGGGTTCGCGTCGACCACCTTCTCCCGAGTCTTGCGCTCGAGGATCGGCGTGCCGTCGATGCAGGGATAGGCGATCCCCAGACGCGAGCACGCCGCGAGCCATCGCGCCCGCACCAACGTTGCGCCGTCGTAGACGCCGAGGTTGTCGCGCTCGCGGATCAGCCCGAGCTCGATATCTTCCCAGCGCTCGACGATGCGCCTGAACAACTCCACATCGATCGGGTAGCCCCGCCGCTCGACAGCCGCTGCCGCACACTGGAATCGCCCGCGCAGCAGTGCACGCGGGAGGTCGATCGCGCCGCGCTCACGCATGGTCACGAAGAGCCGAGCGAGATCGTCGACATCGTCCATGCAGTATCGTTGGATCTGGCAGCGATGCTCGTCGATGTCGTTCCACGAGCGATCGATGATCAAGTCGCGCATCGCCTCCTTGTGCGCGCTTTCCATCGCGGGCAGGCCGAAGTGCCGCAGCGCACCGACTTGGCCGAACTGGCCCTCCCCTGTCCTGACGCAGCCCGAGCACCACCGACGGAACTCGGCGTAGCAGCAGCACACGTAGGGCGGCGGCTCCCAGCCGAGCGCCAGAAAGACGCCCACCTCGGCCATCGCCTGGTAGCTGACGACGAGTGCGCGAGGATCGAAGGGCGAGCTGGTCATGCGGGCGAGCTCGTCGTGCCAGAGCTCGATGCGTCGCCCAGAGACGAGCTCGCGCGCCGCGAGGCACACCGGCTCGGGTGTTTCGCCTCGCGGCGCGCGATACTCGGTGTCGAGCACCCAGACCTCGTCGAAGGTCGGGAGCATCACCGCTCGCCGCGGATCTTCTTGACGTATGGGTGATCGAGCGTGTCGATGAACACGTCCTTCACCGCCTTATGGACGATGACGGCGAACGGCTCGTCGGGCCACGTGGGCTCGTCTTGAGCGTCGACCGGCGTGCGGGTCCGGTAGCCCGAGCTGCCGTCCCAGAAGACCTGCGTCCACTGGGTCTTCGCGCGCTCGATCGCGTCGATGCGCGTGGCGATCGACGCCGGCACCTTGCCGGCACCGTCGTGACGCTGGGCGAACCAGACGATCACCGCGCCTTGGAGCGACGTGGCCAGATAGAGGTCGCAGATCTTCGCTTTCGCGGCCTTGCTGCGCAGCTCCGGTACGGCCTTCCAGATCCGTTCGTGCACGACGTAGTGCCCGTCGATCTCGTCCTGGCTCTCGACCATCCGCACCGTGGCTCGATGCTCGGGGTGCACGCGCCAGAACGTGTCGGACTTCGGGACCTTGCGGAAAGGGTACGTCAGAACGTGCTCGATGAAGTCCTTCGGCTCGTTCGCATCCACGACGAAGAGCCCTTCGAGATCGGGAAGTCCGTCCGGGGTGCGGACGCGCGAGTCCTGTTCCGCGATGAGATCGTCTTTCGGCACGTCGTCATCGTGGGGTTCGTCGACGACGAACCCCAGCTCGCGTGCGTCAGAGTTCGGATCGCCGGCGGCGAGAGATTTGGATTTCTTGTTCACTTGCATCTCCATGTCGGGCAACCGCTTCGTCAGCAGTGCGGCCCTGTGCGTGAGGCCCGTGCGGTTGACAGGAGGCGACGAGCCGGGCCGTGCCCCTCGCCCCTGAAACGTGCCGACGCCCATGCACGCCCGGGAGTGCGTCGATGCACGCCCAGGAGTGCGTGGGGCTCTTCTTGTTGAGAGTCTCTTTCTTGTCAAAGCAAGAGCGGTCTGCCTCGACGGCAGCCAGGTCCTCGCCGTGGTCCGCCTCCGGACCCATGACAAG
>CAYXVR010000026.1:7467-22388 GCA_964468635.1 uncultured Nannocystaceae bacterium
AAGCGTTCGCGCCGGTGCGTCGTGGCGCTGCAATCGTGAAGACGCCCAGCGCATGCGACCCCTACTGATCGCTGCGGCCCTTCGTGACTCGCCGTCGGCCGATCGGCTTGATGGCGCCGCTCTGCATCTGCGCGACGCGCCGCAGGACATCGCCGCGGCGAAATCTGACGAAATTGCGGTTCCATCGGATCGGCTCCGGGATCCGGGGATCCCGGCGGCAGAGCCACGTGCGGATCGTGTGCGGCTTGACGCCGAACAACGCCGCGACCTGGTCGACGGTCAACAGCGCGGCATCGTCTGGAGTGCGCTCTTCGGGCATGTCCCAACGCTAGCCGGGGCATGCCGACCCCCCGGGGGGGTGGCGAAGCTGCTCACCGACGCAACATCCCGATCTACTTGGCCTTTGGGACGCGCGGTCTCGGAAGCGCCTCGCGGGCCAGCGCCCGAGACACGACTGCATCCTCGCACATGCTCCGGTCGAACCTGCGTCGGAAGCTCTGCACGCCGTCGACGGTCACGAACCAGTTTCCGTCGTGCTCGACGACGACGCCGAGTCCGCGCCACTCCGCGGTTTCGAGCGGCAGGAAGTCTCGCATCCACCGCTTGAGCTCGTCGACGTTCGCACAAGGACGTCCGACACGAGTTGCAACCTGGCGGAGCACCTCTCGCCAAGGGTGTTGTTCTTGGAGCGCCCCGATCACTGCACTTGCATTCTGTTGCAGCAGATCGGGGGTCCTCGCCCTCGCGAGGAGGTACCGGATGTTCCAGATGCGTTCGTGCGCTTCGAGCAGGAACGGAAGCACATTCTCGCCACCGACGACCTGGTGAAGCATGTCGCGCTTGAACCTCGCAAGCTGGGCGGCGGACTCATCGTTCGGCGGCGCGTTCTGTGCACGGAGCGCCAAAGCGTCGTGGTATTCCCGCTCGATCTTCCGTTGTTGAGGAGCGAGATCGCAGCCGAGCGCCGCAAGGGCACCGTCGATCTCTCGATGCACGAGTGTTGCCAGTGCGGCCAGCTTCGCATGTAGCGGATCGTCACGATGAGCGACGGGCACGTCACGGTCGGCGAGCGGAATGATCATCGGAGGGCCGGGTGGAACCCCAACGTCGATGTCCTTGGCAAGCGCTTCTCGTTCCCGCTGACCCAGAGCTCGGTAGTAGAGATAGAGAAGAACTGCGTGCTCTTCGGCCGTGAGATCGGCAGACGCGTCGGCCTTCTCCCCCGCGAGTGCTTTGGCCACCAACGGCTCGAGTCGCTCCCGCAGAGCGTCCCATCTCGACTCCGCCTTCTTCGTGCCCGCGCGGCTCTTTGCTGCCGGGGTCGAACGGCCCGGCTGCTTGCGGCGAGCGGCTGGCTTGCCGCGTGGTCCAGAGCTCCTCGCCTTGCTCACGATGCCCGCGGCTTTCCGGGTCGTGGGCGCCCGACCGCGCGACCGTGGGCGTCCAGAGCCTTGCGTACGTCATCGGATGCCGGCCTTACGTAGCGCAGCGTGGTGCGATCATCGGCATGCCCGAGCACGCCCTTCGCGGCTTTCAGACCGCTGACCGCGGCCACGTTCGTCGCGACTGCTGCACGAACGTCGTGGACGCGCGTGCCTTCGGGCAACTCCGCGTCCTTGATGATGGTTGACCACGCTTTGCCGAGGTCGACGAGATGGTGGTTCGGCTTCTTGGACGGGAACACCCAGGACGATCCGTGCTGACGGGGGAGCTTCTGCAGCACCTCGGCGGCTTCCAAGCTGATCGGAAGCTCGAGCGTGTCGCCTCCCTTGCGATCGCGGAGCACCACGAAGCGCGACTTGATGTCCACGTCACTCCAGCGCAGCGAGATCAGCTCGCCGATGCGACAGCCCGTCAGCGCAGCGAGCTTGATCGCGCCACCCGCCCACGGGTTCGGGTAGCGGTCGGCGGCGCCAATCAGCCGTCGCATCTCGGCGGGCTTCAACGCCCTGACATCGCGGGCCCTCTCACGGTTCGAGGCGGTCCCCTCGGCGGGGTTGACCATCGAAGCAGGAACGAACCCCCAACGACGCGCCAGGTTCCACACGAGCCGCACGAGCGAACGCATTCGATTCGACTCGTACGTGGCACCGCGCTCGGTGATCTCGGCGAGCAGTTTGGCGACGTCGACGTGCGTCAGCTCGGAGGCTGCGAGCGCACCCCAACGCTGCCGGACGATGCCGCAGCGGCGAGCGGTGTCGCGGTCGTCTCCAGGCTTGCGCCCCTTGCGACGCGTGCGATGGTTCTCCTCGAAGTGATCGAGGAGCTTCTTGATCGTGATCGTCTTGCCGGGCGCGAGGCCGAGGCGCGCTTCGGCGAGGATCCGCTTCGCCTCTTCGCGCGCGTCCGCCAGCGGCATGACGGCTGCGTCCCCGATGGTCTGCCGCTGCCGCGGCCGTCCCTTCGGCTTGGAGCGCAGCACGTAGCTGGCGCGGCCGCTGTAGACGCGGAGACCGAGTCCGACGATGCTGCTATCCCAGACCTCGAGACGATCGCCGCCGGCACGGAGCTTGTCGACGAGTCGCTGGTTGAGCGCTCGTCGAGAGCGGGATGTCGTAGACCCGCCGTCCTCCGGCTCCGCCGCGGGGGCCACATGGGGGCCACGCCGAGCATGTTTACGGGTGTGCACCGGTGTTGATCGGAGCACATGTATCGAGCACTTTCAATCACTTATCCGAACGGGCGAACACCCATCCAGAGCGCAAGCTCTGATTCGTAATCAGCAGGTCGGCGGTTCGAGTCCGCCAAGCGGCTCCGAGGAACGGAGTCCTGGGAAACCAGGGGCCACCGCAGGGGCCCACGTGCGACGGAGCTCCGTTCGTTGCCAGTCGGACGCGCGTCGCCGCCGGCGAGCCCCGCCGGTCGCGCGCCGTCCCGCCGCACGCCACGATTCGGCTGCCGCGCAGCTTCAGCCCGAGCGCTTCGGTCCCTCGCGGCGCGTGCCGTCGGGCCCCTCGACGACCACTTGCGCAGGCAGACGCGCATTCTCACCGAGCCGCGGCTCGCGGAGACGTAGCCGAAGGCTGCGTACGCGTCGTGGCGACGCATCGAGCACCTCGAGCCTGGCGCCGCGCGGCAGCTCGATGCTGTCCCCCACGGCAGGAATGCGGCCGGCGAACGCGACGCAGAGGCCGGCCATCGTCGTCCAGTCGCCGTCCTCGGGCAGCTCGACGTCCAGATCGCGATTGACCTCGCGAACCGGGACGCTCCCCGACAGCAGCCACGTCCCGGGCCCTTCCCGTCGTATCGGCTCCTGCGTCGCGCCTGCGTGCTCGTTGAAGATGTCACCGACGAGCTCCTCCAACACGTCCTCGAGTGTGACGATGCCTGCCGTCGCACCGCTCTCGTCGACGACGACACCGAATGGGATCCGCCGCGAGCGCATCTCACGGAGTAGCTCGACTGCTCGCTGCGTCTCGGGAACGAAGTACGGTGGTCTCAGGATGGAGCCGATCGAGAGCTCCTCGCCCTGCAACGCGAGCGCGACGACGTCCTTGAGGCTGATGTACCCGACGATCTCGTCCACGTCCGTCTCGTAGACCGGCAGCCGCGAGTAGCGGTGCTCGAGCAGGATGTCCCGCACCCGTTCACTCGTCGCGTTGCGCGGGACGAGCACGACATCCTTGCGCGGGATCATGACGTCCGCGACCGTCAGATCGGGCAGCTCGAGCGCTCGGGTGGCGATCTCGCCGGCCGCACGATGCACGGTGCCCGCCTGCATCGCTTCCTCGACGATCTGCATGACTTCCGCGGTGGAGTGGCGTGCTTCGGTGAAGGTCGTCTTGTCGCCGAACGGACGGAGAAGGACGTTCGAGCTCGCGGTGAGCAGCTTGACGACGGGTGTCGCGAGCCACGACAGCAACTGCAACGGGCGCGCGAGCACGAGCGCGTAGCGTTCGCTCGCGCGAAGCGCGAGCGACTTGGGCACGAGCTCGCCGATCACGATCGAGAGGTAGGCGACCGAGGCGACGACCAAACCGAATGCGATCTCTTCCGCATACGGGGCGATCAACGAGAAGCGCCCCAGCCATGGTGCGAGACGGTCGGCGATCGCCGCGCCGCTGAACGCAGCCGCCGTCGCACCGACGACAGTGATCCCGACCTGCACGGTGGCAAGGAAGCGCTCGGCGTCCTCGCGCAACGCGAGCAATGCTGCTGCGCCGTGACGACCTTGTTCGACGAGCTCGAGCACGCGAGTGCGCCGCTGGGACACGACAGCGATCTCGGCGCCGGAGAACACGCCGTTGGCGGCGATGAGCGCGAGCACGATGAGGATCTCGGCGAGCATGATGCTGAAAACCTTGCTTTCGTCTTCGACTCGGTCGGCATCGTGGGTGACGCCCCGCTCGCGATACAGGCGTGCGGCGTCGATGGCGAGGATACGGGCCGCGCATGCCGTTGTCGCGCGCTCGCCCTCGGTCGCATGTCGGCGCCATGTTGCCGCATCGAGACGAGACTTCCCGTTTGTCGGTCGCCGTCTCGGGCACTTTCGTCGGCGTCACGCGAATCTCAGTGCCTGTTCGAGTTCGTCGGACGAGCTCGCCAGGACGAGCCAAACGAAGCCGTGCTCTGGAAGCACGCCGTCGAGTTGCTCGCGTCCGGCGAGCGCGGGAAGGACGAAGCCCGCCATACTGCCGCGTCGCACCGGCTCGGCGGTCGCCAGCTCCACCATCGCGGACTCCCTCGTGCCTCGCTCATGCAGGGTAGCAATCAGTGCCGCTGCGGCCTGCCGGAGCTCTTCGTCGGAGACGCTCGCAGGGATCGTCATGGCCGACGCACTGCTCCTCGAGATGCGACACGCATGCAGAACAGTCTCGAGTGCCGCTCGACGGACGTCATCTTCGCCTCGATTGGCTATCGCCAGCCTCCGCCGAGCGCCTTGTAGACGAGCACAAACGCGAGCTGCTGGTTGCGCCATGCGTCGATGACGTCGATCTCTGCATCGAGCGCCACCTGCTGTGCGAGCAACACTTCGAGGTAGTCGGCTTTGCCGGCGCGGTACATGAGATCCGCGCCGGCGACCGCCCCCTCCATCGCGGCCTTCCGCGTCTTTCCGAGTTCCACGAGCGCGTCGGTCGCCTCGAGTCTCGCCAAGCTCGCGGAGGCGTCGGCGAACGCCTGCAGCACCACCTTCTGGTAGTTGTAGATCGCCTCGAGCTGTGCGGCGTCGGCCCGCTCGAAGTTCGCCCGGATCGCCTTGCGGTTGACGAGCGGCGCGACCAGCCCCGCGGCGACGGAGTAGGCCAGCGATTCGGGGAGGCGGAAGAGGTATGCGGGATTGAACGCCTGCAGCGCGAGCGTGGCGGAGAGGTTGATGCGCGGAAAGAACTCGGCCCGCGCGGCCGCGAGCTCGAACTTGGCGGCCTCGACCTCGAGCTCGGCCCGACGCACGTCGGGCCGCAGCTGCAGCAGCTCGGACGGAAGCCCCTGCGCGACCTCGGGCAAGCGCTCGAACGTCATCGGCGCGGCCCGGTCGATGGGCGCAGGGACGCGGCCGAGCAGCAGGTTGAGAGCGATCTCCTGCTCCTGCGTCTGCTGGACCACCTCGACCCGCAGTGCGCGCGTCTCGGTCAGCTGCGCCTCGAACTGCTGCACGGCAATCTGCGTCGCGCGCCCCGCCGCGACTTGCAAGCGCACCATCTCGAGCGCGTGCTCCTGACCGGCGATGTTCTGCTCGAGCACCTCGTGGAGGTAGTCCAGCGCCTGCAGCTCGAACCACGCGGTCGCGATGTCGGCGACCAGCATCGTCCGCACGATGTGGGCACCTTCGACCGACGCGAGCACGGCCGCTTTCGCGGCCTTCCTCATGTTGCGCAGCCTTCCGAAGGCATCGGTCTCCCACGACGCCTGCACGCCGAGAGCGAAGTCGCCGAGGTTCACGGGCACCCGCCGCCCGGGTGTGATGTCGGTGGTCGCGTTGCCCGCCCCGTCCATGGTGTAGAGGCCGAACTTCCGCACGCTGGCCCCGAGCATCGCATCGACCCGGGGCAGCATCGCGCCGGTCGTCATCGCGACGCTGGCGCGCGCCTGTTCGATGCGCTGCATCGCGATCGCCAAATCGAGGTTGTTCTTCAAACCCTCGTCGATCAGCGCGACGAGGCGGGGGTCACGGAAGTACCTGCGCCAGGGCACTCGCCCCGTCGACGGCCCCGATGGCGACGAGGTGCGCGCGACCCGGAAGCCCGGCGGCAGCGGCTTCTCGGGCACGGTCGAAGCCTCGAGCTTGCAACCGAGCAGTACCGACAAGAAGAGCGCTGCGACGATCGCTCGCACGGTCTCAATGCGCTGCATCGTTCGACTCCTGCGTCGGCGCTCCGGGGGGAGTGGCGGGTGCAGCGAGTGCGCGGCGTCGTCCACTGCGCAGCAGGACGTACAGACCGGGGACGAGCAGCATGCCCCAGACGGTTCCGAAGACCATTCCGCCGATCGCGGCGGTGCCAATCGTGCGATTGCCGGCCGCGCCCGCCCCGGTGGCGATGGCGAGCGGTACGAGCCCCGCAACGAATGCGATCGACGTCATCATGATCGGGCGCATGCGCTGGCGGCATGCCTCCACCACCGCCGCGAACGGATCGCCGAGCTCCCGGCGGCGCTGCTCTGCGTACTCGACCACCAAAATCGCATTCTTGCCGAGCAGGCCGATGAGCATGACCATGGCGATCTGCGCGTAGATGTTGTTCTCGAGGCCCGTCAGGTAGAGCAACGCGAACGCGCCGAACACCCCCGGCGGTAGCGACAGCACCACGGCCAGCGGCAACAGGAAGCTCTCGTACTGTGCCGACAGGACCAGGTACACGAACACCAGGCAGATGCCGAAGATGATCAAGCCTTCGTTGCCCGCGTTGACCTCGTCCCGCGAGATACCCGCCCAGTCGATGGCAAAGCCGCGCGGCAGCTTCTCACGCGCGACCTCCTGCACGGCCGCCAGCACGGTCCCCGAGCTCGTGCCGGGATGTCCTTCGCCGTTGAGCTCGGCCGAGGGGTACATGTTGTAGCGCGTGGTCTGATCGACGCCGTGGGTCTTCTCGAGCCGCACGAACGCGGACAGCGGGACCATCTCGCCCGAGCTGCTGCGCACCTGCAGTTTCAGCAGGTCCTCGGGCGTCGCGCGGGCCTCGGGCGTCGCCTGGACCATCACCTTGTACATCTGCCCGAAGCGGATGAAGTTCGTCGCGTACTCGCTGCCGAGCATCGTCTGCAGCGCTCCGAGTGCAGCCGCGATCGTCACGCCTTTCTGGGCCGCCCGATCGATGTCGATGTCGACGGCGTACTGCGGATAGTTCGCGTTGTAGATCGTGAACGCGCTGGCGATCTCGGGCCGCGCCTGGAGGTCTTCGACGAACCGCGTGACGACCTCCTGCATGCGTGTGAAGTCGCCCCCACCGGTCTTGTCGAGCAGGCGGAGCTCGAACCCGCTGGCGTTGCCGTAGCCAGGAACGGCGGGCGGCGGGAAGAACTCGACGTCGGCGTCCTTGAGGTGGCGCGTGCGCGACTCGAGCTCCGTGATGACGTCGTCGACCGACGCGGATCGCTCCTGCCACGGGCGGAGGTTCACCAGCACGGTGCCGTAGCTGGCCCCCGTTCCGTCCGACAGGATGTTGGTGCCGGAGAGCGTGGCCACGCTCTCGACCGACGCGAGCTCCTGCGCGGCCGCGCCGATCGCATCGACCACCTCCTTGGTGCGCTCCAGCGTCGCGCCCGCGGGCGTGGTCACGCTGGCGTAGAAGACACCCTGATCCTCCGCCGGGATGAAGCCGCGCGGGACGTCGCCGGAGACGACCGTCGCGGCCCCCAAGGATCCGACGAGCAGCCCGGCCGTCACCATGCGGCGCGTCGCGACCCTGCCGATGATGCGTACGAACAGCCCCTCGGACGCGCCGTAGACCGCGTTGAAACCCCGGGCGAGCGCGCTCGGGCCGGACTGCGGCCGGCGCAAGAACGCCGCGCACAGTGCGGGCGTCAACGTCAGCGCGGCGACGCCGGAGAGCAGAATGGCCGCGACCATGGTGACCGCGAACTGCCGGAAGAAGACCCCCGACGGACCGCTCATGAACGCGAGGGGCACGAACACCGACGACATGACGAGCGTGATGGCGACGATCGCACCACCGAGCTGTTTCATCGCCTCCTCGGTGGCCGCGCCCACGTCGAGCTCCGTGTGTTCGAGGTTGGCGTGCACCGCCTCCACCACGACGATGGCGGCATCGACCACGATGCCGATGGCGAGCACGAGGGCGAAGAGCGTGATGAGATTGAGCGAGAATCCAGCCACGTAGAGGACCGCGAGCGCGCCCACGAGCGACATCGGCACCGCCAACACCGGAATCAGCGTCGCGCGCCAGTCCTGCAGGAACAGGAACACGACGACGACGACCAGCACGAACGCCTCGATCAGGGTCTTCACCACCTCCCGCACCGACGCATCGAGGAAGCGGCTGACGTCGAAGCTGACGGCATAGTCCATGCCCGGCAAGAACGAGGTCTCCTCGAGCTCGGCGAGTCGCGTCTTGACGTCGGCGATCACCTCGCTCGCGTTCGATCCGGGCAGCTGCTTGAGCATGATCGACGCGGTGGGACGGCCATTGAACTTCGCTTCGACGTCGAAGTACGTCGTCCCGAATTCGACAGTCGCGACGTCGCGGATCCGGAGCATGTCGCCGTGGGCCCCGGCGCGGATCGGGATGTTGCCGTACTGCTCGGGCGTGGTGAACTTGCCCGAGTACCTCACGGTGTACTGCAGCGGCACGGCGCCCTTGTCGCTGTTCTCCCCGATCTTGCCCGGCGCGGCCTCGAGGTTGGCGTTGTCGAGCGCCACGAGGACCTCCTCCGGGGAGACGTCATAGGCGACCAGCTGGTCGGGTCGCAGCCAGATGCGGACGGCGTACTCCTTGGCGCCCAGGATGTCCGCATAGCCGACGCCAGGAATGCGCTTCAGCTCGGCGAGCACGTTGATGTCGGCGAAGTTGTACAGGAACTTCTCGTCGAGCTCGTCGTTCTCGCTGAAGATGCTCAGGTACATGAGCATCGCGTTCTCTTCCTTGCCGATCTTCACGCCGTTGCGAATGACCTCGGCCGGCAGCTCGCCCATCACCGAGTTGACGCGGTTCTGCACGTTGATCGCGGCCACGTCGGGGTCGACGCCGGTTTCGAACAGCACCTGCACCACGCCGACGCCGTCGTTGCCGGCGTCGCTGCTCATGTACTTCATGCCCGGTACGCCGTTGATGGCCCGCTCGAGCGGCACGATGGCCGCCTTGGTCACGACCTCGGCGTTTGCGCCGGTGTACTCGACGGTGACGTTCACCTCGGGCGGTGCCACGCTGGGAAACAGCGCCATCGGCAGGGCCGAGAGCGCGAGCAACCCGAGGAGCGTGACGATGATCGCGATGACCGCGGCGGTCACCGGGCGCCGCGTGAAGCTCATGGATCCTCCGCGCGTGCGATGGGAGTGCTCTTCGTCACCGGAACGATGCGAGCGCCGTCCCGCAGCTGCTGCGCACCCTCGAGCACGATGCGGTCGTCGGGAGACAGCCCGCTGTCGAGCACGAACTCGGCACCGACGCGTGCACTCGGCATGACGCGCGTGGCGTGCACCACGTCGTCATCGTCGACGGTGAAGACGTAGACGTGCTCCTGGATCTCGAAGGTCGCGCTCTGCGGGATCACGACCGCGTCGGAGTCGGCGCTTTCGATCACGATTCTCCCCGTCGCGCCCTGCTTGAGCAGCTGATCGGGATTGGGAAATCGCGCCCGGAACGCGATGCTCCCGGTGCTCTGGTCGAACTCGCCCTCGACGGCATCGATGGAGCCGGCGTGGGGGTACATCCTGCCGTCTGCGAGCTTCAGCTGCACATGCTGCGGTCGATCGGTCTCGGCCCCCAAGGCGTGCGCGAGGTAGTCCCGCTCGGACACGCGGAAGTAGACGAACACCTCGCTCGTGTCCGTAATCGTCGTGAGCAGATCCTCCTCCAGCACCAGGCTGCCCTCACGATGCGGGAGTCGGTTCACCACGCCGTCGAACGGTGCGTGCACGCGCGCGAGCGAGACCCGCACCGCTGCGTGCTCCGCCTCCGCTTTGGCCTCGCGAACTCGGGCCGTGAGCGCGTCCACGTTCGCTTCCGCGAGCTCGAGGGGCGGCCCGGACAGCACGCGGTTGTCGAACAGCATTCGCGTGTTCGTTGCCTCCACGCGCGCCGCCTTCAGTTCTGCGTGGGCCCTGGCCACGGCCGCCTCGGCCTCGAGCCGCTCCTGCTCCAGCAACCGGGCGTTGATGGTGAAGAGCAGCTGGCCACGCTTCACCGGCTGGCCTTCGTCGACGCCGAGCTCCTCGATCATCCCGCGGTGGTGGGCGCGCAGCTCGACCTGACGGACCGCGCGGATCGTCCCGACCCACTCGTGTACGAGCGTCGCGCCCTGCGTCGGGGTTCCGACCGGGAACTCCTGCGACTCGGGTGCAGAAGGCGTCGCCTCTTGGCAACCGAAGGCGGACAAGAGCGAGCACAGGACCGCGGCGCGGCCAGTCATGGTTCGAGCTCTCAAATGGCGGCAGCCGCCGAGCAAACGCCATGCCCGGAGCCTTGCGTGGCGGTCCAGCCCCGCAGCGCACGACGGCCCGAGAGCCGGCGTGGCGCTTCGCCCCTGCCGGTGACTTCTCGCCACACCCCCTTCGGACTCCAGGAACGAGGCTGCGGATCACGCGAATTGGAGCGCCTCTTCGAGCTCTTCACACGAGCTCGCGAGCACGAGCCAGACGAAACCGTGCTGGGGGAATACGCCATCGAGGAGGCGTTCCTGTGCGAGCACCGGGATGACGAAGCCCGCCATGTTGCCGCGCCGCGTCGGAACGGACCGGACGAGCTCCGCAATCGCGAGAGCTCGGAGGTCGGGCTCTCGGATCTCGCGCATCAACACCGCTGCAGCTCGACGCAGCTCGTCGTCCGAGATCTCGTCGAGCGCGGTCACCCGAGTCCTCGCCTGTCGGCGAACGGCACGACCGCGCCGACGAGCCTCGGCGCACCGGGCAGTATGGCGACCCGCTCCCCATCGACGAGCCGGGCGACGGCGGTCGTGAGGGAAGCCGCCTTCGCCGCGGGCGAGCCCGCGGCACCGTAGGCGGAGGCTGCAGCGGCGAGCGCGGCCCACCACCGAAACACTCGGATCCGTCGGCGCATTGGCGCGGCGCCTGCAGCAACGACCGTGCCATGCCGGCTCGTGACCCCTCGCATCGACCCACCGGAGCGAAGGCAAACCGGGGCCGTCGAGTCCAGCAGCGCCCGCGAGCGCTCGGGCCGGCGTGGCGCTTCGCCTCTCGAAGTACATTCTGGCCACACGCATGCGCATCTCGGCCAAAGTGAGCCTCGGGGTGGGCGCACTCGCGCTCGTCGTGTTCGGGGCCATGGCGGCGTGGCAGGCCGATCTCGAGCGGCGGGATCTCGTGCGCGCCGTCGAAGAGGAGATGATGCTCACCGGGCGCGCCATGCGGGTCGCGTCCGAGAACGCGCTGCGCGATCGACAGACGCACGACGTCGATGCCACCGTGTCGGCGCTCGAGGCCATCCGCGCGGACGTGGATGTGCTCCTGTTCGCGCCGGACGGGGCGTTGCTCACCGCATCGGAGGGCGCGATCGCGACCGCGTCCCGGTTCGATCCGGCGACGCTCGCGAGCTTCGCCGGGGACCGGCCGCGCGTCGACCTCGACACCGAGACGGCCGTGCTGGTCGTTCCCCTCGTGGCGGACGGCACTGCGGTCGGTTCCCTCGCCATCGTGCGCCCCCTGTCCGACGTCCGCGCCGATCTGCGTCGGGAAGTGGGAACACTGACCGCCACGCTGCTCGTGTTCGCGGTCCTCGTCGGTGCGCTCGCCTACGCGCTCGGCGAAGTGCTCGTGGGTCGTCCGCTCGCCCGCTTGTCGTCCGCGATGGCGCGTGTCGGCGGCGGTGACTTCCATCCGGTGCTGGATGCGAACCGCACCGACGAGATCGGGCGTGTCACGCACGACTTCCTCTCGATGCTCACGGATCTCGAAGGCGCCCGCGTCAACCTGGAAGCCGAGCAGGATGCGCACCGACGGTCCACACGCGCGCTGCAGGACGCCGATCGCCTCGTGACGATCGGACAGCTGTCGGCGGGCCTCGCCCACGAGATCGGCTCGCCCCTGCAAGTTCTGCACGGCCGTGCGCGTCGATTGCTGCGTCACCCCGACGATGCCGCGGAGGTCCGACGTGACGCCGAGTTGATCGCCGCGCAAGCGGAGCGGATCACTCGCATCGTCCGACAGCTGCTGGACATCGCGCGTCGTCGCTCGCGACAGGTGCGCGACGATCCGCGAACCGCGGTGCGGTCCGTCGTCGACTTGCTCGAGGTCGAAGCGCGCCGCAAGCGGGTCCGCTTGGGGCTCGTCGTGGCGAACGATCTCGGCTCCACGCGTGTGGAATCGGATGCACTGCAGCAAGTCGCGCTCAACCTGGCGCGCAACGCCCTGCAAGCGGTAGCCGAGGGCGGTCACGTCACTCTCACCCTCGATCACGGCACGCTCGTGCGGCCCGGTATGCCCGCGCCCGTGCAGAGCCTCAGGCTCGTGGTCGAGGACGACGGCATCGGAATGGATGCGGAGCTCAAATCGCGCCTGTTCGAGCCGTTCTTCACGACACGGGCGGGAGAAGGCGGCACCGGGCTCGGGCTCGCGATCGTCAGCACGCTGGTGAAGGAGCTGGGCGGAACGGTCACGGTGAGCTCCGAGATCGGGCGCGGCAGCCGGTTCACGGTCGACTTGCCGCTGACCGCCGCCGCAGAGTCGGTGGCGAGCATGGATGTCGCGTGAAGCACCCGCCGGCCAGACGCGCACGGATCCTGGTCGTCGACGACGACGCGTCGGTGGTCGACTATCTCGTCGACGCGCTCGGCGACGACGGGTTCGCCGTCACCGGATCGAGCTCCGCTTCCGACGCGCTCGAGCACATCGGGGAGACGGGTTTCGACCTCGTGATCGCGGACGTCGAGATGCCGGACATGCGCGGGCCCGACCTGATGGCGGCGATTCATGCCCGTCGGCCCCAGCAGCTCGTGCTGCTCATCACCGCGTTCGGCAGCATCGAGCTGGCCACGAGCGCGATTCGGGCGGGGGCGTGCGACTTCCTGACCAAGCCCTTCACGATCGAGGTGCTCGTCCACGCCGTCGATCGCGCTCTACAGGAGCGGCAGCTCCGTCGGGAGATCGTGCGCCTGCGTCGACGCATCGAGTCGGAGGACAGCGCGGGCGGACCCGTGGCCCACAGTCCGGCGATGCGACGGGTCCTCGACGTGGCGCGACGTGTCGCGACGACCGGATCGACCGTGCTGCTGACGGGCGAGAGTGGGGTCGGCAAGGGAGCACTTGCCGCGTTCATCCATCGAGCGAGCGGTCGCGGGCGGTATCTCCAGATCAACTGTGCCGCTCTTCCGCCAGCGCTCGTCGAGTCCGAGCTGTTCGGCGTGCGGCGCGGTGCGTTCACGGACGCGCGCGAGGACCGATCGGGGTTGTTCATCGAGGCCCGAGGCGGCACGCTGTTACTCGACGAGGTCGGCGAGCTGCCGCTCGACGTGCAAGCCAAGCTCCTGCAAGTGCTCGAGACGCAGCGCGTTCGGCAGGTCGGGGGCACTTCGGAAATCGAGACCGACGCCCGCCTCGTCGCCGCGACGAACCGGCCGCTGGAAGCGGATGTCCGTGCCGGCCGTTTCCGCTCCGATCTGTACCATCGACTGAACGTGATCCGCATCGCGATCCCGCCGCTCCGTGAGCGGCGGGAGGATATCCAGCCGCTCGTGGATCACCTGCTGCCGCGGATCTGCGAGCGCGTGCGCGGGACGACACTCGGGCTTTCGGCTGCGGCGATGCGGTGGTTGCTCGCGTACGACTGGCCAGGCAACGTCCGCGAGCTCGCGCACGTCCTCGAGCGCGCCGTTGCGTTGACGGAGCACGACACGATCGTGCTCGACGACGTGCGTACCGAGTCCGTGGTGGCGGACTCGGACGACGACAGCCTGACCGAGGCAGCACGTCGCGGCCTCACGCTGGCCGCAGTGGAGGACGCCTACATCGCGCGCGTGTTGGCGCGGGTCGACGGCAACAAGGCGCATGCCGCACGGATCCTCGGGATCGACCGCCGGACGATCTACCGCAAGCTCGGCGGTCACGAGGAGCCGGAGTAGTGCGGGCGCGCTGTAAGGGTGGGAGGCGCTCGCGCGAACCACCGCGTGCCGGGCCGCAGCGCGGTCGGCAGGGGTGCACATGGCGACGACGCGATTTCGAACCTATATCTCGCCGCTCGTGATCGGGGCGTTCGGGCTCGCGGGGTGCAGCGCGGAGCGCGAGGACGGGCGGGGCGACGGGCCGGGCGTCGGGCTCGATCTCTCCGCGTCGGACGAGACGCGCAGCGCGACCGGCATCGAGGCGTGGGAGCTGAGCTCGTCGGCACCGCTCGCGCTCGACGTCGTCGGGCGCGACGCGTCCGGAGCGATCGTCGCGCAGGTGCACGGCACCGCCGGCGATACGCTCGTCGTCGAGCTGGTCGGATCGGGGCATCGACTCGTCATCGATCCCAGCGAGCGCATCGCGAGCGACGACTTCGATGCGAACGATCTCGTCGTGCTCGATCGATTTCGGCGCGATGCCGCCGCCGAGCTCGGCGCGCTCGAGTTCCGCGACGAAGGCACCTGCTTCGACAGCCGCGGCGCACCGCCCGGATTCCCGGATCTGAAGCCGGTGCTCGACGGGGCCGCCGGTCAGATGAACGACATGATGATGATGATGATGATGATGCAGGGGCCGCAGCCGAACGGCGCCCCGCAGCCGGAGCTCCTCGAGGCCGGCCGAGCGATGTGCGACGCGGGAGTCGAGTGCGCGGGCATGGGTGGCGCGGGATCCGAAGGTGGCTCCGACGGCG
>CAYXVR010000026.1:22488-147588 GCA_964468635.1 uncultured Nannocystaceae bacterium
GGTACGGCTCCGACGGCGGGTACGGCTCCGACGGCGGGTACGGCTCCGACGGCGGGTACGGCTCCGACGGCGGCTACGGCTCCGACGGCGGGTACGGCTCCGACGGCGGGTACGGCTCCGACGGCGGATACGGCTCCGACGGCGGCTACGGCTCCGACGGCGGCTACGGCGAAGCGGGAGGCGAGGACGGCTACGGCTACGCGCCGATTGCCGAGCCGAGCATGCACGCGTCGACGATTCCGACGCTCGATGCTTCCGTCACGCTCGACTTTCCCGGAGCCTTCGCCGTCCCGCGCACGCGGCCCGAGCCGCGCGCGTGGGACTTGCGACACTGACGCGCTCGCCGTTCACGCCGGCAGTGGCCACGGCACCGGCTGATCGTCGTGATCGATCGGATCCGGCTCGTCGATCGCATCGGTGTCGCCGGTCGGATCGGGCACGGCATCCGTGTCCGTGTCCGGCGGATCGGAGATCCCGATGCACGTGCCGTCGATGCACGTCAGCCCCTCGATGAAATCGCAGCCGTCCGAGTCGGGCATCCGCGCCTGCCACTCGAGATCGTCGGCGCCGCAGCAGCGCTGACCCAACCCGCCGCAGGGCGTCGGCGGCGGCTCCGGCCAGCAGCGCCCCTCGATGCACGACAGCCCCGTCTGCGGATCACAACCGCCCGACGTGGTCGGATCGATCTCCGGGAACAGCCACGCGAGCCACGCGAAGAACCACGCGTCGCCGCCCGGCCCGTCATCGCAGCAGCGCTGGTGCTCGAATCCGCAGTCCTCGCACCCGTCCTCGTCGATCCAGCCGCACAGCGGCTCGTCACCGCCCTCCTCGAACGGCTTCGCGGTCTTGCCGAACTTCACCGCGCACGGGTTCCACTCCTCCGACAGGAGGTTCGGATCGATCTGCACGCATGCATCGAGCGCGTGGATCCACTGCACCATCGCCTGATGGCCCGCGTGCTTGCCCGTCGGTCCGCCGAAGTTGTAGCAGACGCGCGATTCGTCCCCGAGGTCCTCCATGATCGTGTCGACCGGCACGATGTTGGTCCCCACCCCCGGGTCGTCGTGGCACACCGCGAACGACAGCACCGCCTTCGCGCAGCGCTCGAGCATCGCGTCGCCCCACGCCTCGTCGTGCACCGGATGATCGGCCTCCACCGCCGCGCGGCAGTCCGCTTCGCCGAGCACGATGTGTCCCTCGCCGATCGCCTCGCACTCCTCGCACGCGTCGCCGAGCCCCGTGTGCTCGACCCCCTTGTGCATGTGGAAGATGCCGAGATCGACGAGGTCCTTGCCGTTCACCGTGTACACGTCGTCCGCGGCCGCCTCGTCGATCACCGGCTCGGCGCAGTCGTCGTCCTCGATGTCCTCGACCGGCAATGGGATCGGTGACACGAACCCGCCGTCGTCGGCTCGCCACGCCGGGCGCGGCTGGGATTCGAGGGTGCAGGCGACGAGCGCGACGATGCCGAGCAACGGCAACGCCGCGACATGCGGATGACGAATCACGTGAGAGTCTCCTCCGGCCGATGGCTCGGCTCCCCGGTGGCTTCGCGCGAGCGCGCGATCCGGTTGCACGACCCGGACGGTTTTTTCCCCGCTCCGCGCCGGGCGCCGACCGTCGCAACGCGGTGTCGCCTGCAGAGACCGTGCTGCGACGAGGGAGCGCGCGTCCGGTCATCGACCTCGGGCGGTGAGCGCAGCGCTGCGCCGTACGAGCGCCGGATCGACGCCGGGATCCGCGAGCCAGGGGGCCGCGCGGCGCAGCGTGGCGCTCGACTCGGATTCGTGACCGCGCTCGTGCTCGAGCTCGGCGAGATCGACGAGTACGTTCGCGAGCTCGCCGGCGTCCACCGACGGCGCGCTCTCGAGCTCGCTCGCGAATTCGCGGAGCGTCGCGATCGCGTCGCCCTTCGCGCCCGCGGCTCGCTGCGCACGCGCGAGCACCGTGAACGTCTCGCGTCGGTGATGGTGCCCGGCCGGGAACGCCTCCTTGCGGATCGACAGCGCTTGGGCCAAGCGCGGCACGCCGTCCGCGGGGCGCCCCTGGTCCACCGCCACCTCGCCGAGGTTGTGCAGCAGCATCGACGTGAGCGCATGGCGTTCGCCCAGCTCGCGCCGCGCGAGCCGCAACCCCTCGGTGAACGTCTGCTCCGCCGCGACCAGCTCGCCACCCATCGCCTCGACCGCACCGAGGTTCGCCGCCATCGTGATCATCTCGCGATGCTCGGCGCCGATCAGCGCGCGCATCTCGGCCGCAGCTCGCCGCGCCTCGGCGATCGCTTCGGTGTGCTGTCCGCCGCGCGACAACGCCACCGCGAGCGCCGCGCGGGAACGGACGTCGTCGATCTCGTCGATGGGCGGGAGTGCGACCACCTCGCGCAGCCCCTCGATCGCCGCGGGGTAGTCGCCCCGCCGCTCCGCCACCAAGGCGCGCGCCGTCGCGAAGATCTTCAGCGTCCAGGGATTGGGCTCGTAGCGCGAGAGCGCGGCCTCGGCCATCCGCCGATAGCGCTCGCTCGTCGCGTCGTCGCGGAGATCCGCTCCGTACGTCCGCATCAACTGGATCGCCGCGCGGGCGATCGACGGATCGTCGCCGGCCGTCTCGGCGTACGCGAGGGCGCGCTCGAGCCGCTCGATCCCGCCGCGATGGTCCTGCAAATCGATGCGGATGTTCGCGGACTCGTACTCGACCTGGGCGGCGAGCGATGGCGCATCGATCGTCGAGACGATCGCGCGCAGCTCGTCCACCGCATGCTCGGCCGCCGGCAGATCGCGGGCGAGCATGAGCGCGCGCACCTCCGCGAACCGGCGCAACGCGGCGAGGTACGTGTCGCGCTGCTCGGGCGGCAGGCGGTCCACCGCGCTCTGCGACTGCGAGCACGCCGACGCGGGTGTCATCCGGCGCGCCGCGGCGCCGATTCGATCGGGCTCGATCCGCCCCTCGTGCACGAGCGTCTGCAACGCGACGGCGGCCTGCAACCCCTCGTCGAGGCACGCCATCGCCGAGTCGAAGCTCGCCGCCGTCGGATCGCCGCAGACCTCGACGTACGTCGCGCGCCACGCATCGGCGTATGGCTGCAGCTCCGCCACCGCGAGATCGGCGACCTGCAGCCGCGCCGCCGCCTGGCCCTCGCACGGCGCGGGCCCGGGCACGAGCGCCGCCACGCCGCCCACGAGGGCCACGATCCCCATGAGCACGACCGGCAGGCGCGCGCGCGGCCGCGCTCGGATCGCATCGACGAGCGCGCGCACGTCGGGCCAGCGCACCGCCGGATCCGGCGACAGCCCGCGCCGCAGCGCCGCGGACACGCTCCGGGGACATGCGGGCGGCAGCGCGCAGCTCGGCCCGCGATCGATCGCGGCGAGTCGCTCGGCGATCGTCGTGCCCCCGAACGGCGCGGTCCCGCCGAGCGCTTCCCAGGCGAGCACGCACAGCGCGAACTGATCGCTCTTCGGTGTGGCCGGCTCGCCACGCAGCTGCTCCGGGGCCATGTAACGCAGCGTGCCGGTGAGCGACCCCCGATCGGTCGTCGCCACGTCGCGCGTGGGCGCGTCCGCGGGCGGCTGTGAAGCGGTCACCGGAGCGTCGAGCAGCGCCACGCCGAAATCGACGAGCTTGATCGCGCCCGCGTTCGTCAGCATCACGTTGTCGGGCTTGATGTCGCGGTGCACGAGCCCGCCGGCGTGGCTGTCGGCGAGCGCATCGCCGACCCGCCCGATCACCTCGACGATCTCGGTCCACGGGCGCGGCGTCGCCATCCACTCGCGCAGCGTCGTGCCTTCGACGTACTCCATCACCACGAACACGCGGCCGTCGGCCTCGCCGATCTCGAACACCTCGACGGCCCCCGCGTGGTGAAGCCGAGCGAGCGCGCGCCCCTCGACGCAGCGCGAGCGCGGGAACCCCGGGGGCAAGAGCTTGATCGCGACCGTGCGCGCGAGCTCGGGATCGTGGGCGGCCCACACCTCGCCCATGCCGCCGGCGCCCAGCCTACGCTGCAGTGTGTAGCGACCGACACGCACGGCCTCCGTGCGCCCGAACGTGCTCGCCAGCATGCGGGCCAACGCGACGCGCGTCGCGAGATCGTCGTCCGCCTCGCGCTCGCCCAGCCGTTCGTCCACCCACCCCATCGTGCCACCCACGATCGAGCGGGAGCATAGCAGCCTGCTATGCTGCACGCCATCGAGCCTCCCTCGGATGCTGCGCTGCTCGCTGCCTGGGCCGCCGGTGACGCGGCCGCCGGCGAGAGCCTCGTGCGCCGCCACTTCGCGACGGTGCATCGGTTCTTTCGCACCCGCGTCGCCGAGAGCGTCGCCGACGATCTCACGCAGCGCAGCTTCCTCGTCGCGCTCGAGCGCCACGAACGCTTTCGCGTCGATGGATCGATGCGCGCGTTCGTGCTCGGCATCGCCCGGCTCGAGCTGCTCGTCCATTATCGCGACCAGCGCAAGAGCGCCGGCGTGATCGATCCCGATCGCGATCCGATCCCCGACGGTGCCACCGGAGCCGCGCAGCTGCTCGAGCGCCGCGACGATCGCCGCATGCTCGCCCGCGCGCTGCGACGGCTGCCGCTCGACCTGCAGATCGCGGTGGAGCTGCATTACTGGGAGCAGCTGTCGTCGTTCGAGATCGCCGAGGTGCTCGACGTGCCCGCGCCCACGATCCGCAGCCGACTGCAGCGCGCACGCAAGCTGCTCGAGGCTCTGTTGGTGGAGGTCGACGGCACGCCGGCCGAGCGCACCGAGTCGATGGCGACGCTGAACGCGTGGGCTCGCGACGCCCGCGCGCTCGCGGAGCGCGACGACCGGGGCTGAGATCTCAGCCGGGCGGCTCGGCCTTCGTCACGAACCGCGACGCGAGCACGCGCTCGCTGCCGTCGGCGAAGCGCACTCTCACCTTGTCGTCCTCGCGGCGCAGCACGAGCCCGACGCCGAACTTCGCGTGCGCGACCCACTCGTCGCCGCCGAGCTTCGGGGGCACGTAGGGCGGGTCGCCGAGATCGAGGTCCTGCACCGCATCGACCTGCTCCGCGACGGCGTCGAGGTGCGCGCGCCGGGGCGGGCTCGCGTGCACGAGATCGCGGACCGCGTCCGCCAGCGGACGAAGCGGCGCATGCAGCTCGGCCGCCGCGGCGAGGAGCGGCGCGACCGCGCGCAGCGATGCGCGGGTCGCTTCCGCGACGCCCTCGCCGAACGACCCGGACATCGTGCCGTCGGTGGTCTCGAACGACGACGCGATCGCGATCGATCCGAGCAGGCACGCGGCGTCGCGCGCATGTCCGACCCACACCTCGGGGCCCGCCGCGAACGCCGCGACGAACGGTACCGCGTGGGCGGTGACCTCGTAGATCGTGCCCTGGTGGTAGACGTTGCCGAACAGCGCACCGAACGCGGCCCCCGGCGCATCGTGGTCGTCGTCGGCGAGCCGGGCGAGCGAGCCCCGCACGTCGTAGAAGAGCGACGACCCCTCCGCGCCCGTGTACGCGTGGGCGAGCTCGTGCCACGCGACGCGGTCGAGCTCGGCGAGCGCCGCGCGACCTCGCCCCTGCGGCACGAACACCGCGGCCTCGACGTTCGGCATCGTCACGCCACTCTAGCCCGCGAGGGCGGGAACCGGCACACTCTCGCGGTCGAATGACGAAGGCCGCCCGCGTCGCGCTCGCCGTGCTCGTGCTGGGGATCGGATGCGGCGGCAGCGAGGACGCGGCCGGCGTCGTGCTGCCGGCTCCGAAGGGCGGCGAGTACGGGCCGCCGATGACGCTCACGAGCGCTGCGTTCGCAGACGGCGATGCGATCCCGGTCGAGTTCACGTGCGACGGCACCGACGTGTCGCCGCCCTTGTCGTGGTCGAACGTGCCGCAGGGCACCGCCAGCTTCGCGCTCGTCGTCGACGATCCCGACGCGCCCCGCAAGACGTGGGTGCACTGGGTCGCGTGGGACATCGCAGCCGAGGAGCGTGTGCTCGCCCAGGGCCGCCCGGCGAACGACATGGAGATCGTCCAGGGCACCAACGACAGCGGCGACGTGGGCTGGACGGGGCCGTGCCCGCCGAAGGCGGACGACGCCCATCGCTACGAGTTCCACGTGTTCGCGGTGGAGTACGCGCCCGATCTCGAGAGCACCACGACGCGCGATCAGCTGTACCGCGAGATCGACGGCCGCGTGCTCGCGATGGGCGAGCTCACGGGCACGTTCGATCGCTGACCCCCTCTCACGGTGTGTGCACGACGGGTGCAGTGTCGCCGTCACCGACACCGTCCTCGTCCGCATCGACGGCGAGCTCGACCACTCCGGGCAGTGCGAGCGGCCCCGCGCCCGGCGGCGCGGCATCCTCCGGCAAGGGCGGCAGCGTCTGGTTCGACAGATCGCTGCCGTCGTCGTTGACGAGCAGCGCCACGATGCCGAGGCGCGCCCCGGGCGGCACCGCGCCATCGAGGTCGGGGAACAGCACGTCCCACGGCACGAACGCCTCGAAGCCCTCGCCCGCCACGGCGATGCCGGAGCTGCCCTGCGGGATCCGAACGCCTTCGCCGAAGTCGAGCCCGACCTCGAGCCACGCGAGATCGTCGGGCTGTCCGATCGGCGCATGCAGCCCGCGCAGCCCGGCGTCGGGCAGCAGATCCTCGCGCCGCGCCTCGAGCGTGCCGAACGACGCGATCGCGAAATCGGCTCCGAAGCCGGGGATGCCCGACGGCGTCACCGCGACGTTCGCGAGCGCGTCGTCGATGCGGCCGTCGTGATCGGAGAGATTGCCGAGCAGGCCATCGAAGCCGGTGGCTGCCCCGAAGTCGGCGTCGACGAGCACGACCACGGTGTTGCGCTCGCGCTTGAACAGGCCCTCGATGCCGATCGCGAGCCCCGTGTCGTCCGCGTCGAGCCACAGCGTGTTCATCTCGTTGTGGCCCACGCCGTACGAGCTCTCGAGCGTCTGCGAGGCCGCTTCCCAGTGCAGCTCGGCGAGGTGTCCGTCGGCCGCGAATTGCGGGGCGGGCTCGACCCACGCGTCGCCGGACACGCGGCTCGCGAGCACCGCGTGCACCCACGCGTGATCGCGCACCTCGTCGGCGAAGACCTCCGTGCCCGGTCCCTGCGCGAACACGTCGACGCGCGCGTTGGTGTGCTGGTCCCACCGCCACGTCACGTTCGGCACGACGCCCTCGGTCGCGCCCGGATCGGGCTCGAGCCCGCCACACTCGTGATCCGCGGTGACGAGGAGCGTGACGTCGTCGTGGGCGGCCGCCCAGCCCGCGACGGCCTCGATCGTCTCGTCGAACGCGATGGTCTCGGTGATGGTGCGTTCGACGTCGTTCTCGTGGCTCGCCATGTCGATGCGCGCGCCCTCGACCACGAGCAGGAAGCCGTCGGGATCGCGATCGAGCACGTCGAGCGCGGCGAGCGTCATGTCGACGAGCATCGGCTGCGTCGTGTCCGGCGCGCGGTCGACGACGTAGTCGAGGTGCTCGGGTGCGAACAACCCGACGACGCGCGCCGCATCGGGCCGCACCGCGTCGAGCTCCGCGGCCGTCGTGACGATCGCGTAGCCGTCCTCGGCCAGCGGCGCGAGCAGGCCGTCGTCGGTGCGCACCGAGTCGGGGCCGGCGGGGAGATAGTAGAGAGCGCCGCCGCCGAGCATGACGTCGGGCTGCACGACGAGCGCCTGGTCGTCGGCGATGCCGAGCAGATCGTGTCGCGTCTCGCGGTGGGCCGTGAAGCCGCCGGGCGTCGCGTGCGGGAGATAGGCCGTCGTGACCACGCCGGTCGCGAGCCCGCGCGCCTTCGCGTCCTCGACGATCGAGACGAGCGGCTGGGCGTCCTCGTCCATGCCGATCCGGCCGTTGGTCGTCTTCGTGCCGGTGGCCATCGTCGTCGCGGCGGCCGCAGAGTCCGTGAGGCCCGAGCGGCTGCCGGTGACGACCTCGCCGTGCACCGGCAGGGTCTGCATGAACAGCGCCCCCGGCTCGCCGTGGGCGTACACGCTGGCGGTGTGCAGCTGGCCGCGGCCCATGCCGTCGCCGATCAGCAGGATGACGCGCGGCCGGGCGTCGGGCTCGCCCGTCTCGGCGCCGGTCGAGTCCACCGCCGTCGTCGCACCGTCGTCGTCGTCGCTCGCCGTGGTCGAGGCGTCGCTCGGGCCGTCGTCGTCCGACTCGGGCACGATCGTGTCGGCGTGGGCGGTGGTCGAGCTGCCGTCCTCGCCGTCCTCGCCGCCCGCGGATCCGTCGGCACACGCGGCGGCGACGAGCAGGACGATGGCGGTCGGGCGGCGCATGGGGACGTCGCTTCCTAGCATGCCGGCGCTCAGGGCCGGGGCGGCTTCGTGATCGCCTCGGGGAACGTCACTCCGCTCGAGCCCCGCGGGATCGTCTCGCGCAGCTCGGCGAGCTGGTCCCGCGCGCTCGCCACTCGCATCCGCACGTGGTGCAGGATGCCGAGCGTGAACTGCTCGCCCGCCGCGAGCTGCGACGTCGGCTTGTCGGGCAGCTGGACGTGACGGAAGCCGTTGTGGAACACCTGATCGTTCGTGAACTGCCGGCCCGTGTGGGGCGCGTGCCGGGGACCATCGGCCTCGAGGAACGCCGCCGCGCGCACGCGATCCCACGCGCCACCCGTGCCCTCGTCGCCGATGTGACGGGCGATGAACGCCTCCGTGAAGATCTCGTCGAGCGCGAACTCCATGAAGTCGAGGTAGTACGCGCGGAAGTGGCTGTTCTTCAGCAGGTTGCGCACGAGCGGCAGATCGGCGCGCGCGCTCGTGCCCGGCTCGAACGCACCGGCGGTCGCGGCCTCCCAGTCGAGGATGTCGACGCGCTGCCAGTCCTTGCGGAAGTAGTCGATCCCGAACGTGTTGTCGTAGTCGTGGGGCAGGAAGTAGAAGAACGGCGCGTCCATGAAGCCCTCGGGCGCGCCGGCGTGGCCGGAGTTGTAGAGGTAGTAGTTGCCCGGCGTGCGCCAGTAGTTGTCCCACGCGCCCATGAGCATGTTGAGCGCGGCCCACCGCAGGTAGCCGCGCACGTCGAAGATCGCCTCGACCTGCGCGCGGTACTCGGGCGTGTCGAAGCGCTCGTCGCCCCCCGCCAGACCGACGCCCTCGATCGCCGCGGCGAGGCGCGCGAGGTCGTCGTAGGTCTGGAACTCCGCCGGATCGTCGTCGTCCTCGTTCGTGTCGAGCTCGTACGTGCGATCGCCGATGTCGTCCGCCTCGAAGTAGTCGGTGCCGTCGGGGCCGCGGAACGCGAGCGTCGCGGGCCCGAGGTCGGCCCAGTTCGCCTTGTAGAGGTTGCCCTCGTCGTTCTTGCCGAAGCGCGCCTTCAGGAAGTCCTTGTCGACCTCCTCGATGATCGAGTAGAGGCCGCGGTACACGTTCGGCGCATCGCCGCCCCGCGGATCCATGCACAGCTTCGCGTACGTGTGGCGCTCCGCGGCGATGTGCGCCTCGTCGAACATGGTCCACGCGATCGACTCGCGCATCTGCGAGACGTCGTTCCACATCGACTTGAGGTTCACCGTCTTCAGCCCGACCGGCCGCTCGTCCTCGTTCTCGAACGTGATCTCGTAGGAGCTCTTCGGCGTGCCCTTGGTGAGGTTGCCGCTCGTGCGCAGGCAGAACTCGTCGGTCTCGACCACGACGTCCTCGGGCGCGAACGACGGGCAGTGCTCGTTCGACGCCGCGTCGGCGATCGCGATGGTCACCGTCGCGAACTCGAGGCCTGGATCGCCGGCGCACACCTCGTCGGCGAGCCTGTCGTTCGCCATCCGCTCGCGATCCCAGCCCTTCACCTGCACGAGGTAGAACGTGTCGCCGCCGAAGAACGCGTCCGCGTCCTCGCGGCCGTCGGCCTTGCCACCGGGGAGGTCGTCGTCGTCCTCGGCCTGGCGGACACCGTCCGGCGCACAACCGGCGATGGCGAACACGGCGAGGGCAGCGAAGGTGGACGAGAGTCGGCGCATGGTCGGGCTCCGGGTCGCGGTTGCCCGCCGTCGAGCAATCGGCGTGCCACGTCGCGCGCACGTAGAGCCCAACGGCGGCGGTGCCCCGCCCCTCCCGCCGGGTGGCTGCAGGCCTAGCCAGGCGAGTGCTCGGGCAGCGGACCGAAGACCGCGAGCCGGGTGATCCGCTCGACGAACGCCCCGCGGGCGCTGCCGCGGCCGAGCTCGAGGTCCGTGACCGCGACGCGGTCGAGCCGGTACAGCGTCTCGCCGCCGCCCTCGCACGGCACGACGTACTCCGCGATCGACGAGATCGCGAAGCGCCGCTCGCCGTCGCGACCCACGTCGAGCATCACGTGGCCCGGCATGTAGAGCAGCACGACGCCGCGCTCGGCGGCGGCGTCGATCGCCGCGAGCTTGTCGGCGTCGCTCCAGCCCGCCACGTCGATCGTCTCGATGCCCTGCCCCGCTTGCACGCTCGAGTGGCGGCCGAGCGGAACGCCGAAGCCCGCGAACAGATCGAGCAGGAACTGCGAGCAGTCGCGCGCGCCGTCCTTGCCGCCCCACCCGTACGGCGCGCCGATCTCCGCGAACGCGCGCGTGTAGAGCTCGCGGCGCGTGAGCACGGCGGGCCCGAGCGTGACGTCCGACGACGCGACGGTGTCCTCCACCGGTCCGTCCGCGCCCGCGACCCACACGGTGATCGCGTCGGCCGTCTGTCCGCGCACCGGCAGCGCGACGCCGAGTCGCACGGGCACGCCGCCCTGGGTGCGCACGTCGTCGCGACGTGGATGGGCGACGCGGGCCGCTCGCCACGCGATGCGATCGTCCTCGGACACGCGCTTCGACAGACCGTCCTGCCGCACCCAACCCGTCGTGTGGCCCGCGTGCACGAGCAGCCACTCGCCCTTGTCGGCCTTCGCGAGCACGCGCACGAGCTCGCCCGGGTGCAGCGTGGTGCACAGGTTGCGATCGAACGCCTCGTCGACGGGCGGATGGTAGATGCCGACGAGCGTCGGCGTGCACGCCAGCTGGCTCTCGCGCACGACGAGGCGCGCGTGATCGACGGGCTCGGCCCCGCCCGCGACGATGTCGGCCTGGGCGATCGCACCGGGCTCGGCCTCCACGCTCGTGCCGTCCGCGAGATCCCGCCGCGTCGCGACGATGCGACCCCGCACGTGATCGAGCAGCCCGGCGCTCGTGATCTCCGGCCCCCACGGATCGCGCGGGCCGCCGGCGATCTCGCCCGCTTGCACGCGCAGCCGCGCGCGCTCGCGCTCGCCGACGAGCGCGGCATCCGGCGCGGGCACGCGCGTGATCCAGTGCGCCAGCGTCTCGGCCTCGGCGGTCACACCGGGCGCTCGCTCGCTCGGCATGGGACCGGCGGGGCAGCTCGGCGCGGTTGCGAGCGGAGCGTCGACCGGCGGCGGCGCCGAGGCCTCCGGTTGCCCGCACGCGAGCACCACGACGGCCGCGAGGGCACCCGTTCGCACGACCGGACGACGACGCCCGGGCGCCCACCGCCATTCCCGCGGACCGCTCACGAGCGCACGCGCCACAGGATCCACACGCGCGTCTCGAGCTCGTTCGGCTTCGTGCGGATGCCGATCTGCGCGTGGACGCGATCGCTCTTGCCCACGAGCACGCGCGGCGCGTCGTCGGACTCGGGCTCGGGCTCGTCGACCTCGAGTCCCTCGTCGGCGAGCGCCTTGCGGTAGAACGCGAGCACGTGCGGCACGTGGGCGTTCACGCGGAACGCGGCCTTCAGCTTCCACGTGCCCGCCTCCGCGTCGTACTGCGCCGAGCTCGATAGCCTCGTCATGCCCGGCATGCGCGGCAGCGGCATCTCGGGGGCTGCGCGCTCCGTCTGCGCGCTCGCGTCTTCGGCAGCCGCAGGCGACGACGCCGGCGCGAGCGCGAGCACGAGCACGCACCAGGCTCGATCGATGGATCGGTGCAGCGGCACCAGGGCCCGATCTAGCACGGTGGCCGGCGTGGGGGCTACGCTGCTCGTCCCGCGCCCCCCATGCACTCCGAATCGCTCCAGCCCGGCACGACGTACCGGGAGTTCGAGATCCTCGGCGAGCTCGGGGCCGGATCGTTCGCACGCGTCTACAAGGTGCTCGCGCCCGGATTCGACCGGCCGCTCGCGCTCAAGATCGCGGACGACCCGCACATGAGCGAGGACATGATCAAGCGGGCGATCCGCGAGGTCGCCGTGCTGCGATCGCTGTCGAATCCCAACGTCGCGCACCTGCACGGCTCCAGCATCGGCGCCGACCACTTCTGGCTCTTGATGGATTTCGTCGAGGGCCAACAGCTCGATCACTGGCACGACTTCGACGAGCCGATGGGCGTCGCGGATGCGCTGCGCGTCGTGTTGCAGGTGTGCATGGGCCTCGCCGAGGCGCACGCGCAGGGCGTCGTGCACCGCGACGTGAAGCCGGCGAACATCCGCATCCAGCCGGACGGCACGGTGAAGCTGCTCGACTTCGGGCTCGCGCGTGCGTGGGGCGTGCCGTGGGCGTACGGCACGAACGCGACCGCGGCGCGCACCGTCGTCGGCACGCCGCACTATTGCCAGCCCGAGCAGCTCGTCACGGATCAGCTCACGCCCGCGTCCGACGTCTACAGCCTCGCCACGATCCTCTACGAGATCCTGTCCGGGCACGCGGTGCTGTTCCCGAACCAGCGCATCGGCGCCGTCGTCGAGGCGCTGCGCGACAACCCGATCGCGTGGCTCGATGCCCACGCGATGCGCGGCATGGTGCCCATCACGCGGTATCCCGGATGCGCCGGCCTGCCCGACGCGCTGCTCGACCTGCTCAAGCGCGCGCTCGCGAAGGATCCGACCAAGCGACCGCCGACGGCGGGCGCGATGGCGTGCGAGCTCGGCTCGATCCTCCACGACGACCTCGGAGCGATCGAGGCGGCGCGCGTATCGACCGTCGGCGGTACAGCGCAGGTGCGTGCGCTCGTGCCGGGCCGGCGCATGCTCGGGTCGGCGCCGAGCTGCGACCTCCGCTTCGACGCGCCCTTGCCCGACGTCGCCGCGATCCTCGACTGGAGCGGCGCACCGCGGCCCGTGCAGATCCGACCGGCCGCACCGCACGTCGAGCTCGTGTGCAACGGCGAGCCGTGTCGACGCGCGCGCGTGGTCGAATCGGGCGACGTCTTCGGCGTCGGCGACGTCCGCCTCGTGGTCGAGACGTGATCAGACCGCGATGAGGCGATCGGTGCGGGCGAGTCGGCGATTGCGGACGCGCAGCGCCTCGAGGATCCGCCGACGCGCACCGTCGGCCCGCACGGGCAGCAGCGCGACCTCGGCCCGGATCGTCTCGGCCCGCGCCTTGAGATCGTGCGGCATCTGTTCCAGCTTTCGCAGGATCGCGTCGCGATCCGGCGACGGCCCGCCCTGCCACACCTCGCGGGCGGCCTGACGCGCGAGCTGCGGCGCCGCGAGGGCGAGCTCGATCGCACGGCGGCTCGCCGCCCTCGCGCGCACCGACACCGCGTCGAGATCGCGCGCGACCACGCGCAGCCGCGCGAGCGCCGTCTTCACCTCGGGCACCTCGCCGAGCACGGCGTCCTCGGGCAACAGGCCGTCCTCGTCGCCGAGCGCCGCCCGCACGAGCGCGCGCAGGCTGCCCATCGGCAGCTCGAGCCGATCCGCGAGCGCCACGATCTCCTTCGCGATCACGTCGGCCTCGGACAATGGGGCCGTTGCCCACCGCCACGCTTCGTCCAGGGCGAGCGCCAGTCCATCGGCACGATCCGCCGCGGACGTCGTGCGGCGTTCGTCGTCCTGCAGCTCGGCGCTCGGCATCGCGGTCATGCGATGGCTCGGTTCGCAAGCGTCGTGCCCGCGCGCGTCCAGCAGCCAAGTGCGCGGAATCGCTGGACGCGATCCCGCGCGGTCGCGCGCCGGGGCGGACGGGGCCGGCCGTGGCGACTGGCGACGGTCGTGGCCGGCGAGAGCGGTCGTGGCCGCGAGCGAGTAGGATCGTCGTCGTGGACGAAACGAAGGCGTGAGCGCCAACGACAACGGGCTCGAGTCCACGATGACGATGGGCGTGCACGCGTCGGACGGCGACGGTCCGACGCAGCCGCCGGCGCAGCTCGTCGTGCTCGTCGGTCCCGACGCGGGGCGCCGCTATCCGGTCGCCGACGAGCTGCTCATCGGTCGCGATGCGGAGGCGGGGCTCGCCGTGCACGACGACGGCGTGTCGCGTCGGCACAGCCGGATCGTCCGCCACGAGGCCGGCGACTTCACGCTGGAAGATCTCGGCAGCCGCAACGGCACGTACCTCAACGGCAAGCGGATCACGCAGTCGCCGTTGCGCCCCGGCGACAAGATCGCGATCGGCACCGGCACGATCCTCCTGTTCACGCGCCACGATCGGTACGAGGAGCAGGTGCTGCAGGCGCAGAAGCTCCACCTGCTCGGTCAGCTCGCCGGCGGCATCGCGCACGACTTCAACAACCTCATCGTCACGGTGCTCGGCAACGTCACCTACCTCAAGGACAACCCGCCCGCCGGCAACGAGCTCGCGGACTGCCTCGACGAGATCGAGACCGCGGCCCGCCGCGCGGCCGAGCTCACGAGCCAGCTCATGTCGTTCTCGCGGCCCCACCGGCGCAGCCGCGAGAGCGTGGACGTCGGCAAGCTGATCCACGAGGTCGTCGGGCTCTTGCGCCGCACCGTGCCGCGGTCGCTCGAGATCCTCACCGACGTGGCCGGTGATCTCACCGTGGCCGGCGACGCGAGCCAGCTGCTGCAGGTGATGATGAACGGCTGCATCAACGCGAAGCAGGCGATGCCGCACGGCGGCGTGCTGCGCGTCGAGGCCCGCCCGGTGCGACCGAGCCTGGGCACGCACCCGCACAAGGGCGGCTTCGTGCGCATCGTCGTGGAGGACAGCGGGCTCGGCATGGACGACGCCATCCTCTCGCGGGTGTTCCAGCCGTTCTTCACGACCAAGCCGAAGGGCGAAGGCACGGGCCTGGGCCTCGCCACGGCGTATCGCATCGTGCGCGATCACGGCGGCGACATCACGATGACGAGCGAGCTCGGCGTCGGCAGCCGGCTCGTCATCACGCTGCCCGCCGCGGAGGTGGAGGACACCGTGCCGGTGTCGGTGGAGCACGACCAGCAGAGCAAGCTCGCGGGCCGCGTGCTCGTGGTCGACGACGAGCCGCTCGTACGCAGCACGGCCCGCCGCATGCTCGAGCGCTTCGGGCTGCGCGTGACGCTGGCGGTGGACGGCGTCGATGCGCTCGCAGTCCACGCGGCCGAGCAGGAGCGGTTCGACGTCGCGATCGTCGATCTCGACATGCCGAACCTCGACGGCGAGCAGACCATCGTGCAGCTGCGCGCCCGCGACCCCCACCTGCCCGTCATCATCGCGTCGGGCCACGCCGACTCCGAGCGCACGCGTCGACTCATCGCGCGCGGGCGCATCTCGCTCTTGCCCAAACCCTTCGACGCCGCAGGCCTGTGGCGGCACGTGTACGCCGTGCTGCAAGGCGGCGGCGCCCCGCCTCCGGCTTGACGCATGCCCAGCGCCCGTCCACTCCTCGGCTGTCTCGTGCTCGCGCTCGCCTGTGGCGGAGGGGACGGTGACGACGGCGCCGGCACGGACACCGACGTCGGCACCGGCGGCAGCACCACTCCGATCACGCACGGAAGCAACTCGTCGCTCACGCTGACGACGATGGAGATGACGTTCACGAACTCGAGCGACCCCACCGACGCGTCGGTCGGCGACGACGATCCCTCGGCGGACACGTCGACGCGGGGCGACGACGCGACGACGACGGCAACCGATGGCAGCACCGGTCCGATCGCCACCACCACGGCGCCCGCGACCGAGGGCGACGGGTCCACGACCGACGACACGGGCAATCCGGGCGGCCCGTGCTGCTCGGCGCAGGACGACGGCGGATGCGGCGACGCGGCGATCGAGGCGTGCGTCTGCGCGATGGACGATTTCTGCTGCACGCGCGCGTGGGACGAGGTCTGCACCGTGCAGGTCGTGATCCTCGGCTGCGGCGAGTGCCCCGGCATCGGTGGCGACGGAGACTGCTGCGCCGCCCACGACGGCCCCGGCTGCGACGACGACGACGTGGAAGCGTGCGTCTGCGACATGGACTACGTGTGCTGCCTGCAGCCCTGGGACGAGCTGTGCGCGGGCGCGGCCGACGAGTGCGGCGCGATGTGTCCATGAGCCGGCGTCACATCGGCGCCGGCGGCCACTCGATCCCGGCGTGAAGACGATTCCGACCGCGGCCTGTGTCGCTGCCTTGCTCTGCTCCTTCGCCTCGGCCCACGCCGCACCGCGGGTGACGAAGCCGAAGGTCTCGCGCACGTACTCCGGTAAGCCGACGCCGCAGCGCGGCAAGATCGATGCGAGCGCGTTGACGCTGCCGACGAAGATCGAGCGGGGCGACGCGGTGGCGGGCGATGCCGGGGCGGGCGCTCTGCCCGAGGCCGCGTGGGCGATCGTCTCGCCGCGCAAGCCCGACGCATCGGGTCGCGCAGCGCTCGTGTTCCTCATGCCGGATGCCGTCGATGCGAAGCGGAGCGTCGCGAGCTGGGGCGTGCCCGCGCAGACGTCCGGCACGCCGTATCCGCTCCCGCCCGGGATCGCGGAGGCCCTGTGCCTGCTCGTCGGCTGCACCGGCGAGAGCGCGCCCGGACCCGCAGCTCCGGACCCGGCCCGTGCGCTGCAGGTGTGGGTGAAGGCCACGGCGGGCAAGCACTACGCGGTGGTGTGTCGCGCGAAGCTCGAGGACAAGGTCGGCGATCTCGTGGTCGCGACCGACGGGTTCACGCTCACGGCCCACGTGGATCACACGGGCAAGAGCTTCGGCAAGGTCGACTTCATGTTGTCGGCCCAGCAGGCCGGCTGGTACGGCTTCACGTTGATGAGTGCCGAGGCGTGGTCGACGTCCGGCTGCACGGTCGACGAGCTCGATTGATCGAGGCAGTTGGCCGACGACATCGCCGGCCTCGCGCAGTAGGATGCCCCCGACATGGATGGCTTCGCCGCGCGATCGAATCCCGGGACGATCCCGATCACTGCCCTGCCTGGTCGACGCTACGACGCGTGGCTGAAGGGGCGCTCCGCGGCGACGCGGAAGTGGCTCGCAGCCAACGGCTTCACCAACGAGCGCGGCAAGCTGGCGCTCGTGCCCGGCAAGGACGGATCGATCGCGCACGTCGTCGTCGGGCTCGGCGACGATCCGAGCATGTGGGACTGGGCCGTGCCCGCGACGCGCGTGCCGGCCGGTCGCTACGCGTTCGATCCGGCGCCGCCGGCGGAGCTCGCATCGGACATCGCGCTCGCGTGGGCGCTCGCGCGCTATCGATTCGAGCGCTACAAGGCGAAGTCGAAGCAGAAGGCCGTCGTGCTCGTGTGGCCGGGGGGTGCCGATCGCACTCGGGTGGAAACGATGGCCGATGCGATCGCTCTGGGCCGCGACCTCGTGAACACGCCGGCCGGCGATCTCGGACCGGCGGAGCTGTGCGACGCGGCGATCGGCGTGGCCAAGCGCTGGGGCGCCACGCACGAGCTCGTCGTCGGCGAGGGCCTGCTCGCGAAGAACTACCCGATGATCCACGCGGTCGGACGCGCGAGCTCGCGCCCGCCGCGGCTCTTCGACCTGCGCTGGGGCGACCCCGAGGCGCCGAAGGTCACCCTCGTCGGCAAGGGCGTCGTGTTCGACTCGGGCGGCCTCGATCTGAAGACCGCGTCGGGCATGCGGCTCATGAAGAAGGACATGGGCGGCGCCGCGTCGGTGCTCACCCTCGCGCAGTTCGTCATGGGGGCCGGGCTGGGCGTGCGGCTGCGCGTGCTCGTGCCCGCGGTGGAGAACAGCGTGTCGGGCAACGCGTATCGCCCGGGCGACGTCATCAAGACGCGCAAGGGCCTCACGGTCGAGATCGGCAACACCGACGCCGAGGGGCGCCTCATCCTGTGCGACGCGCTGGCGGAGGCGGACACCGAGAATCCCGAGCTGCTCGTCGACTTCGCGACGCTCACCGGAGCGGCCCGCGTCGCGCTCGGCACCGAAGTGCCCGCGTTGTTCACGACCGACGACGCGTTCGCGGCCGCGTGCGTCGCCGCGGGTCGACGATGCGCCGATCCCATGTGGCAGATGCCGCTGTATGCCCCGTACCGCAAGCACCTCGACAGCCCCGTCGCGGATCTCAACAACGTCGGCAGCGTGTCCGAGGGCGGTGCGATCACGGCAGCGCTCTTCCTGCGCGAGTTCGTCGGCAAGCAGCGCAAGTGGGCGCACGTCGACACGATGGCGTGGAACGTGTCCGCGCGGCCCGGGCGTCCGGCCGGCGGCGAGATCATGGGCGTGCGCGCGATGTTCGACGTGCTCGCCGAGCGCTATCCGGGCAGGGGCTGACGTGCGGCAGATCTTCATCCCACGCGTGGGTGGGCCCGAGGTGCTCGAGATCCGCGAGTCCGCGGATCCCGAGCCGAAGGCCGGCGAGGTCCGCATCCGCGTGCACGCGAGCGGGGTCAACTTCGCGGACATCATGGCGCGGCTCGGGCTCTACCAGGACGCGCCGCCTCTGCCCTGCGTCGTCGGCTACGAGGTGTCCGGGGTCGTCGATGCGGTCGGTGCGGGCGTCGTGCGCTGCAAGCCGGGTGATCGCGTGATCGGTGCGTGTCGCTTCGGAGGCTACGCCGACGTCGTCGCGTTGCCGGAAGGCCAGGTGTTCGCATGCCCGCAGCGGCTGTCGTTCGCGCAGGCCGCCGCGATCCCGGTCAACTACCTCACCGCGTGGCTCTTGCTCGTCGAGCTCGGCAACGTGCAGGCGCGCCACACGGTGCTCGTGCACTCGGCGGCCGGCGGCGTCGGTCAGGCGGCGCTGCAGGTGTGCAAGCTGCGGGGCGCCACGGTGATCGGCACGGCCTCGAAGGGCAAGCACGAGCGGCTGCGCTCGCTCGGCGTATCGGCGTGCGTCGACGAGAGCACCGAGGATCTCGCGGCGCTCGTGCGCGAGCGGACGAACGGGCGCGGGGTCGACCTCGCGCTCGATGCGATCGGCGGCAAGTCGTTCCACCGCAGCTACGATCTGCTGGCCCCGATGGGGCGGCTGTTCATGTTCGGCATCTCGAGCTTCGCACCCGGCCAGCGCCGCAGCTTGTGGGCGGCGCTCCGCGGCGTCATCGGCATGCCGCGCTTCGGCGCGATCAAGCTGATGCAGGACAACCGCGGCGTCTTCGGCGTGAACCTCGGGCGGCTGTGGGACGAGACGGCCGCGCTCGACGAGGCGATGGCCGCGATCCTCGGGCACGCGCAGACCGGCGCGATCGATCCCGTGATCGACTCCGAGGTGCCGATGGCCGAGGCCGCACGCGCGCACGAGCGCCTGCAGTCGCGCGGCAGCTTCGGCAAGGTCCTGCTCGTGCCCTGAGCGGCGCGCTAGACTGCAGCGGTGTCGTCGTCGAATGCCCGCATGTTCGCCCTGCCGGTCCTCGGCGTGATCGTCGTGGTCGGGTGGCTGCTGTTCCGCCCGAAGCTCGACGACGCGCCCGCGCCGGCCCCCGGCCACGCTCCGCCCTCGCGCGGCGCCGACGACCCCGCGAAGCGCTCGCGCGGCGACGCGAAGGACGAGGCGTCGCCCACGGCGCCGAAGCCGTCGGTCGGTGCGACCGCGAGCGCACCGCCGCCGAAGACGGTGCGCGACGCGAAGCGCAGCGAGTCGATCCGCATCGCGCTGCGTGATCGTCTGCGCGACGGCGGCGGCTCGGCGCCGGTGCGCGACGACGACGATGCGCCGGAGGAGATGGGCACGCTCGACAAGGACTACATCCGCGCGCGGATCCAGGAGGACCTCGTGCCGATCGCGAAGGAGTGCTACGAGTCCGCGCTCGAGGACGACCCGAAGCTCGCCGGCAAGATCGTGATGCAGTTCGGCATCGCGGGCGACGACGAGGTCGGCGGCGTCGTCGACGAGGCGAGCGTCGATCCCTCGAGCACGCTCACCCACCCCGCGCTCGGCGAGTGCATGCGCGAGTCGATGATGAGCCTGTCGTTCCCCGCGCCGGAAGGCGGTGGCCGCGTCGCGGTCACCTATCCGTTCGAGTTCTCACCCGACGCGCCCGCGTCGAAGTGACGACGTCCCGTCGCCGGAGCGATTACTTGCCCTCGCCGAAGCCGCTCGGCGTCTTCGTCTCTTCACCCGTGTCGAGCAGCTCGGGCTTCTTCGGCTTGGGCTCGGCCGGCTTGGGCTCGGCCGGCTTCGGATCCGTCGTCTTCGGCGAGAGCGGCTTGAGATCGTCCTCGGGCTTGGGCTCGGCGGGCTTGGCCTCCGCGGGCTTGGGCTCGGCCGGCTCGGTCGGCTCGGCGTCCGCGACGTCCGCCGCGTCCTCGGCCTTCTTCTTCTTTTTCTTCTTCTTCTCGTCCTTCTTCTTCTTCGGCGCAGGCTCCGGCTCGGGCTCCGGCTCGGGCGCCGCGACGGGCTCGGGCGTCGCCGCCTTCGCATCGACGGGGGTGGGCGCCGGAGCAGGCACGGGCGGGACGGGCTCGGCGACCGCGGGCGGCGTCGGGGCGGGCGGCGGCGTCGTGGGGGGCGGCGTGGGCTCGGCCACCGGCGCTGCGGCGGGCTCCGCCGCGGGCTCGGGCGTCGCCGCCTTCGCGACCGGCCCCTCGTCCGCGGGCGCGGTCGTTTCGCGTCCGCCCAGCTCGACGCGCACGGCCGCTCCGGCGACGCCACCGACGAGATACACGAGCAGCGACAGCGTCATCACGAGCGACGCGGGACGGATCGACTTGCGACCGCTCTTCGCCGACACGGCCATCAGCGCGCCGAGGACGAAGCCCGCGGCGGCGACGAACAACGCGATCGTGAACACGAGATCGAGGGTGCTCGACATGGCACGAACCTCCGTCGCCGTCGCACGACGGCCGACCCACGCACGAGCGTATCACGGGCGCGCGGCGTGGTAAGCATTGCCCCATGACCGTTCGCCTCACCGAGCTCAGTCGCGCCGCCGGTTGAGCAGGCAAGCTCCGCGTGTCGGAGTTGGCGCAGGTCCTGCGCCGTCTGCCTGTCCCCACCGATGCGGCCAAGGCCCTCCTGGTCGGCACCGAGACCCGCGACGACGCGGCGGTGGTCCGCTTGGGCAAGCACGGCCTCGTGGTGACGGCGGACTTCTTCGCACCGGTCGTCGACGACCCCTACGACTACGGGCGCATCGCCGCCGCGAACGCGCTGTCCGACGTGTACGCGATGGGTGGCAAGCCGCTCGTGGCGATCAATCTGCTCGCCTACCCGCCCAAGGTGCTGCCCGGCCGCGTCGTGGGCCGGATCCTGAAGGGCGGCGCCGACACCGTCGCGGCGGCCGGAGCGATGATCGCCGGTGGCCACACGATCGACGACCCCGAGCCGAAGTACGGGCTCGCCGTCGTGGGGCTCGTGCCGCCCGACAAGATCTGGCGCAACGTCGGGGCGAAGGTGGGCGATGCGCTCGTGCTGACGAAGCCGATCGGCACCGGCATCGTGACGACCGCGATCAAGCGCGGGCTCGCGACCGCGAAGGACGTGCGCGCGGCGACGTCCGTGATGGCGCAGCTCAACGATCGCGCCGCGCTCGCGCTCTCCTCGGTGCAGAAACACGTGCACGCGGTCACCGACGTGACCGGGTTCGGGCTCTTCGGTCACTTGATGGAGATGCTCGAGGGCTCGAAGGTCGGGGCGCGGCTGCAGGCGGCGGCGATTCCCGTGCTGCCGGCGGCGCGACGACTCGCCGAGGCCGACGTCTTCCCCGGCGGCACGCGGGCGAACCTCGATGCGGTGCGGCGCCAGGTGAAGTTCACCGGTGCGCTCGCGCAGGACGGGCGTACGCACCTGCTGTTCGCGGACGCGCAGACGTCCGGCGGCCTGCTCGCCGCGATCGCGGAGCCCGGGCTCGCGAAGGCCGTCGCCGCGCTGAAGCGCCGCGGCGTGCAGGCCCACGTGATCGGCCGCATCGTGCGCGGCCGCGCCGCGATCGTCGTGGAGCCCTAACCGCGACCGAGCGCGAGCACCTCGACGAGGCTCGTGCACCCGCGAGCGCGGGTCTGCAGCGCGACGAGGTCGTCCCAACGCACGTGGGCGATGCGGTGCGCGCGGGCGAACAGATCGCGACGCGCATCGGCGACGACCCGTGAGCGCGAGCGCGACGCGTGGATCACCCGGCCGTCGCCGAGCGCGAGCCCGACGTGACACGGCGCCTCGTCGCCGGCCCACACGAACGCGAGCGCACCGAGCTCGTCGTCGCCTTCGCCCTCGCGCGGCGCGATCGCGAACTGATCGCCGGAGTGCCGCGGCACCCGGATGCCGATCGCCGCGAGCTCGCGCTGCACGAGCCCCGAGCAGTCGACGCCGTGCACCGTCGTGCCACCCAGCCGATACGGCACGTCGAGCCAGCGCGTGGGTGCGAGCGCGAGCGCGTCGCGATCGAACGGAGCGGCGTCGTCGAACGCCGGCGAGGCGACGGCGGGGCCGAGCGGGCCCTCGAGCCAGCCGAGCGTGCCGTCGGGCGCGCGCACGAGCGTCGCCCCGGACGCGTCGGCGATGCGCTCGACCGGTCCATCGGCGGCGAACAGCTCGGTCGCGAGCTCGCGCGGTCCGACGGTGCGGCGCAACAGCGGCGTCGGTCCGGCCGGCAACGCGTGCCACGTCGCGCCGCGCGTGAGCGTGAGTCGATCGTCGATCGCGCGATCCGGCAGCGCCGCCGCGACGGCTGCGACGACGCGCGCCTGCACGCGCGCCGCGACCACCTCGCCGCGCATCACGATGCGATCGTCGACCGCCTCCACGTCGATCGCGAGCTCGGCCCATCCGAACGTCGCGCGCAGCTCGGCCTCGAGCGCGGCGATCGCCGCGAGGGCCTGCGCGCGTGCGTCCGTCACTCGACTCCCAACGCGCGACGCACGGCCGCGGCGTCGGAGAACGGCAGCGTCGCCGTGCCGACCACCTGGCCGTCCTCGTGGCCCTTGCCCGCGACGACCACGACGTCGTCCGCGGTCGCGGTCGCGAGCGCGAGCTCGATGGCCCGCGCCCGGTCGAGCTCGATCCGCACCGCTGCTCTGCCGCCCTCGCGCACGCCGGCCTCCACCATCGCCGCGATCGCGTCGGGGTCCTCGCGGCGCGGGTTGTCGTTCGTGACGATCGCGAGGTCGACCCGCGTGCCGACCTCGACGCCCATCGGGTGGCGTTTCTCGGGCGTGCTCTCTCCCCCCGCACCGAACACCACGATCACGCGACCGCGGGCGAGCGTGCGCGCGGTGTCGCAGGTGCGCGCGAGCGCGTCGGGCGAGTGTGCGTAGTCGATCGCGACGATCGGATCGCGGTGCACGATCTCGAAGCGCCCGGGCACCGGTGGGCAGCTCGCGAGCCCGTGTGCCACCGCGTCGGCGGGGATCCCCGCGGCGACCGCCCCGGCGGCGGCAGCCAGCGCGTTCTCGCCGAACACCTCGCCCACCATGCGCACGCGCAGCTCGCCGCCGAGCTGCGTCGCGAGCTCGGACGATCGCAGGCGCACGCGTGTGCCGTCCGCATCGACCTCGACGGCCTCGGCCTCGAGCTCCGCGTCGTGCAGCCGCGGGCCGCGACCGGGCGCGCAGAACCACACGCGCCGCACGTCCCCCGGGATCGCGCGATCGAGCAGCAGCGCGTGGGGATCGGCGGCGTTGAGCACGGCCGTGCGTCCCGGTCCCAGGTGCACGAACAGCTGGGCCTTCGCGGCCAGATAGTGCTCCCAGCTGCCGTGGGTCGACAGGTGATCGGGCGACAGGTTCGTGAACACGCCGACGTCGAAGCGCCAGCGCTTCGCGTAGCCCTCGGCGAGCGCCTTGCTCGTGCATTCCACCGCCGCATGCCGGATGCCGCGGGCGTGCGCGCGGCGGAACACCTCGTGGAAGCCCGCGAGCGAGCGCGGCAGATCGGTCTGCAACTCGTCGTCGATCCAGTAGCCGAGCGTCGTGATCGCGATCGCCGACGCACCGCCGCCGCGCAGCGCATGTGCCAGCAGGAACGTGGTGGACGTCTTGCCGTTCGTGCCCGTGGTGCCGACCGTTGTGAAGTCGCCCGCCCAGGGAAACGGCGGAGGCGTGGGCCGGACGAGCTCCATCGCGCTCACGGCGTGCAGTCGGCGCAGCCGAGCTTCTCGACGTCGCCGACGCAGACGCCGTCCCAGTTGCCGACGCAGCACGGCGCGTCGACCATGCACACGCACTCCTGGATCTCGGGGATCGTGCAGCCGGGGCCCATGTGGGCCATGCAGCAGTCGCCGAGCCCGTCGCCGGTGGTGCCGTCGCTGCCGGATCCGTCGCTCGATCCCGTCTCCGTGCTCGCGTCGGCGCTCGTCGACCCCCCCGTGCTCGTGCCGGTGCTCGTCGTCGTGTCGGCGCTCGATCCCGAGCTGCCCCCGTCGCTGCTCGTCGGACCCGCGCTCGTCTCGGGCGCGAGCGTGGCGGACATCGACGCGCCCGTGCTGGACGTGTCGTCGCCGGTGCCGCCGTCGTCGCCTCCGCACGCGACGGCCGAGCCCAGGAGGAGGGGGACGAAGGCGAGCTTCATGGACACCCCCTCTCGGTGCCACCAACGCGGGCGCATTTCCAGCGGTTTCGTGCGCGAGCCCGGCCGCGCGGCGGTACGATGCCGGCGACCATGGACGAGATCACCCTCGACGCGATCGCCCGCGCGCGCGAGCAGATCGCCGACGCCGTCCTGCACACGCCCGTGTGGCGCTGGCGCGCGCCGTCGATCACGACGGCGCTGCCCGACACCGCGGTGCACCTCAAGCTCGAGGCGCTGCAGACGACCGGCAGCTTCAAGGTCCGCGGCGCGCTCCTGTGGGCGCGCTCGCTCGATCCGGACGCCCGTGCGCGTGGGCTCGTCGCAGTGAGCGCCGGCAACCACGCGATCGCGGTCGCGTGGGCGGCCGCGATCGTCGGCACCACGGCCGTCGTCGCGATGCCGCGCTCGGCCGATCCCGCCCGCGTGCAGCGGTGCCGCGATCTGGGGGGCGACGTCCGACTGGTGGAGAACGTGCACGCCGCGTTCGCCGAGGTCGAGCGCATCGTCGCGAGCGAGGGCCGCACCTTCGTGCACCCGTTCGAGGGGCCCTTGCCCGCGCTCGGCAGCGCGACGCTCGGCCTCGAGATCCTCGAAGACGTGCCCGACGTCGACGCCGTGATCGTGCCCGTCGGCGGCGGCGGCCTGTGTGCCGGGGTCGCGACCGCGATCAAGCTCGCCCGGGCGCGCGCGGGCAAGCCGTGCGAGGTGTGGGCCGTCGAGCCCGAGGGCGCCGACAGCATGCACCGCAGCTTCGCCGCCGGTCGACCCATGGCGATCGAGGCGGTGCAGACGATCGCGGACAGCCTCGGCGCGCCCCATGCGGCGCCCTACAGCTTCGCGCTCTGCAACGCGCACGTCGACGCGCTCGTCAAGGTGTCCGACGACGAGCTGCGGCGCGCGATGGCGATCCTCTTCCGCGACGCGAAGCTGGCGGTCGAGCCCGCCGGCGCCGCGAGCACGGCCGCGCTGCTGGGCCCGCTGCGCGAGCAGGCCGCCGGACGCACGGTCGTGCCGATCGTGTGCGGCGCGAACGTGGACATCGACGCGTTCCATCGCCACGTGCGCGCGGGCCTCGAGCTGCTCGCACGGTCGTGACGACGATCGCAGCCTGACGATCGCGCAGGCGCGCGTACGGACGGGGCGTCCTTCCACAGGCGACGTCCGATCGCACTTGGCCGCCGACGGTCGGAATCGTGTCGCGATCGCGTGCGCGTCGCCCCTTGTGGAGCGCGGCCCCGGGAGAGATGCTGCGAGGATGCGGGTTGCCGGCCGATGGGGATGGATCGTGCTCGCTCTTGCGTGCGCCGACGAGCGCCCGGAGGCGACGTCGTACGACGCCTCGGGCGTGACGCTGCCGGGCGACGACGACGGCGGCACGGGGGACGACGGGATCGACCTCGACGAGGACGACGACGGCGACGACGACGACGGCGGCGACGACGATGCCGCCGACGGCGTCTTCGACGTGGGCGGCGGCGGCGAGGGCGACGACGGGGCCGAGGGCGGGATGTGCCCGTGCGAGAACGTGCTCGACGGCATCTACGTGCTCGACTCGAACAACCCCGCGGTATGGTTCTACGCGCCGGCCGCGAACCAGTTCCAGATGATCGGTGCGCTCGGCTGCGACGCGCCGCTCGGTGCCGTCGCGAACTCGATGGCGATCGATCGCGTCGGCCACGCGTGGCTCAACTACTACGCGACGAACGGGCTCGGCTACGAGGGCTGGATGTACACCGCGCCGCTCGACGACCTCGGCAACTGCACGGATCTCGGCTACGTCGGCGACGGCAGCTGGTACCTCATGGGCATGGGGTACTCGGTGAAGGGCGCGGACTCGAGCTGCGACGAGTTGTTCCTGTACAACAGCGACCAGTACATCAACTACCCGAACTTCTCCGGCGGCTCCCAGCTCGCGCGCTGGGACGAGAACGCGAACGACAAGGTCGTGCTCGGGCCCACGGAGTGGCCGGTCGGCGAGCTCACCGGCACGGGCGACGGGCGCCTGTACGCGTTCGCCACCGTGGCGACGAACGAGTCGATCCTCGTGCAGCTCGACAAGGGCGACGGCAGCGAGGTCGAGTCGTATCCGCTCGTGGGCCTCGACATCACGAACGCATTCGCCTTCGCGTTCTGGGGCGGCGACGTCTACTTCTTCACCGAGACGACGCCGGGCTCGGGCAACAGCAAGGTGACGCGGCTCGACCTCGACGAGAACGACGGCGGCGGGCTCACGACGGTGAACCCGAACACCGGGCTGCACATCACGGGCGCGGGCGTCAGCACGTGCGCCTCGTTCACGCCGCCGGGCTAGTAGTCGTCGACGAGGTCGGCGACCGGGGCACCCGTGGCGCAGTGCTCCTTCAGCACGCGGACGATCGTCGCCTCGGTGTTGCCCGGATAGAAGCCGCGCTCGCGCTCGAGCACGTCGCCGTCGGGATCGCGGTCGCCGTCGTCGCCCGCCGGGATCGCCTCGACGAAGAGGTTGGGCCCGTCGTCGCAGCGGCCGAAGCACGTGTAGTTGCGGACGAGCACGCGGCCGCGCAGCGCGTCGTCGCCGTCGATCGTGCGCCGTGCGAGCTCGACCAGCCGCTCGCTCTCGTGCATCACGCCGCAGCTCGGCCCGTCACAGACGTGAAGACACCAGCGCTGGTCGTTCGTCGCCACGGTCGCGGTCCGGCGCGGGCATGGCCCGCAAGCGGCGCGCGATGGTGGCACGCAGGTTCGCCTCGCACAACGGGTCGGCCGCGAGCGCGGCGAGCACCTCGTGGGCGCGGCGAGCGGTGGCGCCCTGCCCCGTCTCCGCGTGGTGGGCGAGCCACTCCGCGGCGAGCACCAGCGCGGGCGATTCGTAGGCCACGACCGTGTCGGCGTGGTAACGCTGCACGAACGTCGCGACGGTCTCGACCGCGGTCGGATCGTCGAGCTCGGCGATGGCGCGCACGATCTCCACGAGGTCGCTCGGCGCGGTGCCGGGGTGCAGGAGCCAGCCGCCGAGCTCCCCGACGACATCGGGAGCGGCGCTGCCCACCGCCGCGCGCGCCGCCTCGGCCACCCCGGATGCACCGTCGTCGCCGGCCGCGAAGCCGGGCCGGCCGCGCAGCTGCGCGAGCACGAGGTCGCGCTCGCCCGACTCCTCGCGGCCCCACGGCTCGGCGACGAGCGCGAGCGCATGTTGGCGCAGTGCCACGCTCGCGGGCGTGGTGTCGCCCCGGATCGCACCGTTGGCGAGCTCGCGCACGCGCGTGCGCACCTCCGCGCTCGGATCGCGCCACAGCAGATCGGCCGCGAGCTGCTGGGCCGGCAACAGCCGCGGATCCGGATCGCCGAGCAGCGCGAGCAGCTCGCTCGCGACGTCCTTCGCGGCGGGCGTGCTGCGTGACGCCTTCGGCGTGCCGAGCACGAGCGCACCCCGGACCGCGTCGCCCCCCGCGATGCGATCGACGACGCGACCCGTCTCGGCGTCGAGCTGCACGATCGCCCCGTCCTCGCGCACGAGCACGACGCGCTCGCGGCCGACGTCCATCGCGACGAGCTCGCCTTCGGCCTCGCGATGCACCCAGCGCGCGCGTGCAGGTCGGCCTTGTCGATCGAGTCGCATGCCGATCACCGCTCGCCGAGCGAGCAACACGGCGTCGCGCGGCGTCGTGTCCACGCCCCCCATGCGGACCCACAGGCGCAGCCGCTCGTCCTCGCCGTGCCCTGCGTCGATGCCGTCTCGGGCCGCGACGAACGGCGCGTACGTGCGACCGATCGCGTGCTCGCGGCTCGCGGCGCCGACGGCACCGAGCGCCGTCCACCGCAGCCCGGAGGCCGCGACGATCGCCGGTCCCTCGTGCATCAGCGTCTCGTAGGCGGGCACGTCGGTGCCCTTGCCGGCCACGGGCGTGTCGATGCGGGCGAGCTCGCGGCCGCTGCCGAGCGACAGCGCGGCGACCTGCCGTCCGATCGGCACGAGCGCCACGTCGCCGATCGCGAGCGGAGCACCGAGCCGTACGTCGGCGCGTCGACGCCAGCGCGGCTGTCCGTCGCTCGTCGCGAAGCCGACGACCTGCGCGCGCTCGCCCTTGCGACCGCCGATCACGGTCGCGACGATCCACCGGCGCGTCACGGTCAGGCCCGTGAGCGCCTCGCCGGGCAGCGTCGCGGAGAAGCGCACGGCGCCGCTCGTGCGCTCGATGCCGACGATGCGCCCGTCGACGGTCGGCACCACGACGATCTCGTCGTTCGCGACGAGATGGCCGCCGACCGCGAGCGGACGCGTCCACAACGTCCTCGCGCGCGCGAGATCGATGGCGCGGACGCGCGTGCCCTCGACGAGCACGGCGATCGGCGGCGCGCTCGTGCGGGCGCGCGTCGGCTCCTCGACCGTGTGCGCGCGCAGGCTGCCGTGGGCCGCGGTCGTGGGCGACAGCCCGCGGCCGGCACATCCGCTCGACAGCCCGAGCGCGAGCGCGACGAGGGCGAGGCGGCGGCTCACGTCGGCTCCTCCGGCACGATCGGCTGGGACTCCGCTTCGATCTCCGCACGCAGGGCTTCGTCGCGCGTGAGCAGATCCGCGATGACTGCATCCGCACTCGCGGTACCGTGGTGCTGCGCGAGCGCGACCGCGAGCTTGCGGATCGAGCGCTCGACGTCGTCGGCCGCGAGCGCGATGGCGGCATCGGCTTGCAACCCGTCGAGCGCCGCCCAGGCCGCGAACGCTCGCGCGCGCACCTCCACGCGGCGATAGCCGGCGAGCTCGCGCATCGTCGATGCGAGCTCCTCGCGCGGCGTCGTGCGGAACGCGTCGAGGAACGCCATCAAGGCGCCCGGCGGCACGCCGGCGGCGATGCGCTCGCGCAGCGCGGTGGCAGCCGCCGGCTCGGGATCGACGAGCGTCTCGCACATCCACCGCGCGAGCTGCCCCACCGAGTCGTCCTCGGCGGAGCTCGCTGCCCGCGCGGGCGTGGCCGCGAACGGGACGGTGGCGAGGGCGAGCGCGAGGGCGAGACGGACGACGGTCGCGACGTGCACGGCGGGGGCTCCCGCGGCGGGCATCGACCGGCCGCGGGGTCCGCTTGAATCGCGCGACTCAGTTCGCCTCGGTGGCCTTGGTCGCGCGCGACTTGCCGCCGCCGAGCTCGGTCTGCACCCCGAGCACGTCGAGCCGGCTGTCGGTGTAGGCCGAGGTGCCGAAGAGCTCGTTCGTGGCCGGGAACTCGTCGGCGTCGCTCTGCTGCAGCTCCTCCTCGCACATGCGCGAGAACTCGTTGAAGTACTGGAACTCCGTCGATCGCGCCAGGCAGTAGCGCAGCGACTCCTTGGCGACCGCCAGCTCCGGGTCGGCGATCTGCGCGAGCGCGTCGCAGTAGGCGTCCTTCTCGTCCTCGGTGCGGATGGTCTCGGGGATCGGCGCGCGATAGAGCTGATCGGCGTAGTTGCGGTGCACGAGCGCCGTGCGAGCGGCGGCCGCGAGGATCCAGTGCGGGCTCGCGCTCTTGCGCACGGCCGCGTACCGATCGCGCAGCTCCTTGCCCAGCGCGACCTTGCGATCGCGCCAGTCCACGAAGCGCTTGCGCGACTCCGACTCGCGTTTCACGGCGCGCTCGTATTCGCGGGCCAGTCGCACGTCGGGGTGGTCCTTCTGCGAGGCCAGCAGCTCGGCCCCGAACCACAGCTCGCTCGGGATCTCGAGCGCGAGGTACTCCTCGTACTTGCGATCGGCCGTGTACACCATCGCCATGCCGACGGCGTTGCGATAGGCCTCGAGTCGCTCCGTGTCGTCTGCCGGCACCTTCGGCGACCTCGCGGCGAGCTTCGCCACCGCCTCGAACTGCGCCATCGCCTCGCTCGCCTTCTTCGAGTCGCGCCCGTGCACGGTGACGAGCGCCTGTGTCTCGGTGCCACAGAACTTCGGCAGCGTCGCGCGTCGGCGACTCGTGCGGCCGCGCAGCTCCTCGGCGCGCTTGCGCTTGGCCTCGCCGGTGTTCGCCTTGCGGCGCTGGATGCCGATGCAGCTGTCGTACAGGAGCGGCTGGGAGCACGACTGCCGCCACAGGATCCCGCCGACGGCCGCCATCGCGACGACCTGGCGATCGACCCCACCCTTGCTGCCGTACTCGCTCAGGTACGCGCGCGCGTGGGCGAGGCGCTCGGTGTCGGCATCGATGAGCGCGTGCTTCGACCAGAAGATCTTCGCGGCGAGCGCGACGTCGCGCTTGCGATAGATCGCTTCGTACTTGTCGAGATCGCTCGCGGCTTCCGTGTCCTCGCCGCGGCCGAGCCGGAAGAGGTACGCGTTCTGCAGCGCCTGCGCGGAGAACTCGTCCTTGGGGAACTGCGCGGCATAGTCCTCGTAGCGCTTCGCGGCCTCGCCGTAGAACGCGATGGCCTGGTAGTTCTCGCCGAGCTCGCGCAACGTCTGCCGGTACACGGAGCTCTTCGGATAGCGCGTGACGAGCTCGGTGCGCATCTTCACGGCGAGCCCGACGAGGTAGGCCGCCTCGTAGCAGCGCGCCGCGTTGAACAGGAGGATGTCGCCCTTCGGGTGGTCCTCCGTGGCGTTCCAGATCTCGACGTACTCCTGGGCGCACTTCACGTAGCCCTTGGGGTCGCCGTTCTCGCCGTCCTTCATGTACGACTCGGCGCGCCCCTGCGCGACGGCGGCGAGCAGCGTGGGCACCTGCGTGCGCACGCGCTCGGCCTCGGCGTGCGACCACGCCTTGGTCTTCTCCAGCTTCTTGCCCCACGCCTCGAGCTCGTCGCCCTTCTCGCGGCGCACCTCGTTCGAGCTCGCCGCGTCGGCCCACGCGATCGTGAGCGCGTCGACGAGCATCTCGGCGGCCCACGCCGCGTAGATCGTGCCGTCGAAGCGCGTGACCAGCTCGATCGCGAGCGGCTGCGCGTCGGCGAAGCGGTTGTGCTCCATCATCAGCTTCGCGCGGTGGTAGATGATCTTGGGCAGCTCGGGGTCCTTCTCGTCCTTCACGTACTTCTGGTACGTGTCGTAGGCCGCGAGCATCGCGGTCTCCTGGGCGGTGTAGTCGGTCGCCGGGAACTCCTTCGCGACGTCGATGCGGCCGTCCGCCCGCGGCCGCGCCGAGCGTCGCGCCTCGCGGAACACACAGACGCCGTCGGTGTTCATCGTGCAGCCGAGGCCGCCGGTGCCGGTCTCGTCGTAGTCGAGGTGGTTCTTGAGCGCGAGCATCTGTGCGTACGCCACGTCGCGCGTGTACTTGCCCTTGGGGTCCTTCTCGAGCACGCGCCGGAACGCCTCGTGTGCGGCCAGGAACTTCGCGCGCGCGGCCTTGCGGGTCGCCGCGTCGCGGCTCCCGTACCCGGTCTCCGCCTGCTTCCACAGGAGCTCGGCGTGGTAGTACGCGAGCTCGTAGGCCCTCGGGTCCGTGGGAAAGTGCTCGAGGAACGCGGCATACGCCAGCTCGGCGAGCGCGTACGTCTCCGACTTGTTCGTCTTCGCGGCCTCGTCGTGCCACACGGTCGCCATCTGCATCAGGGTGTCGCGCGCGTCGTGGCGGCACTTCTTTTTCACGGCCTCTGCGAGCTTCGTGTCGGCGACGCTGTTCCAGATCTCGACGAGCCGCTCCGTCTCGATCCACTGCAATCGCGGCTCGTCGGTGGCGAGCGCGTTCACGACGATCTCGGCCTGCCAGCGGCAGACGTCGGCATCGCCCTCGAACGTGGTCTGCAGCTTGCGATAGGTCGCGGTCGACTCGACGTACATGCCCTCGCCGAAGTACGCGGCGGCGAGCAGCTCCATCATCTTGCGCGACATGTCCTCTTTCTTCGTGGGCCCGTCGCCGACCTTCTCGAAGAACTCGAGCGCCTTCGACGGGCGGCCGGCGTGCACGAACGCCCGCACGAGGTCACGCCGCGCGTCGCGACGCAGCGCCTGCCCGTTCGCCTCGTTCCCGGCCTTGCCCTCGAGCGTGGCGCCGATCGTCGCGACGAACGAGTCCAGGCTCTTGGCGTACTGGGGCTCGGCGGTGCCGATCGGGTTCAGGTGGCACCACGCGATCTTGTAGAGCGCGTACGCGTACACGGGGCTGTCGGGGTAGCCCTGGACCACGCGCTCGTAGAGCTTGAGCGCGTCGGGGATCTGGCCCTTCGCGAAGAAGCCATCGGCGAGGTTCAGGTACGCGTTCGCCACGAACTTGCTGGCCGGGAAGTCGCGGACGAGCCGCAGATAGCTGTCCTTCATCTCCGCCTCGCGCCCGAGCCGGCCGAGCTCGAACGCGCGGGCGTACAGCGCCTCGTCGAGCCGCTTGTAGCTCGCGAAGGTCGAGTCGCCCACGAGCGCTCCGAACGCCTTCACCGCCTTCTCGCTCGCGGCCTTCGCCTGCGCCTCGAACTTCGCCTGCTTCGCGCGCAGCATCTTCGCGCGCGCGGCATCCTTGGCGACCTCCGCAGCGTGGATCGGATCGTAGAGCGTGCCGGCCTGGCGCTCGAAGTACGCGACCTTCTCGAGGTGCAGATCGGCGAGCCGGAACAGCAGGTCCGGCATCTCGGCGTCGTTGCGCTCGGTCTGGCCGATGAGTCGGCGCAACCGCTCGATCTGCTCGTCGAGGATCTCCTGGCTCGCCGCTTCGCGTTTCTTCTCCCAGTCGGCGCCGGTCAGGACCGGCTTCGCCTTCGCGTCCTTCTCCACGCGCTTCTGCTCGTTGCGGAGGCGCTCGGAGATCGGCGCGAGCACCTTCGGCTTGCCCGCTTCGCGGTCGTAGCGGACGCCGTCACCGGCGGCCTTCACCTCGGTGGGCGCGGCGAGGACGGGGGCGGCGATGGTGGAGAGGGCGAACGTCGCGAGGCACGGAAGCAGTCCGCGGGGCATGGCACTCCTCGTCGGCGTCGCACGCGAGCGTGTTCGCACCGACGAACGGCACGCGCACGCACGCGGGGACGCGCGTTGGCGAAGCAGACGACGCCGCGATGGGCACCTCGCCCGCGGTCGGGACGGGCCGCGAGGAGGGCGCGATCGACCGGCGCCGACGTCGTTGCACGACGCCGGCGCTCGGGTGTTCCTCGATGATGCGAGCGACTCAGCTCACGGGAAGTCGCCCTCGAACCGCTGCAGCACGATGTCGCGGTCGGCGACCGGCCCCGACGTCCACACCACCGCGGGCTCGTCGCCGCGGATGATCAGATCGGGCTCGTCCTGGAGGTTGAGCACCGTCGTGTTCACGCGGAACTCGACGCCCACCGCCACGCCCAGGTCGTCGTAGCGCTGCGCGTACACGCCGGTGAGGCTGCCGTCTTGGTTCGCCGACTGCCACGCGACCATGAAGTCGCCGTTCGCGTTCATGCCGACGGCGGGCACGTTCTGCGCGCCGGTCGTGTACGTGTTCGCGATGAACTCGTTGCCCTGGGCCGTGCCCGCGTTGTTGTAGCGGCGCGCGACGACGGCGGTGGAGTTCGTGTCCTGCGCGTCGCTGCTCCACGCGATGACGTACGCACCGTTCGGGTTCATCGCGATCGCGGGCCCGCTCTGGTTGTCGGTGTCGTACTGGTTGATCTCCACCTCGCCCGTCAGCGCCGCGCCGTTGACGTCGAAGCGGCGGCTGAAGATGCCGATGTCGTCGCCGTCCTGGCCGTTGCTCGCCTGCCAGACCACGGTGAAGTTGCCGTTGCTCTGTCGGCCCACGACCGGCGTCTGCTGATCGCCGACCGCGGTCGTGTTCACGGAGATCTCCGCGCCCTGGGCAACCGCGGCCGAGCTGTAGCGCTGGCACCGGACCTCGAAGCTCGCGACCGGGTTCGTGTCCCAGCAGACGACGAACGCGCCGGTGTTGTCCGCCGCGACGTCGGGGCGGCGCTGCGGGCCGGTGGTGCTCGTGTTCACCTGGAACTGGGCGCCGACCGGCGCGCCGGCCGTGTCGAAGCGACGGCCCGAGATGCCGGTGCCGTCCGAGTCCGGCGTCTCCCAGACCACGACGAAGCCGGTGTCGAACGCCGCTACGCTCGCGAAGCCCTGGTTGTTCGCCGTGACGGAGTTCACGAGGAACTCGTTGCCGAACTCGCCGCCGTTGACGTCGTAGATCTGGGCGTAGATGCCGGCACCGCTGCCGTCCTGCGCCGGGTTGACCGTCGGCGTGCTCGTCCACACCACGACGAAGTAGTTGTCGTTGGGCGGCGACGCAATCGCGGGCGACGACTGGATGTCGAGCAGGTACGTGTTGACGACCTGCTCGCCTCCGATGCCGCACGGGTTCGGGCAGCTGCCCTGGCAGTCGACGCCGTTCTCGTCGCCGTTCGCGATGCCGTCGTCGCACTGCGGCGGCTGACACGTGAAGCCGATGCAGATCCCGTCGACGCAGTCGTCCGCGTCGAGGCAGTGCTCGCCCGTCTCGCACGTGGCTCCGCATGCGCCACCGCAGTCGAGATCGGTCTCGTCGCCGTTCTCGAGCAGATCGTCGCAGGCCGGCGCGGCGCAGGCGTTGCCGGTGCACACGCCCTCGACACAGTCGCCACCGTCGACACACGCCTCGCCCTCTTCACACGTCGCGCCGCAATTGCCTCCGCAGTCGACGTCGGTCTCCATGCCGTTCAGCACGCTGTCCATGCAGTCGGGCACGGAGCACTGGCCGAACTCGCAGACGTGGTGGAGACAGTCCGCACCGCTGAAGCAGTCCGAGCCCGGGTTGCACGTGTCGCCGCAGACGCCCCCGCAATCCGTGTCCGTCTCGTCGGCGTTGTGGACCCCGTCGTCGCACGTCGGCCCGGCGCAGACCCCACCGTCGCAGACGCCCGACTCGCAGTCGCCGTCGCTGTTGCACCCGTCGCCGTCGTCGCAGTCGCCACACGAGCCACCGCAGTCCTCGTCGGTCTCGTCGCCGTTCTGCACGCCGTCGTTGCAGCCGGGCGCCTGACAGTTGTTGTCGTCGCAGATGCCGCTCGTGCAGTCGGAGTTGTCCTCGCACGTCGACGACGCCGGGCACGGCGGACACGAGCCGCCGCAGTCCTCGTCGGTCTCGTCGCCGTTCTGCTCGTTGTCCTCGCACGTCGCTTCGAGACAGACGTCGGCGTCGCAGACGTCGGACTCGCAGTCGTCGTCGACGTCGCACGACGAGCCCGGACCGCAGTCGGGACAGTCGCTGCCACCGCAGTCGACGTCCGTCTCGTCGGTGTCCTGCAGATCGTTCTCGCACGACGAGGGCATGCACGCGCTGTCGAGGCAGAACTCGCCGTCGCGGCAATCGTTGTCGTCCTGGCAGCCCGTCACGCCGCACGCGTTGGGACAGTTGCCGCCACAGTCGACGCCCTCCTCGGTGCCGTTCTCGACGTCGTCGTAGCAGCTCGGCTCCTGACACGCCCCGTCCTCGCAGACGCCGTCGATGCAATCGGTGGCCTCGAGGCAGTCGTAGCCCGCAGCACACGGCTCGCACGTCGGTCCACCGCAGTCGACGTCGGTCTCGTCTTGATTGAAGACGCCGTCCATGCACGACGGCTCGCCGGGCCCGTCGCTCATCGACGATCCCTCCGTCGACGTCGGCTCGTCGCCCGTCGAGTCGACGGCCTCGGTGTCCGTCGCGGATGCGTCGTCGAGCGAGTTGATCCCGTCGTCGATGGACGAGTCGCCGTCCTCGTCGATCGGGGTCGCGTCCTCGTTGCATGCCGAGACGAGCGGCAGGACGAGCAGCCAGCGAGCGGACACGGCAAGCGAATCGCGTCGTTCCATGGATCGAAAGGCCCCCCCGGGCACCGCGGCCGACCCTCGGCCGACCGCATTGATGATTACCGAATTTTCATCATCTATACCAGTCCCAAAGCAAACCCGTCGAAACGCTCGTCGCGCGGCTTCGAGCAGCGTTCCGTGGCGGTTCACGATCGCGCGTCCGACGCAGGTCACCGGGATCACGACCGAAGCCCGGAGGCCCACGTCGACCCACCGATCGTCCGGCCAGGAACGAAATGCTTGCAGCATCACCAAGTTTTCATGGTATGAACAGAGAGTTCGCGGGTCGGGGGGCTCGCGGTCGACCTCCCGAATTCGCGCCGCCGCGATCGTCCTCCGCCATCGCATTCCGAGGTGTTCGTCATGCAGCGTCGCGCACTCGTCCTTTCCTTGTTCCTGCCACTCGCGCTCGATCTCGCTGCATGCGGCGACGACGTGAACGAGGCCGACTCGATCAGCGGAGGCGACACGGACTCCGGCAGCAGCGGCGGCATGACGTCGCTCACCGCGGGCTCGATGAGCGACTCCGCGGACTCGTCGGGATCGAACTCCAACTCGAACTCCGCGACGGAGACCGAGTCCGACTCGATCACCGCGACGGGCACCGACGACTCCGGCGACGCGACGCTCACCGCGGACACGACCGCGAGCGCGACGGACACGGACTCGGCCTCGGCGACGCAGGGCGACACGACCGGCGACGAGGATCCGACGAACGACGGCGGCACCGACGACACCGGCGGAGGGCCCGGCGATCCGCCGCCCGATCCGCCCGGCGTCGAGGACGGGTTCTGCATGGACCCCGGCGCGGAGCAGTGGTGCTACACGGGCGCGCCCACGACGTACAACGTCGGCGAGTGCAAGCCCGGCCTGCAGGAGTGCATCCAGATCGACCTCGATCTCGGCCAGTGGGGCCCGTGCGAGGACGAGCAGCTGCCCGAGGTCGAGACGTGCGACGGCCTCGACAACGACTGCGACGGCGAGGTCGACGAGGACCAGGGCTCGACAATGTGCGGCCAGGGCCTCTGCCAGCACGAGGAGCCCAACTGCATCGACGGGGAGGACAACGAGTGCGACCCGTTCGACGGCGAGATGATGGAGACGTGCAACGGGATCGACGACGACTGCGACGGGCAGATCGACGACGGTCTCGGTGACGACACGGTCGAGTGCGGGCTCGGGCAGTGCGAGCACTCGGTGACGTACTGCGAGGACGGCGAGATGCCGGAGTGCGACCCGCTGCAGGGCGCCACCGACGAGGTCTGCGACGGCGTCGACAACGACTGTGACGGCGACGTGGACGAGGGCCTGCCGGATCTCCACTGCGGCGTGGGCCAGTGCGAGCATGACGTGCCGTCGTGCATCAACGGGATCCCGCAGGTGTGCGATCCGTTCGACGGCGCGACCGACGAGGTCTGCGACGGGATCGACAACGACTGCGACGGCCTGATCGACGAGGACCAGGGCAACTGGGTGTGCGGCGACTTCGAGTGCGAGGTCTCCGTGCCCAAGTGCATCGACGGCGTGGAGCAGCCGCCCGAGAGCTGCGTGCCGGAGCCGGGCGGCGACGAGATCTGCGGCGACGGCATCGACAACAACTGCGACGGCATCGACTCCGAGTGCGCGGAGTCCTTCCTGGTCGGCACCGACAACGCGATCCGACCGGTCGACATCATCTGGGCGGTGGACTCGTCGGGCTCGATGTCCACCGAGATGGCCACGGTGGAGGCCGAGATCAACGACTTCGCCGACACGCTCGCCGCGTCCGGCTCGTCCACGCGGCTGCACCTCATCGCGGACCGCGGCACCGACACGTTCCAGATCTGCGTGGGCGCGCCGCTCGGCGGTGCCATGTGCGCCGACAACGTGGCGGCCGGCTTCTGGCAGTACGACACGAACGTCGGCGAGTCGATGGTGCACAGCTCCAACGCGCTCGGCCGCACGATGCAGCAGTCGCCCGTGTGGATTCCGCGGCTGCAGGTCAACTCGCACATCGCGTTCATCGTCACGACCGACGACGACGGCGACGACGGCGGCTGGGTGAACCCGCAGGACCCCGAGGGCACCGACGATTGCGGCAACGGCTTCATCCTGGACGGCACGACCGGCAACAGCTGCCGGTGGGACGCGCCCGGATCGGCCATCAACTACACGTCGCTCGCGTACGACTGGGGCGTGTACGCCGGCTTCACGACGTTCATGACGAACTACTTCCCGACGCGCGCGCCCGTGTCGGACTGGACGTACTACTCGATCATCGCGGGCACCGGAACCACGGTGCTCGGCGGCGCCGACAATGCCTACGAGTTCACCTGCGCCGGTCTGGCCGAGGCGGGTGACGAGTACGTGAAGCTGTCGCTGCTCACGCAGACGCAGGACAGCATGACGCAGCTGTGCGCGGCCGACTGGGATCTGTCGGGTCTCGCGAACGACATCGTCAACAACATCCCGAACGACACGTACGTGCTCGATGGCAGCCCGCCCGGCACGTGCCTCAACGTCAACCCGGCCACGATCCAGGTCGTCGTCAACGGCATCCCGATGCCCGCGGCCGACTGGAGCTACGACGCCCCGACCTGCACGATCACGATCGAGAACAACATCCCGGTCGTGGGCGACAACGTGGTCATCATCTACGAGATCTTCTGACATGACGACGCACAGACTGATCGGTACGTTGTGCACCACCCTCGCGGTGGCCTGCGCGAACGAAGAGATGTCGCCCGGCAACGAGGACGACGGCACCGGCGGCAACGAAGGCATCTTCTCGGTCAGCAACGCCGAGGACGACGAGGACGACGACGGCAGCTCGTTCGACGAGAGCGAGTCGAGCACGACCTCGGACTTCATCCCGACCAACCTGAACTGCGAGAAGATCGACTTCGTGTTCGTCATCGACAACTCGTCGTCGATGGCGGACGAGCAGCAGCACCTGGTCGACGCGGTGCCCGGCTTCGTCGACGCGATGCGCAACCAGTTCCCCACGATCGAGTCGTTCCGGGTCGGCGTGGTCGACACGGACTCGTACCCCGGCGTGGGCTCGGCCGAGACACCGCTCGAGGGCTGCCCGGCCGACACCGAAGGCGTCGACTGCACGAGCTGCGACTACCAGCTCGGCGCGTTCCTCTCGAAGCCCACCAGCGCGATCGACCCGGCGAGCAGCTGCAACTTCTCCACGGGCGCCTCGTACATGGACGGCGAGAGCGCCACGTTCGCCGAGGAGTTCGCGTGCGCCGCGATCGTCGGCACGGGCGGCAACCCCATCGAGCAGCAGACCGGGGCGCTGCTCGCCGCGGTCGATCCGGCGATGAGCGCCGAAGGGGCGTGCAACGCCGACTTCATGCGCAGCGACGCACTGCTCGTCTTCCTCATGATCACGGACGAGGAGGACGACCACAAGGATCAGCCGGCGCCGCAGGGCGGCAGCCTCGGCGAGCCCACCGAGTGGTTCGCGAGCGTCGTGACGGCGAAGGAGGACAAGGCGACGAACATCGTCGCGCTCGGCCTCATCGGCGGATCGCCGCGCTTCGAGGACTGCACGGCGCTGAGCATGGACGGCAACGGCGCGGAGCAGAGCTCGCGGCTCGAGAACTTCATCGAGTCGTTCGAGACGAACTTCACGGGCAGCGTGTGCACCGAGGGCTACGACGGCTTCTTCGCGACGGCGCTCGACAAGGTGGCGGAAGGCTGCAGCAACTTCATCCCGTAGGGATGAAGTTGCCCCGTGCCCGTGCCCGTGCCCGTGCCCGTGCCCGCCCGCGCCCGTCCCCCCAAGAAACCACGCCTTTCTTGGTTCCCGCGCGCACGCTGGCCTAGCGTCGAGGTCCGATGGACGGCCCGACCCGCCCCGGCCCGCGGCCCCCGCCGCTGCCGTGCTCGTGCGACGTCTTGCGCACGCTCGTCGCCCGCGAGCCCGCACTCGGCGTGCTGCGCAGCCAGGGGATCGATCCGACCCGCCTGCTCGCGAGCGCGACGCACGTCCACGCGGGCGAGCCGAGCGAGCCCGCGCACTGGCGCGCGCGTCTGCCCGAGGTCGGCAAGGACGACGATCTGCAGGCGTTGCTCGCGATCTGCCGCAGCGCCGACAGCCATGGCTACCGCGCCCTCGACCTCGCGGGGCTCGACTGCTCCACGCTGCGCCGCGCGGTGCTCGACGCGGTGCGCCGCCGTCCCGGCCGGCCCGCGGTGCGGACCGAGTCCTCGCGCGCGCGCCCGCTCGCCACGACGACGACGACCCCGGCCCGCGTGCGCGCGCCGATCGCCTCCGGCCCCCGCGCGCCGCGGCGCCTGAGGTCGGACGCGGTCGATCGCCCGCCTCGGACGGAGGCGCCACCCGAACCGATCGTCGCCCCGGCGATCTCGCCGGCCCCGCAACCCGAGCCCGCGCCGCACCTGCAGCTCGGCCCGGCCGATGCGCTCTCGCCGATTCGCGCCGCGGATCTACCCGCGCTGCACGGTCGCGATCGCGAGCTCGCACGCCTGGCCGACGCGATCGATCGCGCCCAGCCCCGCCCCACCCTGCTCGTCGGCCCGCCGGGCTCCGGTCGCACGCTCGTCGCCCAACACCTCGTGCGCGCGCTCGGTCGCCCCGTCTTCCGCCTGTCCGCCCCCGACTACGACGATCCCGAGACGATGCTCGCCCCGCACCTGCGCGAGATCACGGCGAGGAAGGGCATCGCGATCCTCGACGACGTCGACTACCTCGCCTCCGAGGCGCCGCCGCCGTGGCTGGCGACGCTCGTGCAGGCGTGGGCGCGCCACGAGCCGAAGCTCGTCGTCGTCGCCTCGCCCGAGGGCCACGCGCGGCTGTCCGCGTGGCTGCCCGCCGTGGTGGAGAGCGCGGAGCCGATCCGCATCGAATCGCTCGGCGGCGCCGCGCTCCACGATGCCGTGGCCGCGGCCGCGCCGGCGATCCTCGCGGCGCATCGCGTCGATCTCGCTTCCGACTTCAAGCTCGTCGAGATCGTGCGCCTCGCCGATCGCTGGCTCGGCGGCCTCGCCATGCCGGCCCGCGCGCTGGACCTCGTCGATCTCGCGTGTGCCCGCACGCGCCGCGAGGGCAAGCGCGTGCTCTCCCGCGCGTGCGCCCACGAGATCGTCGCCGAGAAGAGCGGCCTGCCGCTGTCGCGCATCGAAGCTCGCGGCGATCAGGACGCGCTCGAGCTCGAGCCGCGCCTGTCGTCGCAGGTCGTCGGCCACGCCGAGGCCATCAAGGCGATCGCGGAGCTCGTGCGCCGCAATCGCGCCGGCTTCGCGGGTGGGCGCCCGGTCTGCTCCGCGCTGCTGCTCGGGCCCAGCGGCGTCGGCAAGACCGAGCTCGCCAAGGCGCTCGCCGGTGCGCTGCTCGGCCGCGAGGACGCGCTCGTGCGGCTCGACATGAGCGAGTACGCCGAGCCCCACGCGGTCGCACGCCTGGTCGGTGCCCCTCCCGGATACGTCGGTCACGAGCACGGCGGCGTGCTGTCGGATCCCCTCGTCGCGCGCCCGCACACCGTGGTCCTGCTCGACGAGATCGAGAAGGCCCATCGCGACGTGCACCTCCTACTCCTGCAGGTGCTCGACGAGGGACGGCTCACCGACGGACGCGGCCGCACCGTGGACTTCCGCCAGGCCGCGATCCTGATGACGTCGAACCTCGGCGCCGACCAGCTCACGATCGCGGGTGGACGCGCGCGCGCCGACGAGCCCGCCGTCATCGAGCACGCGCGTGCCGCGTTCCCGATCGAGCTGTGGAACCGCATCGAGGCCGTGCTCGTGATGCAACCGCTCGGCGAGGACGAGCTCGCCCGCATCGCGCGACGCATGGTGAAGCACGGCAGCGAACGGCTGCAGCGCGAGCGCGGCATCCGTTACGAGGTCAGCGACGCCGCCCTCGCCCATCTCGTCGCGCGCGCAGGTCGGGATCCTCGACTCGGCGCCCGCCCGCTGCGCCACCTCGTGACCCGCGACGTCGAGTCGCTCGTCGCCGACGCGGTGTTGCGCGCGAAGGTCCGCGCCGGCGGCTGCGTGTCGATCGACCTCGAGCACCAGCGGCTCGTCGCCCGCTAGCAGCTGCTAGCCTTTCGCGTCTCTCAGACGCTCGACGAGCTGGCGCGCGAGCACGTCGTACAGCTCCGCCGCGCGGGGCGGCAGTGCATCGCGATGGTGGGCCACCGCGGCCAGATCGCCGCGCGCCGCCGGGCCGCTCACACCGGCCGGGAAGCCGAGCGCGCGCAGGTTCCCGAGCGCGCTCTCCAGCAGCACGCCGAGCACGTGGTCGCGCAGTGCGGCCTCGATCCCGAGGCTCGCGAGCGCGTCGTCACCGGCGAGCTCGATCGCCGCGAGGTGGTTCGCCACGAGCGCGCACGCGCCGTGGTAGCGCCGGCGTTGCAGCGCATCGAAGCCGCCGAGCTCGACGACCGGCTGCCCGTCGACCATCGCGCGCGCGATCGCATCGGCCGCCGGCGCGCCCTCGAGCCCGAACGCGGTGCGCTCGAACATCCGCGGGTCGACCCGTTGCTTTCGCAGGCTGCAGATCGGGTGGAGCGTCCCCACCGCGAAGCGATCGGCGACCGAGCCGAGCGCGCGTGGATCGTCGGCGCGCAGCGTGCCGCTGCCGTGCAGCAGAGCTTGGCCCGCGGGCAGCCCCGCGGCCGCGAGCGCGGCGCACACCGCCGGCATCGCGGGATCGCGGACGAGCACCCAGATCGCGGCGGGGGCCGCCGTCGGCCACCGCGCGCGCCCCTCGGTCGCCTCGTGCCCGCCGATCGACTCGACCGCCCAGCCGCGCGCGCGCAGCCACGGCGTCGCATGGGCCGCGACGTTGCCCCGCCCCACGATCCACACGGTGCCTCGGTGAGCGGGGCGCAGCCGGGCGAGCACCCGGGCCGGCAGCGCGTGCTCGAGCCGGGCGCGCGCCTCGTCGTCGTCGCGCGCGAGCCAGCCGCGGATCTCGGTGCTCGACACCTCGGGCAGCGGGCACTGCCCCGGGTCCGCGAAGCCGGCCCGCGGCACGACGATGGGCGCGTAGCGCCGCTCGATCTCGTCCCAGCGATGCCACTGCGCCGTCTCGCCGCGCGCGACGATGTCGGAGCCCACGACGAGGCGGACGCGCGCGCTGGGGTGGAGCGCCGCGATCGCGTCGAGCAGCCGCAGCGTGTAGCTCGGCGGTCCGTGACGGACGAGCAGCTCGGCCTCGAGGTCGCTCGTCTCGACGAAGTCGCCGAGGTCGGCCATCGCGGCGCGCGTCCACTCGAAGCGATCGACGAACGGGCGCATCGGCTTGCCGAGCGGATGGTCCGCACACGGCGTGACGATCACGCGGTCGACGAGCCCGCGCGCGCGCAACCAGGTCGCGAGCAGCACGTGCCCGACGTGGGGCGGATCGAACGCGCCGCCGAACACTCCGATCGTCTGCGGGCGCGCGCTCATCGATTCACGTGGCGGTTCATCGACTGCACGATAAGCCATCGCAACTCCCCACGTTCGGCGCGCTCGCTCCGATCGACGACGCGAGCCGCTGCGCCCGCGTTCCCGCCGTTTTCTTGCGCGCGATCGGCCCGCATGGCAGGCGGATCTCCATGCTGCCTGCCGTGCGTCCGATCTCCGCGGGGAGGCTCCGCATCCTGCCGCCGCCCTGGCCGCCCACGCCGACGCCGCGCCCGCCCGAGCGCGATCCCCTGCGCATGCTGCCCGACGACGGCGATCGGCTCGGCCTCGATCGTCGCGCGGCGCCGCGCGAGACCTCCGAGCCCGGCGCGGACGGCCGACTCACCGCGGCGAACCACCGCCCCTGCCCCGTCCTGTTCGGGCTCGCCGATCGCGGGCGATGGGCGCTCGTGAAGGGCCTGTCGCGCGCGCCCCAGGGGTTGCTCCTCCAACATGTCGATCCCACGGATCGCGAGCTCGACGATCGCGACAAGACGGGCGCGCTCGGCCTCGTCGCGCTCGGCCGCGTCGCCGGCCGTGGGGGTCGCCCCGCGTCGCCGTTGTTCCTCGTGTCGAGCTGTCTGCAGGCCCGCGCGCTCGTCGAGTCGCTCGCGCGCCGGATCCCCACCGGCGGCGCGCGGGAGGTCGATCTCGTCCCGCTGCTCGTCCGCACCCCGCATGGCGGGCGTGACGGTGGTTGGCGCGACATCGGCTGGCCGCCGACCGCACTGCCGTGGCGCGTGGAGCTGGCCCCCCTGTGCGACCCGCAGGCAGGCGTGCTTGCCGTCGCCGTGAGCCCGAGTGCGCTCGCATCACTGGAGGCCCTGCTCGCGCCGCCGGGTGCACGCGTGGCCGCAGCCGCCGTTCGAGTCGGGCCGCCCGCCGGCCGCCGCAAGCGCAAGCCCCGACCGCGCCCGAAGACGGTCGGCATGGTCGGCGCGCGCACGCCCGACGGCCCACGCCGGCACGGGTGACGAAGGGGACCACATCGCGCTCGCAACCGCGTTGACAGGGCCGACGGCCACCCCCTATTGTGCCGCCAAAGACGCGCATCACGTCTTCGCTCGCCGACCGCGGGGCTGCCCCAGGCTCTCGCGCGGAAAAGGGATCCGGCCTTGAACACCCCGAAGAAACCAGGAACCGATTTGGCGGCCCTCAAGGCGCGCCTGGCCAAGAAGACCCAAGGCGAGGAGCCTGCGGCCGCGCCACCGCCCACGTCGGCGCCCGTCGAGCCCGCACAAGCGGCCGCGCCGATGCCGACGAACGTGCCGCCGCCCGGCATGCAGCAGAGCTTCGAGCCCGAGCCGGCGTATCCGCCGGACCCCGTGTCGAGCGCGCCCGCGGTCGTCGGCTACAGCGCGCCCGCGAGCGACGATCCGTTCGGCGGTGGACCGGTGAACACGAGCTTCGATCCGTCGCCCAGCTTCGCCGACACCGGCGGCGACGTGCCGGGCCGCAGCAATGTCGGCGTGGTGCTGTTCTCGGGCATCGTCGCGCTCGGCATCGGGCTCGCCGTCGGCTGGCTCGGTCAGCGCATCGTCTCCGGCCGCGAGCGCCAGGAGTTCGGCAAGACCGTCGGTGCGGACATGATCACGCAGGTGCAAGCCGTGTCCGACACGCGCAAGGCCGTGTCGCTCGGGCTCGAGTCCGCGAAGGACGTCGTCATGACGGACCCGAAGGCGGGCGCCGCCCAGCTCAGCGCGATCTCGATGGAGAACTTCGACAAGAGCGCGAAGGTCGACAGCCTGTTCGGCTGGCAGCTCGGCTCGATCCACAAGACGGGCATCAAGAAGATCTTCGAGCTCTACGAGCACTACAACCGCCTGCGCACGGACCTCGGCCTGCTCGCCGGATTCCTCGACGCGAACGCGGCGGCGCTCGGTGCCGCCGGTGGACCGCATCGCTTCGCGATCCTGTTCAAGGAGGGCGGCGCGACGATGGTCGAGTACGTCGCACCGCTGTGTGCCGCCGCGCCGGCCGAGGGGGCCGCGCCGCCGCCGGCCGACAAGCCCGCCGACGGGAAGGACGCCGCGGCTGCGCTCGCTGGTGCGAAGCCGTGCAACGACGAGGGCAAGGCGATCGGCCTGCACATCCGCGAGGGCATCGGCGGCGAGCCGCGGGCCGTCGCGAAGGGCACCGGCACGGATCAGGCCGTGCCGCTCACGAACGACGGTGCGATCTTCACGTACGCCGTGGGCCTCGAGCCTGCGAAGAACGCCGCCGCCTACCGTCACCAGCTCATGCAGCGCGTGACGGAGGATCTGACGGAGATGAGCCGGGCCGAGGTGACCGCCCTCAAGGCGCTGCAGAACTACAGCGACAACCCGACGGTCGATGGCTCCACCGAACAGCCCGCGCCCGAGTGACGCCGGGCCGCGCTCCGGCCCGCCGCCACCGCCGACCGACCCGCCGCGGGCCTCCGCGCGCGGGTCGTCGCGCACGGACATCTCCACCGAGCTCGCGCGCGAGGCCGGTGCGCCCGCGCCCGAGATCGCAGCGCCGGATCCGTCGATCCCGCTCGTCGATCCATCGATCCCGCTCGTCGATCCGTTCGCCGGGCCCGCGGGCCCGCTCTCGTCCCCCACGCCCACGGTCGCCGCCGCGTCGTCGCCGGGCCCGACCCCGCCGGGCGCAGGGCCGCCGCCGCGACCGATCGAGTCCACGCGGGCACGTGGGCGCACGGGCGGTCCTCCGCCGCCGCCGTCGGGCCCGGGCGGCCCGCGTCGGCCGGGCCGAGGCGATCGCGTGTGGGTCATGAACCCGGCCCGCGCGGGCATCGTCGGGTGGCTGTTGCGCTACTACCTCTTCGCGATCGCGGCGCTCGTCGTCGTCGCCGTCGTCGCGAGCGTCGTCGCGTACCGCCGACTCGCGGAGGACCTGCCCGATCTCGACAGCATCGAGAGCTACGCCTCGACGGCGCCCGGCGTCACGCGGATCCATGCGGCCGACGGCACGCTGCTCGCCGAGCTCGCGCGCGAGCATCGGGCCTACGCGCGGTGGGAGGACATCCCGCAGCCGCTCGTCCACGCGATCCTGGCGAGCGAGGATCGCCGCTTCTTCGAGCACGGCGGGCTCGACGTGCGCGGGCTCGGGCGCGCTGCGATCGCAAACCTGCGCTCGGGCACCGTCTCCCAGGGCGGCAGCACGATCACGCAGCAGGTCGCGAAGGGCTTTCTCACCCACGAGCAGACGCTGCTCCGCAAGCTCCGCGAGGCGATCCTCTCCGTGCGCATCGAGTCGCGCCTGTCGAAGGAGCGGATCCTCGAGATCTACCTGAACAAGACGTTCTTCGGCCACGGCGCGTACGGGGTCGCGTCGGCCGCGAGCCGGTACTTCGGCAAGGAGCTCGGCGAGCTCACGCTGGCCGAGTGTGCGCTCATCGCCGGGCTCGCGCGCACGCCCGGACGCGACAGCCCGTTCGTCGACGTCGAGCGCGCGAAGGCCCGCCGCGGCGTCGTGCTGCAGGACATGGTGGAAGCGGGCTTCATCGACGCGAGCCAGCGCGATGCGGCCGACGCCGAGCCGATCGCGCTCGCGACGACGCCCGAGGTATTCCGCGCGCGCGCGCCGTTCTACGCGGAGCACGTGCGGCAGGAGATCACCGAGACGCTCGGTGAGGACGCCGTGCTGCAGGGCGGGCTGCGCATCGAGACGGCGCTCGAGCTGCCCGCGCAGGCGATGGCCGACCGCGCCGTGGACAACGCGCTGCGCGAGATCGACGAGCGCCAGGGCTTCCGCGGCCCCGTGAGCCACGTGACCTCGCTCGATGCGCGCGCCGAGCTCCTGAAGCGCGCGGCCGCGGAGTACGGCGCCGATCCGCTCGCCGCCGACGTGTGCGTGCCGGCGGCGCCCGACGAGCGCATCGAGCTCGACTGCCCCAAGGAAGAGGGCTCGATGTGCACGCCGCCGGCCCAGCCCGTGCCCACCGCGCCCGACTGCCAGCCGCGCTGGCGGCTCGCGTTGGTGGAGAAGACGAACAAGTACAACGCGTGGGTGCGGGTCGGCGCGACCGAGGCGATCCTGCCGCTGCGCCAGATGCAGTGGGCATCGCGCTACGATCGCAACACCGGCGTCAACGACAAGCGCATCGACGACGTCCGCGACGCGCTCGAAGAGGGCGACGTCGTGTGGGTCCGCCGCGCGCCGCCGTCACGCCGTCCGCAATCCGGCAACGAGGAGATCGAGCTGCCGGAGGTGGAGCTCGGCCAGACGCCGCGCGTGGAGGCGGCGATCTACCAGTTCGATCACCAGACGGGCTACGTGCAGGCCATGCAGGGCGGGCACGACTACGACCGCTCGCAGTTCAACCGCACGACGCAGGGGTGTCGTCAGCCCGGCAGCGTGTTCAAGGCGATCTATTACGCGCTCGCGCTCGACGGTCGCAAGTTCGACATGGGCACGGTGCTCGAGGATCGCGCGTACGAGCCCGAGCCCGGCGAGGAGTGGAACCCGCAGAACCTGCACGGGACGCTGTCGGGCGAGGTGCTCTTGCGCAACGCGTTCATCTTCTCGCTGAACCTGCCCTCGATCCGGCTGTTCCAGCGCCTGGGCGCGAACGAGGTCGTCGCGTGGGCGCGCAGGCTCGGCTTCACGACCGAGCTCATCGCCGACAAGGCGCTGTCGCTCGGGGCGTCGTGCGTGCGCACCGACGAGCTGTCGCGCGCGTTCGGCATCTACGTGCGCGAGGGTCGGTGGGTGGATCCGGTCTACGTGCGGCGCGTGGTCGACAAGCACGGGAGCACGCTGGTCGACCGTCGCCATCCGTGGGACGACGCGATGGAGGTCGGCGGGCGCATCGACGTGATGGCGCGCCGCGCTCTCGAGCCGCCGGAGCAGATCATCGACCCGGGCACGTCGTTCCTCATCACGAAGATGATGCGCGACGTCGTCACGAACGGCATCGCGAAGGCCGCGAACAAGGCCGGCGTGCCGGCCGGTGGCAAGAGCGGCACGGCCTCGAAGAACACGTACACCACCGACACGTGGTTCGTCGGCTTCACGTCGCGCTACGTCGTGGCGGCCTGGGTGGGCGACGACGAGTACGAGCGCTCGCTCGGCGACGAGGACGCGAGCTACACGCTGGCGACTCCCATGTGGACCGACTTCGTGCGCCGCCTCGTCGCCGGCGTCCCACACCGGATGGTCCCGGTGCGCCGCCCCCACGGCATCCACCCTCGGGTGGTGGAGTACGAGGGCGGCGAGGGCATGCGCTCGGTGATGCTGTACTTCCACGCCGGCACATGACCGCTCCGAGCTGCAAGGAACCGGGTCGCGTGCGTCCGCGCGTCGACCTCGCGAAGTGCGAGGGCAAGGCGGACTGCGTGCGCGTGTGCCCCTACGACGTGTTCGCCGTCGACGTGCTGCCGGTGGAGCAGCGCGCGCAGCTCTCCACGCTCGCCCGCCTGAAGTCGTGGGCGCACGGGCACGAGAAGGCCTTCGTCGTGAAGGGCGACGACTGCCACGCCTGCGGCCTGTGCGTGACCGCGTGCCCCGAGAAAGCGATCAAGCTGGCCAGCGCCGACCGCTGAGTTTCCACCGGCCGCCCTTCGGCTTCGACCTCCGACAGCGGTCTGTTCGGGCCCGAACCCTGACGACAGCCGGCTTCGACCTCCGACAGCGGTCTGTCCGGGCCCGAAACCCGACGACAGCGGGCTTCGGCCTCCGACAGCGGTCTGTCGGCGTTCGAAACCGGGGACCGGTGATGCGCGAAGGCCCCCGCGAGCGCGCTCGCGGAGGCCTCCTTCAGCGCACTGCGACTACTTCTTGTCGCCGCCGCACTCGACGATGCTGCCGCTCTTGTCGTAGCAGACGTCGCTGCCGCCGAGGACGTCGCCGACGACGTCCTGCACGCTCTCGTCCTTCTTGAGGTTCGGGATGCGCTCGCCGATCCGCTTCTCGGCCTTGCCGTCCACCATCACGACGACCATCACGCCGTGCACCGACGTCATGTCGAAGGCGCGGATCTTCTCGCCCTTCATCGCGGTCCACTCGCTGTAGCGCACGAGCGGCTGGCCCGTCTTCGGGTCCTGCTTGACCTTCTCGGCCGGGCTGATGCCGAACCACTTCTCGAACTTCTCGTCGTGCACCTGCTCGTACGTCTTGCCCGGGAACATGTCCGTCGAGTAGGCGTACAGGATCTTCCAGAGCTCGCCGTCCTTGAAGAAGAAGTACTTGCGCAGCCCCTTGTCGGTGCGAGTCCACAGCATCTCTTCGCTGTTGTCGTCCTCGTACTCGAACTGGATCAGCGAGACGCCCCACCGGTGGTTCGCGCTCTTCGCGAACTTCACGTGGTTCTCCTTCGCCTGCTGCATCTGCTCCTTGCGCCACTTGATGTTGTGGTCCTGCGCGAGCGCGTCCTTCGCCTTGGCCTGGCGCTCCTCGTACTCCTTCTCGATGTCGCGCGTCAGCGTCTTGAACACCGCGTCGGGCGACATCCCCCAGGTGTACTCGCCCATCATCGCGACCACGCCGTAGCTCGCGCTGACCTCGGGCTTGGGGTCGACCTCCTTGCAGACCCGCTTCTTGCCCTTGCCCGTGCACTTCTGCACCGGCTTGGCCTTGGGCGGCAGCTTGGGCCCCTTCGCGGTCTTGTCCTTGGCCTTCGGATCGACCACCGGCTCCTCGACGGGCTCCTCGCCGTCGCGCTCGGCCAGCATGTCGTCCTCGCCGTCCTCGCCCTCCCCGTCGCCGTCCGAGACGAGGTCTTCGGTGGTCTCGGTCTCGATCTTCGGGCCGAGCAGGTTGCTGCCCGTCTCCGGGTTCGAGGTGTCCTCTGTTTTCTTGCAGGCGCTCCCCAGGCACAGACCGAGACCGAGGGCGAACATCACAGACGCGCGCATGACGGGATCCTCCGCATCGCGGACGGTATCACGAAGGCCACGGACGCGCGATAGCGCCACGGGGCGCTACGGGCTCGCGCCGGGTTGCGGCCGCGACAGCGATACGCTCGCGCCGGTGAGCGCGTCGGGATCGACGACGACGTCGAGCTCGGGACCCTCGATGGAGCCGTGGCAGCCGCCGCAGACGCCGTCGAAGAAGTCGCGGCTGACGCCGAGGCTCGTCTGCTCGCCCGGACCGAACTGGTGTTCCTCGGTCATGGTGAGAAGAGGTGTGCTGCCGCGGCGCAGCTCCAGCACCACGGGGATCCCCGCCGGCACGCGCACGAACGCCGATCCGTCCTCGGCCAGCGGCCACGTGTCGATGAGCTCCCACGACTGGTACGTGGAATCCCCGGAGTCACCCGTGGGCGGGGGATCGGCCCGGTACACCGCGAGCGTGTCGCCGTCGGCGACGTCCTCGAGGCCGCGGCCGCCGCGATGGTTGCTCGTGAGCAGCGTGGCGAGCATCGGCAGATCGGGGAAGTGCGCCCACGCCTCCTGCTCCTGCGCGACCGAAGGCAGCGACGTGCCGCCGAAGACGAGCTGCGGGATGTTCACGAACACGCGCCGCAGCGAGCGCGCGTACGCGACGACGCCGTCGACCTGGAAGCCGGCCCCATCGGCGACGACCGTGCGCGCGCCCGTCACCGGATCGAGCACGACGAGATCGAAGTCGACGGCGGCTCCACTGTCGGTGAGATCGAGGTTGCCCGCCGCGTAGCTCACGAGCACGGAGCCGTCGGGCGCGGAGAACGGTGAGCGATACGCCCCGTTCGCCGGCCCGATCCCCGCTTGCGCCGCCGCGGGATCCAGGAACTCGACGGCGCTGACGTAGCCGTCCTCGCCGATGCGATCGATCTCGAAGGGGCCGAGGCTGCGGTTGAAGGCCACGAGCGCGCCCCCCGAGAACCACGCGCTCGGATCCGACAGCACGACGAGGAAGTCGCGATCGAGCCCCTCGCGGATGAACGTGGCCTGCCCGTACCCGATCGACTCGCGCTGGGCGAGCAGCGGATGGTAGTCGGTGAGGTCCCAGTTGATGCGGCGTCCGGCGAGCTGATAGAAGCTCTCCGTCGCCTTCTCCGTGGTCATCGTGATCTGCCCGTTGTGCATGAGCGCGGGCATGAGCTCGGATCCGTTGAGCACCGTCATCTGGCCGAGGTCGGTGCCGTCCTCGGTCATGCGCCACAGGTTCGTGGCGGGCAGCCGATGGCGCGGCGACACGTGGGCGCGCCCGGCCGCCCCGGCACGCGTCGACGCGTAGACGATGCCGCCCTGCGGCGCGTTGACGGGATCGACCGGCACGTACACCGGGTCGAGGTTGTGCACGGGCACGCCGTCCTGGGTCTGTCCGCCGTCGGTCGTGAGCTGCGTGCAGCCGCTGCCGTCGAGCGCGGACTCGTACACGTTCAGGCCATCGGACTCCGACAGCCGCAACGCGAACACCATGCGCTGCCCGTCGAACGAGATCTCGGGGCCGCGCACGTCGACGTCGGCCCCCGCGCCGCACGCCGACAGGTCGATCGGGGCGGGCGCGCCGAAGCTCGCGAGCGCGCCGTCGAGACCGAGCGTCGCGTCCACGCGCATGAGCTGGGCGCCGCCGCGGAAGGTGGCGAAGTCGATGACGCGATCGGGATTCGCCGGGCGATCGACGTAGATGATCGGGATCGTGTCGGCCTCGGCCAGCGGCGACACCCTCCCGTCGGCTTCGGCCGCGGCGCGCTCGCGTCGGATCCACTCGACGATCGTGCAGTACGACGTGGCCTGCTCGGCCTCGCCCTCGGGGCACACCGACGGATCGCCGCCCTCGTCCGCGCCGAGCACGTCGAGCAGCGTGATCCCGGCGCGATGCGTGATGCCGCCGCGCTCCGGCGCCACGTTCTTCGCCAGGATGCGCGAGACGTTGGGGTCCTTCGCGTCGAGGCTGACGAATTCGGAGAGCGTCGTCTCGTAGTTGCGCCGCAGCGCGAGCGGGCTGAAGAATCCGCGCGAGCCGGCCCGCAGCCGGAAGTCGTTGAAGCCCTGCGGGCTGTGGCACTGCGGCATCGCACAGCCGCGGCGCAAGAGCGCGGGCATCACGTGGGTCGCGAAGTAGGCGTACTCCGGGGTCTCGTCCTCGGCGACGAGCGGCCCCACCGCGTCGGACCACTCGCGCAGCGTGACGAACTCGTCGTCGTTCACCGACGTCCAGATGTCGCCGCCGGAGTGGTTCACGCCGCCGGCGTTCACTGCGAGCGGGCGCAGGAGCAGCTCACTGCGATCGGTGTCGGCCGACACGAACGACTTCGCGATGACGAAGTTGTGCTGCAGCTGCTCGCTGGAGTCGCCGCACGTCACGTAGAAGTCGCTCTGCGAGCTGCCGTGGCAGCTGCCGAACGAGCAGCGCTCCGCGAGGATGGGCTGAACGTCCGAGACGAACGCCTCGTAGGTCGGGCCCGTCGCCTGTCCGAGGAACGGCTCGACGTCGGGCCGCAACGCGGTCGCACACGGGCCGCTGCCCTCGGCGTCCTTCGGGGGCGGTGGCACGCCGTCCTCGGTGGCGCCGTCGCGCAGCCACTGCTGCAGCTCGAGGAACGCCTCGCTGTTCACGGACAGGATGCCGCCGCCGGCGTGGAAGATCTCGCTCGGGTACGAATCGCCCGTGTACGCGTAGTTGATCGCGAGCTCCGAGGGCTTGCCCGCCTTCATGAGCATCACGGGATCCTGGTAGCTGCCGTAGGACGCGAGCAGCTCGGGCCGCCGGTGGATCGCCTCGAACGTGGACAGATCGAGGTTGCCGAACGCCGTGCCCGGGGCGTCGTCGGACTCCGTGTGGCACAACCCTTCGGCGGTGCCGCGCACGCAGTTCTCGTCGAGGATCGGCGCGATGCGCCGCTCGAAGTAGGTGCGCGACTCGAGATCGGGATTGTTGCACCCGGCCGCGAGCACGACGAGTGCCGCGGCCGGTGCGAGGGCCCACGTGCGCGAGACGATGATCATGCGCTTCAGCGCAGCGATTGTAGCGCGGCTCGAGCCGCGCCGCGGACCAGCATGCTCTCGTCGTCCTCCGCGACCGCCTTCAGCACGGCCTGCGCGTCCTCGTTGCCCGACCCGACCTTGCCGAGCGCCCACGCGGCCCGCTTGCGGACCGTGACCGACAGCGTCGCATCGGTGACGATGTCGCCGAGGTCGGCAGCTGCGTTCACCTCGCGCAGTGCACCGAGTGTGATGATCGCTTCGGCCACGACGGACTCGTCGTCGTCCGCGAGCACCTCGACCACCGCGAGGGCGTCGACGTTGCCCCGGATGTTGCGCAGGCCCTTGGCGGCCGCGGCCCGCACCTCGGCGGATTCCGACGTGAGCGCGGCCTCGAGGACGGCCTTGCCGCGGTAGTCGCCGATCGTGCCGACCGCGATGGCGGCGGCCGCCCGCGCCTCGTCGCCGAGCGCGCCGTCGTGGATGGCGAGCTCGAGCGGCATGAGGGCATCGGGGTGCATGAAGCGCCCGAGCACCTCGGCGGCGTTGCGCGCCTGCTCGGTGTCGCCGCTCGTGAGCCGCTCGAACATGTCGTCGCGGATCTGCATGCGGACGGCGCGCTTCGAGATCCACCAGGCCGCGACGTCGCGGACGTCGGGATTGTGGTGGTCGATGAGCGGCAGCACCAGGTCGAGGCACGGCGCGCACGGCAGTTTTTCCGCGCGCTCGATCTCGGCGACGATGCTGTCGCGGTTGCCGGTGGCGATCGCGTTCTTGAGCGACCGGTAGCTGGCGCCCTTGCCGGCGAACGCCGTGGCGGGCAGGAGGAGCGCGGCGCCGAGCAGCGTCGCGACCAGGGAGGAACGGAGCGTGGTCTTCGTGTTCATGGTGGTGTCCCTCCTTCGGCTCAGTTGCCGTAGCCGTCCTCGCCGGGCGCGTTCTCGAGGCTGTAGTACTGACCGCCGAGGTCGGCCGCGATGATGAGCAGGTACTTCTCCTGCGCGGTGAGCGGGCGATGCACCGCGGCGTCGAAGCCGGGCGTGTTCTCGTTCGGGTGCGAGGCCTCGTACGTGTGGCCCGTCATCTCTTCGGTGACGCCGTCGAAGGCGAGCACCCCCGGATCGGCGGTCGGGTAGACCTTCTCGGGCTGCACGTACTTGATGAGGATCGAGTCGCGCGCCGACTGCGGCACCATGTACGCCTGGTACGGTCGCGCCTCGTCGACCGGGGTGATCTCGACGCCTTCCTCGCCCATCATGCCGGCGACGAGCAGCGTGGAGATGTGGCTGCGCGAGTAGTTGCCCGTCATCATGCCGTAGGTGAAGTCGATCTCCTCGCCGCGGAGATCGAAGCACCACATCAGCGGCTCCGACGTCATGCCGTCTTCCATCTCGTTCGTGATGTTCACGCACGGGTTGGCCTGGCTCTGCGAGCCGTCGTGGCACGTGTCGCACGCGGCGCCCGTGAACACGCTCTGCACCGCCTGGTTCCACGGCACGCCGCGCAGGCGCTCGGCCGACGCGAACTGCTGGTCGTCGGGGTTCATGATCTTGCCGACCATCGCGGTCCACGCCGCGTTGTCGAGCTCGGCCGTGCCCGGCAGACGGCGGTCCGCGTAGGGCAGCGAGAAGTTCGACGGCCCGCGGCCGACCGCGTCGGTGATGCCCGGGTTCGCGACCTGCGATGCGCCGCGCTCCTCGTGACAGCCACCGCAGAAGCGCTGCTCGCCCGCGGCCGCCGAGAACCAGCGATCCTCGTTCATCATCGACATGCCGAACTGGTCGAGCGTCTGCACGTGGAGCGGCCGATCCTCGGGGACGAACGCGGCGAACGAGTTGTCGCCGTCGTGGACGACGGGCGCCTCGCCGAGCAGGATGGCGCCGTCGGCCTCGGTGAGCCCGAAGTCGTCGGGGATGCCCTCCTCGCCGGAGAAGCCCTCGATCACGCGGACCCGGTACACGCCCTCCTTCGCCGCGTTGCCGAGGCTGCTCTCGAGCACGTTCATCGCGCCGATGAGCGCGGTGCCGTCGGGCGTCTCGGCCGTCGCGCCGGCCGGCGCGGTGGGCACGGGGCGCGAGCGGCCGATCGCCATCGGCATCACGTCCCACATGTCCGGGTCGTTGAAGATGGGCAGGCGCGCGCTCGTGTCGGTGTCGAGCACGTAGATGCCGAAGTCCGGCGGACCGGCGCCCTCGCCGTAGTCGACGCCCTCCTCGGACACGCCGCCCGCGGCGATGTCGGACTGCACCGCGCCGTTGGCCCACGACGTGAGCACGTGGGTGAGCTTGCCGCTGCTGCTCGTCACCGGGAACGCGTCGTAGTAGCGACCGACCTTGTCGAACGACGGCTCCATGCCGGTGGGCACGTCGGGCGTGAGCTTGTCGCCGGTCGACGTCGCCTCGTTCTTGCCGCGATCGATGAGGATGATCGCGCCCGACTGGAACGTGCGCTCGCGGCTCGTCGCGATCGCGAGGAACTGGGTCTCGTTGACCTGACGCGCCTTGAGGTAGCTGTTCGCGAGGCCGCTGCCCTCCTTGCCGAAGAACTCCGCGCCACCCGTCATGTCCGGGTTCATCGTCATGAGGTTGCCCTCGTTGACGTTGGCGAGGTGGTCCCAGTTCGTGTGCAGGATCTGCCCGCGACCGTCCGCGTCGGTGATGAGCGTGGGCGAGACGCGGTGGCTCAGGTTGCGCGGGCCGAGCGTCAGGTTGCCGCCGCGCAGATCGACGGTGGCCGCCTGCGCCGTCAGGCCGCGCTCGTACTCGTCGCGGAACTGGCGGACGCCGGGATCGGTCGTCTGATTCGTCGTGAAGAAGATGCGATCGTTGGGGAGATAGACGGGATAGACGGAGTCGTACGCCTCGTCGACGTGGATCGCCTCGGGACCCTTCTTGCCGGGCTCCGCGGGGTTCGTGCCGTCGATCTTGATGCGGTAGATGCCGTAGGTCGCGTCGGTCTCGAGCTTCGCGGAGAACACGATCTCCTGCCCGTCGAACGACACGTCCATCGCCATGATGTCGGCGGCCGGCCAGTCGCCGGTGCCGAACGGCGTGATCGCAACGGCCTCGCTGCCGCCCGACAGCGTCTTCATCCCCATGATGTTCGCGCTCTTGGGCGAGACGCTGAACGAGGTGTACTGGAAGACGTCGCCGACGTCGGTGCGCTTCGGTCGGCTGATGAACGCGATCTGCTCGATGCCGCCATCGGCGAGCACGCGCAGACCTCCGTCATCGCTGGTCCCCGAGTCGCCGCAGCTCGCGGCGGGAAGGGACAGAAGGACGGCGCTCAGAGCCGCAAGGGTTCGCGTGCGTCGCATCGGTGGCACTCCTCGTCTCGACCAGGGGAAAGAGCAGGTTCCGTGCTTGCCGGAAATGTCAGCGATTCCGAATGGTGACACGTGCGAAGGCGGGCTCGCTCCCCCGTTTCTCCGCTTTTTCCGTGGGGTCGCAGCCCCCAAAGGACAGCGTGTGCACCGTCCGCCGGGCAGGATAGCGCGCCTTCGGCCGGCCCGGATCGGGATCACCACCGCTCCCGCACGCTCGAACGAGCGCCGGTCCGCGCGAGGTCGCGCGATCGCGATCCTCGGAGCCCCCGATCACGTGGGGGATCGTCGGTGCGCGCCCCCGAATGCCACTGCTCGCGCGACGTCCGGCACGGGCTCGACACCGCCCCGGCGCCGGGCGTGCGGTCGCCTCCCCCCGTGGTGTCACGCGGGGGCAGGTGCACGCATCGAGCGATCTACGGATCGTTCGACGCACGAATCCGCTGCGTCCACTCGCGGACGAGCGCGTGCGCGTCGCGAGGCGACAGCGCGTCGGGATCGATCGCGGCGAGCTCTTCGGCGATCTCCTTGGCGGTGGCGTCGTCGCTCGACGCCGCGCTCGTCTGCGCCGAGGTCGGTGCGAAGAGATCGAGCTGGTTCTTCGAGCCCGCGCGCGGATCGGCCTCGAGGCGCTCGAGGATCCGCGTGGCGCGCCTCAGCACGCGCGCCGGCAGGCCCGCGAGTCGACCGACGGCGATGCCGTAGCTGCGCAGCGCCGCACCGGGTGCGAGCTGGTGGAGAAAGACGATGCGCCCGCGATCCTCGTGCACGGTGACGTGCACGTTCCGCACGCCGGCGAGCGTGCCCTCGAGGCCGGTGAGCTCGTGGTAGTGCGTGGCGAACAGCGTGCGACAGCCGACCTGATCGTGGAGGAACTCGACGATCGCCCATGCGAGCGCGAGGCCGTCGAACGTCGCGGTGCCGCGGCCGATCTCGTCGAGCAGCACGAGGCTCTGGGGGGTCGCGTGCGCGAGGATCTGGGCCGTCTCGCGCATCTCCACCATGAAGGTGCTCTCGCCGCGGCCGAGGTCGTCGGCCGCCCCCACCCGCGTGAACACGCGATCGACCAGGCCCACCGTCGCGCGCTTCGCCGGCACGAACGCGCCCATGTGGGCGAGCACCGCCACCAACGCAGCCTCGCGGATCACCGTGCTCTTGCCCCCCATGTTGGGGCCGGTGATCAACAACAGGCGGCGATCGCCGTACGCGAGGATCGAGAGATCGTTGGGGACGAAGCGGCCGGTCTCGAGCATGCGCTCGACCACGGGATGGCGCGCGCCCTCGATGTCGAGCGTCGGTTCCTCGACGATCTCGGGGCGCACGTAGTCGTGGCGTGCGGCGATCTCGGCGAGCCCGGCCAGCACGTCGATCGTGGCGAGCCGGTCGCCGAGCGCGACGAGGCGATCGCCCTGGGCCCCCACCCGCTTGCGCAGCGCGGAGAACAGCTCGATCTCGCGCTCGAGCGCGCGCTCGCTCGCCGCGAGCACCTTCGACTCGTGGCCGGCGAGCTCCTCGGTGACGAAGCGCTCCGCGCCCGCGACGGTCTGCTTGCGCACCCAGTCGCCCGGCACCTTGCCGAGGTGGGCGCGCGGGACCTCGAGGTAGTAGCCGAACACGCGGTTGTGCTGGACCTTGAGGTTGGGGATCCCGCAGCGCTCGCGCTCGCGCGCCTCGATGGCGGCGAGCGCCTCGCGGCCGCCGTCGCGCAGCCGTCGCTGCTCGTCGAGCGCCGCATCGGCGCCCTCGCGGATCATGCCGCCCTCGCGCACGAGCGCCGGCGGCTCGTCCACCAGCGTGGCCGCGAGATCCGTGAGCACGTCGGCCATGAGATCGGTGCCGAGATCGACGAGCGCGGGCAGCTCGCGATCGGTGCGCCGACTGGCCAGCTCGCGCAGCGTCTTCTTCAAGGACGGCAGCACCGTCAGCGAGGTGCGCAGCGCCCCGAGCTCGCGCGGATTCGCGGTGCCGAGCCGCGAGCGCGCGGCCAGCCGCACGACGTCGCGCACGTCGCCGAGCTGGTTCTGCACCTTGGTGCGCACGCGCGACTCGACGACGAGCGCCTCGATCGCGTCCTGCCGGGCCGCGATGACGCCGCGATCGCGCGTGGGTGCGCCGAGCCACGCCCGGAGCAAGCGCGCCCCCATGCTCGTCTTCGTGTCGTCGATCGCCCAGCGCAACGATCCCCGCTTCGCGCGGTCGCGCATCGTCTCGAACACCTCGAGGTTGCGCAGCGAGGTCTCGTCGAGCACGAGGTGGCGGCCGGGCTCGTGGCGACGGATCCGGTGCACGAGCAGCGTCTGCCCTGGCTGGGTCGACTCCGCGTACGCGAGCACGAGCGCCGCGGCGCGGGCGGCCGCGGCCGACAACGCGGGCGCACCGGTCTCGTTCGCGAGCGCCTTCACGCGCGCCGCGACCTCGGGATCGGGCTCCGGTGGCACGGCCACGCGCACGTCGTCGGGCGCGAGCGCAGCCTTCACCCACGCGTGTGCGGCCTCGGGGGCGAGGATCTCCTTCGGCGCGAGACGAGCGAGCTCGGCGCGCGCGATCGGTTCCCCGTCCGCGAACACGACGAGGAAGTCCGACGTCGACAGATCGAAGCACGCGAGCGCACACGGGCCCGGCACCTCGCCGTCGAACACCAGGGCGGCCAGATAGTTCGCCTCGTCGCCGACCAGGTGCTCCTCGTCCACCAAGGCGCCCGGTGTCACGACGCGCACGACCTCGCGCCGCACGATCTTCGCGGGCCCCTTGCGCTTGCGCGCGTCCTCGGGACTCTCCATCTGCTCGCAGATCGCGACCTTGAAGCCGCGCTCGACGAGCGTGCGGACGTAGCCGCCGACCGCGTGCCACGGGACACCGGCCATCGGCACGGGATCCTCGGAGCCCTTGTCGCGCGACGTCAACGCGATGTCGAGCACGGGCGCGACCGCGACCGCGTCCTCGAAGAACATCTCGTAGAAGTCGCCCATGCGGAACATCAGCACCGCATCGGGATGGCGCGCCTTGATCTCGAGGAACTGGCGCATGACCGGCGTGTCCGCCGACGTGTGGGGCGCGGCCATGAGGGACCGGGGGGTTGTACACCGACCCGCGGACGCAGAAACGGCGGGCCCGAGAACCGGGTCCGCCGTTCGAAACGACAGCGAGGACGCGTGCGCGCTACAGGCGGACGACGTACGCGATGGTCTTCTCGCCCTTCTCGAAGTCGGCCTTCGCAGCGAGGCCTTCCTCCCACGTGTCGAACTCGCCCATGCGGACGCGGTGCCAGATGCGGCCCTTGATCTCGTGGGCCTCGACGCGGATGTCGTGACCGTTGCCGCGCAAGGGAGCCGCGAACGCCTCGGCGTCCTCGGGCTTCGCGAACGCCTTCATCTGCAGCGTGAAGCGCCGGCTCGCGGGCATCGCCGCGGGCGCTGCACCGGCCGCCATCACGGCGCCGGGCTTCGCGGGCTTCGCGTCGGTCGGCTTCGCCTTGTCGGCCGCCGGCTTGCTCGGCTTGGCCTTGCTCGCCTGTCCCGGCATCGCGGGCTCGACGTCGGCGGGATCCGCCGACGCATCGGCCGGCAGCGCCCCGTCACCCTCGGGTGCGGCCGGCAACGCGGCCATCGGCTCGGGCTGCTGCAGCGCCTTGCCGTACATCGTCGGCTCTTCGGTGGCGACCTCGTCGAGCAGCGCGAGCCCGCCTTGCGGCGCGGCCTGCCCTTCTCCGACCGGATCGAATTCGACGCGGCGCCCGACCATCACCCCGAGGGCGAAGACGAAGCAGCCGACGACGGACAGCCCGAAGAACAGGAAGAAGATCTGTCGATTGTCGAGGCTGAGCTCGACCTTGTCCTTCCACTTGTGCATGTCTCGCATGGGAACTCGCGAGGTGCACCGTGACGAAAACGAGGCCCCGATCGCAAGTTTCTGGAGCGGCCGCGCGACTGCATCGGCCTACTGCACGATGCGAAGATGGGCGGACGGATCGCGCAGCGGTGCGAGCACCTTCGCCTCGGGCTGGGCGCCCGTGGGGTTCGTGCCGCGTCGCACGATCTCGCTCGTCGACGGATACGACAGCGACTCGGGCTCCTCGCGGACGAGCTCGCCGGCCTGGTAGATCTTGCGCGTGCGCGTGACCTTGAAGCCCCGCATCCCGCGTTGAGAGACCACTTGCGTTCCTGCGCGCAAGCTCGCGTCATCCCTCAGGATCGTCCGATACGGAATCGCCTCGACGAGGTCGCGCTCGAACGCCACCTGCCACGGCCTGCGCGCGCCCAGCACCTCCGCGCGCACCTTGCCGGCGTGCACGCTCATGTGCAGCACGATCGGGAAGTCGAACGGGTTTCTCACCTTCAGATCGATGTCGGGCCAGACGACGGTGGAGTCGAGACCCATGTCGACGTAGCTGCTCGGTCGGCTGTGCGGGCGGTGCTCGACGATCTCGAGGCCGGCGAAGAACGCGGCGCCGTACAAGGTCGAGCTCACCTGACAGATGCCGCCGCCGAGCACGTCGACGATCTCGCCGCCCGTGATGCCGCCGCCGTAGCGGAAGCCGTTCTCGGCATCGCGAGCGCCGACGCGATCGTTGAAGGAGAACGTCTCGCCGGGGAGGATCACCGCGCCGCTCACCTTGGTCGCGCCGACCTTGAGGTTGAAGTTGCGGTCGGCTTCCTTCGCGTCCATCGAGTACGGCGTGTCGAACGAGCCGAGCACGACCGACACGTCGAGATCGCCGACGGCCGCGAGCGCGTCGCCCTCCACCGGTGGTTTGTGCGACACGGGCAGCTCGATCACGCTCGCGCCGCTGGCGAGCCCGACCGCCACCGCCGACAGCGCGTCGTGGGCGAGCAACGCGGTGCCGCGCACGGCCGGCTCCACCCGCCGGCGCTCGAGGTCGAGCCGCGTGGGCAACGACGGGCGATCGAGCGCGGGCGCGAGCGCGAGCAGCTGATCGAGGGCCATTTGCTCGTCGAAGCGTGCGCCGACCTCGACGTCGAAGCCGCGGGTCGCCGCGAGCACGTGGGCCTGCAGATCGGCGACCGGATCGCCCGAGCGTCCCAGCGCGAGCACCCCTTGCCGCGCGCGATCCGGGTCGCCGACCGCTCCGAGCGTGCGGGCCGAGGTGACGACCTCGACGTCGCCGGCACGCAAGAGGAGCGGTCGATCGAGCGACGACTGCACCGCGGCACCGACGACGGCCGAGAGCGCAGGCTCCTGGAGCCCGCCGACCGCGAGCCCGCCGACGCGCACGCCGGCGATCGGAGTCTCGGCGGCCACGCCGTCGCGGTGCGCGTGGGCGACCGCGCCGAGCGAGAGCGCGATCGCCATCGCCATCGCGCCGCCTTCGAGTCGCCGCCCCCACCGCCCCCATGGCCCCGCGGGCGGGACCTGGCTTCGCTGGCGCACCGGGATCTCGACCATGGCCGGCCGGCACGGTAGGTCGCGACCGCACAGCGGAGCAAGAAACCGGCTGCCCGGAACCCCTTCGCGGGGCGCTGCCCCGGGAACCCCGGGCCTGCCCAGGCGTCCTCATCCACGCTATGAGTGTGAAGGTGTCGGAATCGGGGCCGCCGCAGCTGCAGATCACGTCGTCGCGGCGGGCGCCGGCCTGGGCCAAGCTCTTCACGCTCGCGATCGTCGCGAACCTGCTCGGGTTGCTCGCGGCCTCGGCGATGGCGCGGTTCGTCGGCGCGGTGCCGGCCACCGAGCAGGCCGAACAGGCCTGGCGGCTGGCGTATTACGCGGGCCTCGCGATCGCGGCGATCTTCGACGCGCTCCTGCTCGACGAGATCTGGTTCAAGGGCGCGTTCCGCCGCACGCACCTGCTCGGCCGGGTGCCCGGGTTCGCCCGCAAGGACGACGACGTCGAGGGCGTGGCCGTGTCGCTGCAGCGCTCGACGCTGTCGTTCCCGATGCTCGTGCTCGTCGCCGGGTTCGCGACGAGCCTCGTCTACGACAACGTCATCAACCGCGGCTTCGAGAGCTACTACCGCGACGTCGGCAAGGACATCGGTCAGCTGAAGCGCGGCACGCCGGCCCAGCAGATCGCCGCGATCCAGAACCTGTCCGTCCGCCGCCGCAACGAGGTGGTGCCCGCGCTCAAGTGGGCGCTCGCGAACGCGCCCGAGGCCGCGCCGTATGCCGCCTGGGCGCTGGGGCGCCACCGCGACGTGAAGCCCGAGCTGCGCAAGCCGATCCTCACCGCGCTCGTCGGCGCCTCCCGCATGGACGACCCCGCGCTGCGCCGCGAGGCCCTCGTCGCGCTCGGGCGGCTCCAGCAGCGCTCGATTGCGGGGCCGCTCGCGGACCTCCTGCGCGCCGATCTCGAGGCCGGCACGATCGATCCGCGGCTGCTCTATGCGCTCGGCTCCGTCCAGGTCATGACGTCCGCCGAGATCCTGGAAGACGTGCTGCAGCGGGGCGATCCGGAGTCGCAGCGGCTGGCCGCGTGGGCCCTCGCGCAGCACCGCGATCAGGTGGGCGCGAAGGATCTGGTCGAGATCCTCGAGTCGCGCATGTCCACGGCCGACGTGGGGCTGCGCTGCGCGCTCGTCCACGCGCTCGGCATCTTCTCGCACGAGCGCAGCAACCTGGTGCTCATGCGCGCGTACGACGACTCGCCGCCCGAGGAGCTCGCCTACGTGTGCCCGCGGATCCGCGTGGTCATGGATCCGCCCGCCCAGGGCGGCGCCACGCCCTCGCGGGGCGACGATGCAGAGGAAGTGCTGATGCCCGAGGACGCGCTCGCCCTGCAGATCCTCGCCGCCATGGGGCAGATGCGCGCGACCAGCCCGGAGGTGCGCGCGCAGGTGGAGCCATGGCTCGAGGCGCGCACGGTCGATGCCGATGCCACGGCGTTCGTACGCGAGCACGCCGGCGTGTTGCTCACCGGCATCCGCGAGGCGCGGGACGACTCGAAGAAGCCGACGGTCGAACAGGCGCTCGGCCGGCCCGAGGCACGCGAGCAGTAGCGCCGCAGTTCTTGGTACCCTGGCGAGCGTGGAGCAGCTCGCGCCAGGCGCAAAGCTCGACGCGACGGGGATGCACGTCCCCGGCGCGCGCGCGAACAGCCCGATCGAGATCGTCGAGCGCATCGGCGACGTGCCGTACGGCGACGTCTATCGCGCCCGCATCGACGGCATCCCGCTGCTCGCGACGTTGATCGATCCGGTGCTGCACGGCGACGCGCGCACGCTCGACTGGATCGCGGAGAGCCTCGGACGCGCACAGGCGATCGACCATCGCAACCTCGCGCCGTGCTACGGGTTGGCCGGCGTGCCCGGCGGACGGAGCCGCGGCCTCGACGACCCCTGCATCGTGGTGCAGGGTCACTCCGATGCCCGTCAGGCGCGCGCGTGGATCGCCGATCGAGCGACGCGCGGTCGCACGGTCGAGGTCGAGACGGCGCGCACGATCGTCGGCCACCTGTGCAACGCGCTCGCGGTGCTGCACGGCGTGATGATCCACGGGTATCTGGGGGTCGACACCGTGTGGCTGTCGACCACCGGACGCGTGCTGTTGTCGGATTCCGGGCTCGGCCCCCTCGTGCCGCGCAGCCGTCGATTCGCGCGGATGTTGGAACAGGGCCGGCTGCCCGGCATCGCGCCCGAGCAGATCGGCGGCGCGGCGCCGCTCGGGCCTGGTACCGACGTGTTCGGGCTCGCGACGCTCTTCCTCGAGCTCGTCACCGGGCGGCCGCTGCCCGGCGCCGGCACGCCCGTCGCCGCGCTCGGGCTGTGCGGGCCCGACGATCTCGTGATGTGCCTCGAGCGGGCCACCGCGCCCGATCCGAGCGCGCGTCCCCCCGACGTCGGCGCGTTCAAGGCGGAGCTCGCCGAGGCGTTGCCCGCGGGCACGCGTCTGGACCTGCGCGCCCCCACCGTGCCCGCACCGCCAGTCGCACCGCGCGCACCGACGCCGGTGCTCGCGAACGTGCGGCCGCCCGCGCCGCTCGTGTTGCCTCCCCTCGCGCCGACCCGATCGCCGCGCGAGGCGACGCCGCCTCCGGCCGCACCGACGCCCGTCGCGATGCCGAGCGCGGAGCGACCGCGCACGCCGGTGTTCGTGCCGGCGCCCGGGATGGCACCGCCGGGCACCCTGCCGGGCGGGACGATGGCGATGCCGACGGGCGGCGGACCGATGCCCGGGATGCCGGGGGCTCCGGGCGCGACGGTGCCGGTGATGCTGCCGCACGGCGTGCCGGCGATGGGCGTGATGGGCACGCCGGTGCCGGGGCCGGCGGGCTATCCCGCGTACGTGCCGGTGTTCGTCAGCGTCCCGGTCGCGCCGCAGCCGAGCGAGCCTGCACCCGCGGCGGCGACGAGCGGCAGCACGCGTCCGCGTCCCACGGCGACGGCGATGGATCTCGCGGCGCTCGAGGAGCTCGATCGCGCGACGCGGCGGATCGCCGACGCCGGCGCGGCGGAGGCGGTGCTCGAGCTCACCGAGGACGTGTCGCAACGGACGATGCGCACCGTCGAAGTGCCGGCCGCGGGCAGCTCGAGCGCGAGCGCCCCGACGGCCACTGCGGGCGCGAGCGCGTCGGGGCTGCGCGTCGACCTCGGCTTCGGCGAGCCGGGGCGCACGCCGACGGATCCGCGCTCGTTCGAGCAGCGCACCCCGGCCCCGGTCGCGCCGGCGCGCACGCCCACCGATCACCGCACGCCGCCTCCGTCCACGCCGCCGCGATCGCAGCCCGATCGCACGCCGCCGCCGTCCGCCGTCGGGCGCACGCCGTCCGATCGCACGCCGGCGCCCTCGAACGTCGGGCGCACGCCCACCGATCACCGCACGCCGCCTCCGAGGACGCCGCCGCGATCGCCCGCCGATCGCACGCCGCCGCCGTCCAACGCCGCGCGCACGCAGCCCGATCGCACGCCGCTGCCCTCGAACGTCGGGCGCACGCCCACCGATCACCGCACGCCGCGACCGGTCGCGCCGCCGCGATCGCCTCCCGATCGCACGCCGCCGCCGGTGGGCACACCGGTCGCGATGACGCGACCCGATCGCACGCCCGTCGCGATCGGCACGCCCGTGCGCACCCCACCACCCGACCGCATGCCGCCGCCGCTGGATCGCCGCGCCGGGCTCGCGTTCGACGACGAGGATCTCGACGGCGCGCACGCGCGTTACCAGTGGCGCAGGCACGGCGCGCCGCCGTCCGATCACCCGCTCGCGGAGCTCGTCGGATTCGCCCGCGCGGGTCGGCTCGCGCCCGACGACGTGCTCGTGCACGTCGGCACCGGACGGCAGATGCTCGTGGCGGACGTGCCCGTGCTGCGCGACGCGCTGCGCGAGCGCAGCGCTGCCGGACCGATCAGCCCGCGTCCGGCGCCCCCGGTGGTCGTGCCCCCGATGATGATCACGACGTCGCACGGGCCCAGCCCCCTCGTGTGGATCTTGCTCGTGCTCGTGCTCGGCGGCGTCGGAGCGCTCGCGTGGTGGCGCTTCGGGTGAGGTTCGTCGCCGCGACCGCGGTCGCGCTCGTGCTCGCCACCGGGTGCGCACGCCAGGCCGCCGAGCTCGGCCGCGACGCGCTCGCGCGCGGCGACGAGGCGGAAGCGCGACGACAGCTCGCGCGCGCGATCGAGGCCGAGCCGGGTGACGCGACCTTGTGGCGCGACCTCGCGAAGGCCCACCTGCGGATGGGTGATCCGCCCGCGGCCCACCGCGCGATCGTGCAGGCGTCCGCGCGCGCGCCGAAGGACCCCAGCATCGTGCTCTTGCGCGCGCAGATCCGGCTCGCGGCCGGCGATCGTCCGGGCGCCGCCGCGGACGGCAAGTGGGTGCTGGGCAAGCTGCGCAGCGCCGGAGCGCTCGAGGAGCTCGCGGTGTTGTTCGTGCGGCTCGGCGATGCCCCGCGCGCGCTCGCGGCCGGCCGCGCGGCGATCGAGGCGAGCGGTGGCGCTGCCGATGCGTACACGAATCTCGCCGTGCTCGCGGTCGAGCTGCGCGATCCGAACGCGGCCGCGCGCGCGTTCGCGGAGGGCCGCGAGCGTCACCCGAAGAACGTCGGACTGCGCGAGGCGGAGGCCGCCTTCCTCGTGGGCAAGGGAGACTTGAAGGGCGCGCTCGCGGCCTACCAGGCGCTGCTGCCGTTGCATCGCCGGCCGGGCCTCGTGCACCTCGGCATGGCCTTGCTCGCGCACGAGCTCGGCGATCTCGACGCGGCGCTTCGCCACGCGCGTGCGGCCGTCGAGCTGGAGGGCGACGAGCGGCCCGACGTGCACTACACGCACGCGGTGGTGCTGCGCGATCGCGGCGACGTGGACGGAGCGCGGCGCGTGGTGAGACGCGCACTGGAGCGCTTCGCGGGCGACGAAGCCCTCGCCCGACTCGACCTCGAACTGCGCGGATGAGGCAGGCACGAAGGCACGCTGCGCGCGTGTGTCGTCATCGCTTCGAGCCCGGTCGCACGGCGCTCGCGGTGATTCCCGTCCAGCCCGCGAGCACGTCCGCCGTCACCGGATCCTCGCCGCGCAGGAATCGCTCCACGTGATCGAGCGCGTCCTGTCCCCAGAAGAGCTCGCCGTCGACCTCGAACGTCGGCACGCCGAACACCCCCGCCGCGAGCGCATCGGCGGTGGAGTGCTTCACGCGCGCCTTCGCCTCGTCGGTCTGCGCCGCGGCCACGAGCGCGGGTCCTTCGAGGCCGCGCGCGGACAGCCACGACGCGAGCGCGGCGGGATCCTCGACGCCGGGACCGCCGCCCCAGACAGCCGCGAACACGGCGTCGATCGTGCGGCGACGATCCTCGTCGGACATCGGCAGCGCCGCGATCCGCAGGCCGAGCAGCGGATTGAACGGGTGACTCTTGGGCGGCAGGAGCACGATGCCGTGATCGGCGGCGAGCCGCACGACGTGCTTGAACGTGTAGATGCGCTTCGGCGCGATCTCGGCGGGTCCCTTCTGGCCGTGGGCATCCAACAGCGCCGCGAAGAGCACCGGCACGGGCACGACCCGGCGACCATGACGCGCCGCGACGGCGTGCACGCGACACCACCCCAGGTAGGCGTACGGCGAGATGACGTCGAAGACGATCCGCAGCTCGTGTCCGTGGTGCTCTCGCGTCGACATGGTCGCGGCCGAGGTTCGCACGCCGCGGCCGCGCCTGCTACCGTCGCGTTCGCATGCGTCCGTCGCCCCTCGTCGGTCTCGGTGCGATCGCGGCGCTCGTCGGAACGACCGCGGTCGCGGCCGAGTCGCCGCGCTGGCCACGGTGGCCCACCGAGGTCGATCGCGCCGCGTCGCCGCTGCGCAAGAACGGCGACCGCGTCTCGCCGGATCCCGAGCGCGTCGACGCCGTGCTCGCGCTCGAGGCGTTCGCGACTCCGGTGATCGAGCCGTGGATCCTCCTCGCCATCGACGACCCGGCCACCGCCGTGCGCCGCGAGGCGCTGCGCGTGTGCTACGAGCGCGAGATCGCGGCCTGCATCGCGCCGGCGACCGGCCTGTGGCGGCGCGCGACCGAGCCTACGCTGCGCATCGCCGCGCTGCGGGTCGTCGCGCTCGATCCCCAGGCGGAGCGCCTCGACCTCCTGCTCGCCGCGCTGCGCGAGGACAACGACGCGATGCGGGGGCAGGCCGCGCAGATCCTGGGATGGGCGCCCACGAAGGCAGAGGGCCGCGCGCGCGTCCGCGATGCGCTCGTGGCGAAGCTCGGGGACATGTCCGCACTCGTGCGGCAGCAAGCGGTCGAGAGCCTCGGGGTGCTCGGCGATCGCGAGGCGACGCTGCCGATCGCGCGTCTGCTGGAGGATCACGAGCCGCAGGTGCAGGGCGCGGCCGCGCATGCGCTCGGCAACCTCGGGGATCCCCGCGCCGCGCTCGCGCTGCTCCGCCTGCTCGCGGCGCCCAACGAGCCGCCGGTGCTGCGCGCCGCCCTCGCGGCGCTCGTGCGGCTGCCGGGCGATCGCGTGGCGACGGGGCTGCTCGCCGCGTTCGACGAGCCGCCGCAGGGCCTCACCACGCTCGAGATCGCCGATCTGATCGGTCTGCGCGATCATCCCGAGGACGCGCTCGTCGAGGGGCTCGTCGCCCGCACCCGCGAGCCCGGCAACGCCCGCCATGCCCTGCGCACGCTCGTGCTGCTCGGCCCTCCGGCTGCGGGACCGTTGCGCGCTGCGCTGCACGATCGGTTGCTCGCGCCGGATCTCGCGCTCGAGGCCGAGCGCGCGCTCGCGGCCGCCGACGTCGAGGTGCGGCCCGGCACGGAGGCCGACGATCGACCGAGCGCGAGTGATCCGCCGCGGCTGTCCGACACGGTCGTCGATCGCATGCGCCTGGCCGCGCTCGCCGTCGACGCGCCGCGCCGCGCCGACGCGATCGACGACCGCACGATCGATGCGACGCTCGCCGGTCCGAGTGCGACCACACCGCGGATGGCGGAGCTCGCCGCGCTCGCCGTCGCGACGAAGGCGAGCGGCGTCGGTCGACGCTCGCGCCTGCCGTGGGCGCGCGTCGTCGGGTGGGCCCGCGATCCCGCGCGCACGAGCGTCGAACGCTGCCTGTCCGCACTCGCGCTCGGCGTCGTCGATCGCCGCGCGCCGATCCACGACGATGCGACACGGACGATCCTCGAGCTGCTCGGCGACGCCGATCCCAACGTGCGTGCGTGCGCAGCTGCGTCGGCAGGCCGGCTCTCGCGCGACGACGCGGCAGCGGAGCTCGGGCTCGTCGATCCGGATCCCCGCGTGCGCACGATGGCGATCCTCGCGGCCTGGACGTACGGCGCGGGCGCGTCGGTGCGCCGGCGCGTGGCCGTGCTCGCCGTCGACGATCCGAGCGCCGAGGTCCGCTCCGCCGCGCGCGTGCTGCTCGACCGGCCACGGCCGCGTCGCCGCGCGGGTCGCTGGCTCGAGGACGGCGCGCGACCGTTCCCGTGGGCGGCGAGCAGCCGTCCCTCGTGGCTGGCGGTCGAGCTCGACGGCACGCGACTGTGGGTGCCCGCGCTCGGGATCGCCGGTCGACGGTTCGCGATCGCGCCCGGGCTCGACGGCGCGATCACGACGCCCGAGTGATCCCGCGTTTGCGCCAGCGGACGCCGTGCGAACGACATCGGGCTTGCGACAATCCGTTGCAACCGATCGCCGCGCACGTCGTTCCGCCCGCGGGTCGGACCCGGATGCGCGGTCAAGTGCACGAGATCACGGAGGTCCCGGCGCTTGGTCGTGGCCTTGCTCAGTAGCGCCGCGCATGAACGCCGCCACCGAGTTCGCCGCCGTCACGGCTCCCCACCTCCCCCGGTTGCACCGGCTCGGTCTGCGACTCACGCGTCAGCCGAGCGATGCGGCCGACCTGGTGCAGGACGCGTTGTGTCGCGCGTGGGCGAGCTGGGCGCGCTTCGATCGCGCGGGCAACGTGGGTGCCTACCTCGCGCGCATCCTCGTGAACGCGTTCATCTCGCGGCATCGCCACATGCGAGTCGTGCACGCCGTCGAGGCGCGCAGCGATCTCGTGTCGCACCTGTTCGACGGCACGCGCATGGCCGAGGCGGAGGCGCCCGAGCAGGCGTGGCAGGAGGACGCGCTGTCCGACGAGATCGTCGCCGCGCTGGCGGCCCTGCCCCGCCACTATCGCGACGTCGTCGAGCTCGTCGATCTCGGCGGCCTGCCGTACAAGGACGCGGCGGAGCGCCTCGGCGTGCCGCTGGGCACCGTGATGAGCCGGCTGCACCGCGCGCGCCGCATCATGCGGCAGTGCCTCGGCCCGATCGCGCGCAGCTACGGCCTCGCGGATCTGCCCGCGGCCGCCTGAGCCTCAGAGCAGCCGCGACTTCGCCTCGACCGAGCCGTACGCCGCCGCCTTGCGCCACAGCTTCTGCGCGGCCGCGCGCTGGCTCGTGCGCGCGTACACGTCGCCCGCGAGCACCATGTAGTCGAGCTTGCGCGGCGCCCATCGCAGAGCACGTCGCGCGTAGCCGAGTGCCGGACGATAGCGGCCCTGCGTCATGTGGATCTCGGCCAGCGCCGCGGCGGCTGGGGCATACGAGGGCAACGCGACGAGTGCAGCCTCGTACTCGCGTCGCGCCCTCGCGAGGTCGCCTGCGCTGCGCGCCGCCTCACCCGCGCTCGCGTGCGCGCGGGCGCTGCTGCGGGCACGTGCACGACGAGCCGCGCGCGTGTTCGCCTCGGCGACCGGCTCGTCGAAGATCACGATCTCGTCGACGACATCCTCGGCGGGCTCGAGGACCGGGTGCGCGGCCGCGGCGAAGATCGGGTCGGGATCGACGCGTGACCGAACGAGCGCCCGAGCACTCGGCGACAGTGCGCGCTCCATCGACGCGGCCGCGGGCGCGTCGACGAGGGCCACCACGCCCGCGGTGACCGCGATGGTCGCCGCCACGGCGATGTGCCACCGCATCCGAGCGCGTGGCGACACCGGACGCAGCTTCAAGGTGATCGCCGTCTCGTCGACGGGCGACGACTGAGTGCGGGACATGCCCGCGAACGCCCTCTCCCACCGCATGCGGAACTCCTCGGTCGAAGCCTTGCCTACATCATCCCACCTCACCCCTCCGGCCCCAAGAAATCGGCGGAGCCGCCGTGATATGGCTGCTCGGATGAGCGGCCGTGCGAGCGCGTGGATCTCGGCAGCGCTGGTGCTCCTGCCCGGCTGCAAGCGCGGTGACGATGCGCCCGAGGACGAGCCGCTGGTGCCGAGCTGCGCGTCGTTCGAGGTCGAGCGGCGGCCGTTCTTCGGCGACCTGCACGTGCACACGGCGTTGTCGCTCGATGCGAACCTCTCGGGCACCCGACTTCGGCCGGTCGACGCCTATCGCTTCGCGCGCGGCGAGGCGGTCGAGCTGCCGCCCTACGACGACGCGGGCCACGGCGCGCGCACGCTGCAGCTGGCGCGACCGCTCGACTTCGTCGCGCTCTCGGATCACGCCGAGTTCCTCGGGCTCGTGACGACGTGCCTGTCGCCGGGCTTCCCCGGCTACGACAGCGAGGCGTGCGCCGTCTACCGGGACGATCCCGCCGGCGCGTTCGTCTCGGGCAACGCGGCGCTCGCCGCTGCGCAGGACTCGGTGTACTGGCCGCCGCCGTGCACCGAGGAGAACTCGTTCTGCGGCGACGCGGCCACCACCGCATGGGCCGAGGTGCGCGAGGCGGCAGCGAACGCGCAGGATTCGACCGATGCCTGCACGTTCACCAGCTTCGTCGGCTACGAGTGGTCGGCGTCGCCGGGCACCAAGAACCTGCATCGCAACGTGATCTTCGCCAGCGAGCACGTGCCCGCGCTGCCGATCGGCTACTTCGACGCGCCGCAGGAAGAAGCGCTGTGGGACGCCCTCGAGCGCGACTGCACGCGTGGCACGCCGGGCTGCGACGTGCTCACGATCCCGCACAACAGCAACCTCTCCGCCGGGTTGATGTTCGAGCCGGTCGACGGCAAGGGTGTGCCGATCGACGCCGCATACGCGAAGCGCCGCGCCGCACTCGAGCCGCTCGTGGAAGTCTTCCAGCACAAGGGCAGCTCCGAGTGCCTACCCGAGCTCGGCAACGACGAGGAGTGTGCGTTCGAGCTCGCGCCCTACGACACGCTGTCGAGCGCCGCGCTCGGGCTCGCGCGCGACGAGCTGAATCCCGCCGACTTCGTGCGCGACGCACTCGGAGCAGGCCTGCGAATCGCGAGCGAGACCGGCACCAATCCGTTCGGCTACGGCTTCGTCGGCAGCACCGACACCCATGCCGGCACGCCGGGTGCGGTCGAGGAGCGCGGCTTCGCGGGCCACGGTGGCGCCTCGTTCCTCACGTCGAACGCGACCGGCCTCGTGGATCACGTGTGGTTCAACCCCGGAGGGCTCGCCGTGCTGTGGGCCGAGGAGAACTCGCGCGCGGCGCTGTTCGCTGCGATGAAGCGGCGCGAGGCCTTTGCGACGAGCGGCCCCCGCATCGTCCTGCGCACGTTCGCCGGGCTCGATCTGCCGAGCGATCTGTGCAGCGCGCCCGATTTCGTCGCGCAGGGTTACGCGACCGGCGTGCCGATGGGCGGTGAGCTCGGCGGCGCGCGTGAAGGGCAGCGGCTGCGCATCGCCGTGCGAGCGCTGCGCGACCCCGGCACCACCGAGCACCCCACCGTGGGTCTCGAGCGCCTGCAGATCGTGAAGGGCTGGCTCGCGGACGGCGTCGTGCACCACCGCGTCTTCGACATCGCGGGCAGCGCGAGCGCGGAGCCGTTCGTCGACCCGAGCACGTGCGCGCCGAACGGCTCCGGCGCGGCAGAGCTGTGCGCGGTGTTCGAGGACGACGACTTCGATCGTGAGCAGCACGCGTTCTGGTACGCGCGCGTGCTCGAAGGGCCGAGCTGTCGCTGGTCGGCGTTCGCGTGCCGTGCCGCGGCGGTCGATTGCAGCGCGCCCGACGACGTGCCGCCCGAGCTCGCCGGTTGCTGCGATGGCCCACCCGAGCTCGGTCGCGAGCGCGCGTGGTCGAGCCCGGTGTTCTACGACCCATGAGCGCGTCGTCGATACGGCTGCGGGGGCGCAGGCTGGCCGGGTTCGCAATCGCGGGGCTGGTGCTGTGGCTGGCGGCGCGCGGGCTGGCGACGGCACCGGCACCGACCGAGCTGGCCGTGCACGTCGCCGCGCGCGCGAGCGCGGCCGAGATCGAGCTCGCGATCGACGAGGCGGTGCTGGTCGAGGCCGCGTTCGCGCTCGGGCTGCCGTACAGCGACCCGTTCGTGCGCGCGCGCGTCGTCGAGGTCATGCGCGCGGCGGATCCCGGTGCGACCACGGCGAGCGACGACGCGCTCTTGCAGCGTGCGTGGCAGCTGGGGCTCGTGCGCGCCCACCCGCTCTTGCGTGCGCGCATCGCCGCCGCGATGGAGCGCAGGCTCGTCGCCGACATCGAGGCGCCCGACGATGCCATGCTGACGGAGTACCTGCACGCCCACGCCGGACGCTACGCACGCGCGCCGCGGATCGACCTCGAGCAGGTGATGATCGGTGCGCCGAGCATGCTGCCGCGCGAGCTCGTTCGTGCCACGCCGGCGCAGGTCGAGGCCACGTTCGGCCCCGAGCTGGCGGCCGCCGCCAGCTCGGCGGTGCCGGGCTCGTGGACCGGTCCGGTGCGCAGCAGCTACGGCGTCCACTGGCTGCACGTGCGCGCGCGTGAGCCGGGCGGCATGCCGGAGCTCGCCGAGCTGCGCGCACGACTCGTCCACGACTGGGCCCACGATCGCCGTCGCACCGAACGCGCCGCACGGCTCGCCGTGCTGCGGGAGGCCCACGCGATCACCATCGTGCGCGCGGAGGCGCTGCCATGAGCCCGTGGCGATGGTGGCTCGCGCTCTTCGTGGTGCTCGTGCCCACGCTCGCGTTCGCGCACTCGGGCTCGCCCACGACGTTGCGACTCGCGGAGCTCTCCGAGGGTACCTGGGCCGTCATGCTGCGTCGACCCGCGACGCTGCGCGTGCGGCTCGTCGCACCACCGGGTTGCGCCAGCGCGAACGCGGCTTCGTTCCGAGACGGCACCGAGCTCGTCGACGCGCTCGAGTGGCGCTGTGACGCGCCGCTCGCCGGACAGCGCATCGCGCTGCACGGGCTGGAGCTGCCCGCGCTCGTCGTGGTCGTGCCGCGCGACGACGACAGCGTGCAGACGCTCGTCGATCCCTCGCAGCCGGAGCTCGAGATCCCCGCGGTCGAGCACGCGCCGCGCGTCGTCGCGCGCTACCTCGAGCTCGGCGCCGCACACCTGTTCGCCGGCGCCGATCACTTGCTGTTCGTGCTCGCGCTCGTGCTGCTCGTCGCGCGACTGCGTCCGCTCGTCGCCACCGTCAGCGCGTTCACGCTCGGGCACAGCCTCACGCTCGGGGCGGTCGCGCTCGGCGGTCCGTGGGTGCCGCAGGCATGGGCCGAGCTCGCGATCGCGCTGACCCTCGTCGTGGTCGCGCTGCGATTGCTGGAATCGCCCGCACACGGCCACGGCCCGGTGCTCGCCGGCGCGTTCGGGCTCGTGCACGGGCTCGGCTTCGCGGGTGCGCTCGGCGAGCTCGGCCTGCCCACCCACGCACGGGTGCCCGCGCTCCTGGGCTTCAACCTCGGGATCGAGCTCGGCCAGCTCGCGTTGGTACTGCTCGCGTGGCCGCTGTGGCACGCGTGTCGACGACACGCGCCGCGGGTCGCCGTGGCGATCCAGCACGTGCTCGGCTGGATCATCGGCGCGCTCGCGTGCATGTGGGCGATCGAGCGCGCCCTGCAGTAGCGCTCAGGAGGGCAGCGGGCGCACTTGCACGGGCAGGCCGTTGTCGGAGAACAGCGTGCCGCCGTAGGCGAGGTGCGGTTCGTGATCGGGTCGCGCACGCAGCTCGACCTGCTCGATCACGCGGCCGACCAGCAGCTTCATCGTCGGGAACGCGAGCCTCGACGCGAGGCAGCTGCGATGTCCCGCGCCGAACGGCAGGTAGCCGTCGTCGGGGCGCGGCGGCGGCGCGCCGTTGGGATCGCGGCGCCAGCGATCCGGATCGAAGGCGTGGGGTCGCGACCAGTAGCGCGGCAAGCGGTGGATCACGTACGGCGAGACGATGAGGAGCGCGCTTCTCGGCACATCGTACCCGCCCAGTCGCAGCGGACGCTGCGGGTTGCGGCCGAAGAGCGCATAGCCGGGATACAGCCGCAGGCTCTCCTTCACCACCTGGCCGAGCAGGTCGAGGCCACCGATCTCGTCCGCGCCGCGCAGCCCACGGAGCTCGGCGCGCAGCCGGGTCTGGATCTCCGGATGGCGCGCGAGCAGCCACAGGCACCAGCCCGTCGAGGCCGCGAGCACGTCGTGCGCGGTGAAGTAGATCGCGATCGCCGTGTCGGCGATCGCTGCATCGTCCGGCGCGTGCTCGCCGGTGCGCGCGAGCGCGATCAATCCGTTCAACACGTCGGGCGCATCGCTCGGTCGCTGCCGGCGCTCATCCACGACCGCGGTGAAGTGCCGTCGTAGGCGGGCCATCGACGCCCGCAGATCGGTCCAGCGCTTCGGCCACAGGTACGCCCACGGCTGGTACTGCAGATCCATCCCGACGGCGGCCATCTCGTATTGCACGCGCGCTCGATCGGCGTCGAGCGTGGGGTCGAGCCGCGTGCCCGCCACGAAGTGCGCCACCGTGTCGCCGACCAGCCGGTGCGCGAGCCTGCCGATGTCGAGCTCTCGCGGCCCGCTGCCGACGCCGAAGTGCGATCGCACGCAGTGCTCCGCCGACACCAGCATGTCGGCGTCGCGCAGCGCGTGCCGGTACATCCTGCGCCCATGGGCCCACGCGTCGCCGTTCAGGAGCAGCACGTTGTGCATCACCGCGCGCGTGAGGATGTACGTCCAGCCCTTGTAGTTGGCCTCGTCCGTGGCGAGCAGCTCGGCGACGAGATCGACGTCGTTCACCGCGACGATGCTGGTCGGGCCGAGCGGCACGCGGGCGAGCGCGCCGCACTCGTGGGCATAGCGCTCGAGTCGCTGCAGCACGCGGCGCCCCTGCTCCATGCCGAGCCAGTCGGGAAGGTTGCCGAGCAGCGCATGCGGCCGCGGGCGCGGCATCTCGTGGAAGGGGCGCAGCTCGGTCATGCCGGGATCATACCGAGCGGGGGGCGCGCGACGCCCGCGGGTTGACGTGCCCATGCGGTCGCGACACGCTGCGCTCGCATGCGTCGGTGGGCCCGCGCGATCCTCATCGCCTCGCTCGTCGTCGCGTGCGAGGGCAAGTCGCGCGAGACGATGCCGTCGAGCCGGGTCGCGCAGGGCATCGGCGTGGGCACCACCGCGCCGCCGCTCGTCGGCAAGACGCTCGACGGCGAGCCGTTCGATCTCGCGGATCTGCGCGGCACCGTCGTGCTCGTCAACGTGTGGGCGACCTGGTGCGCGCCCTGTCGGCACGAGCTGCCCGAGCTCGTGCGGCTGCATCACATGTACGGCGAGCGCGGGTTCGCGGTCGTCGGCGTCAGCGTCGATGCCCGGCGCGCGTCCGGAGCGTTGCGGGCGATGGTGCGCGAGCTCGAGATCGACTATCCGATCGTCGTCGATCCGGATCAGAAGGCCGTCGAGCCGCTCGGGATCCGCGGCTATCCCACGTCGATCCTCGTCGATCGCGAGGGCACCGTGCGATGGCGCCGCGACGGCATCATCGAGGTCGACGACGCGGATCTCGGACCGGCGATCGCAGCCGCGCTCGCCCGGTGATCGGGCACGGGCACGGGCACGGGCACGGCGCAGAGCCGACTACGTCGGCTCTGCGACTGGCATGGGCGCACGGACCTTCTCTTTGTCCGTGGGCTTCGAGGGCGAGGCGACCTTGATCGGGCGCGGGTCCTCGACCGGCGGCAGGGCGCGGCCCTCGATGGCGGCCTGCACCTCTTCGAGGCCCAGCGACTCGCGCTCGATGAGCGCGGACGCCAGTCGCGACAGCGCGTCGACGTGCGTCGACAGGATCTCGCGGGCGCGGCGGTACTGCACCATCACGGTCTCGCGGATCTCGCGATCGATCTCCTGGGCGGTCGACTCCGAGTAGTTGTGCGGCCGCGAGATGTCGCGCCCGAGGAACGGCTCCGCGTCGTTCTTGCCGTACGCGATGGGCCCGAGCTTGTCGCTCATGCCCCACTCGCACACCATCTTGCGCGCGAGGTTCGTGGCGACCTCGATGTCGTTGCCCGCCCCCGTCGTCTGCTGGCCCCCGAGCGCGAGCTCCTCCGCGATGCGACCGCCCATGAGGATGGCGATGCGCGCCTCGGCATAGCGGCGATCGATGTTGTGGCGGTCCTCCTCGGGCAGCTGCTGGGTGACACCCAGGGCTTGGCCGCGCGGGATGATCGTGACCTTGTGGATCGGATCCACGTGCGAGTTCGGCAGCATCATCGCGACGAGCGTGTGGCCGGCCTCGTGCCACGCGGTCGTGCGCTTCTCGTCCTCGGAGATCATGACGCTCTTGCGCTCGGCGCCCATGAGGACCTTGTCCTTGGCGCGCTCGAAGTCGCGGGCCGCGACGCGGTCGCGGTTGTCCTTGGCGGCCATGAGCGCCGCCTCGTTCACGAGGTTCTCGAGGTCCGCGCCGGAGAAGCCCGGCGTGCCGCGGGCGACGACCGACATGTCGATGCGGTCGTCGAGCGGCACCTTGCGCGTGTGCACGCGCAGGATCATCTCGCGGCCGCGCACGTCGGGCAGGCCCACGACGATGCGGCGATCGAAGCGACCGGGGCGCAGGAGCGCAGGGTCGAGCACGTCGGGCCGGTTGGTGGCCGCGACGAGGATGACGCCGTCGTTGCTCTCGAAGCCGTCCATCTCGACGAGCAGCTGGTTCAGGGTCTGCTCCCGCTCGTCGTGACCGCCGCCGAGGCCGGCGCCGCGATGGCGACCGACGGCGTCGATCTCGTCGATGAAGATGATGCACGGCGCGTTCTTCTTGCCCTGCTCGAACAGGTCGCGCACGCGGCTGGCACCGACGCCCACGAACATCTCGACGAAGTCCGAGCCCGAGATCGAGAAGAACGACACGCCGGCCTCGCCCGCGATCGCGCGGGCGAGGAGCGTCTTGCCGGTGCCGGGCGGACCCATGAGCAGCACCCCCTTGGGGATGCGGCCGCCGACCCGCATGTACTTCCGGGTGTCGCGCAGGAAGTCGATGATCTCCTCGACCTCTTCGCGCGCCTCGTCGATGCCGGCGACGTCCTTGAACGTGACCTTGCCCTGGTGCTCGGTGAGCAGGCGCGCCTTCGACTTGCCGAAGCTCATGGCCTTGCCGCCGCCGGCCTGCATCTGGCGCATGAACATGATCATGATGATCACCATGAGCACCAGCGGCAGCCACATCACGGCGAACTGCAGCAGCGACGAGTCGTCCTCGGGCTCGACCTTGTAGTCGATCTGGTGGGCATCGAGCTTCTCGTACAGCGCCTCGGTGACCGGACCGACGACCTCGATCGCCTGCCCGTCGAGCTCGTACTTGATGTCGACGTGGCTCGGGTGGACCTCGACCGCCAACGTCGTGTCGTTGAAGGTGGTCCACTCCTTGTCGATCTGCTCGACGAACTTCGCGTAGCTGATCGACTTGACCTGCTGGCTCGTGTTGAACAGGTTCGCGAGGGCGAGCACCGCCACGATCAGGCCGAGCCACACCAGAAGCGTCTTGGTCTGCTGTTTCACGCGAGAAAACCGGTTCGAGGCAGGATAGCCGCGGGGGGTAGGCGGGTCAATGGTTGGGGCCCTCGTCGGGGGTTCCATCCGAGGCCGCCGCCGGCTGGTGCGCCGGGACTTCGTCTCGGCCCTCGGGGCCGGAAGGCGCCAGGCTCAAGCGTCCGTGCGATAGCGACAGCGTCCGATGCGGGTGCAGATCCCACCGCCGCGCCCGTGCGGGCTCGCGGCCCTCGCCGGCCACCGCGGCCTCGATCGCCGCGAGCGTGCGTTCGTGGAGCGCGTCGGGCGGCACGCCGCCACGCAGGCAGAACGCGCGCACGACATGGATGCGCACCGCTCGCGGCAACGCGCGCAGCACGTGCACGTCGAGCGTGTCGGGAGCGACGCTCGCACGTGCGAGCGGCTCGGCGGACGTCTGCACGATGACGTGCTCGGCATCGCGCGCGGCGCGGGCGAGCGCGCCGAAGTGCGACTCCACCTCGGGATTGATCGCGCGCAGGATCGGGAGCACGCGCTCGCGGATCGCGACGCGTGGATGCGCATCGTCGAGGTTGGTCGGATCGTCGACGAAGGGAATCGCGAGCTCCGACGCGAGCTCGCGCGTCTCGGTGCGCGACAGGTGGAGCAGCGGACGCACGACGAGCCCCGTCTCGGGAAGAGGACGACGCCGCGACGCCGCGGGTTTCGCTGCGTCGTCCGAATCGTCCTGCGCCTGTGCGATCGAGCTCTCGGCGATCCAGCTCTCGGCGATCCAGGCCCGCACCGCCGGCATGGGCGACAGCCCGCCGAGGCCGGCGCCCCGACACACGTGCAGGAGCATCGTTTCGGCGAGATCCGTCGCCGTGTGCCCGAGCACGACGAGCGACGCGCCGCACGCCCGGGCTTGCCGGAGCAGAGCGGCCCGGCGCAGGTCCCGGGCCCGCGCGGCGAGGTTCGGGCCGGGCGCGATGGCGAGGCGATCGACGAGCACGCGGTGCCCCCGCGCGCGTGCGGTCGCGGTGACGAGCTCTGCGTCGGCGGCGGAGGCCGGACGCAGCCCGTGATCGACGTGGCCCACGAGGATCGCGAGCCCGAGCGGACGCGCGACGAGCTCGACGAGCCCGAGCAGCGCGGCCGAGTCGGGGCCGCCCGACCACGCGATCAGGATCGGTGTCGACCCCTCGCCCGCCGGCTGCGGCCTCGCCGCGCGCTCCGCCGCGAGCGCCTGCTCCAGCGTCCGCCGCACGCCACCGAGCGCGTGCGCGATGCGGCCGGATCGCGGTGGCACGAGGTCCACGCGTGGGATAGTACCGCGGCTCCGTGGCCGAGGCCGAGACCGAGACCGCCGCCAAGCTCGAAGTCGACGATCTGCGTGCGATCGTCGACGACCCGCTCGTGCTCGACGACCGCGAGGACGTCGCCGAGGTCGTGCAGTCGCTGCCGCAGCAGAGCTTCGTGCGCGTGGCGAGGCGCCTGCAGAAGGAGCACCGCCTCGAGCTCGTGCTGCCCCACGCCACCGCCGATCAGCTGGTGAGCCTGTTGGATCTCGACGCGTGGGATCGCGATCGCATGGACATCCCGCGCGCGCGTCGATGGCTCACGGCGATCGGCGACGCGTACGTCGCGGCCGATCGCCCGCGCGGTGCGCTCGTCGATCTCATCTACGCGATGGATCCGGAGTTCTGGACGCTCGCGCTGTGGGGCGGCACGCAGGTGGTCATCCTCGATCCCGAGGACGATCAGGCGCGCGACCTCGCGTTCCACCAGCTCGGCGAGCTGCGCCCGTGGGAGACGCCCGACGGTGCGTTCGTCGTCGGCGTGCCCGACGACGAGCAGGGGTTGTCGGTGCTTCGCGTGCTGCAGCGCGTGTACGAGGACGACCTCACCGAGGGGCGCAAGCTCGTGCTGTCGATCCACGCGGCGTTGCCGGCCGAGATCGAAGAGCAGCTGTCGCGCTTCCGATCCGGGCGGCTCGCCGACCTCGGCTTCGTCGCGTGGGACGACGCGATGCGGCTGTTCCGTCCGCTCGATCACAAGGCGGCCGCCGATCTCGCGCCGCGCGACTTCCACTGGCTGCGCGGCGACGAGCTCGGCGGGGTGCTCACGGCGTACCGGGGCAACGAGCTGCTCAAGCGCGTGATGGCGCGGCTCGAGGGCGGCGAGCACGGCGTGCGTGCGCGCGAGTTCCTGCTGCTCGTCAACGAGGTGATCGCGGCGCAGCGGCTGCCGCCCGGCGACGAGTCGGTGCAGGAGCGCGCGCTCGATCAGACGCAGGCCACGCTCGGCCTCGGGCTCGAGATGCTGGCGCAGACGCGGCCCGGGCATCCGGATCCCGACGGGTTCCTGGCGGAGCGCGTCGCGGCGATCGGGCTGCGCGACGTGTTCCGGGTCGGGTACGGCGCGCTCGATCGGCTGCGGCGCGCCGCGATCTCGCTGCATCGCTCGTCGCGGATCTCGTATGCGAGCGTCGGCTCGCTGCTCGATCGCCCGTGGGGGCCCGCGATCGCGGCGTTCGTTCGCTGGTACCCCGAGCTGCCGCTCGACGCGACGCAGTCGGGCACGCGACCGATCCGTGGGCTCGTCGACGTCGCGCGGGCGACCGAGCGCATCGCCGAGGCCGGCGCGCTCGCGCAGCTCGCCTATCACCCCGACGGCTATGGCATCGATCCGGTGTGGGTGAGCCGGCTCGACGAGCCGGAGAAGGTGGTGCTCGGCGATCTGGTGCGCACGGCGATCGTGCACGCGCACCTGCCGAGCTCGCACTCGCGCTTCGCTCCGCTCGTCGCGGCCGACCTCGCGTGGGCGCGCGAGCACCTGCTCGCCGGCGGCAACCTGGTGGACTCGGTGCGCCGCGATCTGTCGGCACGGGCGGACGCGCTGGGCGTCGGACGCTACACGAACGCGATCGCCGACAACGTGCTCACGCGCCTGCGCGTCGAGCTGCTCGGCCTCGAGCTCGTCGACGGCGAGCCCGATCTGACGAAGGTCGGCGGCTTGATCACGATCCAGTCCGTCTCGATGTGGCTGACGGTCGAGACGAAGAACTAGCCGCCGTCGAGCGCGTCCTCGCCGAGCTTGTCGAGGGCGGCCTTCGCCGCGCGGCGTTCCGCGCGACGCAGGCTCTCGCCCTCGCCTTCGCCGAGCACCTGCACGCGGCCGTCGGGGAAGCGCAGCTCCACGCGCGCGCGCCAGCGCGGGCCGTCGGCCATCGTGTCGCGCGCGTCGATGCGCACGTACACCGGCGTGATGCGGTAGGCCGCCTGCGCCCAGTGCTGCAGCGCCGTCTTCGGGTCCACGGCGAGATCGGGGCGCAGCTCCGCGAGCTTGCCCGCGAGCAATCGCTCGAACACGATCGCCGCCGCCGCGAGCGGCGGGTCGCCGGCCTCCCGCGCGTCGAGGAACGTCGCACCGAGCACGGCTTCGATCGCGTCGGCCAAGGTGCTCGCCTGCTTGCGCTGGCCGCGACGGACGTCGCCGCGGCCGAGCCACAGGTAGTCGCCGAGATCCACGATGCCCGCGACGTCGGCGAGGCAGCGCTCGGAGACGATGCTCGCGCGCAAGCGCGTGAGCTCGCCTTCGTCGAGATCGGGGAAGCGGCGCCACACCGCGTCGGCGGCGAGCAGGTCGAGCACGGCGTCGCCGAAGAACTCGAGGCACGCGTTGCTCGGCCAGCCGGCGTCGGGGTGCTCGTTCGCCCATGACCCGAGGGTCAGCGCGGCGCGCAGCAGCGCCGGACGACGGAAGCGATAGCCGAGCCGCGTCTGCAGCTCGACGAGCCCGCCCGTGCCCGGCGGCACCGACTCGTCGTCCGGGTCCGCATGCACGTCCGGCTCGAGCTCGGGCTCGGGCAGGAGTTGCAAGACCTTGGGCAGGCCGTCGCTCACCGACACCTCGGCCACACCACTCTAAGCGATCTTCGCGAGCGCTTGTGGCCGGCAGGAGCGCGGCCTATCCTCGGCCTTCCGCGAGGCCTCATGAAAGCGCACGTCGACACGATCACGGACCTCCTCTTGGGCGCCGCCTATGCCGACAAGCAGCTGCAGGGCAAGGAGCTCGACGCGATCCGCGGCATGCTCGTGAAGCTGCTCGGCGTGAAGAACCTGCCCCAGGCGCAGGCCGATCGGATCACCGCGTTCAACCCCGCGAAGTTCGACGTCGCCGCCGCGACGGCGAAGCTGAAGTTCGAGAGCGCCGAGACCAAGCGCAAGGTGATCGAGCTCGTCGCCTCGGTCTCCGACTCCGACGAGGAGCTCGACTTCGCCGAGGACGCCTACCTGCGCAAGGTCGCGAAGGGCCTGGGCCTGTCCGACGACGACATCAAGCACCTCACGATCGAGGTCCTCGAGGCCGAAGCCCTCGACGGGATGCTGACGTAGCGCGGACTACGGCGCGACCTTGCGGACGAGCACGTCGTAGTCGGTGGTCTCGGTCATCGTCTTGGCCGCGACGACGAGGAAACCGCGCGAGTCGATCGCGATCTGGCTCGCGTAGTCGTAGCTCCCGGGGCCGCCGAACCCATCCCAGACGTCGGTCCAGAGCTCACGGCCGTCGGGGTCGTACTTCCGCAGCCAGAGATCGATGTCGCCGCCGCCACCGGGGATGATCGGATCCTCGAAGTTGCCGTGCACGAAGATGTTACCGGAGGGATCGGTCACGACCCCGTGTGCACGATCCTGATTGGGCTCGGCGTACTCGGCGCTCCAGTACATCGAACCGTTGGCATCGTACTTGTGCACCCAAATGTCGTCGCCCGTTCGATCGCCGCCGTCATACACCCCGACGGCGATGACGTTTCCGGTCACATCGACGGTGACCGCATAGTAGCTGTCGAAGTCGCCTCCTTGGCGCGGACCGGTCGCGAGCCTCTCCCACTGGGTCTCGTCGGTCATCGACCGTTTCTGCAGCCAGCCGTCCCAGATGGTGAGCGGAGTCGTGGCGGTTCCGGAGATGACGTATGCCGTTGCCGAAGGATCGAGCGCGAGGTCGAGCGTGTGGACATCGCTCTGATCCAGCTCCTCGTCCCACGGCGGCGCCCACACGCGCTCGTCCCCGAGCAAGCGCCCCTCCGACGAGTAGCGCAGCACGACTGCAGGCGTGAGCCCGTCTTGGGTCTCGACGCCGACCACGAGCACACTGCCATCCGAGAGCACCTCGATGGCGTGCCCCTCGTACGTCGCGGCAGCGATCGGACCGGCGTACACCCGCTCCCAGACCAACGCCCCGTCGAGCGCATGCCGCGCCGTGCGGATCTGCATGTTCGCGTCATCGAGGGGATTGAACCCACCAGTGACGTAGACGGCTTCGGCACTCGCGCTCACGCCGAAGTGAAGCGCGCGCGCGCCCGCCCCGGGCGCGATGACGGTGGCGTCGATCCACTCGACGGCGCCGGCATCCGAGACGCGCATGAGCAGGGGATCCGAGAAGGTCTCCCCCGATGTCGTGAGCCCGGCGACGTAGATCTCATCGAGCACGCCGACATCGACCGAGAACGGATCGTCGGTGAGCCCGTGCACGTCGACGAGCGTCGCCCACAGCTCCGTTTTCGGCTCGAAGCCGCACGTCCGCGGACACTCGACCCCTGCGACCGGCTCACCGTCGCACTGCTCGTCGCCCTCGACGACACCGTCCCCGCAGACCGCCGCTGCTGGTTCTGTCGAGCCGCTGCTCGTCACGTCGGCGGCGGTCTCCGCCGTGTCTGTCGTGGCCGCCCCCCCTGTCGACGTCGTGTCGACGCTCGTCGTGCCCGTGTCTCCCGACGTGCCGGAGGTAGTGGTCTCTGCGGGAGTCATCTCGCTACAACCCGCGAAGCCGAGTTGCAGCGAGAACACCGCGACGACGCGGTTCGTCACAGTGACTCCGGGCGGCGAGCCAGCCGCCGCCGAGCACTTCGTCGTCCGCGTAGATCACCGCGGCCTGGCCCGGGGCGACGCCGGCGATCGGGGTGTCGAGAGCGATCGTCGCGCGCTCGCCCTGCACGTCGATCGTCGCGGGCACCGGCGCGGAGCGGTGGCGCAGCTGCACGAGCGCGCGTAGGCGTCCGTCGGCGAGCGCGAGCCGCTGCAGCTCCGCGACCTCCAGCTGCGTGCGCGCGCCGTGATCCGCGGGTCCCACGACGACCGTGCGCGACTCGGGCACCACGCGCAGTACGTAGCGGCGCTCGAGGCCCGGCACCCGCAGGCCGCGGCGCTGGCCCACCGTCACGCGGTGGATGCCCTCGTGCTCGCCGAGCACCGTGCCCGCTTCGTCGACGACCGGGCCCGGGGCGAGCGCGTCGGTCGACACTCCCTGTGCACGCAGGCGCGCTTCGACGACCGCGCCGTGATCGCCCGTCGGCACGAAGCACAGCTCTTGAGAGTCGGGCGCGTCCGCGTTCGGCAGGACGAGCGCGCGGGCCTTGTCGCGCACGTCGCTCTTCGTCCACGCACCGAGCGGCATCAGCGTCTGCGCGAGCGCGTCGACCCCCATCGCGAACAGGAAGTAGCTCTGGTCCTTGCTCGCATCGGCGGCCCGGAAGAGCCGGCCGCCCTCGTTGCGCGCGTAGTGGCCCGTCGACAGCCGCTCCGCGCCCAACGCCTTCGCTCGCGCGAGCAACGGGCCGAACTTCACGTGCTGGTTGCACCGCGTGCACGGGTTCGGCGTGCGCCCCTCGGCATAGTCGCGCGCGAACGGATCGATCACGGCCGCCGCGAAGCGCTCGCGCTCGTCGACCACGTAGTGCGGGATCCCGAGCCGTGCACACGCAGCGCGGGCGAGGTCGACCTCCGCCGGCGAGCAGCACGTGCCGCCCCGGCCCGTGCGCGCGACGGGATCGACGTCGACGAGCCGCATCGTCATGCCGACGACGTCGTGGCCCGCCTCGACGAGCAGCGCCGCCGCCACCGACGAGTCCACGCCGCCCGACATCGCGGCGACGACCCTCACGCCGCACCTCGCACTCGTGCAACGATGTCCGGCAACACGGAGAGCAGCGCATCGACGTCCGCATCGATGTGATCGAGCCCGAGCGAGAACCGCACGACCTCGCGCGCTGCGGTGCGATCCCACCCGAGCGCGAGCATCACCCGCGACGGCTCGACCGTGCCCGCACTGCACGCCGCACCCGTCGAGCACGCGAAGCCGGCGAGGTCGAGCGCGATCACGACGAGCTGCCCGTCGCACCCCGGGAATCGCACGAGCACCGTGTTGCCCACACTCGCCTCGCGCGTGCCCACCGGCTCCGCGCCGAGCGCGACGAGCCCACGGCGCAGTCGATCCGTGCGCGCCGGCACCTCGCGTGCGAACCGAGGCTGCTCGGCCACCGCGACCGTCGCCGCCGCCGCGAATCCCACCGCGAGGAGCGACGCCTCCGTGCCCGGCCGTCGCCCCCGCTCCTGCGCGCCCCCACCCCACAGCCCCGCGAGCCGCACGTGCTTGCCGACGACGAGCGCACCGATCCCCGCGGGCCCGCCGATCTTGTGGGCCGACACCGCGAGCAGATCGACGCCGAGCGCCCCGACGTCGATCGGGATCTTGCCGAACGCCTGCACGGCATCGGTGTGCACGAGCACTTCGGGTGCGCTCGCCTTCACCGCCGCCGCGATCGCGCCGATCGGCGGGGCGTGACCGATCTCGTGGTGCCCCGCGGTGATCGACACGATCCCGAGCTCCGGTCGCGCGCGCAGGATCTCCACCACCCGGGCGGGATCGAAGCGACCGTCGGCGTCGTGCTCGACCAGCGCGACCGCCCCGCCCTCGGCGCGCAGGATCTCCACGGCACCGAGGACCGCCGGATGCTCGATCGGCGAGGTCAAGACGCCCCACGGCCGGCCGGCCGCGCGCAGGGACCGGGCCGCACCGACGACCGCCAACCCATCGGCCTCGCTGCCGCCCGAGGTCAGCACCACCGCCCCCGCATCCGCCCCGAGCGCCTCACCGAGGCGTGCCCGCGCATCCTCGAGGACCGCCCGCGCCCGCTGCCCCCGCCGATGGATGCTCGAGGGATTGCCGAGCCCCTCGTCCTGCACGTGCTCGACCATCGCCCGACGTGCCTCGGCACGCAGGGGTGTCGTCGCGTTGCGATCGAAGTCGATCATCGGGCCGTTCCGACAGATAGCACGCCGTCCTCGCCCGGGGTCGCCCCTGGCCTTCACCCCGGCTTCCCGCGCGCTTGTTGACGGGCGAGGCCGCGCGGTCGGATGATCGCCTCCGGATTGGCCGCACTGTTCGCCATGTTGCAGCGGGCGGGCCTGATCGGCGCCGAGGACGTGGCGCGACTGTCGGGCCTCTCGCAGGAACGCCGGCTCTCCGGAGTCGAGGCGGTGCTGGCGGCCGGCGTGGTCGACGAGCCCGGGCTCGTGCAGTTCCTGCAGAGCAAGCTCGTCATCCCGCGCGTCGACGTCACGGTCCTGCAGCGCCTCGATCCCGAGACGGTCGCACACCTGCCGGCCGAGCTCGCGTGGGACCACACGATGATGCCGGTGTCGGTCGACGAGGCGAACAACGTCACCATCGCGCTCGCCGACCCCACCGACCTGCGCGCCATCGATGCCGCGGCCGCGCACACGGGTGCGTATCTCATCCGCGCCGTCGCTCCGCTGTCGGCGCTGCGCGAGGCGATCGAGCACTACTACGGCCCGCGCCCGGCCCCGCGTCGGTTCGCGGCGCCTCGCCACACGCCGATCCCCGATCGCGGCCCCGAGCCCGCGCACGCGCACGGCGACGTGCCGCCGTTGTCGAGCGGCGCGCTCGCGCAGGCGCTGCCGCGGCTCGTCACTGCCAACGATCGCGACGCGATCCTCGAGATCCTGCTGGAGGTGCTCGCGGCCGGCTTCCACCACGTCATCGTGTTCACGCACCTGCAGAAGCAGCTGCGCGGCCGCGACGCGCGGGGCCCCGACCTCTTGCGCGACGCCGTCACCCAGGTGCGCATCCCGACCGCGGGCCCGTCGGTGTTCGCCGACGTCATCGCAGCCGGCGTGCCGCACTACGGGCCGTGGCCGCGCGATCGGGCGATCGATCGCGCGTTCTCGGACGCGCTCGGTAGCATCACCGGCAACGTGCTCGTGCTGCCGGTGCGGCTGCGCGAGAAGGTGCCCGTCGTCGTGTTCGCCTCGGGCCCGCAGTTCCCGCTCGAGCGCCGCACCATCGCGGATCTGGCCGATGCCGTGAGCCAGGCGCTCGAACGGCTGATCTTCCGCCGCAAGTCCGCGGAAGTCCCCAGCGTGGGCTGAAGAACGTTCGGTTCGCCCCGCTGTCCTTCACGATCTCGTCACGGACGACGGCCGGCAGACCCGCGGCCGTTCGCGAACCGTTCCCACCCGTCCGGAGGGCCCGATGACCCAGAATCCTGCCAGGCCCGCGCGCCCGCGCGCGTGGCGACGACTCCTCGTGCTGACCTCGGCCGCCCTCGTCCTCGGCGGCGGCGTGACGGCGCTCGTCGTGCTCGATCCGTGGAAGGACCCCCCACCCGAGCGCGCCGCGAGCCTCGACGCGGAGCTGGAGCTCGCGGCCGGCGACGTGACGCTCACGGACGCGGACGGGAAATCGACGCGGCTCCTGTCGGGCACGCCGTTGCCCGAGGACGCGAAGCTCGGCACGGGTGCCGGTGCGCGTGCGCTCGTGCGGCTCGCCGACGGCACGCGCGTCGTGCTCGACGAGAACACGCAGGTCGTGATCGGCGACGGCGTCACGCTGTCCGCCGGTCGGATCTGGCTCGACGCACCGCCGCTCGAGGAAGGCCGCGTGCCCACGGTGCACGCGGTCGGTGCGGCGAACGTCGCGCTCGCCGAAGGCGGTGCGAGCCTGTCGCTGTCGGGCAGCGATGCGAGCATCTACGTCGCCGAAGGCCTCGCGATCGTGACGAGCCCCGGTGGACGCACGGAGGTCGACGCGGGCGAGCGCGCCGACGTGGCGGGTGACGGCGCACCGGTCGTGGCGGCCGTCGCGTTCTGGGACGACTGGACCGGCGGCATGGGCGATCGCAGCGGGCTCGGGCGTGGTCACGCCGTCGGAGCCGGCAGCCTGTATGCCGTCGATCGCGAGGCGCCGCCCGGATCGCCCGCGCTGCCGCTCGCGATCCAACGCCAGACCGTGAAGGTCGCGCTGCAGGACGGGCTCGCGGAGACCCTGGTCGATCAGACGTTCTTCAACCCGGGCGGCCGTCCGGTGGAGGGTTGGTACTGGTTCACGATTCCCGACGGCGCACAGCTCACCGGGTTCACGCTGGAGACGGAAGGCAGGCTCGTCGAGGGCGAGATCGTCGAGCGCCACGAAGCCGCTGCGAAGTACGAGCAAGGCATCCAGCGCGCGTTCGATCCGGCCTTGTTGGAGTGGATCGACGCACGCACGGTGCGGGCGCGGATCCATCCCGTGCCGGCACTCGGTGGGCGGCGGATCCTCGTGCGCTACCAGCAGCTCGTCACCGAGGCCGAGGGCAAGCTGCGCTACTCGTACCCGCTCGGCGCCGCCGAGGATGCGCCCACGATCGAAGAGTTCGCGCTGCAGGTGGAGCTCGGCGATCTCGCGAAGCGCTACGACATCTCCACGCTCGCCGAGGCGCGCATCGAAGCGGACGGCAAGCGCATCACGATGCGGCGCAGCGGCTACACGCCGCGCTCCGACTTCCAGCTCGAGCTCACGCGCAAGAAAGACGCGGAGGTCGAGCCCATGCGCGTGGCGGTGCTCGATCCGGGCGGCGACCAAGCTCGATTCGTGATGGCGCGCTGGACCCCCGATCTCGCGTTCGAGGGCGCCGCACCGCCGCCGGCCGAGGTGGTGGTCGTCGTCGACACGTCGGCGGCCGGCGATGCGGCCGAGCACCAGACGCGGCTCGCGGTGGCCGAGGCGCTGTTGCGCTCGCTGTCCGCCGAGGATCGCTTCGTCGTGATGGCGGCGGATCTGGACGCGACGGTGCTGCATCCGGCCGAGGGCATGGCGCCGGCGACCTCGGAGGGCGTGACGGCGGCGCTCGAGGTGCTCGCGCGTCACACGACCGGCGGGGCGACGGATCTGGGCGCGATCTTCGAGCAGGCGCTCGATCGCGTGCACGGGCTGGAGCAGCCCGCGATCGTGTACGTCGGCGACGGGCTCGCGACGAGCGGTGAGCGCAACCGCGATGCCCTCGCGGAGCGACTGCGGCGCGGCATGGCGGACTCGCGTGCGCGGCTCTTCACGATCGGTGTGGGCCGCGAGCTGGACGAAGCGCTGTTGGATAGGCTCGCGCGCACCGGTGGCGGCACGAGCCTACGGGTGGACGCGCCGGAGGAAGCGGTCGTGCGCGCGCTCGAGCTGGCCGGTGCGATCAAGGCGCCGGTGGTGACGGATCTCGAGATCGATCTCGGCGAGGGGCTCGACGACGTGTTCTCGAACGCGACCGGCAAGCTGGCACGCGGACGCGAGCTGGTCGTGCTGGCGCGCACGCACCACGACGTGCCCGACGAGATCGTCGTGCGCGGGCGGCTCGGCGGCGAGTCGTTCGAGACGAGCTACGACCCCGAGATCGAGAAGGGGCCCATCGTGCAGGCGGTGCCGAAGCTGTGGGCAGCGGCGTACGTCGAGCGCCTGCTCGGCGACGGGCGTGGGCCCGAAGCCGTGCGCGGGCAGGTGCTGTCGCTCGGGCTCGAGTACGGCTTGATGAGCCCGTACACGTCGTACCTCGCGCTCGAGAGCGAGCAGGCCTACGCGGCGATGGGCGTGCAGCGACGCGCGCGTCGCTTCGCGGGCGTGCGACTGGTCGCCGACGCGTCGCTCGTGAAGTCGGAACCGAACGAGCGCGGCGTGGGCGTGACCGACGTGCTCGTCGGCGCGCTCACGGCCCCGCTCGGATGCGACTCGCTGTCGCGCGCCGATCGGGCCGCGGAGGCCCAGGTCGCGCAAGCTCCACCGCCGCCGCCCGCGACGACGCCGAGCTCGGGCGCGCCGCAGCCGGAGCGGGTCGAGGACGGCTCCGGCGCGCGCCACCGCGGCGAGGAGGGGAAGATGGGCCGTCCCACGGCGAAGGCCGAAGCGGCGCCGGCCGAAGAACCGGTCGTCGCGGAGCCGCCGGCACCGGGCGGGATGCCCGGCGCCGTGCCGGCCACCGAGCCGGTCGATGCGAGCGCGACGATCGAGCCCGAGGCCGAGGAGATGCCGACGAAGGGGCCGAGTCTCTCGGTGCCGAGGGCGAAGAAGAAGTCGCTGTCGCGCTTGGGCTCGGACGACGCGCTCGCGCCGGCCGGCTCCGGGGCGCCGGCCGAGCGCACGGTCGTACGCGTGACGTCGCCGGTCGCCCGCGGGCGCAAGTCGCCGTGCAGCGACGCGGCCGCGCGACCGCTCGCGGAGCGGCGCGTGTTGTGGGTGCGCCGGCTCGCGCTCGCGACCGACATGCAGGGCGCGCTCGAGACGTACGAGGCCGCGGCCGCGACGTGCGAGCTGCCTGGGTGGAAGGATCAGCGCGCGCTGTTGCAGCTCGTGCAGCAGCGGGCCGACAGCGAGCACGGCATCGGCATGCTGCTCGCGCACTTCGAGGGCGACGCGGACGCGCGCATGTGGCTCGGGCGCGCGCTGATGCGTCGGCTGGTGGACCCTGCCCTGCTCGCCGCGACGTCGGCCGCGATGTTCGGGCAGGCGGTGGACTGGACGGCGGTGGATCGCGAGGTCGCGCTCGCGACTTCGGCGAGCGATCGGATCGAGATCGTGCGCAAGGCGCTCGCGCGTGCGCCGGGCGATCCGGCCGGCGAGGCGCGGATGATCGAGCTGCTCGCGAAGCACGGGCGGTTGTCGGATGCGATCGCGCGCGCCCGCCGGCTGCGCGAGCAAGGGCTCGTGACGTCGGCGCTCGCGCTCGCGCTCGGCGAGTTGCTCGTGGAGAAGGGCGAGCCGGACGAGGCGCGGCGCGTGTTCAGCGAGCTCGTCGAGTTCGACCCGGGCTCGGGCGCGAGCCGCCGCATGCTGGGCGACGTGTTCCTGCGCCACGCGTGGTTCGACGAGGCGTATCGGCAGTACGACGATCTCGCGACGTCGGCCCCCGACGATCCCGCGATCGCGATCCGACTGGCGCGCGCGGCTGCGGGTGCGAAGCGCGGCGACGAGGCGCTGCGGATCCTGCGAAAGGTCGCGGGCGGCGAAGGCCGTCCGGGCGCCGACGATCCGCGCCGCCACGCCCGGCTGCACGCGGCGGCCTTGCTGGCCGCGATGCTGGCCGGCGATGCGCAGAGCGACGTGCCGGCCTCGAGCGTGTCGAGAGAGCTGCGCCGCTTGCAGCTCTTCGACGCACCGGCTGTGTGGACGTTGCTCGTGTGGGACGACCTGTCGGCCCAGCTCGTGCTCGCGCGCGAGAACGGCGAAGCGCTCGACGACATCGTCGTCGCGGGCGACACGGGCCTGTTCGCCGCCCGCGCCCCGATGGGCGCCGCATCGCCGGACGAGGTGCGCCTGTCGGGCGCCCCGGTGGGCCGCGCCGTCGCGTGGCGACGGATCCGCATCGAGTTCGACGGCACCGACTTCAAAGTCACGAGCGACGCAGGCACGGTGGAACCGAAGACCCCCGAGCCGGCGGCAACGGGCTGACCGGATCGGGGATCACGTGCACCCAGTGGTGACGTAGACCCACTGGTCCTGAGTGCGGTCGACGGCATCTCTAGCGTCGCGCGCTTCGATCGAGACCTGATGGCTCCCGAAGGGGAGGACACACTCGCCGGCGCAGGGATCTCCGTCGATCCACCAGATGTCGATCGTGATGTCGTTGTCGGGATCCGTCGAGAGAACGTGAGACACGTCCAGTGCAAGACCTTCGGGGTCGTCGCAGAGCTCCGTGGCATTCAGGTCGTGGTCCGCGGTGGGCGGGTGTTCGTCGGGAGCGACCGCCACGGTCAGGGTACCTTCTCCATTCTGGACTTCGAACGTGTGGGCGAGCGTGAGCGCGCCGTCATCATACTCTGCGAAGACGTAGTCGTCGTTCTCCAGAACCAACGCATGGATACCGTTGCCATACGTGCTTCCGGACCCGTTGTTCGCGATGGTGACCTGGACGCGGAGTCTGAGCGCGCGCGGGGCGAACGCGACGACGTCCAGCGCTGTGTGATGCACCCCGAGCGTCGACTGAAGCAGATCGATCTGCACGTCCGAAACCGATTTCTTCAGCTTGCCCCCGATGTCCGGCTGCAGCTGCACCTCCCAGCTGTCGACAGTGTTGAACGCCGTGAGGTTCGCGAGGAAGAAGGGGCAGACGTCCTCGCCGCAGTCGATCGCCGTGTACTCGGCAAGGCCGAAGAGCGCCTCCGTGTCATCGATGCCGCTCGCGGTGCCCGGCATGTCGAGATCGAGGGCGATCGTACTCCCGGAGGTTTCGACCGCGAGATAGTGTGCTGTCCTGGTCTCCGGCTCGATGAAATCCCCCCTGGTCGGGCTTGACACCCATGGGCGCACGTGCGGATAGAACCAGTCTGCGCAGTCGTCATCCAACGCGCACCCGAGCGGGACCGGGTACGTGGGTCCGCCGACGAGCGCCCAGGGCACCTCGGACCCATCCGGGTCATCCTTGTTGAGTTCTTCCGCCGGCACGCAATCGAACCCATCCTGGGGATCCCATGACGGAGCCGTCTGCAGGCCCGTCCAGTTTCCGTCGACGCAACCAGGGTTCGCGCCGCTGCCGTTGGGCTTCTCCTCGCATTGTTGCGAACACGCCGTCAGGATCGCGTCGTTGATCTCGCCGGCCGTTTCCGGGTAGTTGCCGTTCATCCAGTCTTCGAGAGGATCGAAGGTGACTCCGAACGCCGCCGTTACGCAGATCGGAGGACCGATACTCGGAAAATACTCGTTGGCGTCGCCGTAGACCTTCTCGTAGCACTGGGTGAAGCCTTCGAAGCAGCAGTACCAGCTCTCGGCGCCGACGTCGTCAGCGCAAAGCGGATGGTCGCCTGCCCCGACTGGCTCATCTGAATCGCCCCGGGATTTCCGGAGGGTTGATTACGTGAGTCCAGCGATCTCCGCTGGGGTGTTCTTGGGTTGATGATAGCTCGCTTCGAACTCGAAGGGTGTGCGGTAGCCGAGCGGCGCGAGCAGGCGCGTGCGGTTGAACCAAGCGACCCACTCGAGCACGGCGAGCTCGACCTCGTCGACGCTGCGCCAGGGACCGAGCCTGCGGATCACCTCGGTCTTGAAGAGGCCGATGATGCTCTCTGCGAGCGCGTTGTCGTACGAGTCGCCAACGCTGCCGACCGAGCTCGAGACGCCGGCCTCGCGCAGCCGGTCGGTGTACCGGATCGCGAGGTACTGCACGCCGCGATCGCTGTGGTGGACGAGCGGCTCTCGAGGCCGACGAGCGTGCAGCGCTTGCTCGAGGGCATCGAGGGCGATGTCCGTCTTGAGGGACGAGAGCACGCGCCAGCCGACGATGGCGCGGGAGAACACGTCGATCACGAACGCGACGTACGCGAAGCCGTTCCACGTCGCGACGTAGGTCAGGTCGGCGACCCAGAGCGCGTCGGGTCGGTCGGCTCTGAACTCGCGCTGCACCAAGTCCGACGGCCGTGGCTGTGCGTCGTCGCTGACTGTCGTGATCTTGAACGCCCGGCCTCGTACGGCGCCGCGCAGGCCCATGCGCCGCATCAGGCGCTCGACCGTGCAACGTGCGACGCGAACTCCCTCGCGCTCGAGCTGCCGCCACACTTTGCGCGCACCGTAGACTCCGCCGAAGCTCGCCTGCCAGACGCGGCGAACGCTGCCGCAGAGCACCTCGTCGCGCTTCTCGCGGGCGCTACGTCGCTGCGGCTCGCGACGACGAGCGCGGTGCTCGTAGTACGTCGACGGGGCGATCGGCAGCATCGCGCAGATCGGCTCGACCCCGTAGGCGTCACGGTGCTCGTCGATGAAGTCGACCATCACTTCGGTCGGCGGTCGAGCTCCGCCTGGGCAAAAAACGCCGACGCTTTGCGCAGGATCTCGTTGGCGCGCTTGAGCTCTCGGTTCTCGCGCTCGAGCTCTCTGATCCGCTCGCGCTCGCTGTTCGTCGCTCCGGGTCGCTTGCCGGCGTCTCGCTCCGCATCGATCAACCACTTACGCAGCGTCTCGGGCTTGCACCCGATCTTCGCCGCGACCGAGGTGATCGCTGCCCACCGCGACGCGTGCTGCCCTACGCCGTCGAGCACCAGCCGTACCGCTCGCTCCCGGACCTCCGGCGCGAACTTGCTCTTCCTTGCCATTGCTTGGAGTCTCCCAACTTCCGAGGCCTCCGGGAAACTCGGGACGGTTCACATCCTTCGCTATCCACCAAGTTCGGTTCACCTGCACCAGTGCCGCCAGCGACCGGAGCGTTGTGGTTCTTGCAGTACACGTTGACGCCGCTGCATCCCATGTCGGTGTCGTTCATGTAGTTGCATGCGTTGTTTGCGTCGTCGCTGCCGCCGCCTTCGTCGGCAACACCCAGCGGCACGCCGCATGAAGCGCTCGATAGGCCGAGCAAGAACACGCTCATGAACGAGTGGCCGGCGTGGGAGGCTGGTAGTACGCTGAGCTTCGCCATGATGAGACGCCGTGCATGCGACGAGCGATCTGGCAACGTCGCGTCGTCGATGACGGCGAAGGGGCTCCGATCCCAGTTCGGGCTCGCAGGATGCGTTGCGACGGCAACGGCCACCGGGCAGTTGACAGCGAGCACTCTGGCCCTTTGGTCAGGTCTCGCTGTGGGCTTCGCGTGTTGTACACCGTCAAGCGAAGAGCTGCCGGTCGTAGCGACGGGACGCTACGTCGAGATCGCGACCGAACGTGAAGAGACCGTGTGCGCCGGGACGGTAGACTACTTCGATCGGGTGATAGCCTCCGGCTTCGAGCTCCTCGGCGAAACGCCGCCGGAGCGGGTCTTCGTTCGGTTCGAGTGGCTCGAGTTGGAGGAGCCCAACCCCGCCATCGGCGGCGGTCATGCGGAGCGAACCGACGAAGGAGTACTTCTCCAGTCGGACGTGCAGCTGGTCGAGGAGCACGAACTCGCGCACGCGGTTCACCTTCAAGCTTGGCCCACCTCGAACACCTTCTTGCACGAAGGACTAGCGGTGTTGCTAGACCCGAAGCGAGTGTTCGCGCAAAATCCGTGGCCTGACAGCGTCGAGATTGACGAGGTCCTCGAGGCGTCGTCGCTCACGACCCAACGGTACGCGCTCGCATGGTTCCTCGTTTCGCAGATCGTGGACGATCATGGATTCGAGGGTCTGGCTGCGTTCTGGCGCGCCGTACCGCGTGGATCGACTGCCGCGGAGGTACGCGCGGCTTACCAACAGCTCTTTGGTCGCTCGATCGACGCGCTGATCGAGCCACGCCTTGTCGAGAACGAGGCCGGGACCTTCGAAGTGCCGCGGTTCCCCTGCAACTTCGCGCTGTGTCTCGCACCAGCGCACCCGTGGGACGGAAACCGCTGGGAAGGGCCAGGACCGCTCGACTGCGGAAGCGACCCCAGCGCGATCGGGCCCGATCATCGCGAGTACCTTCATGAGTATGGCGACGTATGGCGCGACTACGTGATCGAGATGGACGATCATGCTCTCGACGTGAGCTCGTCGGATTCCGTTGGAGGCAACCTTTCGACTTGCAGCCTCGTGTGCTCCAACTCTCAGATCGAATCAGGGCAGAGCATCGGCCCCTCGGCGGTCGAGGACGGGCAGACTTGGCCCGGCGCGGGCCGTCACCGGGTCGAGGTACGCAGTGCCATCAGCGATCTTCCGACCGCGGAACCCGGCGAGCTCGTCTTTCGGCGAAGCGCGCAATAGTCTGTCTGTTCGGTGCGGGCAGTCGGAACGCGATCACACAGGACGCCCGATCCGGGCGCAGTGGCCGAGGTGCGCCTTCAAATACTTGCTCGGCAGCTCGCGGCCCAGCTGGCCGCCGAGGCGCGCCGAGATCGCGACGAGCTTGTCCAGATCCACGCCCGTCTGGATGCCCATGCCCTGCAGCATGTACACGACGTCCTCCGTCGCCACGTTGCCCGACGCGCCCGGTGCGTACGGGCAGCCGCCCAGGCCCCCGACGGCGCTGTCCACCGTGCGGATGCCGAGCTGCAGCGCGACCGTGATGTTCGCGAGCGCCGTGCCGCGCGTGTCGTGGAAGTGCACCGCGAGCCGATCGAGCCCGATGCCCGTCTTCATCAGCCCGCGCAGCACGTACTCGATCTGCCGCGGTGTGCCCACGCCGATCGTGTCGCCGAGCGACAGCTCGTACACCCCGAGCTCGAGCAATCCCATCGCCACGCGCTCGACGCTCGCGAGCGGCACCGTGCCCTCGTACGGACACCCGTACACGCAGCTCACGTAGCCGCGCACCCGCATGCCGCGCGAGCGCGCCTCGTCCACGACCACGCGGTACGTCTTCAGCGCGTCGTCCGTCGAGCGGTTGATGTTCTTGCGATTGTGCGTCTCGGTCGCCGCCATGAAGACCGCGACCTCGCGCATGCCCGCCCGCGACGCGCCGTCGAGCCCGCGCATGTTCGGCACCAACGCCGAGTACGCGACGTCGTCCTTGCGCTTCACCTTGCTCGCGACGTCCTGGTGATCCGCGAGCGCCGGGATCCACCGCGGATCGACGAAGCTCGTGATCTCGATGCGCTTCACCCCCGCGTCGACGATGCCCTCGATGAGCTCGAGCTTGCGTTCGGTGGGCAACACCGCCTTCTCGTTCTGCAGACCGTCGCGCGGACCGACCTCGTAGATCGAGACCTCGGACGGCACCGCATCGAACAGGTCGGTGGGCGCCGGATGGGCCTGCGTGGGGACGACGTCGTTCACGAACCCTCGGATCCGACCTTCGGACGCGGCATCGCGAACGTGTCGGTCGTGTCAGTGTACGCGATCCCCCCGAGCCGGCCGATCGACGCCAGCCGCGCGGGATCGAGGGGACGCAGCCGCCCGCGGTCGTCGCGCTCGACGAGCGTTCGGGCCACCCAGAACCTCGCGACCTCCGCGACGACGAGCGTCGAGCTCGGGCTCGATCCCCGCCCGCGTCCGAGCGGAATCGCATGCACGAGCCGGCACTCGAGCGCCGCGTTCGCCTCGGCGATCCTCGGCGGACGCACGCACGCAGACGGTGCACGCGTGAGCGTGGCCACGCCGGCGCGCGCGACCAGGTCCCACTCGTCGACGTCGGGCGGGTGGTCCCCCGAGGTCAGGTTCATCGCCTCCGCGTGCTCGCGGCGCACGTGGTTCACGGTGAATTCGCCGGTGGCGAGCACGTTGACGAGCGTGTCCTTCGGCGTCCCGTCGGAGCGCCACGCGATCCCTAGCACGATCGTCGGCGGCCGCGAGCACACGCCTTGGTAATAGCTGAACGGCGCGAGGTTCGAGCGCCCGTCGGCCGACAGCGTCGACACCCACGCGATCGGTCGCGGCACGACGAGATCGATCATCAGCTGGTACACCTCGCGCGCCGGCATCGACCCGGGATCGATCGCTTCGTGCTCCACGCGAGGCGGAGCGTAGGCGGACTCGGCTCGACCCCAAAGCGATCTCGACGACCGCGCGCACGAGCCCACCCGGAGCTGTCGTCGCGGCGCTCGAGATCGTTACGCGCGGTGCGCACGCGGATGGGCTACGCTCGACGAGCCATGATCCCGGCGCGCGCGCTCCTCGGCACCGCAGTCCTCGTCGGCGCGTGTGCGGGTGGGCGCGGCGACTCGGGGGGCGCCCAGCCGCGCGGCGAGCCGACGAGCGCGGCCGCCCCTGCCCCCACCGCCGCGTCCGCACCGACCGACCCGCCCGCCGCTCCGGCGAAGCCGGCCGCGCCTGCGCTCGTCGAGGGTCCGATCCCCGCGGGCTACCTCGCGTTCGAAGGCGCGTGCACGCGCGAGCCCGTCGTCGTCGTCGCGGCGATCGGCGACGTGCTCATGCACCACGAGCTGCAGAAGCAGGCGTATGCCGCGAAGGACGGCTTCCGCACGCTGTGGCCGGGGGTCGCCGACTTGCTCGCGTCCGCCGACGTCAGCTACGCGAACCTCGAGGTGCCGATCGCCCACGGTGTCACGAAGGACGGCGAGGCCAAGGATCCCGGGCGCACGTTCGACAACGCGGTGTACACCGGCTACCCGTTCTTCAACGCGCACCCGTCGCTCGCCGAGGATCTCGCGACCACGGGGATCGACATCGTCTCCACCGCGAACAACCACGCGCTCGATCGCGGCAGCATCGGGCTCGAGCGATCGCTGGACGCCCTCGATCGCGCGAAGCTGAAGCACACCGGCACGCGCCGAACCACGAAGGAAAAATTCCACGCGATCACCGAGGTCGGCGAGCATCGCATCGCGTGGATCGCATGCACCCTGCACACGAACTTCGGCAAGGACACGAGCGGCCAGGTGCTGCACTGCTTCAAGCCCAAGGAGCGCGCGCGCCTGCTCGAGATCGTGAAGGAGCTCGCGGCCGACGAATCGATCGACGCCGTGATCGCGACGCCGCATTGGGGCAAGGAGTACGCGCCGGTGCCGAGCGACAACCAGCGCGAGCTCGCGCAGGATCTCGTGAACGCCGGCGCGACCGCAGTGCTCGGCGCGCACCCGCACGTGCTGCAGCCGTTCGCGAAACTCGTGAGTGAGGGTGAAGAGACTGCCCGTGAAGCCTTCGTCGCCTACTCGCTCGGCAACTTCGCGCACCACCAGCGATCGCTGGATCGCCGCAGCTCGATCATCTTGTATCTCGCGCTCGGCGAGCGATCCCCGGGCGGACGTCTGGTGCCGACCGGCGTCGGCTACGTGCCGATCCACGTGCGCATGGAAGGCGACAAGGAGAGGTTCTTCGTCGAAGCCGCCGATCGGGTGAGACCGAAGGCCGATGAGGAACGCGCGCACGTGATCGAGATGCTGGGGGAGCCGAACCTCATCGGCCCCGACGACGCGCTCGCACCGCGCACGAAGCTCAGGCGACACTGTCGCCCGGCGGATTGAATCCATCCGCGTCGCCGCGCGTTGTCACGGCACGAAACGGCTTGACGCCGCGCCGCGTGCCCCGTAAGGTGCGCGGCCATGGTCGATCCGGTCGACCAGGAAGGAACTGCGTGAGAGTGCAAGACAACACGTCCACAGACGAACCCACCGGTCGCTTCGGCGACACGGCGTCGTGGGCAGTGCGTCGCGCTCTCGTTCCTCACTCCTGTTGAGGGCCAGGGCGGGCCGCCCTGCCCCATCGCCCGGTTCGGGTCAGACGGGTCCGCACTCGCTCGCAATCGCGATCGAGGTCGGACGGGGCCGCGCCAAGCATGGCGACCTCTCGGGTGGGAGCGGTCGAGCGCGGGCCCTGGTGCTCCGTGACCACCGATGGAGCGCCTTTGGGACGAGCACTCGCGTGCTCGGATTCCCCCCGTGCCGTCGACGAACGGAGACCATGATGAGCCCCGCACCGCGCCCCTGGCGGGATTGCGGACCGTGGGGGCTCGAGGGCTCCACCCGAACCAGGCGGGTCGGATCGAGACGAGCGAGCGAGCGCGCGATGAGGCGCGGGCGATTGGGCGCAAGCCTGCCCGCGACTCGCTGATGCGGGCGAGCTGGTCCGTCTTGATTCGGGATGGTTATTTTCGCAGGGACTCCGTCCCTACGTCGGCGCTCGACTCGATCCCTTCGGGCTCGAGTCGAACACCGACTACCCTCGGCCTTCGGCCGGGCGCGCGCGCGAGACTCGAGACCCCTGGTCTCGACTCTCGCCGCGGGCGCTGGTTGAAGGCATTCGTCGAAGCGCCTGCGAGCGCCTCGACGGTCCTTGCGCGATCGGTGCTGTGGGCGCTTGCAAGTCGCCGGGGTCCCTCGCGCGGCGAAATTTGCGATCCTCTGCCGCCCGGATGCGTGAGGTCGAGCTCTGGCGGCGACTCGAGGGTGGTGAGCGGTCGCCGGCGATTGCGGCTGCGCTCGCGGAGACCGTCGCGTGGCCCGCGAATGTGCGCGCGCCGTTTCTGAGGTTCGTCGCGGAGCTGTCGAGCAGCGACGAGGCGGGGCTGCGCGTCGGGGCGCTCGCGCTCTTGAGCGGGTGTCGCGGCGTCGTCGGGCTGCGCGTCGTCGTGAAGGCGCTCGACGACCCGGATGCGCACGTGCGACGGGCGGCAGTCGCGGCGCTCGCCGCCACCGCGACCGTCGCGTCGCATCGCTACGTGCACGCGCTCTTCCATCGCAACGTCGACGTGCGGCGCACGGCCGTCGAGCTCGCGCCGCCCGAGGCCGTCCCGCTCACCGGGTGGTTGCGCGCCGATCCCGAGCTCCGCGAGCTCGTGCGCGGGGCGCCATGGCCCTCGCCCGCCCTCGATCTCGTCGACGATCTGTGGCGCCGCGATGCGCTCGACCCCGCCCACGCCGTGGCCCCCATCGCGGCGCAGGGGGCCGAGGAGATCCGCGCGTGGGCACGGCGCACCGATCGCCGCGGCGAGCTGCTCGTCTCCGTCTGGATCGCGACGGCGCTCGGCACCGACGACCTGCCGCCGATCGTCGGCGACGATGGCCTCGATCGACTGCTCGAGATCCTCCTGCGCGCCGGCGAGGCCGCCCATGCGTGCTGGGGCCCGCTCACCGACGCGCTCATCGTCCCCGACGATCCCGCGCTGCGCCTGCGCACCGTCGTCGCGATCGTGCGCGCCGCCGAGCGCGTCGGTTGGTCCACGCCCGCGATCCGCCTCGCCATCGCCTGCGACGCGCGCGTGCTCGCGCTGCCCGGCGTGCCGTTCGAGGTGCGTCGCCGCGGGCTCGACGTGCTGTGGTCGCAGCGCGATCGCATCGGCTCGCTGCCCGCACCGCTCGTCGACGGCCTGCTCGCAGGCCCGCTCGCCCGCGACGACGACGGTGCGCCCGCACTCGCCCATGCCGCCGCGATCGCATCGCTCGCCGCCGAGCGCCGCGTGCGAGCGATCGTCGACGCGTTCGGCGAGCCGGCTGCCCTCGGCCGCTCGCTGCTCGACCCGATCGGGTGGGATGCGGTCTGCCGGCTGCCGGTCGAGACCGCGCACCTGTGGTGGCTCGATCGACTCGCGAGCCACGGCGACGTCGGCCATCGGCGCGCGTGCGCCATCGCGTGCGCACGCTGGGCTCGCAGCTCGCCGGCGACACTCGACGAGCCCCTCAGTCCGCTCGCGACCGAACCGACGGGCGTCGTGCTCGCGCTCCTGCAGCTCGGCCCGTCGTGGCCGGCGCTCGACGCCGACACCATCGCGGCGCTGGTGCCGGTGCTGCTCCCGCGCCTCGACGACGATGGCCGCGCACGCGTGTTGGCGGCCGCGCTCGCCTGCGTCGAGACCCACGACCTCGCGCACGCGCTCCTCGGCGCGCTGGCGACCGCCGCGACGCCGGACGAGCTCGCCGATCTCCTCGATCGCGCAGGCCCCGAAGCGCCCGGTGATCTGCTGCGCTGGCTCGGGGCCACGCTGACGATCGGCGAGGCGCAGGTCGCCTCGCTCGCGACGCGCTGGCTCGAGCACGGCGATCCGAACGTGCGCGCGTTCGCGGCCCGCATGATGCGATCGCAGCGCGCCGTGCCGTCGGAGGCGCGCCCGCCCGTCGTGACCGTGTACAACCTCGCGGCGGCCGAGCGCGACGCGATCGCGACCTGCGACGACGACGTGCTCGAGGCCGCGCTCGCGCTTCCACTCGCGCTGCCGTGCCGTGGCCTGTGCGAGGCGCTCGCTCGCCGTCCCGCACCGGCGCAGCCCCAGCTGTCGGTGTGCGTCGCGTTGCTCGCGTGCATCGACGGGTTCGACGAGGTGTCCGCTCAGCTCGCGCGTTTCGGCGCCGACGACGAGGACTTCATCGACGGGCTGCGGATCGCGGCCGCCACGATGTGGCGCGGCTCGACGATGCTGCCGCCGCTCGCCGACGCCTTCCTGGTCGCGTGGCCGGAGCACGTCGAGGCGTTCGCGACGTGGTTGGAGGCCGAGGACGGCGGATGGGGCGGAGCGCTCCGCGGCGCGTTGGCGCTGCCGTGCCGCTTCGTGCAGCGCCGGCTGTGGGAAGCGACCGCGACGGTGTTGGTCGCGTGGTCGTGGACGCGGCTCGGCAAGCGCATCGCGGCGGGCCTCGGCCCCGGGGTCGTCGACCTGCTCGTCGATCGACTCGACACCGACCTCGGTCCCGCAGCCGCGCGCATCATCGTCGCGCTCGACCGCGGTCGCGTCGCGCTCGCGGAGCTCGCGGCCCAGCGCGCGCGCATCGTCGCGCTCGCGCCGTCGTGCGACTATCGAACGCACTTCGAGCTGCGCTCCTGGCTGCCGCTCACCGGCGTGCCCGCCCGCGATGCGCCCACGCGCCGCGTGCCGCTCGCACTGCCCCGTGACGAGCGCGCGGAGATCAAGGCGTGCTCGGACGTCGACATGCTCGCCCGGATCTGTCGCGACGGCCGTGAAGGCGCCGTACACGAGGCCGCGCTGCGGCTGCTCGAGCTCGGGGCCGAGGGCGAGGCGCAGCTCGCCCGACTGCTCGGCAACGCCGCCGAGCTCGCGCAAGAGGACGCGATCGTCGAGAGCATCGCGCTGTGGACCGACCCCGCGTGCATCGCCCGCGTGCGCGCGCTCGTCGACGACGAAGCGCTGCCCGCGGCACGGCGCTATCGCCTCGCGCTCGCGCTCGTCGAGCGCGGCGAGTCCCGCTTCGCGGAGCCCGCGGTGCGCCTCGCGGCCGCGGTGCGCGAGGGCGACTGGGCCAAGCTGATCGCGGCCGTGCCCGACGTGCGTGCGCTCGTCGAGATCGCGGTGGGCTGCTCCGATCCGACCTTCGCGAGCGCGGCCGTCGAGTGGGTCCTCGCACTGCCGGCGATCGACGCCGACGCCGATCGCCTGTTGAAGTCGTTCCTCGCCGAGGGCGACGTCGACTCGATCGAGCTCCGACGCCGCGCGGCCCTGCGCCTCTTGGCCCAGGGCAATCGCTACGGCCTGCCGGTGTTGTTCGCGAAGGCGTTCGATGCCGCGACGCCGCTCGACGACGTGCGCGCGGACCTCGGCCCCGTCCTGACGCGCGCCGACGCGGCGCTCGCCGACACGATCGTCGCCGCCGCACTCGCGGGTGGCCGCGGCTTCGCCAGCGAGTCGACCGCCGTCGTGCTGCTGCGCAACGTGAAGTGGGAGCTGCGCGACGGCGCGTACGAGGCGATCCTGCTCGAGGGCGTCGATCCGGAGGCGCGCAAGCTGCTCGTCGCGGAGCGCATGCCGTCGATGGGCCGGCGCAGCAAGCTCGAGCAGGTCGCGTCGGCATTCGCGTGGGGCATGCTGCGCGGCCGCGAGCTCACGGGCGACATCTACGGCATCCACATGACCGCGAAGCGCGAGGACTGGGGCCACACCCGCATGACCTCGCGTGCGCTGCACGTCACGCCGCTGCCGATCCTGCGCGGCGATCGGCACGGTCGCGACATCGTGGAGGGGCTCATCCTCCACGAGATCGGTCACCACGTGTGGCACCGCGGGCGCACGCAGGCGAAGGTGTGGAAGCGCGCGAGCAAGGACGGACTCTTCCCACTGCTCAACCTCGTCGCCGACGAGCACCTCGAGCGCAACCTGCGATCGATCGCGGCCGAGTTCGGCGACCGCATCAAGCGGCTCGACGCGTACGCGTTCCAGCACGCTGCGCGCGACGTCGGGGTCGAACGACTGCTCGGCATGCTGCTCGGCGCTGCCGTGCTCGTGCTGCCCGATCTCGACACCGGCGTCGCATACTCCGAGGACAGCGTACGGGTCGACAGCGGTCGATTGCTGGCCGAGCTCGACCGTCGCGGCCACCCGTTCGCGCGCTTCGTCCGGGCGCTGCGCATGGGGCTCGGCAATCGCAGCGGCGATCCGCGCGTGGAGGCGGCGCTCGCCCTGTTCAAGGGCGGCTTCCGCAACCTCGACATGAACGGGCTCTACAAGGTCACGCAGCAGCTCGCCGAGATGTTCGGCTCCGACGTGGTCCTGTGCAACGGCTTCGGCGGCCACGAGTCGATCGAGTGGGACGAGCGCGACGCGGCGATCCACGGCGAGGGCATCAGCGACGCCGACGTGCAGCGCGAGGTCGAGCGGATCCTCGAGCCGCCGCGCGGGGGCTCGCACATGCCCGGCGGTGGGCCGCGGCGCCTGCAGATCAACGTCGGCGGCGACGCGGGCTACAACAAGATCACGCAGGTGCAGCCGCTCGCGCCCCAGCCCGCGGTGCATCGCGCGGAGGCCGGCGCGGTCGCTCGCCACGCGCTGCGCCTGCGCGAGACGCTGATGCGCCTCGGGCTCGCGGCCGTGCCCAGCCGCGGGCGACTGCGCGGGCGCTCGTTCGATCGCACGCGCACGCGCGCGGTCGTGCTGCGCGGCGACCCGCACATGCTCGTCGCGCGCGAGATCTCGGTGAAGGCCGACCTGTTCGTCGGCGTGCTCATCGACTGCTCGGGCTCGATGACCGGCGACAACATCGCCCGGGCGAAGCGCTTCGGTGTGCTCGTGGCCGAGGCCGCGCGCGGGCTGCCCGGGGTCGACGCCCGCTTCTTCGGCTTCACGGATCGCATCGTGTACGAGGCCGGCGACGCACGCCGCTGCGCGGTCACGTCGTTGCAGGCCAACGGCGGGAACAACGACGCGGGCGCGCTCGACTACGTCGCGCAGGTCGCAGCGAAGTCGATGCGCCGCGCGAAGCTGCTCGTCATGGTGAGCGACGGCCTGCCCACCGAGTGCTCGGTGGCCGCGCTCAAGGGCGTGGTGCAGCAGCTGTCGGGCCGCCACAAGATGTGCTGCGCCCAGGTCGCCGTGCGCGAGCTGGAAGAGCGCTGCTTCCCCCACTACGTCGTGCTCGACGACGCGAACCTCGACCTCTCGGTGCGCCGCTTCGGCGACCTCATCGGCCGCCTCGTCGGGCGCGCCATCACCGGCTGACCCCGGGAAACCAGGAACCACGATGTCCGGACGCAAATGGAAGATCGAAGAGCTCAAGGCCGGCATGACCGGCGAGGCGACGTTCTGGCCCAACCCGGTGGAGGACTCGGAGTTCCCGCTGCGCGCGACCCACTTCGACGGACGTCGTGCGCCGAAGGTCGTGCTCGCGAAGGACAAGCGCATCGTCGCGGGCGTGCCGTGTCTCGTGCGGATCACCGGCATCACGAAGCCCGAGCGTGACGATCGCGGCACGATCGAGGTCGAGTGGATCGCCGCCGCGCCGTTCCGCATCGAGAGCGTGTGGCTCGATCCGATCGTGAGCAAGAAGCTGCAGGTGCTGCTCACCTCCGGGCTCAACATCCTGCTCGACGGCCCCCAGGGCTGTGGCAAGACCGTGCTCGCGCGCTCGCTGGCGCAGACGCTGGGCATGGAGTTCGTGTTCTTCAACTGCGGCGCCGTGGTGGATCCCAGCGACTTCTTCGCGACGATCCAGGTGCGCGCGTCGTCCACCGGCAGCCCCATCACGGACTTCGTGAAGACCGAGGTGCTCGAGGCGATCGAGCAGGCCGCGGCGGAGCCCGAGAAGCGCTTCCTCGTGTTCCTCGACGAGCTCAACCGCTGCCAGGAGAGCGCCCGCAACGCGCTCATGCCGGCGCTCGACAGCACGCGCCGCGTGTTCCATCCGATCGAGAACCGCTTCGTCGAGATCCCCGACAACGTGCAGTTCATCGCCGCCGTGAACCGTGGTCGCGAGTTCTCCGGCACGTTCGGCATCGACGCCGCGCAGCTCGATCGGTTCGCGCCGCTGCAGATGGACTACCCGCCGCCCGACGAGGAGGTGAAGATCCTGCTGAACCGGCACCCCGAGGTCGCGACGAAGCTGGTGGAGGACGTCGTCGCGGTGGCCGATGCGGTGCGCAAGTCGGTGGAGCTGTCGGCGAGCCTGTCGGTGCGCGCGACCGAAGAGGCGTGCGTGTACCTCAAGCATCCGCTGTTCGCCGGCGATGCCCGCAGCGCGGTGCCCGAGGTGCTGCGCAGCTCGTTCTGCGGGCGCTTCACCGGGCGGTGGAACGACGCGACGAGCGACGCCGGCACCGTGTGGGCGCTCATCGCCGCCCGCCTGCGCGAGCGCGGCTATCGGATCGAGGACGGCTGAGCGCCGCCCACGCCGACGCGAAATCGAGCCCGCGCGCGGGAACCATCGCGCGCGACGGTGCACGAACCGCCGCGACGCGAGCGAGCGTCGAGGAGTGGATCATGCGGAGTCGATGGAGTGCAGCGGTGCTGGTCTCGTGCGCCGCGTGGGCGACGGGCTGCGAGACGGAGGAGGCCCGACCTCGCGGCGTGGAGCTCGTGCAGCTCGAGCGCGAAGCGACGGCGACGGCGGCGTCGTTGCGCGCGCAGACCGAGGACGGCGAAGCGGCGCGTGCACTGCTCGTGCGCGGCGATCGAACGGCGCGCCTGGAGCTCGAGCTCGAGGGCGATCGATTCCTCGCCGAGCTCGACCCCGACACCGGAACCATCGAGGTGATCGCCGAGGTCGACGGCGAGCTCGTGCGCTGGAGCCCCGGCGATGGGGCGATGCCGGAGGCCCTCGCGGCGCGGTGGAGCGACGTCGTCGCGACGTGGCGCGCCGAGCTGCTCGACGACGAGGGCCGGTTGCGACCCGAGCACCGCGATGCACTCAACGTGCCCGCCGATTCGTTCGCGACCGTGATCGACGGCGTGCCCGTGTCGCAGAGCTACTGGTGTCCGCCGCGCGAGGAGTGTTGGTTCGACGAATCGACCGGCGCGTTCGTGTGCGAGCTGCTCTACGACGTGTGGTGCCCGCCGCCTCCGCCCGAGCCATGTTGGGGCGTGACGTGCGAGCCGTGCGGCGGCCTGTACTGTCCGCCGCCGCCGCCGTGCGACACATGGTTCTGCCCGCCGCCGTGCGTCGGGCTGTGGTGCGGCCCGTGCGAGCCGTGGGATCCGTTCTGCGCGCAGTGAGTCAGTCGAGCGTGCGCGCGACGTCGACGACGTCGGGCCAGTGCGACAGGAGTCGCGCGAACCGCTGCACGATGTGACGCAGGAGCTCGCGCGCGTCCGGACGGTCGGCGAGATCGTACGGCACCAGCTCGGGCTCCGCATGCACGCGACCGAGCGCGTCGATCGTCTGCTCGACATCGACGACCCAGGCCGCCGGGCGCGACTCGAGGCGCTCGAGCGCCTCCTGCAACGCACCGGCGAGCCCGCGCGCGCGAGCCTCGATCGCGAACGCGAGCCACTGCGCGAAACGATCGCGCGTGGCCGCCAGATCCGCGAGCCGCTGGCCGACGCCGACGAGCGCCGTGCGGGGATCCGGAGCGCCGCCCAGGCGCTCCATCGTGAGCGCGGTCTGCAGCACCGTACCCACGGCCATGCCGAGCGTCGACGCGCGCTGCACCCGGGGATCGATCGCGAGCGGAGCCGCGAGCCGATGCTCGATCGCACCGGGCATGCGCGCGAGCGTCCACGCGGCGCCCGCGTACACGGTCGCGCCCCACACGAGCCCCTGACCGCGCAGCACCGGCAGGAACGGCGGCAAGAGCCCGCGGTGATCGTACGCGACCGCGGCGGGGGTCCAGCCGTGGCCCGCGCCGATCGTCGGCGCGGTGACGGCCCGCATCACGCGCCTCGACGCACGCGCGGCGAGATACGACCCATCGTCGCGCCCGAGTCGCTCGCGCGATGCCCCGCGCTGGACGAGCCAGAAGAGCCCGCTCGGCGAGCCCGGATCGCCGGCCACGCCGATCCACGACGCGGCGATCGCCGGCAGTTCGGTGGGCACGTCGAGCGCGAGGCCCCGCTCGAGCGCCGCGACGGGATCGACGTCGTCGACGAGCGCATCGGCGTCCGCAGTCGTGCGGAAGAACCAGTACTCGGTGGGATCGGCGTCGAGCACGAGCCGCGGCGTCGCGCTCGCGGCGGTTCGGAACGTGCGTGGTCCGAGGTCGTCGTCGAGCACCGCGACACGGCAGCCGAGCGTGAGCAGCTGGGCGAGATTGCGGTTCGCGCCGGCTCGCGGGGCGAGCGACAGCGGATCCAGCAGCGCGAACTCGAGAACGTCGCGCTCGCAGCCGCGAGCGACGAGTGCCTCCACGAGAGCGATCGCGCGGGTCGGGTCGCCCCCGTCGCAGACGATCGAGCGCAGCGGACGTCCGGTCGCCGCGGCAGATCGCATGCACCACCGCACGACGGCATCCGCCGCCGCGGGGTCGCGGGTGGGAATCACGAGCGTGTCGATCGCGAACGACATCGGCGTGTGCGTGACGCGACCCGCCTGCGGGTTCCCGGCGCCGTCGGCGGCAGGAACCAAATCGCGCACGCGGGCACGGTGCGCTCGCCCGCATGACGCGGCACTGGAGAGCAATCGAGATGAAGCGAGTCGGTGATGGAACCACGGCGATGGGCATCGCAGCTTGTCTGGCCGCAATCGCGTTCGGCAGCCAGGCGTGCCAGATCGAGGAGGAGGGCAGACCTGCGGAGTCGCCCGAGCAGCGCTGGGCGCCCGATGTGGTGCCGGCATCCGAGGAGACGCTCGACACGCTCGGCATCGCCGAGTGGAACCTCTACACGATCGAGTCGGGCTTCTTCGAGGTCGTCGGCCTCGACGCGGACGAGGGCATCGTCACGCGCTTCCGCATGCGTCGGCACGACGGCGGCTACGACATCGAGATGGTCGGGCCGCTGCAGGGCAAGCTCGCGCTCGCGGGCGATGGTCGTGTGCTCGAGGACACGCTGCCCGATCACGCCGCGCTGAACATGTTCGCGATCGATGCGGACGGCGGCGCGAACCCGGACACGTTCCGCAGCCACACGAGCTGGAACTGCTGGATCAAGGCCGCGGCCGCGGGCGCGGCGTGTGGCGTCGCGGCGGGCCAGGGCGGGGCGAATCCGGCAGCGGACGCAGCCTGTGCGATCGCCCTCGCGGCGGCGGCCGAGGCGTGCGGTGGAGCGCACTGCGATCAGATCCAATGCAACGCGAGCTGCACGACGGCCGGCCACACCTACGGCGTGTGCCAGGGCAGCGAGCCCAGCAGTTGCCAGTGCTACGGCATCGGCCCCGCGGGTGGCGGCGGTGGTGGTGGAGGCGGTGGTGGTGGTGGTGGTGGTGGCGGTTGCACCTCCGACTGGAGCTGTGGACCGTCGCAGAGCTGCTGCTACTGGAGCGGCAGCTGCAACTGGCTCGGCTGTTGCTGAGCCCGACCGGCTTGCACCGCGACCACGCGGGAGCGAAGCTGGCGGACGGCCGTGATCGCGATCGGCGAATCACTCGGTTGTCCGCACGCGTCCGCCCCCGCCGAGCTCGTCGACGCCGAGCTCGGCGCGGAGGAAGCGGAGCTCGTGCGCGCCCACCTCGAGGAGTGCGACGCGTGTCGGACCACCGTCGCACGCCTCGTCGTGGCGCGCGGGCGCACGAGCGACGACGAGCTCGCGGGCGACGTCGAGCCCGATGCGGTGGTCGCCGCCCCGAGGATCCGAACACCGCCATCGCGCTCGGCAACGAGGCGCGGCTGCTCGGGTTGCTCGGCCGGCGCGACGAGGCGATCGCGGCCTACGATCGCACGCTGGCGATCGCGGAGCGCACCGAGGGTCCCGACGGCTACTTCGCGACGCGCACGCGCGACAACCGAGCGCGCGTGCTCGTCGCGGCGGGTCGTCCGCGTGACGCGATCCCCGAGCTGGAGCGCGCGCTCGGGCGCTACGAGAGCGGCGAGCTCGGGCTCGACCGGGCCGACGTCGCGCACTGCCTGCTCGCCCTCGGGGAGGCCTGGCTCGCGGCGGGCGAGCCGGCGCAAGGCGCAGCCGCTGTTCGCCCGCGGCCTCGCGGAGCCGGGCCTGGATCCGCTGCTCGCATCGCGGATGCGGCTCGCGAGCGGTCTGGCGGCCGCGGGCACGGCCGCGACGCGCCGACGATAACAAGTAGGTCCGCGGCGGCGTACGGTTGGCCATGATCGAGCTCTTCACCGCCGCCACCCCGAACGGTCACAAAGCCTCCGTCGCGCTCGAGGAGCTCGCCCTGCCCTACACGGTGCGGTCGATCGACCTGGGCAAGCTCGATCAGAAGCAGGACTGGTTCCTCGCGCTGAACCCGAACGGCCGGATCCCGGTGATCATCGATCACGACAACGACGACTTCGTCGTGTTCGAGAGCGGCGCAATCCTCGTGTACCTCGCGGAGAAGACCGGCAAGCTCTTGCCGCAGGACGCGAAGGGCCGCTCGGTCGCGATGCAGTGGCTGATGTTCCAGATGGGCGGCATCGGCCCGATGATGGGCCAGGCCAATGTCTTCTTCCGCTACGCGCCGGAGAAGATCCCGTACGCGATCGATCGCTACCAGCGCGAGAGCCGACGTTTGTTCGAGGTGCTCGAGCGCCGCCTGTCGCAGTCGGAGTACCTCGCGGGCGACTACTCGATCGCCGACATCGCGAACTTCTGCTGGGTGACGACCCACGCATGGTCGGGCGTCGACGTCGACGGCCTGCCGAGCGTCCAGCGCTGGCTCGAAGCGATCCGCGCGCGCCCAGCGGTGCAACGCGGCGTCGCGGTGCCGAGCCGCGAGCAAACGGTCCGCGACGAAGACCGAGCCGCGACGGCGAGCAAGCTGCTCGTCTGACACGCCGCGCGCGTGTCACTGATCGGGGGTACGTTCGACCTCGAGCGCAGCGATTCGCCGCTCGTGGTCCTCGACCCGATCGCGCAGATCGAGTCGATCACGCGAGAGGTCGCGCACCTCGATCACCGCACGCGATACGGCGAGCAACTCGGTCGCGAGCCTCGTCTCCGTCTCGGTCTGACGCTTCTCGACGGCATCGAGGCGTTCGACCACGCCATCGAGCCGCTCGTTCGTGCCCTTCAGGTGGTCTCGGATCTCGCGCAGGACGAGCAGCGTGGGGTCCTTCGCCACGGATCCAGCGTAGCGCTCACGTGAACGCACCACCAGAGCGTTCGCGTGAGCGCGTCACTGCTGGAAGCAGCAGCCGCTCTGGCCTTCGTCGGTGCAGCCCCACTCGGGGCCCTCTTCGAAGCGCTTGCACTCGAGGTTCGCCGACGGAGCGACGCACGTGCCTCCGTCGGAGAAGCACTTGCTCGGCGGCGCATCGTCGACGGGCGCCGGCGTCTCGCCGACCGGCTCGGCGGCGACCGGCGGCCCGGGCTCCGGCTCACCTGGCGAAGCCCCGGGCTTGGGCCCGCACGCGAGTGCGAGCGCCGACACGCACGAGAGGCTCAGAATCGCGACCGCGGACGGAATGCTCGAAGCGCTCATGCCTCCGGTCTAGCTCGCGATCGGCCGGCCGCATGACGGACCGGCGACGACCGTTCACGCCGGGTCCGGCACGGGCATGGGCTCGGGTAGGTCTGCGTCGTCGTCGGGGAGATCGCCGGAGCTCGCGTCGTCCCAGCCTCCGCTCTCGTCCTCCTCGACGTCGCAGGGCTCGTCGCCGTCGCACTCCTGATTGTCCTGGTTGCGCGGCGTGCAGCAGTCGATCCGCCGCTTCGGCTTCGTGTGGAAGCCCTGGTCCTTCATGTACGCGCACAGCCACGTGCAGCGCTGCTGCGACGCGACTCCGCACGCTGCGAATGCGGCGGCCTCGGCCTCTTCGTACGTCGCGCCGTTGCCCGTGCCTTCCGCGACGAGGATGCCGGTCGTCTGGATCACGGGCTCGCACTTGCCTTCGTCGAGCACTGGCGTCTCGTAGTCGGCGCTCAGGTCGCTGCAGACCGCGGTCGCGGTGCCGACCTTGCCGGGCGGCGTCCACTCGCAGTCGCACCCATTCTGCTCGTAGACCTTGGCGGTCACCCAGATCGAGTCGTCCGGGTTCACCCCCGCGAGCACGGCCTGGCACGGCTTCGTCGCCTGCGCGCCCGTGAGCCCGAGGTTGCAATCGACGCGAGTCAGTTCCTTGTCGGCGGCGCAGACGGGGATCGCACGATCGTCGTCCTCGTCCTCGACCGAGAGCTCGATGGCGTCGGGATCGGTGTCGGCGTCCTCCACCGCGCAGCCGAAGACGAGGAGAGCGGAGAGCAGGATTCGCTTGTTCATCGCCCACGCAGTTCGCAGGCACACGCGCGCGGGATTCCGCCGAATGACGATTGCTCGACTCGAGCAACCGTTGCTCGAGATGGGCGCCTGATCAGCGCGAGCGCAGGATGTCGGCGAGGAACTGCCCGGTGAACGAGCTCTTCACCTTCGCGACCTGCTCCGGAGTGCCTTGCGCCACGATCGCTCCGCCCGCGGCTCCGCCTTCGGGGCCCAGATCGATCACCCAGTCCGCGCACTTGATCACGTCGAGGTTGTGCTCGATGACCAGCACCGTGTTGCCGTGGTCGACGAGGCGCTGCAGCACGCCCATCAGCTTGTGGATGTCGTCGAAGTGCAGGCCCGTCGTGGGCTCGTCGAGGATGTACAGCGTGCGGCCCGTGTGGCGCTTGCCGAGCTCGCGCGACAGCTTCACGCGCTGGGCCTCGCCGCCCGACATCGTCGGCGCCGGCTGGCCGATCTTCATGTAGCCGAGCCCCACGTCGATGAGCGTCGCGAGCACGCGCTTGATCGTCGGGTGGTTCTCGAACAGCACGCGACAGTCATCCACCGACAGATCCAGCACCTCCGAGATGCTCAGGTTCTTGTAGCGGGCCGCGAGTGTCTGCGCGTTGTAGCGCTTGCCGTGGCACACCTCGCACTGCACGTACACGTCCGCGAGGAAGTGCATCTCCACCTTGACGACGCCGTCGCCCTCGCACGACTCGCACCGCCCGCCCTTCACGTTGAACGAGAAGCGTCCGCTCTTCCACCCGCGCGTGCGCGACTCGGGCAGCTGCGCGAACACCTCGCGGATCTCGTCGAACACCTTCGTGTACGTGCCCGGGTTCGAGCGCGGCGTGCGACCGATCGGCTTCTGATCGATCGCGATCACCTTGTCGAGCGCATCGAGCCCGGCGATCTTGCGATGGGCCCCCACCCGCTCGACGCTGCCGTGCAGCGCCCGGTTCAGCGCCGGCAACAGGATCCCGTTCACGAGCGAGCTCTTGCCCGCCCCCGACACACCCGTGACCGCGCACAGCACCCCGAGGGGGAACTTCACGTCGAGCTCGCGCAGGTTGTGCTCCTTCGCGCCGAGCACCTCGACGTGCCCGACCGGCGCGCGCCGCTTGCCCGGCATCTCGATGCGCCGCCGCCCCGCCATGTAGTCGGCCGTGAGCCCGCCCTTCGCCTGGGTGAGCTCCTCGGGCGTGCCGGAAAACACGACCTCGCCACCCTTGTGCCCCGCGCCGGGCCCGAAGTCGATCACGTGATCGGCCGCGCGGATCGTCTCCTCGTCGTGCTCGACGACGAGCACCGTGTTGCCGAGGTCGCGCAGCCGCTGGAGCGTGGCGATGAGCCGCTGGTTGTCGCGCTGGTGCAGCCCGATGCTGGGCTCGTCGAGCACGTACATCACGCCCGACAGCTCCGAGCCGAGCTGGCTGGCCAACCGGATCCGCTGCGCCTCGCCGCCCGACAGCGTGGGCCCCGAGCGATCGAGCGTGAGGTAGTCGAGCCCGACGTTGAGCAGGAAGCCGAGCCGCGCATGGATCTCGCGCAGCACACCCTCGGCGATCTTCGCCTGGTTGCCGCGCAAGGGGATCTTCGTGAAGTGCTCCGACGCACCACCCACCGTCATCGCGGTGACCTGCGCGATGCTCTGCCCCGCGACGCGCACCGACAGGCTCTCGGGCCGCATGCGCCGCCCCTCGCACGTCTCGCACGGCTGCTCCGAGAAGAAGCGCCGGTACATGTCGCGCGCGGAGTCCGAGGCCGCCTGCGCGAAGCGGCGCTCGAGGTTCGGGATCACGCCCTCGAACTTCATGCCCCACGTGCCGTGGCTCTCGCCGCTGCTGCTGCCCCAGCTCACCTTGATGCGCTTGCCGCCGAGCCCGTACAGCACCTGGGCCTGCTTGCGCTTGCCGATGTCCTTCCACGCCGTGTCGAGATCGACGTCGCACGCCTTCGACAGCGCCTCGACGATCCGATACGTCCAGCCCTCGCCGCGCCCCATCGCCGACGCCCACGGCGCGATCGCACCCTCGCGGATCGACTTCTTCGGCTCGGGGATCACGAGATCGGGATCGACCTCCATGCGCGTGCCGAGCCCGTTGCACGCCGGGCACATGCCGAGCGGCGAATTGAACGAGAACGACTGCGGCGACAGCTCGGGGAACGAGTGCCCGCAGCACGTGCGCGATTCCGAGTACACGGTGGGCGCCCCACCCGACTCGTTCTCCGCGACGAGCTCGCCCTTGCCCTCGCGCAGGCCGAGCTCGACGCTCTCGGTGATGCGCTTGCGATCCTCGGCGCGCACCGTGATGCGATCCACGACGAGCTCGATCGTGTGCTTGAGCTTCTTGTCGAGCTTGGGCGCGGCGTCGAGCCGGTGGATCGTGCCGTCGACGCGCACGCGCACGAAGCCGCGGCCCGCGAGCTCCTCGAACAAGTCGCGATACTCGCCCTTGCGGTGGGTGACGAGCGGTGCGAAGAGCACGAGCTTCGTGCCTTCGGCGTGACCGAGCACGTCGTCGACGATCTGCTCCGCGCTCTGCCCCCGCACGGGCTTGCCGCACGTGTGGCAGTGCTGCACGCCGACGCGGGCATAGAGCACGCGGAGGTAGTCGTAGATCTCCGTGATCGTGCCGACCGTGGAGCGCGGGTTGTTCGACGCGCTCTTCTGCTCGATCGCGATCGTGGGCGACAGCCCGCGCAGGTGCTCGACCTCGGGCCGATCGAGCTGGCCGAGGAACTGCCGCGCGTAGGCCGACAGGCTCTCGATGTAGCGGCGCTGGCCCTCGGCATAGAGCGTGTCGAACGCGAGGCTCGACTTGCCCGAGCCCGACACGCCGGTGAACACCACGAGCTTGCGCTTGGGGATCTCCAGGCGATCGATCCGCAGGTTGTGCATGCGGGCCCCGATCACCTCGATGGCATCGGGCTCGCGCGCGGGCGCGTGCAGGGCAGCAGGACGGGAGGGCTTCGACTCGGCGACGTCGGGAACGGCCTTCAGTCTGCGGGCGGGCATGGGCGCTCTCCTCTATCACACCCGTCCAGCGCTTGCACGTCTGTTCAGTGCCGAGCGCGCCGGCGTGCTACGCTCCGAAATCGCATGTCGTCGCTCTCCCCGAGCGGGAACGACGTCGACGAGACGCTCGCCACCGGCGACTCGGCGGGTCTGCGCCGCGCGCCGCGGCTGCTCGCCCGCGGCGAGTGCGTCGGCCGCTACGTCGTGCTCGATCGCGTGGGTCAAGGCGGCATGGGCATCGTGTACGCCGCCTACGATCCCGAGCTGGATCGCAAGATCGCGGTGAAGGTGCTCGCGCCCGGTCCGGCGGGCAACACCGACGGGACGGCGGATCGGATCCGACTCGTGCGCGAGGCCCAGGCGATGGCAAAGCTCGCCCACCCGCACGTCGTGCCCGTGCACGACGCAGGCACGCACGACGGCGCCGTGTTCATCGCGATGGAGTTCGTCGAGGGCGGCACGCTCGCGGCCCGTCTGCGCGAGCGCCCGCGCTGGGAGGAGCTCCTGCCGCTCTTCGTGCAGGCCGGCAGCGGACTGGCAGCCGCGCACGCAGCGGGGCTCGTGCACCGCGACTTCAAACCCGACAACGTGCTGCTCGGCAAGGACGGCGCCGCGAAGGTCAGCGACTTCGGGCTCGCGCGCGCGGTGAACTCGTCGGAGACCGCACCCGAGCCGGAGCTCCGACCCGCGCAGGACGTGCTGTCGAGCGAGATCACCCGCGTCGGCGCGCTCCTGGGCACGCCCGCGTACATGGCTCCCGAGCAGCACCTGCACCAGCCCACCGACGCGCGCTCGGATCAGTTCGCGTTCTGCGTCGCGCTGTACGAGGGCCTGTACGGCACGCGTCCGTTCCGCGGCCGCTCGCTGTCCGAGCTCGTGTACGCGGTCACGACCGGCGCGATCGAGGACGCGCCTGCGGGCAGCGGTGTGCCGACGCGGCTGCGCAAGGTGGTGCTGCGCGGGCTCGCGGTCGAGCCGGCCCAGCGCTGGCCCGACATGGACGCACTGCTCGCGGCGCTGCGCGAGGGTCCGACGCGCCGACGCGGGCGCTGGATCGGGCTCGCCGCTGCGGGACTGGTCGCCGCCGGTGGGATCGGCACGCTCGCCCTGCTCGAACATCGCGAGGTGGAGCGCTGTCGCAACGAGGCCGGCGCTGCACGATCGATCTGGTCGGAGGAGGCGCGCACGCGGGTCGCCGACGGTCTGCGTTCGACGCAGATGCCGTACGTGGAGCCGTCCATCGCGCGCGTGGACGCGATCATCGAGCCCTGGGTCGCGCGCTGGGGCGAGGCACGCGAGGCGGTGTGCCTGGCCGAGGCGCGCGAGACCGACGACGCCCTCGTGCCGCTGCAGCGCGCGTGTCTGGACGAGCGGCTGGTCCACCTCGATGTGACACTCGAGCTGCTCGGAGAGGCCGATGTCGCCGTCGCGAAGAACGCGGTGCAGATGGCAGCGAGCCTGCCGCGGCTCGAGCCATGCGACAACGGCCGGTGGCTGCGTCAGCGCGCCGCCGCGATGACTGCGGCCGCCTCGGATCCGGCGACGCAGCTCGAGGTGACGCGCCTCGTCGCGCTCGCGCGTGCGCACCGCACCGAGCGAGCCCGCGCGATCGCGAAGGAGATGCTCGTGACGACGCAGGACGATCCATTCCTGCGCGCCGAGGTGTTGCGCGCCGTGGCGCAGATCGAGGAGCGCAACGTCGATCCGGTCGCGTCGGTGCAGAACTACGAGGAGGCCTACTTCACCGCCGGACGCCATCGGAACGATCGCACGGCTGCGCTGTCCGCCATCGATCTGGCGATGCTCGTGGGCGTGCGCATCCACGACATCGACAAGGGCCGCATGTGGGCGCGTCACGCGACGATGATGGTCGAGCGCGATCCGGACCCCGAGCTGCGCAACGAGCTGCTCTACGTCGTGGGCGCGATCGAGTCGACGGCGGACAACCACGCGGCCGCGGTCGCGGCCTTCCTCGAGATGGTCGCGATCGCCAACGAGACGTATGGACCCGACCATCCCGAGACGGGCTTCGCCCACATGGCGCTGGGCAACGCGTACTCCGAGATCGAGCCCGAGCAGGCGGCCCCCGAGTACCAGCTCGCCCGCGAGATCTGGGCGCGTACGCTCGGCCCGGAGCATCCCACGACGCTGATGGCGTCGTTCAACCTGGCGAACCTGCACGGCGTCGAAGGGCGCCTCGAGGAGGCGCTGCAGCTGCATCGCGAGATCCTCGCGACGCGCGAGCGCATCTTCGAGCCCGGGCACATCGAGCTCGCCGAGTCGTACAGCGCGGTGGGCGACGCGCTGGCGTGGCGCGACGACTTCGAGGGCGCGCTGGCGGAGCACCGGCGCTCGCTCGCGATCCACCAGGCGCACTACGGGCGCGACTCGCCGCGCACGTGGATGGAGGTCGACAACGTGATCGCCGACTTGTTCGCGCTCGAACGCGCCGCGGAGGTCGAGCCGCTCGTCGCGGCCCGGTGTGCGACGGCCGAGGTCACCCGCGCGGATCAGCCCGACACCTGGGTGCATTGTCTGACGCAGCGCGCCGAGCTCGCGCAGATGCGCGGTCGTTTCGACGATGCGCTCTCGATGTATGCCGAGGCGATCCCCGCCGCGGAGATGCTGTGGGGCGCCGATCACATCGAGACGCGAACGATCCGCTTCGCGTGGGCGCGCACGTTGCTGCGGGCCGGAGAGATCGAGCGGGCGCGCGAGCAGCTCGAGCGCACCGTGTCCGAGTGGGATCGTGCCGGCGCGCAGGCGCATCCGCAGCTGCGCGACGTCCTGGGCGAGCTCGGTCGCGCCCGCGCGCGCGTCGGCGATCACGCCGGTGCACGCCGAGCCCACGAGCGCGCGCTCGCCTTGGCGGAGGCGCACGGTGGCTCGCAGGTCGAGCTCGCGGAGCTCCGCCGCGATCTCGAAGCGAGCGAGTGACACCGGTGTCATCGAGCGAACGCTCGATCGATGCGGGTGCACGCGGCCTCGGCGCGTGCGCCCCGTTGGACGCCAGCAGGCTCGTGCGGGCCGCAACGGCGTAGTTCGGTCGCGGAGGTGCGATCGCGAGCCGCGGCGCCTCGTCTCGTCGGATGGGTGGCACGAGCGATCGCGAGGTGGTGGACGACGCTGGTGGTGCTCGGGCTCGGAGCCTGCGACCCGGGGGAGCCCGCAGTGGAGGGCCGCCCCGCGTCGCGCGTGCACGAGCGGGTGCCGAGCGAGCGCGTGCTCGCGGCGCTCGAAGGGTCGCGCGCGATCGATGCCGCGCTGCCGTGGGCTCGCGTCGTCGCACCGGCGGAGGCCATCGACCGCCCGGCCGTCCGCACGCTGCGGCGCGGCGACATGGATCTCGCGATCGATCCGCCGACGGCGTTCGGGGTGGAGGCACCACGCGGCGCCCTCGTCTACCTCGCGATGGACGGGATCTCGCTGCGCCCGTGCGAGGACCCGACCGAGCAGGCGAACGCGGCGAAGAGCTGCACATCGATCGTCGATGCGCTCACCGAGTTCCCACCGTGGGGTGATGCGGCGCAGCGGGCCGCGCTCGCACAACAGGCCGCGGCTCACTTCGCGCCCTACGACGTGACGGTGACGACCGAGCGCCCGCCGGAGTACATGCCGTACACGATGCAGGCGGTGGGCGGCACGGCGGCGCTGCTCGGCGAGGAGGCGATCTGCGGGCTCGGCACGCTCGACTGCGGTGCGCGCGAGCGCAACCGCGTCGGTGTCGTCTTTCCGGACCAACCCAACTGCACGCCGCACAAGACGATCGCCCACGAGAGCGGGCACAACTTCGGGCTCGAGCACACCGACGATGCGGACGACATCATGTCGTACACGCTCGTGTACGACGGCACGTATGCGTTCCGCGACGCGTGCATGCCGGTGTTCCACGCGGAGGTCGGCGAGACCGCGTACTGCGGGCTCACGCATGGCCAGTTCTGTCCCGCGGGCGACGGCGAGCAGCAGAACAGCGCGGCGGAGCTCCTCGCGACGCTCGGCCCCGCGCGCGCGGACACGAGTGCGCCGGTCGTGGTCGACGTGTCGCCCGCGAACGGTTCGGTGTTCACGACCGAGGACACCGTGCTCGTCGGTGCGAAGGTGGAAGAGGACGGCAACTTCGTGGGAGCGCGCTGGACGTGGATCGGTGGGCTTCCCGAGGAGCTGCCCTTCGGCCACGATCGCTGCACGAACGCGACGTGCACGGAGGCGTTCGTGAACCCGATGGGGGATCCGGACGTGGCGTGGGACTACCTGGTGCTCGACGGTCCACCGGTCGGCGAGTATCTGTTCGTCTTCGAGGTGATGGACGCGCACGGCAACGAGACCGTCGTCGACGTCGCGTTCGAAGTGGTCGATCCGGCCGTGGGCGGCACGAGCGACGACGGTGGCGAGAGCACCGACGACGCGGGCGCGCCCGCGCCCGAGCCCGACGAGAGCTCGAGCGACGGCGACGCGGCCGAGCCGCCCGACGACGACGCGCTGCCGCCGGGCTACGGCGCCGCCGATGCGGCCGCGAGCGGCTGCGCGATCGCGGGGTCGTCGTCACCGCTCGCGCTCGTCGTCGTCGCGGCGATGGCACGACGACGACGGCGACGCTGACTCAGCCGCAGAACTCGGCGGGCGCGCAGCCGCCTCCTCCGCCCTGGAGCTCGACGCAGCAGCCGCTCACGCACTGCTCGCCGAAGTCGCACGAGGCGGTGCACACGTTGCCGCCCTCGATGCCGACGCACACGGCGGCGCCCTCGTCCCAGCCGCAGCAGTCGCCGTTGGTCTCGCACGCGTTGCCGGGGTCGACGCACTCGGACGAGCTGTCGGCGGAGTCGTCGGCCGCGTCGTCCGCGGAGTCGTCCGCGGAGTCGTCGTCGCCGTCGTCGTCACCGTCGTCGTCGTCGTCGTCGTCGTCACCGTCGTCGTCGTCGTCGTCACCGTCGTCACCGTCGTCGTCGTCGTCGCCGTCGTCGTCGTCGTCGTCGTCACCCTCGTCGGCGCCGTCGTCGTCACCCTCCTCGTCCTCGCAGGCCACGGGGGCGAGCGCGAAGGGGAACAGGGCGAAGGCCAGGATCCAGGATCTGCGGAGCATCGGAGTCTCACTTCCACGCCCCGTCCGAGGGGCGGCGCCGGTCAGATGCGGGGACGCGCCTGGGGTCGCGAATTTTCTTCTGCGCGCTTGCGCCGGGCGGGGGCCGGGAGGACCATCCGCGCCATGCGAGATCGGCACGTGCTCTGCACCGGAGGCACCGGGGCGCTCGGCAGCAAGGTCACGACCGCGCTGGTCCGCCGGGGGGCGCGGGTCACCGTGCCGGCGTGGTCCAACGAGGAGGCCGAGCGGCTCGTGAGCGAGCTCGGCAGCTTCTCGGCCCAGGTCCTGTTCGTGAAGACGGACCTGCGGGACGAGGAGCAGGTCGCCAAGCTGGTCGACGGCATGCCGCGCGTCGACGCGCTCGTGCACCTCGTCGGCGGCTTCATGATGGGGCCCACGCACACGACGACGCTCGAGCAGTACCGCGAGCAGTTCGATCTCAACGTCACGACCACCTTCCTCACCATGAAGCACGCGCTGCGGCGCATGCGAGAGGCCGACTACGGCCGCATCGTCACGGTGGCCTCGCGCGCGGCGCTCGAGCCCTCGGGCGCGTCGCCGATCTACTCCGCGGCGAAGGCCGCCGTGCTCGGCCTCACCCGCGCCGTCGCCGACGAGACGAAGGGCACCGGCATCACCGCGAACTGCGTCCTGCCGAGCATCATCGACACGCCGGCGAACCGCAGCGCGATGGGCGACGCCGACGTCGCGAAGTGGGTGAAGCCCGAACGCCTCGCCCAGACGATCGCCTTCCTCGCCTCCGACGAGGCCGGCGATCTGCGCGGCTCCGCGGTGCGCGTCTACGGCAGCGCGTGATGAGGTCGCATCCGCGACCTCATCGGTTTGTCCCCACGGCCCTCCGGGCCTGATCTCACCACAGCGGACGCCCGAGCGCGAGCAGGATCGCGCCGACGGTCGCCGCCGACACCATCGGGATCGTGAAGTTGTCGTCGAGACGGCGGCTCATCATCTCCGCGACCGCGCCCGTGAGCGAGGCGACGAACGCGATCGCGATCGCCAGCGCCCAGCCCGGGCGCGGCACCGTGAGCTGCAGCGCGAGCGCGGCCATCAGCGTGCCCGCGCCGACGAACGCGAGCCCGCCCTCGAGCGTGCGCCCGTTCACCAGCTCCACCGTGCCCCAGCGCCGACCGACGAACGACGCGGCCGGATCGGCGAAGCCGAGCACCGCGACGCCGACCGCACAGATCCACGCGTTGCCCGTGAGCGCGAGCAGCGTCAGCGCCGTCATGTACCAGGTCGCCGAGTTGACGCGATGGGCCTCGGACACGTGCGCGATGGGCCTGAAGAACCGCATCAACAGCACGTTGAAGCGCGGGAACGGCCGGCGCAGCGCCTCGAGCATCCAGAACGTGGCGGCGATCGAGCCCGCGACCCACGGCAGCTGCGTGGGCGTGAACACGACGAGCAGGAACGCCAGCGACACGAGCGCCGACGTCATGTGAAAGATCGATCGCGCCGCGTTCTGCGGGCGCGCAGGTGCCTGCACACCCTCGTACGGCAGACCTTCGTCGGAGATGGCGAGTTGCGACAGCGCGTCGGACATCGATGTGCTGCGAAGCTAGCACTGCCGCCCGCGCCGTAAACCGGCGAGCGGCCCTGCGACGAAACGGTGACGGAGCGCGACGCGCTCAGCAGTTCGGGCACTCGCACTGCACGCCGTCGGCCCCGTCGATGCACGCCGAGAACATCTCGGGGCACACCTGGGGCAGACACGCGCACGACGGGGTGCCGGCGCACTCGGGCGCGATGGGCGAGCAGATGAAGCCGGCCGGTCCCTTCGCGACGAGCGCGATGCACGTCTCGTCCTCCGGACACGCCGCGCAGTCGGGCACCACGTCGCAGACCTCGGCAGGCACGCAATCGCCCGTCCAGCACGAGCGCCCCACGCTGGGCAGGAAGCCCGGATCGCAGTCGGGTGGCAGCGCGTCGCACGCGACGAGCAACGGGTTGCACGACAGCGCGTCGAGCTCGCACGAGCCCTGCTCGCAGTGCACGCCGCCGATGCCGTAGCCCATGCACGCCGTCGCCTTGCACTCCACCGGGCACGACGGCGGCGGCGGGTCGTCGACGTGGAGCGCCTGACAGCTGCAACAGTCGTCGAACAGCACGCAGTCGTCGTCGCTCGTGCACGCCATGGCGGGCGCACCGGTGTCGCCCGCGCTCGTGCCGGCCGGCCCGCTCGACTCGCCGTCGTCGGCGGTCGCGGTGCCGTCGTCCGCCGCCGTGTCGCCGTCCGACACGCTGGAGGTGCCGTCGTCGACCGACGCGCTCCCGCTCGCGGTCATCGTCGCGCTGCCCGATCCGTCGTCGTCCGCGACCGTCAGGCTGCTCGCGTCGTCGTTCGACGGCGCGCCGTCGTCCGAGCACGCGAGCCCGTGCATCGCCACCAAGCACCCGAGGATCCAACGATGGGCATAAGTCATCCCGCGATCATCCTCCGCGGCGCCGAGGTCCGCAAGCGTCAGTCGTCGCCGGGCCCGAGCGGCAGCCCGAGGACGTAGTCGACGATCAGCTGCACCTCGGCGTCCGACAAATCCGCCGCTGGCCACGCGCGCATGAACACCGTGCGCGCGGCGTAGTTCGTGCCGCCCTCGCCGTCGCGCACCCGCTCGAGCACGTCCGCGAAGCCGTCGTCGAGCACCTCGTGCGTGATGTCCTTGCCGACGCGCCCGCCCTGCGCGTCGGCGCCGTGACAGTTCGCGCACGCCTCGACGAACAGTGCTTCACCGGTCGTCGGGTTGTCGAACGATCGCAGGTGCTCGACGATGGCCGCGACTTCGTCGTCCGACAGCTGCGCCTCCGCGAACGCCGGCATCGCGAGGTCGAACGGAAGATCGTCGCGACCGTTGCGGACGACGTACGTCGCGTAGCCGACGTCGGGGTTGCGGATCGTGGGTGCGAGCGTCGTGCCCATCGCGTCCGCGCCGTGGCAGCTCGAACAGTTCGCGGCGAACAGCGCGGCACCGTCGGGCTCACCCGGCTCGCCCGTGTCCGCGTCCGCACCGTCGGACGCGCCGCTCGACGCTCCCTCGCCGATCTCGTCGTCGCCGGCGTCCGACGAGCCCGCATCGTTTGCGTCGTCGTCGGGATCGTCGGTGCACGCCGAGGCGAGCACGAAGAGCGAGAGCGCGAAAGAGCGAGCAGAGGGACGCGGTGCCATGGCGCTGACCTTCTTGACCATCACCGGGGCCCCTCGCCAGGCCTCCTCGGTGTGAGTCTCGCGACTTGCGCGCAGCCGTTGCGCGGAGGCCCCCCGTCGCCCCTCGGTTCGCTATGCTCCCGGCGCATGTCGGCCCGGCTGCCCGTCCTCGGAGGCCACGAACAGGGGTTCGGCGCGACGAAGCGCAAGGACGCCTGGTGGATCTTCCCGGTCGTCACCCTCGTCGTGTACGTCGCGTTCATCGTGTACTCGGCGTGGGCCGGCACGGTCGGCGTCCACTACTACGTCGAGCCCTACCTCTCGCCGATGTACTCGCCGCTCCTGGTCACCGATCCCTCGGTGGCCGGCGCGGGTCCGGTCGAGCACGCATGGTTCGGCCTGTGGCCGAGCTGGTGGCCGAGCTGGCTGCCGATCTCGCCGGCGTTCTTCATCGTGCCGTTCCCCATCGGCTTCCGACTCAGCTGCTACTACTACCGCAAGGCGTACTACCGCTCGTTCGGCGGCTCGCCGCCCGGATGCGCCGTGGGCCCGCTGCGATCGGGCAAGCCGTACGCGGGCGAGACCGGCTTCTGGAGCTTCCAGAACCTGCACCGGCTGTTCCTCTACCCGGCGCTCTTGCTCGTCGTCGTGCTCACGTACGACGCGGTGCTCGCGTTCTGGAAGGGCGGCCGCTTCGGCATCGGCGTCGGCACGATCATCATGGTCGTGAACGCGTTCCTCATCGGCAGCTATACGTTCGGCTGCCACGCGTTCCGCCACCTCGTGGGCGGCCGCACCGACTGCATGTCGTGCGGCAAGAACACGCTGCAGTACGGCGCGTGGAAGCGCGCCACTTGGTTCAACGAGCGCCACGCGCTCTTCGCCTGGGCGAGCCTGTTGTGGGTCGGGTTCACCGACCTCTACATCCGGCTCGTCTCCATGGGCGTGCTCACGGACCTCAACACCTGGTGATCGAATGCTCGACGTATCGGAGATCCAGACCATCGAGCACGACGTGCTCGTCATCGGCGCCGGCGGGGCCGGCCTGCGCGCCGCCATCGAGTGCTCCGCGCAGGGCTTGAGCACGGGCGTCGTGAGCAAGAGCCTGCTCGGCAAGGCCCACACCGTCATGGCCGAGGGCGGCATGGCGGCGTCGCTCGGCAACGTCGACGCGCGCGACAACTGGAAGGTGC
>CAYXVR010000027.1:0-23007 GCA_964468635.1 uncultured Nannocystaceae bacterium
GCACGGAGCAGGGTGTCCGGAAGAACGCTTCGCGTTCTTCCGCACCCTGCTAGAACCGGCCGTGCAGCCCCACCATGCCGCCGCCCTGCACGCCGCCGGCCGTCCAGCCGAGGCGTTGGGCGCGACGGATGCGGCCTTTCGCGACGATGCCCGCGATCGTGAGCACCGCACCGGTCACCTGCGCGAGGCCGGAGATCGACGCGGCCCAGCGCTCGCGCGCCGAGTCGGTGTACGCGAGGCTGATGAACGGGCCGACGACCGGCACGAGCAAGCCGCGTCCGTACTTCATGCGGCGCTCGTCGGGGCCGGTGTGCTGGCCCGTGGTCTCGTCGTACTTTTCGTCGCGCGCCTTGTCGATGATGATCGCGCCCGACAGCGACGTGAAGAAGTAGACGCCGCCGAACACACCGAGGCCCGAGCCGAGCAGCGCGTTCGCTCGCGCGTTGCTCGGCACGAACGGCGGACGCGTCGGTGCGGGCATCGGCGTGTGCGGCGAGACGACGGGCGCGGGTGCGGGTGCGGCGTAGGCGGCCGCTTCCGCGAGCGCGTCGGGAGGCGGATCGGCGGGCGCGGCCACGGGTGCGGGCGTCACCACGACGACCGCGGGGGCGGCGGCGGCCGGCGCGGGTGCGGGGGTCTCCGCGGCGGGCGCGGCTGCGGCGGGCGGGGCCGCTGCGGCGGGCGGGGCCGCTGCGGGGGCTTCCGTGCCCCCACGGCGCGCGAACGCGACATCGGGCGCGAAGAGGGCGACGGACGTGGTGAGGACGATCGAAGCGCGAAAGTAAGCCATGGGTCGAGTCTCGAAGCTGGTGGTCGCAAAACTAGCTCGCACGATCATGGGAATCGACGCGGGGGATTTCCGGGCGTGACCTGGATCAAGGCGGGTGTCAGAAGCGCCCGTGCACGAGGATCCCGCCGCCGTTGCCCGAGGCGCTCGCCGTGATTCCGAACCTGCGCTCGCGCGCAGCTCGGCGCTTGAGCACGACGCCGGTGACGAGCATCGCGACGCCGCCGACCTGCGCGAGGCCGGACATCGCGGAGCCCCACTTGCGCAGCGCGGAGTCGGTGTGGCCGATCGCCATGAACGGACCGACGACGGGCACCATCAAGCGGCGACCGAACGCGATGCGCTCGTCGTCGTGCACGCTCTGGCCGGTGGTGGGATCGGTGTGGCCCTTGCGGCCCTTGTCGATCGCGATCGCACCGAGCACGGACGTGTAGAGATACGCGACGGCGAACAGGCTCGCGCCGCCGGCGATGTAGCCGTTGCCGACCTTGTTCTTCGGTGGTGGCGAAGGCGGCAGCGGCGGGGCGGGCTGCATCGCGGGCGTCACGACGGGTGCGGGCGCGGGCGCGACGACGACCGGCGTCGGCGTTTGGTTGACGACGATCGGCGTCGTCTCGGCGGGCGGTGCCGCGGGCGCGACCGGCTGTGCGGCTGCGGGCGCCTCGGCGGGGCCGGGCTCGCGGCGCGCGGAGGCGGCGGCGGGGGTGAGGACGAGGACGGTGGAGAGCGCGAGGAACGGGGCTCGAAGGCAGGTCATGGGGTATGGCCCGTCAGTGCGCGCGCCCTGTGACGACGATCATCGTCGTCCTGGAACAATCGACATGCTTGTGGCAGAACCGCCGCGACGCGAAGGAGCGAACGAACATGCAGAGAAGCGGAAAAGCGGTGTGGGAAGGCGATCTGAAGACGGGCGCGGGCAAGCTCACGACCGGCAGCGGTGTGCTCAAGGATCAGCGCTACGACTTCTCGAGCCGCTTCGAGGACGGCTCGTCGACGAACCCCGAGGAGCTGATCGGGGCGGCGCACGCGGGTTGTTTCGCGATGGCGATCACGGCCGAGCTCGGCAAGAGCGGCATCACGCCGAAGCGCATCGCGACGGAGTCGAAGGTCACGCTCGAGCGCGTCGACGGCCAGCTGAAGGTGACGCGCGCCGACCTCTCGGTCGTCGCCGACGTGCCGGGCGCCGACCGTGCGCAGGTGCAGGCGATCGTCGAAGGCGCAAAGGCGGGCTGCGTGATCTCGCGGCTCTTGAACGCCGAGATCGGCCTGACGAGCGACATCAACGTCTGATGTCGCCGGTGCGTTCGAGGCCCGTCACGCGCTGACGAGCCTCGAACGCCTCGAAGCGTGGCGTTCGCCCCTCGTCAGCGCACTGACGACGCACGAGCGCCACGCTTCGGTGCGTTCAGCCGTCGTCGAGCGCTGACGACCGCCGAACGCGACCGGGGTGCGGTACCGTCGCGCGCATGGTCGACTTCGGGCAGCTCGTTCATCGGTTCGGGGCGCAGGTGCAGGAGCGGCAGATGCACATCGCCGCGAGTTGTCCCGACATCGCGACCGGTGGTTGGGACATCGACTTCGGATCGGGGGCGCTCGGCTTTCGACAGTCCGGGCGGCGCGTGCCCGTGCAGATCATCGGCTCGGAGGCCGGCGGCACGTGGATGTGGGGGCACGCCCTGCAAGGCCTGCCCCCGCAGCTGTCGCGCGCGTGCGCCTCGGTCGCCGAGTTCGGCGAGAAGCACGAGATCGACGTGCTGCAGGCCGAGGGCTTTCGCATGCCGGCGTGGCAACCGGGCCAGCTCCTGTCCGGGATGTCGTGCACCGTCGTCGCCGCGGGCCTGCTCGACGCGCCCGGCATCTTCTGCTGCTACGACCGCGCGAACGATCGGCGGCTCTGGGTCGCGATGTTCGACGACGAGCTGCGCGAGCCCGCCGACGATCAACCGCTCGTGCGCATCGTCGTCCGCTTCCCGCAGATCTGGGCGATGTCGTCACGACACCCGCACGAAGGCGGCGTCACGCTCGTCGACTGGGTGCTCGCGCTCGACGGCCACGCCCGCACGCACGGCGTCGACGGAGCGATGGACGGCGACGCCGTCGTGCTGCGCCACGGCAAGAGCGAAGCGCGGTTCACCGAGCACGACGGCGAGCTGAAGGTCGACGCGCGCCTCTGATCAGCACGAGAGATCAGAACCAGCGCGAGATGCCGACGACGAGTGCGGCTTTCAGCGCCGTATCCGTCAGCTGCCAGCGGCCGATCGTCTCCACCGGTGCGTCCGGGCGCGCGCGGAGGTTCCAGCGGTAGTCGAGCGTGACGAGCACGTCGAACGAGATGTCCTCCGACACGAACGCGTGCGTGCCGAGCCCGACGCCGAGCGACGGCACCACCGAGCGCGACACCTCGCCCTGCCACGCGCCGCCCTTGTGGCGGAACGCGGCCGCGCCACCGATGCCCGCGCGCGCGAGCGCGAACGGACGCACGTGTCGCATGCGCGCGAACAAGAACTCCGCGTACGGCTGGAACGATCCACCGCGCACGATCCCCGAGTTGCCGTCCGGATCCTGATCCGGATACACGACGAACTCGCCGCGCGCTCCGAGCACGACGTACTCGCCGAGCCCCCATCCGAGCCCGAAGCCGATCGCCGCGCGGCGATAGCCGAACACGCCGAGCGAGCTGTTCTTCACCTTGAATCCGCCGCCGTCGGGCATCGCCATGATCTGCCCGGTCCAGTGCACGGCTTCGAGATCGAAGAACAAGCGGAGCCGAGTCGCCGTGTCGCCGTCGACGGGTGGGTGCGCCGGATCCCGCCACGGCGGCGCAGCCGCGAGCCAAACGAGCATCAGCGCGTGCGGGCCCACGATTGGAGCGTACCAGGAACCCACGGGCGGGGAAGGCCGCTTCGTGGCACACTCGTTTGGAGTTGGGATGGTTCGAAGGTGGTGAGGGGATGACGATGCGAAAACGCGAGGGTCACACGCAACGGGCATGGCTCGTGGCCACGGCGCTCTGCGCGGGCGCCTGCAACGACGACGGCTCGCCGGCCGACGGCGATGGCACGGAGACCGGACAGGACGACGACGGCGACGACGGCGAGTCGACGTTCGCCTCGATCACCGTCGGAACGACCATGAGCACGACGGAATGCGTCACCGGCACGTGCTCGGACGTCACGACCGATCCCACGATGACCACGGTCACGATGACCATGGGCACGGATACGGATCCCGATACCGGCACGACCGGCGAAGAGCCGGGTTGGCCAGACCCCGGCGTCTTCGGCGACGACGTGCAAGAGGTCGACCTCGTCGGCGTGTGGACGATGCCGTGGGATCCCACCGATCACTGGGATTCCACGCTCTACGTGTACGACGACGGCTATTTCGAGTGGATCGAGTGGAGCGCAGCCTGCGATGCGCTCACCTACGCGAGCGGCTCGCTGTGGGTCGAGGGCACGCAGCTCGTGATGCACGTCGAGACGTGGGAGCGCCCCTTGCCGTGGGACACCGAGGCGGTGATCTTCGAGTCCTTCCCCCCGCCGTTCCGACTGCGGCTCGGCTACACGGTGCTCGGCGAGTACATGGCGTTCGCGGCTCCGCCCGGGATCACCGCCGTGGAACCGTACGCCGGCCGCTCGTACCTGCAGATCGAGGACGGGGGCGACGCGCTGGCGGGCACGTGGGTGGCCGAGGCCGAGCTGCACGCGATTCCGCAGGGCGAGGTCTCGCCGGCCGTGATCGTGCGCGATCGCTACGAGGCGTACCTCGACGCGCCGTTCCCCGACACCTCCGAGGGCACCGGCGAGCGTGCGCGGATCCAGATCTACTACTACGCGGACCCGCCGCTGATGACGCCCGCGATCTACGAGGGCGGCAACTGGCAGGACCTCAACCCCGGACAGAGCGCCGGCGCCGCGCTCGTGAACGGCAACGAGACCCACGCGTACGGCCCCTCCTACGGCGCGCTGCAATTGATGTCCTGGACGGCCGAGACGTCGTTCCACCTCGGCGTCGCCTCCGATTGCGAGCAGTGAGCTCGGATCCTAGCCTCCCCAGGTGGCGACGACGCTGCTGCCGATCTACATCACGCCGGAGGGCTTCCAGAAGGTGCGCGCCGAGCTCGACTGGCTGTGGAAGGTCGAGCGCCCGCGTGTCACCGCCGAGGTCGAGGCCGCGGCCGCGCTCGGCGATCGATCCGAGAACGCGGAGTACATCTACGGCAAGAAGCGCCTGCGCGAGATCGACAAGCGCCTCCAGTTCCTCTCGGGTCGCGTCGAGCGGATGAAGGTCGTGAACCCCGAGACGCAGGGCCACGACGTGACACGGGTCGCATTCGGGGCGTGGGTCGAGGTCGAGGACGAGGACGGCGCGACGGCCACGTGGCGGATCGTCGGACCCGACGAGTCCGACGCGGACAGCGGCCACATCAGCATGGATTCCCCGATGGGCCGGGCCTTGCTGGGCAAGGAGGAGGGCGACGACGTCGAGGTCCGCCGCCCGCGCGGGCCGGCCATCTTCACGATCCTCGCCATCCGCTACGGAACCCGGCCCTAGCACTTGGGAACCTTTCTGGGGCCTCGTGCGTCAGCAGCGAGGCGGAGGCTCCCCCGGATGCGTCGCTTCGTCACGGTTTCGCTCTCGGCCCTTCTGTCCCTGTGCCTCGCCGCCGAGGCCGATGCGTGCCTCCGGAAGATGAAGAAGCCAAAACCGCGCCAGGTCGATCCGACCCTCGCCGCGGTGCAGAAGGCGGAGAAGCTGCTCGCCAAGGGCGACCACGGTGGGGCCGCGAAGCACGCCCGGATCGCGAACGCGGAGCTGCGCTCGCTGCCCCCGGCCGGCGCCGCGGATCTGCCCGTGCGTGCGCAACGAGCGGCCGCGATCGCGGCGGTGCGCGCGGGCGGCAAGATCGACCTCGGGCCGGGACTCGCGGGCAAGACGGAAGCGGAGCAGCGCACGAACCTCGCGTGGGCGCAGCTCGTGCTCACGTACCAGAGCGCGCTCGCGCCCGACAACCTCGTGCTCTCGACGCAGCTGGCCGAGGCGCTCGCCGCCGATCCGTACCAGAGTGCGCGCGCCCGCGAGATCCTGAGCGACCTCGCGTCGCGCGACGTGATGCCCACCGCGCGCGGCTACACGGTGCTCGCGAAGCTCGAGGGCGATCGCGGTGACACCACCGCTCGCGATGCCGCGATCCATCGCTGCGTCGAGTTCGCGGGCGCGGGCGCGTGCAAGGCGTAGCGCGTCGGATGAGAAACGGCTGGCTCGTCTGCCTGCTCGCGATCGCGTCGTGCGACGAGCCGCCCAGCGCGAAGACGCCGGATGCGAGCGTCGCCCCCGTGGTGAGCGAGCCCGAGCCCGTGGTCGCACGCGCGCTCGAGCCCGCGGCCGACGCGTCGCTGCGCACGCGCGGCGAGGCGCTGGTGGGCCAGTACGAGTGCAACCGCTGTCACACGATCGCCGCGATTGCGAAGACGAAGTTCGAGCTCGACTGCGTCGGCTGTCACCGTCACATCCTCGGTCGCGAGGTGGTGCCGGGCGAGCCGCTCGACGCATCGCCCGCCGAGTGGGAGCGGTGGCGCACGAACGTGCACTCGCTCGTCGAGGTGCCCGTGCTCGCGTCCACCGATCGATTCCAGCGCGGATGGATCGCGTCGTTCCTGCAGGACACCCACGACCTGCGCCCGAACCTCGGGCCCTCGATGCCGCGGCTGGTGATGTCGGCGGACGATGCTTCGGCGATCGCTTCGTTCCTCGTGCCCACCGCCGAAGAGGACGATCGAGCGCTCGGTGATGCCGCCCGTGGGCGCGCGATCATGGAGGCGAAGAGCTGCGGCACGTGCCATCGCTTCGAGGGCGTCGATGCCCTGCCCGCGCCCGGGCTGCCGATGACGCTCGCGCCCGACGTGCTCGCGCGCGCGCAGCAGATGGCACCCGACCTCCGGTTCACGCGCGACCGCATGCGGCCTGCCGCGCTCGTGCGCTGGCTCGTCGATCCGCAGGTGATGAAGCCCGGCACGGAGATGCCGACGTATCCGCTGACGCGCGAGGAGGCGAAGGACGTGGCGGCGTACCTCGTGCAGACGCCGCTCGCCGCGGTGGAGCGCACGAAAGTGCCCCAGCGGCTGCCCGTGCTCGCGCGCGAGGTACTCTGGGACGAGGTGCACGAGCAGGTGTTCGCGAAGACGTGTCGGCACTGCCACTCCGATCCCGCGGTGGTGATCGGTGACGGCGGGCCGGGCTACATGGGTGGCTTCGGATTCCGCAAGCGGGGGCTCGATCTCAACTCGTACGAAGGGATCCGCTCGGGCAGCCTCGACGACGACGGCAAGCGCCGCAGCGTGCTGGCGGCGATGCCCGACGGCACGCCGAAGATCGTCGCGCACCTCTTTGCCCGGCATGTCGAGGCCGCGGGAGGATCGGTCGACGGCGTGCGCGGGATGCCGCTCGCATTGCCGCCGCTGCCGCTCGAGGACATCCAGCTGATCGAGACGTGGATCGTGCAGGGCAAGAAGCGAGGACCTCAGTGATCGCACGTGCGATCGCCGTTGCGCTCGTGCTCGCGTCGTGTGCGAAGGAGGACGTGCGTACGCCGACGGCCGCGACCAGCACGGCGGCGCCGAGCGACGACGGTACGGCGAAGAGGGCCGAGCCTCCGATCCCGCCGACGACCGCGGTGGGGACTCCGACGCCGCCCGATCCGGTGCCGTCCGAGAAACCTCCGCTCACCGCGATCACGCTCGCGCCCGAGGGCGGCGAGCTGCAGGAGCAGCTCGCGACGGCGGCCTCGCGCGCGCGTGCCGACGGGCTCGTGCCGGTCGTCGAGATGTGGGCGAGCTGGTGCCCGCCGTGCAAGAAGGTCGACGCGTTGCTCGCGGATCCGCAGTTCACCGCGACGCTGTCCGGCATCGTGCTCGTGCGGCTCGACAGCGACGCGTGGGGCGAGGCGCTCGACGAGGCGGGCTTCGACGCGCCGTCGATCCCCACGTTCTACGCGGTGGACGCAGGCGGACGTCGCCGCGGCGCACCGCTGTCGGGCGCCAAGTGGGGCAAGCTCGACGCGGCCGGCATCGCCGAGAAGCTGCGCGCACTGGCGGACGGATGAGGCGCCCGATTCCGCGCCCAGGGCGGAAATCCGCGACGTGCCGCAATCGATTCGTGCGCTTCGATCCTCCACCAGGTCATGACCAGGTACCTCGGCATCGCGCTCGCGATCGGGCTCGGAGCGTTCGGCGCGTGCGTCCCCAGTGACGGCAACCCCAACCCGATCGACAGCACGTGCCCGGCGGGCGACTCGTGCACGTGCGATCGCACGGGCTCGTGCGCGTACGAGTGCACGGGCACCGGCTGCGACTTCGAGTGCGCGGGCGAAGGCTCGTGCGACCTGACCTGCGAGGACGGGGGCTGCGACGCGATCTGCACGGGCGCGGGGTCCTGCTCGCTGTCGTGCCCCGGTGGCGACTGCACGATGACGTGCGAAGGCCCCGGCAGCTGCACGCTCGCGGACTGTCCCGCCGGCGCCTGCGAACAGGCCTGCAACGGCACCGGCCAGTGCATCCCGGGCTGATCAGATCGCGATCCGGCGCATGCGCAGGAGCGGCCCGTCGTCGGGGTCGGGCTCCGTGAGATCGATGTCCGCTTCGAGCATCCACGTCGTGTCGCCGTCGGGACCGACGAGCGTCTGACGCACCGTCCACGTGCGTGGGCCCGTGCTACGCAGCTCGGTGAGGTGGGTGAGGCGGGCGGCGTGGCGCCACTGCAGCTCGCCGTGCTCGGCGAGGAACGGGGCGAGCTCGCTGCGCAGGCGCTCGGGGGTCCACACGTCGTCGGGCTCGTGGTGCAGCGCGGCGATCGCTTCGTCGAGCTCGTCGGTCGCGAGTGCCTTCACGAGCGCGTGCATCTCGGCGCGCACGCGCGCGGCGAACGTCTTCGGATCGGCGGCCGGATCGGGCGGCGGCAGCTCGACGTCGGGGTCCGCCGCCTCGACGTGGCCCTCGCCCACCGCCATCATGCGCTCCCATTCGCGCAACAGTGTGGTGTCGACGCGCGACAGCATTGCGCGCAGAAATGCCTCGACGTCGCGCACCGCCTCGTCCTTGAAGACCTCCGGCACGTTCTGCACGAGCGCCTTGTAGGCCTGCGTCAGGTAGCGCAAGAGCACGCCCTCGCTGCGGCCCAGGCCGTACTCCTGCACGTAGCCGTTGAACGCGGCGTACTTCTCCACGATGTCGCGCGCGATCGACTTGGGCTGCACGTTCTCGCCGGCCACCCACGGGTGCTCGAGGCGGAACTGGTCGAACGTGTCGTAGATGAACGCGGCGTTCGGCTTGGGGTACTCGACCTTCTCGAGCTCCTCCATGCGCTGGTCGTACTCCACGCCGCTCGCCTTCAGCTCCGCCACCAAGTCGCCCTTGCGCTTGTCCAGCTGGCGGATCAGGATCGCGTGGGGGTTCTCGAGGATCGACTCGACGAGCGAGAGCACGTCGAGCGGGTACTCGGGCCGCGCCGGGTCGAGCTTGCCGAGCGCGTCGAGCAGGTAGAGCGACAGCGTGTGGTGGAGCGAGAAGTCCTTCTGCAGGCTCTCGGACACGCGCAACACCGGACGGCCGCGCACCGCATTCGGCACGATCTCGACCACGCCGGCGCCCCTCAGCTCGCGCAGCAGATTCGCGGCGCGCCGCCGGTGGCGGCTCCGCACCGCGGGTCGCTCGTACGAGGCCGCGATCAGATCGACGATGCGCTTGTAGCCGCCGTGCCGCTCGCGATCGTCGATGTCGCGGCGCAAGACCGACAAGAGCATCCCGTGCGTGACGTCGAAGCGCGACTCGAGCGGCTCGGGCTCGCCATTCTTGAGCTTTTCGAACGTCGCGGCGTCCCACGGCACGTAGCCCTTGGTGGGCGGCTGCTTGCGCACGAACTTCTTCTTCGTGGCCTTCGCCTCGAGCCGCTTGTTCTCGATCACGTGCTCGGGCGCCTGCGCGACCACCCAGCCGCGCACGTCGAAGCCCTTGCGACCGGCCCGGCCCGCGATCTGCTTGAAGTCGCGCACCGACAGGATGCGGGTCTTCTGGCCGTCGAACTTGCACAGCTTCGTGAACAGCACGGAGCGGATCGGCACGTTCACGCCGACGCCGAGCGTGTCGGTGCCTGCGATGATCTTGAGCAGACCCTTCTGGGCGAGCCGCTCCACGAGCGTGCGGTACTTCGGGAGGATGCCGGCGTGGTGCAGGCCCACGCCGTGGCGCACGAGCTTCTTGATCTCCGCCCCGTAGTGCGTGTCGAAGCGCGTGCCGCCGATCGCGTCGGCCAGCACCTCCTTCTCCTCCTTCGTGCACAGGTTCACGGACAGGAGGTTCTGCGCGAGCTCGGCCGCCTCGCGCTGGGTGAAGTTCACGACGTAGATCGGCGCGCGCCCGTTCATCGAGAGATCGAAGATCGTCTCGTGCACGGGCGTCTCGCGCCACTCCCAGTCGAGCGGCACGGGGCGCTGCTCGGAACGCACCACGGACACCTCGGTGCCGGTGAATGTCTTCAGGCCGTCGACGAACGTCGTGACGTCGCCGAGCGTCGCGGACATCAGCAGGAACTTCACGTGCGGCAGGGTAATGAGCGGGATCTGCCACGCGATCCCGCGGTCCGGGTCCGAGTAGTAGTGGAACTCGTCCATCACGACGTAGTCCACCGGCGCGTACACGGTTTCCCTCAAGGCGAGGTTCGCGAGGATCTCCGCCGTGCAGCAGATGATCGGCGCTTTCGCGTTGATGCTCGCATCGCCGGTGAGCATGCCGACGTGCTCCGCCCCGAACTGCTGGCACAGGTCGAAGAACTTCTCGGAGACGAGCGCCTTGATCGGCGACGTATAGAAGGACCGCAGCCCCTCGCACACGCCCTTGAAGTGGAGCGCGAGCGCGACGAGCGACTTGCCCGAGCCCGTGGGCGTCGCGAGGATCACGTGGCGCCCCGCCATCAGCTCGAGCAGCGCTTCTTCCTGGGCCGGATACGGCTCGAGCCCGCTCGCGCTCACCCAGGCCAGGAATCGATCGAGCATCTCCGCGCCGTCGGCGATGCGCCCCTTCGGCAGGTGATCGCGCAACATCGGTCGTTCGGTCGGCACGGGCGCGCCATCGTTCACCCGTCGACTCGCCGGGCGCAAGTGCGAACGACGCCGATTCCGCTTGCAGAGGCGCGTGCGGTTGACAGTCTGGCGCCGCCGTCCGTGTCGGCCGCCCACGAACAGAGCCGAGCCCCCGCGCCCCCGTTCCGCCGCCGTCGTCACGTGGGGGCCGAGCCGCGGCCCGGCGGCGGCGTCGACCTGCGGGCGTGGATCCGCAGCGCGTGAACCAACGAAGAAAGCCGGAGCCCCATCGGGGCTCCGGCCTGCTTGCACACACACGGGACAGGAGGAACGAACGGACTACTCGAGGTCGTACTGCTTCAGCTTGCGGTACAGCGTCGTCTTGCCGATGTGCAGCAGACGCGCCGCCTTCCGCTTGTTGCCGCGTGCGTAGGTCAGCGCGCGGCGGATGGCCTGCTTCTCCGCCTCTTCGAGGCACAGCTGGCGCTCGGGGGACTCGGCGCGCACGTGGTGGATGTCGCGCACGCGCAGCTTGGCCGGCAGGTCGCGGAGCTCGATCTGCTCCGTCGTGCCCGACGAGATCGCGGCGGTCAGCACCTCCGAGAGCTCGTCGATGTTGTTCGGCCAGCGATAGTTCCGCAGGCAGTCGAGCGCGCCGTCGGCGATGCCACCGATCGGGCGGCGGCACGCCGTCTTCGCGATCACGTCCATCGCGAGCATCTCGAGGTCCTCGATGCGCTCCGCGAGGGTCGGCATGTCGATGCGGATGCCCGACGCCCACCGCACGATCTGCGGGTGGAGACGCGCGCGGCCCTCGTCGCTCTCGGGGCGCAGGCGCGTGCCGATGACGATGCGGCCGAGGCCGGTCAACGCGGGCAGGCGCGCCTGCTCGTCGAGCGGCAGATCCTCGAGTCGGCTGAGGTAGGTGAACGCCCCCAGGTTGAGCAGGCGGGGCTGCTCGTTGGCGCGGACGATCTCGATGCTCGGGACCTCACCGCCACCGAAGTGGTGGAGGATCCGAGCGACGGTCTCCTTGCCGGTGCCCGCAGGTCCCACCAAGAGGACCGGCAGGTTGGTGCGGACGGCGCGTTGGATCATCGCCTGGACCCGGCGAGCCGCCGCCGAGTGACCGAGGAAGGTCGGCGGATGGCTGCGAAACCGGCTTTCGGCGATGGATTCAGGAAAGGAAGGGGCGAGGTCGGCGGCCTGCATCGTCGTGTTCTTTCGGGTGCATTTCGGTCTATGGTGAAGTCGATTCGTCCGGGCAAGACCCACCGGCACGAGACGGTGCACTTCGTCGCGGACGGCGGCCTCGAGCGCGTCCGTGGGCGCTCAAGTCGGATCCCGACCCCGCCGATGGCCGCGCCGTGGCATGGACCGTCCAGCCGGTGGCGCACGACGTCGCCCTCGCTCGCGGGTTGGTCCGCCAGTGGGCGCTCGTGGCGAGGGAGGCGATGCCGCCGATCCTCGAGGTCGTCGCGGCCGCCCCGTCGTGGCTCGCGGCGCTCGTGCGTGCGCGCAGTCTCGCGGGCACCGACACGCGCGCGCACGCGTTGCTCGACGGCTTCGACCACGAGATCGCCCGCATCACCGGACATGACGCGCCGCGCTGGCCCACCCGCCTGCGCAGGAGCGTGGTCGCACCCGTCGGCACCCTCGCGCTGCCGCTGCTCGATCCCGGGCAACAGCTCGCGTGCACGGGCGCGCTCGCGCGCGAGAGCGCGGCGAGTCGCGCGGCCCTGTCGGCGCTGTTGCGCGTGGCATGGGCCGAGCCGCCCGTCGGCAGCATCGGGGCCGATCTGCGCGTGCGTGCGGCCGCCGTCGGATTGCCCGAGCCGTTCCGCAGTCGATGGCTGCGAGGCTCCGGTCTCACGCCGCCCGACGAGGTCGTGCCGGGAGAGCACCGCGCGGTGCTCTCGCTGTTGCGGGATGCCTATGCCGATGCGAGCCGTGCACCGACGGAGGTGCGCGAGGTCGGCCTCGAGAACCATCCGCGCGTGCGCCCGACGGCCGCGCTCGACGTATTGCTCGCGACCGCGACGGTGCGCGCGTGCCTGCGTGCCGCCGGCGAGCTCGCGCCGGTCGCACCCACGGATCTCGCTCCGGTGATCCCGCTCGCCGCCGCGCCCGCGTGTCGTCCCGCGCTGCCACGGCGTCGCGCGGCCTGACTCGCGCCTCCCGCCTTGTGCCAGGGTCGCCGTCGTGCGAAGAGGACGTTCGATGATCGACGTCGACGTCTGCAGGGAGCGCATCGAGGCGGCATGGGGCGATCGCTCGCTGCTCGCGGACAATGCCGTGCAGGGCGCGATCGAGCAGACGATCGCCGCGCTCGACGAGGGCAGCATCCGCGTCGCGACGCCGCCCGACGAGCCCGGCGACGCGTGGACGGTGCACGCGTGGATCAAGCAGGGGATCCTCCTCTATTTCGGGCTGCGCGGCGTGCAGACGATCGAGCTCCCCCCGTTCGAGTGGCACGACAAGATCCCGATCAAGCGCGACTGGGCCGCGGCCGGTGTGCGCGTCGTGCCGCCCGCGACCGCGCGCTACGGATCGTTCGTGGAGCGCGGCGCGATCCTGATGCCGAGCTACGTGAACATCGGCGCGTGGGTGGGCGCGGGCACGATGGTGGACACCTGGGCCACCGTGGGCAGCTGCGCCCAGATCGGCGCGAACGTGCACCTGTCCGGCGGCGTCGGGATCGGTGGCGTGCTCGAGCCGCCCGGCGCGACGCCGGTGATCGTGGAGGACGGCTGCTTCGTGGGATCGCGGGCGATCGTCGTCGAGGGTGTTCGCGTCGAACGGCAGGCGGTGCTGGGCGCCAACGTCGTGCTCACCGCGTCCACGCCGATCGTGGACGTGACGGGCGCCGACCCGGTGTCCTTCAAGGGACGAGTGCCGCCGCGCGCGGTCGTGATCCCCGGCACGCGGACACGCCGGTTCCCCGCCGGGGATTTCCAAGTCGCGTGTGCATTGCTCATCGGTTATCGCCGCGAGAGCACCGACGAGCGCACGAGCCTGAACGACGCGCTGCGCACGTTCGACGTGCCCGTGTAGGGAGCCCGGCTGCTCGTCGTGGACGTCGCAACGACGCCGTTTCGGGCCGTTGGCGACGGTCCGGGCCAGCTGCTACGCTGGGATCGAGTGGCGACCGGGAGCATGGCGGCATGAACGGCGGCGGACCGAGCCGCGGCCGCTGGCACGCGCGATGGGCTCGCCTGCGTCGACGCGGCGACGAGGACGCGATCGTGGCGCCTCCGGAGCGACCCGTCGCGCAGCGGCCGAGCGAGCGCACGTCGTCGCCGCGCATCCCGGTCGCGCGTCCGGCCGAGGCGCGCATCGAGCCGCCGCAGACGGCGTTGGTGCCCACGCGCGCGAGCTGGGATCACACCGCGCGCCCGACTGCGGAGACGTCGATCGAGTCGACGCCGACGCAGCCGCTGCGCGTGCAGGTGCTGAGCCTCTTGTCCGATCCGCGCGTCGATCACGTCACCATCGAGACGTGCGCGCGGCTGTTGTCGCGACCGCGGCAGGACATCGAGACGACGCTCGATGCGATGGCGCAGGCCGGTGAGCTCGTCGAGGTCGGCGGCGCGAGCAAGGCGTACCGCCTGCCGGTGCACGAGAAGGAGCGGCTCGAGGCGATGTTCCGCGACGCGGCGCACGAGCTGGGCGAACAAGGCGTGCTCGCCGAGGTCGCGACCGACGACGCGCTCGCGTATGCGGACGACGACGGCGACGAGCCGCGGCTGCCGGTCACGGCCGGCTTGCTGAGCTTGTTCCTGCCGGGCACGGGCCAGCTCTTGAACGGCGACGTGGGTCGAGCCTCGCTGGTGTTCGCGGTGTGGAGCCTCGCGTGGATCACCCATCTCTCGCCGGTGTGGACGTTCGTGTGCCTGTACGCGGGCGCCGAAGCGTTCTTCACCGCGAAGATCCGCGGCATGGAACGCAAGATGGCGAAAGACGCCATCGGCTCGGGTCCTCCGCGGGCGGCGTTGCCGGCGAAGAGCCTGCGCACCGAGAGCTAGCTCGCAGGTAGCTTGAGCTCGAGGTACGGCACGCGGGCGAGTGGGTCGTCGCCTTCGCCGTAGAGCACGCGGTACGCGAGCCAGCGGCCGAGGACCGATTGCGTGTACTTGCGGGTCTCGTCGTAGGGGATGCCTTCGATGAAGACGTCGAGGTCCCAGGCGCGGCGCTCGTCGAGCCACTTCTCCACCGCGCCCGCGCCCGCGTTGTAGCTCGGGATCGCGAGCGCGACGCCTCCGTCGCCGCCGCCGAAGCGGCCGACCAAGGATCCGAGGTGGTGCATGCCGATCGCGAGGTTCACCGTGGGCTGGTAGAGCGCCTCGTCGTTCGCGAGCTCGACACCGGCCTGTGCCGCGGCGGCCTTCGCCGTCGACGGCATCAGCTGGATGAGGCCGCGCGCGCCGGCCCACGACGTCGCGCGCGGATCGAAGCGGCTCTCCGTCTGCATGATCGCGTACGTCAGCCACGTCGGCACGCCGACCTTCGGCTCGTTCGGGGCGACGATCTCGAGGAACGGCTGCGGCTGCGCGAGCTGCCAGCGCGAGCGCGACTCCCCCAAGGGAGGATCCGCGCGCCAGCCCGTGCCCATGCTCGCGAGCAGCTTCTGCGCACCGGAATACAGGCCCGCTTGGTTCAGCACGGCCACGGCCGGCCAGCCGCTCACGTCCGCCGCGCGCAGCTCCTCCTGCGCCCACTCGCCGAGCCCGAGGCGCGCGAGCACGAGCGCCGCGTCGGCACCGGGGCTCGGCTTCGGTGGCGTCGGCTTCGACTCCGTCGCGCCTGCACCGAGCAGCGCCCGCGCCTTCGCGAGCGTCGCCTCGTCGTTGTCCTCGCGCAGCCGCGCGAGTGATTGCAGCGACGGATAATCGAGCGGTCCTTCTTCGATCGCGGCGAGCCACGCCGCGCGTGCGTCCTCCGTCTTGCCCGTGCGCGCGAGCGCCCGGCCGCGGAAGTACAGCAGCTTGCTGCGCTCGACCGCCATCAGGCCTTTTTCCGCGAGCCCACCGTCGGCGAGCTTCAGCGCCTCGGCGTCGTCGCCGGCCGCGAACGCGGCGACCAGCAATCGACGGCGCGCCTCCTCGCGCATGTCGCCCCGCACCGCGAGCGCGTTGCGCCACGCCGCGCGCGCCTTGTCGTCGTCCTTCGCCTCGCCCCACGACTCGCCGGCCAGCACCCACGCATCGTCCGCGTAGCTGTTGTCCGCGTGATCCTTCGCGAGCTTCTCGAACGCGCGCGCGGCCTCCTCGTGCTTGCCCTCGGCATAGCGCCCGCGCCCGGCCTGGTACGCGGCCTTCACCGCGATGGTCTCGGCCTCCGGATCCTTCGTCTTGCCGCACGCGGCCACCGCCGCCTCGAAGTGCGTGCGGGCCTTCGCGCGCTCGCGCTGCTTGAACACCGCCGTGCCCTTCGCGAACAGCGCCTGGCACTTCTCCAGCGGCTTCACACCCGGCCGTTTCAAGAGCGCATCGACGGCCTTCTTCGCCTGCGCGTAGCGCCCGCGCTCCACCATCGCCTCGATGCCCGCGAGCGCGGCTCGACGATCGAACGCGCTGCGATCCGCGGCGCTGCGCTCGATGCCGGCTTTCTCGCGCAGCGCCGGCAGCACGCGCGTGGCCTCCTCGCCGAAGTCCGACAGCGGCACCGCGATCGCGAGCTCCTCGTACAGCGCGACAGCGCGCCGCTGGTCCGCGACGATCGTCGACTTCGCGAGCGAGCGCGCCAGCTTCACCGTCACCTCGTAGCGGCGTGGGCCCGACGCGTGATCGGCGAGGTACCGCTCGTAGGCCGCCCGCGCACCCGCGATGTCGTCGGTGCGCGAGAGCGCATCGGCCTCGATCACGCGCAGATCGTCGGACAGCGGCGAGCCCTTCGCGACGTCGACGCCTTTGACGAGCGCGAGCGCAGCCGCCGGATCGCCGGCGTCCAGCCGCGCCTGGGCCTCGAGCGCGGTGAGCCGCACCGCCACCGCCGCGAGCGCCTTGCTCGCGCGCGCCTCGGCGAAGCGATCCGCCGCCGCCGCGTGCATGCCGAGCCGGAGATCCTCGAGCCCACGCAGCCACTGCGCGGCCGCGCGATCCTCCGCGGACAGATCGCGCTGCGCGAGCACCTTCTCGAGCTCGGCCAGCGCGACGTCGTGCTCGCCCCGTTCACGCGCGAGGATCGCCTCGCGCCCCGGACCGTCGGCGAACCAGAGCGTACGCTCGGGCGCGCTCGGCTTCGCCGTGGCCTCGCCCTCGACCGCCGGCGGATCGCTCGGCGCATCGGTGCTCGCGATCGCGGCGGGTGGCGGCGGCTCGTGCCGACACGCGACCAACGCGAGGATCGTGCTCGCCAGAAGCGGTGTGCCGCGTCCGCGCAGGTGGCCCTCTCCTCCTAGACGAGCCGCGTCGGCTCGCTCTCGGGATCGTACACCTCGACCCGATTCCGACCGTTGCGCTTCGCCGTGTACAGCGCCGCGTCCGCCGCCTCGACGAGCGCCTCGGCGGTGGGCCGCACGAGCATGCCCAGATCCGCGACGCCGAGCGACACCGTCACCGGCAACGTGCGACCGTCGAGATCGAACGCGGTGCCGCCGATGACGTCGAGGATGCGATACGCCGCGCGCGACGCCCGGAGCGCATCGACGTCGCGGCAGATGAGCGCGAACTCCTCGCCGCCGTAGCGGGCGAAGATGTCCTCGCTGCGGGTCGTGCCCTCGACGCGATCCGCGAGCAGCCGCAACACCTCGTCACCCGTGGGGTGACCGTGCGTGTCGTTGATCTGCTTGAAGTTGTCGATGTCGAAGAGCACGAGCGACAGCGGCTTGCCGTGGCGCAGCGCGAACGCGACGTCGGACTCGAGCCGGTTGTTGAAGTAACCGCGGTTGAAGACGCCCGTCAGGCGATCGCGCAGCGCCGACTCGTACAGGCTCCGCTGGAAGTCCTCGTCGAGGTCGTCGTGGTAGGTGAACTTGAGCACGCTGGACGCGCCGATCTGGATCTTGTCGCCCTCGCGCAGTGGCTGTCGCTCCACGCGGGTGCCGTTGGCAAATGTGCCGTTGGTGGAGCCGGCATCGCACAGGTAGTAGACGCCGGCGTCTTCCTCGACGAGCGCGTGCGTGCGCGATATTCCCTCGTCGTTGATGCGGACGTCGGTCTGCAGTCCGCGACCGATGGTCGTCTTCGACGCCTCTTTGAGCGGGAACATCTCGCCCATGCGATCGCCCGACAGCACGACCACGAAGGCTCGCTTGCGCCCTTCCCGGGCTCGATCGAGGCTCTTCGGCTCCAGCCGGATGGTCGTCTTCGACATGGCCTCGGCATCATCGTAGGCCCCCGCCCATCACCATGGCAACCCGGCGTGAGCGGACCGATCTCGGGACAGGGACGAAACACCGATCCCTTTCGGTGGCGACGGCGTTCTTGGTATCGTCCCCCACGCCCCCAGGCCCTGATGTCGACCATGCGAATGCCCATGCCGTCGCAACGTTCCGTCTGCGCGCGCGCGCGCACCCGAGCGCTCGTCGCGATGGCGGTGGCCGTCGCGCTGGGCGCTCCGGTCATGGTTTCCCGAGACGCACGCGCGCTCGGACCCGCGAAGGGCGAGCTGCCCACCGTCACCGACGAGCCCACGCCCCCGCCCGAGGACGAGCCGCGCGACGACGCGAACCTGGCGCGCGCCATGGAGGCGTTCCAGCGCGGCTCGGAGAACTACAACAAGGCGAAGTACGACGTCGCGCTGCGCGACTTCCTGGAGGCCGCGAGCCTCTACGCGTCGCCCGACTTCCAGTACAACATCGGGCTCTGCTACGAGAAGCTGAACAAGCCCGAAGAGGCGATCGCGGCGTTCGAGACCTACCTGAAGACGAAGCCCGACGCGCCCGATCGCGCGAACGTCGAGGACCGCGTCGCGCGGCTGAAGCAGATGGTGGAGTCGGGCGTGAAGGACGACGGCAAGAAGGATCCGCCGCCCGGCAAGCCCGAGAAGAGCAAGGCGGCGCGGCCGATGCTCATCACGGGCGACGTGCTCACCGGCGTCGGCATCGTCGTCGCGGTGGGCGGCGGGGTCGGCTTCGGGGTGTCGGCGCGCGAGAAGAGCAAGCAGCTCGACGAGGTGCAGAACGGCGGCAACCCCGACGACCTCACGTTCGCGCAGGCGCAGGATCTCGAAGAGGACGGCAAGCGGCTCGAGGCGATCCAGATCGCGATGGTGTCCGTAGGTGCTGCATTGGTCGTGGCGGGTGTCGCTCTCATCGCGGTGGGCACGGTGCGCCGCAAGAACGCGCAGAAGAAGGCCGCGGGCGCCGCGAGCGCCCGACTGCTGCCCTACGCGGGCATGCGCGGCGGCGGGCTCTCGCTCTCGGGGAGGTTCTGATGATCCTCGCTCGCATCGCGTGCATGTCGGCGGTCGCGCTCGCGACCGGGTGCTTCACGGCCGATCTCGATCCCGCGAAGGAAGGCGCGTTCGCGTGCTTCGAGCCCGACGGGAGCGACTGTCCCGAAGGGCGCATGTGCATCAACGGGCGCTGCGAGAGCGAGGGTCCATCGGTCGAGATCACGAACCCCGAGGACGAGCAGCTCTTCGACATCATGGATGCCCCGATCGACGCGCCGCGCATGATCGGCGTGCGCGTGTCGGGCAACCTCGAGCTCGCGCCGCCCTCCGACGAGCACGTCAGCGGCGAGGGCCACGTCGCCATCTTGGTGGACGGCGTCGAGCGCACGACGATCGAGATGGGCGGCCTCTCGGGCGGCATCACCGTGATGATCGAGGTGCCCAACCGCGCCGGCCCGCACCGCGTCGCCGCGGTCGCGCGCCGCAACGACGGCGTCGACTACGACAATCCGGAGGCGCGGTTCACCCGGCTCTTCTGGATCGACGACGGCACGCCGCAGGTCGCGTTGAAGTCGCCGTGGCCCAACACCGTGTTCGGGCTCGACACGCAGGTGATGTCCTACAGCGTCACGAGCCTACGCGTGCAGCTCGTGCCGCCGATGCCGGAGTCACCGATCGATCCGGACCGCGGCCACGTCCACATCTACTACGACGAGTCGTTCCCGGGCTGTCTGATGGACCCCATGTGCGATCCGGGCCATCGGCGACGCGCGCGGCGAGGTGCTCATGGCGACGATCCCCGAGAGCGCCGAGACCACCGCCACGCTCACCGCTGTGCTGCGCAACATCGATCACTCGCTGTTCGAGTTCGATCCCGACGGCGACGGGCCGATGACGCCCAAGCCGATCCTCGATCAGGTCACGATCATCCGCGAAGCGCAGGACTGACCGCGGTCCTCTACATGCGCGCGACTTCGCAGGCGAGCCACTCGCCGAGCTGTTGGCGCTCCTCGAGCGTCGGCGTGGGGTTCCCGGCGGGCGGCATGAGCTCGTTCGTCGCCGCGGGACCGGCGGCGGCCTTCCAGTCGACGTGATCGAGCACGGGCAGCACGCCCTCGAGCGTATCGAAGTCGTGGTAGAGCGGCGCGCCCTGGCGATCGTCGCCCATCAGCGTCGACGCGTGGCACTCGGTGCAGTAGGTCGCCATGAACTCCTGCCCGAAGCTCTCCCACGTCAGCGTCGAGCCCTCGGGACAGACCGACTCGGTCGGCGGGCCGAACTCGCCCTCCTCTTCGCACTCCTCTCCCTCTTCGCCGGCTTCGTGGGCCGACGGCTCGGGCGTCGGCGCGAGCGATCCGTCGCGCTCGGCGTCCTCGTCGGGACAGGTCTCCTCGTCGTCGCAGGAGATGGTGACGAGCACGAGCGCAGAGGCGAAGGCGAGGCGTCGCATTCCCTCAGTATGTCAGCGCGCGGGATCGGGAACAGTGGTCAGCGGCGTGCGATCACGGGCCGTATTCCTGCACGAGCACGACGTTGGGGCCCCTACGCCACGTTGCAGGGTCGTCGGGCGACACGGCGGGACCACTCTCCGCGAGATCGGTGACCTCGACGACCGGCGATGCGGTGCACGGGTCGACCGCGTCGTCGAGCTCGATCCAGAGCACGCGACCGGCGGCCGGCGCGTCGGACTGCGCCTCGCGAGCGGCGACGCCGACGGCGAGACCCGTGTGGCCACGATCGAGCGTGAGTGCGTAGGGATCGAGCACGGTGCCGTCCGTGCCGGTGAACCACTCGTCGAGATCGAGCTTGTTGCACACCTCGGTGCCGGTCTCGCCGTCGCGCACGACGTGCACGCCGCGATCGGCGGTGAGTCCGGAGGCGAGCAACCACCGCGTGCCCGCGCCCGTGGCGAGGTGCACGACATCGCGCACCTCGAAGATCGAGATGCCGTCGAACGGGGTCTGCCCGAGCAGGGCGCAGTCGCTGCCGAAGCGGAAGAATTTGCCCATGGATCCGTCGGCGACCTGCGGATGCTCGACGAGCAGGAACCCTCCGTCGCCGTCGGGCGCGATCGATCGCACCTTCTTGTCGGGCACGAGCGTGTCGGCGACGCAGCCGGTCACGGCCGCGGCGGCATCCTGGACGGAGCCGGTGCCGATGCCGGAGACGTCGAGCACGGCGGCGCCGTCGTTGCCGTCGCACGAGAGCGCGACGGTGTCCTTCGAGGCGTCGAGCGCGACGATCGACCACGCGCCCGCGCACGAGCCCATGTCCAGATCGTCGAGGGTGCGCTTCCCGACCGCGGTGGGGTCGGCGGGATCGAGCACGAGCAGCTTGCCCGGATCGGTCCACTCGATCTCGGGCGTGAAGAGATCGTTCTCGAACGCGGCGACGAGCAGGCGGCCGCTCGGGTGACGCAGCACGAAGATCGGCTCCTCTTCGCCGAGCTCGCCGGCGCGCACGGCCGAGGTGAACGCATCGCCCGTGAAGAACTCGGTCTTCGCGATGGTGGTGCCGGCCTCGTACATCGCGAGCATGTCGTGGGGAAACACGACGATGGAGCCGAGGTCGCGCGCGGGGTAGTGACCGACGAGCACGGCGAGCCCGTCCTCGTCGATCGACAGCCCGAACGGCTCGTCGAGGTACTCGCCCTCGTTGTCGCCCATGGGGTTGGGCTTGAGATCGAGATCGATGGCGCCGCGATACGGCGCGCCGGGCCCCCGCGCGGAGAAAATCTCGACGCGATCGTCGAGCGCCTGCGAGACGACGACGATGGTGCACGACTCGCCCTCGGGACACGCGAGCGGCCCCGCCGACGGCGGCGGCTCGCCGGTGCTGCTCGTATCGGCCCCGGTGGCATCGTCGTCGTCGTCGTCGTCCGCACTGCCGGCGGTGGTGTCGGCCGCATCGTCGGCGGCGTCGTCCTGCGGACAACCGACGAGCCCGACGAGCGCGAGGAACCCCAAGCGAGTCGAAGTCACGCCCGCAGCGTCGCGCGCCTACGACGACGACGCAAGCCGAACACCGCACACACGAGCCACGCGAGCAGGCTGCCGCGATCGTGCGCGATCCGGCATCCGCCGCCGCCGTCGTCGTCGTCGTCGTCCGTCTCCGGGCCTTCGACGACGACGAGGGAGCGCGGGCTGTAGGCGACGTAGCTGCGGCCGTCGGGGTCGGTGATCGTCGCGCGCAGCTGTACGGGTTGGCCGGCGAGATCGCGCGGGAGCTCGACGCCGACCGCGAGCTCGCCGGTCGTCACGTCGACGTTCTCCTGGGCGACCTGCCAGTCGGGCTCGAGGCTGCCTTCGGCGACGCCGTACTCGAGCGTGAGCGTGCTGCCCGCGGGCGCGTCGACGCAGCCCGGCGGCACGTGCTCGATCCCGGTCTCGATCGTCGCGTCGTCGGGCAGGAGGATCACGCTCGGCCCGGCCGCGTCGGCTTCGGCCGCGCTCGCGATCACCTTCAGCGCGGCCCACCGCGTGGCCCACAGGTTCTTCGTGGGCTCCCACGTGTAGCCCTTCACGAGCCACGTGCCGGGCGTCACCGCGGACACGTCCCAGTCCACGCCCATCATCGCCTGCGCGAACGTGATCGGCACGCGCATGTCGTCGGGCGTCACGCGGACCCACTGGCCCTGCCACAGCGTCGACGACTCCAGGATGTCCACGGCGGGGTCGATGCTCTGCGGCATCACCATCGGATCGACCGCCGCCGCACGATCGATGTCCGCCTGTGTGATGTACTTCGGAGGTTCCACCTCGAAGTGTTGGGCCGCGAACGCGAAGAACTGGTGGCGTCGACTGTCGTCCAC
>CAYXVR010000027.1:23017-81708 GCA_964468635.1 uncultured Nannocystaceae bacterium
AGCGTGCCGTCCTCTTCGGACGCGATCGAATACTCGAGGTGCACCACCGGCGTCTGCGAGGCATCGACGATCGACACGCACGGCGCCGCGCCCCAGATCACCGGCACACGCGGCTTGTTCGCGTTGGCGGCCGGCGCTCGCTGCGGGCCGAGCGCGACGCCGAGGACGCTCGCGATCCCGAGCACACCGAGGACTCTCACGCTGCGCATCGACGCCTCGCAGGATGACAGGCGCACCGCGTCGCAGCAAGCCGCGGGGGACGCCGGATCAGTGTCGCTGGTAAGCTCCGCGGCGGTGTTCCGGCCCGCGCGTCGCGTCCTCGCCCTGCCCCTGGTCGTGACCATGATCGCGACCATGATCGGCGGGTCCGGGTGTCCCGGCGACGACCAGGGCGAGGACGACGGCGGTCCGCTGCCGTGCGTCGAGATCGATGCGGATGGTTGCGGGCCGCTGTACGCTCCCAGCTGGGACAACGTGTTCTCGATGACGTTGACGTCGGATTGCGCGACCGGAGGGCTGTCGTGCCACGGCAGCGCCGACGCGCTGGGCGCCGAGGCGCACGGCTTGTTCTTCGCCGATCCCGATGGCGCGCGGGCGCTCTTGCTCGAGGATCGCGGCGACGAGACGTTCGTGGTGCCCGGCGATCCGAGCTGCAGTCAGCTCGTGATTCGATTGCTCACCGACGACACGGTGAAGCGCATGCCGCCGGGGCTCGTGCTCTCGGCGGAGGAGACGTGCAGCGTCGCGCAATGGGTGGCGATGGGAGCGATGCCGTGAAGCGTTTCGTGATCGCGTTGCTGGCGGTGGTCGGCTGCAAGGGCGACGAGGACCAGGGTCCGCGTCAGGAGCTGCTCGATCCCGCGGCGTGCGAGGAGTGCCATCCGCAGCACTACCAGCAGTGGCTCGGCAGCATGCATGCGTACGCGGCGGAGGATCCAGTGTTCCTCGCGATGAACGCCCGTGGGCAGCGCGAGACCGGCGGCGAGCTCGGCGACTTCTGCGTGAAATGCCATGCGCCGATCGCAGTCGCGCTCGGCGAGACCGTCGATGGGCTGAACCTCGACGAGCTGCCGCAGTACATGAAGGGCGTCACCTGCTACTTCTGTCACAACGTGGAGAGCGTCGACGGCACGCACAACAACCCCTTGAAGCTCGCGATGGACAGCGTGATGCGCGGGCAGTTCAACGACCCGGTGGAGAACGACTTCCACGACGCGGACTACTCCGATCTGTTCGATGGCTTCACGGTCGCATCCGGCGACATGTGCGGGGCGTGCCACGATCTCGTGAATCCGGCGGGCGTGCACGTGGAGCGGACGTACGAGGAGTGGACCAACTCGTTCTACGCGGATCCCTCCGCGATGAATCCGCAGCTCATCGAGTACTACGGGCAGAGCTGCAACAGCTGCCACATGCCGGGCACGACGGGGCAGCCGATCGCGGAGTACCCGGGCGTGAAGGCGCGCGGCACTCGGGATCATCGCTTCGTGGGCATCGACGTCGCGCTCACGGACTGGCCGGATGCGGAGCAGGGCCCGGCGCTGATGGCCGATCAGCTCGAGCACCTGCAGGAATTCCTCGATCCCGAGGTGTGCGTGGGGTTGTGCGTGAATCCGGCGGATGGTGGCGGCACCGACGTGAAGGTGTGGCTGCACAACGAGTTCGCGGGCCACCACTTCCCGAGCGGTGCCGCGCAGGATCGCCGGCTGTGGCTCGAGCTCGTGGGCTACGAGGGCGAGACGGTCGTGGTCGAGAGCGGCGTGGTCGAGGACGACGAGTCGATCGACGCGGCTGCCGAGGCGGATCCGATGCTGTGGGTGCTGCGCGACTTCGCGTACACCGACGAGACGATGACGACGCCGGCGAAGATGTTCTGGGAGATCGGCCACATCGTGCCGAACACGCTCGAGGTCGCCGCCGAGGCGGGCCTGCAGTACGACAAGACGACGTGGCTGAGCCGCACGTGGCACGTCGACGGTCCGGTCGACCGCGCGACCGTCCGCATGAAGATCCGCCCGATCCCGTTCGAGCTCGTCGACGAGCTGGTGGAAGACGGCCTGGACCCTGCGGTGAAAGACCGCATCCCGACCTTCGTGATCGGTGAGACCGTACGCGAGTGGACCCCGACCACCGCGGAGATGACCGACAACGAAGGCATGTGCGTGCAGAGTGCGACGTGCTTCGAAGCGATCTCGATGGACGACGGATTGTGAGCGCCCGGCCTTTGAACTGACTGATCGTCATACGTCGTTTCGAGCTTCGCGAGGGCTTCGCTCGACTCGGAACGTTGTATGACGATCAGTCAGTTCCAGCGGGGGGAGGGGGAGGCGCTCAGGGGTCCACGCAGAAGGCGAAGACCACTTCGTCGTCGGTGCCGAGCTCCAGCGTCACTTCCCACAAGCCCGGCATGAAGAGGTTCACCGGTTCCAGCACGTACGTGCCGTCGCCGAGCTCCGTCACTTCCGTCTCCACCGTCGTGCCGTGCATGTGATCCGGCATGAACGGCGTCGCGCTCAGCTCGAGCCCGGTCATCGCCGCGCCGCGGTCGTCCGTCACCTGCACCGTCCAGCGGTTGTCGCCACGCGTCGGCGGGGCCGGCATGGCATCGACGAACGTGACCGTCGTCGCAGTGCCCGTCTTCGCCAGCCCCAATGCGTAGGTGTCCGCGCGCGTCTCCGTCTCGCAGCCGCGCGCCTCCGCGTCGGCGTCCTCGTCGCCCGCCGACATCGCGTCGTCGTCGCACGCGCCCAACGCGAAGATCCCCAGCACCCACGGCAACGCCCGGCGGTTCGCTCGCATCCACCCCCCGTACGCCGGGCGCCCTCGTTCGGGATCACGCCCCCGCGAAATCGCGGGGAACACCCGCCCTCGCCGGGACTTCGGGGTCCGACAGTCTCCTGTTCGCCCTCCAACCCCGGCCGTCGCCCGACTTCGACGTCCGACAGTCTCCTGTTCGCCCTCCAACCCCGGCCCCGCCCGGCTTCGAGGTCCGACAGTCTCCTGTTCGACCTCGAACCCCGCCCTCGCTCGACTTCGGCGTCCGACAGTCTCCTGTTCGACCTCGAACCCCGCCCTCGCCCGGACTTCGAGGTCCGACAGTCTCCTGTTCGGCCTCGAATCCGTCAGCGCACCGGCGGACCCAGCTCCCGCATCTCGGTCGCTGCCTGGCGTCGCACCCACGCGGGCACGTCGGGCAGCGTCGCGATGTGCGCGAGGTCGTCGCGGGCCGCGTCGAAGTAGCCGAGCTCGCGTCGCAAGGTCGCCCGCTCGAGCCGGATCACCGGGTGATTCGGTCGCAGCTCCAACGCGAAGTCCAACGCCCCCAACGCGCGCCGCGGCTCGCCCACCCGATCCCACGCGAGCGCGAGGTTGTAGTAGTGCACCGCCGACGGCCGATGCGTCCGCGTGCGCGGCACGAACGCCTGCACCGCGAGCACCGTTGCGATCGACAGCACGATCCAGTCCACGCGCCCGAGCCCCTCGCCGCGCGTGCGGATCGCCTGCGCCACCGCCTGCCCCCCCGGCACCGCGAGCACCACCAGCGGGATCCACAGCGGCAGCCGATGCTGCGACGACGTGAAGAACACCAGGTTCGCGATCACCGTCGTCGCCGCGAGCCCGAGCAACAACCACAGCCGCGCGCGCCCGTGCGCGCCGCGACGCACCTCGCGAACACCCAGCACGGCCAGTCCGAGCACGAGCCCGAACGGCAGCGAGTGCCGCCACGCCCACGGCAGGATTTCGCGCTCGCCCCACGGATCGTAGTCCTGCGCGAGCTCGTCGTTGCCGAAGGTCAGCCAGACCTTGCGCAGCTCGAGCGCGATCCATCGCCCGGGATCCGCCGCGATGTCGTCCCACGCGCGCGCATACATCTCGCGCCCGAGCGCCCGCTCGCGCTCGATCACCGAGGCGCCCTCCTCCGACAGCTCCTCCACCTCGTGCGTCACGTCGCCCGACAGCGCGCCGTCGGCCGTGTTCCACAGCCCGTTCGCCGCCGCGTTGTTGCCGATATAGAAGGATGTCCCCCCGCCGTGCACCGGGAACGCCGTCGCGTGCCCCGTCACGACCGCGTTGCGCACGACCATCGGCACGAGCGCGAGCACCACGCCCACCACGAACACGAGCACGACCCGACTCCGCTTCGCATCCGCCGGCGCCGCGAGCACGAGCGCCACCGCGGTCGTCGGGATCGCGAGCACGAAGTTCGGCCGTGCGAGCACGGCCAGCCCCACCGCGGCGCCGCAACCGAGCCACATCGGCCACCGCGTGCTGCCTTCGGCGCGCGCGTACGCGTGCAGGATCACGCACTCGGCCACGATGGTGAGCGTCGCGGTGAGGAACTTGTTCTCGTAGAACGCGACCGCCCCGACGGACAACAGGAGCACGCTCGCGACCGCCGCGCCGCGATCGCCGATCAACCGCCGACACGACGCGTGGAACGCCACGAGCCCGAGCGCGGCCACGCAGATCTGCACCACGAGCGCGCCGCCGAGCCCCGTCACCGACATCGGAATCGCGAGCGCGTACGCGTACGCACCCTGCAACCAAAACGGCTGGGTCCCCCACGGCGGATGCTCGACGATGTCGAGCGCCGCGAGCTCGTAGAGCCGCCCGTCCGACACCGGCGCCGCTGCGAACGGCACCTCGCCGGCGTACATGAGGTGGTAGGCGACGCGATAGACGACGAGCGCGACGATCGCCCACTGCAACAGTCGCGGCACGCGCTCGGCTGCAGCGTCGTCCTTCACTCGCGCTCCGAGGTGCGGCACGCCACCGCCGTCGAGGATACACTCGGCAGCGTGTGGCCACCCGCCGAGATCGTGCATCGCATCCACGATCGCTTCCTCGTCGAGATCGTCGAGGAGCTCGGGCTGTGTCCGTTCGCCCGCAAGAGCCGCGAGCTCGGGCGCGTGCATCGTCCGATCTGGTGGGTCGAGGACCGCGAGCCCACGCCCGACGAGTGCGCGCGCGCGCTCGCGGATCTGTGCGCCACGCACGACGACGCCGAGATCGTGCTCCTCGCCTTCGTCGTGCCCGCCGGTCACCCGTGGTGCGACGCCGAGACGTTCGCGTCCTTCGCCAGCGCCGTGCGCCAGGCCCACGACGCGAGCAAGACCGAGCGCTTCTTCATGGTGCCCTTCCATCCCGCGTTCGAGCCGGCCCCGCCCGGTCCGCGGCCGCGCCTGCCGACCCCCGAAGCGCTCGTGCCGATGCTGCGCCGCACGCCCGATCCCGTGATCCAGTGCGTGCGTGCATCGGTGCTCGAGCGCGTGCGCGCACAAGCCCAGGCGACGGCGCGAGAACGGCTGCGCGAGCGCTTCGCCAACGACCCCGTGATGTCCGCGATGATCGAGAAGAGCGTGCAGGCCGACCCCGAGCTGTCGGCGGACATCGCCCGTCACAACTTCGCGGCCGTCGGCGCGGGGCCCGGTCGCGACGCGCTCGAGCATCGCATCGCCGACATCGCGAGGGATCGCGCCGCCTCCTACGCCCGCCCGGGCGAGCCCTCGCACTGACCCGCGGTTCCGGGCGTATGCTCGGCCCGCATGGCAGAACGGCTCACTCGCCGAGGGCTCCTGCGCGGAGCATCGGTCGCACCGGTCCTCGCCGCCTGCGTGCGGCAGGGCAAGGACGGCCGCACCACGAACGGCACCGTCACCGACCCATCGGCGCCCGCGGAGATCGGTCCCGATCCCGTCGGGCTCGAGCTCACGCTCGACGGCAAGCGCACGACGCTCGCGGTCGAGCCGCGCGTCACGCTGCTCGACGCGCTGCGCAACGACCTCGGCGTCACGGGCCCCAAGAAGGTCTGCGATCGCGGCGCGTGCGGAGCCTGCACCGTGCTCGTCGACGGCGTGCCGCGCAACTCGTGCATGATGCTCGCGCACGATGCCGCCGGTGCGGAGGTCGTCACCGTCGCGGGACTGGGATCGGGGGCAGAGCTGTCCGCGCTGCAGCAGGCGTTCGTGCGCCACGATGCGCTGCAGTGCGGTTTCTGCACGTCGGGCATGCTCGTGTCGTGCGCGGGTCTCCTGCAGCGACGCAAGAGCGACGCGGCCTCGCTCACCGCGTCCGACGTGAACGACGCGATCGCCGGCAACCTGTGCCGGTGCGGAACGTATCCGCACATCGTCGCCGCGGTGCTCGAGGTCGCGAAGGGGGCCGGCTGACATGGCGAAGACGAAGGTCCAAGCCGGCTACGGCAAGGTGCGCAAGACGATCGAGGTCGAGCTGCCCGAAGGCGAGCCCAAGCCGTGGGACGCCGACACCAAGCTCGACGTCGTCGGCACCGCAGTGCCGCGCATCGACGGGCACCTCAAGGTCAGCGGCCGCGCGCGGTACACCACCGACGTGCGCGAGGACGGCATGCTGCACGCCGCGGTGCTGCGCTGCCCGCTGCCGTGCGCGCGCGTGAAGAGCATCGGGCTCGGACGCGTCGAGTCGCAGCCGGGTGTGAAGGCGGCGATCCTGATCGCCGCGAAGGGCGATCGACTCATCTTCGCCGGTCAAGACGTCGCCGCCGTCGCGGCCGAGCGGCTCGAGCAGGCCCACGATGCGCTCGCCCACTTCGCGGTGGAGTACGAGCCGCTGCCCCACGTCGTCGACACGCTCGGCGCCGCGAAGCCCGGCGCACCGAAGGTGCACGAGCGCGCGGTCGCGGAGCGCCGCACCGAGGGCGACGAGCCCGGCACCGGCGGCGCGGCCGGAGCCGAGGGCAACGTGCGCCCGATGCCGACGATGAAGCGCGGCGACACGGCGAAGGCCATGTCGAAGGCCGCCGTCGTGCACGAGGCGACCTACGCCACGCAGGTGCAGACCCACAGCGCGCTCGAGCCCCACGGCATCGCCGTGAAGTGGACCGGCAAGGACGAGCTCACCGCGTGGTGCTCGACGCAGAGCATCTTTTCGGTGCGCGACGAGCTCGCCGAGGTGTTCGGCCTGCGCCCGCAGAACGTGCACGTCGTCACCGAGTTCCTCGGCGGCGGGTTCGGGGCGAAGTTCGGCGCGTCGGCTCCCGGCACGCGCCTGGGCTTCATCGCGGGCGAGCTCGCGAAGAAGGCGGGCAAGCCGGTGAAGCTCGTGTGCGACCGCCACGAAGAGCACGTGTGCACGGGCAACCGGCCCGACAGCCACCAGTCCGTGAAGATCGCAGGTGCGGCCGGCAAGCTCGTCGCGATCCACGTGAAGAGCCTCGGCTCGGCCGGCATCGGCACGGGTGCGGGCATCGGGCGCAACGCGTTCTCGATCTACTCGAAGTGCCCCAACGTGCTCGTCGAGGCCAGCGACGTGTTCACGAACGCGGGCCCCGGCACGGCCATGCGCGCGCCGGGCCATCCGCAGGGCGCGTTCGCGCTCGAGCTCGCGCTCGACGAGCTCGCGGCGAAGATGAAGGTCGATCCCCTGAAGCTGCGGATCGATCACGACGAGCACCCCGTGCGCCGCATGCAGTTCGAGGACGGTGCGAAGCGCTTCGGCTGGGCCGACGCGCGCAAGCACTCGGCGGCGCTGCGGGCGAAGGGCACGCGCATGCGCACCGGCGTCGGCGTGGCCGCGGCGATCTGGGGGGACTTCGGCCGCGCCGGTGCCGTGCAGGTGACCTGCCGCGTGCACCGCGACGGATCGGTCGAGATCGAGAACGGCATCCAGGACATCGGCGGCGGCATCGTCACCGTGATGGCGCAGATCGCCGCGGAGGTGCTGAAGCGCCCGGTGAAGTCGATCGAGATGAAGGTCGGCAAGAGCGAGTACGGCTCGTCGGTGGGCAGCGGCGGCTCGGTGACCACGTCGAGCGTCGCGCCGGCGGTGCGCAACGCGGTGGAGAAGGCCAAGACCGAGCTCGTGGCGCTCGCGGCGACCCAGCTCGGCGTTGCGCCTTCCGAGGTGAAGTGGGACGCCGAAGGCGGCGTCACGGGCGGCGGCAAGACGCTGACGTTCGCGCAGCTGTGCAAGAAGATCGCCGGCGAGGCGATCGTCGTCACGGGCTCGCGCGGCAAGACGGCCAGCAACTTCCCCATGGCGTTCATGGGCGAGCCGATGCAGCAGATCGGCGGCGTGCAGTTCGCCGAGGTCGAGGTCGACACCTGGACCGGCGTCGTGAAGGCCAAGCGCGTACTCGCGCTGCACGACTGTGGCCGCGTGATGAACGAGCTCACCACGAAGAGCCAGGTCAACGGCGGCATCATCCTCGGCACGAGCTACGCGCTCTTCGAGGAGCGCGTGATGGACAAGGACTTCGGGCGCATGCTCAACCCGAACTTCGAGTCGTACAAGGTCTGCGGCGCGCGCGACGTGCCCGCGATCGAGGTGGTACTCACGCCGGTGTACACGCCGGCGAACAGCACGGGCTCCGTCGGCATCGGCGAGCCCGCCACGATTCCCACCGCCGCCGCGATCGCCTGTGCCGTCTACGACGCGCTCGGCGTGCCCGTGCGCAGCTTACCGATCACACCGGCGAAGATCCTCGCCGCGCTGGGAGCCACCGCATGAACCGCTTCACCCTCGTCCGGCTCCCCACGCTCGCCGACGCGAGCGCGCGCGTGGCCCAGGCGCCGCAGACCCGCGTGTTCCGGGCCGGCGGCATCGACCTCATCGACCTCATGAAGGAGGGCATCGACGCGCCCGACGAGCTCGTCGAGCTGCGCGCCGTGAACGGTGCCGACGGCGAGCGCATGAAGGCGATCGCCGCGAAGGACGGCGGGTGGTCGATCGGCGCGCTCGCGACCCTCGGCGACATCGCGGCCCACAGCGATCTGGGCGCGGCGTTCGGCGCCGTGCGCATCGCGGCCGGCTCGGCCGCGACGCCGGGCATCCGCAACGCCGCGACGATCGGCGGCAACCTCCTGCAGCGCCCGCGCTGCTGGTACTACCGCCACGTCGACCTCGTGTGCCTCAAGAAGGGGGGAGCGCAGTGCTACGCGATCACGGGCGACAACCGCTACCACGCGATCTTCGCCGGCGGGCCCAGCTTCATCGTGCATCCGAGCACGATGGCGGTCGCGCTGCTCGCCCACGACGCGAAGGTCGTCGTCGCGGGTGCGAAGGGATCGCGTGACGTCGCCATCGCCGACCTGTTCCAGCTGCCCACCGTCGATGCGACGCGCGAGCACACGCTGAAGGACGGCGAGGTCGTCGTCGCGATCGAGGTGGCCAAGGCCGGTGCCGGTCAGCGCTCGATCTACGCCGCGGTGAAGGAGAACCAGAGCCACGACTGGCCGCTCGGCGAGGTCGCGGTGCGAGCTCGACTCGACGGCGGCAAGCTCTCCGACGTGCGCGTCGCCCTCGGTCACGTCGCCCCGATCCCGTGGCGCGCGAAGCAGGCCGAGACGGTGCTCGAGGGCCAGGCGCCGAGCGCCGAGCTGTTCGCGAAGGCGGCCGAGGCCGCGCTCGCCGGCGCGAAGGCGCTCGAGCACAACGCCTACAAGATCCCGCTGTGCAAGGGCCTGTTGCGCGAAGCGCTGCACGAGCTGTGCGGCGTGCCGCTGCCGGAGTGATTCACCATGCCGACGTTCGACGATCACACCCGAGAGCGACTCCTCGCCGACGTGGCGGTGTGCAAGCACCTGCGGACCAAGGCACTGCACGTCTACGGCCAGGACACGCCCGACGCGTTCACGACGAGCCGGTCGAGCCACTACTCGTGCCTGCGCACGCAGTTCGTCACGGGGCCGGATCAGTCTCCGTGTCTGCCCGAGGACTGCCAGCCGGGGCGCGGCTGCTTCGAGACGCGCTGACGAGAGGACGCGCGGTGGAGTCGCAGGACGCGACGGGGTTCGCCGAGACGCAGCCCGGGCTCGCGCGTCAGTTGCGAGCCCAGCGCGCCGACACCCTGCCGTCGATCGGTCGCTACGTCGCGCTGCGCAAGCTCGGCGAGGGCGGCATGGGCGTCGTGTGGCTCGCCCGTGATCCGCAGCTCGATCGCGACGTCGCGATCAAGGTGGTGCGCCGGATCGATCGCGACCCGGCGGACAGCGAGCGTCGCCTGCGACGCGAGGCCCAGGCGCTCGCGCAGCTGTCGGATCCCCACGTCGTGCACGTGTTCGACGTGGGCATCGCCGACGGTGCGATCTGGATCGCGATGGAGCTCGTCGACGGCGAGAGCCTCGACAGGTGGCTGAAGGCCGGCAAGCACTCGATCGCCGCGATCGTCGACGTGTTCGTGCAGGCCGGCCGCGGGCTGCAGGCCGCCCACGAGGCCGGCATCGTGCACCGCGACTTCAAGCCGAGCAACGTCATGATCGGTCGCGACGGGCTCGTGCGCGTGCTCGACTTCGGGCTCGCGCGCGCCCTCGCGGCCCCGGTGTCCGACGAGGAGCTGCCCGAGCCGCTCGTCGAGGTGATCGACACGCTGCAGAGCCGCGTGACTCGCAGCGGTGTGACCGTCGGCACGCCGGCGTACATGGCTCCCGAGCAGATCCACGCGCGCGCCGTCGATGCCCGCACCGACGTGTTCGCCTTCTGCGTCGCGATGTACGAGGCGCTCTACGGCGAGCGTCCGTACCAGGGCGAGCGCTGGCCGCAGCTCGCAGCGGCGATCCTCGCGGGACGGATCCGCGACCCCCCACGCGGCGCGAAGGTGCCCCCGGCCCTGCGCGCCATCGTCGCGCGCGGGCTGGCCCCGAGCGCCGAGAGACGATGGCCGGACATGACCTCGCTGCTCGCCGCGCTCGCGCCGTGGCAGCGCCCGCGACGCTCGCTGCTCGTGCCCTCGATCGCGGTCGTCGCAATCGCCGTGGGTGCGACCGCGTGGCTCGCCCGCACCGACGACCCGTGCGCGCTCGAGGGCCGCACGCTCGCGCTTCGGTGGAACGACGATGCGCGTGCCCGAGTGCACTCCGGCTTCTCCTCGGACGCTGCGGCCATGCGCGACGAATCGATCGCCCGGTTGGACGGCTGGTCCGACGACTGGCGAGCGTCGTTCGCCGCCTCGTGCGGCGTCGACACGCCCGCGGCCCGGGCCCGCCTCGCCTGTCTCGCTCGCATCGAGCGCAGCTTCGGCGCCGCGATCGACCTGCTCGAAGAAGGCGATGCGCGGGTGATCGAGCGCGCGCTCGACGTGACGCTCGCGCTGCCGCGCGTCGACGGCTGCATCACCGACGTCGACGTGGCCGCACGCGTGGACCTCGACCCCGCGCTCGCCGTCGAGGCGGCCGAGATCGAGGCCATCCTCGCCCGCGCCGAGGCGCTCGAGGCCGCTGGCCGCTACGGCGACGCGCTGTCGGACGCCCGTGAAGCGGTCGTGCGCGCCGACGACGATGCGCTCGTCGGGCTGCGTGCCCGCGCACTCCTGCTCGTGGGCGAGGTGTCCGATCAATCCGGGGGCTACGCGGAGGGACTCGCGGCATTCGAGCGCGCGTACGAGGCGGCCGCGCTCGCACGCGACGATCGGCTCTCGGCCCGCTCGGCCATCGCGATCGCACGCGTGCAGGCGGATCGCTTCGATCGCCTCGACGAGGCCGAACGCTGGCTACGCCAGGCCGACGCGTGGGTGCAGCGCGTGGACGACGACGAGATCACCTCGCTGTTCGTCTACGCGAACGGCCTGTGGCACCAGGCCAGCGGCGACTTCCGGGGGGCCGAGCGCGAGTACGAGCGGGCGATCGACCTGCGCGTCGCGCTGTTCGGCGAGGATCACCCCGCCGTCCACTCGGTGCTCAACGCGCTCGGCAACACGCTCGCCTCGATGGCTCGCTACGACGAGGCCATCGAGGTCCACCGCCGCACGCTCGCGTCGCGCGAGCGGATGTACTCGCCGAGTCATCCGCTCATCGCGTTCTCGCTCAACAACCTGGCGAACTCGCTCGTCGAGCTCGATCGCTACGACGAGGCGCGCGAGTTGTACGAGCGCGCGCGCGACGTGCTCCTGTCGTCGGTCGGCCCGGACAGCCCGCTGCTGCTGCGCTGCTACGACAACCTCGGCGTCGTTGCCTACCAGCAGAAGCGCTGGCGCGACGCCGAGACATCGCTGCGGCAAGCGCTCGCGCTGCGCTCGCGCACGCTGGGCGAGAACCACCCGGATCAAGCGCGAACACTGATGAACCTCGGCAACCTCGCGACCACCGAGGGCCGGGCCGCCGACGCCGAGGCCTGGTACGCGAAGGCGCTCGCGGTGCGCGAGCGCGACGTCGGCCCCGATCACCCCGAGGTCGCGCTGCTCCTGCACAACATGGCGGCCGGCCACGCGCGCCGCCGCGAGTTCGACGAGGCGCTGCCGCTGTTGCGCCGCTCGATCGCGATCCGCGAGCGCACGCTGCCACCCGATCATCCCCACCTGTACGGCACGCGCATCGACTTCGCGCTGTCGGCGATCGAGACCGGCGACTTCGACGAGGCCGCGGCGGTGCTCGGACGCACCGCCGCGAACGTGCCCGACGGGACCAAGCCGAGCAACCGAGTGCAGCTCGAGCTCCTGCAGCTCGAGACCCTGCTCGGCACCGGCAAGGGCGACGAGGCGCTCGCGCTCGCGCGCACGATCCACGATCGCATCGACGGCGACGACACCTATCTGGCCGAGGTGCGGGCCCACGCGCGCTTCGGCCTCGCGCGCGCGCTCGTGCTCGTGAACGGTGCGAGCGCGACGACGGACGCACTCGCCCGGTCCGCGCTCGACATCGCGCCGGAGCGCACTCGCCTGCGCGACCGGATCTCCGCGTGGCTCGACGCGAACGCGACGACGCCCGCTCGGTGAACCCACCGAACGGGCGTCGTCTTCGTGGTCCGTGGACTACTGGCGGCTGCCGACCAGCTCGTAGGTCGAGCTGGTCGCGTAGCCACGCACCATCACGTGGACCACGCCCGGCGCGGAGAGGTTCACGTTGCAGGTCTCGCTCGAGCCGGTCGCGTACGGACGGCAGTCGAACGTCGTCGTGTTCGGCGCGCTCCCGCGGCGCACGTACAGGTCGGCGTCGCCGGTGCCGGTCATCACGAACGAGTACGTGCCGGCCGGCAGCTCCGGCGTCGCGAACCGCACCTCCTGGTTGCGCGCGACGGTGCCCGACTCGTCGAGCCCCTCCCACGCCGGCGGGGGCTCGCCGCCGCCTTCGCCTTCCCCCTCGACCACGAGGCGGAACGCGTTCGCACCGCTCGCGTAGCCGCGCACCTGGATGAAGATCGTCGACTCGGCCGTGAGCACGACCGTGCACTCCTCGTCGGAGCCGTCGGCGTACGGGCGGCAGTCGTACGTGCTCGTCGTCGGCGCTGCGCCGGCGCGGACGTAGAGGTCGGCGTCGCCACCGGCCCGCGCGGGGTCGTGCGACATCACGATGCGGTAGCTGCCGGCCGGCAGCGCGCCCGTGTCGTAGCTGCGCGTCTGGCCCTGCGGCACGTCCGCGGTGATGTCCATCAGCGTCTCCGTACCACCACCGCCGCCGCCCGCGGGCGCGCACGTGGTCGGGTCGTTGGCGCAGCGCAGGAGCGCGGTCGCTCGCGCGTACGAGACGAACGGGTTGTCGTCGCTGCCGCCGGTGTCGTCGGCACCTTCACCCGCGCCCTGGTGATCGAGCGCCATCCAGGCGAAGTCGGGGTGCAGCTCCTTGCTGTTCTCGCCGACGGTCGCGACCGGATCCTCGATCCACTCGCCGCCGAGGATGCGGTTCTGGGCGTCGAGCTCGAGCACGTAGTTCAGCTCGACCCGCACCGGATCCACCGATCGCGTGTCGGCGCGGCGCAGCAGCTCCGACGGCGGCACCGAGTCCGACATCATCCAGTAGGCGAGCTGGATGCGCTGGAAGCTGGTCGCGCTCGCGTTCCAGGTGTAGTCGGATCCGTTGGTGCCCACCAGGTCGGTGGCCTGCGCCTCCGTGACGCTCTCCTGCTCGACGATCTCGTAGCGCACGATCGGGAAGTTCCAGATCTCGTGGTCGTAGTTGTGATCGATGACGAACGCGGGGCGGCCACCCGTCTCGTTCGTGACGAGGTTGCGAGCGCCGCGGCCGAGCAGGCCGACGATCGCCGTGTGGAACGAGCCGGGGTTGAGGTCGCGGCAGGCCACGTCGGTGGGGCGGCCCTCGCCGTCGCGCGTGATGTCGTCGGGCGCGGTGTTGCAGCGACGGCCCGTGAACGTGGCCTGATCGCTGAAGTAGAGCTCCGTCATGAGCGCCTCGATGTCGGCCATGCGCCACAGCACGCAGCCGCTCGTGTCACCGCTCGTGCACTCGACGACGCGGTTCTGCTCGAACCTCACCCGCACGTCGCGCTCGGGGAAGCCGAGCGGCTCCGCCGTCGCGTACGACGCCCAGCCGTTGCAGTGACCCCACCAGTTCTCGGGCTCGTACGTCTGGTACTGGCCCTGGTGCTCGAGCTCCCACTTCGTCGCGGGACCAGCGACGGTGAGCGCAGGGTGCTCGATGCGCTCGCAGCCCTCGGGATCCTCGACCGAGTCGGCGTACTGGCAGTGCGAGACCGCGGCCACCTGCTGCGGCTGGTTCGGGTTGAACGTGAGATCGTACTTCTCCATCGGCGACAGGCGATCGCGATCGGAGAGGTTCGCGTAGTCCTGGCTCGCGCCCGGCTGCCAGCGCCACGCGGTGCCGTTCTTCGACTGCGGCCACCACGTCGACGCGAACACGGGCCACGTCGTCTCGCCCTCGGTGAGCGCGGCGTCGAACGTCCGGAACGCGCTCGTCGTCGTGAAGTCGGGGTGCAGACGCTGCGGGAAGTTCGAGCTGTCGATCGCCTCGCGCTTGCCGTCGTCGTCGAAGCTGACGATCTCGTGGGCACCGCCCTTGATCGCCTCGCCCGTCGCCGGGTCGACGCCGAGCACGTAGTCGTAGACGCCCTCGCGGTTGTCGATGGAATCGGAGTCACCGGAGCCGGGGCGGCCGCCGTCGTCGCAGGCTGCGAGCACGGACAGCACGGTCAAGCAGGAGATCGTCGTGCGCATGGGATTCTCACCAGGGTCGAAGGGAGGTCGTGGGCGATTCGCCTGGGCAGATCGCCCAGGGGTCGCGGCCCCTGAGCAATCCGCGTGCCGCTCGATCGCTCCGATTCCCACACGCGAACACGCGAGCGGTCGCTCACGTCGTCACCGTGGCGCTGACCACTCGAGTTGCGTGCGCTGGCCAGATCGCTGGCCGGCACGACGCACGTCGGCAATCTCGCTCGACCCTGCAACCGCGGGCGATCGGATCCGTCGCTTCAGCGCCCCGTCAATTCATGGCCTCGCACACGTCCACGTAGGACGGTGCTGCGGACGGGCACTGCTCGCCGGCCTGGAGCGCCATGCAGTAGCCGCGCTGATCCGCGACGCCGAGGTGCCGGATGCACTCCGCGAACTCGGGCGTGTTCACGTTCCCCGCGAAGGCGAGGCACACGGCGCCGTTCGGATCCTGGTGGGTGTCGTGGGCGGCGTTGTTCCAATTCGTCTGCGGCACGACCGCGGGATTGCCGATGTCCGTACCGGTCACCGCGCGCCACGTGCCGCTCTCGTCCTGCACGCAGTCCTTCGGCCCGAGCTCGAACGCCTGGCAGCACGAGCGCGAAGGTCCGCACACCGATGCGACGTCGGCGAAGTCCCAGGTCGGATTGCACGGCATCGGACAGCCGGCGGCTTCGTCGGAGAGGAGGCCGAGCCCCGCGCCGACGTCGTCGGTACGCACGCACATGCCCCACGTGCCGGCCGCGTTCGCGCGATCGGCATAGAGCGGTGGAGTGCCGATGATGCCGAGGTCCTCGTAGGCCGGCAGCGCGCCGTCGGCCGTCGCGGGATCGGTGGAGCAGCAGCGATGACCACCTTCGCCCACGCCGCTCGATCGCGGGTTGCAGGCGTAGATGGGGAAGCCGAGTGGACCGGGATCGCCAGGCGCCACAGTTGGCTCGTCGGCGGGCACCATCGCGCAGTCGACGTAGAGGCCGTCGGGCACGATGCCGTCGTCGGTGCTCTCGTCCTCTCCGTCGTCACCCTCGCCCGTGCTCCCGTCGTCGTCGACGATCCGTGGGCCCGAGCACGCGCACAGGAGCGAGACCACCCAGAGCCGCATCCGCATCGTTGGTTCATTTCCCCGGCGGTGACGCATCCGTGTGCCGATGATAGCGGCGCGCGGCTACCATCGTCTCGACGTGGCGACGGACGACGCGATCACGAGCCGGGCGCGCTTCGCCGCGGTGGAGGCGAGCGCCGAGTACGGGGCCGCGCTCGCGTACGAGCCGACGGTGGCGTCGTGGCGCGGTGTCGCGTTCGCCTCGACCACGGTCGGTTCCGCGATCATCTTCAGCTGCATCGGGATCGCGCTCTCGCTCTTCATGGGCGCACCCCTGTCGTTCGTCGCGCTGTGGGCCCTGTTGTCGGGCCTGTTCGTCGGGCTCGCCGCACTCGCATTGCGCGGTGCGATGCGGTTCCACGCGGCGCCGGTGCAGCGGCGCATCGCCGTCGTGCTCGACAAGCGCTACGAGGTGCGCGCGTCGCAGGACTCCGCGTCGACGCACTACTTCACGACCCTCGCCTTCGTCGACGGCTCGCGGCTCGAGGTGCACACGGAGTCCGTGCTCACCGGACTGCTGACGCGCGGCGACATCGGTGTGGCGTACCTCAAGCTCACGACGCTGGTCGGCTATCGACGCTTCGAGTGCTGAGATCGCGCATTCGCGGTTCGCGCTACGCAGGCTCGCCGATGCCGGACGTGTTCGGGGATCGCTACGATGGGCCTCGCATGATCGCGTCGCAACGCGCCTCCGCGCTCGCCCTCGTCGTCGCGGCGGGCTGTGCCGAGACGGCCACGCCGCACGGCGCCGGGGACGACGACGTGGGATCGGTGGGCTCCGCCGACGACGACGGGTCGACCGGCACCGACGGCGCGTCGGCCGACGACGACGGCGTCGATGCCGTGTCCGACGAAGCGTCGTCGAGCGCGTCGTCGTCGGACGACGGCGCGGCCGACTCGACGACGGGCGCGAGTGGATGTCCGGACGACATGTGCGAGAGCGACGGCGCGTGCATGCCGTGCGACACGTCGTACTGGGCCGGAGTGGATCGCGACATCGCGACGACGCCGTACGGGCATCGCACGGCGATCTCGTGCCACAACTGCTACACGGGCACGCTCGCGGGAACGATCGCCGCACTGCGCGAGGCCCAGATGCAGGGCGCCGATCTGCTCGAGCTCGATCTCACCGACGAGGGCGGCGTGATCGTGGTCGAGCACGACGACGGCGGCGGTGCGGACGGACCGGCGCTCGTCGACGTGCTCGCGGATCCCGAGCTCGTCGCCGGCGATCAGATGCTCAACATCGAGATCAAGGAGACGGCGCCCACCGAGGCGTTCATCGCCGGCGTGCTCGATGCCCTGGTGGCCTCCGGCTGCGTGCGGAACGGGCGACCCGTGATGATCCGGGCGTTTGTCGCCGACTCGCGGCTCGAGAACCTGCTCATCGCCCAAGAGCTGCTCGCGACGCCGGCGTACGCCGAGCTCGCGCCCCACGTGCGGATCCATGCGCTGTTGTCCGCCGGCAACGGCAACAGCACCGCGACGTTGCTCGGGCTCGTCGACGAGAACTTCGAGCGCGGCTTCGATGCGATCGAGTTCCAGCTGACGACGCCGGCGCTCGTGGCGGGACTGCACTACGCGGAGAGCCTCGGGCTCGGCACGAGCGTGTGGACGGTGCCGCCCGAGCTCGGCGAGATGCATGTGGCGGCGCTGCGTGACGAGGTGGACTCGATCACGACGGAGTACCCGGTCGCGTCCGCGCGCGCGCGCGTCGAGGCCGACAACGCGCGCGTGTACGTGGACGCGACCACGATCGCGGCTGGCGCGACGTCGATCGACTGGCTCGGCGTCGATGCGTCGGACGACACGACGGCCCAGCTCGGCGTCGCCGGGCGTCCGCTCGCGCTCGTCGACGACGCGCTACCGGGCGCGTCGCTCGGCTTCGTGGCGGCCGAGTCGCGCTCGCTGCCGCTCGCGAACGTGGGCGGAGAGTTCGGCGCGGGCGTGCTCGTCGCGGCGCTCGTGCACTTCGGCGATCTGTCGCCGGGCGACGGCGCGACGATGACGCTGCTCGGCAAGGCGAACGCGGGCGAGTACAGCCTCGAGCTCTTCGACCCCGCGGGCGCGGGCGGTGCAGTGCTGCGCTTCGGCGTGCACGTGGGCGAGGGCTACCACTACGCGAGCCTGCCGGTGAGCGCACTCGAGCCCGATCGCGCGGCGTGGATCATCGGCGCCTACGACGGGGACGGCGCGGTGCGCCTGATGGTCGATCACTCCGACGCGGGCACGACGACCGTCGACGTGACGGGCGGCATCACCCCGAACGACGCGGTGCTCCAGCTGGGCGCCGATCCGCAGGACCCGGACGTCCCGCGCTACTTCTTCGACGGCGCGATCCAGACGGCGCTCGTGCAAGCGTGGCCGTGACGGGATTCGACCTCCGACAGACCCCTGTCCGACCTCGAACCCGAAGCACGAGGGGTTTCGACCTCCAACAGACCCCTGTCCGACCTCGAGATCGCCGCTCGATGGGATTCGACCTCCGACAGACCCCTGTCCGACCTCGAATCCGACGACGCGCGAGGACGCGTCAGCCGTTCATCGCCTCGCAGACGTCGACGTAGGTCGGCGCGGCCGTGGGACAGCCTTGACCGATCTCGAGCCCCATGCAGTAGCCGCGCTGATCGGCGACCGTCAGCTGTCGGACGCACGGCTCGAACAGCGGCGATGTTTCATCGCCACCACTGAACGCGAGACACACGGTCCCGTTGGGATCCTGGTGGGTCTCATGCGCCGTCGCGTTCCAGTACGTTTGCGGGGTCACCTCGTAGCTGCCGATGTCGTTGCCGTTCACCGCCCGCCACAGCTCGGTCGTCTCGTCGAACACGCAGTCCTTCGGCTGGAGCTCGGTCGTCTGACAACAGACGCGCCCCTGGCCGCACACGGTCGCCACGTCGCCGTCCGACCACGTCGGATTGCACGGGATCGGGCAGTTCTCCGCCGCGTCCGCCAGCAACCCGAAGCCCTCGGGGATCTCCGTCGTGTTCACGCACATGCCCCACGTCCCCGCGCCGTTGGCCGCATCCGCGTAGAGCGGCGTGCTCCCGGAGATGCCCTTGCCTTCGTACGCGGGCAGCTCGCCATCGGCCGTCGACGGATCCACCGAACAGCAGACGTGTCCGGCCGCCCCGACTCCGCTCGTGCGCGGGTTGCAGGCGTAGGGCGGAAACCCGGTCGGACCGGGGTCGCCGCCGCCGACGGTGGGGTTGCCGGAGCCGATGATTCCGCAGTCGATGTACAAGCCGTCGTGCGGGATCTCGGCCCCCGTGTCGCCCCCGCTCGGATCCGTCGCGCTCGACATGCCGTCGGTGTCGCTCGGATCGGTCGCGCTCGACATGCCTTCCGTCGCGGTGAGCTCGCCGCCCGTCGGCGCGCCGGTCGATTCGCCCTCGCCGACGGCCTTCGGCATGGTGCAGGCGACCAGGATCAGTGACGCGAGCGCGGGACGCAGGAGCCTCATGCGCTACGGTTCTCCGCTCGCCGGTCGATCCGTCACGGGGCACGCATCGCGCACGGCGATCGCGGCCGGGGCTTGCGGATGGTCGGACGACAGCGTCTGCGCCTCGCCGCGCGCCTGCGCGCGCTTGCCCGCGAGGCACAGCGCGCGCACCCGGGCCGCACGCCGCTCGATCGCGAGCGCACCGTCGCCGAAGCGCGTCTCGTGCTCGCGCAGGCGGGCGAGCGCTTCGACGGCATCGCCGCGATCGATCGCCGACAGCGCTGCACGCACGAGCGCCGCCTCGTCACCGATCGCACCAGCGTCCGGGCTCACGTTCGCGCTCGCGCGCACCGGTGACGTCGTCGGAGCGATCACCGGCGCGGCGGTCGGTGCCGGCGCAACCGCGACCACCGGAGGCGATCGAGCCGGCGTCACGACCGGCGTCACGACCGGCGGCACGGGGGGCTCCACCGCACGTTCGACGATCACCGTCGTCGGTGCGGGCTCCGGCACCGGCGCGATCGCGACGAGCCCCACGCCGACCACCGCCGCCGCCGGCACGAGCCACCACGCGCCGATCGATCCGAGCACCGACGCCTTCCCCATCGACGGCACGATCGCCGGCGCGATCGCAGCCCACGTGCGCGCGGCCGCCTCGCGCGGCGCCGCTTCGGGCGGCCCCGCCTCGAGCGCGAGCAACGTCTCGCGCAGTCGACGACGACCGAGTCGCAGCCGCGAGTACAGCGTGTTGAGCGGCACGCCCAGTCGCTCGGCCGCTTCGGGCCCGCTCCACCCTTCGATCTCCACGCTCACGACCGCGTCGCGGAACATCGGCTCGAGCGCAGCGAGGGCCGCGGTCACGACCGCGACGGTCTCGCGATCGACGATCGGATCCTCGAGCTCCGTGCGACCGATTGCCTGCAACGCCTCCAGCTTGCGATGCGCCCGCACGGTCGCACGCACGTGTCGCCACGCGACGAAGCGCGTGACGCCGGCGATCCAGTGCGCTGCCGAAGCGTCGCGATCGAAGCTCGCGAGCCGCCTGTGCACCGTGAGCCACACCTCCTGCACGACGTCCTCGCGATGCGTCGCGCGCACGCCGTAGCGGGCGACGAGCGCCCACACGAGCCCGAAGTGCACCCGATAGAGCGCCTCGAGCTCCGGCACGAGACCGCGCGCGCGGCCAGGGCGACGAGCCCACATCCTCTCCATGGTTCTCCGGACCCGCCCCGCTCCGTCACGACCGCCGCGAATCGGCCCCACGAGCGCCTCCGGCCGGTTTTCGCCGATCACCGCCCGCGGCCGAACAGGCGCAGCTCCAGGCCGCCGAGGGCGCGCAGACCGACGGGCGCGACCTCGTACAGCACCGTCGGCGGCTCGGTGGCGAGCACCGCCTGCGGACGCAGCACGTGCGCCGCTCCGTCGACGCCGAGCCACAGCGAGACCGGCTCGACCAGTCGGATCGCGAGCGCACCGCCGAGCGTCACCGCGAGCCACGGGAAGTGCACGTCGCCACGCGCACCGCCCACGTCGAACGCACGCGCGACGAAGTCGCCGGTCTCGAGCCCACCGCAGCCGTACAAGCGCACGCGCTTCACCGCGCCGACCCAACATCCACGCAGACCGACGGTGCCGAGCTCCGTCCGCAGCGATGTACCACCGCCGACGTCCGTGGTGCGACGGATCCAGTAGCGCCCCACGAGCTCGAGCGCGAAGCGACGACGCGTGAACGACAGCGCGAGCTCCACCCCGCCCGTGCCCTTCGGCGTCGCGCCCACCTCACCGCCGCCCGCGATCCGCAGCGACAGCCGCATCGGCACCGCGCGTGTCACCGGCTTCGGCGCGGCAGCGGGCGCCGTGCTCGACACCGTCGGATCGCCCGTCGCATCCTCGGTCGCCGGCATGCCGATCGATGGGCGCGACGGCGGCGGCACGACGCGCGCGGGCTCGATGGCAGGCCCGAGCTCCACCCGACTCGCGACGCGTACGGGATCGAGCGCGACCGCCACGACGACCGCGACGATGTCCGCGAGCGCCTCGCACGAGCTCGCCTCGATCGATCGCTCGTGCCCCACCCCGTCCCGCGCGAGCTCCAGCTGCACCACCCACGGCGGCCCGCTCACGCGCGCTCGCACGCGCAGCTCGGCGTCCTCCGGCACGCGCCCCGCGATCGCGCGCACGCGCTCCTGCACCGCCGCGAGATCGGGGCACTCGGCCGGTGCGGTCCACGACGCACCGTCGTCGGCCGGGGCCGCGAGCGACAGCGCGAGCGCGAGCGCGAGCACGCGCTACAGCATCGCACGGACGCCCGCGCTCACTGCAGGCCGATCGTCAGGTCGTAGTCGTTCTCGGCGCCGTCGAAGCCGTGCACGCGCACGTAGTACGTGCACGGCGAGCAGCCGGCGTCCTCCACCGTGAACTCGTAGTGCTCGTCGGAGTTCACGCCCTGCCCCTGCGCCTCGGTGCAGGTGCCCGGGTTCTCCTCGGTGCACGGCGTGAGATCCTCGCCGTCCTCGTCGTGGAAGTGCAGGTCGAGGTCCTCGTCGGCGTTCGTCTGCACGAATGTCAGATCGACCTCCACCGTCTCGCCCGTGTACAGCGCGATCTCGTACCAGTCGTCGTCGTCCGAGCAGATCATGCGATCGGTCGTCTCGTACGGCTCGGGATAGACCTCGGCGTACGTCGCATCGCTCGTGCCGTCGTCGGGCTCGAACGAGTCGTCCACACACCCGCCACCGCAGCTGCCGGCGCTCTTCTCGATCAACAGGTCGTACGTGTTGTCGGCGTCGCCGAACGCGTACACGCGCAGGTAGTACGTGCCCGCGGGCAGGCACTCCTCGACGACCTCGAGCGAGCTCGCGCCTTCGGCCACCACGATCTCGTCGCCCGAGTCGTCGTACAGCCCGAGGTTCAGGTTGCTGTCGTCGCCGCCGTCGACCAGCGCACCGAGCGTGGTGTCGCCGGTGAGCACGACCTCGAACCAGTCCTCGTCCTCGGCGCAGCTGACGAGCCCGTCGAGCATCCCCGCGTCGAACGGCGGATTCGCGGCCGCCTGCGCGCGCGAGTCGTTCTCTTCCTCGTCGTCGTCCTCGCACTCGGGCGGCGGCGGATCGCCGCACAGGCCGTCGTCGGGCTGGCACTGCTTCACGACGGTGCCGTCGACCGACTCGATCGGCACGCACGAGAACTCGGCGTCGCAGTCCTCGTCGGTGCCGCAGTCCGTCAGGCAGAACGCGTCGCCCTCGCTGCCCAGCGCGACGCAGTAGTCGTCCTTGCCGCCGCACTGCGCGTCGGCGGTGCACGGCTCGCAGATACCGAGGCCACCGGTACCGCCGGGGTTCGTCACCGTCAGCACGAACGCGCCGTCGCTCGGAGCATCCGTGAGGTGATCGCAGTCGCCCATCGCGTCGTCGTTGTCGCCCGCGCTGATGACGTACCAGATCGACGCCGATGCCCCGACCTCGCCGTCCGCGACCGGATTTGCGACCGTCGCGGTCCAGTGGCCCGACTGCATGTCGCCGCTCTCGAGCTCCATCTCCACGACGTCGAGCTCGGAGAAGTCGATCGGCACGTGCGGCTCGGTGGTCGTCATGTACAGCAGCGGCGCCTGCTTGAGACCGACGTCGTCGGAGATGTCCGCAGTGATCAGGATGTCGAGCACCGTCTCGATGTCGGCCGGCGTGTGCTCGACCACCGGCGCCTCGCCGGGGCAGTCGGGCTTGTTCGCGCGACGCAGCACGACGAGGAAGTTCTTGAGCGTCTTGTCGTGCTCGCCGTCGTCGGCCGACAGCACGAGTGGATGGCGATCGTCCTCGAGCTGATCCTTGTTCGGGCACCACTGCCACGTGCCCGCGAGCCCGGACTCCTGCACGAGCTCCGCGCCCGCGATGCCCGGATCCTCCATGGCGAGCAGCACCTCGGTGTCGTCCTGATCCTCGACGACGATCGGCACGTCGACGCACGCGGAGACCTCGAGGTCGAGCGTGGTGCCCGAGCCGAGCGGCTCGCGGAACACCGGCACCGCACCCTCGCCCAGCGTCGTGCGCACGTCGATCTCCACGGTGACGACGTCGCGCAGGTGGCCGTCGCTCGCGGTGAAGTCGAAGTACCAGGTGCCCACGTCGTCCGCGATCGGCGTCCACCGGAACACGGCCGTGCCGTCGGGGCGCTTCGTCAGGTCGGCGACGTCGTGGATGCCGTCGATCGGCGCCGTGAAGTCGAACGTGATCTCGTCGCCGTCGGGATCTTCGGCGCGCAGGTTGATCACGAGCTCCTGACCGACCGCCGCGACCTGGTCGTCGACGCCGTCGATCGTGGGCCCGCTGCCCTTCTCCTGGCAGCCCGCGAGCACGACGGCGGCGATCCACCCGCCCCACCGCGCTGTCCGCCCTGTCCTCGTGCCCCGCATCGCCGTCGCGCTCGTGTGCAAGGGCCGTGCACCGCTGCACGTCCCTGAGATCCTTCGCCGCGGCTGCCCGCGAGGGCCGCCCCCACCGACCAGTGTTGCCATGGGTGCGCGTCGGTTGCCGGTCCCGCGTCGTGAGGTGGTTCACGGGCTCGGAATCGACCGGAACAGGTCGTGGTCGAGCACCGCCCGCGAGACCTCCAGCTCGCGTGCCGCCGCAGCCGCGAGCGCCTCGCACTCGGCGAGCTCGCGCCCGCGCCCGGTCGATCGCTCTACGCACCCGTCTCCGCTCGCGCCGTCGCGCCCGCGCGCGAGCCACAGGTGCTCGTCGTCGATCGCCGATCCGTCCGGCAGCGCGACGAGGCGCGGGCCCTCGCGCAAGAGCGATCGACCGACGAACGACGGCGACGGCGCGACGCCGAGGATCTCGAGCACGGTCGGCGCGAGGTCGATCGGACCTCCGGGACGATCGTCGCGACCGACGAGCGGCGCACCGGGGATCCAAGTGAACACGGGCACGCGGTGCATCCGAGTCGCGAGCGTGGGGTCGCGAACCGGCTCGCCCGCGAGCGCGAGCAGCTCGGGCGACAGTGGCAGGCCGGCCGCATGATCGCCGTACACGACGACGACGGTGTGCGCGAGCAATCCGTGCTCGTCGAGGCGCGCGATGGTCTCGGCGAGCGCACCGTCGACGTGCCGCATCGCCTGCAGGTAGTTGCCGAGCGGCGTGCCCTCGAGCTCGCCCAGCTCGAGCTCGGCGAACGGCGCCGGAAAGTCCTCGTAGGGGTGATGAAGGCCGAGCGTGATCAAGAACGCGAAGAACGGCCGGGGCGTCGCACGCAGCTCGTCGACCATGCGGGCGAGGAACTCGCGATCGGCGAGGCCCCAACCGATCTGCGGACCGGGGCCGAGCTCCTCGCGGAAGCGCGAGCTCGCGAAGCCGTAGCGCGGATGCAGCGCCGCTCGATTCCAGAAGCCGCGCGCGTAGGGATGGGCGGACAGCGTGGCGTAGCCGGCCTCGGCGAGTCGATGCGCGAGCGTGTCGAAGTGGTCGTCGGCGCGCAGGAACGCGAGCGCACCGCTGGCGAGCGGGTGGCCGGACTGCAGCACGAGGTACTCCGCGTCGGACGTGCGGCCCTGCGCGGTCTGATCCCAGATCGACGTGAAGCGCACCGCGCTCGCGTCGGCACCGGCGAGGAACGGCATCACCGCCTGCTCGCCCACGCGCGCGTCGACGACCCACGCCTGCAGCGCCTCCACCTGCACGATCACGAGGTTCGATCCGGGTGCGAGCGCGGGTGCAGGCGCATGTCGCCCCACGAAGAACGCCGCGATCTCGGCGCGCAGCTCGGGCGCCAGCGGGCTCGCGCCGATGCCGGCCCGGATGGCGCGCCACACCTCGAAGGCGTGCGCGTTCCACAGGCCGAGTCGACCGACGTTGTCGCGCTCGGAGAACACGCGCCCGCCGATCGGTCCGCTCGCGAGCTCGTGCACGGCGCGCGCCGACGGCAGGCCGGCGAGCACGAGCAGCAATGCGATCGCCGCGCGCATCGACCACGGCGGCGATGCGGCCCGCGGCCGCAGTCCGAGCGCGACGACGTAGACGACCGCAGGCACGAAGAGCAGCGCGTAGCGAGGCCGCCACAGCGACGCGACGGTGGCGTGCGCGTCGCCGAGGTGGTGCACGGCCGCGACCGCGGACATCGGCACGATCGCGCCGAAGAACTCGAGGTAGCCGAGGTCGACGATCGCGAGCGCGACCGCGAGGGCGACGACGGCCACGGACGAGGAGACGCGGGCACGCGCGGGCGCGAGCGCGACGACGAGCCCGGCCCATGCGGCGGACGAGACCGCGGCGAGATCGGCATCGCCCCACGGCTCGATCCCCGACAGATCGCGGAACACCTCGCCGACGAGCGCGACGACGACAGCGGTCCAGCCGGGCAGCCACGCGTGCGCGAGCGCGGGCGGAGACGGGACGCGGCGCACCCCGATCGCGAGCGCGAGTGCGCACGCGAGCGCGAGCACCGAGGCCGTCGCACCCGCCCACGCGAGCCGCACCGGGTGACGCGCGGGCCCGTCGGGCGCGGGAAACCACGCGACGTGCTCGCGCACCATCGCGAGCTCGAGCTCGAACGTGCCGACGTCCGCCGGCGGACGCACGCGCACGTCGATCGCGATCGACTCGCCCACCGCGACGTCGCGGGGCAACTCGGTGCGCATGCCGTCGCCCGGCACGAGCTCGCCCTCGCCGTCGCGCATGCGGTACGACAGTCGATCGCCGGTGGCTCGCGACCACGGCTCGTCGCCCCTGTTGTGCACGACGACGCGCACGGTGGTCGAGCGGCCGGCCCACATGCGCGCCGGCACGTCCGCGCGCTCGATCGACCAGCCCAATCGCACCGCGTCGACCTCGACCTCGTCGATCCATCCCACGTCGTCCTGCGGCGCGCCGAGCCAACGCACGTGCTCGCGCACCGGCTGCCACGCCAGCCGCCACCGGCCGCCCTCCGCGGGCAGCACCACCTTCGCGCGCACGACCACGTCGTCGCCCGGCTCGACGTCGTGCGGCCACGGCGTGCGCGCGCCCTCGATCGCGAGCGCACGACCCCGCGCGTCGAGCCACCGATACGACCACGCATCGCCCTGCTCGCGCGCCCACGTCTGCGTGCCTTCGTTGCGCACGCGCGCGCGCACCTCGATCTCCGCTCCTGCCCTGCCTCGCGCCACCGGCTCGATCTCGACGAGCGACCACGCGAGCGCGGGCGCATCGATCGTGACCTCCACCGCGGGATCGCCCTCGCGCGGTGGGCCCAGCCAGCGCACGTGCTCGCGCACCGGCTCCCACGCCAGCACGGCCACACCGGCCCGCCGCGGCGCCTGCACGCGCGCGTGGAGCAGGGCGACCGCGCCCGGCTCGACATCCGGCATCGGCGTGCGCGCGCCGTCGGCCGCGATCACGCGGCCGTCTTCGTCGATCCATCGGTACGCGAGCGCGTCGCCGGCGACCGCGGACCAGCGCGCGCACCCGTCGTTGCGCACCCGGACCGGCACGTCCGCGCTCTCGCCCGCAGCGAGCGACGCGACTGCGCCTGCTTCCACGATCGACCACGCGAGCACGGGCCCCTCACCCGCGACGTCGACGCGCACGCGCGCGTCCGCGGGCTCGTCGTGCCACTGCACGTGCTCGCGCACCATCGCCCACTCGAGCACGTGCGACCCACGGCGCGTCGGCGCATGCACACGCGCGCGCACCCGCACGCGCATGCCCGGCCACACGACGCCCGGCAGCTCGGTGCGCTCGCCCTCGTGCTCGACGATCGCACCGTTCGCGTCGCGCCAGTGGTAGGCGATGCGATCGCGCGCGCCGGGCGACCACGGCAGGAACCCCACGTTGCGCACCTCGATCTCGACCCAGCGCGTCTCGTCGGGACACATCGAGGTCGGCATCGCATGGCGTTCGATCGCGAACGCGAGGCCGGCCGCCTGCGCAGGCGCGGCGGCGCCGAGCACCGCGAGCGCGACGAGGACGAGCCACGCGCGCACGTGCCGGGCCCCGTTCGCTAGGCGCCGACCGGGGCGTCCGCGTCGGGCAGCTCGCCGCCGTCGTTCTCGGCGTGCCAGCGCTTCATCTTGCGCTTGATCATCTCTTTCTTGACCAAGCCGACCATGTCGACGAGCAGCCGCCCCGTGAGGTGGTCATGCTCGTGCTGCATCGCGCGACCGAGCAGGCCGTCGCCGTCGATCTCGAACGGCTCGCCGTCGAGCCCGATCGCGCGCACCTTCACCCAACGCGGGCGCTTCACCTCGACGAAGACACCCGGGAAGCTGAGACAGCCCTCTTCCCCGATCGAGATGCCCCGACCGCTCTCGACGATCTCGGGGTTGATGAACACGACGGGCACGTCGTCGTCGCGGCCCGCGACGCGGCCGTCGATGAGGAAGATCCGCTCGAACCGGCCCACCTGGATCGCCGCGATTCCGGCGCCGTTGAGCGCGAACATCGTGTCCGCCATGTCGCGCACGAGCTCGCGGATGGCGTCGTCGACGCTCGCGACGTCGAACGTGGGCTCGCGCAGGCGCGGGTCCGGATACTTCACGACGTCGAGCACGGCCATGGGCTGCCCCAGGGTAGCTTGGGACTCGCCGCGGTGCTACATGTCCGCGCACCGGATGTCCGCCGCATGAGCACGCTCACCGAACAGATCCGCGCCGCGCTCGCCTCGGTCAAGGATCCCGCATCCGGGCAAGGCCTCGTCGCGAGCGGCCAGCTCGCATCCGTGGAGGCCGACGACGCCGCGCGGACCGTCCGTGCGCACGTGCAGCTCATCTCGCCCGGCTATCCGCGGCAGGGCGAGCTCGAGCGCTCGATTCACGCGGCGCTGGAACCGTTGGGGCTCGCGCAGATCGATCTCGAGTGGGAGCTGCGCGTGCCGAGCAAGCCTGCGCGCGCCGATCAGAACCGACTGCCGACGGTGAAGGCGATCCTCGCGGTCGCGGCCGGCAAGGGCGGCGTGGGCAAGAGCACGGTGAGCGTCAACGTCGCCATGGCGCTCGCGAAGCTGGGCGCGAAGGTCGGCATCCTCGACGCGGACATCTACGGACCGAGCGTGCCGAAGATGATGGGCGCCCCCGACAGCGACGCGACCACGGCGCAGGGCGGCGGCGGCATCGCGCCCGCGCGCTATCGCGGCATCCCGGTGATGAGCGTCGAGTACTTCGTCGATCCCGGGCAAGCCGTCATCTGGCGCGGCCCGATGATCCACAAGCTGCTCACGCAGTTCCTCGAGGACGTGCGGTGGGGCGAGCTCGACTACCTCGTCGTCGATCTGCCGCCCGGCACCGGCGACGCCCAGCTCTCGCTCTGTCAGCTCATCCCGATCACGGGATCGATCATCGTCACCACGCCGCAGGAGGTCGCGCTCATCGACGTGCGCAAGGCGATCAACATGTTCGCGAAGCTCGAGGTGCCGGTGCTCGGCGTCGCCGAGAACATGAGCCACTACCGGTGCCCGTCGTGCGGGCACAGTGCCGACATCTTCGGTGCGGGTGGAGGCGAGCGGCTCGCCCAGGAGTTCGGCGTGGATCTGCTCGCTCGGATCCCGATCGATCCGCGCGTGGCGTTCGGCGGCGAGTCGGGCAAGCCGGTCGTCGAGGCGGATCCCGACGGCGACGTCGCAGCGTCGTTCGTCGACCTCGCGACCAAGGCCGCACTCGCCGCGAGCGTGCGCAACTCCACGGGCCCCAAGCGCAGCTCGCTGCTCCGCACGGTCCAGTAGGCCTACAGGATCTCGAAGTCGCCGACGTCGAGCGCACCGCCGGGGATCGTGATCCCGGTGGGGCCGTACATGTTCACGTCGATGGTGTCCTTCACCTTGCCGCCGCCGAGCACGACGGCGAACGCGTTGTGGGCCTTCCAGCTCGTCACCGCACCGCTCGGTGCCACGGTGATGCAAGTGCCGAAGCCGTCGAAGGAGACGGTGTTGCCGGTGCGCTGCACCTTTTCGAACTTCTGGTAGCGACACGAGGTCGACGTGTCCGTCGGCGTGGTCAGGATGATGACGACGTCGCCGCTGACGGTTCCGTCCGCCGCGCGCACGAGCGTACCGCCGAGCGTCGACGAGCCGCGCATGCCCTTGCCGCGCAACGTGAACGCACCACCGGTCTTCGGCATGAGGGGCGTCGGGGCGGCAGAGACGGTCGTGGTGGCGGTGACGAGGGCGAAGAGCACGAGGCGCGGGAGCATGGATGGTTTCCTCGACGGGGGTGAGTCGCCCCGCTCGGGATGTGACGGGCCGCGCCGCGCATCCTCTATACTGGGCGGGCGTGACGAGCGATCGGTCCGCGGCTGCCGGGCTGCGCGAGGCGTGGCAGCGCGGGCACGCGGGCTGGGTCGCGCTCCTGGCCATCGTCGTGTTCGCGCCGGCGCTGGGTGCCGGCTACACGCTCGACGATCACCAGGCGGTGCTCGGCCATCCGGTCGTGACCGGCGATGCGCCGCTCTGGGAGGCGTTCGTCCGCGACTTCTGGGGTCGACCGCTCGCCGACGTGACCGGATCGAGCTCGTATCGACCGCTCGTGACGCTGTCGCTCGCGCTGGAGCATCGCGTGACGACCGCGCCGTGGCTGCACCACGCGGTGAACGTCGCGCTGTTCGCCGGGCTCGGGGCGCAGATCTGCGTGCTCGCGCGCCGGTGGCTCGCACCGCGGGCCGCGTTGGTCGCCGCGCTCCTGTTCGTCGCGCTGCCGGTGCACGTCGAGAACGTCGCGAGCATCGTGGGGCGCGCCGACGTGCTGGCTGCAATCGCGGGCCTCGCCGCGATCGACCTCGCGGTACCCGCCTCGGGCACTCCCGCGTCGGTGCGACGCGGCGCGCTCGCGGCCCTCGCCTATCTCGCGGCGCTCCTGTGCAAGGAGGGCGCGGCGCTCCTGCCCTTGCTCGTCGCCTGGCTCGCGTTGCTCGGCGCGCTGCGCGGCGAACGAGCGTGGATGCGACGCTCGATCGCACCGGTGCTCGTCGCCACGGCGGGCGCGGCCTATCTCGCGTGGCGCATGGTCGCGATCGACATCGCGCTGCGCCCCGACTTCGTCGCGGCCGACAACCTCTTGCTGTTGCGCAGCGGAGTCGAGCGCGTGTGGGGCAACTTGGCGGTGCTCGGCCACTACACCGAGGTCGTCGCGTTCCCGATGCGATTGTGCGCCGACCGGACCTACGCCGAGCTGTTCCCGCCCCACGGACCATTCGAGCGCGACGCGGCGTGGGCGTGGATCGGCGTGGTGGTGCTCGCGGCGCTCGTGGTGGACGGCGTGCGAGCGCTGCGGGGTCGCACGCCCGGGCTCGGCTTCGCGACGCTGCTCGCGTACCTGCTCGTCGGCCAGTGGCTGCTCGATCTGTCGGTGATCGCGGCGGATCGTCTCGCGCTGTGGCCGAGCGTGTGGGCGGTGCTCGCGGTGGTGGCCGCGACCGCGCCCTCGATCGCGAAGAGCGGACGCGCCCCCGTGCTCGTCGGTCTGGTGCTCGCGCTGTTCGGGGCCCGCTCGGTCATCCGCACGCTCGACTGGTACGACGACGTGTCGCTGCAGCGCAGCTCGCTCGACGCGTGCCCGCGTGCGGTGCACTCGCGCTTCATCCTCGCGAACGCGCTGCGAGAACGTGGCGTCGCCGACGAGTCGGTGTGGCACTACGCGGTGGCGGCCGCGGGTCGCTCGGCGTTTCCCGAGCGCTTCGACTCGCCGATGCTCGACGCGGAGATCGAGCTGCCGCTCGCGCAGCGACTGCCGCGGATCCCCGAGCTCGCGGGCGCACCCGATCCGCTCGCGTACTGGGCGGCGTTCCACGCGTACCTCGTGCAGCAGGGCGCGACGGCGGAGGCCGACCTCGTCCGCGATCTCGCGATGCGAGCTTCGGCGAGCGAGGGGCGATGAACGAGCCCTTGCGCCGCACGGTGCTCGTGTGGATCGCGATCGCCTTCGTCGTGCGCGCATGGCAGATCACGGTGGAGCCGGCGTACCTGCACCCCGACGCGCTGTTGCAGGGGCTCGAGCCCGCGTTCCGGGCGCTGCACGGCCACGGCATCGCGACGTGGGAGTTCCGCGAAGGGCTGCGCAGCTGGGTGTGGCCCGGGCTGCTCGCGGTCCCGATGGGCGCCACCGAGGCGCTCGGGCTCGCGACCATCGGCACGCCGCCCGGCATGGCGCCGGCGATCGCGAGCGCGCGTGCGCTGGTGGCCGCGATCGACGTCGTCGCGGTCGTGCTCGTCGCACGCATCGTCGCTCGCACCAGCGGACCCGTCGCCGCGTGGGGCGTCGCGCTCGTGCTCGCGCTGCACCCGGCGTTCGCGGTGATGGGGATCATGCCGCTGCTCGACGTGCCGGCCGCCGCCGCGCTCGCGTGGGCGTGCGAGCGCGCGCTCGTGGGCTCGGTGCAGTCGCGACGCACGGCGATCGGCCTGGGGGCCGCGCTCGCGACGACCGCGATGCTGCGCGTGCAGCTGTGGCCGGCGGTCGTCGTCGTCGTGATCGCGCTGGCGATCTCGACGCGTCGCGCTCGCCTGCGTTGGGATCCGCGCGCGCGCCGGGATGCGATCACGGCCGCGATCGCCGTGGTGCTCGTGTTCGCGGCCGTCGACCTCGCCACGTGGGGCGTGCCGCTTCGACCGGTCGTCGCGTACATCGGCTTCCAGGTCGACGGCGGCGCGTCCAGCTTCGGCACGATGCCCGTCGATCGCTACTGGCGGGACCTGGGGCTCGCGTTGCCGTGGATCGGCGTTCCCGCGCTCGTGCTCGCGATCGTGGGTGCGCGACGCGTGCCGCTGCTCGGCGCCGTGGTGCTCGCGGTGGTCGTGCCGCACCAGCTGCTCGACTACCGCGTGTGGCGATTCCTGCACCCGGCGCTGCCGCTCGTCGTCGCGCTCGCGGGGATCGGGGTGCGCGACGGGCTCGCGGCGCTCGATGCCCGGCTGCGCGCGCGCGGCATCGCGGGTGCGCGCGCGCTCGGGCTGCTCGTCGCGGGCGCCATCGCGATCGCCACCGCCGATGCGTGGCGCCGGGGATCGCCGTGGGAGACGACGTGGCTGTTCGATCGCGGCGGCTGGGCGGCGGTCGAGCGCGCGCGCGGCATCGACCTCGCGCTGCTCGAGCTCGGCGCACGCCCGGCTCCGCGACGCATCGCGCAGGCGGTGTTGCCCGCCGCGGCCACGCCCGGGCACGCGCTGCTCGGCCACGACGTCGAGGTGGTGCCGCTGCTCGACGTCGGGACCGCGCCGCCGGACGTCGACGTGTGGATCATGCCGCGGTCGATCCGCGCGCCACCGCAGCTGCGCGAGCTGTGGGTGGATCGAGAGCACGACCTCGTGGTGCTCGGGCGCTGAGGGTGGCCAGCGGTGGCCCGTGGATGGGCCACACGTGGCCCGTGGATGGGCCACCCTGGCCACCCCGCGCACGCGAACACAGGGGAATTCGAGCGGCGCGGCGCGTGCTCGGGACTGCGCATGACCGCGCCGCGATTCACCGGATTTCCCGCCGAGACGTTCGCGTTCCTGAAGGCGCTCGGGCGCCACAACGATCGCGAGTGGTTCGAAGAGCATCGCGATCGCTACGAGGAGGCCTGCGTCGCACCGGCGCTCGCGTTCGTCGCGGCGGTGGGGCCGAAGGTGAAGGCGCTGCAGCCCGGCACGAAGTTCGAGGCCAAGCTCGGCGGCTCGCTCCTGCGGCTGCACCGCGACCGGCGTTTCGTCCGCGACGAGAAGCCGTTCAAGGAGTACCTCGACATCTGGTTCTGGCGCGGCGATCACAAGGGCCGAGACGCGCCGAGCTTCGGCGTGCGGATCCATGCGGATCGCATCGTAGTGGGCGCCGGCATCCGCGCGCTCGCCGGCGATCAGCTCGGCGCGTATCGAGCGGCGGTCGACGACCCGCGACGCGGCCGCGCGCTCGCGAAGGTCGTGGAGACGCTGTGTCGCGCGGGGCCGTACACGCTCGCCGGTGAGCTGCGGGCCCGCGTGCCGGCCGGGCTGCCGGACGAGCATCCGCGCGCGGAGCTCTTGCGCCGCACGGGGCTGTTCGTGTGCCGCGACGGCCCGATCCCGAAGAGCGCGGCGTCGGCCCGCTTCGCGGACGAGTGCGTCGGGCACTTCGCCGCGATGACGCCCGTGTGCAAGTGGCTCGCGGCGGTGGTCTGAGGCGACCCGAGCGCCGCGACTAGGTGAAGAGCGACACGATCCACGCGATCAGCATGATCGGCGCGGCGATGCTGGCCGCCACGAAGGCACCGGCCGCCGCCACGATGGCGTAGTCGCCCGCGCGGCTGCGCGGCTCGAGCTCGTGCTGGTGCCGCTCGAGCAGCGCGAGGTTCTTCGTGTTCGAGCGCCACAGGAGGTCGAACACGTCGCCGACGACGGGCACGAGGCCCACCATCGTGTCGACGCCGATGTTCACGAGCATCCGCGCCATGACGATGCGCGGCACGCCGCGGCGCATCGCGGTGCGCAAGAGCGTCAGCGCGACCGCACCGGTGACGAGGTCGCCGAGCCCGGGCACGAGGAAGCCGAGCAGCGCATCGAGGCCGATGCCGAAGCGCGTGCCGGGCACGCGCACGAGATCGTCGAGCCAGCGAACGACGCTGCCGACCCGCTCGACCTCCTCCACCCTGGCGAGGTGGCGATCGGCCATGCGCTCGGCGTCGGCAACGGCGTCGTCCGTCTCGGGAACGACGAGCGTGGAGGCGGTGGACGCGGACATGTGCGTTCACCCTGGATCCGCTCGGCGCGCTGGCAACCCCCGCGCCCGCGGCCCGGCTCACATCGAGCCGTCCGGGCGTCGGCTCCACCGCCCGAGCCAGTACGCGAAGCGGAAATCGGCCGCCGACGGGATCGCCGTGCCGTCGCCGCCGCCATTGGGCGCGTACGGATTCGACCGCCAGTAGAAGTTGCTGGGCGGACGGATCGCGATCGGCACCGCCTGGTCGACGACCAGCGCGTCGCTGTGTCCCACCTCGCCGAGCACCGCGACGACGGTGCCGTCCTCGAGCGTGCACGTGCCCGCGGCGATCTCGTCCGCATCGCAGTTCTCGCGCGCGAAGTCCCACGCCGGCGCCGCCGGGAACGCGCGCAGGGTCGCCAGTGCGCGATCGATCGCGGCGGCGTCCGGCTCGTCGACCGTATCGGCGAACCCCGACGCGTCGGCGAGCGCGAGCGCGAACACGAGATCGAACAGCGCCTGCCCGCTCGACTCCACCGGCACGACCGAGCGCGGCCACCGGTACAGCCGCTCGGCCGCGCGCCGCAGGTCGGCGCGCGCCGTCTCGTCGTCGAGCGACCAGCCCACGAGCCACGCGCCGGTGAACGACATGTTGTAGTTCGACCAATTCGTCGCGACGCCGAAGTCGACGAGGATGTTGTCCGCCGCGACGTCGACGAGCTTGCGATCGTCCACGAGCGCGTCGAAGAGATACGCGTCGAGCTCGGGATCCTCGGCGATGCGCGCGAGCGCGGCGACGATGCCGGCCGCCATGATCGCGTGCTGGCCGTTGAAGAAGCCGACGTAGGTGCCCTCGAGGTTGTGCTCGTGCAGATACCCATGCAGCGTCGGCCGCCCCTCGGGATCCCAGATCTCGAGGTCGTACCCGCTCGGCCGCACCGTCATCAGCTGCACCGCGATCGCGCGCGCGTCCGCCTGCAGCCGATCCTTCACCGCGTCGTCGAACGTCGGATCGTCGCGCACGGCCTCCCACGCGGCCGCGTAGCCGGCGATCCATCCGATCAGCTGATCGCGGCTGCCCGAGTCCTCCCACACGTACTCGGGGTGCTCGCCGGAGTTGTCCTCGCGCCATGTGCCGTTGTTCTTCTCGAACGGCAACGGGTCGCCGTTCTCGTCGAAGATCGGCGTGGTCGGGCTCTCCGAGATCCCCGGCCAGTCGCGATGGGCGATGGCCCGCACGACGAGCCCGTCGACACCGGTGAGCGCCGTGGCGAGGTGCAGCCCCTCGAGCGCCCGCCCGAGCTGCACGCGCGCGAGCTCGATGTCCTCGCACGCATATCCCTGATCGCGCAGCGTCGCGTAGCGATACGCATCGGCGGCCGCGGCAACCCCGGCGAACGCACCGGTCGCCTTCTCCCAGCGCGCGATCGCATCGCGCGGCGCGACACCGGTGGCGGCCTCGAAGTCCCAGCCCTCGCCTTCGACGAACGTCTCCACCGCTGCGCGCGCGGCCGCGTCGTCGGCCGCGATCGACACATCGGTGCCGAGCCCGGACGGCAGGCTCGCGATCGCGACGTGCACGCGCTCGCGTCGCACGGCCGCAGCCTCGAGCTCCGCATCGAACGCGTCGTCACCGGGCCCAGCGACGACGCCGCGCCAGTCGTAGTCGAGCGACCCGCACGGCGGCGGCGGATCCACCGGCTCCCCGGTGGTCGAGTCTGCGCCGCCCTCGGTCGACGATGCCGCGCTCGTCGAGCCCGCGCTCGTCTCCGCGGACGTGGACGTCGAAGGGTCCCCGCTCGTGCCCTCGTCGCTCGTCGGCGCCGCGTCGCCGCCCCGACAGCCCGCGAGCGCGCACAGGATCAGAGCGACGCACCGCATCAGCGAAGGCTAATTCAGCATGGTGCGGGGGAACCGGCCGCTGTCGGTGAGCTCCTCGCAGATCGTCGCCGAGCACTCGAGCAGCCACTGGACGCGCGCGTCGGCGGTGGGCGCATCGAGGCAGCGCTGCTGCACTTCCAGGAGCGGCGAGCGATCGCGCCCGGGCACGTTCGTGGGCACGCAGCCGAACGTCGGGATGATCGCCGCGATGGCGTACACCATCACGCGCGGATCCGGGATCGTGAGCACCGAGTTCAAGAGCTGCTGATCGTCGCCCGCGAGCGAGCGCGAGATCCGTTCGAGCTGGGCCTTCAGCACCTCGACCTGCATCTCGTCGTTGGGATGCTCTTCCGGCAACAGCTCGCACTGCACCTCGCGGAAGCGGCCGCGCGACTCGAGCTCCTCGATGGCCTGCACGCGGCGGATGCCCTCGAGCCGGATGAACCGGCGACCGTCGGGCAAGCGGTGGTGCGAGAGCAGCCGGCCGAGCCCGAACACCTGCTCGACGTCGGGCTTGCCGTCGTACTCCTGCTCGTACCCGGGACGCAGCAGCGGCACACCGACGTGGCGACCGTTCGCGAGCGCGTGATCGCAGAGATCCAGATAGCGAGGCTCGAACACGTTGAGGGGCAGCACGATCCCCGGCAGCAGCACGACATTCGGCAGCGGGAAGATCGGCAGCGCCGACAGCACGTCTGGTTCGAGGTCGACGTCGTCCAGCATCACGGCCCTCGCCAGCTTAGACGCAAAATCCCATCGGGGCGAGCCACGGTCGACGCATCGACCGAGTGGTCGGCCGATTTCGCGTCGCGACGGGATGACGGTCGCACGGGTTGCACATGGGTGCCGATCGCCCACCGCGGGCCGCGGGCAGAGTTTCCGCGAAGATCCGACGTGCCCCGCTTGCCCGGACGGACGAACGTGACATGCTCGATGGGCGGTCGTGCGCCGCGCTCGTGTGTTTGCATCGCCCTCCGCGGGTCCCCGCGCGACGTCGTGGTACGTGGCGTGGGTGGATGCGACGGCATCGTGGTGACCTCAACCGACGCGCGGCATCAATCGATCGCGCAGCTCGGCGCGCTCGAGGAACTCGCCGCGGAACGATGCGGTGACCACCTGCGCATCATGGCGGTGATCCGGGATCCGCAAGCACGCGTGCTCACCCACCATGATGCACGCGGCCCCGCGCGCCTCGAGGTGATCCATGATGCCGTCGACCACGTCGTTGCACGCGCGCTCCTGCAGCGTGAGCCGACCGGTCGCGCAGCGCACGAGCTCGCCGAGCCGACCGAATCCCACGAGCTTGTCCGCGGGCAGGTACGCCACCGTCGCGCGCCCGATGTACGGCAACAGATGATGCGGGCACATCCCGCAGTAGGGCAGGTCGCGCACGACGACGATCTCCGTGGGTGCCTCGCCGAGCACGGGCTGGCCGAGGATCGCCGCCGGGTCCATCGACTCGCCGACCAGGAACGCGTCGAGCCACAGCTTCGCGACGCGGGCCGGCGTGTCGACGACGTCCTTGTGCGCCAGATCGGCGCCCGCGGCCCGCAGGAGCTCCGCGACCGCGTCGGCGAGCGCCGCCTCGCGTGCGCCGCCCGCCACCTCGGGCTCGGTCCCGTGGCGGCCGTGCGCGACGTCGGCGACGCGAGCCGGACGATCGCGACGACTCACTGGATCGCCTCGTCGCCCGGATCGCCGCCGGCGTCCTCGTCGAAGGGCGTCGCATCGGCCAGCTCGCGCGCGCGCCAGACCAGCCGGAACGCGTGGGGCAAGCGCGCGAGCTCGGGCACGCGCCCGCACTGCGAGCACTCCACGGTGGGACTGGTGGTGGTGCACTCGCGACACACGGGCAAGAGCGATCGCGTCTTGCCCAGGTCCTCGCGCAGCTCGAGCAGCACCGCGATCTTGCGCTCCAGCCGTGCGACGTGATGCTCGAGCATCGCCTCGAGTCGCGCGCACGCCTGCACGTCCGCGTCGGCGGACTCGCGGATCGCGAGGAACTCGGTCACCTCTTCGAGCGTCCAGCCGGCCTCGCGCAGACAGATGATGAAGCGCAGTCGCTCGAGCTCGCCGAGTGCGAACAAGCGATGCCCGCCCGACGTGCGCTCGGCCCGGAGCAAGCCCTCGCGCTCGTAGTAGCGCACGGTGCGGGCGGTGCACCCGCTGCCTTCGATCATGTCCTTGAGCGTGAGGTGCTTCGCCATGACCACGGCTCGACCGCGACCGATCCACGCTGGCCCATGGCCGCTGCCGTGTCAAACGGCGGCGCGCGAGCGCGGGATCCCGCCGCGTGGCCGACCGCGACGGACCGGCCGCGGTGATCGGCTACTCTCGCGTCCGTGACCGTGGGCGCGTCCGTGCCGAGCGACGGGGCGAGCGTGGCGCTCGTGACCGGCGGAGCGATCCGCGTCGGCCGCGGCATCGTCGAGGCACTGGTCGACGCCGGCCATCGCGTGTGGATCCATCACCGCACGTCGCATGACGCTGCGCATGCGCTGCAGCGCGAGCTCGACGAGCGCGCCGCGGCCCGTGGTGTCGCATCGCCGGTGCTCGGCCTCGTCGCCGCCGACCTCGTGGACGCCGACGCGCGCGCGCAGCTGTGCAGTCGCGTGCTCGACCCCGCAGGGCCCGCGGGTGGCCGCGTCGATCTGCTGGTGAACAGTGCGGCGTCGTTCGAGCGCGGCGCGTTCGAAACGCGCACCGACGACGATCTGCACCGCGTGCTCGAGCTCGTGCTCGTCGCTCCGATCGCGCTCGCACGCGCGCTCGCGCCGGCATTGCGGGCGAGCGGTGGCAGCATCGTGAACATCCTCGACGTCGTCGGGCTGCAGCCGGTGCGCGGCTACTTCGATCACGCCGTCGCCAAGGCGGGGCTCGCGATGGCCACGCGCGCGCTCGCGATCGAGCTCGCGCCCGTGCGCGCGAACGCGGTGGTGCCGGGCACCGTCGACTGGCCGACGGACCCGCGCTACGTCGAGGGCAGCCCGCTGCGCACGGCCATCACCGCCCGCATCCCGCTCGCCCGCATCGGCAGCCCGGCCGACGTCGGCGCGGCCGTCGTCTTCCTCGCGGGGGCCTCGTTCGTCAGCGGGGCGAGCCTCGCGGTGGACGGTGGTCGGCTCGCCGCGCTGGGCGACGATCGTGCGTAATCGCACCGCTGGGCCCGGCGCCGACACCGATCGCGTTCGCGCGCCCGCGCGGCCTTGACCCGCCGCCCGACCCTCCCCTATACGTTCGGGCCTTCGATGTCGACGCCCGAGACCGCCACGCCGAGCCCCACTCCGACCACGACGGACAAGACCCAGTACGAGCCCGTGCAGGGTCGCCCGCTCGAGGTGAAGGTCGACGACCGCGGCGTCGAGCGAGCGATCCGCAAGCTGCGGCGGCTCATGGCGAGCGAGGGCGTGCTCCGCGAGATCAAGCGCCGACGCCACTACGAGAAGCCGAGCGTGAAGTCGAAGCGGAAGCTCCGCGAGGCCGAGCGTCGCCGCAAGCGTCGCGAACGCAAGAAGCACCACATCGATCACCGCGGCGCGTGAGCGCTCGGATCTTCCCGCCGCGGCCGTACGCGCGGTAGCCTCTCGCATGGCTCGTCGCGTCTGCGTCCCGCGCTCGTCCGAAGGCTCGGTCGCCTCGCCAACGGGCGGCGCGACGAAGATGTTCGACCCGCCGATCTTCGCGGGGCTGCGCCTCGTGCTCGGCGTCGGCTCGCCGAGCGGCGAACCACCCGACAACGACACGTTCAAGCCGACGTATATCGTGGGCATGCCCGTGTTCAGCATGGGCGGGCTCGATCCCGACGGCGTCTACGAGTTCGATGCCGGCATGTTGCTCGACACGATCCGCCACCGCGCGCTGCGACGGCGCTGGGGCGTGCGCGTGGAGATCGAGCTGACGCAGAGCGCGGACTCGGTCGCGATCGCCGACCTGTGGGCGGAGGCGCCGTTCAAGGAGGAGCCCGACGGGCCCGGGCTCGTCGTGCTCGGCAAGACCGGGCGCGGCACGACGCTGCCGGGCGGCGGCCGCACGGTCGTCATCGCCACGACGCTCGCGCTCGACTCGAAGCGCGCGAGCGCGCTGTCGGGCGTCTACAACATCCAGCTCCGCGACACGGACCCCGCCACGGACGACAAGCCGTCGGTCGCGAGCCTGGTGCGGGGGATCCAGGTGGATCTCACGCACTTCGAATTCGAGGGCTGATCGTGCAACGACCGCACGCGGCGGTCGACAGTAGCCTCGGATGACGCGCGGCCGGTCGCGGAAGCTCTGGCGCGGGCTCGTGCTCGTGCTCGCGGTGGTCGGTATCCATCGCGCGTGGCGGGCGACGGGCGGATGCAACTCGCCCGACGGTCCCGACACGCGCGCCGACCGGCTCGCGGTGGTGACCTGGAACCTGCACAACTTCCCCGACGACGAGGGCCTCGACGCGCACGATCGGGCGCGCGTGCGAGAGAGGATCGATGCGATCGATCCGCACGTGCTCGCCGTGCAGGAGGTCCGCGATCCCGTCGCGTTCGCGGAGCTCGTGCCCGATCGACGCGTGTTGCTGTCGCGTCACGGCGGCGCGCGCGGACAGGCGCTCGGCCTCGCGGTGGACGATCGCGTCGAGGTCGTCGGCGATCTCGTCGAGCACCATGCGCTCGAGATCGGCGGTCGCGTGCGTCCGGCCGCGTCGGCGTACCTGCGCGTGCCCACGGCGACACTCGACTTCCACGTCGTCGTCGTGCACCTCAAGGCGATGCCCGAGGGCCACGCGCTGCGGCGTCTGCAGTGGGCGCTGCTCGCCGACGTGATCGCTCGCCTGCCGCTGTCCGGGCCCGGCGCGGGGGACGAGGACGTGATCCTGCTCGGCGACTTCAACGCGACCGGCGATGGCGACGGCGATGCCGCACGCGAGCGGGACGAGCTGGCGCTCGTGCTCGGCGCGGTGGGGTTGCGACCGCTGGCGATCGAGGGCGATTGCTCCGCGTACTGGGACGGCAAGCGCCGGGACGCGTGGCTGGAGCCGACGCTGCTCGACCTCGCGTTCGTCGGCGGCGCGCTCGCGAGGGACGAGCCGCATGCGCTCGTCGCGACGCCGCTCGGCGCGTGCGCGCGCCACCGCTGCGCGCCGCTGCGCTCGACGGACGCGTATCCGGACGCCGAGATCGTCGGCATGAGCGATCACTGCCCCGTCCTCGTTCGACTCACCGAGGACTGAGAGTCGCGCAGCGACCGGAAGGGGGAAGGACCCGCGACTGAGTTGGCGCCGGCGCTCCGTCCGTGGGATTCTCCGCCCTCGTCATGAGCGACGAGGCCTCGAGCTCTTCCTCGCGTGCCCGGCCCGAGTGGGCGAGCGTCGTCGGTGCGATGGTCGTGATGCTCGTGTCGGGCGCCCTGCAGGCGCTGCACGTGCGCACGTACCTCGATCCGTCGGCGGCGAGCTTCTGTACGGTGGGCGCCACGTTCGACTGCGACGCGGTCACACTGTCGCGCTTCTCGGTGCTCCTCGGCGTGCCGCTGCCGGCCTGGGGCGCACTCGGGGGCTACGCCATATTGGTCGCCGCATGGCGGCGCTCGGTGTTGCTGTTGCCGCTGTCGGGCTTCGCCGCGCTCGCATCCGTGCTGTTGCTCGTCGAGGAGCTCGCACACGTCGGCGCGATGTGCTTGTTCTGCGAGGTCGTCCACGTCGCGTGCGTGCTGACGTTCGCGTTCGCCTGGCGCGCGCGCGCCGGGCTGCGTCGCCCGGCCACCCGCGCCGACGCGATCGCGTCCATCGGCATGCCGGCGCTCTTGTGGATCGTCGTGCGCATCTTCGTGCCGGCGTACTGGCTGTCGGTGCTGTGGCTCGACGACGTGCCGTTCGCGACCGGGGTCGACGAGCAAGGCCGGCCGTGGATCGGCGCGGAGAACCCGGAGCTCACGGTCGTCGAGTACACCGACTACGGCTGTCCGCACTGCCGCATCGGCAGCAGTCGCACGCGCATGGCGATCGCGGCCCATCCGAACGAGCTCCGCGTCGTCCGCGGCCAGCAGCCGCGCATGCGCTGCACGTCGACGCGCCACTCGTGCTCGTTCCTGCGGGCGGCGCTGTGCGCCGGCGACCAGGGCAAGTTCTGGCAGATGGACAGCTGGCTCTTCGCCCACGTGCCGGGCACCGGTGCGCAGGTCGACCTCGAGGCCGCAGCACGCGACGTCGGCCTCGATCACGCCGAGCTCGAGCGCTGCTGGTCGGATCCGGAGACGGTGACGCGCGCCGACGCGCTCGCCGAGGATGCGCGCGCCCACAAGGTGCGCGAGACCCCGGCGTACGTCGTCGACGGCGAGAAGCTCTCGCCGTCGGAGTTCTCGGCGCTCGTGGACGAACGCTTGTAGCGTCAGCCCGGGATCGTGGTGGGCGGACCGCCCTCGCACGCCCACTGCCAGTTGTCGAGCAGCACGACGGTGTCGAGGATGCCGTCGGACAGGTCGAACACCGCGAACACGACCTCGATGTCCTCGCCCGGTGTGACGCCGGCCGTGGTCGTGAGCCACTTCGTGCCCGCGTGATCCATCATCGCGGTGCCGTCGAGCTCGGGGGCGTCGCACGGCGCCGGGCAGTCGAAGTCGTTGGGCGCATCCTTGTAGTCGAGGAAGCCGGCGTTGAGCGAGATGGGATGGCCCATCTCGTCGAACGAGATGTTGCCGGTCCACAGCTCGGACTCGAGCCACGCGATGTACATGTCGTTGAACTGCGACTGGTAGTAGACCGGATACTCGGTCGAGAACATCGCGAGGTCGTAGCTGAAGCCGAACGTGCCGGGCGGCACCTCGGTCGTGAACCGCAGCTCGTTGTAGTCGTACGCGCCGTTGCCCTGCTCCCACTGGGCCTGGATCGTGTTGGAGCAGTCGCCGGTGCCGACGAGCCCCGCGTCGTCCGTGCACGTCTCGGTGAGCGACACGGCCTGCGTGTTCAACGGAGGCGGCAGATCGGACCCGCCGTCGATGTACCCGGTGACGTCCGTCGACGCATACATGCCGGCCATCGGCATCTGGCTCGCGATGCCGGACGACATGATCACCATCGCGTCGCCCTCGCGCGGAGGGAACGGCGCGGGGACGTGCGTTCCGAGGTCGCCTTCGTGGATGTAAAGCGACTGAGGATCGCCGTTGTACACGCCGTCGACCTGCGGACCCGTGGGGCAGTTGAGTCCCATCGTGCGATACGGATCGAGCTCGCCGGCGCCGTCGCACGAGATGTGCGTGGGCGCGCCGCAGTCGAAGTACGGCGCATCGGGATAACCGACGTCCCACACGACCGGCGGTGGCTCGTCGGCGTCCGCCGTCGTCGACCCGCCGCCGGGTGACGTCTCGCCGGTGATCTCGCCCGCGCCGTCGTCGTCGTCGCCGCCCGCGGTGATGGCCGCAGTGCTGTCGCCGTCGAGCCCGCTCGTCGGCACGTCGATGCCGTCGTCGCCGCCCGAGCCGTCGTTCTTCGCCGTGCCGCATGCGACGAGCGTCAGTGCGCTCGCGACGGCCCCTGGAAGATGGTTCCTCAGGATCATGGTTTGCCCCTCCCCCCGTATAGCAGCCGCAGACGATCGGTCTCGTCCAGTGCGGTGCTCCCGGCCGTGCATGGCCGGAAGGGTCGGATCCATCGCGCTGACCGGGCTTCGGGGCGTCTACGCGCCGAGATCACGGTCGGCGTGAGTTGAGTTACTCGGCTTCCGACTCGATTGGCGCGAAATGGCAGTCTCGCGGCGCGTGGCGGCATGGGCGACATGGCGCGCGACGGGCATTCTCGGACATGCTCCCGTCATGCGCTCCCAGCCTCTGTTGCCTCCGCGGCGCTGCAAGATCCTCTGCACGCTCGGCCCGGCGAGCTCGTCGCCGGAGGTGATCGGCGCGCTGATCGATTCCGGCATGAACGCGTGCCGCCTCAACCTCAGCCACGGCTCGCACGAGGACCACACGCGTACGTATCGAGCGATCCGGCAGGAGGCGAGCCGGCGCGGCGTGGCGGTGGCGATCCTCGCGGACCTGCAGGGTCCCAAGCTGCGGATCGGGAAGATCCCCGGTGACGGCTTCCTGCTCGAGACCGGCCACAAGCTCGCGATCAGCACGAAGACCACCGATCCCGTGGAGCAGCAAGGCGCGCTCGCGCGCGTCACCACCACGTACGAGCGACTCACCGAGGACGTGAAGGTCGGTGATCGGATCCTGCTCGACGACGGCAACATCGAGCTCACGGCCAACGGCAACGACGGTCATGTGCTCATGACGACCGTCGTGCAGGGGGGCCTCCTGACGTCGAACAAGGGGATCAACCTGCCGGGCGTCGAGCTCGCGGTGCCCGCGTTGACGGAGAAGGACGAGATCGATCTGCGCTTCGCGCTCGAGCTCGGCGTCGACGTGGTCGCGCTGTCGTTCGTGCGGCGCCCCGAGGACCTCGACGTCGCGCGCACGATCATGCAGGAGCGCGGCCGCATCCGCCCGTTGATCGCGAAGATCGAGAAGCCCCAGGCGATCGAGAACCTCGACGAGATCATCAAGCACGCCGAGGGGATCATGATCGCGCGCGGCGACTTGGGGGTCGAGATGGGCCCCGAGGCGGTGCCCATCATCCAGAAGCGCGCGATCGAGATCGCGAACAGCCGCGGCAAGCTCGTCATCACCGCGACGCAGATGCTCGAGTCGATGATCAGCAAGCCGCGGCCCACGCGTGCCGAGGCGTCGGACGTCGCGAACGCGGTGCTCGACGGCAGCCACACCGTGATGCTGTCGGGCGAGACCGCGACGGGGCTGCATCCGGTGCTCGCGGTGCGGACGATGGACAAGATCATCCGCTCCACCGAGGGCGCGCCGCGGGCGTGGGATCGTGCGCGCGTGGACCTCGAGCTCGGCCATACGACGAACGCGATCGCGTTCGCGGCCGTCACCGCGGCGGACGCGTGGCCGGACACGAAGGCGATCATCACGTACACGGTCTCGGGCGGCGTCGCGCGGCTGGTGAGCGAGTACCGGCCCAAGGTGCCGATCTACGCGTTCACGCCGAACCCCGACACGTACCAGACGCTCGCGCTGTACTGGGGCGTCATCCCGGTGCTGTTCTCGCCGTCGTCCGAGGACGGCGAGTCGATCTTCATCGACATGGACAACGCCATCCTCTCGCGCGGCTTCCTCGACGCCGCCGAGCGCGTCGTCATCACGGTCGCCCACCCGATCAAGAAGCGGTCGAGCGTGAACGTCCTGCGGCTCCACCAAGTCGGCGAGATGCTCACGCCGTAGGCCCCGGAAAGCCGCCGCGCGCCGCCCTCGTGCGGCCCCTCTTGAAGCCGATTCGGGAGCGTGCTACCACCTCGCTCCCCACGCGAAGGTGGCGGAATTGGTAGACGCGCCAGACTAAGGATCTGGTGGAGTAATCTGTGGGGGTTCGAGTCCCCCCCTTCGCACGAAACAGACGAGGGAAGCAGCGCGTGCGCTGCTTCCCTCGCCTGTTTCGCCGTGCCCGTGCCCGTACCCGTACCCGTGCCCGATGGACGGAGCCCGGGGGCCTGGCTACGCTCCCGGGTCATGGTCTGGCTCCGATGGTCTCCGCTGGTGATCGCGCTCGCGGGCGCGGCGTGCTCGGGCTCGCCGACGGAGAGCCAGACCGGATCGGGCGACGACGACGACGACGACGACGATGACGACGACGACGACGACGACGATGGCGACGACGACGACGACGACGCGACTGGTGTGAGCGACACCGGCAGCGACGCGAGCGATCCGAGCGGCGATCCCGATTCCGATCCGGACGACGACGCGACCGAAGCGACGGATCCCGACACCGGCGGCTCGACGAACGCCGACGACGCGACGACGAGCGAAGGCGAGTCGAGCACCGGCGACACCGGCACGCCCACCTGCCATCCGCAGCTCAACGAGATCGCGTTCGACCTGATGGGCCGCGACGACGCTCTCGAGTGGATCGCGATCACGAGCCCGTGCGACGACGACATCGACCTCTCGGGCTACTCGCTCGGTTGGGGCGGCGAGGACTACGCCTACGGCACGCTGCAGCTCGACGGCACGCTCAGCGGCCACGGTTGCTTCGTCGTCGGCGGGCCCACCGTCGGCCAGCTGAACTACTCGCCCGCATTCGCGCAGAGCGACAATCTCGAGCCCGACCTGCAGAATCCCGACGGCAGCGTCGCGGACGGCATCGCGCTCTTCCTGGGGCCGCCCGAGGACATCACCGCCACGAGCGTGCCGGTGGACGCGGTCGTCTACGGCGAGTCGAATCCGAACGAGCTCCTCGACGAGAACGGCGACGTCGCGACGCCGGCCGTCACGGGCAGCAACGATTCCCAGACGATTGCGCGCACCGGCGAAGGCTGGGTCGTCAACGAGACGCCGTCGCCGAACGACTGCACGACGCCAATGTGAAGCGCGCACGCCCCGCCGTCCTCGGTCCGCTATGCTCGACCGGTCGTGGGCACGCGGTTCTTCAGCACGCCCGGTGACGCCCCCGCCCGCGCAAGGACCGTCGCGAGCTTCTACGGCGTCGTGCTGCTCGTGGGCTTCTTCTGGCACGCGACGAGCCAGGACACCAACGACGTCTGGCGGCTCGACCCCGCCCAGCACTGGACCACGCTCGTGTGGACGCCGCTCGTCGGCGTCGCGTTCGGCCTCGCGACGGTGCAGCTCTTCCGCGCGCTCGAGGTGCGCATGCCGTGGCTGCCCGAGCTGCACGCGGAGTTCCGCGCGATCTTCGGGCGCCCGAGGGGCGGTGAGCTCGTGCTGCTCGCCGCGACGTCGTCGCTCGCCGAAGAAGTGCTGTTCCGCGGCGCGATGCTCGACGCGTGGGGCCTGTGGCCCAGCAGCCTGGTGTTCGCGCTCCTGCACATCCCGCCCAAGCGCACGCTGTGGCCATGGACCGCGAGCTCGTTCGGCATCGGGGTCGCGTTCGCGGGCCTCACCGTGTGGACCGGCAACCTCGGCGCCGCCGTGGCGGCGCACTTCGTCATCAACCTGATGAACCTCGCCTACGTCACGCGCACCGCCCCGAAGCCGGCGCTGCGCGGGCCCGTCCGACCGACCTGATTCGCCGGAAACTCGACTTCCGGGGCCCTTCCCTGCGGACATGCGCGGGCCCCATGCACCGTCGCGCCTTCCTCTCCGGCACCGCCGCGACCGCCGTCGCGGCCCCTTCGTTCTCGTGGAGCGGTCGCGCACTCGCGTCCGATCGGAGCCTCGCCGATCGTCTGAAGCTGCTCTACAGCAACCAGTTCCACTTCGACGATCGCGGTCAGCCCCAGATCAGCGTCGGCCTCCTGCAGAACGTCGACACCGTCACGCTGGAGGCGAAGGGCGGGCTGCTCGTGCTGCCCTCGGGCGCGGGCGGCACGACGGTCGCGGGCGGCAAGCGCTTCGCGATCACGCTCGTGCGCGGCAAGCCTGCCAAGCAACGCTGGTCCATCGTGCTCGAGGAGCTCGTCGGCCCCAAGCCGCGCGCGATCGATCAGGCCATCGAGCGGTGGCGCGAGCGCGGCCACGACCCGAGCGACCACGAGCTCGGCACCGTGTTCGGCGTCGCCGGTCGCGTGCTCGACAACCGCCGCATCGCGATCGTGTCCGGCGATTTCTCGAGCGAGGCCGAGGCGCTGCGCCAGGCCGAGATCGCGCGCCAGCGTCACGGCGCGCTCGGCAAGCTCCACCCGCTCGTCGGCCAGCGCAGCTCGGGCGCCATGCTGGCGACCGACGGCGAATCGGGCCTGCGCATCACCGCCGAAGGCGTGCTCTGGTTCGCGGCCGCCGATGGCGGCCCCATCACCGTGCTCGACGTGCCCCACGACGGTGCGGCGGGATCGAAGTCGCACGGCAAGCTCGAGGCGCGCGAGTACCGAGGGAGCGTCTACGTCGCGATCGATCGCCACGGCAAGCTCGCCGTCGCGAACCTCGTGGGCGAGATCGATCTGCTCGCGGGCCTCGTGCCCGCCGAGATCTTCGCGAGCGCACCGATGGCAGCGCTCGAGGCCCAGGCCCTCGCGGCGCGCGGGCAGCTCGTCGCGAAGATCGGCACGCGCCACCTCGACGATCCGTTCCTGCTCTGCTCGGAGCAGCACTGCCAGGTGTACGCCGGACGCATGCGCGAGCACGAGCGCACGACGAAAGCCGTGCGCACGACCGCCGGGTGGGTCGCGATGCGCCCCACCGGCATGCAGCTCGTCGACACCGTCTACAGCGCGAACAGTGGCGGCCACGGCGAGGACAACGACGTCGTGTGGCCGAGCGCGCCCGATCCCCAGCTGCGCGGACGACCCGACCCGCTGTTGGACGAGCGCTTCGCGAAAGGCATCGACGACGACAACATCGAGGCGTTCCTGCGCGCGCGCCCGAAGAGCCACAGCCGCCCCGAGAACGACACCGGCAACGATGCGTATCGCTGGCGTGCGGAGCTCGATCCCGATGCGCTGCGCCACAACCCCGGCGTGGGCGAAGCGCTCGGCTCGGTGACGGCGATCGACGTGCTCTCGCGCGGCAAGAGCGGACGCGCCGCGCGGATCCGCGTGGTCGGCAAGCACGGCGCCGTCGAGGTCGCGGGCGAGCTCCGGATCCGCCGGGCGCTCGGCGGGCTCAAGAGCTCGATGTTCGTCGTGCTGCCCGAGCGCGAGTCGGGCCGCATCGTGTTGCTCGGCGGCGGCCACGGCCACGGCGTCGGCCTGTGTCAGCACGGCGCGATGGGCATGGCGCGCGCGGGCAAGACCTACAAGGACATCCTCGGCCACTACTACGCGGGCGCGAAGCTCGTGCGGTTGTGGTGAGCCGTCAGCGATTGCGCACGCAGATCGCGGCGCCGTTCGGCTCTTCGAGCAGGTAGACGACCTCGTTGCCCGAGCTGCCGTCCACCGTGAAGGCCTCGTCGCCGGCCTCGCCCTTGTCGCGCGACCAGTAGCTCGCGCCGCCGAGCACCTTCGCCGAACGCAACCGACGCAGCTCGCTGCGGCTCGGCAGTCGGAAGCCGCCCACGCCCGCGACGAGCTTCGAGCGACAGTTGCCCGCCGCCTCGTTCCACGTCGTCGTGTCGGTGCCGACCTTCACGACCCACAGCTTGCCGAGCGCGGTGAGCTTGCCCTCCCGCGCGGCCTGCTCGAGCGCGATCGCATCGGCGTCGCGTTTGCTCGTCACCGGCGGCGCAGGAGGCACGGACGACGGCTTGCCCGTGTCGGGCTCGGGCGGCACCGCGGCCTCCGTCTTCGGGGAGGGCGGCGCGTCGGTGGGGCCCGGAGCCGGTGTCGCCGCCTTCGTGTCGGCGATCGCCGACGTCTCGGCGACCGGCAACGGAGGGGCGCTCGGCGGCGACGGCTGCACGCCGGCGTTCGCCGGCGACGTGCCGTCTACCTTCGCACGCTCGGTGCCCGCGGGCGTGCGCTCGCTGGCGACCGTCTCCTCGCGCGGCTGCACGATCTGCAGGAGCGCGAGCGCGAGGATCACCGCGACCCCGAGGCCGGCCGCCGCGAGCAGCCAGCGATTGCCGCCCGACTCCTCGGCCGCACGCACGAGCCGCGGGGGCTCGGCACGCTCCGGTCGCGGTGGCAGTCGGCTCGTGTCGGGATCGGTCTCGACCACGGCCCGCATCACGCCGGAGTGCGACGGCACCACGGCATCGAGCGCGGCCGACAGCGTCATCGGCATCGGCGGGACGTCGTTGCTCGCGCGCGGGATCGCTTCGGCGGGCAAGCGCTGCGGCCCGCGTGCGAGCTCGGGCCGCGCACGCGGAGGTGTCTCGACGATCGCCGGCGCCGCGGACCCGGCCCGACCACGCGGACGCGGCGCGGGCTCACGACGATCGTCCGCGCGCCGATCGAGGATCGCCTCGGCCTCGGCGAGTCCCTCCGCGAGCTCGCGCGCGAGCCGTTCGGCATCGGGATCGGGCCCCTCGCGCATGACGGGCGCCGGCGAGCCGAGCGGGGCCGCGACCGCGACGGGCGACTCCGTCATCGACTCGACGACGTCGCGCAGGTGCGCCCCGCCACTCGCGGCGTCCTCGAGCACTTCGCCGGCGGCGAGCATCGCCTGCTGGAACGCCACGCGGATCGCCGGCAGGATCGCGAGCGGTCGTCCGGGTTGGAACGTGACGGTGACGACGCGCTGGCCCGCACCGCGACGCGCGGAGAACAATCCGGTGAGCCGCCGCGCCGTCGCGCGATCGAGCGAGTTCGACTGACAGATCACGTACAGCGCGGGACCGCGCGCCTCGTCGACGGACGCGGAGAACGTACCGACGTCGAGCTCGACGCCCGTGACGAGCTCCGGCGCCATGCCCTCGCGATGCAGCTGATCGACGACCTTCGCGAGCGGGGGCTCGTCGTCCTCGGCACAGCACAGGACGATCGGGATGTCGGCGCGTCCGGTCACATCGACCTCGGCCCGCGGGGGCGGGCTGCTTCGTCCCCGCGTCGTGCGGGGGTGGTCACCTGTCGAGGGTATGACCAGACCGGATCTTGTGAAAGGGTGCGGCCCGCTCTCGGCCCCTCGCGCGCCGACCGTCGAGCCGCCGGTCGCAAACGCGCGTGGCCAGCTCCACGCCGTCGCGCCCTCTGCCGCCCATCGCGTATGGCATAACCCCGCCATGTCCGACTCCACGGCCCTCACCCCCGACGGCGCGCCGTCGGTCGCGGTCCTCGGCGCTGGCACCATGGGTCATGGGATCGCCCAGGTGGCGGCCGCGGCCGGAATGCCGGTGCGCTTGTACGACATCGACCAAGCGCGCGTGGACGCCGGTCTCGCGAAGATCCGCGGCAACCTCCAGGTCGGCGTCGACAAGGGCAAGATCGACGCGACCTCGCGCGACGCGACGCTCGCGAGACTGTCGGGCACGCCGGATCTCGAGCGCGCCGCCGCCGGCGTCGATCTCGTGATCGAGGCCGTGCCCGAGCGCCTCGAGCTCAAGCACGACGTGCTCGGACGTGCAGCTCGCCACGCCGATCCGAAGGCCATTCTCGGCACCAACACGAGCTCGCTGTCGATCGCGAAGATCGCGGCGGCACTGCCCGATCCGGGCCGCGTCGTCGGCATGCACTTCTTCAACCCCGTGCACATCATGAAGCTGCTCGAGGTCGTCGTCGCCGACACGACCGATCCCGCCGTCGTCGTGCGCGTCCGCGAGCTGGGCGCGAAGATGGGCAAGGAGTGCATCACGATCAAGGATTCACCCGGATTCGCGACGAGCCGGCTCGGCCTCGTGATCGGGCTCGAAGCGATCCGCATGGTCGAGCAGGGCGTCGGCACGGCGGAGGACATCGACAAGGCGATGACCCTCGGCTACGGCTTCCCGATGGGGCCGCTGCGACTCACCGATCTCGTCGGGCTCGACGTGCGCCTGTCGATCGCCGAGTACCTCTCGACCGCGCTGCCGGACGGCGCCCACTTCCGCCCGCCCCAGCTGCTCCGCGATCTCGTCGCGCAGGGACGACTCGGCAAGAAATCCGGCCGGGGCTTCTACGAGTGGTGATCGATCAACTCGGGGACAGTCGCACCGGCACCAACGTCGTGCCGGGCGCGCCGAGCTTGAGGCCGTGCCGCTCGATGCGCCGCGCGTCCTTGTAGATCGCGAGGCGGTAGGTGCCGAGCGGCGCGTCGGCCACCGTGAACACGCCTTGATCGTCGGTGAGGGTCAGGATGCGCACGGGCGTCGCGGCCGACGTGTCCGCCTCGCGCTCGAGGAACACCGCGGCGCGCGGCAGCGGGGTCGCGGTCTCGGCGGCGACGACCTGGCCCACCAGGCACGAGCGCACCTCTGGGCACCGCGGCCCGATGAACTCCACGTGGCCGATGCGCGACGGCGACACCGCATCCGGCAGCGGTCCCGAGGACACGCACCCACCCAGCAGCAGGACGAGACCGAGTGGGGACGGCTTGGGCATGACCATGACCTGATGCCTACCCTATCCGAACGGACCGGCGGCGGCGCTCTTTCACGGGGCCCATCCCAGGCCCGTACCGTCGTTGCGCGGGCCGGACCCCCATCGTAGGCTAGCGTGGACGAGGTTCCATGGTCGGACTGCGGCGCGCGATTGCCCTTCTCATCCTCGGCTTCTACGTCACGCAGTTCGCGATGACGGCGTGGCTGGGCCCCGACGAGATGTTCGCCTGCTACCTCGGGCTCGCGCTCTGCTACGGCCTGGCGTTCCTCGCGCTCGGCGCGGAGTGGTTCTGGGCGCGGTGGTTCGCGATCGGCGTCGGCAACTTCGGATCGCTCCTGCTCCTCGTGCTCTTCAAGGTCGGCATGGAGCCGATCATCGCGTTCTTCGGATTCACGCACCTCGCGGTCGCCGTGCTGCTGCTCGGTGAAGGCATGGCGGCGCGCTACGAGCACTCGGAGACGACGGCCGAGCGCTGGAATTTCCAGGAGGAGTCGCTCGTGCTCATGCGTCGCGCGGTGAAGTCGGCGGGCAGCACGATTCCCCTGCTGATCCTCTACGGCCTCGCCCCGCGCCCCGAAGCGGTGCAGCTCACCGCGGTCGGGCTCGGCATCGCGGGCCTCGTGGGCCTGCTGCGCGGACGCACGTGGGGTGTCTTGGCGCTCGGCGGCGCGGGTCTACTGGCGCTCGCCGACGGCCTCGGCCTGTTCGGCGGCGCACCCACGGGCTACCTGCTGCTCACGCCGACCGGCGGTCCCATCGTCTACGGTGCGGGCGTCGCGTTGCTCGCCGCGCTCGTGCTCGCGGTGCCCGCCGTCTACGCGCGCACGTTCGCGCGCTACCTGAAGCGCGGCGTCGTCTGAGCGATCACGCCTCGCGCTCGCGCTCGGACTCGAGCGGACCCGCGTCCGTCGTCGGCAGCACCGACGGCGGCACGAGCCCGCGCGCGCGCGGCGAGACGTGGCTCCACACGAGCGACACGACGAGCCACGTCGTCGGCATGATCGCCATGAACTCCGGGAGCCTGCGCGAGAAGCCGCAGACGTAGCCTGCGAGCACGAAGCCGATCACGGTGAACGTGAAGGCCTTGTTCGGGAAGCCCTGCAGCTTCGGGATCGGCAGGTTCGACGCCATGAGGAACGCGCCGGCGATCATGGCCGCCGGCACGTAGCCCCACACGCCGATGGGCACGGTGACGTCGCCGACCAGGCGCGGGCCCCCGAACGGCTCGGTGTGCAGCGGCCCCGCGGGCGCGCCGTACTTCAGCAGCACGAGGTACCAGATCACGAGCACGCCGGCCGCGAGCGTGGTGGGCACGCCGAAGAACACCTTGGGCCCGCGCTCCATCGCGGCGTTGGCCGGGGGCACGTCGGTGACGACGTTGAACTTCGCGAGCCGGAAGACGTTCGCGAGCGGCCACAGCCCGCACGCGGCCATGAGCACGGCGCGGCCGGTTCCGCGCGCGAAGCCGAGGCTCGGCAGATCCTCGAGCGTGACGAACACGAGGAAGGCGGGCGCGATGCCGAAGTTGATCGCGTCCGCGAACGAGTCCATCTGCACGCCGAAGTCGCTCGTGGCCTTCAGCGAGCGCGCGACGAGCCCGTCCAATCGATCGACGAGCACCGCCCAGATGATGAGCCACGCGGCATCGACGAGCCGGCCCTCGTAGCTCGCGACGAGCGAGAGCAGTCCGAACAGCATGCCGGTCGCCGTGACGACGTTCGGCGCGACGTAGCGCAGGAACCGGGGCAGCGGCATCGGTGCCCCGAACGTCCTGCACCCGCCGCGCTTGTGCAAGCGTTCTGCCCAAAGCGCGCTCTCGCCCACTCTGCTGCCGCGGACTGCGATATCGTGATCTCCATGGATGGAGGTCGTCGGCTCGTCGCCGTGGTGGCGCTGGCCGCCGCATGCGGCGACGACGGTGCGCTCGCGATCGGCACGGGCACGACGGGCGGGAGCGACGGACCGGTCGGCACGAGCGCCGCGGCCTCGGACGGCACGGACACCTCGTCCGCCGCGCGCGACGACGCGAGCCCGACGCCGGGCGAGTCGAGCGGGCCCGGCACGACCAGCGCGGCGCCCGGCGAATCGACGAGCGGCGGTGTGCTCGGCGACCCGTCCGATCCACCCGACGTCGCGGTGTTCGTCGACGTCACCGCGGCGGCCGGCGTCGGCTACGTGCAGGGCGTGCTCCAGTCGTCGCCGAACTGCCTCATCGATCAGATCGGACCGGGGGAGTACGGATTCTGCACGCCGGAGCGGATGATCGCGGGCGCTGCGGTCGGCGATGTCGACGGCGACGGGCGCGACGATCTGTTCGTCACGCGCACCGCAGCGACGGACATCCTGTTCCACAACGAGGGCGACGGCACGTTCACCGACGTCACCGCGGCGAGCGGCCTCGACGTCGTCGTGCACGGCTCGGGGGCCTCGTTCGCCGACGTCGACGACGACGGCGATCTCGATCTCTACGTCGCGTCGATCGGCGGGTACCGCTACCACCTGTGGATCAACGACGGCACCGGCACGTTCACGGAGGAGGCGGTGGCTCGCGGCGCGGCGCTCGAGACCAGCGAGGTGCACGTCGGCACGTCGATCGGGGTGGGCGACTACGACCTCGACGGATACGTCGACCTGTACGTCGGCGAGTGGCGCACGATCGCGGGTCTCGGCGACGTGCCGTCGCACTCGCGGCTGCTGCACAACCTCGGCGAGGACGCACCGGGGCACTTCGAGGACGTCACGGACGAGGCGGGCGTGAACGTCGACCACGTGTGGGCCGAGACGCCGCTCGACCTGCCGGGCACGTACTCGTTCTCGCCCGCGTTCGCCGACCTCGACGGCGACGGGTGGCCCGACCTCACGATCGCGTCCGACTTCGCGACGAGCCGGCTCTTCTGGAACCAGGGCGACGGCACCTTCGTCGACGGCACCGTGGACGCGGGCGTCGGTCGCGATCAGAACGGCATGGGCTCCGCGCTCGGCGACTACGACAACGACGGCGACCTCGACTGGTACGTCACGTCGATCACGGAGGAGGTCGACGTCGTGGACGAGAACCGCTTCTATCGCAACGTCGGGCCGCGCATGTTCCACGCCGTCGAGTCCACGCTCGGCGTGGGCGACAGCGGATGGGGCTGGGGGTCGGTGTTCTTCGATGCGAACAACGACGGCGATCTCGATCTCGTCGCGGCCAACGCCTACTACTACACGCAGCACCTCGAAGAGGTGATGCGGCTGTGGAGCAACGAGGGGCCGGGTGCGTTCGCCGACGTCTCGGACGAGGCGGGCATCGTGGAGACGCGCCAGCGCCGGGGCGTGCTCGTGTTCGACTACGACGACGACGGCGATCTCGACCTGTTCGTCACCGTGAATTGCGGCGAGCCCGAGCTGCTGCAGAACACGAACGGGAACGAAGGGGACTGGCTGCGCGTGCGCACGGTCGGATCGACGTCGAACAGCGAGGGGATCGGCGCGCGCGTGACGATGCGTGCGCACGAGGGCGGGCCCGTCCAGCTGCGCGAGATCGGGGCGGCCGGTCACTACATGGGGCAGAGCGAGCGCATCGCCCACTTCGGCATCGCGGTCGGCAACGAACCGATCGCGGAGGTGCGCGTGTACTGGCCCGCGTCCGGGCAGGAGCAGGTGTTCACCGACGTGGATCGCAACATCGAGCTGGTGGTGGAGGAGCCGTGAGCGTGCGCGAGCGTTCGGCCGCGGTCGCCGGACGGTTCTATCCCGCGGATGCCGGCCGGCTCGCCGCCGAGGTCGCCGAGCGCATGGGCGCGCCGCAGCCGAGCCCCGCGCTCGTGCTCGTCGGGCCGCACGCGGGCTACGTGTACAGCGGATCGATCGCAGCCGAGACGTGGGCGCGCGTCGACGTGCCCGCGCGCGTGATCCTCCTGTGCCCCAACCACACCGGGCTGGGCGTGCGCGCGTCGCTGTGGTCCGGCGGTGCCTGGACGATCCCCGGAGGGCGCGTGGCGATCGACGACGAGCTGCGCACCGCGTTGCTCGCCGAGACGACGCTCGAGCTCGATGCGGATGCACACCTGCGCGAGCACGCCATCGAGGTGCACCTGCCGCTCTTGATGGCGCGCCGGCCGGACGCCCGCATCGTGCCGATCTGTCTCGCGCGGCTGTCGGTGCCCGAGTGCCGCGCGCTGGGCGAGGGCATCGCGCGCGCGATCGCGAAGGTGGGTGGCGACGTGCTCGTCGTCGCGAGCACGGACATGTCCCATTACGTGTCGGCCGAGGTCGCGGCGGCGCGCGATCGGCTCGCGCTCGAGCGCGTGCTCGCGCTCGATCCCGCGGGACTGCACGGCGTCGTGGAGCGCGAGCGGATCTCGATGTGCGGCTACGTGCCCACGACGGTCGCGCTTTTTTCGGCGGCCGCGCGCGGCTCGACGACGGCGACGCTCGTGCGCTACGGCCACTCGGGCGAAGCATCGGGCGACTTCGAGCGCGTCGTCGGGTACGCGGGCGTGATCGTGCGGTGAAGGAGGTCCTTTGCGGGCCAGTGCTGGCGGACGAGGTCGGCGGCGTTACGCATCCATTTCGTGGGAATGCGAGTGCTCGTGCTGGCCCGTCGCGACGTCGCGGGCGCGTGGTGTGGGCTCGCGACCGAGCTGCGTCGCGGCGGTCACGACGTGCGGGTGGTGACGTTCGAGCCGCGCGCGGATCTGCGGTGGCCCACCGACGTCGCGGAGATCTACGACGGCGGGCAGGAGATCGCCACGCTGATCGCGAACGCCGATGCGTTCCACTTCGTCGATCTGCTGCCGAGCCAGATCGGGCTGCTCGACGCGAAGGCGCATGCGCGCATCGCCTCGGGCGTGCCGGTCGTGCTGCAGTGCGATGCGGTGCCGAACGTCGTGCGTGCGCGCGAGATCGTCGCGGCCGCGAAGGCCCACGGGTGGCCGATCGTGACCACGACTCCGCTCGGCAAGCTCGTGCCCGGCGCGGAGCTCGTCCCGCCGTTCGTGCCCTTCTGGCGCGCGCCGTGGCTGCCGCAGGCCAACGGAACGCGGCCGCGCGTGCGCAAGACGGAGCGCATCGTCTTCGCGTCGAGCCTGCGACCGCTGCGCGAGGTGCCGAAGCTCGAGGCGCTGGTCGAGCGCGCCGAAGCTGCAGCGCGCGAGACGACCGACGTGCGCGTGGACGTGCTGTGCGGGCGTCCGCACTCGCTCGTGTTGCAGCGCCAGCGACGTGCGCACCTCGTGCTGACCGACGGTCTCGGTCGTACGGGGCTCGAGGCGCTCGCACAGGGCATCGCCGTCGTCGCCGATCTCGACGTCGCCGCGTGGGAAGCGTGGGCGGGCCTCGGCGGCGCGCTGCCGCCCGTCGTGCCGAGCTCGGCGCTCGTCGAGCGCGTGCACGGCCTGCCGTACGACACCGGCCCGGATCCCCGCCGCATCGCGTGGGCCCGCGCGGTGCTCGATCCGAACCGGTGGTTCCGCGCGTGCGAGCGCTGGTGGACGCCGGTCCGGCAGGTCCGCGCGGCCTAGGTCAGCTCGCGCAGGAGCGCCGTGCAGGCGCGCTCGAGGATCGCGTACGTGCTCTCGTAGACCGACTCGCCGCGACCGATCGGATCGGGCACGTCGGCGTCGCGGCCCTCGACGTCGGGGCGCTCGACCGCCCGCATCAGTCGCACGCGCGCCTTGCCCTCCTGCACGGGGCCGAACGCGGAGAGCCGGCGCAGGCGCTGGAGGTCGGCGAGATTGGCCCGATCCATCGCGAGCACGTGATCGAAGCGATGCAGATCGTTGGGCACGATGCAGCGCGAGCGCCCGACGAGCATGCGCAGGTCGATGCCGTGGTGGCCCGCGACCATCACGGACAACGGATGCGGATCGCTGCCCTCGTCGGCCCAGCAGCCGGCGCTGTCGATCGTGAAGCGGTCCTGCAGGCCGGCCTCGCGCACGAGGTGGGCGAAGATCCCCTCGGCGAGGGGGGAGCGGCAGATGTTCGCGTGGCAGACGAACAGCACGCCGATCTTGTCCGGCGCGTCCGTCACTGCAGCAGCTTCTTGATGTCGGGGTCGTCCTTCACGATCTCCCACATCGGATCGAAGTCGATCTGCGCGAGCAACTTCTTGCCGCCGCGCTCGGACACCTGCAGCAGGTACGCCTTGCACGGATCGACGTCGCCGACGACGCAGGCCTGCTTCGCGAGGTGGAAGAGCGGATCGGGGTACTTCGGGTCCTTCGCCGCGGCCCACTCGAAGAACTTCTTCGCGCGCTCGGGATCGTCGAAGAGCTTCGTGCCGCGCGTGGTCGCGGCCTTCGCGAGGTCGCGCGGCTTGGCGCCCGTGGTCTCGAGCTCGGCGAGCGCCGCGAGGGCGCGTTCGTCGGTCGTCTTCTTCGTCTGGATCTCGGTGGTGAGCGCCTTGGGATCCGCGGGCGCACCCGCGTCGTCGGCCGCCTTGCCCTCGTCGGCCGCCTTCGCGTCGTCCGCCGCCTTCGCGTCGTCCGCCGCCTCGCCGCCCTCGGCCGCCTTCGCGTCGTCGGCCGCCTTCGCGTCGTCGGCCGCCGCCTTCGCATCGTCGGCCGCCTTGCCGTCGTCCGCTGCCTTCGCGTCGTCGGCTGCCTTTCCGTCGTCCGCTGCCTTCGTATCGTCGACCGGCGTCTTGCCGTCGTCCGCCGCTTTGGCCGCGGTGGCGGTGGCATCCTTCGAGCCGCCGCCGCATCCCGGCATGGCGAGCGAGCACGTGAGCGCGAGAAGTCCGATGCGTCGGATCATCGCAGTGGATGGTAGCAGAACGGATCGACGATCCGCTCTACGTCGCCCCGGCGTATCCGATACGGGGGAACTTGCCGTATGCTCGCCTCGCCCATGGTTTCGACGGTCTCGTTCGCATTCCTGACCGTGCTTTCCACCAGCAGCAGGCCTGGACCGCCGCCCATGGCGGCGGCGTGGGGGCC